>CAVTBV010000001.1:0-221950 GCA_963733095.1 Candidatus Bathyarchaeota archaeon
CCCACGAACCCCTGCGGGATAGGAGCCTCAGTCCTACGCCTTTGGCCATGCTGGGCGACCTCCGCGTTGTGTTGCGGAAATATAGGAACATGGGTCATTTAAAGGCTTTACTTGTTGTTTGGGCGGAAGTGTTTTAGGTTATGTGTGTTATAGTGTTTTGTGTGTTGTGGCAAGGTTTATACCACACTATAACACTGTTATAGAATAAGGTGTTAACATGAAAATCTACAAAAACGTCTTAGAAACAATCGGAAAAACACCCCTCGTCCAGATAAACAAACTAACTAAAGGCGCCAAAGCCACCGTAGTCGCCAAGCTGGAAGCCCGAAACCCAGGCGGCAGCGTCAAAGACCGCATCTGCAAAGCCATGATTGAAGAAGCAGAAAAAATGGGCCTTAAACCCGGCGGAACCCTCATCGAACCAACAAGCGGCAACACCGGCATAGGCTTAGCCATGGTAGCAGCCGTAAAAGGTTACAAACTAATCCTCACCATGCCCGAAACCATGAGTGTAGAACGCCGCAATCTCCTCAAAGCCTACGGAGCCCAGCTCGTCCTCACGCCAGGCTCAGAAGGAATGGGCGGTGCCATCAAAAAAGCTGAAGAACTCATCGTAGCCACACCAAACAGCTTCATGCCCCAACAATTCAAAAACCCAGCCAACCCCAAAGTCCACCGTGAAACCACAGGACCTGAAATCTGGGAGGACACCGATGGCAAAGTAGACATCGTCGTCGCAGGTGTAGGCACAGGGGGAACCATAACAGGCATAGCCCAATACATCAAACCCCTAAAACCAGATTTCAAGGCAGTCGCCGTGGAACCAGCCACCTCAGCCGTGCTGAGTGGTGGACCGAAGGGTCCCCATAAAATCCAGGGCATAGGAGCAGGCTTCAAACCTGACGTATTACAACTTGATCTGGTGGATGAAATATTCAAAGTTACCGACGACCAGGCACTACAAACCGCTAGACAACTTGCACAAAAAGAAGGAATGCTGGTCGGTATCTCCTCTGGAGCAGCCGTTTATGCAGCCATAGAAATTGCGAAGAGAGCCGAAAACAAGGGCAAACTCATCGTCGTCATTTTCCCAGATACAGGCGAACGCTACCTAAGCACCGCACTATTCCAAGAGCCATCCACCGTCTAAACTGCGCCTAAAAGACGCTTTTCTTATATTCCCCCTTTTAACATTAGTAGATAAAGGGAAACAAAATGTCTACAAACCCAAAGCAGCCAACACCTAAAGAATGCCAAGAATGCAAAGACAAAAACAGGGACGTTGACTGCTGGAACCCAGACAGGATGCTAGCCACCCTCATGTGCACCCATGACAAAGTAGACCACGACTGGGTTGAGAAAGGTCTACCAAAACTAGTCGATGAAGTTATGAATAGCTACCAAAAGTTTGGCGGCATGGACCACCTTGAAGGACGAGACCTTCCCTCAAAAAAAGTAGTAATCGATGTTCTGGAAGATTTAGTCACAGTTCTTTTCCCAGGATATCTGGGCGATTCAGAAATCACTAAAGCCAACATAAAGTACCACCTGGGAAACACTCTGACATCGGTTTACACGCGGCTTACGCAGGAAGTTGAACGCAGCCTAAAATACATCTGCAGAAAAGTCAGCGAGTGCCCACAGGACGTCTGCCAAAAACGTGCACACGTTGTGGTCAAGGAACTTCTTGAAAAACTACCAGAAATCCGCTCGATGCTAAGTAGCGATATTGAAGCTGCGTACAGCGGTGACCCGGCGGCAGTAAGCACCGAAGAAGTAATCCTTAGCTATCCCTGCGTGTTGGCAATTACCACTTACCGAATTGCACATGAACTCTACCTCAGCGGCGTACCATTAATTCCAAGAATAATGAGCGAACACATCCACTCCCAAACAGGCATAGACATCCACCCGGGCGCCAAAATCGGCAAGAGCTTCTTTATCGACCACGGCACAGGCGTCGTCATAGGCGAAACCGCAGAAATCGGCGACAACGTCAAACTCTACCAAGGCGTAACCCTAGGCGCATTAAGCTTTCCAAAAGACGAGAAAGGCAACATCATCAAAGGTCGTAAACGCCATCCAACAATAGGCAACAACGTCGTTATCTATTCAGGTGCAACATTGCTGGGCGCTGAAACAGTTATTGGCGATAACGTAATCATCGGCGGAAACGTATGGATAACTTCCTCTGTCCCATCAGGAACAAGAATCACCATCGCTGCTCCAGAGCTAAAATATAAAATGGAGAACCATACTCCAAAAGCTAACCACTAATTTTGCAGGTTTCTTTTAGAGCAGGCGGAAGTTTTCTTTCACAGTAGTTAAGACTACATGCGTGTTTGTTCGTTCAATGTATGGTAGAGAGAGCAGTTTTTTGGTAAACCATCCGAGTTCTTCTCGGCTCTTGAATTTGGCAACGATGATGGCGTCGGTTAAGCCTGTGACATCGTAGACTCCGCAGACGTTTGGGATTTTGGCTATTTCATTCTCTGTTTCGACGAGTCTGCCTTTGGAAACTGTGATTTCGGTAACTACGGTTAGTTGGTAGCCTAGTTTTTCATGGTCCAAAATAACTGAGTAGCCTTTGATTAATCCGTCTTCTTCCATCTTTTTTATTCTTGATAAAACGGTGCCGACTGAAACGCCAACGTTCTTGGCGATTTGTCTACTCGAGAACCTTGCATCCTCTAAGAGACCTTTAAGAATTTTTACGTCAGTTTCATTTAATTCCATAATCATCTTGTCCTGCACGTTTTTTCAATTTAACCCTGTTTTTTGGGACAGCCTTTTGATAATCAGCTTACTAAGTTAATAAAAGTTTAGCTATTTCCCTCAATCAATAAAACGTCAATTAGTGAAGCAATATCAAAGGGCACGTTTTTAGCTAAAAGCAGATAGTAATGTTAAATTAGAGCCTAAACCCCAATAGTTCTGAGCCACCTACAATGCAAACAAAATACGACACCATACTCGTCTTGGATTTCGGCGGACAATACTGCCACCTCATCGGCAGAAGAATCAGAGAACACGGTGTCTACTCCGAAATCGTTCCCCACGACATATCCCCCGAAGAAGTAGCGGCTCTAAACGAGAAATTCAACGTTAAAGGCTTAATATTTTCAGGCGGACCCTCAAGCGTCTACGAACCAAACGCGCCAAGACTCCACCCGCGCATCTTAGAGGTTAACTTGCCAATTTTGGGATTATGTTATGGTCACCAGCTCTTAGCCCAATTAACCGGCAGCAAGGTTGAGCCTGCAACCTGCAAAGAATACGGCATCGCCCAAGTCGCAATCGACAAGCCAGTCGGCGTGTTAGAGGGGTTAAGTGAGAGTGAGCAAGTTTGGATGAGCCATGGCGACACCGTCTTCGCGACTCCGCCAGAGTTCGAAGCTCTGGCTCACACAGACAACTGCCCTGTTGCCGCGTTCCGTCACAAAACAAAACCCATCTACGGTCTCCAATGGCACCCAGAGGTAATCCACACCCCCAACGGTACGCGGATGCTTCAAAACTTCATATTCCAAGTCTGCAAATGCCAAGCCAACTGGCAGATGGAAGACCTCATACCCAAAATGATTAAAGAACTCCAGACGGAAACCGGCGGAAGCACAGCCATAATTGGGTTAAGCGGAGGCATAGATTCAAGCGTTGCCACAGCTCTTGCCGCTCAAGCGTTGGGAGAAAAGTTAACAGCGGTCTATGTTGACCACGGTTTCATGCGTGAAGGCGAAACAGAAGCAATCCGCGAAACCTTCGGAAAATTCAACATACGTTTCATCGTTGCCAACGCTCAGGACAGGTTCATGGCTAAACTTAAAGGAGTCAGTGAACCTGAAACTAAACGAAAGAGTATGGGGGAAGAGTTCATCAGGGTTTTTGAGGAATTCGCGATTGAATCTGGTGCAGAGTACCTCATTCAAGGAACCATTTATCCAGACAGGATTGAGTCAGGATTCCGCAAAAACTCTGACAAAATCAAATCCCATCACAACGTGGCAGGGTTGCCCGAGAAGATAAAGTTCAAAAAAATCCTCGAACCCCTCCGCGACCTCTACAAAGACGAAGTGCGCAAAGTCGCAAGAATGCTTGAGTTACCCAAAGAAATCGTGAATCGCCAGCCGTTTCCTGGACCAGGCTTAGCAGTCAGGATAATCGGAACCTTAAATGAGGAAAAGGTTTCAATCGCGAAGAAAGCTGACAAAATTGTTCGCGAAGAGATTGAACGGAACAATTTAGCAGAGAATCTGTGGCAGTACTTTGCTGTGTTAACAGATACCAAAGCTACGGGTGTTAAGGGTGATGCACGCGCTTATGGTTATGTTGTCGCCGTGCGGGCGATGGAGAGTCGTGAAGCCATGACTGCGAGCTTTGCAAAGATTCCATATGTTGTCCTTGAAAAGATTTCGACAAGAATAACCAACGAGATTCCTCAGGTTACCCGAGTGGTCTATGACGTTACGCATAAGCCACCTGCAACCATCGAGTGGGAATGACTACTGGTTTTTCAACATGCTAACCGCTTGAAAAATCGCTAATAGGACCCTTACCCTATTAGGCTCTGACACCCCATCTACTGTTTCTGCATAGAACCACAAATAGGCTCCAAATAGACTACAAATTCAAGGCACCTGTATAATTGTTTATATAAAAAAGAGCTAATACTGTAAGAGCATACTCAAGGTGACACCTCTGAAAGCATTGATTTTAGCCGGTGGTTTCGCCACAAGGCTACGACCCCTAAGTTGCTCCCGACCCAAAACTCTCTTCCCCATTGTAAACAAGCCACTACTACAGTGGATTTTTGAACGGTTAGCAGAGGGCGGCGTAGACGAAGCAGTTCTCGCAGTCAATGCACTCACCCAATTCTACATTCGGCAACACAAACCTTCAAAATGTGGTCTTAGGGTCCGGTTTTCCGTTGACCCCCCAAAGATGCCGCTGGGAACGGGCGGTCCACTAAAGAAAGCAGAGAAACTGATTGGACACGATGAACCGTTTTTTATGCTCAACGGCGACATTTATGCAGACATAAACTACCGCGAACTAATGGAGACCCACAAAAAATCAGGCGCATTAGCCACTATTGCGCTCTGCAAAGTCCAAGATCCATGTAGTTTTGGCGTGGCAGACCTGAAGGGTAATGCAATCAAACGATTTGTGGAGAAGCCACCTAAAGGTCAAGCACCCAGCAACCTCATAAACGCAGGAGCCTACGTTCTCAGCCCAGAAGTATTCGGGTATATTCCGGAAGGAAGAACAGTTTCTATTGAGCGAGAAGTCTTTCCCAAGCTAGCTGAGGAAGGAAAGCTATTTGGTCACTGCATTGAGGGTTTATGGATAGACATTGGCAAGCCCCAAGAGTACCTTGAGGCAAACAAGAGAGTGCTTGAGTCTCTCTCAAAAAAAGCCCAACAAGATAACTCTGAACCTTATGTGAAAGGTCCAGTTGCCTTAGACACCGGAGTTTTGGTCGGCGAAAAATCGGTAATTGGACCCTACACAATCCTTGGCAAAAACGTAAAAGTCGGCTCAAACGTAAAAATCTCCAATTCAGTCATCTTTGCCGAAGCCCACATAGCCGATGACGCCGTCCTCAACGGAGCAATCGTTGGCGAAGGAGCCAAAATAGGTAAAGGCGTTAGGCTAACAAAGGGCTGTGTTGTTGGCGATCTCGCTAAGGTTAAAGACAGCGTTCACATGCATGTTGGACAAGTGGTATGTCCAGCAAAAGAAGTCACTGAAACATTTTAAAACCTAGACTTCCTTGTTAACTGGTACGAGTTGAATTTACATGAGTGCACGAAAACTTTTTGGAACTAATGGTGTACGCGGCCTAGTCAACATAGAGTTGACGCCTGAAATGGCCATAAAAATCGGGTCTTCAATTGGAACTTTTTTTGGAAAAGAAAAAAACTTGCTTTTGGGATATGACGCTCGAACCAGCGGTCCCATGTTTGCTAAAGCAGTAATCTCAGGCTTAATAGCTACTGGATGCAACGTGTTCTTCGCTGGAATGGCACCTACCCCATCCTTGCAGTTTGCGGTGAAAAATCACAAGATGGATGGCGGAGTAATTATCACTGCGTCCCACAATCCGCCAGAATACAACGGCATCAAGGTTATTTGGAGTGACGGAATCGAAACCTCACACGAGCAAGAGGTTGAGATAGAGAACATTTACTTTGACAACAAAATCGTCTTCGCTCAATGGGACAAACTCGGCGAGAAACGAGAGTTGGCCGGAATCAACAATGAATACATTCAAGCCATAAAAAAACATGTTAACAAAACAAAAATCGCCAATGCCCACTTCCACGTCGTCGTCGATGCTGCAAACAGCGTAGGCGGATTAACCGCGCCCCCACTGCTAAGAGAACTCGGCTGCAAAATCACAAGCATAAATGCAAACATCGACGGAACCTTCCCCGGAAGATTACCCGAACCACGCCCAGAAAGCTTAGGTGACTTAGCTTCAACGGTAAAGGCGCTTAAAGCAGACATGGGTGTAGCTTTCGATGGCGACGCTGACCGCTCAATCTTCGTTGACGCCACCGGCGAGATTTACTGGGGAGACAAAACCTTTGCAATAATCATCAAACAATACCTGCAAAAGAACCCAGGTGCCAAAATAGTCACGCCAGTAAGTTCATCGACCCTGATCAAGGACACTGTTGAGGCTTACAAGGGCGAGTTAATCTGGACCAAAGTTGGAAGCGTCACTGTCTCTGAAACGATGAAAGAGCAAAACGCCAGTTTAGGGGGCGAAGAGAACGGCGGAGTATTCTATGGTCCCCACCAAGCTGTCCGAGATGGAGCAATGACAACGTCGCTATTGCTAAATATCATGGCTGAAACGGGACAAACGCTTAGGCAACTCGTCGCTGAACAACCACAGTACTTCATAGAAAAAGGAAAAATCGAATGCCCAGACGACAAAAAAGAACTATTACAACAAAAAATCTTTGAACAAGTTAAAGGAGAGAACGTCAGCACTATTGACGGTGTTAAGATATGGTTTAGCGACGCCAGCGCTATCTTGATTCGGCCAAGCGGTACTGAACCAGTCTTCCGTTTATACGCTGAGGCGAAGAACCCAGAAAAAGCATTGAAGCTAGTGGAAGACTATAGTTTAAGGCTTAAGAAAATATTAGAAACCATTCAGTAAGAAAAAAAGCCTTCCTCTGGAGAAAATCCGCCGATGCCCACAGTCCTAAACCTCAAACCCGAAGAGGTAGATTCCAATGAGAAACGCTCAAAATATACTGTGAGCGTTATCGGATGTGGACAAAAAGGAATTCTCTATGCTAACGCATTCGCCGAAGCAGGATACCAAGTCGTATGTACTGACGCGAACCCGACGGTTATAAAGAAAGTTGCTAAGGGAAAAACTCCCCGTTCACGAACCCAAGAGGAAGCAAAGCTCAAAAGCAACCTTAACTTAGGAAAAATAAGCGTCAGTGACGAAAGAAAAAAAGCTGTTTCTCAAAGCGACATCATAATAGTAGCTATTGGCGCAAAAGTGGATGATCAGAAGAAAACAGATTATTCTCAAGTTGTGAGCGCTTGCAAACAAGTCGGCGCAGCCCTTCAAAAGGGTACGCTGGTTGTTTATGGTGGTGTTGCAGGTATCGGTTTTACTGAGGGAACTGTAAAAGAAACGTTGGAGAACACGTCGGGACTTAAGATGGGACAGGATTTTGGTTTAGCTTACAACCCTATCTTATCGGTGGATGCATCGATTGCTAACGTGGAGTTGCAGGTTGCAGCTGCCGACCAAGCAAGTCTAAATGCAGCATCAACTATTCTAAAAACAATTACAAAGAAAATCAAGGAAATCACTGACATAAAACTGGCAGAGACAGCTACACTCTTCACCGTCGCAAAGCAAGATGCTAACCAGGCGTTAGCTAACGAGTTGGCGGTTTTCTGTGAAAACGCAAACATCGACTACTTCAAGGTCTTAAAACTACTCAACTTCAACGATCCAAGTTTTTGGCCAACCATCGTGGAAGAAGAACGCAGCAAAGAAGCTTATCTGCTGCTTGACAGCGCGGAAAACTTGAATACTAAGCTGAGACTTCCAAGCTTGGCTAGGCAAATTAACGAGGATATGGTTAAACACGCAGTTAATCTGACGCAGGATGCACTAAGACGCGCCGGCAAACCCTTGAGGAGAGCAAAAATCGCTGTTTTAGGCACCGCTAACCCTGCGACAGCTACAGGCGTTTTCGTTATAATGATCGAGCAAAAAGGCGCTAAACCCAGCCTGTATGACCCAGTTTCAAAGATGGGACCACAGGATTGGCGCGTTGTGAAGACAAGTTTGAATGATGCGGTCGAGGGCACAGACTGCTTAGTAATCTTGACGGGGCAGGACCAATTTAAAAACTTGAATCTAAAAAAACTAAAAGTCCTCATGAAAAAGCCCTCGGTGATCGTGGATTTAATCGGTATTTTTGACCCTAAAAAAGTTGAAGCAGAAGGCTTCATATATTGTGGCTTGGGTAGAGGATGGGATAAAAATTGAACAAGCTTGGCGTAGCAGTAATTGGAACTGGGCAATGGGGAAAAAACCATGCAAGAGTCTACACGGAACTACCTTCAACAGAACTTGTTGCTGTATGCGATGTTAACCCTGAGAGAGCCAAAGCCATGGCAGCCCAGTACGGGGTAAAAGCGTATTCAGATAGCACACAAATGTTAAAAGACAAATCCGTCGAAGCCGTAAACGTCTGCACGTGGTCAACGATTCTAGCTAAAGAAGCCCTCAAAGCGCTGAGAGCCGGAAAACACGTATTAGTCGAAAAACCAATGGCGACGAACCCCCAGCAAGCCCAGAAACTGGTTCAAACCGCACAGGAAAATGGGCTACACTTAACAGTGGGTTTTTTGATGCGGTTCATACCTGGACTGCAAAGCATCCGCCAGTCGGTCGAAAATAAAAAAATCGGAGAATTAGTCTGTGCAACCGCCAAACGCGTTTCCCAGTGGCCCGAGCGAATCGGCGACGTCGGCGTAGTCAAAGACACCGCCATCCACGACATCGATGTTATGCGGTTTATTTCTGGCGAAGACCCAATTTCCGTTTACGCAAAGATGGGCAGTATGAGGATTAAAAAGTTCGAGGACTACGCCCACATCATGCTCACCTACAAAGATGGCAAAAGTGCATTCATCGAATCCAACTGGCTCACACCCTACAAAACCCGCTCGTTGACCGTTACTGGAAGTGACGCCATAATGCGGCTCGATTACATCACGCAGGATTTATGGATCGAACAGCAAAAAGAATCCGTGCAGCCAAGGTACCCCTTCCAAGAACCCTTAAAAGCTGAACTCCAACACTTCGTCGATTGCATCGTAGAAAAAAAGAAACCTCTCATAACAGGCGAAGACGGCGTGAGAGCACTAGAAGTCGCAACCGCGGCAATGCAATCATCAGCAAAAAACAAAGCAATACAAATAAAAAGATAAATTATTTCAAGTTGAAGGGCTTGCCTTCAGAAACAATTTTCTGAGGCGCTTTTTCCTTCCACTTCTTCAGAAAAGGCAAATCATCATCCGCTTTACGCAGTTCGTCGGGCAACATTTCCGGAATTTCGTCGCGGATCGGGTACCAACGCAGACATTTTGGGCAAACGATTAAGCCTTCCACTATTTCGTCTTTTTCTTCGAAAACGTGAAGCTCCAACGGATGATACTTATCGATTGGGCAAGCGAGAATTTCCATTAATTTTCGTTTCATCGAATTCCACGAAATAGAATAGTTGCTTGTTGTGTTATTAAAACTTGCTCGGCTACCCTTTTATCTCAATGTCCAGCACAGTTTGGTACCAGTTTGGACCGGTAGGGCGCATCACACGAGAATTTGCTAGCACGTAACTAACCCTTAAGCTATCAAGTTTTTTGGCGACCATACACTTTGTTTTTTCCACTGGATTCTCCTTTCCGGGCGCATGTTGGAAGTCGTAGAAGTGAATCCATCCGCCTGTCTTTTTGAGAGCCAACAGTGCAAAGTGGAGATATTCAAGGGCTTTTTCGGGAAGGGGCATCAGAACCCGATCTGCGACTCCCTGCAACTGAGCTTGGATGATGTCTTTTGAATCACCCAGCAAGGGAATAACGCTTCCGCTAACCTGATTGATTTTTACGTTCTCTTCCATGTACTGAAATGCGGTTGGGTTAACATCAATCGAGTAAACTCTGCTTTGATTTTGGGTTTTGGAGATGAGTATGCTAAAGCTACCCACCCCTGCAAACATGTTAACAACCACCTCTCCGGGCGCAACAAGTTTTGCAATGCGTAAATGTTCGTGGGATAATCTAGGCGAAAAATAGCATTTCTCGACATCAACCCTGAACATGCAACCTGACTCTTTGTGGGTTGTAATTGTCTTGTTTTCGCCAGCTAAAAGTTTTAGCTCTCTTACTCTAAAATCGCCGGTAATGCGGGTAACTGGGGTGAGGACCGTTTTTATGTTTCCGTGGCTCCCCATGATTTGTTTTGCAATGGCTTCTGAGTTTGGCAGGTTGTTGTGCTTGATTATCGCTATGTTACCTATTATGTCGAAGGAATTGTAAACTTTTCCCAACTGATCCGGGGGAAGAGCAGCAGAAAGTTTGTCGCGGAGCCGTTTCTTCAACTATTCATCCTCATTGTGGGCAAGTATTGGAAATGTTTAAAAGTAAAATGCTTTTCTTTGTAGGAACAGGCGTTCCTATGGAAAAATCTGGAATTGTTTATGAATGCATGAGATGCGGCTCAAGAGTGCCCTCAGAAGAGTTAGAGTTGCGTGGCGGAGAAACCAAATGTATCATATGTGGGTACAGAATTCTAAAGAAGGTTAAGCCGCCAGTTGTGAAACGGGTTAAATCTAAATAATAAGGGAACTCGTGCGTTTGCACGAGCAAGTTTGTTTTGTTTTAACTGTTTATTTTAATAGAAGTCTTGGTCTCCGAGTTTGCGCAGTGCCTTTCCTTTCAGTTTAACAGCTGATTCGTCAGGGAACGCGTCTTCGATTTCTTTTTCAACTGTTTTGCGTTTGACAGTTTCGCCGCAGATTCCGCCCGGCAACATGCGTCTCTTAAAGCACATTGAGTATGTGCAGTTTGCGACGTTGCATTGTTCCTCGGTTTCTCTACACCAAACAGAGTCTCTTCGGTATATTACAGAGTTTTTTGCGCACTTGAAAGAGTTACATGCTGGAGAACAAGCTTTTGATTGAGCCAACAGATACACCTCAATTGTCAAATCAAAATATTGTGTTTTGTGTGGTCCTTGGTTTCTTAGATTGATTTGGAAACCATATAAACTTTATTCCATTAAAGGGTGAAATTTAGGTTGCAGTTATGTGTTTAACTCTTCTTCGCCTGAAGACTTCAACTATGACAAGCACGAATATGGCAACCAATATTATCAGTATCGAGATAAGCAAACTTGTTTGAATGAGCAGTGAACCCAACGCAACATATTTTTCCATTTTTACCTGAACAGAAGTCGGCTGGTTAACTGTTAGTTTGACCGCTTGGGTAGCGTCCTTTGTGCCTGAAGATTGGGTGATTATCTGTATGTTTCCGCCTATGATGTCGTTGAATGTAGCTGTTCCATCGCCTTTGGTAGAAGCTGAGACTGTCATTGGCCCCGTTAAGGTGACGTTAACGTTTGAGATAGGTGAACCAAAGAAATCCACAACTTTGACGGAAAGTTGGATGCCATATAGTGTGCAACGGATTTGTTGTTGACTGCTGCTGAAGACATCTACGTTTGTTTCGTTAATTAGAGTAGTGTCCTTGTAGACCCGTGCTCGATACTGTCCGAATGTTGCTTGGATTGTGGCTGCCCCGTTGCTGTCGGCTGTTGCAGAATAGAACAAGCCATTTGACAACTCGACTAGTTCTATGCGTGCACCTGAGATAGCTTCTTGGTTATAACCGACTACACTTAGGGTAACGGTTTCGCTTGGAGCAATTATGAATACCTGTGCTGTTGACTGTGTGGGAAGACTGCTAACTGTGTTGTTGCCTGCATTGAATATTTGATCGTGGACTGAGGCATCGATGGTGTAACTCGCTCCCGGCAAAGTCGATTTTAATATGTAGCTTCCTGTTGAGTCTGTTTGGCCTGAAGCGTTTCCTGTTTTCGCACCATCGCTAGCTTGGTATCGGTAAATTATGTTCAGGTCAACAAACGGCATTACTATTCCATCAGTATTCTTAACGGTGATTTTAAGGTCAGTTAATTGGACTTGAATAGTAAAAGTTGTGTCCCCGCTGACAGTTATGTTTGTCTGTCCAACGTTCACGCCGTTCCAAAGTGCGGTTAGAACTTGGGTGCCTTTTTCAAGCTTAAAGTTTGCAGTTCCGTCAGGTCCGCTCACTGCATTGTACACGGTGTTGGTTGCGCCATCTTGAGCCTGAAGGGATATATCAGAGACAACTTCACCGGCCAAGTTAGTAGTTTGAACCTTGATTGAGTAACCAGATATGGTGAAGTCTTGTGAATCAGGTACCAATTTGTGGGTATTTTGCGGAGTTATTTTGATAGTGTATTCGCCTATGTCTGCAGCTGAGGAAACTACCCAAGTTGTGCTAATTACGCCGTCTGCTGAAGCAGTTACCGAACCCGTGTCAAGAGTTGAACCTGACTTGACGCTTGTAACGGTTAGGGTTGCAGGTTCGTTAGGCTGGTAACCTGTTGCACGGACTACTATGGTGTTCCCTCTATGGTAGGTGGTTGAATCGATAAAGTTTACTGAAAACGTGCTTTGTGCGAGGGATTGAGATTCGTTAAGGTTAACTGTGTAAGTCCCTGCGTAATCGGTGAGTGAACCGCTGGGTAGAAAACTGCTGTCAGGAAAAGTTACCTGTGCACTCGCCGTCCCTTTTGCATTGGCGGTTCCCAGAGCGACCGTTTTTGTGTATACAGTGCCAGCCGGGCTTGGGAGAGTAACCGAGATGTTCGCGTTGTATGAAGTGCCTATTGTGCCACCCGTAACGCTGACATTTAACACTAAACTGTTTCCTTCCTGAACCGATGAAGGCACAGAATTTACTGAGTATCCTGTGTTAATGGTAAACTGCTGTGTGGAGTTAACGTTGATGTCGACATCCCTTAGAATCAACGAATAGGTACCTGCAGGCAGTTCAGGAACTGAAAAGTTCGCATAAACATAGTATCCTTGAGATATGCCGCTTGTAACGACGGTTGAGCCGACTATAATTTGGTAGGTACCATTAGAAGTGTAGATGGTTCCTTGAACAGTTGCTGCGGTCCCCACCGTTCCAGTTGCGTCTGTTGGGGTCACCGTGATAATCGTTACTCCAAGGTTTGTGTTCTGTGCGTTGACTGCAAGAGGCGTGATCACCGCTGCGAACGCCATGAGAAATAGGATGGTAACTGCCATAATTTTCTTGTCCAAACACTCAGCTCTCCTAAACGATAGCCATCATTACTCGATGCTGATGATTTAACTAAGTGATGATTTTAAACTTTACCTTTCAAACACCAAACCTACCACCTAAAGGGGCAAAACAGCTTAGGCGCCCATCCATGGAGAAAACCGCTCGTAGACGTAGGACTTTTTAAAAGACGCTTTTTCTAATGTTACAGAAACTCGGTGTAAGCTTTGGAAAACAGTGTTGCCTCCCCGCTTTTAGGCGCCCTTAAGAAGCAGAAATACCATTTAATCGGAAGCCACTCCGCGGTTAAACGGTGCAAGTGGCTCTACGAATCCATAGTTAACGGCAGAGTATGCTATAAACAAAAGTTTTACGGCATCCAATCCCACCGATGCATCCAGATGACGCCATCCCTCTATTCCTGCACACACCAATGCCTGTTTTGCTGGAGAGCACAGAGTGGGGATTTGCAGGTTACGTGGGATGAGATGAAGAACCCAAACAAGGACACGCCTGAAGAGATTGTTGAGGGGTGTTTTAGGGCGCAGGAAAAAATCTTGACGGGGTATAAGGGTAATGAGAAGGCGGATTGGCGCAAGTTTCAAGAAGCGCAAAGACCCAAACAAGTGGCGATTAGTCTAACTGGGGAACCTACCCTCTATGAGCCGTTGGGCGAGTTAATCCGCACCTTCCACCATAAGGGTTTAACGACGTTTCTAGTTTCAAACGGTACTTTGCCAGCTAAACTTTCAAAGTTAAGCCAAGAACCCACCCAACTCTACATTTCGCTCTGCGCGCCCAATGAGGAAGTTTACAAGCGAGTCTGCAGACCCCTATTCCCAGGGGCATGGACAAAACTAAACGAAACCCTCGGTTTACTGCAGAGTTTCAGTTGTCCCACGGTAGTTCGTATGACACTGGTTAAAGAGTACAACATGAGCCGAATCGACGAATATGCTAAACTCGTAGTAAAGACCAACCCAACCTACATTGAAGCCAAAGCCTACATGCATATTGGCTTTTCAAACCTACGCTTGGGTTTTGACCACATGCCCATGCATCAAGAAGTTAAGGATTTTGCAGCTCAATTAGCCGAAAAAACCGGTTACAGAATTATCAATGAGGCACCTGAGAGCCGTGTAGTCTTGTTGAGTAGGCTGGAGAAGCCTATTCAGGTCGGAGTAAAATAGCAATTTACATAATAATGGCTGCTTAAATCTCCAATACTGACCTACCCCTCTATCTTTCCGCAATGAGTTCCTAATAGGATCCAAATATGTCAAGCTTCAGGGCTGGATAAATTTAAATTCTTAATTGTCTGCCCTTTGTTCAATCGAGCGGTTGTATGCTAGTGGTAAGCGAAGGAAAAGGCAGATTATTCCGAAGAAAAGACGGGAAATACCTAGTTTACTTACCTAAGGACCTAGCAGAAGACAGCATGTTCCCCTTCAAAGGCGGAGACACCATCTTTGTGTGAAAGTAAGCTTCGCATTGGGCGACAGCAAACTACTCGTTAAGAATTAGGCAGGTCCCCAACAGCCATAAGCGATCAGTAATTGAAATAAACAACCAGACCAATCCTTCTTGTGGGTTCAGTTTTGTCGTCTCTAGAAATAGTCATACAAACCATAAAGAACGAGCTTATGGAGAAAAACCAGATTCGCGAGGAAACCCATGAGAACATGCGCAAAGCCACCAGCCTCTCCAAACAGGCCATCCTGCTCATTCATCAAAAAAGGCTCGACGACGCATCAGAAATGCTTGCAGGCGCTAAACAAAAAATCATAAACCTCCAAACCCAAGCTAAACAATACCCCGAAATCATCTACGGCGGCATGCTAAGCGCGGCATTTCAAGAGTACTCGGAAGCCAACATTTTCTTGGTGTTAGTTAAGGAAGACCGATTTGTGACTCCAGTCGAGATAAATGTGCCTTCCGTCGATTACGTTTTGGGCTTAGCCGATGCCATAGGTGAATACAGACGCTTAGCCCTCGACAACCTAAGGGAAGGCGAAGTAGAAAAGGGCGAAAAATGCCTCAAAATCATGGACAACATCTTCATTCAGCTGTTAGCCTTGGATGAGGCGTACATGCTTGTTCCTGGACTCAGACACAAATCAGACATTGCAAGAAGAATAATCGAGTCCACACGCGGCGACATTACATTGGAAGTGCGTAGAAAATCCCTTGAGGACCAGCTAAAACGGTTTGACCCAGTGAAAAACATAGTTAAACGTAAGACCAAAAAGAGCTAATCTTAAAATTGCCCAAACTATCCAAGAATTTCTCGGTTAAAAAAGCCCACAATACCCAGGTTTGCCTATCAAAAAATTTGATTTTAGAGGACAGATTGCCAAGGAAAATCAGAATGGTCGGCGGCGTGGACGTTTCATACGTTGGCAAAGTCGGCATCGGGGTGGTAACTGTTTTAGATTATAATTCTTTGGAATGCATGGAAGCTCAAGTGGCAACCTGCGAAGTAAAGATGCCATACATCCCAACGTTGCTGTCTTTTCGGGAAATTCCTCCAGCAGTTGCCACCATTAAAAAGTTGGAGTTACAGCCCGATGTTTTTCTGGTCGACGCTCAAGGCTTCGCCCATCCTTACAGGTGCGGGTTCGCCAGTCACCTTGGTTTAGCATTGGGAATACCGACAGTTGGGGTAGCAAAGAGCAGGTTGATTGGCGTGCCAGTTGAGAAGGACGGCAGAACCTTGCTATTTGACAAAGGCGAGGTAATCGGGGAGGAAGTCATAACTAAACCTGGCGCCAAACCCATCTACGTCAGCATTGGCCACAGGGTATCTCGTGAAACTGCTGTAAAAATCGTAAAACACTGCTCGAAAACCAGAATCCCCCAGCCAACCCTGCAAGCCCACAATTTAGCAACAAAAGTAAGAATCAAACTTACTAGCGAAAGCAAAGTAAATATCTAAATGCAGCCTAAACTAACGCTGAGCGTGAAATGGTGACTGAAGAAATAACATTTACAGACTTCGAAAAATTAGATTTACGCATAGGAAAAATTATCGAGGCAACCCAAGTTCCCGAATCAAAAAAACTCATTAAAATTCTGGTTGATTTTGGCTCGGAGAAGCGTCAAGCTGTTGCTGGTTTGCTCAAGTACTACAAACCTGAGGAACTTGTGGACAAAAAATGCGTTTTCCTCCTAAACTTACAGAGACGGATGCTTGCGGGCGTTGAATCGCAATGTATGGTTTTAGCCGCCGAAGACGAAGCGGGCAACGTTACGGTTTTACAGCCTGAGAAAGACATTGCTGAAGGCAGCAAAATAGGCTAAACACGCCACAGATTCCTTTTTTGTTGCTAGGAAAGATAAAATAGTAATTAGAGCAAGTATTGTATGATTTATTGTGGAAGGTTAACTTATGGCTGTTAATGAAGAAGCACTTATGTGGGTTGAGAAGTACCGTCCCAAAACCCTCGACGACGTCATCGGCTTAAAGGACATCACCGATAGCCTCAAGGCATTTATGAAAAACCCAAAAAACATGCCGCATTTGATGCTGGCAGGGATTCCTGGGACAGGAAAAACAACCATCGCCCTCTGCATAGCCCATGAACTCTACGGAGCAAACTGGAGAAACTTTACCTTAGAACTTAACGCCTCAGACGAGCGAGGCATAGACACGGTACGTGACCGAATAAAAGATTTCTCACGTTACAGCCGCACAGGATTCGGCGACATACCCTTCGCACTTATAATTCTAGACGAATGCGACCAGATGACAGGACCAGCTCAAACCGCCTTAAGACGCATAATGGAGATAGGCTCACGCACATCCAGGTTCATATTGATTTGTAACCAATCCAGCAAAATCATCGAGCCCATCCAGAGTCGCTGCGCAATCTTCCGCTTCTCAAGGCTCGACAAACAAGCCATGAAAGAACACCTGCAATGCATAGCCAAAAAAGAAAACGTAACCCTGCTACCTGAAGCGGCGGAACGAATCGTGGATTACGCCGAAGGTGACTTGCGACACGCTATAAACGCTCTGCAAACAGCCTCAGCCTACAAGCAAGGCTTCGTAGATGAGAAGACAGTTTCACTGGTCATCGGCGAAGCAAGCCCCATGCAAGTCCAAAAAATGATACGCAAAGCCCTCTACGGCGAATTCATCGAATCCCGAAAAACCATGTATGAAATCATGGGCAACTTTGGGTTCTCAGGCAACGAAATCATCCGCCAAATCCAACGGGAAATCTTCAAAATGTCCGACCTAACGCCAGAGCAGAAGGCAGACCTCTCAAACATCATCGGCGAATACGACTACCGCCTAACACAGGGAGCCGACAGCGACATCCAACTAAGCGCACTGTTGGCGCAGTTTGGAAAGTTTGGGAAACATGTAGAGGAAAACTATGCAGCGAAATGAATTGCTGTGGGTTGAAAAGTACCGCCCCAAAAGAATCGAAGACATAGTTGGAAATGAAGAAGCCAAAGCGGCCTTTGTTGAGTGGCTAAAGAACAAGCGCCACACCAAAAAAGCCATGCTCTTGTATGGTCCACCTGGCGTGGGAAAAACCGCGCTTATCAACGCTGCTGCCCGCGAGTTCGGTTTCTCAATAATCGAAATGAACGCCAGCGACACCCGCTCCGAGAAAGCCGTAAACGCAGTCGCCAAACCAGCCACCTCCTACGTTGCACTCGACAATTTTTCGGGTTCACCCAAAAAAGGCGGCAACCTTTTGTTCTTAGATGAAGTCGACGGAATCGCGGGCAACGAAGACCGCGGAGGCGTCAGCGCAATAATCAAGATTGTGGAAGAATCGCTGGTTCCAGTCATCATGGCAGCAAACAATCCCGACATAGATAAACTCCGCCCACTCAAGAAAGTTTGTTTTCTTGTGCGTTTCCAGCAGGTACGCATCCCACTAATCATTGCGTTGCTGCAGAAAATCTGTCTGCTTGAGCATGTGAAAGCCGAGTTTGAAGCGCTTGAGCGAATTGCCCAAAACAGCCGCGGCGACGTACGCTCCGCCATCAATGACCTGCAGAGCTTAAGCGAACAAAACCACTCCTTAACCCTCCAAGACACTGTGATGCTGAGTTCCCGAAACAAAGACATCAGCATGGACGAAACGTTACGTGGATACTTTTCAACTAAATCCATCGCTGAAGTCTCCAGTTTGCTTAGCTACTCGGGTGTGGACTACGACGATTTTCTGCTCTCAGTCAGCGACAACCTGCCAAAACGTTACCCCGACCCCGATGAGTTGGCAGCAGCCTACGATTTTATCAGCAAAGCCGACATGTTCCGAGGCAGAATCGGAACCGAACATTGGCACCTGCTCAAATACTTCTTCAACGAACTCTCACAAGCAGCCGCAGTAAACCCCCAATCCTACAAGCCATTCGGGCTCATATCACCCCCAATACGCATAATCACCCTGTTCTGGACAAAAGGAAAAAGAACCATGCTAAACGGCATATGCAGCAAAATCGGAGCACAATGCCATGTTTCCATCGTAACCGCCAAACACGATTTTGTACCTTACATAAAATTGATTCTGCAAAAACAGAAAACCAACCCGCTAATCGAATGGTTCAAGTTCACGCCAGAAGAGGTTGATTTCCTAATCAAAATGAACAGGTTTTGAACATCATGGTCGCAGTCTTAAACAAGAAAGCCTTCAAGCTTCCCCGTGTTGACAGAGAAAAATTTGTCTCACTAATGCACTTGGGCTTGGACTATAACCGTGAAGCAGGCGTGTTCTCCATAAAAAACTGCAATGACATCGAGAAACTTATGGATACTATAACGAGTGTTTTGGGATGTGAGGTTGTGTTTCTTCAAAGTTGCATGCGGTGTGGAAAGGATTTCCCTTGCGCTAACTGCAATTACTTTGAGATGTGCACTACTAAGAATTTGCCCTTTTCCTGTGTTTGCCCACAATGTTTGAAGGATAGAAAGCAGTTTGAAGAATTTCTTGGAAGGTTCTGAGGCTCTGGCGAACGATTTGATGTTTTTTAATTATTGCCATATTTGCTAATTATTTAATATAATATAGAACTATCTTCTAATGCATTTAGGTTAAAAATCATGTTGCCAAACTCTAAAATGAGAGAGAAGCAGGTCAAAGCGCAAAATCAATCCTGTATACGAACGCAGCAACAAAACACACAAAATTCTTATCTAGTCATTCCACTTTAACAGTTGTCTATAGAAGGCTTGCTTATGGCGGAAGAACATACAGCGCTAACCGTTGCCTTATCACAGCTAAAGTTAGCGTCGAAAAAGCTGGGACTCGATTCAGGCATGCACAAGATGCTCAGCCAACCCAAACGCTCAATCTCTGTGAGCATCGACGTCCGCATGGACAATGGGGCAGTTAATGTTTTCAATGGTGTCCGGGTTCAACATTGGGATGCACGTGGACCCTTCAAGGGCGGAATCCGCTATTTCCCCGACATCACTCTCGATGAAGTCACAGCACTTGCTATGCTTATGACTTGGAAATGCGCCATTGCTGACATTCCCTTTGGAGGAGCCAAAGGAGGAGTATGCGTTGACAGCAAAAAACTAAGCACACACGAACTCGAACGTTTAACAAGAAGGTATGTGAGCCTAATCGTTGATTACCTTGGCCCCCACCGCGACATTCCAGCACCCGACATGTACACTGATGCTCAAACCATGGCATGGATAATGGACACCTACAGTCAACTAAAAGGCTACATGATCCCAGAGAGCGCAACTGGCAAACCCGTGGAAATCGGCGGTTCCTGGGGCAGAACGGAAGCCACCGGAAGAGGAGTTGTCCACTGCATAAAACAAGCTTCAAAGAATAACGGCTTAAAACTTAAAAACGCTACAGTCGCCGTTCAGGGCTTTGGAAATGTGGGTTATCATGCTGCGCTGGCTGCGCAGGAAATCGGCTGCAAAGTCGTAGCAGTCAGCGATTCGACAGGCGGAATCTACTGTCCAGACGCATTAATACCGCAAGATGTTTTGGAGCATAAGGAGAAAACCAAAAGCGTTCAGAATTACAAAGGATGCAAGAATATATCCAACGAAGAATTGCTCGAGTTGCCATGTGACGTGCTCATTCCCGCAGCACTTGCAAACCAAATAACCAGAAGCAACGGCAACAAAATCAAGGCAAAAATGGTTGCTGAAGCAGCCAACGGACCAACCACAACCGAAGCTGACAAAATCCTTTATGAAAAAGAAATCTGCCTCATCCCAGACATCCTCGCCAACAGCGGCGGCGTAACCGTCAGCTACTTTGAATGGGTACAAAACCTAACCCGCGAACAATGGCCGCTGGAAAAAGTCAACCGAAAACTCGAAGAAAAAATGACAAAAGCCTTCAACGACGTCGAAACGATTGTAGCAAAAGAAGAGAGCGACATGCGAACGGGAGCTCTTATGCTGGGCGTCGGCAGAGTAGCGAATGCGATTAAAGTATTGGGACTTTGGCCATAATTGTGCCTTAGCAGCTTGTGACAGCCTACGCAACCAGTTTGCCACCCGCTACTAATTCAGAACACAAAAAACATTCGATGTCTTAGTCGGTTGGTTGTTGTGGTATAGGGAGTTTTCGGTTACAACTATTAAAGAAAAAAACAGAGCCACAACACTGTACACTGTTAGTTTTTGCTTTAAAAGTCATAAAGTATAAGAATAGGTATGTTTCTTTTATGCAAAGCTGGTCGATACCGTGAACGTTCCTAAAGAAGTAAAAACTTACTGTCCAAAATGTAAAGCTCACCAACTTCACAGTGTAACTCTCTACAAACCTGGAAAGCGCAGAGCCTTAGCTAGAGGCGAACGCCACCATGAACGTGAAAAAGAGGGTTACGGTGGACAAAAATATCCACTGCAACATGAATTCGCAAAAACTACCAAGAAACAAACTCTGCGCTTAAAATGCAAAGTTTGCAGTTACATGCGTCACAAAGACGGCATCCGACTACGAAAACTAGCTATAGTGTAGAATTAACGGAGAGAAAATTATGTCTGAATGGAATAAACTCATCCCCAAACCACGAAGCGTCTTCCTGCGGGTTAAATGCCAAAAATGCGGCAACGAACAACTAATCTTCAGCAATGCAGTCAACAAAATAACCTGCAACGTCTGCGGAGACTTATTAGCTGAACCCAGCGGCGGAAGAGCAAAAATTAACGGTGACGTCCAAGCGGTTCTTGAGTAGAGATGAACGGTGAAATGGCTGAGCGTAAGCCACAATTGACCGTTTTTAGAAGGGACCACTAATTGGTTTGGCAAATGCGCAAATGCGTAAAATGCGAAAAATACACTTTAAACAAAACTAGTTGCCCCTACTGTGGAGGACCCGTGAGGATTCCTCATCCACCGAAATTTTCCCCAGATGATAAATACCTAAAGTACAGAATGGCTATGAAAAGGAGCGCACAAACAAAATGAAAGAAACCTACATCAAAGAATTCAGTGAAATCCACCCCAACAACCCAATCTTAATCGAGGGTCTTCCAGGCCTTGGCTTAGTAGGAAAAATCGCGCTCCGCTACCTAATCAAACAACTAAAACCCAAAAAAGTCGCCTACCTCTACTCACCGCATTTCCCATACTTCGTATTAGTCAACAAGAAGGGAAACGTGCGTCTTCTAAGGGGAGCATTCTACTACTACCAAAACCCCAAAGGCAGCGATATAATACTCTTCACGGGCGATAGTCAATCACAAACCATCGAAGGACAATACGAAATCGCCGACCGAATGCTCGACTTCTCCGAAAAACATGGCGTAAAAACAATCGCAACAATCGGCGGCTACCGCATGGAACCCCAAGAAAAACCCAAAGTCTTCATAGCATCCACCTCACAAGACGTCCTACATAAAGCACTGGAAGCAGGTGCAACTCTAAGCGCATCAGGCAGCCCAATCGTCGGAACAGCTGGACTTATTCTTGGTTTGGCAAAATTCAAAAAAATAAATGCCCTCTGCCTGCTGGGCGAAACACGAGGTTACCTACCTGACCCCTTAGCAGCTAAAAGCGTCTTAGAAGTGTTAAAATCAACGTTCAACTTCGACTTAGATCTCACTGGCTTAAACGAAGAAATCACCAAAGCAGAAACGATGGTTACCCGCCTACAGCAAATCGAAGAAAAACGCGCCGTCCAAGCAGAAGAAACACGAAAACAAGAAGATAAGAAAACCACCTATATTTCTTAAACAAAATCTTTCTTTATAATTTCAATCGTCTTTAGGGCTGCTTTGCCGTCCCCGAAGGGCGAAACAGAAGGCAATTTTGTCTCTTCCTCAAGTGCTTCATGCATGGCGGCTAAAATGTTGTTCTTGTTTGTTCCAACGATTTTTGCGAAACCTGCTTCAACAGCTTCCTGACGCTCAGTAGACAAACGAATAACCAGCACTTTTTTTCTCATTCTAGGTGCAGTTGCTTCTTCCTGTATGCCACCGGAGTCAGTGAGGATTAGACGGCAGTTCTTCATCAAGACCAAGAAATCCAAGTAGCCCAACGGGGGAAGAATCATTACATTCTTCATGTCTTCCAGTTTAGACAGCAGGCTGTTTTCTTGCAGACGTTTTTTTGTTCGTGGATGCATGGGGTAAACGATTGGAAGGGGCGATTTAGAGAAAACCTCCATAAACGACTCAAGAAATTCAGCATCATCAACGTTTTCTGCTCGATGCGCAGTGGCTAAAATGAAATCTTTGAATGGGATTTTTTCCATAATGGTAGATTTTTTCTCGGCGAGCGGCAGATGCTGGATTACCGCATCGATGGCTGTGTTTCCTGTAAGGTAGATTTTGCCCCAAACATTTTCTTTCAAAAGATTAGCCTTCGCCCTTTCTGTGGGTGCAAACATGTAGTCGGATATGTGATCGGTCAAACGTCGGTTGTGTTCTTCGGGCATCCGAAGGTCAAAGCTTCTCAGACCAGCTTCCACATGACCAATTGGTATAACACGTTTGTTAGCTGCCAATGCTGCTGATAAGACAGTGTTTGTGTCCCCTTCAACCAAAACGATGGATGACTCAATCTTCTCCAGCAACTGGTCCATCTTCAACATAATCTCAGCAGTTTGTGCTCCAGGCGAAGAAGCCTCAATTTTTAATGCGAAATCCGGTGCTGATAGTTCAAGGTTTTCGATAAATTGCTGGGACATGTTATAGTCGTAGTGTTGGCCGCAGTGGACAAAAATCAAGGGCAATTTGGCTTGGTTGAGGGCACGGATTATCGGGGCCATCTTGATTATTTCTGGTCTAGTTCCAGCAACCACTACAACTGGCTTCATAGCTATCATCCTGCTTATGTTTTCTTAAGGCATCCTTCCCGCGGCTCATAAATTGTTCCTTCCCGCAGAAGTTGGCTTATCATCCGTTCGACTTCGCCCCTTGGAATCTTTTGTTTGGTTTCCAACTCATTCACAAGCGAGTCTTTCTCCACGATGCCCGTTATCTTTTCCATGTCCATAAGCGTTGACAATACCACATGTAATTTGTCCCGGATGCTCTTTGGCCTGCCTGTCATAATCAAGTCAATGTCCACTTTGTAGCTGGACATGTCGATTCCAACTTCCTCCAACGACCGCTTCATAATGGCAATAGCTGCATCTGCATCTTCCGCAGTGACTTCTTTGCGTAGCGCCACGCGAGCTCTCGCTTCGGCAACCCGAACCAGAGATTCCAGTTGACGTGCGGTGATGGCTACTGGTGAGCCTTCTGTTTCGCTTGCTGAACGCATTGCTAAGTAGAAGTCGCTTAAGCGGTTTAATGCCTCCATGCTGAGTTCTGGGTGTACACTTTTCGCAAAACTAACGTATTTGCGCAGAAGCTCTGCGTCAACCTGTGCTTCTACGGGGCTTACTCCTCTTCGGTGGATTTCCAAGATGTGTCTTGACATTTTGTTGTCGGATTCTTTGTTCGGGATGTCTCGGAGAACGAAGATTAAGTCAAAACGTGACAGGATAGTTACTGGCAGGGAAATGTTTTCTGCGACGGTTCGGTTTGGTTCATACCTGCCCAGTGATGGATTAGCGGCTGCAAGAACCGCCGTCCTTGCGTTCAATGTTGCAACGATGCCTCCTTTTGCAACTGAAACTGTATGTTGTTCCATGGCTTCGTGGATGGCAACGCGGTCTTCGGGACGCATTTTGTCCATTTCGTCGATGCATGCGATGCCTTTGTCAGCGAGGACGAGTGCGCCTGCTTCAAGGCTCATGCTTCCACCTTTCTCTCGAACTACTGCAGCAGTTAAGCCTGCGGCAGTGGTTCCTCTACCTGAAGTATACAAGCCTCTTGGCGCAATTCTTGCCACATATTGGAGAAGCTGCGATTTGGCTGTACCTGGGTCACCGATGAGTAATGCGTTCATTTCGCCCCTTACATTAACGTCTGGCAGGGTCTTTGAAACGCCGCCAAAGAGAAGATACATTATTGCTTCTTTGATGTGTTCTAAGCCGAAGATTGAGGGCGCGATGGAGGTCAAGATTTTTTTGTGTACCAATGGATCTTTGGATAGTTGGATCATTTTTGCTTCTTCTTCGGGTGTGGGCGGCGAGGTTTCGGGTTCTTTGCCTAAAACTTCTATGGAGTTTGCGTCTAATTGAAGGATGAATGTGCGGAGTTTTCCCATGCCCATCAGTGAAGGCGCAAAAGCGCGGACGATGCCAACTATGGAAACGTGGTCTCCTGGTCTTGCAACATCCACTATTTCATCGCCAATAAGTTTCACCGCTAAAACCCGCGGTAACTGTCCAGGGGGCAAATCCTCAGGTTTTTCTTGGAGTCTTAGATCCTGTGAATCTATAAACGTAGATTCTTCTTGGCTAAACTCGAATGGTCCGTCTCGTCCACAGTCAGGAGCAACACAGACCGCGGGCGCCTTCAAAAATTGCCCCGTTTGTTCAACTTGGTTTATGGTGCCACAGCGTTTGCATTTGAAGGCAGCTACCTGAACCATCGGACGCACTGGCGTTGCCCGAACAACTATGCCTTCAATCATGATTAACTTGCTCATCTGTCTTGAGCCGAGCTTTCGAAGTACTTCTTTGCCCAGAAGCTTTACGATTCTGACAATAACTTTCTCTATTTTCTCAGCGTACTCAGCATCTTCAATTCGGAGTTGCTCATAAGCTCCTTTGCCTGAATGCACCAAATATTCTTCAGGTCTGTTGAGCAGTTGCTCCGCGAGTGCTTGATCGAATCCATAAAGCTCCTCAAAATTTATAGTTAACGAGCCTTTGCCCGAGATGGCTAACTGAGCGATTCTTTGGCGGTATTTTTCTTTTTTGAAGAATTCTTGAAAACGCTGCTGAGGATCTATTGTTTCAAGCTTCGCCATCTTACTTTTCTCCAGCGTTCTCTAAGATTTTAGTTTTCCATCCAGAAATGATTTTGACAAGTTGCTCATAGACTATTCTTTCTTCGCTTGTAAACTTCTTTAATACTTGGTCACTTTGGGCTGGAGCAGCAGATATGGCGACAATTTTTTTTAGTCTAGAGTTTACGATGTCGCGTGCTAGTTGCCTTGCGCGGTCGTACTCTTGGAATCTGATTGCGTCAGGTTGTTTTGAGGTTTGGTCTTTTAGGTCAGCTATGAATCTGCGGAGTTTAGGGTAAAAGTCGCCCGGTAACTCGGAGATCTGCCCCGGAATCTGGACGCCTTCCTTCCATTGCAACTGAAAGAGTTTAGTGGCGTCAAGCATTTCGCCTTCCCGAAAATGAACCATTCCTGCAGTGGCGAGTTGTTTTGCTACCCAAAAATAAATTTCATACTCGTTTCCTTCATCAAAAGGGCCAACTGTTAATCCGGCAAGTCTGATTTCTGGGCAGTTGCGGTTCGCTATGATTTTAACCAGTGAGTTCTCGTAGCAAAAGTCCAAGGTACATATTTTCGCTGCCAAAGCCTATTCCCTCTCAATCCGATTGCCCTTTGCGGATTCACAGATATAGCGAAAGGGGTTTTAAGGGTTTGCACTAGAAGCGTTGAACCGTTAAAAATGGAATTTTGACGTGTTTTTCGATTGTACTAATTATTTTTCTAATGGATGCGGGGAGTCGGATTTCATAGGCTCAATGGAAGGCTAAAAAGGCACATTCCGAAATACGTCAAATTTTGAAAAAATAGATGACATATAAAGATTAGAACAACCTGAGTTTCAACAGAAACAACTTGGAGTTATTTCAATTATTTTCGGTGACACAGCAGGCATTAACCACCAAATTTACTGATTCCTAGTTTCTGATGTCAAACGCTCGTTTCCAAGTTTGAGTAGGAACAATTTTATTAACTCAAAGCGTAATCAATAGCTATATAAATTTACAATGCATGATTAAGCGAGGAAGAGGGTAATATGTTCAAGCTTAAAGTGTCTGACGCTAAACTCTTAAGAGATATGGCTACCGCCATTTCAATTCTTGTTGATGAAGCAACCTTCAAAATTGATGCCGAAGGCTTAAAACTTCGAGCTATGGATCCATCACGCGTAGCCATGATCGATTTTGAATGGCCCAAAACTATCTTCCAAGAATTCATCTGCACTGAACCCACAAAAATCTGCTTGAACATAAGTGAATTACTCAAGCTCCTCAAACGTGCAGGAAAAGAAGAAGCAGTCGAATTGGCCCTAGATGATAAAACTGGACGATTACTTGTAACAATAACCGGAAAGTACAACAGAAACTTTACGATGCCAACACTTGAAGCCTCCGAGGAAGAAGTCCCAACACCAAAAATCAGCTTCAACGTTAAAGCCAAAACCACAACCCAAGGCTTAAGCCAAGCAATCGAAGACGCCCAACTTGTAAGCGACCACGTTAAAATCGAGGCAGAACCAGAAAAACTGACCCTCAGCGCCTCAGGCGATTTGATGGGAGCAACCATTACACTCCAAAAAGGCAATGACGCATTGTTGGATTTAGAAGTTAAAGAAAATGCTAAAGCAACCTTTAGCCTAAGTTACCTCTCAGAAATCATAAAAGCAGCTTCAGCAACCTCAGACATTGCAACCCTTGAATTCTCAAGTGACATGCCAGTGCGAATCGATTTCCAGCAAACCAAAGAGGGAAAGTTAACCTTCTTTTTGGCGCCAAGAATCGAAACAGAGTAAGACATTAAATTGCAGATGGAATCGGCATTATCTTCTGAAGATTTTGCCAAATACCCATTTCTAAAACAAGCCTCCAAACAAATAGAAGAGTTGCAGTTTACAATTGCAAGCTTGGTTTCTGAAAAAAATGTTTTTGACCGTGCTCAGGAACGTGCAGAAAAAGCGATTTTAGAAGTTAATACCGGCATCATGGTTAGGGATAGACCCACTGAAATTTCATCGTTCGCTGCATCACTCGTTTTGGTAATTGCTACGAAGAACGCATGGGTAAAAAAAAGATATGCACTGGCTGTAGCAAAAACTGCTTATGCTGAAATGCGTAAACAAGAAACAACCAATGAAAAAATTGTTAGTTTAGCTAAAGACTTTGATTGGGATATTAGCGTTGGAACCCCATACAAGGATTTTCGGTTAGGATTCTCTATTTATTTGAAGAATGCGGCTCATATGCATGGTTCTGAATGGAAGTTGGTTAACCAAATCATGGATAAGGGCATGGTTTATCTAAACAAGGATAAAGTTGTTCGTTTGCTTCAGGAGGAAGTGAAGAATCGGGTGGAGAAGAGGTTGGATGTTTCAGAAATCAAAAATCTCCCCGAAGAGATAACAGTCGTAGCTGACCGATTAACAAAGTTGGCTCAGGAGATAATGGGACAAGAAATAGAAGAAATGCCCAAAGTCGTCGTCCAAGCTGCTTTTCCACCATGCATAAACGCGCTCTACGCAGATGCAGCCCAAGCCCATCATCTTTCCCACATCGGACGCTTCACATTAACATCATTTTTAGTAAACATCGGAATGACTCCAGAGGGTCTCAATGAAATGTTCAAGACATTCTCAGATTACAACGAACGCTTGACCCGCTACCAAATTGAGCACATCGCAGGAGAACGCGGCTCAGGAACAAAATACACATGTCCCCAATGCTCAGTATTGCAGACTCATGGTGTATGTAAAAATCGGGATGATTTATGCCGCTGGATTTATCATCCACTAGCATATTATAAGAGAAAACAGAAGACAATGACCAAGGCGGAATGATTTGTTAATCTTTATTAGTTCATTAAACTCTTGTAAGGATGGCAAAATTTTTTATGGCTTATCAGTTAATTGGTAACTCGATGTCAAACTCTGAAGTCGGCGTGATTCTTCCTACTTATGGAGAAGCCGAGAATATCTCGAAGTTGATCGAGGATATTGAAGCTTTGAAGTTGGATGCCTCCATCCTGGTTATCGATGATTCCAGTCCTGATGGAACAGCAGAAATTGTGCAGGAAAAACAGAAAAAATACCCCAACATCCAGCTTTACGTGCGCCCCAAAAAAACGGGTTTGGGCACAGCTATAACGGACGGATTCAAAATTTTCCTCTCAGCCCAAGAACCCCCAAAATACGTCTTCACCATGGACGCCGACTACTCTCACAACCCTCAAGATATTCCACAACTGTTAGCGACCATGAAAGAGTGCGATTGTGGAATCGTCATAGGTAGCAGATACGTTAAAGGAGGCAAAATTGCCGGGTGGCCATTTTCAAGAAAGATAATCAGCAAAACAGCCAACTACATCGCAAGAGCCTCTTTAGGCTTAAAACTTAAGGATTGCACAAGCGGCTATCGCTGCTACTCCACAAAATTCCTCAAAGAAGCCATAGGCAACCTACACAGCCACACGTATGAAATCCAGATAGAAACAGTAAGGCAAGCTGCGCTGAGAAACTTTAACGTCAAAGAAACGCCAATACTGTTTGTGAATAGGAAACGTGGAAAATCCAAGCTTTCATGGACAGAAATCAAAAGTTATCTGTCATACACTATGAAGGCAGTTTGGCGGTCATAGAAGAAGTACCTTGAGCTATCGCTTCTTTGTTAAGCAGAATTAAATACGGGTTGAAACCTATTTTTAAGGGACATGAAGGTAAGTGTGAAGAGGCTTGATAGAGCTAAGATACTGCTCTTAGTCGCAACTATGTTCTTAGTACTGAGCGTGGTTCTATCGATAGTAAGCTTATTTCCTGTGGTTACAGGCAGCAACCAAAAAAACACATTCATAGACGATTCCTTTAGGCTAAGCCAAAACGAAGTGTACAGACAGGGCTTAGGAGCCTTCCGCCATGGAGAAAACATCTCACTAACAGTTGAATGCCAAACCGTTTTTATGAAGAACTTTTCCATCGTAACCTCCAACAACACAATCTACTCCAACCAAACAAACCAAAACATAACCTGTACCTTCACGACGGGCACCAACTATTACGAAGTTATTTTCTACTCCAATGATTCAAACGCAAGTTGGATTCACTTCCAAGCAACTGTTGAGAAACCACAAGTCCTCTATCCACTCTCTTGGCTTAACACTTCAGCCAAAATCATGTTTATAATAAGCACAGTATCCGCTCTGGTAATCACCTTAAAGTTGACTTATCCTAAGCTTACAGAGAAAAAAGAAACCACCTCTCATTTACCCTCCATCGACAAAACTTTCCGCAACTGTCTATTGGCTTTTCTTTTGCTATCGCTGATTCTTTGGCTGGTTTTTTTAGCATTGAACTCTAATCCGCTTGCAACGTTCAACAACTGGTACACTGACCACGTCAGAGACAATTATGTTTCCAGCCTGTTCCTCAAAGATGGCTTCTCAGTGTTTAACCAACCTTTAGGTACCCTCGCAAGCCAAGACCACTCCTACTACATGTTTGTAACTTGGCCCGAAATGCCCCATCTGTACCCATTAGGCAGCATCCTGGTTTTTCTACCCTTTGGCGCCCTGTTGCAGAGCGGCTTTGACCCCGTTTTGGTCTACAAACTAGAGATTGCCCTCTTCCTTGTCTTTGCTCACGTTTGCCTCTACTTCTTCCTCAGAGATTTTCTGAAGAAAAAGTCACATTTGTTCTGGAAAATCGCGGGACTCTACATCATCTACGTGTCGCTGGTACTGTATGCAGCGGGAGGCATGTTTGATTCAATAGCATTCCTCTTTGCTCTGATTGCGGTCACGATGTTTTTGAGCGAACGGTACGACTTCTTCTTTTTGTCCATGGGAGTTTCCGCCTTTTTCAAGTATCAGGCGGTCATTTTCCTCTTGCCACTCATAATCGTTGGTGTATTGAAGGTTCATGAAAAAAAGCTCCTTGGAAGCTTCATTCGAAATAAAACGGTTATCGTTAGCATTGTTTTAATGGTGGTTAGTGGGTTTACGGCTTTCTTGAGTGCGCCGTTTCTGATTCAAACTAGACAGGAGTTAGTTATGAACGTCATCAACGCTTTCGCGCCGCATGCCCAAATAAGCTGGAACTACCAATCTGCTGGGATTTTGTTGACGCTTGTAGTCACATTGGTCTATGCAGCTTACATGCTTAACAAAAACAGTTTACTTTCCGTGTCCGCGATTTTTCTGCTTCTGCCCAGTTTTATGCTACCGTACTTCCAATACTGGTACATTCCGTATTTTTTTGTGTATGCGCTGATTCCTCAACATAAAAAAGAGTTAGAAATCACTGTCCTGTGGCTGATGTTTATGATTGTTATGCTTTGTTTTAGCGGTAATCCTCTGCAGATTTTTAGTTCCTTCCAAGGCATACTTAAAATCTAATCGAGAAAAATTAGTTTTTTTATCGGTATAAGTTAAATTTAGGGTAATCGAGTATCTACTGTGTCAATCTGAGGGTAGGGTATGGAGGCTTCTAGGGAATTCGTTTACCAAAAATTCGCCGAATACTACCAAGACCCCCGTACAGTGATTCCGCCGGTCTCCCTTCCTGAGCAACGAGAATTCGGCTACCTCATGTTCAAGGAACGATTCATGGTTAGGCACCGAAGGTTCTCTGAATTCGAAAACCTAAGAGCCACACTCGCCGAAACCATACCCTCAGACGTTTACCACTCCTGCGCCTACTACCAAAACCCAGACTACGACATGGACAAAAAAGGCTGGATAGGCTCCGACTTGGTCTTCGACATAGACGCAGACCACATACCCACTTCATGCAATAAAATCCACGATGAATTCAGATGCGCAAAATGCGGTTTTGAAGGCCGAGGAATCACCCCAGAAATTTGCCCCTGTTGTGAAGCAACAAAGTTTGACACCAAAATTTGGGCCTGCGACTTGTGCATTCAATCCGCCCGAGAAGAAACCGCCAAGCTCCTCGACATGTTGGAGAACGACTTTGGCTTTTCCCAAGATGAGCTGCACGTGTACTTTTCAGGCCATCGCGGCTACCACGTCCACATTGAGAACGAATCGGTAAGGTCACTGGATGCGATGGCGAGAAAGGAAATCGTTGATTACGTGACTGGGTTGGGGATTAGTATTCTCAATAAAGAGGCAAAAGAGAAACGTGGCAGACGTGGAAAACGTTCCTCAGCGAAAAAGTTTAGTCTGCATGATTTCGGTTGGAACCGACGCTTGAAAGTGGGAATGCAGAATTTTCTTTTAAACGCCACCAAAGAAGACCTGAAAGCGGTTGGATTAAAGAACAAGGCTGTACTGCACAACAAGGACACCATCATTAAACGCGCCATCAACGAGGGCAGATGGGAAAGCATCAATGGCGTAAGCGAACAAACTTGGCTAAAACTAGCAGAATACATAAGAGAAACCCAATCCTCAAAAATCGATACAGTCGTTACAACCGACATTCATCGCCTAATTCGAATGAACGGCACCTTACACGGCAAAACAGGACTAAAAAAAGTCGAGTTCCCCGCAAATAAATTGCAGGATTTTGACCCATTCACGGGAGCCGTAGCTTTTAAAAAGGGCACAGCTAAAGTGTTGGTGTTTGATGCGCCAGAGTTTAGGTTGAGTGGGGAAACGTTGGGTCCATACAAGAACCAGACTGTTGAGTTGCCTGTTGCTGCAGCGGTTATGCTAATATGTAAACGAAGAGCGGAGGTGGCAGAGTAATGTACAAAGAACTCTACGCGGCATGGCAAAGAGAAATCGACGACCCTACCCTTGGAGCGTTACCCTTAGACTTCTACGCCAAAATCGCCGAGTACCTACGGCGCATAAAAAACGAAGACCAGATTCTTGAAAAGAAATCTGTAAAAATGAACTTACTTGAACATGAAGCACAAAACGTTGGGCGGATGCTTGAAGAACTACTTGAGTCAAGGTACAGAAAAATCATCAAAACCATGACCAAAACCCAAAAGTTGCCATCTGAACTACTTACGGCTGAGGAAACCACGATGGGTCAAACCTTCGCCGACTTCACAAGGGCTTATCGCAAGTTTTCTGACGACTTAAAGCAGGGACAACTGACTGTTGAACCGATTAAAGTCAAAGTTAAAATCGAAGCTAACCCTGCTGCCGCGCCCGCACCCCAATCCCATAAACGGACAACCATACGGTTCCTGAAAAATATTCCAGCCATCATGGGTGCCGACCTGAAGTCATATGGCCCGTTTGTGGCAGAGGATGTTGCTTCGTTGCCGCCTCAAAACGCCCAAATTTTGGTTAAACAGGGCTTAGCTGTGCTAATTGAGGTTTCGTAGTTTTCTGTTTTTGATTTTCCTCCATAAACCTAAGCATCCCATAATAATCAGCGGGTAAGAAATAATCCATGCCATCGCATACAGGGGACCATAATAATAGTGGAATGCTTGTACCTGTGGAGAGTCAACGCCATACTGGACGCCAATAGTGAAGATAGTTGCAATTCGCAAGACATTGATAAAGTATGTAATTGCAGCGCCGAAAGCGAAGAATCCTATTTTGGCTTTCCAAGAAATATTCATTCGCTTCAAAAACAGCAGAGCCACAGCCGTAAATATAAGCAGGCTCTCTATACCTGCACAAGGCCACGCTACCGCAAACTTGGCCGTCCCCAAAGCGCCAGTAACTTGCAAGGTCGGCATCCCTGTTCCGATTTCGATTCCCTGTACAACGCCGTATCCCATCAACCCCAAAACGCCAGCCGCAAGAGAAGCCGTTGTGGGAACAAGAATCTGGAAGGGCGTGAATTGTCCATATGGAAAGAAGTTGTCGATGGTATAGATAACTCCGACTAATGCTACAAAGAGGGCGGGCAAAGCAAAACCCGTCAAACCTTTCTTCCCAAACGAGAGATAAACTGTCACACAAAAGACAAGCGAAAAAACGAGGTACTCGAGTGCAAGCGGCATAGAATCAGCGAAGGCAACGCCGCTTTGTGTTGCCCAGCTTGCAATGGCACCGTTTAGCCCCAAATAATACTCGAACACAACGTATATGGTGGGAAACAGCAAAACAACGCCAAACGCGACAACGCCAGACTTATTTTGCTTATTTATCTTTAGCTTGATAGTTTCCCAACTTAAAATAAACTCCAAAGCTACCAGCCAAACGAAGAATAACTGGAACGTTCGGCCCTTCCACATCAACTGAAAAGAATCCTGAGCAGAAACCTTCAGGAACGAATCCATCGGATTTAGAAGAAACAGTAGAACTAATGGAGCCGTGAAGGCGATGAGCGGCAGAATTTTTATGAGACTGTCTGTAGGGACTTTACTTTTTACCGAAGTTGAGTCGTTATTCATGCCACGCACTACCTTATCGAAGTAGTCTCGATTTAAAAAGAATGTCCTATCCACATCAATTAATCGATTCTTTGGTTGAGAGCAAAAATAAAGAAAAAAGTAGGAACTGCTTAGCTATACTCTCTAAATGTGTAATTGCATTTAGTGCAGCGCATAAACTGGGTGGAAGACTCATCTGCTCCGCGAGTTTGAACTTGCCAAACATAAGCCGTATTGTTCCCACACCTTGGACACTCAATACGAGCAGTCGGCAACGTGTTCAACTTCTGCTCCTCTTTACCAATCACAGCTACAAACTGCTGAGGAGAATGCTGAATAACTTTGGGTGACAATTTAGGCTCAACTTTTTTGTCTGCTTCGGGTTTTTTGTAGCCGCATTTGGGGCAGGCAAGAACCAAAGTTGCTTCTTTTCCACTCTTAGATTTCTTTGGTTCAAGACGTGAACCGCATTTTGGGCAGAATTCCATATACCTCAATCCACATCCGTTTTGGGATTCCCTTAGCTTTGTACCTTTTAAACTTTTTCTAATTCGCCCAACGTCAGTCGGTGACGCCGGAAGCGATAAGATGCGCCACACGCAGCGGTTCGGGCAAACTTGACCTTGTTGAAGTTAACTTTATTATGTCTTTTGCGTCGTTAAGTGAAAGTCCAGCGAGCTCCACGTAGACTTTAGCGTCTTTGTTGGTTATCTCATGGATTTCGCCCGCTTCAAGAACAATACGCCATCGCTCTTCACTCTGAGGCAAATTCTTGAGTGCTGAACAAACCGCATCCAAATCTGGCTTATCATGCGTCAAAGCAATAACAGGCAGCCCAGTTGCCGAACTCAATTTTTTAATGTCAACCACGTTAAAGCCTGCATATGTTATTCCGTTCAACATAATTAACCGCAACTGTCCACGGTGGGGGGAAGCGTTAATCATTGAGGCAAACTGCTCATTGGCATCTAAACCGTCAATTGCAATTGTTGTATGCATAATGCCGTCAACGGAGTAGCCACCGCGAAAAACGACACCTACGACAATCACGCTGCCCTTGGTATGTGGAATAAATTTTCCATCATCTATTCCGAGCACTCGAATTTCCGGTTTTATAACTCGAAATTCTTTTCGGCGACTCAAAGCGTCTCCCTTAAACACAGGATAGTAAGGAGACTTTTAATTTAAAACCAACTATCAAGAAACGTCAAGGAAATCAGGCATTAAGCAGAATAAAATAAAAAGAAATAAAAAAAGCTAGTTTGATTAAGCTTTGAGGACGCGTTCAAGCTCTTTGCTGAATGCATCGTTTGATTCTCGAACTTTTTGTGTAGCCTCAATCAATGCGTCTTCGGGTTTGTTGTCGCCTTTCATTCTAATGTAGATGATGGGGCTTGAAGCTAATGGATGTGGTATGTCGTAGCCGGCGAACTCTACTTTTTTGTCGTCTAGGAGTCGCTTGGCTATTAAGTTGCAGAGACCGTGGCTTGAGCCTACGATTTCGATCTTGAGTTCGTTTTCGGATTTTTTTAACACTTTAACGTTCATTATGTTTTTCGCCTTGTTAAACTTGTTCTTTGCCGTAATCTGGAGCTATTTTACGTGTTTCGACGTTGCCGTCCTTTGGGCATTTGAGGTCGTACCCGTTCTGCTCAAGCAGGGTGCCGCATCGTGAACAGAACCCGTACAAGACACCCAAGCCCTTATCGTTCATCGATAAGTGATAGACTTGGTTTTTGTCGCTTATGACTTTAGCTCGTATGATGTCGCCTGGCTTACATACATCGCTTATTTGGTCAACGTACCTGTCAGAAACATCCGAAACATGCAAAATACCTCCAAAGTTCCCTGAGAGCTTCTTGTTTCCAATCCTGAATATTTTTACTAAGACATTGTCAGATTGTGCGTTACCGACTTGTCCGACGACAACTGTCGAAACCTTTGGCACAACTACGCGCTCAACAACTGGATAAACAGAGACACGCCTGGTTTGCAAGTCTACTAGTGAACGACCAACAACCTTTGAGAAGATAACACCGTCTTTAACGTATGTTCCAGCGTCAGGAACGAATTCTTCAATAACGCCCAGGCGTTCGCCAGGCAATACTAAATGACCGCTTTTTTGTTCTGGAGATTTTAAGCTCATGATGGTTCCCTTTACTTGTAAATAAGCTTGATTTTGATAAATGCATATGCTTAGTTTCGATTCTGCGCAATAAACCTTTTGATTAATAAACAAAAAACAGTTTTTTTCAGGCCAATAAGAAATAGGATGGCTACTTTTTAATGATGTACAAGTCAACGACGAAGTCATATCGTGCCTTTCTGTGGAAATCAAACATACGTGGGATAGTCATGAGCATAGCGTAGACGCCGGTGACTGTGCCACCTTGTTTTGCCACGAACCTTTCCAAAAAAGGAGAAGCAGGAACCTGCAAAAATCCTTGGCTGGCTTTTAGCTGCTTTATCAATCGAGTGTCTACCTCGGGGTGGTTGTGAAGTGAGTAAACGGAATCTGCGAATTCAAGGGCTTTTTCTAAGAATACCCTATCAGCCTCGCGTCTTTGCACTCCAAAAGGGGGATTCTGCAGAACAGTATCGAAGCATCCATTGACTGCGTTTATGTCGCCAAGAACCCATTGCACATCACCCAAGCCAGCTCTCTTAGAGTTTGCGGATGCAGTTTGAACGGCTAATCTATCGATGTCAACACCCACAACCTCCTCGGCTTCAAGGTACAAAGCACCTAAAGCAAGCCTACCTGTTCCGCACGCTAAATCCAAAACAGACTTCCCCACGATATCATCGTTTGCGTAGGCGGCGATATACAACATGTTTGCAGCTATCTGGACCGAGAGCGTGTACTGTTCCAAATGAACTTTCGGGTTAGGCTGCACGGTAACTGTTGAGAGGAACCGTTCCAAGTCTAGTTTTCGAATAAGCCTTTTTTGAGCATTTTCTCCCATGAAACCTCGCCGCAAACCACCATAAACTCGTTAGCCGTCAAAACAGGTTTCCCGAACTTTCCTGTGGCTTCAAGTGAAACCCGTGGGCAAGCCGTGTTAACATAGGCGTCTATGGAGGGGAATTCTAAAAGGGTCTCGGGGTTAATTTCCCTTGCCGCCAACAAATATGCGGTTTTGCCTTTTTTCTCCGCCAACTCCTTTAGCTGCAATGCGTTATCGAGATGTTTTTGTCCTAGTTTTAAACCTACAAAAATTCCGAATTTCTTTGCTTCTTTGGCTTCTTGGATGCTTGCAAAGCGCTGTTTGAGAACCTTTTGAGCCTCGGCACTGATTGGGTAAGCCCTGTTGTCGTAGGGGTCTGCGATTATTGTCAACTTGGAAGTGCTCAGGGCGATGCCGAGTGCGTGGAACATGCCGCCGCCGACAAAAAGGAAAACCTCAACTTCGTCGGCTATTGATTTGGCGTTGCTGTAGTTGCAGCCGCTAACTTGTCCTGGGTAGCCCATTTGTCCACTGTCTCCGATGATGACGATTTTTCCTGCGCGAGTCAGAATTTCTCTTGCTTGATTCAACAGTTGCAGGTGCTGAATGGATGTTGCTAAACCAACCCTATTGTAGTCTTTCAATAGTTCGAGCGATTGTTCAGCTACCGTGTCGATTGTAATTGTGGCCCTTGTTTCCACATAAATCGTTGGAATCGGCTCATGCTTAACCATCTTGGCATGTCCAAAATGAACGATTAAATCCACCCCCAAACTCTCCGCTTCACTAACCGCAATGTCGCAGGCCCCGTAGCAGGGGTCAGCAGAAATAATTGCGAGCGCCCCACATTTCTCGACGAATTTTGCAAGCTTGGGACCTACAGGTTTTAATCCTTCAGGCATCTGAAGCAGAACACGTTTGGCACCTAATTTGGTGATTTCTTGTCTAATTCTTTCCTCTTCAAAATCAAAACCTAACATACTTTGCCTTCACTTTTTTTATAAAAGAAAATAAAATGAGAAAAGAATAGTTCAGTGGTTGCATGGACTTATGGCTTATAGTTGCCATTCCCAGTCTTGCGTTGGCTTCTTTAGGGGTTGCCCGCGTGATAGTGCCGCTTGTTCGGCGAGGCGTTCAAGGATTATTTTTTGTTCTACGCTGGCAACGTGTTTTCGGGTTGCGACTACGGCGTCGTTGTTGACGGATATGCTATCGATTCCAGCGCGGACGAGGAATTCTGCGAAGTCAGGCAAGTTTGACGGGCCTTCGCCGCAGATAGATACTGTGCAACCGTTTTCGTGTGCGGCTTTAATGAGGTGCGCAATAATGCGTTTTACTGCTGGGTCACGTTCGTCAAAGTATCCCATTTGTCCTAAGCGTTCTGAGTCGCGGTCAATCATCAAAACTCCCTGGGTCATGTCGTTTGAGCCGATGCTGAAGCCGTCGACGAGTTTGCTGAATTCGTCAGCCATAATTCCGATAGCTGGAGTTTCAGCCATGAACCATACTTTGAAGTCCTTGTTGCGCTCTAACCCTTCTTCTTTCATGATTTGGAGAACCGCTTTTGCTTCCCAGAGAGTGCGGACCATGGGTAACATAACGTAGACGTTTTTGAGCGCCCATTCCTTGCGGCATTTTACGATTGCTTGACATTCAAGCCGGAAGGCTTTGTCGTACCATTTGCTTATGTAGCGGCTGCATCCTCTCCAACCCAACATGGGGTTTTCTTCGACGATTTCGTATTTTTCTCCGCCTTTTAAGCCTCGGTACTCGTTGGTTTTGAAGTCGCTTAAGCGTACTACGACTGGTTTTGGCTGAATTGCGCGGGCGACGGTTGCTATGCCGTCGGCGAGTTTGTCGACGAATTGTTGGCTTTGGCCTGCATCGACAAATGCCATGGGGTGTGTTCCGATGGCGCTGGCTAAGATGAATTCTGTACGCATCAAGCCTATGCCTTCGAAGGGTAAGTTCTTGTATTGTTCAATCATCTCGGGGGTTCCGAGGTTCATGTAAATCTTTGTGGCTGTCACTGGAGCTGCTTCTGCAACCTGAGCATATTCTCCGCCGTTGTTTGATGCGGGTGTCTGCACTGCCTGAGCAATTATGCCTTCGTAGATAACTCCGTTTCTTGAATCTACCGTATATTCTTTGCCGGTCTTCATTATTTGCGTTGCGTTCTCTGTGCCTACAACGCATGGAATGTTGAGTTCTCGGCTTACGATGGCTGCGTGTGAGGTGATTCCACCTTTATCAGTTACGATGGCGCTTGCCATTTTCATGAAAGGAACAAAGTCAGGGTCAGTCATACCTGTGACGAGGATAGCTCCTTTTTTCATATTTTTGTTTGCGTCATCAGGGTTTAGCACAACTGTTGCTTTGCCTATGCCGTAGCCTCTTCGCCCAGCAGAGATTCCTCTTACTACGACTTTTAGTTGTTCTTGGGCTTTTGTATCTTCCATTTTAGGTGCTTCCATATCTTTTGTACCAAAAACTGTTTCTGGTCTGGCTTGAACGATAAACATGTTCTGTGGATATGAAAGGTCTTGGTCGATTGCCCATTCAATATCCATAGGTTTGCCGTAATGCTTCTCGATTCGTTTTGCAAGTTCAGCAAGCGTCAAAAGTTCACGGTCGTCTATACAGGTTACTTTCTGCTTTTCCGCTGGCACTTCTAAATGCACTGTTTTACCTGTCTTAGGGTCACGGATATACTCTATCGTCTTGCGAGCAATCCTTCGCTCCTTAATTGTGGTTGAAGCTTTGTCAATAACAAAGTCGTCAGGGTTAACAACGCCTGAAACAACAGTTTCCCCTAACCCATAATTGCCTTCGATGACAATCTCATCACGATTTCCCGTCACGGGATTTATAGTGAACATAACTCCGGCGCATCCAGAGTTAACCATTTTTTGGACGCCGACGCTTATGAAAACTTTATCGTGTGGGAAGCCCTTTTCGTTGCGATAAAAGATTGCGCGTGGCGTAAAGAGGCTTGACCAGCATTTCCTCACTTTATCAATGAGGTCGTCTGCTCCTTTCACGTTTAGGTAAGTTTCCTGTTGACCCGCAAACGATGCATCAGGCAAATCTTCGGCTGTAGCGCTTGACCGCACTGCAACAAAGGTGTCTTTCAGTTCAAGGCGTTTGTTTAGGTCCCTGTAAGCGGTCCTTATGGCGGTTTCTATGTCCTTTGGCATATCAGTTTTTTCGATGAGTTCACGAATTTTCTTTGACGCAGTATCATATTGTTTGGGGTCGTTTGGGTTTGTGACAGTTTCCGCAATAATCTTGTAAATCTGATCGGCAATTTTCTTCTCTTGAATATAACGTTCATACGAAAAAGCAGTTACTGCAAAACCGGGAGGAACAGGTAGCCCCGAACTAATCATTTCACCGAGACTGGCGTTTTTACCGCCTACAATAGAAACGTCATCATTTCTTACATCTTCAAACCATAAAACGAGCTCTTTCTCTTTTACGGTCAAATAATCTCCGTCTCCGCTTCGGGTTCCGCCGTTTCGGCAATCATTGGAGCAACTTTGATTTTTGAGATAACTATCTTGCAGGGTATTGGAAGTTTTGCGCTGCCTCTTTTAAGCGATTCTTTGGCTATTGCCTCTTGACCTGCTTTGACTTTGACGGTTATAAGCGGTTGTCCTACCTCAACTTTTGCGGCAGTGCCGATTGCGGTCCCAAAGGAACGTCTCATTCCTTGCTGAAGACGGTCAGCGTGAGCACCAAAGATCATTTTGTTTTCCCTCAAGATAATATGAGGGTATGGATGAACAACCATAAGATAATCGTTAATGAGCTTATCCATCAAGATACGGTTTGTAGCTACACGTGCTGCTTCTAAAGCACTGTGGCGGATTTGAGCCCGTTCTTGTCCGATGAGTTGACCTTGGATTTCGAAAGTTCCCTTTGTGTCACCCATAGTGAATTTTACTATTTTTGGTGGTGGAAAACCTCTAGCGTATTTCTTTCTAGTGTATGGTCTATTTTTTACGTGCCTGTAGTTTCGAGCTTGCATGCAGCATCCCTTTTTAACCTACATATTTTAGCGATATTTAAACGATGTGTAAATCTGAGGTGATACGTCCGTGCATTTTCCATCTTAGGGGGATTTACTTAAAACCCATTATTCAAGTTGTTGCGGTCATCTACTTATATAGTTAGTTTACTCTTGATTTCCAGAAATGCCAACTAAACTGTTTATCTCGGGGAAAAACTGGATGCTCTCACTAGCTGAGCTTATGGCTTATTTTAACACAAGAGAAATCGGATTTGAGGTCCAATTTTTTTCCGGAGAATTCTTTGCTCTATCCTTTGAAAAAGACTTCGACGCCTCTGCAGTCTCTGACTTAGGCGGAACAATAAAAATTGCAGAAGTAAAAACCAAGTTTCCCACTGAAACTGTCAAAGAAGCCTTCTTGAAAAAAAACAAGCAAGCCAAATCCCAAATAATCGAGTCTTTGGCGTCAAGCGGTTTAGTCGATGAGATGACTAAATCTGAAGAGAAAATGATGTTTGGTGTTAGTGTATACTGTACTGAAAGCACCCTGCGCTCTTCATCTGGGGGTATTCAACGGTTTGTCGGAAGCGCCGTTAAAGACGAATTGGCAGTTTTAGGCCAAAAATCAAGTTTCATGGGTTTCGGCAATGATAGAAAACTTGCCCAGCTAAGCCACGTTGAAGTGTTAAAGAAGAATTTAGTTGAAAACAGAGCCGAAGTATTATTTTGTATCGGCAGAAAAGAAACATGGGTAGCCGTCACAGTTGCTGTGCATAATCCGTTTGAATTCCAAAAAAGAGACATCTACAAACCTAATCAACGAAAAATCTTCGGGATGCCACCACGTTTAGCCAGAATGATGGTTAACTTGTCAGCCTGCACCCCAAAAAAAACCTTGCTGGACCCGTTCTGCGGTGTAGGCACAATTCTTCAGGAAGCACTTCTGGGGAAGGCAACGGTTGTGGGCATAGATGTTAACCCGTGGTGTGTCAAAGCTGCAACCGAGAACCTCGAATGGCTAGTTCAAGAATATGGGCTTGAGAATTCGGATTTTCGAGTTCTCCAAGGAGACGTGGGCAGGTTGGTTGAGAAGATAGGGCAGGAAATGGTGGACTGTATTGTTTGTGAGCCCGATTTGGGTCCAGCCCTGCGTCAAGTGCCCACGGGTCCGTATGCTGAAAAGATTATTCAAAAGTTGAAGCCGCTGTTCTTTGGCTTTGCAGAGCAAGCTTATATAGCACTAAAGCCAGGGGGGCGTTTGGTGCTGGTTACGCCCTACATTAAGACGCGTTCTGGACAAGCGGTAACGATGCCCATCAGCAAAAAACTTGACAGTTTAGGATTCAAAAAGATTTATGCATTCTCAAAAAACATGTTCGCCCAGACCGCAGGTGGGCTTGAACGTTTGATTAACACTTCCTCCTTAATTGAAATGGATGAACACCACATGATTGGCCGAGAAATCCATATCGCAGAAAAATAGCTGCAGGTTTGCAGATACAATTTATTAATTTGTTGGTGAACTATGTTTCTAAAACTGGGAGGCAGAAATAAGTGAGCACTAATCCAAGACCCAATTGGGACAGGTACTTTTTAGATATGTGTGAAGCGGTGGCTAGACGGGCAACCTGTGACCGTGGAAGAAGCGGCTGCGTCATCGTCAAGGACAAACGAATCATGACTACGGGCTATGTTGGTGCTCCAGCAGGGTTACCCCACTGTGACGAAGCAGGACATGACATGCGTAAAGTATTCAACTCCAACGGAGAAGTCACCCAGCACTGTGTACGAACACTTCATGCAGAGCAGAACGCAATTATTCAAGCCGCAAGGTTTGGAATCCCACTTGAGGGAGCGACGCTTTTCTGCAAAATGACTCCATGCCGAACTTGCGCCATGATGATAATTAATGCGGGAATCAAAAGGGTAGTTTGCGAGAAACGCTACCACGCCGACGCCGACACCATTGAAATGTTCAAGCAAGCAGGGATAGAGCTATCCATCGTAAATAATGAATTCGAAAAATACGATAAACAATAACCTCCTATTTGATCGTACACTAACCTATTTGGATTCTAATAGGTTCTAGCAGAAAAGATACAGGGGATCAAAAGCCCTAAAAGGGGCAGGGTCTTATTGGTGAGTTATACATCAATATCATGTTGACCAGTATTTAAAATAAAAAAAGAAAAAAGAACCACTTCAAGTATTAACTGGCGACTTATCGTTTTGTTGGAACAACAAGCCACTTAACATTATCAAGCCCATACTTCGTCACAAGCGGGTCAATGAAGTTTGGGGATAAGTCGTCGTCGATTTCTGAGAAAGCCACGGTATCGCCGATTCTGTAAGCGATGCATATGATTGTAACGTCTTTTAATGCGGCGTACTTGCCCTTGATTTCCCAGTATCCAGGTTCATCCCGTCCGGGCTCAATTACCCAAGAATACTTGTCTTCAGGATGCTGCCCCTGCATAAAGTTGAAGGCGCAAACAACATCGCCCACAGCTTTTGGGTCCTCATTTGTTTTGACATAGAACCAAAGAGTCATAATTAACACCAGTACATACTGAGTTGGTTTGTGGCTTTAAATTGTTTCGTCTACTCGCCCGCTCGAGCTTCTATTAGAGTCAGGGTTTCAAAAAAAGGCAGCTTTTGTTCAGCTTTCACAAATGCTTTCAGATTGTTTTCGCTGAATTTTTGAAGGGTTTCCTCGACGCCAGTGAGCGTAGACTGCATCAGTAGAACTCGACCGTACGGCTTCAAATACCGTGGGACTTCAGAGATAAAACGGTCAACCACTTCCCTTCCGTTAACGCCTCCTGCCCAAGCACGGTCAATCCAAGAAGTGATTTCCTGTTCTTCAGAGGGCAAGTAGGGTGCGTTAAACAGGATTAGGTTAAAAGCATTGGTTGGGTTTAGTGCCGTGAAGAGACTTGCTTGAATAAAGCCAACTCTGCTATTCACTCCGTTGAGCGTTGAATTGTTCTTTGCGCAACGGATGGCAAAAGGGTTTAAGTCCACCGCAACCACACCTCCAGCATGCTTCGCAGCAATAACAGCAAGCATCCCAGAACCAGTACCAACATCCAAAACCCGCTCGCCTTCTTTAACAACAAGGTTTTTGGCAAAAAGAAAAGAGTCCTCGGCAGGCTCATATACATTATCGTAAACGTCAAAAGTGTATTCTCCAAAAAGGATTCTTTTACTGGGGCAGAGCATTTGCTATGGCTCCAAATTCCTTTGGGGACAACTCTCTCACGCGCCTATCATGAAAAGACAGCTCGAGAGCTAATTTTTCTGAATCGTGTTTGTTTAGCTTAAAGTTGTCTCTGACAAATGGAGCCAGTGCTTTGCCCAACTTTTTATTGCGTTGGGTAAAGAGCCACTTCATCAAGCGGATAAAAAACTGTGTGTCCTTCACTTCGAAAGGCTGAGTACTCCAGGGTTTTAGGCGAAGGATTATCGAATCTACTTCAGGTTGAGGATAAAACATGTCTTGGGAAACAGAGTCCAAGAGCTCAGCTTCGGCACACTGATTAGTAACAACCGTTAACCAACCGTACATTTCACTGCCTACAGAAGCGACAAGGCGTTCAGCGAACTCTTTTTGCAAAATCAAAACTGCACAATCAACCTTACGCTCAAGAATCCACAGCACCAGCTGGGAAGACAAATAGTATGGGGGAATCGCTATGACCTTGTTGAACTCAGGTAACTCCGTTTTCAACACATCGCCTTCAACGATCGTCACGTTGCCCAATCCCTTGACGTTTTCAAGGAGCACGAGCACAATTTGCGGGTCCTTCTCAACAGCAACTACAGCCTTGCATTTTTCAGCCAAAAAACAAGTTAACCAACCGAATCCTGCGCCAGCATCCAAAACCACATCCGCCCTACTAAGCGCTGCATAAGTGCATAGTTTATTGTAAAGTGACGGCTCAACCATAAAGTTTTGCCCCAAAAGCTTGTTTGGGGAAATTCTGTGGGTTTGAAGGAACTGCTTTGTTTCCTCAAGATTCATGCGTATGCCTTACTGGGCTCGTGTGAATAACCGGTACTTACTGTCACCCTCAAGCTCTTCCATAATCCGCTTTGTAATCAGCTTTACAGGGTTTGGCAACTCGGTACGTTTTTGTAGGTCATCGAAGCTTTCAAACGGTTTGTGCTCACGCATGTTTATGACCTGCCACATGTATTTCTTGCCGATGCCTGGAACAAGCTCTAAAGCGTGCATTCGAGGGGTAATAGCGCGGGCGGTGTTGAAAAAGTTGACAAACCATTTTTCCCGGTTCGCCACTATTTTGCTTATGACGCTTGGAAGTTCAGCTTTTGCTGAGGCGGTTAATTCTTCATAGCCAATTCTGCCTATGATGTAGGTTACTTCTTCACGTGAATCTTTGCCGACATACACGCGGTCGCCAGGCTTCAAAAGCAACTCTTCTTTTACTAAAGCTTCCAAAAGGGTAAAGAATTCTTCGCCGACACATTGAATTAGAGCGCCCGCTCGGTAACCTGCTCGTCCTGTGGGGCGAAATCCTGGCTTGCCGTGCTGAAGGAAATCTAACACGTAAGCATGCTCTTCATACCGCTTTTCCATAACAGTCACTGAGTCCGTCAGCTAGTCTATTCTCGCTTAGTGCTTAAAAATACTTAGTCGCTTCCCACTACTTCAACGTTCGGTTCTCATTCAAAAGTTCAACAATCGTGTGTAATTTTGAGGTTTCAATGATTTTTCGTCCCCCAGCCAAGAACACGCGCAACTCGTCAACAGTCTCAGGCATACAGTTGATAATTTGAACTGCTTCAGCCTCGTCAAGTTCGTATTCTTTTAGGAGGGTTTGCAAGAGTTCTTCAGCTTTATCTGGATCACATTTGGAGAATTTGCTGACGTAGTCGAGTGTGCGGCGTTGAAACTGGTCAAGGTTTTCTTCGCCAATGGTTTCCAGAACCTTCTTAACCTGTGGAAGGGTTAAGCGGCTTTCGCTTACTTCTCTCTTGCTCATGTTTCTCTCACTTACCTGTGTATGGTTCTAGATGTTCAGGACGAGTAATTATTTCTTTAATAGCATTACCCTGCGGAACACTGACGACGTATCCGCGGCCTCGTTTTTCCACTATGACACCTATTTTGCCGTGGAAACGTTTATGGGGCATACTCTTCTGAGTGCTAGAATCCATCTTTATGATTACTTGAGAACCAGGAGTATAATCTTCAAGGATTTTACCTATGTGTGGTTTACCTTTTGCTCGAGTTGGTTTACGCAGAAGACTGCGAGTTCCAGTGTAGTAGCCTTTTGAACCTCTCATTCAATTTTCACCTATACATTATCATCCATTATTACGTTGAGAACGTCAAGCTTAAGCGTCTTCGCTCGGTTATTGAGCAAATTCGAAACGTTCGGTACTGTTCTTCCTTCATCTCCAGACACCAATTCTTTAACGTAGAGCCCGCCCTGGCAACGAATTTCCAGCAGAGCCCTCTTAAGCGACACCTTCTTAACTTTAACCTGATATATGTACCTTTCTCGGATTAAATCTGCCCTTCGATGCAAAACACGCAGAGGCGTCTGCTGTTTAATACATGTACCTGATAGCTGCTCTTCAATCCTGTGCAAATCTTGATCTGTTAATTCATTCTCAAATTCAGCCAACAAAGCATATTCTTTCTGCGAGCCCTCACCCTTCTTTAGGCGGCGAACAATTTCCTTGGTTGTGAAATGCAGGTCCGAAACCTCAACTTTCCCAACCGCATCAGTATTAACCTGAGATTCAATCACCTGCAAATCAACAAACCGCTTCTTAGGTTTTGAAACCTCAATCACAAAAGGCCTGCCGCTTCCAAGCATTCTTGCATCGATGTCTTCTCGACCAGAAGCATGGAAAAACACATCTTCACCGTGGGTAGCTTCAAGCAACTGTTTAGAAGATAACTCTTCCACCGATTCAGGATACAACTTTCCTGTTCCGCCGCATTTCTCGCATCCTCTGCCTCGGCAATCTGAGCAGAACCATTTCGACTGAGGAATAGTTCTAAGCAGTTTACGGTATCTCCCAGCCACGAAAAGAGGGTTAACTTGAAGCCTAACATTCTCGAGAAAAGGATTGAAAACGAAGACCAAATCCGGCTTCAGGTAATCTGCTTCTTTGCCTGTCCATTTAGCGAGCACTTTGCCGAGTAGTCTGCCGAATTCATGCTTCATGCTTTCGCCATAGCTAACGTTTATGGCAGCTTTGAACTCGTCTTCCCGCTCCTCAGCTTTGACGGGCAACTCTATTCCAACAAGGAAGGTCGTAAACTCGTAGCCTTCAATGGCTTCCAACGCTTTTTGGGTTAAACTGTCAATAAGCCCGAACGTCCCCTCACAGAGGCTACACTTGATTTCTGCATCTTCTTTTGGGAGTCGTTTCTTTAGGTGTTTTAGGGTTTCTTTGGCTTCTCTTGAAAAACCGTTCGTTGCCAAAACCTTAAGCCGCTTAACACCCTCAGTGTTTTTTTCTACCGTAAGGTCGTTGGCTTGCATGGTTAAAGCGACTTTTAATGCTTGACCGCGAACATTGTTTTCCATACTGTAACCAAGCAAAGCAAACTGTCTGCCCAAGCAGTGGTCACAAAGCGGGAAAGTGCTAAGAATTTCGTAGGCTTTCTCTAAAACATCCATTGCACTTAGCCTACTTCATACCTGGCATACCCATGCCCATGCCTTTACCGCCTAAACCGAACGGCAACTTCTTTTTGTGCTTAAACATCTTGAGCATCTTACGCATCATAACATACTGCTTGAGAAGTTCCTTGACTTCTTTTTCTGTGGTTCCTGAACCACGGGCGATGCGTCTTGCTCTCGAAGAATTCAATAGTTTAGGATTCTCTTTCTCAGCGGGCGTCATGGATTGAATTATGATTCCCCATTTGTCCAGGCGACCTTCAGCAGTGTTCAGCATCTCGTCAGGCACGTTGGCTGAGGACAGTCCAGGAATCATCTTGAGCACTTTACCGAACGGTCCCATCTTTTTAACCGCTTGGAACTGCTCATACATGTCAGTTAACGTAAAGTTGCCGCTCATGATGTCTTTGGCTTTCCTTTGAGGAACGCTGATTTCTGCATCTTTGACTTTTTCGAGCAACGTTTCTAAGTCGCCCATGCCTAATAGACGACCGACAAATCGTGAAGGAATGAATGCTTCCAAGTCTTCTATTTTTTCGCCTGTGCCGATGAATTTTATGGGTGCACCGGTCGCTGCGACTGCGGATAGTGCGCCGCCTCCGCGTGAGGACCCATCGAGTTTAGTTACTATGATTGCGCCGATGGGGGTTGCTTCATGGAAGGTTTTGGCTTGCGCAAGCGCCTGCTGTCCGATGGTACCATCGATAACCATTATGACTTCGTCTGGGTGAATGTTCTTTTCAAGGTCCTTCATTTCCTTGATTAAATCCTTCTCTTCCTTATGTCGACCCGCTGTGTCAACGATTATCAAATCTTTGTCGCTGAATTGTTTTAGGCCTTCCCTGACAACTTTCACAGGGTCTTTTTGCTTTAAGTCGCCAAAGAATGGGGTGTTAATTCGAGTTGCGAGTTGTTGAAGTTGGTTGTAGGCGCCGGGGCGGTAAGTATCGGCACAAATTAGCCCTACTCTCAGGCCTCTTTTTTGGAAGTACCGCGCCAGTTTAGCAGCGTGGGTGGTTTTTCCTGAACCTTGAATACCGACCAGCATTATGGTTTTCTTTTTACCGGGCTCAACTTTGAGCGGAACAGGTTTATCGCCGACGAATCGGGTTAATTCTTCGTAGACTACTTTGATGACGTGTTCGCGTCTTGAAACTCCCGGAGGTACCTTCTCCTTTAACGCCCGCTCTTGTATGCGTTTTGAGATTTCGAGGACAAGCTGCACGTTAACGTCTGCTTGGAGAAGGGCGCGCTGTATGTCGCGGACCAGTTCTTTCACTGCCGCTTCGTCCACTGCGCCCGCTTTGAAAAGCTTCTTTATTGCGTCGGTTAGAGAAGAACCTAGCTTGTCCAGTGCCATCAGAGTCTCCGCTTAACATTCTATCGTTCTTTTAAATAAAGATTACAGCGTAAAACCGCGGCAATACAGGTTAATTTCTGGCCGATTACTTTGAAGCCTCAGTTCCCCATTAAAATATTCTTCACAATTCAGACGGCTCTTCATGCATCATTGGCTTCAAAGCAAAGGCTCCACGCTAGAAAATAAACTTTGATGGAAAAGAATAGAAAATAAATTATTGATTATTTTACACGGACAATTTTTACTTTTCCAAGTATTGCCCAATACTCAATTTCTGCCCCAGCAACGAGTTTCTCTTTAAGTTCAGGTTCATCGGGGAAGGGCGCATCTAAGTACTCATAAGTTTCTAAATCCATTATTTGCACGCCCGTAGGGTTAACAGCGAAAACTTGACCTGTTCTCTTGTCGATTAAAGGAACTTCTGCGCCTAGGTCAACTGGCTTTACAAATTGACGTTTCTGACCGTCAAAGATGCCGATTGCGACGATTCTTGCTTTTGCTGATCCGTGTTTTCCTGGTTTAGATTTGGCGATGTCTACTATTCGGCAGGGTTCACCCTCAATCATCATGTAGCCGCCAACGCGTAAACTTCCGACATCAACTGGTTTACTCATACGCTCACCACAGTATAGTCTCTATTCAATGCAATTTCTTAACAACACCCATATATAGATTAAGGTTTACGCTAGTAGCTGAGCGGTGGAAAAATGTTCAAAACCGTAGGTTTAGTTGCCCGCTATGACCAAAAAGCTGCTTTGAAGCTTGCTGAAAAACTTGCGGACTACCTCAACGCAAAGGGCTTGAAGGTTTACGTAGAAAACAGCCTTAGCGACAGAGTATCTTCTCATCAGGAGTTTATTCCACTCTCAGAAATGAAAACTGATTTCATAATAACCATCGGTGGGGATGGAACCATACTTCGAACAGCCACAGAGGTGCCTAAGCCTGAACCACCAATCTTAGCCGTCAATATGGGTGTAAGAGGTTTTCTAACCGAAGTGGAGCCACACAAAGCCCTTGAAGCTATAGACCGAATTCTAAACGGCGACTATAAAGTTGAAAAATGCAACAAGCTGTGTGTGACGGCTGGTGAGGAAATCTTGCCTGATGCCCTAAACGATGTGGTTGTTTCGGCTGGTGAACCGTCGAAGATTCTCTATGCAGAGATTCGTAAGGGCGGTAAACCAGTTTTGAAGTGTCAGGCTGACGGGTTAATCGTGGCTACCCCGACGGGTTCAACGGGTTATTCTCTCTCTGCAGGTGGACCAGTATTGGATAGCGAGGTGAATGCTTTTGTTATCACTCCAATCTGTTCGCTCACAGTGTTTCATTCGCTCGTACTTCCAGCTGACTGCGCCATAACAATCAACGCGCTCAGACCAAACAACATGTATGTTTTGATTGATGGAAATTTTAGAAAACTCTTAACTGAAAATGAGCCTTCGGTAAGTATTGAGAAATCAAGGAATGTAACCTCGTTTATACGTTTTGAAACTGACTTTTACGATAGATTGCGAAATAGGCTACTGTTTAAGGGAACAGAATGAAAACTCAAGAGAGCTCTTGTAAGCGAGTGGTTGTTTTAGACACTTCTGCTTTTGTAGCGGGTTTTGACCCTTTCTCATTGGATAGCGAACAGTTCACAGTGCCTAAGGTGGAGGAAGAAATCCGACGCAACTCGATGGTTAAAATGCGTTTAGAAATGGCGATTGAAAGCGGAAAACTCAAAGTTAAAGCGCCCACTCAGGAATTCGAAGTTAATACAGAGAAATCAGCCACTGCAGCCGGAGACTCGTTTAAGCTTTCAGAAGCTGACAAACAGCTTTTGGCCTTAGCTTTGGAACTTAAAGCCTCAGGGTATGTGCCACAAATCGTTACTGACGATTACTCAATACAGAACGTTGCGACCCAGATGGGGATGGAATTTCTTTCGCTTGCAACTTTAGGTATCAAACGACTCTTGGAGTGGATACGTTACTGTCCGGCTTGCTACAAAGAGTACGCTGCAGACTCCAAATTCAAGGAATGCCTAGTCTGCGGAACTGAACTGAAGAGAAAACCGAAAAGACCACAAGCAAATAACTCAGATTTAAAGAAGCAAAAGCAAAATGATAAGCAGTAAGCCTTCTGTTCCAAAGATTGGAGCGATGAGGTGTTTTGCTTTAATGATTGCTTTGTCTACCAAAGTGGTCACTGACTTTAAGCGTTCCTCGCCGATAACTCTGACTTTAGGCACCACAAAATGCAGGTACCCCGCCGTCGAAGCTTCAAGATTTGCCTCGGCGTTTTTTGCTGCCTCGTTGATGTAGTTTATTAGCAGTTTGTGGTCCATGACTTCGCCGACTGGATGGTACCCACGGCGCCCAGTGACAGATGCAGTCACCGAATGAGTGTCAGTTGTGAAGACTTCGCTTAAGTCAAAGCCCATGCCAGCCAATGAGTCGAGAATGGTTTCCCGAAGTCCAGGAATCATGTTGTTTCCGTCGATGATTACGTAGGCGGTTTTCTGTTTTTCCACCTCTACCACTATTGATGTTATTCCGCCCGCACCCATTCCACCTTTAAGGTTAAATTCGGTTGGAAACACCGTAGCTGAGCCGACTTTGAAGGGTTTAGTTGGTAATGAAAGGGCTTTTTGGAGACATTTCGACGCCGCCACCTTTAACTCGTCAAGATGTTCAGCCGTGTCGATGACTGTGGTTAAGCAGTTATGAGTGTTCACGACCACGGCGTTCTTGAGTCCGAGAGTTTTTGCTTCCTCGCTGACGATGCGGCCTAACTCTTGGGGTAAATCTTCTGTTGTGTTAGGAGCCAGCGAGAAGGAGAGGAAGGCGGTGTCTCCGAAAATCTGGCAGGAAGCCGTGGCTGTACCTTCTTTGACGCGAACAAGATGGGACGCTTGTGCATCTTGGGCGTCAAATTTGGCGGAATCTACTGTTTGAGCGATTATTTTTCTATTCTGTACTTGCGAAGCTAAGTCAAGTTCATGACCCAGTATGCCTAAGGGAACGCAGGCGTTGCCGCCGAATTCTTGCTCGTAGCCTTTCTTCAAGAGTGAGGGCAGAAGGCTACTTCCAATGTTCTTGAATGGTCCAGGATGTACCTGTGGAACGATTACGGCTGCTTTGGGTTTTGAGGCGGCGTCAAACTTTAGCAGTGTAACTTCAATGTCTGCATTAGTACCCATTGTTTCGAGGTGTTTTTCGAGGGGTTCGTTTTGGTCGGTGACCCAGTTGAGTAGAAAGGCTCTAAACAGGGGCAATGCTGGTAGGGAGTAGGTTCTGCCTAAACGGTCGATTGAGGATAGCAGCAAATAAACCGCGGTATACCCGATTATGGGCGAGAACACTGCGAAGAGTAAAACTTGCAAGACAACTGCGCTTGAGATACCCATCCAAAAAATCGCAAACGCTGCTATGGATAGAACAGGCCCGAGCAAGATGGATAGCGCCTGCCGCCATGTGGATGCCGAGGAAGTTGCGTTGAATGCGAGGAAGCGAAGGGTTACAACTGCAGCAAACCCCAAGAGCGTAAGTTTGACCCAGAGAAGCCAGCTGAAGGCATAGCTTAAGCCTACGCCTAAAACGATGAAGACCAGCCAGATTACCCAGCAGACTAATGACAAGGCGAGGGTTCGTCTCATCGAAAAGATGGGGTCGCTTTTGAGGATTAATTTGCTTACGATTGTGTCGGTTATGTACGTGATGGCGAAGAGGGAAATGCCCAGTGCCAAAGTGCCCAGCGAGGGAAAGAGTAGGAGGGTGGTCAGGTTGACGGCGATTATGCAGGTTGCGGCGACTGCTAAGAGTGCTGTTTTGTATGATGGAAGGGAAAACATGGAGGAATAGTGTTTGGTTGCCCTGTCCATAGATTGGTTTAAGGAACTCTCTTTCGCCATAAGACGTCAAAGTATGAAACTGGATAGCCATATTAAAATTTAGCTAACTTGATACTTGCGTCAGAGAACACAAAAGACATTTATTTGATTAACATAAAAATGTCAAAGGTTGATTTTTGCATAAAAAAAGGCTAAGTGCAAAGCCAATACCACTGGATATGAGACTTTGAGCCTATAAAGCAACATATGGCTGCAGGGGAACCGTTTTATGTTTAGAGGCACAATCATATTAACTTGCGAAGTTTATGCCCGATCAAGATTTGCCCCCATCGATCTTCCACATGCTGGAGAAAAACTTGGGCAAAAAAATCAGAGTAATTTTAGACCCAGCTTACGGATTCGAAGGAACCTTAACCGCGGTAACGCATGAACCGTCAGGAATCTGGCTTTCCGATGCTGAAGCAATCGTTTTAAGGTCAACGATTGCGCAGCCTATCCCGCAGGTTGCAAGCCGAGAAGAAAGAAGCGAGTTATTTCTCCATCTAAATTCAGTTCAAAGAATAGAAGTCTTGCATCCAACACCCGCAAGACGATAAAAAAAATTATACTGGGAAGAAGACTTTTGCGAGAACGGATACGACTATAAGTGAAACCGAAAAGACCACGAGCAATTCAGGACGGATTTTGACGCCTTCGGTCTCTTCTTCAAAGAACCTAAGCAAACCTGCACTTGCGGCAGGCATTGGACCGGTATCTTTCTTTTTCCTTCTTCCGCTCATCAAATATCCCTATCCAAGTTAATGTGATACATGCCTTATATTTTCTTAGCTAATTAATCTTGCGCCAAACTAAGAAAACTTCCACTTAAAATTCGGCTGTATTCCCCGAGTGCCTATTGGAAATTAATAGGATATCATTGCAAAAACCTGTAGAGGGTAGGTGCCATAACATTTTCAGAACCAATAGATCAAAGTTAGTTTTTGACACTTAGGACATTTTTTTGGATTTTTGTATACGGAAGCATCAACCAAACCAAGCAAAATCAGCTTCAACTTTATAACCGCCAAAAACACCCTCTCTGTCGTGAGCTATATGGAAATCCATAGATTCCAAGAAATGATGAAACGCCTCTACTATAAACGCGACCGCGAACGGGGAATAGATGGCACCTTCAACTGGTTAGTCGACGAAGTTCACGAATTAGGTGCCGAACTCAAAGGTTCAGATAGAGAAGCCACCGAAAAAGAGTTCGCCGACGTCTTCGCATGGCTTGCATCGCTTGCTAACATAATGGGAATAGACCTTGAACGTGCAGCCCTGAACAAATACAACAACAAATGCCCAAAATGCCAAAGCTCACCCTGCGCTTGCACATTCTAATCCAGACGCTTCTGACCTAAACCCGTTGCCAACCAAACATACCGCCCGCTGCCCTTACGGGCGACGGTGCCTTCGTTCTTCAGCAACCTAAGATGATAAACAACCACACCATAAGACAAGGCAGTCTGTTTAGCAATCTTGGAAGCACTACAACCTTGCTTTTCGAGCAAGACCAAGATTTTTGATCGCGCCTTAAGACCACACTTTACGTTTCGTATGTTCTTTAAGTAGGCGTTAGGATGCAGGGTTTCCTTGATGGTCTCTTCACCGCTAAGCAAATGTACAGTCTGCATTGAAAAGCTTTAGTCTAATTAAAATCAAAAAGCTTGGCTTGCTTTGGCTTTTTATTGTCAAACATGGTAGCTATCTCTTCCTTGATTAAGTCCATGCGTTGTGTGTAGTATTTTGGCAAACCGTACTTGTCAACTAGTTCCTGCGCTGCGACAAGATACTTTTCTATTCCGCCACGATAAACGGTAAGCGTAAGTTTTCCACCGCAAAAGGGGCATTTTCCTTTTAGGGGCAAGCGACGAAACTTTTTGTTACAAGACTTGCACCTAAATCCCTGCGTTGAGAAAGCCCGCATGTTCCCAGCAATGTCACGCATGAAATGTGTGTTCAAAACTTTCAGCGCCACACGCCTAGCATCAACAGCATCGATCTTTTCACCCAGCTCCAACTGCATGTGGAGCTTATCTATCATGGATTTGAATTCTTTGTAGGAGCTGTTGGCGTTTCCGAGGTTGATGTTTGTGCAGGGGGTCGTGTATTGGAAGCCTTCGAATTGTGCTTCTGTGCCTAATCGGTGGCTTATGACATCCATCATGGCGCTGGCGGGTCTAGCGTCAAACTTTTCTTGGGTTTTCTTGTAGAATTCAAGGGGGTAGGTGGCGCTAACGTCGAAATCGTGGGCTTGGCGCTGGACCTCCTTGGTGTTGACGAAGGGAATGAGCAAAATGGGGGCATCCATAATTCCGCCTATCTGCGCAGGCAAAAACACTCTTGAAAAGTTAAGAAGTGTATCCAAGGCAAGCATGATGGCGTCTTCGTCGCCGTCACAATCCCGACGTTTCGCAGAATGCCAAACTGGATGAGCATAAATCACATTACGGTCAGTGAAGCCGACCACTCTGCCCAAAATGCATGCACACGTGTGAGGAGCCAACCCAAAAAGCAAGTGACCAACCAAATCTTCAGCTTTTTTGACATTGTAGTATGCGGGTTGTTTGTAGACGCGCAAAAGGAGGTCATCGATGAAAGCTGCGATTTGGACAAAATAGTCTGCTGCACGCCAAGGAATAACGACGTCTTGGATTTTTAGTTCGCAGACTTGATTAGGATCAGATAGGGGCAGGCCATGCGCATCAGCCAAATAACCCATTTGATGCATCTTTTCGACAGAGACTCCAACCTCGAATGGTGTGATATGCGTCAATGGGGCATTTGTGGCGTCAAAACGTATGGTACCATCCTTGTAAACTGAGAGCCCATGCTTTGCCCTCAAGACACCCTTTTCGATGCTTTCAGGGGTTTTATCGAGATTTGTTAGACCCTTAACACCACGCAACATTTTAGGAGCGGGGTAGCCAAGGTCTCGGCTGGCGGTTTCGATTAACTCTTTGAAGTTGATGGGTTGACGCTGATACATGATGCCGTCGGTCTTGCAGGTTGGGCAAACAACGTCTCTTACGGTTCTGCCGCATCTTGGACAAAACTTCTCAGATATTGTTTCGCATTCACAGGTAGGACATTTGACTTTTATGGTGTAGCTTTTGCAGTTGGGGCATTTACGCTTAGCCAACTCAACAAAGACGGGTCCTTGCCGCGAGGCTTCCACGAGGTCTCGATGTGAACCTCCCTTCAAACCGACTGGAAATAATACATGGACAAGGGGCTTCATCTCTCTATGTTTTGCTTTTTCTGGTCTTCCCATTCGCCCTCCCACATAGGTTGGGGCTTTATCTTTGATTTGCACACCCGAGAGCAGGCTCAGCATTTCCAGAACAGAACTTGCTTGAACAGCATCGTTTTTGCCAAAGCCAAGAGAAAACGCAAAGGCAGCTGCATCCTCACTCACCAGAGTGATTTTTCCGTCTGCCATTTTGTGTTGCACAAAGATTTTTCGAAGGATACTTACCACTGCATCGTTAGCGTCTCCCTTTATTTTGCTTGCAAAGCCATCTTCCACTGTTACCTCGCAGGATTGCAGCCACTTTCTCAGCATCTCGACGTCTTGAACGTCACATAGGTTTCCCCAAAATAAGGTACTACTCGGAGCAAGCGGGATATCTAAACAGGAACTCAATGTCACAGATTCTTTGATGTTTGATTTGTTCACAAATGGATCCAACAGGAAACTCTCTATCTTCTCTTTGGAAAGGTTTGTTGCTTGAGCAACCTTCCGACAATCCGAACCATACTTTGCTTGGATAGCGCTTTGGAGGTCTTTTGCCCACCATTCCTCCACGTATCCCGAAGGGGGAAGCGGTTTGTTGCAATAGAGGAAATCGCCAAAATCTATTAGCATATCTCCCAAGAACAGGATTTTTTTAACCTTGCCTTTTACCTCTGCATAGCTTTCGAGCGACACCCGAACAACAGAGTCATCCTTGAGCAAAACGACGGGTTTTTCAACGCTATCTACAGGCATCGTGACGCCGCCTTTGCCAGGCAACTCAAGACGCATCTGTGTGCCCGCTGCAAGGAAACTTTCAACCACAAGCATCGTGGCAGGATGAATCCCTACAGCTGAGAGCCCAGTGTTCCGTGACCTACCATACCTTAGGCGAAAACCGCCCCGTGTGGAGGGAAAAGCGAAAATGGGCCTGCCAGCAATCACATCATCCATAAACCCGCCTGATTTCTTCTCAGATTTCTTTTTGAAATTCTTGAGCCATTCCCAACCTTGAAAGCCCAGCTTATCAATTATCACATAGACTTTCTGGGCACGCCCCACGATTCCGTCGTTGACAACTCGCAACGCTCCACCTCTGACACGGTTGGTTTCCACTCTTTCCAAGTTCCGATATGACGAAACTTCAACGGGGTCTGATTCCGTTCCTGTACATTCAACCGGGATTAGGTTGAGAGCTTTTCTTAGTTCTTCGTCAGGTATATGATATTGAAAACGTCCTACTGAGCGTTCGTAGAGTCTTAGTTCTTCGATGAAGCGGGAGACTTCTTCCTCGGTGGGTTTGTACTTGTCTAAATTTAGCTGTCGGCGTACGTAGTCGCCTACTACAAGGGTTAAGGCTTGATCCGTTCCGCCCGCTGAACGGATTGGCCCAGCAAAGTAAACCCCTAAGTAGCGGGTTCGGTCAGCGTTGGTTTTTATTTTAACTTGAGCTATACCCTGAATTGGCGCTGCAGTTAAGCCTTCAGTGAAGATTGCAAGCGCCGTTCTAATGGCCTGCTCAGCCATTTTCTCAGGATTCTCCTCGCTGCCAAATTTGCCCTGAGCGATTTCTTCGGCGACTTTGAAGGCTATTTCTTCCCTTGGCATCTTGGTGCTCCAATCCCTGATGCTCAGAGCAACACCTTTGGGTCCAACCAAGCCTTCCACTAAGTCTGCGATATCCTGGGCGATGATGCATTCGGTTTTTAGGGCTGGGTCTAAGCCTTTGGATCTGGCGCTGTCGCTTATCGAATATAACCGCTTAAGTTCAGTTTCCATTGTTTCGATGTAGTTTTGATAGCCCTTGCTGATTTTCAAGTTTGTGACTCACCCGCAAGATATGGCTGGATGGGTTATTTTGGTTTTCTAAAAGAAACAGAAAAGCTTGAATGAAACTTTAGGACTTGATGCTCTTTATGGCTTTGACGATTTCTGAAACCCGCTGTGCAGCATCGCTTGATTCGGTGACGTTCCCTGTGACGATTACGTCTGCACCCGCTGAAGCTGCGACTAACGCTTGCTCCTTGGTTTTTATTCCACCGCCAACGATTAAGGGAATATCAATCAGATGTTTGACTGCCCGAATCATTTCAGAGGGAACAGGGTGTGCCGCTCCCGAGCCGCCTTCAAGATAGATGAAACGCATTCCAAGGTATTGTCCTGCGAGGGCATGTGCAGCTGCAAGGTCAGGCTTGTTGTAGGGTACGGTGATTGCTTTGCCCACTATGCCAGCGGTACCTCCGTCTCCAACGATTATGTAACCCATAGAAATCGGTTCTAAGCCATATTTCTTGACTAGTGGAGCGCCCAAGATTTGTGCGCCTATCAAAAAGTAGGGGTCAACAGAGTTTAGCAGGGACATGAACCATATTGCGTCTGCGTGGCAACTTATGCCTGTGACGTTGTTAGGAAATAGAATTGTGGGAAGGTCTATTTTGGATTTGATGGCTTTAACCACTTCGTTTAGATGATTCTCAGAAACAAAGGTAGAGCCACCAATCATTATGGCTGTGGTGCCGCTATTCTTGGAGCTTTCAGCAATCCGCGAAGCATCCTTAGCCGAAACCTTTTCGGGGTCTATGAGGGTTATATGGATTGAACCATCAGTTTTTATTTTTTCAAGCAAGTACCGTTCAATAGGCCCTAGCATGGTATCCTTCAACTACTCTTTTTTAACGCTTGTTACAGGCGTTCGTTTTTGTGTGCCGTAAACGCGGTCGGTTAACATACAGTAAACGTCAACTTCGCCCTGCGCAGATTTAATTGGAAATTCTTCTTTAAGACCACAACTGCTACATTGTGCAATAGAATGTCCGCCGTCTTCTCTGGAAATTTCCACTCGCACGGTTTCTTTTCCGCATTTAGGGCAAGAGAAGAATTTAGGTAACCGTTTCTTGGGAATATGAACAACTTTTTTCCTTCTTCGCCCCATACAATAACCTTCTACATCGTCTGGTAATGTTCATTAGTATTTATGCTTGTCCTTAAATACTTGCCTACTAACCATCAATATTGAGGCTGCATTCGTAAGTGAAGTTGACACCTTCCCTGTTAGAGATAGATTTTTCTGAGACACAAAAAAGAATTTGTCGTTTCATCAAAGAATACGTCGAGAACGCTGGGGCCAAAGGAATCGTGCTTGGGCTCTCAGGAGGAATCGACAGTGGAACCATAGCGGCCCTGTCAAGCCTTGCCATCGGAGGCGAAAACGTTTTAGGGCTTATGCTGCCAGAGAAAGAGAATTTCAAACAAAAAGACATCGATGACGCCAAGGTTGTAGCTGAGCAGTTTCATTTGCAAACGCAGGTCTGTGAAATGTCAGATGCCGTCAGCGGCCTCTATAGAGCTATTCCTGTATTTGACCAATCTGACAGACTAAGCAAAGGCAACGTTAAAGCAAGAACAAGAATGATCTACCTCTACTACTATGCTAACAAACAAAACCGAATAGTCTGCGGCAGCTCCGATAAATCCGAAACAATGATGGGTTACTTCACCAAGTGGGGAGACGCCGCAGCCGACGTATCGCCAATCATGGATTTGTACAAGACACAAGTTCGCAAACTCGCAATCCATTTAGGAATCCCAAAACAATTGGCGTTGAAGCCTTCTACTCCTGCGCTTTGGCCAAATCAATTAGCGGAGTCTGAACTTGGGATCAAGTATGAGACGTTGGACCTTATTCTCTGGGGACTCGAGCGATTTATGGCAATTGAGGATATTGCCGAACAATTAGGCGTTGAGAAAGCCCTTGTTAATAATGTACAGAAGAGATGGCTCGCAAATGAACATAAGAGAAGAATGCCCCTAGCCCCTAAAATTGGGTATCGAACCGTGGGAAACGATTTTAGGCTTCCAAGACACACATATTGAAAGTGGAACTGCATGAAAGATAAAATTAGGCTTGCTCTCTGTCAGATAAGCAGCAAAAGGGAAAACAAACAAGAAAACCTAAAGAAAATAGAAGAACTCACCTTAAAGGCAAAGGAGCAAGGAGCAGACTTAGCAATTTTCCCAGAGATGTCGCTGACAGGGTATGTGCTCCACGATCAAGTCTACGAGTTAGCAGAAACCATACCTGGTCCAACGGTGGGAAAAGTTGAAGCTTTAACGAAGACAACAGGCATGCACGTCATCTTTGGAATGCCTGAGCTGAGCGAGAAAACCCAAGCGACAGTTTTCAACACAGCAGTTTTTGTTGGACCCAGAGGTTTAATCGGAAAATACCGCAAGATGTACCTTCCAACGCACAGCGTGTTCGAGGAAAAAAGGTACTTCCGGCCAGGATATGAGGCAGCGGGGTTCCAGACTGACATTGGAAACATCGGATTGTCCATTTGCTATGATGTTTTCTTTCCAGAAGTCTATAGGCTTACACGCCTTAAGGGTGCACAGCTTATGGTTTGTATATCTGCTTCTCCAGCGGTACGTAGGGGGTACTTTGAAATCCTGACTTCCGCTCGAGCACTGGAGAACACAGCGTTTCTTGCGTATGTTAACCTTGCGGGAGTTGAGGATGGATTGCAATTTTGGGGCGGAAGCAGACTTGTAGGTCCAACGGGCGATGTTGTAGCTAAGGCAATGTACGATGAAGAGGATCTTGTTGTCTGCGATGTTGATTTTGGCGATTTGAGGTCAGCTGAAACGTTTATTCCAACGATTCGTGACTTGCGTCCTGAACTCTTTGATAAACTAAAGGAATATTCTGAGAAAATATAGCGTGTCACATCAATTCTTGGGTCATGGAGTTTGGAATCACAGATGTATCACAGCCCTGTGATATCAAGCTTTTTTATGAAGAAATCACGTAAATTGGTGATGTCACGGGCTTTTTCGATTTAAATCACATTTTGATATAAGCTTGGTTTACAAGGTAATATACGGTAAAACTGTGTTTTGTTCGACATAAGTCCGTTAAATTTTGCTTGAAACAGAGTAGGTGGTGTTTGTAAAAGTGCCTTTTTTATGTAAAGTTCTGCCTAAAAGCTGGATTTAATATCGAAGATTTTAGCCTTTTAAATGTTAATCAGCCAGAATTAACCGCAAATTAACCGAAAGCATTTGTTTTAGCTTTAATTTAGCAATCAATCAATAATTTAACCGTTAAATTGTAGCATTCATGGGTAGGGGCGCTCGGATAAAGGTTAAAAGTTAGGGTGAGTATACAAAATTGTATCCATTTCAAGCATGGAGAGAAACAACAAATTGAAGTTAAAAGACGGAGTACAAGCATGGTTAAACGGGGCTTTAAACGACCCCATTGTAGAAATACTGGCAAAAAACAGTCAATTAACAAAAACACAACTCGAAACATACCTAATAGACGTTTTAGCTGAAAATCTATCAGGTAAACAACTAAAATACGATGAAAAAGCCGCATTAAGGCTAACTAAGGCTAAAATAAGCCGTGGAGCCTTTAATAGGACATTAAAACAGTCCAAAGAAAACGTTATAAAATCCATATACACAGTATTACTTTTAGGGTATTTGGGTGTGTTTGAGAGCACAACTCTTGACCCTTACCTCGAAATAGCAAATAAACTGCACGAATATGTGGAAGCTCACCAGGATATGCCCGGTAAAGAAGAGGAACTAAAAGACCATCTAAAAGTCATAGAAATCATCCGAAACGAGCTCGAAATGAGCTTAAAACGACTTTCTAGCCCATCGAAAGAGGCCCTGTGACATCACAAATCACATATTTTACCAAATTTTTTCATTATTTTTACAAATTAATTTATAAAGAATATAAGTCTATTATTCAAGGGCTATTTGTAAAAATACCCCTAATCCTATGGTTATTTGATTCATGGAAAAGCAGTAGATGAAGCACCTTTAGTAATTTGTGATGTGTGATGTCATAGAAATGATGAGCAAATATCACCATAAACCTTAATAGTTCATGGGAAATATTGTGATGTGTGATGCAACCCTTAAAATCACGGTTAAGTCACGTCTAAATCACAGGAGAACACATCACGATAGACCTCACAACTGTAATCTTTGGCGTTTTATTAGCAGTCACAGCAGCAACTGCCTTTGAATATTACAGACAAATCCGCAAGGCGCATAAAGAATACGAGAAAGCCAGAGACTTTGTAGAAGATATCGTGTTAAGTTTCGACCGTGAACTTAAACGTGAATCAAACAGATTTGAGTCGATGGCGTCTAAAGTCGAAGGAAGCTACGCTAAAGCAGATACAAGCCTTAGAAAAATAGAGAGCCTCGAGAAAAAAATCGGCCCTTTCGAAGATAAGCTTAGTGATTTCAACCAATCATATCAGACTATGTCACAGTCAATCTCACAAACCCTTGCAGAAAGCACCCAAAACAACACAAAAATACTATCCGATTTGTCAGGGTTAGAAACCAAACTAAGAGATATCGAAGCAACCCAAGAAACTTTAAGAAACAGAATAACAGGGGTCGAAGAACAGGTCCAAAAGCTGCCGACCACGCCATCTCAAGAAATAAAAAACGAAATCATGCTACCACCCATTCATATCAAACGTGACAAAGCATTAGCAGCATTGACAGATACCGAAATTACAGTTTTAGAAATGTTGTCTAAAGAAGGGCCAAAGACAGCTCCTGAAATAAAAGAAAGAGTGACTCTTAGCAGGGAACATACAGCTAGGTTGATGAAGAAACTCTATGAAGAAGGATACTTGGAGAGGGAATCTGGCAAAATTCCTTTCAGGTACAGCATCAAGATAGAAATGGAGAACCTCATGCAGAAGGCAGAGAGTAACCAATCATAAAACTATAGCATTGATTTGGTAAATTGTTACTCGATGTGATTATTTTATGCGTTGTTTTAAGGTTGCTTGTGGAATGTTTGGTGCGGTCTTGTACTTTAGGCTGTTTGATCCGCCTGTCCTTAGCAGCATACCTTTTGTAGCCATCCTTGAAAGGTAAGTTGAAACTGTACTGAGACTAACTGGTTCTTTGAGTTCTTGCTCATAGATTGACTGGATGTCTTTTGATGAGAACCAAATCAAGGGAAAATTCCTCTGGATAACTAATTGAACCTTCTCAAAACGAGACAAAATCTTATTTGGTAAGGTGTTTCCTGCACTTGCAGTGGGACCTTCACCAGGTGCACCGCCTAACAATTCAACCAGATCGAGCAGGCGCAGAGCTTTGTCACGGGTCACTTGACCCTCAAAAGCAATGGTATATCGATTACCATCACTATCGAACAGCTCAACACGCATTTTACGAGCCGGCATCTGGTTACACCTTAAGGTTGTTCACAATTTACGCTTCACACCTTATAGCTGTTATGGTGAAACAGGAGATGAAAAATAGCCAGAATTGAACCTAAAAATATGTAATAGGTGAATTTTGGAGCTAATTCATTATTACCAGCTTCACAATAAAGTAAAACAGCTGAAGAAATTTAGTTACAGCTTGGATTCACTTTTCCAGTAGAAGTGTAGGGGTGCCTTATTCACTTGTAAAAGACAGGAATAAGGTAATTTATCAGAAATGGAACTCAACAACGCGACAATTACAAAGCTAATTCACATATATTCACAATTTTGTGAACGGAAAAACTCAGAAAAACTCCTGAGAAAAAAAGAAAAGAGAACTTGGCATTTCAACAAGCATGCCATGATTAAAACAACCTACCAACCGCTTTTTTCAACATAATTCACCATGGAAAAATTCTCGCAGGCACACCCCTATGTTTCCTCTCGAAGCATTTGGGACAAAAAGAAGTCAGAAGAGGTCGAAAAAATATTTACAGAATGTTTGTCTAAAATCTTGGATAGCAATTATTAATATATAAAATTACGTTTTACCTATCAGAGTATATATCTATATATAATATAATTAGTGTTTTTCTTTTAACAAACCTTTTTCTCCAGTAGAAACTTTGGGGTGTGTCTACTCTTGCTTTATTTAGTCTATGTCGACTGTTTTCATTGTTTTTTAGGATAGTTGTGTTCTAAAACCATTTTTTTGTAGTGTATCCTTTATCTGTTCCACACGAAATAACGGTATATCCTCTGAAGAAAGAGGGATGGCAAGGTAAATGGGGAATTCAAGCGTACTAGATGATGTATTCGAAAACTTCGTAAAAGGGGCAAAACTGTTCAAAGACCGAGAGGTCCTAAGGCACGATTATCTTCCCGATAAACTGCCTCACCGAGAAGACCAGATTCGACTGTTAGGTTCAACTGTTGCTCCAGTTCTAAGAGATTCAAGATGTTCTAACATTTTCATCTATGGCAAAACAGGTACAGGAAAAACAGCGGTAACAAAGTATGTTTTAAGTCACCTTGAGTCCAAAGCAAAGGAGTATGGTGCAAAGGTAAAATTCTGCTACATAAATTGCCGAATGACCGGTTCAGAATACAGGGTTTTTGCAAGTCTAAGTCAAAGTGTTGGTTTATCGATTCCTTTTACTGGTTTGTCGGTGGGAGAAGTTTTTGATAGATTCCGTTCAGGACTAGATTCTTCGAGAGTAATTTTCATAATTGTCTTAGACGAAGTGGACGCTTTGATTAAAGAGCACGGCGACGCTTTTATGTATGAGTTAACCCGGATAAACGAAACATTAACCAGGAGTAAGGTTGCCCTAATCGGAATATCCAACGACCTGCGCCTCAAGGAATTTTTAGATCCAAGAGTGTTCAGTTCCCTTAGCGAAGAAGAACTAGTCTTTAGGCCATACGACGCAGGAGAGTTGCGCAACATTCTGTTGGAGCGTTCAAAATTATCCTTCCAAGATGGTGTTCTATCTGATTCTGCTTTGAGCATCTGCTCGGCTTTAGCAGCTGCGGAACATGGTGATGCTAGACGGGCTTTAGACCTTCTACGCGTTGCTGGAGAGGTGGCTGAGCGCTCAGGGTCTAAAACGATTAATGAAGAACATGTGCGACAGGCTGAGAAGCATATAGAGCACAACCGTGTTGTAGACGCTCTCAACAACTTGACTTTGCATTCAAAATTGGTGTTGTTAAGCGTTTACCATCTAAACAAGTCAAGCGCTACAACCGGCGAAATTTACGATATCTATAATGAGTTGTGCGGTGAAATGGGCGCGGGGCTCCTTACTCAGCGTCGTTTGGGTACGTTGGTTAATGAGCTTGATTCGATGGGTCTAGTGAACGCAAAAGTTGTAAGTATGGGACGGTACGGCAGAACCAAAAAGATTAGGTTGGAAATTTCACGCAGTTTGATTCGTGACGTGTTTGGCGGGGACAACCGTTTTAGCCGTTTGATTGAGTATTCACCCCAAGCTTCCCATAAGAGTTCAGGCGGCAGCGCCTAACTTAGATAAACGATAGAACGGTGGTATGCAGGGTTTGAAGGTTCACCACAGGAACTTTTCCCGGTGTAGGAACCAATCCTAATTTTTCCATGTAATCAGTTTGCTCCTGCCAACCGCCCGAATTAACTACCAACACCCCGCGGTAATTGCAGTAACCGATAACATGTATGTGGCCCGCATGGAAAATATCGGGTACTTTGTCAACGACTAGGTAGTCTCTGTCTTCTGGGGACAGCATGGTTTTTCCGCCGTAGACCGGCGCTAAATGGCGGCTCTGCATGAGTAGTCGCATGGCTTTTTCTGGGTGCGCATGGTCCATTCCTGGAATCACAGAGATTATGTCGTCAAGGCTTCGACCATGATACATAAGGATGTCGACGCCATGAAGGCTTAGGAGGCAGGGGCTGCCTACTGAATGGATATTCTTTTTACCCTTAATTGCCGTCAAGTAACCTTCCGGTATTGCAGGCTGAGGCAAGGATTTGCGTGAAGCATCGTGGTTGCCCGGCGAGAGGAAAATTTCGATGTAATCAGGAATTTTTTCAAGATACTTGGCTGCAAAGTTATACTGTTTGTGCACGTCGCGTATTGTAAGTTCGGTTTGTTGGTTGGGGTAGATTCCGACGCCGTCAACGATGTCTCCCGCGACGAGGACGTACTTTACTCGGCTTGCAATTTCTTTCATCTCAGGCGTTCCATATTTTCCTTTGAGCCAGAGTATGAATCGTTTGAAGGCTTCTTTGTTGAATTTGGTGCTGCCAATATGTATATCGGAGGTTAAGACTGCGTAGACTGCTTCTTGAGCTCTCATTGGCTGCTTTCTGCCTACTTCGGGGAAGATTATGTCTTCCGCCATAAGCAGGTCCCCTTTTGTTTTGATAACGGCTGCACAGAATACTTGGTCAGGAAGAAGCATGAGTGCTTTCTTTTTGACTTCTTCAGGTGCCTTCTGCGGGATAAGTATGGTTGCACTTCCATTGAGGTCTTCAACCGAGAGTATGGTGTTGTTTTTTGAATCGCGCTTCTCGGTTAACATGCAGATTATTTTTAGTTTGGTTTTGGGAGGTGACTTGAGGGCTTCTTGGATTGGAGTCGCAGCTTTTACATCCATCCTCTGCCTTAGTAAACGTTCGATGCGTTTGAATCGATCTTGAAAGTACCGTAAATACTCTTCGAGGGTTCCATTCGAGGTTAGCTTTCCTGTTGCGTCATCGAGGATTTTGATGTCTGCAAGTATCTCTTTGGCGTAAGGGTAGAATTCAAAGTCATCAAAATTATTCTCCGTTGCTGGTGGCTCTTCAATAATGGTTGGCGCTGTCTTCTGAACCTGTTGGGTCTCCTCCACAGGTACTTCTTGAACGGGAACTGTTGCCTGTGTAGGTTGCTGCATCAAAGCCTCCAAAAACTCTCTCTCGATAAACATCGGCTTGTCCTGCAGTGCTTCTATTCTTTGAAGTGCTAAATTCATCATGCCGACTGGGTCGTTTGTTTCAGCATTCTGGGTCAAGAACTCGAAAGCTTCGCTGTTAAGTTGGTAGCCTGCAGCTATTATTGCTTGAATTGCTATTTGGAGTCTTTCTTGTGTGCTCATCGAGGTCTTGCCTGACCCATAGTCTGTGGCGGGTTTTATGTTAGGCAGTTATGTACTTGAGTTATTTACTGTTTTTTGTTTGCCGACCTTTTTCTGATTTTGAACTGTTAAGGAAAAATTTTATTGGATCATGGGCGGCTTGATTGTATTTTTTAAATATAGTTATGAAGAATCAACTCAATTTAAATAACCAGACTGTAGTTTAGATATGTTGTATCTTTCGAGGGAAAGACATTGGGTGAATCACGTAAAATTCAGCAAACACCAACAGGAACATTCTTTGTTTGTTTACCAAGAGACTGGGCAAACGAATCTGGCCTAAAGAAGGGTGTTGAGGTAAACTTGGAAATCACCAACGACGGTAAACTTCTTATTGACCCGAAAAACGCAGGTGAACCCGATCCGAAAGTTGCAACATTAGGAGTTGGTCCCTATCTGGGGCGTGAAATCGTTGGCAGATACCTCTTGGGTTTTGACACTATTAACATTGAGGCAAAAGACCGCATCGATGCGAACGCTCGCAAAACAGTTAAGTCAACGGCGAGTTCTTTGGCCGGCTTGGAAATTGTTGAAGAGACCATCTGCAAAATTTCATTACAGAGCATTTCGCAGCAACCGTTCGGGTTTTTGCCACAAAAAATTCTGCAGCGTAATCATGGTCTTGTGGCAGGGATGATTCGGGACGTTTCGAACTCCTTCATCAACAGTGATATAGAGTTAGCTAAGAGCGTTGTTTCGCGCGATAACGAAAGTAATAGACTTTATTTTTTGCTTGTAAGAACTCTTCGCACGATTATCCAAAATCCACGTTTAAGCGATAAACTGGGAATTACTCCGATAGAATGTTTGGACTACCGTTTAGCCGCAAACCTAATCGAAGGTATCGGTGACTCCTGCGTTCAATTTGCTCCAAACACTATAGCGCTCAACGGAGTCAAATTGTCTGGGGAACTGAGAAAACTGCTGTTTGAACTACAATCCGTGTGTTCCGATGCTAATGAACAAGCTCTCAAATCTTTCTTAAAAAAGGACATCACGTTAGCAGAGAATGTTCGGAATCTAAGTGATAAAATCGAATCAATCTGCTTAAGCATTGAACGTATTGCGAAGGATTCGTCTGTGGATTTGATGCCGCAAACTTTGTCAGTGGTTGCATTTCTCAGACAGACATACGAACGTAGCGTAGACATGGCCGATTTAGTCGTCTAACCCTGTTTCCTCTATTTTTCAACATAGTATTGACTGCTGAAAACGTCAATATAGCCATACCCCCTTTTAGGGCTTTTGTACCCTCTATCGTTTCTGCATAGAAGCACTATTTAGGATCCTAATAGGTTGGTAAAGGGTTAAATTTCCAGTTCACATTTCACAACAGGGAAATCAAATGTCAACTGTTACCGATAGAGTGGCTGATGCTCTTTACTTGTCTGGATGCTTGAAGTTTGGCAGTTTTAAAATCAAGTCGGGAGCAACAAGCCCCTATTACATTGACCTTGCGCGTGTGCTATCCGCTCCCCAGCAGTTGTGTACAATCGCTGAGGCTGCCTCCGAAAAAATCAAGCAAATAATGGATACTGACCAAATATCCAAGCTCGCTTCCATCGAGCTTAAAGGTGCATTGATTGTTCCAAGCATCGCATGCAACCTAAACCTGCCCTGTGTTATTGTTCGAAAAGAAGACAAAGCCTACGGCGTCACTGGAAGAATCGCTGGTGCAAACGTAAGCAAAGGCGATAACATCCTTTTCTTTGACGACGTCATAAGTGAAGGTCTATCCAAAGTTGAAGGCATAAAACCCCTCCAAGAATTAGGAGCCAACGTTAAGCATTTACTCGTCGTTGTAAACCGGGAACATGGCGGCAAAGAGAAACTAGAAAAACTCGGCTATCAAGTCCACGCTTTAGCAAAAATCTCAGATATTGTGAGTTCACTGTATATCGGAAAACATGTTTCTAAGGAGCAGGCTGAAAATGTTTTGGATTACGTAAAACACTTTAAGCTTCCTTAGTATAATGTGACACAATTTTTTCAGCTATATCACTAGAAATACCGCTGTTTAAGAGTGCCTTCCGTAGGTATTCGGGGTTATCTGTCTCCACTTTTATCACAAAATTTCTTCGGTCAGTCGCAAATGAAGTTAACCAAAACCCAAAATAGCCAAACCAACCATACCCCTATATTTATTGGCTGCCAATTCACAACAATATATTACCAAAGGAGATATCGGTATGCAAGCTCAAAAGCAAGTGGTGGACGCGCTGCTCTCGTCAGATGCGTATCCGCAAGAGACAGGCAAAATTGAACTTATCCAAACTCACATATCCTTTGTTTTCTTAACTAAAAATTATGTTTACAAGGTAAAAAAAGCCGTTAACTTCGGATTCTTAGATTTTTCCACTCTTGAAAAAAGGCATGTTTTCTGCGAAAAAGAGTTACAACTCAATAGACGGCTCTGTCCAGAAATATACCTTGAAGTTGTTCCCATCAACAAATCAAACAGCATCAAGATAAATGGCGCCGGCGAAACCATCGAGTACGCCCTAAAAATGAAGAGGCTGCCCCAAGAAAGAATCATGACCCTGCTTCTCAAGGAAAATAAAGTTGACAAAAAAACAATCGACGATATAGCTGGGATAGTTGCTGATTTCCACTCAAAGGCGCAGAATAGCCCCGAAATAAGCGAGTTCGGTTCTCTAAAAATAGTGAAGACCAACTGGGACGAAAACTTTGCCCAAACCACAAAATACATCAACCAAACGATTTCCCAAACAGAATTTCAATTCATCCAAAATAAAATCGACACCTTCATGGAAAAAAACAAGTCACTTTTTGAACGCAGAATAACCGATAAACGTATTCGAGACTGTCATGGTGACCTTCACTCGGGTAACATCTTCATTACCGGTAGAATCTGTATCTTCGATGCTATAGAATTTAACGACCGTTTCCGCTATTCCGATGTTGCAGCAGACGTTGCCTTCTTAGCCATGGATTTGGATTTCCAGCAGCGCTCCGACCTTGCCGACTACTTCATAGAACGATATATTGGATACTCTAAAGACCTACAACTGACTCAACTGCTTCCTTTCTACAAGTGCTACCGGGCATATGTGCGCGGCAAAGTCGTAAGCTTCAGACTTGACGATCCAAACATAAAAACTGAAGAAAAAGAGTGTGCAACCAAAGAAGCCCAAGCCTACTTCAAAATAGCTGCCGAATACGCCAAAAACCTCTGACGGCTTTTTATTTGAATTGGTTAGGTACCCAATCGGGAATCTGGACAGTGCCCATAAGGACTGGTTTTTGATGGCAGTCACTTCCCCCAGTCATGATGAGTCCCTGCTGCTTTGCGAACGCCACATAATGGTCGGTGGTTTGTGGGGTACTTCTTGAATGCCAGCATTCTACGCCGTCGATGTAGGGCAGCATTTCCTCTTTGATGATTTCTGTTTGCTCAGCCAGAACCTTAGTCAAGCTAACCAGCGATGTGCCGTGAGGGTCGTTTGGGTGAGCCAGAACCAGTTCTCCGCCTGCGTCTCGGATAAGCTTTGAGGCTTCTGGCAGGTAAAGAGGAAACTTGGGTACGTCGCATTTTACAAGGTACTTGTCGAAGGCTTCCTGACGCGTTTTCACGATGCCTTTTTTGATAAGGTAGTCTGCGATGTGTGGTCGACCAAGGCTGCCGTCGACGGATTCTTCAATCTGTCTCAAATCCTCCCTGGTTAAGGGGGCAATGTTTTCTTTTTGGAATTCCGTGTTGAGGTTGTCGAGGATTTTAGCGGCGCGTTGGGTGCGGTAGTTTGCCATTGTCTGCGACTTGTCCAGCAGTGTCTTGTTGTCTTGGTCGTATTGGTATCCTAAAAAATCTAGTGAAACTGCTTTCCCATTCAAGTATTTGGGGTTAGAAAAAGTTACGTTTAACTCAACTCCCGTAACGTATCTGATGCCGACCGCCTTGGATTCTGCCAACGCCCAAGGTTGGCATTCTATTGAATCGTGGTCAGTAATTGCTAAAAAACTGATGTTTCTGTCTTTGGCTTCCCTAAAAATTTCGGGGATGGATAGTTTTCCGTCGGAGCTCTTCGAGTGGATGTGTAGATCAATCTTCATTTGGGCGTCGTTACCTTTTGTCCATTCCTACAACAAACCAGAGGTCCTTTTCGTCGTGGCACGTATCGACCGTTAAATGGGTGACTTTTAACGTTGAATATTTCTTTTTGAGGTCGTCTAGGTCGATTGATTCAAACTTGTTCTTGTTGGCAAGATACGCTTCCTCGGTTAAAGCGTTTGACTCGTACTTTTCTTTGGTTCGCCTCTTAATCCTATTCAAGGAAACCTCTTGGGGACAGCTAGTCTGCATAATTACGAAAGTCATGTTGTTCTTTGCAGCTATCGCTGCGGCGCGACTGCGAAGCTCATGGGTAACAAAAGTAGCATCCAAAATTAGACCACCTTTACCTTTGGCTGCCATTTCGTCAGCACGCCGGAACAATTCATCGTAGACTGATAGTCGCTTGTTCATGTTTCCAGCGATTTTTGCATCAAAAATATCTTCGTTCTTGAGGACTTCGAGCCTTATTATGTCGCTTCGGAGGATTGTGTATCCTTTGATTTTGGAGACTTCTTCTGAAGTTTCTGTTTTGTAGCTTGCAGGCAACCCGCATGTTATCAGCAAAGTTCTGGGTTCTAATTCTTTTTTGACAAACGAGGCAAAAGGTTCCTTCATTTTCATACTCTCACTTGTAGGTCTGGGTATTGGATAATTAAACTTTTTTGAACAAACATCTGACACTCAGATTTTCGAAGCAACTTCTAAATAGGTAGAATACACAATGTTCCTAAAAAGAAGGAATGTTCATGGAAGACTTCCAAGTTAAAGATAAAAGTTTAGCACCTCAAGGTCATTTACAGATTGAATGGGCAGCAAAACACATGCCTGTCCTAAACATCATCAAAACCCGCTTCGAGAAGGAAAAACCACTCGAAGGACACACAATAGCCGCCTGCCTGCATGTAACCAAAGAAACTGCAGTACTCATCAAAGTACTCATTGCAGGAGGCGCCAAAGTCGCATTGTGCGGCTCAAACCCGCTCTCAACCCAAGATGATGTCGCTGCAGCCTTAGCCGACAGCGGTGTGCACGTTTTTGCCTGGAGAGGACAAAACACCGAGGACTACTACAAATGCATAGATAATGTCCTTGATTTCAAACCAACCATGACGATGGATGACGGCGCGGACGTTGTTGGTATGCTTCACAGTAAACGTCAAAATCAAATTAACGATGTCAAAGGTGGAACTGAAGAAACCTCTACCGGTGTTGTCCGCCTAAAAGCTATGGAACAGGATGGTAGCCTCAAATACCCAATTATAGCCGTTAATGACGCATACACAAAGTATCTCTTTGACAACCGCTATGGAACGGGCCAAAGCACCATCGATGGTATTATGCGGGCAACCTCCGTTCTGCTTGCTGGCAAAAACTTTGTTGTCGGCGGATACGGTTGGTGCAGCAGAGGTATAGCTATGCGTGCACGAGGTTTAGGTGCCAATGTTATAGTGACAGAAGTTCAACCAATCCGTGCCCTGGAAGCAGTTATGGATGGTTACCGTGTCATGCCCATGGCTGAAGCAGCATCCATCGGTGATATTTTTGCCACAGCTACAGGTGACATAAGCGTTCTACGCAAAGAACACATGGAAAAGATGAAGGACGGCGCCATCATGTGCAACAGCGGTCACTTCAACGTAGAAATCAACATTCCCGACTTAGAATCACTCGCCAAAGCCAAACGTACGATGCGCCCAAACATGGAAGAATACACCTTGAAAGATGGTCGACATCTTTACCTCCTCGCCGAAGGCAGACTAGTTAACCTTGCAGCTGCCGAAGGTCACCCGTCAGAAGTCATGGACATGTCTTTTGCTAACCAAGCCTTATGCTCAGAATACATTGCCAAGACAGCTAAGCTGCAAACTAAAGTCTACATTGTTCCAAAAGAAATAGATGAAAAAGTCGCTGAGCTGAAACTCAAGAGCATGGGTGTTGCCATCGATGAGCTTACCGCTGAACAGAAAAAGTACCTTTCAACTTGGGAAATGGGCACTACCTAATCAATCGAGCGATTGGAATACATGACAAACTTTAAATTGACAAACCGAATACATGGCTATAAAGTGGTGAATCACTAAATGGTTAGCAAAGATCAATCAATAGGTGGAGCAATACTTGCAGTCTGCGTTATCGTCGCAATAGGTTACATTGTTACACTCTTCTATCCCTCATGGCTTGGTTATGTCGGAATACACAGTGCCACCAAAGACGTTCAGTTTTGGGTAATAGCTTTGCCAGTTTTCGTAGCCTTCGTAGCAATAATGTTCATAGGCGCCTGGATTGGCTGGACAATGGCAACAACCCCGCCTCCAAAACCAATCGAAGAAATCACAACTGAAATCGAAGACAAAAAAGAAGAGCCAAAAGTAGAAGAATCGCAACCCGCGGCACCAGAACCAGCAGCCACCGAAGAAAAAACTGCAGCAAAGAAAAAGAAGTAAATAACTTCAATCTTTTCTTGTTTTATTCTCCTTTTAAATTTTTTAATTATAGTTTTGCATTAAGAAACTTCCGTGAAAAAAGTTTTTGGTTAAAAAGCGATGGATTAATCTCGCATCTTTCTTAACATGCATTCAACAATGTCTTTGCAGACAAGGCATTCGTCAGGAATCTGCTCTTTCGAAGATCGCTCACTTAAGTAACCTGGATGATACTGGCAACCTGATGACTTATCGACGTTCTTGCTTTTCTCTTTGGTTTCAACCTGATTTTCCTCAGGCTGGATTTTTTCTACCTTGATTACTTCGGCTTTGTTGATGGTTTTCTGAGATTCTTCGTTTATTTTTATCTTGGTTAAACAAAAGGGGCAGGCAAAATAGGGTTCAGTTGGGTTTTCTTGAAGGTTTAGAGTTTTAAGGGGAGCTGTAAAGCTTTTTCTGCAAGAAGGGTTTTGGCATGTTAACACTTTATTTTTCCCCCATGTTTCTAGAGTTGCCTGTCTATCTTACTATGAGTGTTACTGCCTTATAGTGTTGATGTATCTAAAATAAGGATTGGTGTTATTCGGCGGTGCATGTTTGGGTGGGAGACGCAAGTTTCTTTATAGCATCTGCGCCTTCTGCATAACCCGAAGCTACCAACACGTCGCCGACAGCAATCTTTGAGTCTCCACGTGGACGCAAGCATTTTTCGCTGCGTTTTATAACTAGAACCCACATGCCAGTTTCCTCATGCACTCTTGCTTCTTTGAGTGTTTTGCCCACAAGAACAGAGTCCTCTGTGACACAAGCTTGAGCAACAGTCTCTTCGGCTTCCTTAATGGTTAGCGTTAGAATTGGGTGCGGTTCAATCCCTCTTAAAACAACCTCCGCCATATCTGCAGCCGCATCAGCAATCTTTTCCGTCGCAATCCCCAACCTGATTAAACCCAGAAAGCCTGAAGCCTCTTCTTCCTTAAAATCACTGGTTAAAGCGAGCAACTCAAAGCCTGTATGCAACTGATCCATCCATTCTTCAAGCCGCTCAACTTCCTCCGCTAACTCCTTGCTGTTTAGCATCAAAGAGGAGTACGCTAAATCAATCATTAACTCAGACGTATCTTTAAGCTCCACAAACCTTGAAACAATCTCTTCAAACTTCGCTCGCTTCTTAGTATCCAAAGTTGCAAGTGTGCCCTCTGCTAAGTCTTTGAATTCCTCAATACCTAATGACGCCCCACGAGTAATCAGAGTGTCACCTTGGAATACAGTTTCTGTTTCATCGGGGTCTAGTTTCCAATCATGATTTCTGCGGATGGCAATTATATCCACCCCCATTCGTGCTGCTAAATTAAGTTCTCCAATCGTTTTCCCGATAATTTCTGAATTAGGCTTCACTGTAACCTTCATCAAACGCTCTTCTACTTTCTGGAAGATTTCCCCGATAATCGGGTGAATTCCAATGTTACGGGTGACGATGGCGGCTATGTCAGCAGCAGCGTCTGAAATCTTATCTGTAGAAGACGCAACTATCGACACTCCAATAAGGGCCTCTGCATCCTTTGGATCTCTTGCAGCAACCATTATCTCCATATCTAAAAGGTACGATAGGTAATCCACTCTCTTTTCCAATGCAAGAACGTCTTCTGCAAGGTCTATGTCATTGTATAGTGCGGAGGAATAAGCCAAATCAATCATTAATTCAGAAAGATTTTTCATTTCAAGCAAAAGTTCCCTAACCGGGATAGGTTTATACTTTATTTTTTCATATTGGACCAATTTCTCTGGAGCGCTCCACAATAAATAAGGGTCTATGTTATTTTAATTTGCGCTTTAATCTATATAATTACGAGTAGCGCTGCAAACAAGGCGATGGTTGTTATGGCGTCCGCTAAAGAACTTCCGAGGGGAATGACAAAGTTGTCTGGGTCTAAGCCTCTTTTGAAAGTCAATATGGAAATCGCATAAGTTAAGATTGCAATTGCTGCGTAAGCGATTATGTTGGAAATTAAGAGTGTTAAAAGTAAGTTAGAAATTGCTTGCCAAGAAAATATACCGTTAATAGCTAATGCAATTAGACCCGTAACAACAAATAGCATAAGGGAAGCCGTCCAGGCGCTAAAAATGTTTCTGGCATGTTTCTTTATCGAGGAAAAAGAGGGTGTGAGAATGCCTAATGCAAGTTTCGTAGTTGCAGCTGAACCCACGACCAATCCAATGTCACCCATCATATTAATCATGGCTGGGTATACTGTGAAGATTTCTCTTCGGCCAGCGGCAAGTGTGCTTATGCCTTTGAGAACTGTTCCCGTTATGTTTACCATAAAGGCTACTAAAAGCATGGCTGGCAATGATTCCTTTATTATTTTGAGGAACTCAGCTTCACGCAGGCTGCGAGGCAGAATGGTCAAAACTAAAACTACGTTGATGGCTCCAAAAACTATTATCGCCCATTTGCCGCCTATCCCAGAAAAGTAAAGGTTCAATACGATTATGTAAAAAAAAGTAATGATGATTTGTGCTACCGTCGAAATCGCTGGAAATACGATCGTGTCTGGATCTAAACTGCTCTTGAAAGAAATGATCGTGAGTTTTGCAGTTATCAAAGTAGTAAGCAACCCCAACGAGAGGGTTCCAACCATAATCGTGAGGATAGCTGGAAAATCCGTGATTGTTATGCCCCAAAACAGGGTCCCGAAAACTATTGATATTACACTAATCGTTGTGCTTGTTATCAAGGTCAAAACGACCATGGCTTCAATCAACCTGTAAAATGTCTTTGTGTTTCCAAAAAACTTGGGATCAACTGTTCCAAGATGAAGTGCTGTGCTCAGGCGACCAGTTAGTAAACCGGTGGTAGCGCCTTTTACACTGATTACAGCTGGGTAGAGCGCTATAGCCCAAGGTGAAAGCTGGAAAACCCCAAGCTGCAATGCAATCATAAAACCAGCAACTAAGCCGCCGATATCAAATATGCATGCTATTGCTGACTCTTTAAACATTCCAAAGAAACCTTTAGAGAAGCCAGCATGTGTGATCTTTGCTGCCCCCTAAGATTGTTCTTCTATTAAGTTGGAAAAAATGTAACTCGAAGGATTCTCTAGAAGGGTTTGGCGGCCGTTCGTTTTGTCAAGTGGAGTTGATGCTGTGACCGCTTTGGTCGAATTTGGAGAGGTGTGGACTCCATTCATGTTTACGCCTTCTAATTTGTTTGGCGGTCCACAGTCACTGAAGCGCCGTGTGTGCGGGCTGCCAAAGCCGCATTAACTGCCTGTTGAAGTTTTTGAAAGGCAACAAGCACTTAAGAGGTTTTTGGTTGATATACGCACCACGGGTCCTCAGTTAAGTAATCATTCTTCAATTCTTCTGGTTCATGGAGGTCGCCGCAGTAATCGATGAAATCGCTTGAAAGACCATACGCACGTGCTCGGCAACCACCGCAAAGTGAACGGTATTCGCAGGCGCCGCATCTGCCCTTCAAAGAGTTAGGGTCCCTTAGCGCTTTGAAGATGTCTGAGTTGAACCAAATTTCTTTGAAGCTTTTTTCTCTAACATTTCCAAGTTTAACTGGCAGGTAGGGGCAAGGTGTTACATCACCATTGGGGTAAATGCGGCAGTAGTACAAGCCTGCCATGCAACCTCGCACCCATTGTCTCATGTCTAAGCCCATACCTTTGGCAATCCGCATAAACTGCGGCGCACAAGAGGGTCTCACGTTTAGCTTGTGCTTTGTGACTTTTGCAAAAGTGTTGGTAATCATATCTTCGTATTTTTGAGGCGAAATATCTGCTAGTTTGGCACCGCGACCTGTTGGAACAAGGAAGAACAGATGGAAGTTTTCGACACCGATTTCTTCCGCTAAACTCATGATTTCGTCGATTTGGTTGTAATTCTGTTGAGTCAGTGTGGTGTTTACCTGGACTAACACGTTGTTCTTTCGCAGGGCTTTGCATGCGTTGACTGCTTTTTCCCATGCGCCAGCTACGCCTCGGAATTCGTCGTGTTGCGCTGGAATATGTGAGTCTATGCTTATGGAGACTGTTGCTATGCCAGCCGCTTTAAGTTTAGCCGCTACTTTGTCATCTATGAGGCTTCCGTTGCTTCCCAACCCCATTTTCAATCCCTTAGATGCGCCATATTCGATTAGCTCGTAAATATCTGGCCGCAGAAGGGGTTCGCCGCCGCTGAGTATGAGTAGTGGCTTGCTAACTTTGCATATTTGGTCCATGAGGTTTTTGCCCTCTTGGGTTGACAGTTCATCGGATAGTTTCTTTTCTGTTGCGTTGATGTAGCAGTGGCTGCATTTCATGTTGCATTCGCGGGTAACGTTCCAAGACATTACAAGTGGAACATACTTTTCAGCTGTTTGCGCTTCTGGTGAATGTGCAAGTTTTAGGTAGAACTCGCAGTTGCCATGGGAAGCTATCAGTTTAGGCTGCCAGAGCGTGAATGGGAAAGGCAACACCGTGTCAAGCATGGCTTTTGCGTGAGCAAAACAGAAATGAGTACAGAATAACCCCGAAACCTTGCTGTCAACACCATATTTTTCTGAAGCGTATTTGTGGCCTCCATAAATCGGGCAATTCAAAAACTCCATTTTTCCATCGAGGGTTTCGTTGCTCATAGCCATATTGATGAAGTGGTCGCTTAACATGACTGACTGCAGTTTCTCTCTGCGCATCCCAACCTTCAAGGTAACGTCAAGGGCTATGCTGACGGTTTCTTGACCAAACTTTTCCTGCACCCCTGCCATGGCTGCTTCGAGAGCGGGTAAACCGACGGTTTTGGTTAATTCAGCCGTAACCAGCAAACCCTTGATTGTTTCGTACTCTTGGGTAAGTCGCATCGCAATGACTTGTTTTGCCCAGTCAACAAATAGTTTCTCCATTGCCTCGGATGCTTTGGGGTTCTTGCTATATAGTAGGGCTTCGACTTTTTTGTTATCTTGCTTTAGCTTGGTGAATAATTTGATTTTATCCTCGCTTGTCGGTCTTGGACTTGTAGCTATTTCTTGTAGACCTACAGGAAGGGGTGTTACTGTTTGCGTAAGTTCTTTTGCGTCAGACTCAAAATCGCCGTAAATTTTGTTCAACTGCTCAGACACATTGGGCAACTCGACATTTAGGGCTTTGAGAATCACTTGGGTTTCTGACTCCATCTTCGAAACCATAGCCATATGGTACAACAAGGAACCAGCCATCCCTGGGTCCCCTTGCTTGCCTCCCATAGCACCCTTGAAAATCTGGTTAAACAAACCTTTTGCAGAATCAAAATCCATTTTTTCTATGGCAACCTGAGCTTCGCTTAGTTTTTGTTTGCGGTTAAGTAAGAGTTGAGCCCACTTATGGCATTGTATAGCGTCAAAGTTTGTTAATGAGTCCACGCCCTTGAAGCTTAAGATTCCAACTTGGAAGTAATAAAGGCTAGCGATACGAAAACAGCTAAGCAATAGTGCATCTTCAAAGCAGGCGCGTATTCGATAAACTAATTAACCTCAAAATGGAACATAGCCAACATAAATGGGTGAATCGTGATGTCTTTGGATTTCAATCTACTTTTCGCTTTAATCGGTTTCTTAATCATGCTGGGCATGCTCGGCGGTATAGGCATCAATAAACCTCGCGGAATGAGCGTGAAAATGTGGTGTGTCGGCTACCTTGCGGTTGCGCTAGGTTTTGATGCGTTTGCCGTTGTTGGGTTAATAGGGGGCTACAAATGGTTAACTTTCTTGCTTGTGGGTCTTTCTGCTGGAGCAGCAACGGGCTTAGCCCTACACGTTATGCATCACATCAATGAAGAAGATGCACACCCAACATTCATGGGTTAAAAATCTTTTTTTATTCAAAATAACATAGGGAGCCAATGCTTTAGAGCGTCGCAATGATTGCTGCAATTATGCTGCTTAGGAAAACGCATTCAAATGCTTTTGGAAACGGTGCAGATTAGTTTTTTTGGGAATGTGTACCTCTTCGAGGTGTGGGTTGTATATCGGAAACGAGGGTTTTTTATTCTTTCCTAAAATTAGTTAGAACGTTGATATGAATTCTCTTTGAAGAGGCCAAACGGTGAATAACCTATCTACTCCTACTTCCATTTTAGTTAATCCCGGCAAACTTGCAATTTGTTCTTGGATATCTACTAACTGATTGATGTCTTTTATCATCAAGCTGAATGTATAGTCGTGGTTGCTGCTTGATTTAGTTATGAAATTTATGTCTTGAATTCTTGATAGACTTTCAGTGTTACGTTCCAACGTTTCGGTAGAAAACGACACATAAAAAATTGCGAAGGCGAAATAGCCGATCTTTGTGGGGTTTATCTGAACTACAACCTTAAGGTCTCCATTTTCTTTTAGTCTTTCATACCTTCTAACAACGGTATCAGTAGAAACATCTAACGACTTCGCAATTTTTTCAAAGGATATTCGGCCATCTACTGCTAATTTTTCTATAATGCTTGTGTCAATGCTGTCAATCTTTATCTCTGCCTTTTTTTCAGGTAAACTTGCATTTCTGAAGAATTGTTTTGATTTTGATTCTTCCGTGTCAAGAACTGAAAGGTTTTCTGGAGTTGTTCTTATGCCTATCCAAACTCTAACATCTACTCCGAGAATATAGGGCAATCGTTTTATTGCGTGTTTAACCTGCTCAAGTTCTTCAATACTCTTCAAGATTGCTTCCGCAGCAATTGTTTGATTTATAACCCGTGAGTAGACATGAAAGACATGCGGTGTCTTTCTGACGGATTCAATAGCGCCGTCCAATTTGCCATGCTGAACATTAATGAGGATAGTTGAAACGAATTTGCCCGAGTAACAAGTGTGACTATTTTGAATTGTTGCTCCAACGATTATGCCTTTGTTTTCCATTTGTTTATAGCGTTTGGAAATAACATCTTTTGATGTGTTGCATTCTTTAGCAATTTCTGCAAATTTTTTCCTTCCGTCCATTAGTAGTTCTTTTAGAATTTTTTTGTCGATTGTGTCAATTACGGACTTCATATATGCTTTTAACTTTTTAACTGCCTAATTAATCTATTCTAAATCAACGGATAGAAGCTGGAAAATCCATATTAGTCTATTTTATTGTTAATGATTTTCCACTTTTTGCATTTTAATGCTTGTATATCAAAAAAATAGGAAAAGTCTAAATAGCCTGTCAGCTTAGGTTTTTTAAACAAACATATAAGGAAGGAAAAAAACTTGACATACAATAAAAATGCAGCAATCGCGATTGCGATATTATTGACAATTTCAATGGGAGCTTCAATGATTCTAGTGCCAAGCGCTAGTGCACATGATCCAGGCTGGAATATTCCAACCTTTGCTCTAATTAATGCAGCACCCAATCCAGTAGGTGTCGGTCAACAAGCATATGTCATCATGTGGCTTACCGATACTTATGATCCCGCCAGTGCATTATCAAACAATTACAGATTCCACAACTACAAACTCACAATCACAGCACCCGACGGCACTGTAACAACTCAAACTTTTGAGACAGTAACCGACCCAACATCAAACCAACCCTATGCCTTCACACCCGACCAAGTCGGAACATATACTCTGAACTTCACTTTCCCAGGACAAGACATAACAGTAAACAATGATAGTCCCACCTCACAATACATTAACGATACTTACCTACCAAGTTCTGCACAAACAACTCTTAATGTTCAGCAAGAGGCAATATCCACATTACCAACTGTCCCTCTACCAACCCAATACTGGTCACGCCCAATCTACGGAACAAACCCAAACTGGTACACAATTTCCTCCAACTGGCTAGGTTCAGGTGCACCCGGCTACTCTGGCTTCTCTTTTGGTGGATCAGCCCAATCGAGTTACCCAGGTGATGCAGTAGGCCCCCTAACAGGCCACATTATGTGGACTAAGCCAATTCAAAGCGGCGGAGTCGTCGGAGGAGACAACTTTGCTATTAAAGGAGACACATTCTTCGAAGGTTCAGCATACCAGCAAAGATTCACTAACCCAATAATAATCGACGGAAAACTCTACTTTAAAGAACCAGTATCTTTCTCAGGTCCGAGCAACGGTCCAACTGACTGCGTTGACTTGCAAACGGGACAACTTATCTGGTCTCGTGACGACGTACCAGCGCTATCATTTGGCTACATTTATGACGTTCAAGACCCCAATCAACACGGAGTTTACCCACCAATACTTTTCTCTGGAGGCGGTGGATTATTCTCATTCGGTCCAATCACATGGAGAGCTTTTGATGCATACACAGGAAACCCGCTGTTCAACGTGACTAACGTTCCCTCCGGAACAACATTGCTCGGCGTAAACGGCGAACACTTGATATTAACATTGACAAACAAAGGCACACCAGCAAGTCCGAATTACTATTTGACACAATGGAATTCATCTAATCTGTGGACAGGTCAATACTCAGGTGCCTCAACCTCACCATCAGTAATTCCACCAATCACTAACGGAGCAGACCCACGAATGTACGACTGGAACATCTCAATTCCATCGCTAAACACAATGTCTGGAAACCCTACAATCGCTGATGCTTTCTTTAACAACATGTTAATCGTTGAATTCGGAACTCTTCCTTCAGCAGCAACCATCGCTTTCCGTACAATAAGCAGTACTCCATACACATACGCAGGTATCGACATCAAATTGACCTCGATTGCTAGTGACATTTCCAACGGCAACACGTCATCAGTGATGTGGACAAATACAGTTAATCCACCAGCGGGCAACGTCACTGTCCTACTAGGTCCAGCTGACCCAGTAGCCGGCGTTTTCACTGAAGGATACGCAGAAACTACCCAGTGGGTAGGCTACAGCATGTCAACAGGCGAAAAAATCTGGGGTCCAACTGCAAGTCAAACAGCTTTTGACTACTACGGCAACCCAGCCACACCAAACGTTCAAGGTGTTGCAGCTAACGGCATTCTCTACAGTAGCGGCTTCGGAGGAATATGCTTCGCATACGACATGCAACATGGAGACCTACTTTGGACATACGGTAACGGCGGCACAGGCAACTCAACATATGCAGGCCTTGAGACTCCATTCGGCGAATATCCAACATTCATACAGGCAATCGGCAACGGAGTAGTCTACTTAGTGACAACAGAACACACCATCGAAACACCAATCTTCAAAGGAGCCTTAACACGCGCAATTAACGCAACCACCGGCGCAGAAATCTGGACACTCTCAGACTACACTGGAGAGTTCGCAGCCATGAGCTATGCCATCGCAGACGGCTATGCAACATTCTTCAACGGCTATGACAACCAAGTTTACAGCGTAGGCAGGGGACCAAGCGCTTTAACCGTTTTAGCACCAAACATCGGAGTAGCTTCTGAATCATCCGTGGTACTTAGAGGTACCGTAACAGACGTTTCAGCAGGCACAAAACAAACAACAGTCGCAGCCAACTTCCCAGCAGGCGTTCCAGTCTCCTCTGATGCAAGCATGAGCGAATGGATGGGCTACGTCTACCAGCAACAAGCAATGCCAAACAACTTCACCGGCGTTACAGTAACAATCAGCGTCATCGACTCAAACAACAATCTACGAACCATCGGCACCGCAACCACTGACGAAACAGGAATGTACAGCTTAGCATGGACACCCGACATCTCTGGCAGTTACACGGTCATCGCATCTTTCGACGGCACAAACGGCTACTACCCATCGTACGCTAAAACAAGCTTCACAGTCGACCAACCACACCCAACCATAGCACCAACCTCAGCACCAGCCCAATCAGTAGCTGACCAATACTTCGTTCCCGCAATCGCAGGCTTGTTCGTCCTAATCATCATCGTATTAGCATTGCTAGTACTCATGATGATGAGAAAACGACAATAAAACAAACCATCAAACAACACTCCCTTTCCCTTTTTTAGTCAAAAAATTTGATAGCAAATAGGGGCTGAGAAGGCTTAAGACAAATCACGATTCATAGCCATAGTTTCGTGAAAGGGCGTTTTTGCATTTCGCTCTTTTCTCCTAAATATGTCTGGAGCCTCAGCAAACCCAACTATAAGTTACCAAACCATTGTATTAACTTATTGCAAATAAACTGATCCCCTGTTCTTTGCAGGGAGAAAGCTTCTTATGAGACGGATTTGGGAAAAATTACACTTTGTTTTTTCAACTATTTTGTGTTTAATTTTCGCCACTTTTGGGCTGCTCGGAGACATTTTTCGAATCCGACAAGGGAAGTAAACAATTGGTCGGCTGGTGCTTCCTCAACCACTAAGCCTTGTGTACTTGCGTTTATGCAACCGTCCAGCATCAGGTTATCGGTTAAACCCACTTCTTCAATAAACATGCCCTGAGAATCTCTTAATTTTCTATCGCTGCCTCGGTTAACTTTAAAATTAAGAGCTTTAATTGTGCGCTCAGTAAACGGCACAGCGATATTGGTGTAAGCAAACACATTCTTGCCCAACGCATGAGCAAAACCCATCTCATACGCTGTTCCCACATCCGCACTTGGGCCTTCTAAAAGGAGTAATATTTGCAATAACAAAATCGCAGCTTCTAATCAAGTTCTCGTTTACTTCGCTGATGCAGAAACCAACCTCTCTTGGGGTCTTATCCTTCACTTGTACTTCATTGTCCAAAGGAAAAACACCTTCAAAGCAGTATTTTCTACAGAGGGCTTTCTTGTTGTCGCCAATTTCTTTGGCGTTGCGGAGGAAGACTTCTGGACCTGCAAGGTAAACACGTTGGGGCACCATTACCGTTCTCCACAAATTAGTAGACGGCTTGGCTAAATAAGCAGTTATCAAAATTTTCCTTTCAAAACGAGCAGAATTTTTTAGTCAAGAAACTTTGACTACGTTTAGTCAAATATCCTTTACGAGAACGCTTTTACATCATCAAAAGTAGTGGGTTTTTAGGAAGACTGGATGGATTTCTTCCAGTTTTGGATTAGCTGCATAGGAGCGTAAAAAAATGGTCAGTGTAATGTCAACCATTCAAAAAACTCAAAACGGCGCCTTCCTTTCAGGAGTGTTAAAATCGCTCGACACAAAATGCCTAACCTGCGCACCCATAACGCCCTTTGAATGCATAACAAGATGCAAAGTCTACAAGTTAAAAAACGAGTTGTGGCATCTCCGGGAAAGCATGATGAATAACCCTGACTACCTAAAAGAGCTTTTTAACGTCCTCAAGAATGAAACTCGACTCCAAATTCTTCAAGCAATCGTCGCCGACAAACACTCATTGAAGGATATTCAGCAAGAAATAAAAAGATCCGGATACAGCCAAAGCCAAAACGCAATCCTTGAAGAATACCTGCATCCTCTTATGACATTAGGAATTGTTAGCGAATTACGCGACCAATATTCTTTAACCTCATTTGGCGGACGCCTAACTAAACTGCTCGGATGTTTCCCCACCTATGCCATAAAACTACCAACTCACTCGGAATGCTATGAAGAAAACCTCCTACAATATCTGCTCTCAGGTCCAAAAACCTTTGAAGAAATCGAAGCAGTCGTTTCACCAAAAAACCTTTCACGAACCCTCAGACGTCTCCATTCTGCGCAACTAATTCAAACACCAACCCAACGTGATTACATCTTTTTCTTTAAGACAATAAGAAACCCTGACAAAGAAACTTTGAGGGTTACTGAACGACAAATCTACGATGCGATTGCCGCTGAAGATGGCGTTTCAGCTGGAAAGCTATCGGACTGTACTGGCTTTTCTAAGCGGGTAATCTACCGGTGCATGAGACGTTTGAGGGGCAAAAAACTTGTGTTCGAAAGAAGAACCCCCAAACGCTATGACTTGACCTGTACAGGTAAAAAGTTGGCTTATGCACTCCGTGAGCTCCAGCAGGAGGTTGAAGACACATGGTTTTCTTTCCAGCAATCTTCCTCAGACAATACCGCAACAGGTGGGATTAGGTGACCTGCATGACCTTGCCCCCTGTGGCTAAACCTGTTGACATAGTAAACGTAAGGATCACTCATAAGACAGCGCGTGTGCCGCTCTTAGAGGTTGTTTCTTTTAAGAATAAAACAAATGCCTACGCAGAAATCGCCTCGCTTGATGGGGTGCAGGAATCGGTGCTTATTCAAACTTGTAATCGCATAGAACTCTATCTTGTAAGCGAGCATGGAGATAGAACAGTTAACTCGGCTGTGAATTTTTTAGAGACCCGTACATCTGCAGACCCCGCTGAAGCAAGTAAAGCCGTCGAATATGCCGTTAGCGAGGATGCGCTTAACCATCTGTTGCGGGTTACTTCCGGGTTAGAATCCATGGTTGTGGGCGAGGACCAAATTATAAACCAAGTCTGGAATGCTTACCTTGAAGCTGAAAAGGCAAAAGCGTCAGGTCCAGTTCTTAATCTTCTTTTTAATCGGGCAGTAAATGTGGGCAGACGCGTAAGACGAGAAACCAAAATCAGCAAAGGCGCTGTCTCGGTTGGCTCAGCGGCAGTGGAGCTTGCTGAAAATCTCTTGGGAAGTCTTAATGGAAAGAGAATCCTCGTGATGGGCGCAGGCGAAACGGGCACCCTCATAGCTAAAGCCATGGCAAGGCGCTGCCTAAACCCAATATTTGTCGCGAACCGAACCTATGAACGGGCGTTTCGATTGGCTGAGGAATTAGGTGGAAAAGCCGTGATGTTTGACAAGTTTGGCGTAGTCCTTGTAGATGCTGACGTCGTGTTTTGTTCAACTTCCGCACCACACTACCTGTTAACGAAGAATATGGTTTCTTTGCTCCTCTCAGAGCGACAAAACAAAAAAGACCTCATCGTAATCGATGTCTCCAACCCACGAAACGTAGAGGAAGCCATAAAAGAACTTCCATACGTCAAAGTCTACAACATAGATGACTTAACATCGATTGCTGAACACAACAAGACTGAACGGCAAAAAAGTGTGAAACAAGCCCACAAAATCATCGACGAAGAACTCAAATCCATAGAACTGGCAGTTAAGGCAGATTCTATTCGCGAAACTGTTTCAACGTTGCTCTCACAGGTTGAAGGAAGCCGCCAAATAGAACTCAAAAAAGCCCTATCTATGATGGGCAAGTTGGATAAGCGTCAGAAAAAAATTGTAAACGACTTAACCAGTATTCTGCTAAAACGGACTTTTCTGCCTGTTGTTGAGAACCTTCGCTTAGCCGTCCAAAACAATGAGATCGAAGTTGTCGATGTTGCAACAAAGCTATTTGATTTTCATGGCGGCACCATTGGAAATTAAATGACTTAAATTTAAAGTGTTGCTTCTGAAAAGGATTTGAACTCAATTCAATAATAAACGCCACATGTGTGATGTCGGCTCTTTGGCAAAGCTTGTCTGTTCGCCATTAGTCCCGAATTTGATGTAGCAATAATTCTGTCAATTATATTGGGTGTTTAGTTATCAATTGAGCAGTTATTCACAATTTTTATGAACAATTCTTAACTATATTTATATTTAGCTAAACAAAAGTATGTTTATCGAACAGAAGGAGTTTAAACAAAAATGAAAAAAGAAGCGAGCTACAAAATTCGAGCAAATGTGAAAAAAACAGGAATCCAGATAGCAGCAGCACTGGAAGAGATTGAAAAGTCGGTACTGCTGACTGCCTTAAACATAATTTCCTTGTGCACCTCCTTCGCTTTCAATAGGTTTTCCCAAAACAGCCACGCCGTAAATAATGGCTTCAATTAGAACCCAACTTTTTTCAAAACACTCCAAAAATGACCTGTTTGTTTAGGTTGCTATTAAGGTAGAGACCTAATATTTATTATCAGTGTCTCATCTTGAAAACGCCAATAAAGAAATCCAGTTTCTGAAGAAATAAAAGCAAACTAGAACTCAAATTGAAACTTGAAACACTACAGTAAGCGCACGATAGATAAAAAGCCTAAATCGGCACCGCGAATGCTATGTTACACCGCGCCGTACTTGGAAAAAGCTTTTTCTGCCACTGCTTTGCCAAGTTGCCTTGCCTTTTCAAGATCTTCTTCTGTGGGGCTACCGAAGAATGAAAGCGGCTGTTCCAGCTCGAAACCCAATGCAGCTAGCTCACTTGATATTTTTCGTGTCGCTTCTCCGCTCCAGCCGAAGCTTCCGAAGACACCGGCGCACCTGTTTGAAAACTTTTTAGTTTTAAGCAGATTCAGGAAATCCACTACTCTTGGAAATACTTCATGTTCATATGTAGATGAACCAACGATTAATGCTGGAGCTTCCACCAAGCCAGTTAATGCATCAACGGCCGTGTCTTCAGAAAGGTTGAAGCTTAGAACTGAGCCTCCCGCTTCTCTTACTCCTTCAACGATTGCGCCTAAGCACTTTGCAGTCATTCCATACATGGTACCGTATGGCACGACAACAGTTTTCGTGTAGGTACCTTTGCTCCAAGAAGCCCATTTACTTATGGTCTGCTTGGCGCTGTCGGTGTAGACTGGACCGTGGCTTGGCGCCAAAACTTTAATTTCGAGGTTAATTTTGTCAAATTTTTCTATGGCTTTCAAAATCCATTCGCGTTGTCCGTTGAAGACTGAGGCAAAATACTTTTGTGAGCATCCGCAGATATTCTGCTTGACTATATCCATGTCGGATTCTAATATTGCGCCGTCCGGAAGTTTTTTGAAGGACCCAAATGCGTCGCAACAGAACAAAATTCTGTCTTCCACAAGGTAGGTGCTCATGGTTTCTGGCCAATGAAGCCAAGGCGTTTGAATGAATTTCAACGTTTTGTTTCCTAAGGAAATCTCCGCGTCTTCACTTTTTACGATGACTGCTGCAGGGTCTAACCCGTAGAACTTTTTAAAAATCATTTGGGCAATGGGTGTGAAAACGACTTTTGCGTTGGGTGCTTTCTTAAGAAGCGCGGGAACAGCACTTGTGTGGTCAGGTTCCATATGGTTAATGACCAGATAGTCTAAGTTTGAGAGGTCTATTAGTTTGCTAATTTTGTCAAAGTGCTCGAGCGCGTTCTTCTCGTGCACAGAATCAATCAGTGCAGTTTTTTCTGAGCCTACGATTAAGTAAGAGTTGTAGGAAACGCCCTCGGGGATGCGCCAGAGTCCTTCGAAAAGTGGGGTTTCTGTGTCATTGACTCCTACCCAATTGACGTTCGAGGATATTAGAAGAGGCTGGTTATTTGTCATTGAGTAACCTCAAGAAACTAAAGGCATTAAGCCACATAAATGATTTAACCTTTTCGCGGGACTGGTTTCAACTATGCTAGGGCGTCGCAAGTACAGCGGAAAATAATTAAGGAGGCGAAAAAGGAAAAGCTGTAGCCTAAAATATGTCAAAGTGTAGCAAGCATGTTGCTAAATTAGCTTGTTTATGTGTTTTTGCCAATTAAGATGCGTCCTGCGGAGACAAAAACGTGTCGTTTTCTGAAAAAACGTTGCCAGATTACTTGAGACTTGAGCTCCTTTTGTTCAAAACCCACCGGTCCACCCGCTAACATTGAGTTTTTTCTTGTTTTACGAATAGCTTTATAACTTTACCAGAAAAAGTCCGAAAACAAGATTAAAATCGTTTTCGGCGTAACTACATAGAAGCCATAGACAAGTTTATTTTGCAAAAATAAGCCTAAGACCTTTAAAAAGTGGCGCCGGGGAAGGGATTCGGACACCAGAGAATGTGGGGATATTACCCCTCGTTTTTCTCCGCAGCAACTTTCCCTTTTTTATTGCAATACCGAGGTTTAAGCCCCATCAAATCGTTTCTGTCCTCAGGAATTAATACTGAATTCTGTCCAACCTTTTCTTTTTTAAGTATTTACTGGCACAACTTTTGGCTGTGGGTAGAACTTGGCTCGTCTTCAGGGCGTTAATTGTTCAAGTCTATTTAATCAACCTGACATTAACTTTAGTTAAACCAAAATTTATTAACTTAAAACCCCCTCCACAAACACGGGGTAAGTAAATGGGGGTTGAATGGATAATTGGCAAAACAGCAACACATTTTACTCAGAGATAAGGCAGAATTCACAAGATTCCAAATCCTGTTTGAAGTTTTGCGCAACCAACCTCACTTAAGACAAAAAGACATAAGTGATAAGCTCGGATTAACAATCCAAGCTATATCAAAATACCTCAAAAGGCTCTCCCAAGACGGCTATCTAGAGGTAGGTTCTGAGAGAGCAGATTATCGGTTAACATCCAAAGGAATCGCTAAGCTCCATGAAAACGTAAGAAACATGGAAAGCTACTTTGAAGCGGTCAAGCAAGAGCTAAAAGTCGACCATGCATGGATAGCATTGGCAACGTACACGGTAAAAGCAGGCGAACAAGTCGGATTAATCACAAAAGAAGGACTCTTTTACACTGTACCCTTAAATGATCCCAACTTAGAAGCTGTGGGAATAGCTATCGCTGATGCTAACCCTGGAGAAGATTTGGGATTAAAGAACCTAAATGGAAAAGTCAAACTAAAACAGGGCAAAATCCTAATCGTTAAACTGCCCAGCATACGCAAAGGAGGCTCAAGGGCAGCAGACATAGCAAAAATCAAAGTATACTATGACGAGTTCAAACCAGACCGCATAGGCGTAATGGGAGCCGTGGGAAGAGCAGTCCTGAACAAACTTGGACTCAAAGCGGACTTCGAATTCGGCATAAGCCACTCAGCTGCAGTAGCTGCTTCAAGGGGACTAAACGTTTTCATTCTCGTTGTTGGCAGAATGGTTAATCGCGTGATACTGGAAATCGATTCTCAAAACCTCCGATTTGCTGGAGACATAATATATGAAGTAAAAGACTCACAGTTCCCCCGTCTAGTCGCTGAAAGTCAGTTATCAAGTTAATCATTAATTGAATGCCCTGTTTTTTGATGCGTGTTTTTTTGAAATTCAATTAGAGTTAATCAACTTAAGTTTAACTTAAATTAAACCAAAGTTTATTAGAATAGTTGGCTAATCCAACCAGCGAGGAAGCGAACATGCAAAACAAGATGGTTTACCCGTTTAGCGCTCTCGTTGGTCAAGAAAAGATGAAACTGGCATTGATTCTTAACATAATTAACCCAAAAATTGGCGGAGTCCTCCTCCGAGGAGAAAAAGGAACTGGCAAATCAATGGCTGTTCGTGCATTAGCAAATCTTTTACCAGAAATGGATGCGGTAGTGGATTGTCCTTTTCATTGTGACCCTGCTCGCCCAAAAGACATGTGTGACGCCTGCAGCGCCAAAATGGCAAAAGGCGAAAAACTCTCAATAGTTAAGCGTCCAATATCCGTGGTAGAGCTGCCAGTTGGAGCTACAGAAGACAGACTCGTAGGAACCATTGATATAGAAAAAGCAATCAAAAAAGGCGAAAAACATTTCGACCAGGGAATTCTTGCAGAGGCAAATCGAAATATCTTATATATTGATGAGGTTAACCTGTTAGATGACCACCTAGTTGATGTTCTGCTTGATGCCGCCGCCATGGGCGTAAATTTTGTAGAGCGTGAAGGGATTTCCTTTTGCCATCCAGCACAGTTCGTCCTAGTTGGCACTATGAATCCTGAGGAAGGTGAACTTCGTCCTCAACTGTTGGATCGCTTCGCCCTTTCAGTTGAGATTAAGGGTATTCCGTATCGGGAAGCACGAGCAGAGATAGTGAGAAGGCGCATCGCTTTTGAAAATGACCCTGCATCATTTATCGAAAGTCAGAATGACTCTCAAAAGCAGCTTCGCCAAAAGATGGTGGAAGCCAGTCATCTTTTGCCTAAGGTAAAATTGAATGATGAAATGCTTGATCTAATCACTCAAGTTTGCATAGACTTTGCCGTTGACGGTCACCGCGCTGATATAACAATGTACAAGACTGCTTGCACTATTGCTGCTTTCAAGGGGCAGACTGAAGTTGTCAAAGACGACGTTAAAGAGGCTGCTGAGTTGGTGCTTCCTCATCGTCGTCGCCGTAAACCATTTGAAGAGCCAAAGCTGGAAGAGCAACAGATTCAAGAAAGCCTACAGAAGTGGGATAAAAACAAAGAAAAAGAACAACCTCAATCACCTCAGCCCCAAAACAATAACCCAGAGAATAAGAATCAAGAGCAGCCGTCCAAAGACGAAGAGGCCCCTGAGCAGGTTTTTGAAGCTGATTCTCCATATACCGTTAAGCCTCTTGCTACGCCTGTTCTAGACGAAGTTCAGCGTAACAGTGGAGGTAGGAGGTCCAAAAGCATCAGCAATTCTAAGACAGGTCGATATGTAGACAGTGTCATTCCTAAAGGCGAAGTATCGGATTTGGCTTTTGATGCTACCTTGAGGGTAGCTGCACCTTTCCAGCTTCAGCGCAAAGAGGATTCTGGCAGTCCGAATGGCTTTCTCATTGAGAAGACTGATCTTCGGGAGAAAGTTCGAGAAAGGAAAGTTGGCAATTTGATCATGTTTGTCGTTGATGCAAGCGGTTCAATGGCTGCTGAAGAGCGCATGACCGCTACCAAAGGCGCGGTTCTCTCGTTGTTGCTTGATGCTTATCAGCGTCGAGACCGTGTGGGCATGGTTGTCTTTAGAAGGAATAATGCTGAGCTTGTGCTTCCTCCAACTAATAGTGTCGAGCTAGCCCAAAGGTTCTTGTCGATACTGCCTACAGGCGGGCGTACTCCGATGGCTCACGGATTGACACTTGGGCTAGAAACTATACAAGATTACGTGAGGCGAGACAAGGAAGCCATACCGCTTCTAGCTCTAATCTCTGATGGGCGAGCCAATGTCCCTGTTAACGGCGGCGACCCTGTAGAAGAAGCAAAGCTGGTTGCCCGTGAAATAGGCTCTTCAGGCGTAAAAGCGATTGCTATCGACACTGAACGGGGCTTCATCACGTTTGGGCTCGTGAAGCAGATTTGTGATGAGATGAAGGGGCGCTACTTGCGGTTGGAGGAGTTGAGCGCTGTGCCTATTGCTTCAGCTGTCCGTGACAACTTAATTCATGGTCCAGAATTAACTTGGAACGATTAGCTTTGGAGGTGAAATGGATGAAAAAAACTACTGTTACTTCGATTGCCATTGTACTCGTATTGATCATAGCTGGATCTTCTTATGGAGTCTATTTACTAAATGTTCCCTCTAAAGACATTTATCAAAATGGAAACGTGATTTCTGTCGTAGATCCAAACGGAAATACAGTTAATGTAACTCAACCAGTAAAGACTGTTGTTTGTATTGATTCTATTGCAACCGAGATTGTCTGTGCATTAGGGTGCGAGAATAGAATTGTAGGGATAGACACAAGTTCTGCTTTTCCGCCCTCAGTTACGGAAATTCCTAACGTAGGCGAATCCTACAGCCCAAGTGTAGAGCAGATATTAGAATTGAAACCTGACTTGGTCCTTGCTGGTGCACCGATAAACTACTTCAATAATCAGACGTCGAATCAGATTGAAGCTGCTGGAATACCGGTATTTATCTGCGAGGCAATTAACCCTCCGTTAAACTCGGACGAGTCTATGATAGATAATACTTGCACATTGGTGAATCGATTAGGATTGATCTTAAATGAACAGTCCAATGCTACTAAACTAGTCAACTACATGCAGAATTACCAAAGCCTCGTCAACGAGCGTTTCGCAAACCTGGCAGCAAGTGAGAAACCATTAGTCTACTATGAATGGTACACGGATTGGCAAACTGAACTTGTCCCATCCATAACTCAGGCTGGCGGAATAAATATCGCTGAAAATGAATCACAATACGCACCTATAGTAAGCCCTGAATTTGTAACACAGGCGAATCCTGACGTAATAATTAGAATGATAAGCAGCCCAAACCACGACATGACAGACTTTACAACTGCACTGAGTGAAATAACAAGCAGACCTGCATTACAAGATACGACTGCAATCAAAGAGGGCAATGTCTACATTTGTGACTATGCAATCACGGGCGGAATAGAATCTGTGGTTGGGTGTCTACAATGGGCAAAGTGGCTTCACCCCAGCCTTTTTGAGGACATAGACCCAGCCGCTATACATCAACAGATGATCACAGAATTCTTCGGTAACGTTACGTTAGAAGGAGTCTACGCGTACCCATGAGCACAGCTGCAGAACTAAAAAGACTCTACAACAAAGGCAAGAAACGAAAAACCCTTGTCCTTCTTTCCCTTTTTATTGCGCTACTTGCAAGCATAGTTGTTTCCATAAGCTTAGGTGCTGCCTCGCCTGGACTTATTGAAGCAATGCAAGCTATCTGCTCTAAGCTTTTTCCTTTCCTCAATATTAATCCTGTATCCCAGATAACTCAGATAATAGTTTTGAATTTACGACTTCCCCGTATCATTCTAGCAATACTCGCCGGTGCAGGTCTCGCTGCGGCTGGAGCGGCAATGCAGGGAACCCTGCGTAACCCTCTCGTCTCCTCCTACGTTTTGGGCATCTCCTCAGCCGCAGGATTCGGCGCAGCGTTAGCAATAGTTTTTGGAGTGGGTATTTTATCGATATTTGGCGGATACCTTGTAATCGTAAACGCTTTTCTCTTTAGCGTGCTCGCCATGGTGATAGTGTACGGTATCGCCCGTGTCCGAGGCATGAGTTCTGAAACAGTAATTTTGGTAGGCGTAGCTGTTGGTTTTCTGTTTTCCGCTTTGCTATCCTTAATTCAATACGTTGCTCCTCAGTACCAAGCGGTAAGTGCTGTAGTTTTCTGGCTGATGGGTAGTTTAACTTCTGCAACTTGGCAAAGCATACTGATTGTTCTCCCCATCGTCGCGCTCACCATAGTGCTGATGACGCAGCAGTCTTGGAACATTAACGTGATGAGTATGGGCGAGGATGTAGCTACAAGTTTAGGAGTTAACTCCAAGCGGGTACTCGCGACAAATATGGTGTTAGAGACACTGGCAACTGCAAGCATAATAGCTTTCACTGGCGTAATCGGCTTCGTAGATTTGATTTCACCCCACATCGCTAGGATGCTGATTGGAAACGACCACCGTTTCCTCATACCCTGCAGTGCTCTTGTTGGGGCTCTTTTGCTACTGTGTTCCGACACAGTCGCGCGAATAGTGCTTGCACCGACAGAACTTCCAGTTGGCATTGTAACGTCCATGCTCGGTGTTCCATTCTTCATTTACATTTTGGTAAATAAAAGGAGGCAAAGTTGGCGTTGAAACTCACAATCAACAAACTCTCGTTCAACTACACTGGAATTCAAGTCCTCAAAGATGTGGAAATGGAAGTAGGACTAGGTGAAATATTGAGCATAGTTGGCCCAAACGGTTCAGGCAAGAGCACGCTGTTAAAATGTATCAATCGAATCTTGAAAACTAAACAGAATACTGTGCTGATCGACGGTAAAGACACCAGTAAGCTCAACCTCAAAGAGTTATCGAAAGTCATGGGGTATGTTCCTCAAAGCTCCACAAGCACTTTCCCTTTTACCGTTTTTGACGTCGTTTTGATGGGAAGAAAACCCTACATTCATTGGAATCTGAGCGAGCGAGATAACGAAATCGTCGCAGAAATGCTAGACTTTCTCGGAATCGGCGAACTAGCCCTGCGCTACTTCAACGAACTCAGCGGTGGCGAGCAGCAAAAAGTCATCGTGGCGCGTGCTTTGGCTCAGCAGCCTCAGATTTTGCTTCTTGATGAGCCAACGAGTTCGCTTGATATTAAGCACCAACTGGAGATACTGTGCATGCTTAGGAGTTTGACTCAAGGCAAAGAACGTTCTGTTATAGTGACAATGCATGACTTGAACTTGGCAAGCCGCTTTTCGGACAGGATGATTATGCTTAAGCAGGGCAAAATTTTCGCCAGCGGCACTCCCGAGTCGGTGTTAACTGAGGAGAACATCGAGAAGGTTTATGATATCAACTGTGAGGTGACAGATTCAATCTTAGGCAAACCCCAAGTGGTGCCTATGATATCTGAAACACACGAAGTTAGGCACTTGAAAATGTCCCAAGAAATCGCAACAGAATACACATAAAGGAAAATAAAACATGAAACAACTCAAAGTAGCCTTCATAACAACAATCCCTACAGACACAATACCTTTCATCTCAGCCCTTAAAACGATAAACGAGCGTTTTGGTGAAATGGTACAGGCGCGTCTTTGGACGGGTGGAGACTTTAGGGATTTTGGCAGCATAGACGAGTTTATCCAGTTCGCCCAACAATCCCACATAGCCCTTGTACATTTGATGGGTAACCTGCCTGAGTTTGATAGGCTCATAGCTTGCCTGAAAAGCACGGGCGTTCCAGTTTTGGTTGCTGCCTCTTTTTTTGGGCAAAAAGATTATCGGAGCCTTTCCACGGTGGATCAAGAGGACTACCCAAACATCTTTGGTTACCTTAATTATGGCGGGAAAAAGAACTTCGAGAATCTCATTTTGTACTTGGAAAACCGTTTCATGGGCGCTGCTTACGAGGTTAGTGCTCCTGTGCAGTCGCAATGGGAAGGAATCTATCATCCTGACTTTGATTACGTCCCTACCTTGGAGGAGTATCAGGAAAAGAAGGTTCAGCATGGCCGACTTACCGTCGGCGTGTGGTTCCATCAAAGTTCCTGGCAAGGCGGCAACACAAGCTTCATTGATAGCTTGGTCAAAGAAATTGAGTGCCAAGGTGCAAACGCCCTTCCAGTGTTCTTTAGCGGCTCAAAAAATGCCAACTTGGGAATGAACGGGTTAGAATGGGTAATTGAGCACTATTTTATGAAAGAAGGCAAGCCAACTGTTGATGTGGTTATAAGTGCCCTGTCTTTTTCTTTAACAACATCTTTATCTGGCGCTGACTCGGTAGCTGCCCTCAAGAAACTAGGCGTTCCGATCATAAAGGCAATTACGACTTGTAACACGTTTGAAGAATGGCGCGATACGCTTCAAGGACTAAGCACTCTGGATATTCCTGCAAACATAGTTATGCCTGAGTTCGACGGAGCCTTGATTACTGTGCCTATTGCCGCGATGGATTTTTCCCAGACAAATTCTTCGACAGGAACCCGAATAATCAAATATGAGCCTATCCCTGAAAGGGTTGCTAAACTGGTTCGTTTGAGCTTGAACTGGGGAAAGCTAAGGCGCCTTTCAAATAGTGAAAAGAAAGTTGCCATAATTTTCCACAATTATCCGCCCAGAAACGACACCATCGGTCACGCATTTGGCCTCGATTCCTCAGCCTCGGTCATGAATATTCTGCGAGATTTGAAGGAACAAGGCTACGTGTTAAATTGCATGCCTGAAAGCAGCCAGAAATTAATGGAAACCATAACTAATGGTTTGACAAATGACCGCAGGTGGGCAAGCTCAGAAGAACTTGCAGAACGATCTGTAGCCAAAATCTCAGTTGAACAATATGCGAAATGGTTCAGCGAATTGCCAACTGATGTAAGAGGCAAGATGGAGAAGGCTTGGGGGAAGCCGCCTGGCAAGCTTTTCAGCTACAACTGCAAGTTGCTGGTCGCTGGAATAATCAACGGCAATGTCTTCATTGGTCTGCAACCTCCTCGTGGTTACTTAGACAGTCCCTCATCTATCTATCACAGCCCAGACCTTCCAATTCCGCACCATTACTATGCGTATTACCACTGGATTCGGGATGTATTCAAAGCTAACGTAATCATGCATATTGGCACACATGGCACGTTGGAGTGGCTGCCTGGTAAAACTGCGGGTCTCTCAGCCTCCTGCTTTCCCGATATAGCCATCTCCGATTTACCCAATATTTATCCTTACATAATAACCAATCCAGGAGAAGGCACTCAAGCAAAGAGGCGAAGTTACTGCTGCATAATCGAACATATGGTTCCGATCATGCACAACGCTGACACATATGAAGAGTTAGCTAAGGTTGAGGTTCAGTTGCAGGAGTATTATCATGCAAAAAATATTGACAAAGGAAAACTGCCTGTTTTGCAAAAGCTAATCTGGGAACAAGTGGTTCAAGCAAAGCTCGACCACGACCTTGAAGCCACTCAAGAATCTGCTTTCGTTGATTTTGACAACTTCTTAGAACGGTTACATGCGTACATAAATGAGCTGTCGGATGCGCAGATTCGGGATGGCCTACACATTCTAGGTGAGCCCCCAACTGATTTGCCTCTAGAAGAGTTCTTAGTAACTTTGACTAGATTGAGTAACGGCTCTGTGCCTTCCCTAAGACAGTCAATCGCTGAACTGAAGGGTTACGACTATGAGTCTTTGCTTGCGAACAGAGGCAAATTGAACAGTGACGGCAAAACTAACGGCGACATAATCAAAGAATTGAACAACCTGTCCATGGAAATGATTAAGAAGTTTAATGCCGCTGGTTTCAGAGAGCCAAGCATCGACACAATAGCTATTAACGTGCTCGGAGCGAGTAGCCCTAAGATACGGCGTTGTCTTTACTACGTTGGGACTTTTCTTGCTCCTGCTTTGGCTGCCACTACTGATGAGTTAACCAATACCCTGTCCGCTTGTAAAGGGGGTTATGTTCCTTCAGGACCTTCAGGTTCCATGACAAGAGGCATGGCTGATATTTTGCCTACAGGAAGGAATTTCTATTCTGTCGATCCACGGTCTGTTCCCTCGACTGCTTCTTGGCAGGTCGGTGTTGCTTTAGCTGATGCTTTGTTGGAGCGATATCTGAAAGAGGAAGGGCAGTATCCTGAGAGCGTTGGCATCATTATCTGGGCTACTGATACAATTAAAACTAAGGGCGATGATATCGCTGAGATTCTTTATTTGATGGGTGTGAAGCCCGTGTGGGAGGAGTCTAGTGGTCGTGTCGTTGGGGTTGAAGCTATTCCCCTTGAGACTTTAAAGCGTCCCCGTGTAGATGTCACCTTACGCATCAGTGGAATGTTCAGAGACGCATTTCCAAATGTGGTTCACCTAATAGATGAAGCGGTGGCATTGGTTGCTGGGCTTAAGGAGTCTTCGGAGCAGAACTATGTTGCTAAACATGTGGAAACTGAAGTAAAAGAGCGCACTGTCCAAGGAGTTGATGCGGAGAAAGCACGAGAGGAGGCACATTACAGGATTTTTGGTGACCGCCCTGGCGCTTACGGCGATGGGGTCAGTGATGCAATAGATTCTAAGAACTGGAAGGACCAAAAGGACCTAAGCGATATCTACGTCACTTGGGGAAGCTATGCCTACACCCGTAAAACCTATGGGCGCCAAGTACCTGAGCAGTTCAAACTGCGACTAAGCAAGATTAACCTAACAGTGAAGAATCAGGATTCACGTGAATTCGACATACTAGACGGCGACGACTGGTATAGTGCTCACGGCGGAATGATCACTGCTGTCAAGACGTTAGGGGGGAAAGCTCCTCGGTCTTACTGTGGAGATAGTTCTGACCCCGACCGCGTGAAAGTTAGGAGTACCAAGGAGGAGACTAATCATGTTTTTCGCTCGCGTCTTCTTAACCCTAAGTGGATTCAAAGTATGAAACGGCATGGCTACCAAGGTGCCGCTGACCTTTCTAGAACACTTGATACCGTTTTCGGCTGGGATGCTACAGTGGAGGCTGTTGAGGACTGGATGTATGAGGATTTGGCTAAGAAGTATGTGCTGAACGCAGAGATGCAGCAGTGGCTAAAGGAAGTAAATCCTTATGCTCTTCAAAACATGGTCGAGCGGCTTTTGGAAGCTGTTGAACGAAAAATGTGGCAGGCATCGGAGGACATGCAGAAGCAGTTACAGCAGCTTTACTTGAGCGTTGAAGGGTTGCTGGAAGGCGCGGCTGAAAAGAAGTAAAAAAATAAGGCGGAATATGAATGAAAGAAATCAATGAAAAATTAAGTGAAAAGAAAATCAACATCTCGCTGGATGAAGTAGATGCCAAGGTAATTTACCACATCTATGAGGGTTTTAAGCTTAACACGTTACTCGTCTCTTTTGGAGAAAAGCGCCGAGTTCTCTCAACTCTGGACGGCTACAAAGAGGTACTTTATGTTGCTAACACTTACACGCCTCTTCAATTATCCCAGCGCACAATGAAAAACTATCAAGAATTTAAGCGAAATTTTCCTCTGGCACTAGGAATTGATCCAATGACAATTGCTTTTTTGAGCACTGGCGTTGACATGGACCAATTAGCTATCTGCGAGAAGTCTTACGAAGAATTCAAGGTTTGCTGTTTGGCTACAGCTGGGGCGAAAGGCAACGCTTTACGGACAGGTGTGGAAACTGCAAGTTATGTAGAGCGACCTGGGCACTTCGTGAGTACAATTGGTACTATTAACGTGATTCTTTTGACTAACGCTACTTTAAGTGAAGGCGCCATTGCTAGAGCCATTATCACGGTTACAGAGGCAAAGACTGCTGCGCTCCAAGATTTAGATGTGAGAAGCACCTTTTCGCCTCAGTATCAAGCGACTGGTACAGGAACTGATAACATGATTGTTGTTTCTGGAAAAATGGGTAAGCCACTACTGTTAACCAGTGGTCACACCAAGATTGGTGAGTTGATTGGCAATTCAACTAAGATTGCGGTTACCGAGGCGTTAAAAAAACATGATGGTCTATGACGAGGCTGAAATGATGTATGCAACAATTGAAACAAAGAATCCATGGAGGTATTGAGGGTTGAAAGAATTTATTGTAACCGAAAAATTCACCAAAAACTATGGTAAAGTAAAAGCCGTTGAAAACTTGAACTTAACCGTTTATCAGGGGGAAATTTTTGGTTTCTTGGGACCTAACGGCGCTGGCAAGACTACAACTATCCGCGTAATGACTACTTTAACGAAACCAACTTCAGGTTGTGTACGGATAAACGGTTTTGACGTAGTGAAAGAAGCGGAGAAAGTAAAGGAAGTTATTGGCGTGGTGCAGCAGCATTTGACATTAGATCAAGATTTAACGCTACGGGAGAATATGGAGTTTCACGCGCGCCTGCATCACATTAATTCCGCTGAGCGTAAACGACGTATCAACGAGTTACTTGAATATGTTGAACTCACTGAGTATGCTGACCGTATGGTTAATACTCTTTCAGGTGGCATGAAAAAGCGTGCCGCAATTGTCAGTTCTTTGTTGCATGAACCTAAGGTTTTGTTTTTGGATGAGCCGACTGTTGGGTTGGATGCTCAGGGACGGCGCCGTTTGTGGGATCTGGTGCGCCGTTTGAACTTGGATGGCACCACGATTTTTCTTACTACGCATTATATTGAGGAGGCCGAGGCTTTGTGTGGGCGTGTGGGTGTTATGCATCATGGGCGGTTGATTGCTTTGGATACGCCTTTGGCGTTGCGTGAGAAGGTGGGGTCGGTTGTTGTGGAGTCTCTTGTGGATAAAGAGACACACTATAGGATTTTTGCTAATAGGGCGGCGGCGAATAGTTATGCGCAGACGTTACCGTCTGATGCTAGAACGGTTACTATTCGTGATTCAAATTTGGAGGATGTTTTTGTGGAGTTAACTGGTCAAAAGGTTGGTGACGTCTAATGCTAAATGCGTTGAGTGATATTTCTTCTGTTTTGTATGCGGATTTACGGAATTTGAGACGCCACTTGCGCTCGCTGGTCGCCACAAGTCTTATTCAGCCTCTTCTGTATTTGGTAGCGTTTGGTTATGGTTTAGGTCAAGGCGTCAATATTGGCGGTGTTAGCTACTTAGCGTTTGTTATTCCGGGTATTATTGCATTGACCGCGTTTTCGACTAGTTTCTCCGGGGCTTCGGCGAAGCTGCAAGTGGACCGCTTATTTTACAAGACCTTTGATGAATATTTGATGGCGCCTGTGAGCCTCTATTCGATTGTTGTAGGTAAGGCTTTGGTCGGTGTAGTGCGCAGCTTGATTACCTCTGTTGCTATACTGGTAGTTGGCCTCGTTCTTTCGCCTTTGCTGATAGTTAGTCCGTTGTTTGTGCTGGTTTTGTTTGTGTCGTGTTTTGTGTTTTCGTTATTCGGGGTGCTTGTTGCGTTTTTGATAAACTCCCATCAGAACATGAGCGCTTTTAGCAACCTAGTCATCTTGCCTATGACCTTTTTATGCGGCACTTTTTTTTCTTTTAGTGGGTTGCCTGTTGCGGCGCAGGGGGTGTTGTATGTTTTGCCTCTTACGCATGCGAGTCTGTGTTTGCGTGCAGCGGCTTTGGGGCAAGCGTTTCCATGGTTTTCTTTTGCAGTTCTTCTTGGCTTCGGAATGGCTTTCTTCTTAGGCTCCATGGTTGCCCTGAAAAAGAATAGTGTATGAGGGATCAATTGATGATAGCGGATAAAACTATGAAACAACTCAAAATGGCTTGTGTAATACGCTTGCTAAGTGAAATTGGAGTGGTGTAGTATGAAACCAGTGTTGCTTGTGATTGATGCTCAAAACGGGTGGCTGGGGATGTCTGAGGGGTTGAAAAGGTCGGTGGATGAACACGTCGGCAACATGTGCAAGGCAATCTCAATATTTCGCAAAGCTGGTGCACCCATAATTTTTACTTATCACTCCTGCAGCGCTAAAGAAATCATGCCTGGAACCAAAGAGTTTGAACTTTTCCCCAACATAGGTTTCGAGGCTATAGATGGAATACTGGTGAAGACCTATGCCAACGCTTTTAATAAGACACAACTGGAAACTATGATTCGAGACAGAAAATGCGATACAGTTTTCCTTATTGGGCTTAGTGCCATGCATTGCGTTTTTGCTACTTATCACGGTGCGTATGATCATGACTTGATTCCCTATTTAGTAAGAGGTGCAGTGGCTGGGCCAGACGCGGAATCTATTCAGACGGCGGAGAGGATCTGTGACACGCTGAGTTTGCGAGCGATATCGCAGATTTTGGAACAGGACCCGCAAGTTACAAGTATGGGCTAAGGGCTAGGGGTAATGGGAGCCGTTGGGCGAGTAGTCCTAAATAAACTTGGGTTTAAAGCAGATTTTGAATTCGGCATAAGACCTCAATGTAATTAATCCAAAAATTGGCGAATAACTATGCGTGTTGCTGGTTTCTTGCATTTGAATCCTTTGTTATTTTATCCAAAAGTATGTTGTTGGCGCCGGGGAAGGGATTCGAACCCCTGCGAGCACGAAGCCCACCAGCTATCTTGCCTTTTGGCTAGCCCTCTTTTGTGTTTGATCTCGAGGCTGGCGCGATAACCACTCCGCCACCCCGGCTCCAGCCTAAACATTTGCATTGTGGCTAAAAGAGTTTTCAGTAGAAAACAAATATGCCTGTTCTTCTCCCGATTTCATCTGATTCCTCAGCAAACTTGAACAAATAAGAAGTATGGCTTTCAACATACCCATAACACCACAAACAACCAAAACTAACATGCCTCTCTTAACGATAGTAAAAACAATCTTCTCCTCAACGCTATGTAGTTGTAAATTTGCTTTCAAATCTGCCACAATAACGTCGAACTGCCAAGGTTGATGGCCAGAAGGAAGGACGGCGTGGACGGGAGGAAGTTGTTGTTGTTGCTGCTGCTGCAACTGCATTCTGCACACCAGTTGCAACAACAACCAAAGAAGGCTACATTTACGCCTAAAGACTTGACCGATAAAGTATGACAACAACTGAACCCAAAGAAGATACAACCACTGCTGCAACAACAGAATTTTGCACAAAGACTGTTGAATCTTTCAAGACTAACCTCAAATCAATCAGTTTAACCGTGCGTCTTGAAGATTTTTGATCAAACCAACTCACAACCGCAAAAAACGAAAATTTATTTTGGGAGCAGAAATCTTTATCCTTTGCAACGGAAGTTTACTATTAGGAACTTTGACGTCACCTGCAACCTGAGGCTGGTTAATTTCTTTTCCACTGGATGCGCTCTACTTTTGAGTTCTTAACGGCAACATTTATAACCCCTTTTACTATTTGCTAAAGGCGCGAAGCGGAAGTACTATGGGACATCGTAAAACTCATGCTCCAAAACATGGTTCATTAGCCTATTTGCCTAGGCACCGTGCAAAGAAACCAACTGCACGAATCAGATACTGGCCAGAAACAACGTCAGATTCTCCTAAACTTTTAGGTTTCACATCCTACAAAGCAGGCATGACTTATATCTTCACCATCGAAGACCATAAACGTTCTCCACACTTTGGAAAAGAAGTCATGCGGGCAGTAACCATTCTTGAAACTCCACCGATAATTATCTGTGGTATTAGAACTTACACTAAAACACCCTACGGGCTCCAAAACATCACTGAAGCCTGGATGAAAGATCCACCAGCAATCCTTGACAGATTGATGGTTTTACCGGATAACTTTGACACTGAAGCAATGCTTCAGAAAATCCAAGAAAACCTCGAACACACAGACGTAGTTCGAGTCATAACCGCTACACAACCCAGTCAAACAAGCCTTTCAAAGAAGAAGCCTGAATCCTGCGAAATCCAAATCGGCGGCGGAACAATCCAGCAACAATTCGAATACGCCAAACAACTCTTGGGCAAAACAGTAACGCCCGAAGAAGTCTTCAAAGACGGCCAATACATCGACGTAGCCGGAATCACAGTCGGCAAGGGCTATCAGGGTCCAGTTAAACGCTGGGGAGTAACCTGCCTGCAGCATAAGGGCAGAAAAACCAAACGAGGCATCGCAACATTAGGTCCATGGAACCCCCACCACCTCATGTACAGCATCCCACGAGCAGGCCAGATGGGCTATCACCAACGCATCGAATTCAACAAACGCATATTAAAAATCGGCAAAAACGGCAAAGAAGTCACCGTTAAAGGCGGATACATCCGTTACGGCGAAGTAAACGGACCCTACGTCCTAATCGAAGGAAGCGTACCCGGAACAGAAAAACGCCAAATCCGCCTAAGAGCTCCAGCACGTCCACCCACCGAAACACCCGAAGCAGCACCACAAGTCACATATATCTCGCTGGAGTCCCCACAAGGAAAATAGGAGAAATAAGCCATGGCACAAAAAACAGCAGAAATCTTCGACTTACAGGGTAAAGCAACAGGTAAAATTACACTTCCAAGCGTTTTCTCTACACCCCTAAGACCCGACGTTATAAAACGCGCCGTCTTAGCAATACAATCCAACCGAAGACAGCCACAAGGCAGAGACCCCATGGCTGGAAAGAAAACCACCGCAGAATCACGCGGAACCGGAAGTGCAACCGCAAGAGTTCCACGAATAAAAAGCGGCAGTGGAAGAGCAGCTTTTGCCCCAAGCACAGTTAAAGGAAGACAACCCCACCCGCCAAGAGCAGAAAAGAAAATACTGCGTGCCATTCCAAAGAAGGAAGCAAAACTCGCATTAACTTCCGCAATCGCAGCAACTGCACAAAAAGAAACCGTAACTTCCAGAGGACACAAAATCGGAAATGCTCCAGCGTTTCCGTTGATAGTTGAAGATGCCCTTGAAGGCTTAACCAAAGCAAAAGAAGTCGAAGACGCATTTACAAGCATAGGCATAAGCGAAGATCTAGTTAGAGTCCGTGACAGCCGCAACATCCGCGCTGGCAAAGGTAAACGACGAGGCAGAAAAATGAAGCAAGCCGTTGGACCACTCATCGTAGTTGTTGACGGTAAAACCTTAGTTAATGCCGCAAACAACCTTCCAGGCGTAGAAGTAACCACAGTAGCTAACCTTAACACTGAAATGCTCGCACCCGGAACTCATGCAGGACGATTAACTGTTTGGACTAATGGCGCTATCGAAAAATTAACCACTCTTTATGGAGAACAAATTTAATGGACATTAATGATATAATTTCTTTTCCGTTGATGACCGAATCCGCCAGCGTTATGGTTGAACGAGACAACAAACTAATCTTCGTAGTTAACCTCAAAGCAGGCAAAACTGACGTTAAACGCGCCGTCGAGACACTCTACGAAGTAAAGGTTAGCAAGATAAACATGCTTATAACTCCTCAAGGCGTAAAGAAAGCGTTCGTGAAGCTAAAACCAGAATTTAGAGCTTCAGACGTTGCAATTAAACTTGGAATACTCTAATTTAATGAAGGCATGACTTATGGGAAAACGAATTCGTGTTCAAAGACGTGGTCGCGGTGGACGAAACTTCCGCGCCAACACTCACAAACGGGTTGCTCCAGCAAAGTATCCACCGATAGCACCAAAACAGTCTTTTGAAGCTTCAATAATGGGCACCATTACAGAACTTGTACATGACCCAGGTCGGGGTGCACCATTGTCGCTTGTTAAATTCGAGAACGGTTTATCAATCTATACTGTTGTCCCTGAAGGTGTTTTCACCGGGCAACAAATCTGTTATGGCGGGAAAGCTCCGGCTGAAATAGGAAACATTATTCCTCTGGGAAGAGTTCCTGAAGGAACTATTGTTTGTGATCTTGAGCTTCGTCCAGGTGATGGAGGAAAGATGGCAAAGTCTTCAGGCGCTTATGCTACCGTTGTCGGTCACACTCCGCAGGGTACCATGGTCCGATTGCCTTCTGGGCGAACTCGATACGTTAACGATTACTGTTTATCTACTGTCGGCGTAATTTCCGCTTCTGGACGCATCGAGAAACCGTTCCTTAAGGCAGGCGAAAAATTCCACCAAATGAAAGCTAAAGGACATACCTATCCAAGAACTAGCGGTCGCAAAATGGTTCCAGCTGTTCACCCATTCGGAAGCAGCAAACGTAGCTCTCGCAGATGCACAACAACATCGCATGGCGCTCCACCAGGACAGAAAGTCGGATTAATCGCTGCTAGAGGTCCAGGACAGAAGAAGAAACGGGCAATACGCTAAGGAAACTATAATAGAGGATAAAATTAAGTTTAGGAAAGATGAAAGATGCCGAAAGAATTTAGCTACCGTGGACAAAGTCTTGCCAGTTTAACAGGCATGTCCATGGATGAATTCATCAACATGCTTCCCTCCCGTCAACGCAGAAGCCTACAACGAGGGCTAACACCAGAACAACGCATACTGCTTGAAAAACTGCGCGAAGCAAAAGAAGCCCAAAAACAAGGCAAAGACGTCAACATCAAAACACACGTCCGCGACCTAATCATTCTGCCAGAAATGGTTGGCGCAAAAATCGCCGTTCACAACGGCAAAGATTTTGTCGCCATGGAAATTAGGCCAGAAATGATCGGTCATTACCTTGGAGAATTCGCCATAACTAACAAGCCTGTTAGGCATGGAACTCCAGGTATCGGTGCGTCGCGTTCGTCAATGTATGTGCCGCTAAAATAACCTGTTTCTTTTCTTTATTTTCTTTGTTTTGTTGATGCTTTCACACACGGGAAACTTTGCCTACTTATTTCAACATTTTAATAGCATTGAAGGGATCAATATGCTCTGTCCTCTTAGAGATTTCTTGACCCCTCTCTTGTTTCTGCAATGAGTTTTAATATTTTTCAAATAGGCGCCTTGCCCTCTATGGTTTGAACATAGAACCTCTATTAAGTCCTAATAGGTTCGTAAAAGCCTCCCATCTATGGGTGAGGTGAATAGATTGAAGATAGGATGCGAATAGAATATTGCAAGCTTTAACTGGATGCTCCGTTGGTGGTTTTGCCAATTTAGATAAACGTTAATAGTGCATCCAGTTAGTTTCTAGTGAGGCTTTTGGGCATGTTTAGTTTTCAGTCACGCGTATCGCGTTTTTGCAACTGTAGTGTCCAAAAGGACGTTTTGCTCGTTTTTCCCGGAAAATTCAAAGCACCCGACCCTCAAGTTCCCCTCGCCTTTTTACATATTGCAGCCTTAAGCGGGAAGGTTTTAGCACTCGAATTCTCGACATGCGCCTCGAAGACTACCGTCAAGTTCAGGTGGACAATCCAGTTTTGTGGACATAAGTTGCATGAGCGGTTTGCAAATCAAGTATGCCTTAGAATTTGCCAAATGTGCGAAATCAGAATCCTTCTTGCCCACTTGTTTGGGGCGGCGTTCACCCACCATTTGCTGCCCGAGCAGACAGCGATTAACGATTTTGTCGACATTATTGTGCGAGGCGAGGCGGTGATTATTTAGCAGAAACTTTCGATTTAATGGATAAGTTGCGCGAGGTAAACCCTAAAACACAGCATTACGGCATTTTCGTATATACACCATTCCCAAGCACAGTTATGCAGTATTTGCCATCAGAGTTTATGCTTCCCCAATCGCTTGAAGAATGGGGCAGCGTACAAGTTTTCCATTTCAACCCAACATGGAATAGCAAAGAACAAAGCGAAAAATTGCACGCCATCTCCGCAGTCTCCCGGCTAGCCTTTTATCCGGAGTCAAGAATCAAAGAACGTTATTTAGCATTTCAAGTTCGCTTGCGGTATAATGAATAGGCTTGAAAAATACCGTTGGCAACACAGAAACTTATGATTTTCCAGTTGAATTGAAAATGGCTGAGGCCATGGCAAGTTTAAGGGTTTTCTTTAGGCGCTGTAGTCTCGTCCTTCAGGTTTTGTGCTTACGGGTTTTCCAGCTTCAGGAATCTGCGGCAGTGGAATAGGTGGCGGAATATTTAGTGTTCTTGAAATAAGCACCGACTCGATGAATACAACGTTAGATACTGACTGGATTATTATCTGCGCTGGAGGCTTTTTCTGCTCGTAATCTTTTAGGACTTTGTCCACTTCATTTTTTTCGCCGTTTACATAGGCAATCCCCTTGATGCTCATTTGTGCAATTGAGGGGTTGTAGACGATAGACAAAACAAATGGCACCTCTAAGGATTCATCCTGCTTTTTTTCCATGCCAACAACATTAATATTAGTGTTAATCTGAATGGGCGGAATTGGTTTTCTGATGTCCCAGAAGCGTTCAGCAGAAACGCTAGTTATAACTACGTTCACTCTAAGCATGACGGGTCAAAAAGAATAATTGCAGTTGGAAGATTTAAAACTGCTTACTGTTTACTTCTGCTTGTAGCGTGTAAAGCCACAGTGACCGCAAGTGTACCTGTCATGGTGATCTCCCATGAAGTATCCTGGTCCACAACGCTCGCAAGTCGGGCGTGCCCGCGAGACTTTATCTCCTTCAGCCTTGTACATTACGCTAACACCTTTTTTGCCTTTGGGTTTTTTCTCACTTTTCTTCTCTGGCTTTGCTTCTTCTTTCTTTTGAGCAGCTGACATTATGCGGTCGCCTCTTCCTTGGGTTTAGGTGGACTGTTACGTTTCCTGATGTATTCAGGTTCAACTATTTTTGCTTGATTAACGGATTGGTAAACGTTAGCAACTCCAACAGTTATGCTGGTTCCTGTTTTGGTGCGCATTCTTTTAATGAACACGACATCGTCGCCAAGTTTCATTTCGATAGCTACGGCTTTCTTTACCTCTAGCCTTGGAGGAGTTTTCTCTTTTGGACCCGAAACTATGGTGAAGCCGACTTCTTTCCGCTTCAGAAGCGGGTTATCCTTGGTTGAATCTATTTTGACTTGCATTAATGTTCACTTAAGGCGTAGATTCATACAATAAGCTTCTTATTTAGCTTTTCGAAGATTTCATGGCGTTTAAGAGCTCTTGAGCCCGAGCTTTCCTCTCAGATGTTACTTTAACGACCACAATACCACAATGTGGCTGTCCGTAGACAACAAAAGCGGTTTCTGGCGCGTACAAAACAGCTATGAGAGTTAACAAGTCTTCTTCGCCCTCAACCACTATATGAGTGTGTTCATCTCTTTCTAAAGCTTCTTTGACAGCAAAGATTGCTTCTTGAGTTATCGTTCCCTGGGGATTACTCACTCGCACCGTTTTCTCAACAGGCTCTTCTTTGGGTACAGGCTGGGTTCTTAGTGAAATGTTGTCGATGATTGTTAACTGAGGATTGATGTTGTGTTTGTGGAGGTTACTGGAGACGATGTCGCCGACAGAAATTATCTTTGGCGGCCTTTCTTTTTCAACCATTTCCTTCATTTTAGCCATGGTTTCTTCAACAGTGCCCTGAATTAAGCTGCCAAAGGGGGCTTTTAGTTTCATGCGCAGTTCAGGCGTTAGGATGTACGCTACTATCATCGTTTGAACCTGCAAAATAGAAAATGCCCGGTAGGTTATGAAGCTACCGCGAACCAGGAATTAACGAACTTTTAAGGCGTACCGGCCTTTTTCTTTGATGTTCATCGCTTTTGCAATGGCTGAAGTTTCTGGGTCAAACATAACTACTAAGCCACTGAAATCTTCACTAAAATTGGTTGATTTGCATCTTGAGCAAACGTTGTCTTTACCTATGTAATGGCAGTTTGTGCATGCTTTTTCGCTCATTCAAATCAATCCTCTTATGCAGCCTTTTCTGGGGTTTCCGCTACTTTCTTATCAGATGCATTCTTGGTTTGGTCAATCTTTAACCAGTCTAATTTGCCTAGGAATGGTTGCCTTGCGGTGACGCCGATTTTGCCTGAGCTTCCAATTCTGCCCAAAGACACTGCCGTAATCCTGACGCGCACTTGGTCGCCTGTTGTTAGTTTACGTTTGCTTTCTTTTCCCAAAAGGACGCCTTGTTTTTCGTCGTAGGAGATGTAGTCATCCATGAGTTGTGAAACGTGTAGCAATGCGTCGACTGGTCCGATGCGTACAAAAGCGCCAAAATCTGCTATTTCAACCACATCGCCTTCCACGATTTCCTGAATTATAGGATAGAAGGCTAATAAAGAAAAGGTTACTTTGTGGAATGTTGCGCCGTCGCCAGGTATGATTTTGCCTATAGGGCTAACTTGTATACCTGTAACTGCTATGACGTATCCTAGTTCTTCATCCACGATTCCTTCATACTTCTGTTTGACCTGTTCGCGGCCAACTTTTTCAAGTGGCTTGCCGAAGGTTTCGGGTGGAATGCGGATAGTGTCTTGAAGAGTAATTAGTTTGAACATCTACGATATCATCCCGTCAATGTATAGACGCGATTTTTGTCTCACATAAATCACTGGCACACTTATATCTCTTAGCTTCTTCTTTAATTGTATATCGTTTGTAAACACAGTAGAATTCCAGTTTTTAGCAACCTTAACGATAGCATCGTCTGTAGTTAACTTTTCATCGTTTTCGACTGGCACGTACTTGCATTTTTCAGCCAGCTTCAATGCAAAAGATGCTTCCCTGCGAATCTTCGGTGAATCCTTAGCTGCAAGAATTTCGAGTTCACGCTTAACAGTCGAGAGCAAAACAAACTCTACATTTCGATTCAAGAGCCTCCGAAGTTCTTCGAAAATGTCAATCTTAAACTCCAAAGGAACAAACAGGGCGTTGGAATCTAAAATTACCTTAAGTGGCTGGTTTTTTTTAGGCTGTGAAGCCGACACTTGACAGGGCTCCTGGCTTGTAACGTTAATTTTGGAAGCTTAAAACATTTTGCGTTGCGGTTTAGGCTCAAGTTGCTTTAACTTTAAATAACCGAATAAACGAATTGAGAACAGCTAGGTGAATTTAGTGATTCGCGAGAAATCATGTGGTGCCGTCGTATTCCTCAAAAAAGAAGATCAGACAAAGTATCTTCTCCTCAATTATGCCGCAGGACATTGGGATTTTGTTAAAGGCAATGTTGAACCGGGAGAAACTGAAAAAGAAACAGTGCTCCGTGAACTTCAAGAGGAAACCGGAATAACAGACGCCACCTTCATAGATGACTTCAAAGAAACCATCGTTTACTTCTACCGACGACAAGGTTTAACAGTTCACAAAGAAGTCGTGTTCTTCATAATCGAAACCCATACAGAAAAGGTAGAGTTGTCTTTCGAGCATGTGGGTTTTATTTGGCTTGATTATAACCGAGCAATGGAAATACTGAATTTCAAAAATGCTAAGGATGTGCTGAAGAAAGCATATGATTTCCTAAAGAAACAGGGCGCAATAAAAGACTAAGCCCTTATTTTACGAGTCCGTACCCGATGAGTCTCCATCGTGCAGTTATCTTTCTGCTGATGGCAACTCTTGAGCCTGGCAAGGCACAGATGGGTCTTGTCAACTTTACTTTTATTACGTTCTGCTTGATTGAGATAACTTTGCCAACGTTCACGGCGGAACCAACATGGAGCAATAGCGTTTCGTCTGGGTTGATTTTTTCAACCTTCAGGAGTTCTTTGGTTCCAACGGCACGTTCCAAAACATGGGTTTCCAACGTGAGCTCTGTTAATGTTGGGGGAAGTTGGCCTGTTTTTCCTGCGATGCTTCCCGTTAACCCGTCTGCTTTTGAGTAGGATGGGTCAAGGCATGTTCCAACACCGACCAATCCTCCGCATGTGGCTTCTTGGACATCGTCATTGCCAGCTTGGAGGCTAACAATTTCGCTGATTAAAGGGTCGTAGACTGTTTTACCTTCTCGTTCAGCCATAACGCCCGGGCGGATTTCTATTTCTTCTCCAACCTCAAATTTTCCTTGTGCTATAGTTCCACCGATGATGCCGCCTTCCAACCCCTCAATAGTTGTTCCAGGTTTGTTAACATCAAAAGAGCGTATGATGAACATCATTGGCGGTTTGGTTTCGTCCCGCTTTGGAGTGGGAATTATAGTTTGTATGGCGTTTAGAAGTACATCTATGTTTATTCCTCTTTGCGCTGAGATTGGAATAATTGGAGCGTTTTCAGCTACCGTGCCCTTGACGAACGCTTTTATTTCTTTGTAGCTCTCTATCGCTCTTTTCTCGTCTACGATGTCAATTTTGTTCTGGACTATAATTAGGTTTTTTATGCCGCTGACTTCTGCAGCCGCAAGGTGTTCTCGTGTCTGCGGTTGAGGACATGGTTCGTCGGCTGCTATTACTAAGATTGCGCCGTCCATTATTGCTGCGCCAGAAAGCATCGTAGCCATCAAGGCCTCGTGACCTGGTGCGTCAACAAAGCTTATGGCCCGGACAAATTCTGCTTCTGAATTGCAGTTTTCGCAGAAAGGTTTGATAGTAAAGTTTTTTGGTGGTTCACACTTGGGGCACTTGTAGATTGGCATGTCGGCGTAGCCGAGTTTTATGGTGATGCCCCTTTTGAGTTCTTCACTGTGTCGTGATGCCCAAGTTCCAGTTAACGATTGAACCAAAGTTGTTTTTCCATGGTCTACATGTCCGATGGTGCCAATGTTTACTTCTGGCTGTTTAGGCAAGGCTTTACTAGTGTTACTCATAGGATTCTTCTTCTTTCCAATAAATACTGACGAATAAAGGATGAATTAATTATAGACGTTTATAAGGTTTAAGCATGCCCTCATGTAAAACCGCGTTTATTTTGTAGCTTGCTCTGGCTTGGCTTCTGCGGGCTTTGCTGGTCTTTCAACAATTTTCATGTTGATTTGAGCTATCTCATCGGTAATGATGTTTCCTCGTACAGTTTTGCGTCTTCTTTCGCCCTTTTTCTCTGCTTTAAAACCTGCTCCGCCGCTTAACACAACTCTTCGTCGTACGCCGCCATGGACATTTCCCCTCATGGGAACACCGTCTTTGTCGGAACCGCCTAAGATTTGGACTGTGTGTGCTGGTAAATCTACTGCTGAGCCATCTAGTGTTTCGCCTAATCGTCTTCCTATGAAGGGTGCTGCGCGTGCTTCTTCAAGCTCTACTACTTTGGATGTTCCAGCTTCGGGATCGGAAACTATTACCTTAAACTTTGCCATGATTATCTCTCCAGCGGAGTATGAAATTGGGTGCTCTCTCTATTAAGGATTTATGCAGAGTTATTTTATTTAGAGAGATGTATTTAGTCCCTTGGTTGTTTTAGTTTGCGGTAAAGTTGTAGTTGTATTCGGTTATTTTTACTTCATTGTATTTTACTCATCACGCCTTGTTTACTGCGGCTAAGTTCCAAGAGTATTTAATTGGATAACTTAGCTTGAAACTTGTTATAATCCCATAAACATAGTTTGTAGCTGCTGTATATGTGGTAATATTTTAAGTTATGTTGGAACATGTATGAAGCCAACATACGTTTTTATTACCTTTCCGAAGAGGTGTATGACTTATACACACTTCTGTGTATAAAAAAGGAGAAAAGAACAAATGCTAAATCTAAAAAGTAAAAAAATGGCCATTTTCATTACAGCGATTTTAATCATTTCTATGGGAGCTTCAATGGCACTAATACCAAACACTAACGGGCACACTCCACCATATCAGATTCAGCTGTTTGCATTCGTTAATGTTGCACCTAACCCTGCTGGGCTGGGTCAGACTGTTACTGTTGGCTTTTGGCTAAACGCACCGCCAATGACTGCAGGCACTATCTATGGTGACAGGTATGGTCCATTCACCGTACATGTCATAAAGCCTGATGGAACAAACGAGACATCTGGGTCCATTCACTTCTGACGATACTGGTGGAACAAGCACACACTATACACCTGACCAATTGGGCGAATACCAATTCCAGATGACCTATCCAGGACAAACACTAAACGGTGGCCAATACGGCTTAACTGGCATTAGCAACCCAAACTACATCAACGACACTATTTTACCAGCTATAAGCGATGTTGCAACCTTAACTGTACAGCAAGAACCAGTATCCTCTATTCCGGGCACTCCGCTTCCAACTAGTTACTGGCAGACTCCGATCAACGCGATGAACGTTAACAACTGGTACACTATCGGCGGTCCTTATCTTGGCCTCTACATCGGCTACAGCGCAGGTAAAGGCGCCTCCAACTACAACACAACCACAAACTTCAATCCCTACTCTACTGCGCCGCTTACATCTCACATCATTTGGACAAGGCCCATTACTTTTGGCGGTGTCATCGGCGGTGATGCAGGCGGAACGACGACTTACGGCAACTATTATTCGACTGCTCAGTACGAACGGAAGTATAATCCGATTGTCATCAACGGCTACCTTTACTACACTCAAATCCCAGGCAGCTCAGCTAACCCTACTGCCAACGTCTGCGTTGACTTATACACTGGACAAACAATATGGGTCGACGACTCAACCAACTTAGGCGGTGGTAGTCCAGCGCAAACTGCTCTAACATCAGCAGGCTTAGTTACTCCCCTAGTGAGCGGTCAAGTGCTAGATTACGTGTCACCCAACCAATACGGCGGAATTGCATACCTATGGACGAGCGGAACCCTTGACGGAATATACACGCGGCCTGGAACGACTTGTTTGAACATGTTTGATGCTATGACTGGTAAGTATATTCTTAGCATTGTTAACGGTACGGGCTTTTCGTATGGACACACTGTGGATGCATCAGGCGACTTCATTGATTACTACACTAACACTACTGTTGGGACACAAACAATCTACGGACAAATTCAGCCAGTCATTGGACCAGAACCCACAAAAGTTACTAACACTGCGGGCAACGGGTTGCTTGAGGTTTGGAATTCAACACAGTGCATTATGCTAGGCGCAGGCTGGGCATCTTCATCGGGTTCAGGATGGAATTGGAAACCTAACCAGAATCTTGTCATCGACTATTCAAAAGGCATAATGGCTGCGTATCAGCTACCTACGGGTCAACCGACAAGTTGGACAATTATGGGCGTTAACAGCGGTGTCGCAATTCTTTACTCGCTAAATAACGCAGGGCTTACAAACTACTTCCAAACAGGTTCTGACTGGTTTACTGGCTTTGACATGAACACTGGACAACAGCTATTCGTTAAGGAGATCGCTTTTACGCCTTACACTGCAGTTAACTTAGACAACTATGGCAACGTTGCCGATGGAGTTTTCACAACCATCATCAAAGAGACTGGCGAGGTATCTGCTTTCAGTGTCACTACAGGCAATCTAGTTTGGACGACGACTCTTAAGGGCGATAATGGTGCGGATATAAATGCTTATGATACTGTGGGCGGCATTAAGGGCAACATCTACGGTGGGAACTTCTATATCTTTGGCTTTGGCGGCGACATCTGGTCTTTGTCGATGGCGGATGGCTCTGTTAACTGGTACACGAACACTACAAAGATTACTGGTGAAGCTGGCGGTAATACACCGTATGGTGTTTGGCCTATTTGGGTGCAGACTGGCATCGGCGGTGGTGGTGGATTGATGTTCCTTGGTGAGGGACATGAGTATTCGCCTCCTCTGTTCATCGGTTCTCAGCAATTGGCGATTAACTGTACGACTGGTGATCTTGTGTGGGCGATTGATTCGTTTAATGTCAACAGCAATCCGGAGCTTGCGTATGGTATTATGACGAATTTGAATGCTTATGACAACCAGATCTACGCTTATGGGCAGGGTCCGAGTGCTACTACTGTTAGTGCTCCTCAGGTAGGCGTTTCTACTGCTACTCCGATTACTATTACGGGTACTGTGACGGATGTTTCTGCGGGTGCAAGGCAAGAAGCGGTTGCAGCGAACTATCCCAATGGGTTGCCGGTGGTTTCTGATGCTAGTATGAGCGCGTTTATGGAGACGGTGTATATGCAGCAGCCGGATCCGCACAACGAGGTCGGTGTTTCTGTTACTCTTAGTGTTGTTGACTCTAATGGTAACTATCGATCTATTGGTTCTACTACTACTGATGCTTCGGGTGCGTACGGTTTTACTTGGACTCCTGATATTGCGGGTGATTATACTTTGATTGCGACGTTTGCTGGTTCAGGTGGCTACTATGGTTCTTCGGCTCAGACTCATTTCTATGCTAGTGACGTGGTGGCTTCGACTTCGGCTCCTACATCATCGACAGGCAACTATGCTACGACTACTGACTTTGCGATCGGTATTGCAGCGATTATCGTTGTGCTGGTTATAATCGGCGCATTGATTATGATGATGCTAAGAAAACGACCATAAACGTTCCAGATAGGGAAAATCAAACTCCCCTTTTATTTTTTTTAATTTAAAATTAGCAGTTCTAATTTTTTAAATTTAAAAAGAATTTTATTATAAATGATGACTGTTATTACTCCAGTTTTAAGTAAGTTACGATTAAACAGGTAAAAGTTTTAATTCAACCTCTGAAGTGGTTTTGGCTATGTGGCGGCTAGGGTTCTTCTTTCATGAGATTGCGTTTGGATTACTTAGCGTTTTCATACCGCTCTACCTAGTAGCTTTCAAAGACACAAGTATTCTTGGCGGCCCACTGGTTGCTTTGGGTGTCATGACGTCAATCGCTATTTTCTGCTCTATCCCAGCCTCTTTCCTTTGGGGTTACCTCTGCGATGTCACACGCCACTACAAAGTGTTCATTCTTCTCTCGTTCATTTCCTCAGCCATAATTCTCTTCTTGATGGCACTTCCCTTTGCACAAAACATCATCATGTTCGTTGTTTTGTACGTGGTTATGCAGGTGCTCCACATCTCACACGAGGCTCCAAAAAACGTTCTAATTGCCGAACACTACAGCCGCAACGAATGGGAACGATCATACGGCTTCTACGAGGGACTCACCGAAATCGGTTTTATAATTGGTTTAGCAGTTGGATTAGTGCTGAGTATTGGGTTATTCGCGTTTACGGCTTCCCTAAGTTCAGCTGTTTTGGCAACTTATACGTTGTACGTGTGTAGCGCTTTGAGTTTAGTTGCGTTCATCCTTTCCGTGGCTTTAATTGCTGATCCGCTGATGATTTTTGAGCGGCGTTTGGTAGGCATGGAGAGAACACTTGATTTCACCTCTCGCGGCGTTGAAGCATACAGTTTGGGGTGGAAAGGTTCACTTAAAAAAGAAAGCTTCCCCGGATTCGCCTTTGCAATAGTGATATTCTCTTTGGCAACAAGCCTCTTCTTTACGCCCTTACCCATTTACCTCAAGACGATTTTCAATGGACAAACAAGCATGGTTTATGTTGCATATATCCTGAATTCGATTGGAGCAACAATAGGTTACTTCTTGATTCGTAATCGTGCAAGGTCGCTGGATTTAAGAAAACAAATGCCTCGCTTCGTGCTTCTTCGCGGACTCCTCATATTCCTGTTGGTTGGGGTTATACAATTTGCTTTTTCACCAACCATAATGACTGGAGTAATGCTCGTTTTCATAGGCTTCGCATATGCCATGTACTATATAATGATGATTTCCTTATCAATGGAACTTATCCCTGAAGGGAAATCAGGCTTTTTTGATGGGCTCGTTGGTTTAGGTGCAGCGGTTGGATCTTTTCTAGGACCCTTTTTAGCTGAGAAATTAAATTATGAGCCTACTTTTTTGATTGCGGCAGTAGCTTTTCTTTGTGCTTATTTAATACTGAAAATCGTTGCGATTAAAAAATAGAATAAAAAGAAAAGAGGTTTAGCGAGTTCTCGCTCGGGTTTTGTTTATTCTGTGTGGACTCTATATAAGTCTACGTCTTCGCGCATGCTGGGTGTCAGTTCTAAGAAGTCTCGTACTGATCGTTCGATGTCTTTAGATTGTGTAACGTATCTGCCGACGATGAGTATATCTGCGCCTTGATCTAATGCTTCTTTTGCTGTTTCTGGGACGATTCCGCCCGCGACTGCAATCAGCAACTTTTTGCCTGGGAAGGCTTGGCGTATCATCTTTATTCGTTCTAGTCCGCAGCTTCTACCGCTTTCTTGGTCGATTCCCCTGTGTAGGATGACGATGTCTGGAAATTCTTTGATTGATTTCAATTTGCCAAGGACATCTTCAACGTTTAGCATGTCGATGACTGCGTAGATTCCTAGACGTTTGGCTTCCTGTACCGTTGCATCTAACGTCTCTGGTGGTGCTAGGCCGGCTGCAACAACTGCATCTGCGGTGTCTTCGTATGCTATGTCTACTTCAACTTTGCCAACGTCAAGGGTTTTTAGGTCGGCTATGATGAATTTGTCTTTGGCTATTTTGCGTAGTTCGTTGATGCCTCTTGTGCCGTAGCGTTTGATTAGTGGGGTGCCGACTTCAAGGATGATTCTGTCGCTTCCTGGCAGTGCCTCGATGACTTTCTTTGCTCCTTCAAGTGAGGGTGCATCAAGTGCAATTTGGAGGTATGGTGGTCTCCATAGGCGTGGAACTTTGAAGCCCATGATTGGGTGCTTTGAGCGGTCTTTCTCGTAGATTATCTTTTCCAGCGTTGGATATTGCTTTAGTGCACGTTTTAGAGCCATTTTTGTTGCGCCATAGTTGTACTGGTATATCTTGCGAAAATCGGCTGCTTTCGGATGGATGAAAACGCTACAGATGATAACCCATTCGTCTAGTTTGTTTGCTGGAATGATTCCTTCTTCGGCTGAGTCAGCGATGGCTTTTGCAACTGCGGCTTGTGCTGGACCGAAAATTTTGCCTGTGTCCTCCATGTTTTTGATGGTCACTTTTGGCACGATTAGTGTGTGGGGTTTTGGAGGCAAGTTAGGTCTGATTACTGCAAGGACTGGTGTGTGGCCGGCTGATAGTTGTGTCATGCCGTTTGCGAATGCTTGTCCGATGGGTCCGTTTTTGTCGCCTATCATGAGGTCAATGTGTGCAACTTCGTTTCCTTCTCCAAGAAGCGATTCACCGATTAGGTAGGTGGGTCCTGAATCTTCCTCTACATCGTCAGCTATTGTCGGCATATGGTCAGCAATCTCTTTGAAATCGACATTGAACTCCTTTAACCAGGAATAAAGTGTGTCTCTGTGAATATCCATTTCTTTCGCGGTTCCGATGACTGTCGGTTTTGTCGGCTTTCCTTTAGAGCCAACCTCTTTTTTTGCGGCTTCTGTTAGCATTTTTATAAATATTTCACGTGTTTCTGGCTTTTTGATGTCTGTTCCCGACATTGTATTTTCCTCGGTCGCTCTTTGAGGGGTATGTTATATATAAAAATGTCGGATACACTGTAAAATATTTAGGCTGGCTAAGAATGTTTTAGCGGAGGTTGCTGTTACGTGTTTGTTTTTGTGTGGCGATGACTTTTGCCGCATTTTCTTTTTCTAAATCTTTATATCTCAACATTGGTATTGAAGCCCTATTTAACGAGGAAAATTGATGTCTTGGACTGACTGGACATTACTATGCTCATTATTGGTTGGTTTTTTGTTGTTCCTAGTTGGCGCCAACATATACAATGCAATCGTCGGGTACAGTGGCATATACCTGTCCATTGGTTCAATCGCAGCCTACCTTATCATCTACATCTACAAAGAACTAACAAAGAAACAGCCCGCTTAAAACCCGTAGAGGCAGCTATATTTTTCGTTTAGGTAACGCAAGTATGGTTCTGAATCGAGGGTTTTGCCAGTTGCTAGCCTGATAAGTTCTTGAGGGTCATAGAGGTCGCCTTTGCTATGGATGTTAGTTTTTAACCAACCGTTGACATCATCGAGTTTTCCTTCTGCAAGCGCTTTGCGCCAGTCGGGCAAGTCTTTGATAAGGGCGGCAGTTATTTGTCCACTGTAGATGTTACCCAACGCGTAGCTTGGGAAGTAACCGTAAAGTCCGCTTGCCCAATGTGTATCCTGCATAACACCCTCCGAATCATTCTCTGCTTTCACGCCAAGATAATCCGAGTATTTCTGGTTCCAAGCCTCCGGCAACTCGTCGACTGCGATTTTGTCAGCGAAGAGGTCTCTTTCAAGCTCAAAGCGAATGATGATATGGAGGCTGTAAGTTACTTCGTCCGCTTCGATTCTTATTTTTGACCTTTCAACTTTGTTTATGGCTTGGACGAAGGGATCTAACTGGAGGCTATCTAAACTTGGGGCTGCATGTTTGATTTTGGGCAGAAAACCTGTCCAGAACTCTTTTGAGCGTCCCACGATGTTTTCGTAGAACCGCGACTGAGATTCGTGAATGCCGTATGAGCAAGTTGAGCCTACGGGTTGATAGTACCAGTCTGGATCGAGGTTTTGCTCATATATCGCGTGCCCGCTTTCATGGAGTACTGAGAAGATTGAGCTGGCAAAATTGTCTGGGTAATAATGTGTTGTTATGCGCACGTCATCGTAGTAGCCCGTGGTGAATGGGTGTTCTGTCTCGTCAACTCTTCCCCCCGCATGCGGGGAAACCGTGTCGTAACCGAGGGTTTCCGTTATTAGTTGCGTGATTTTGCGTTGGTTCTCCACTGGCACTACTTGTTTGAGGATTTGCATGGGTGATTTAACTTGGCTGTCTTCAATTTTTGCGATTAGCGGCTTTAGACCTGCGAGTAACTGGTTGAATGTGGCTGTTATGGCATATGAAGGCATTTTTGGCTCAAAGCTATCAAGCAACGCATCGTAGGGAGTCTTGGTTTCTTTGACTTTCATTAGGATTTCGGCCGCTTGTTTGCTGAGATCCAAGAGTTTTTGCAAGTCACCTTTGAATATGGTATAGTCTTTTTTTGCCTTGGCTTTTTTCCAGGTGTTGACTGTTATAGCTTCTTGCCTAGCAAGGTCGGAGACGAGTTTTTCAGGAAGAGCATTTTGTTCTTGGTAGGTTTTGTTGATTAGGTATACGTTACGTTTTGCTACTTGCTCCAGCGCTTGGTATTCTGCGCTTGTTTGGATGCTGGTTAAGAGTTTTCCTATTTCAGGATCTGTTCCCAGTTTATGGTGGATCCGGGTTAAGAGTGCCAGTTGTTGACTGCGCTGCTCTACAGCTTTTGGCGGCATGTAGATCTCCATGTCCCAGTGAATGATGCCTTCAGCGGTGGAGAGCACGACCAAGTCTTTGGTTTTAGATAAAAGTTCTTTATAAGCAGAATCCAGGTTTATTGTCAAAGATGCTTCTTCCTTCATGTTTCAATGTTAGCGTCCTTTTTTACTGTTAGGTTAAAGGTTTCTTCATGTGAGGAATCCCTGTTGATATTAAGTGAGTAAGCGGTAGTCTGATTGCAAAAGTTTTTATCTGCCGATCATACAGAGATGAGGTTTTGAGGTAACAAAAAATGAGTAGCTTAGAATCTAGCAAGAACTTAGCAGGCATTGGCGCAATATTGCTCTTGTTCCCCTTCGTCAGCATTATCGGCATAATACTTGTTTTCGTAGGCATGAAAGGCTTAGCAGAATACTATAGAGATGACAGCATCTACCGTGATGCTCTTAGAGGGCTTGTCTTTCTAATCATTGCAGTAGTCGCCATCGCAATCGCAGTACCCCTATTCGTAATCGGCGGCATGTTCAGCGCCTTTACCATAGGAGCCTTTGGGATTGGATTAGGATTAATATCTTTGATTTTGCTAGCAGTGATTGTTTTTGTTTTCTACGTGCTAGCCGCTATGAACCTAAGAAAAGCCTTCAATACTCTCGCACAGAAGTCAGGCGAACATATGTTTGAAGCAGCCGGGGCCGTCCTATTCGTAGGCGCCATACTCACGATATTCTTCTTCATCGGCTTGCTGCTGATATTTGTTGCATGGATAATCGCAACAATCGCATTCTTCTCCATCAAAGTTCCCCCACAACCCTGCGCTTATGCACCACCCCCAACAGCAGCCCCTTCTATGCAACCAACCCGTTTCTGTCCTAACTGCGGCGCACCCATCGAAGCAAACGCAACTTTCTGTCCCCACTGCGGAAGACAACTTCCTCCACCCTAAACTTCTTTATTTTTATCTTGTTTTTGTCGGTCAAGCATGGCGGAAAGGTTACATTCCAAAAGGTTGGAACTTGCCTGAATGCTTCCTCAGACGGTACCATTCTATAACGGAGCAACTAAACTGAGTTATCTTAAAGCCAGAAAGCGTTGTCTGAAAATGATGTATAAGTTGGTGCTCCGGCCGGGATTTGGACCCGGGTCGCCGACTCGAAAGGCCAGTATACTTGACCGGACTATACTACCGGAGCGCTTTATGATAAAGCATCAAGCAGAATGCATTTTCCCTCGAATAAACCTTACCCTTCCAGAACCACAGTTTAGCTAACTGGCTTTCTTGCTTTAGATTTTTTTGGTGTAAACAAAAATGCAGTGATTTGTTCGATAAGCTTGGTTTGGTTTGCGGCGGTTTTTTCTAGGTCTTGGATTCTTTTTTCAAGGTCGTTTGAGATGATTTTGCCTTCAATGCGGTTGGCGGAGCGGAACATGAGGAGCATCTTGAACACTTCATCAATCGCTCTCAGTTTTTCCTCGTTTGAAGCTGGCTTTGTTCCGGCGATAACTGATAGAAGGTCAACGTAGTGTTCTTTGATTTTTAGTTCGGCGTTGACTGAGGGGTCAGTTGGGAACGCTATGCTGAGCGGGGTTTTCTTCGCCAGTTCGGCGGCAGTTGGGAAACGGATGATTATGTCGCCTCTTATCCATGAAGAAACAAATTCTGTAACGAAGCGGCGAATATCCTTTTCCGAATAGAGCAAAGTTGACGTTGGCTTTGGCTCAGGTTTTCTCTTGATTCGTACGCTGATAATTTTCTTGTCTTCTGCATTATCTTTCGACATTTAATTTCCTTCTATGCGCCTCTAAGCGTTCTTCGCGTTATTTTCTTAAGTACACCTAGTATTTAAGAAAAACATCTTTCTTTTAAAAAGAAATCTTTGCTGCCGAAGGAATCTTTCCCAGAATCTTCGCAGTTGCCTTCTCCACCTTCGCCCGGTCAGCCTCATCTGTGTAGACCCGAAGAATGTTCATGAAGCCCTTGAGGGTTTCAAAAATCTTGGAGCTCTCACTTAACCTCTGGAGCTTCTTTTCTCCCCCTGGACTTCTTGTAAAGACCGGAATCTCGGTTGATTCCATGAGCACCGCATGGTGATAGGGGACTGATGGGACCGTTGGCACATCGATTATAACAGAGCCTAATTCAACTCCTGCCTCATTCGCAATTTCACTCTGTACTTGTTGTCGATAGGTCTCGCGACCGAACAGGTTAGAAATCATAGCGTCCTTTTCATAGAATGTCCGTTCGTAAGCGCATTTGAGCATGCGCCGATTTTCCAAGTTGCTGATGATTTCGTTGGATGCTTTGCATTTCCTGAGAGCAGCCCAAACGGTGTAATCGTCCAACGCCATGTATTCTTCAGGGGTTTTAAACGCTGTTAAACCCAGTTCTTGGTTGGCTTTGTCCATGGCGGTAGCCAGCATAATCTGCGCGGCTCGTCCGACACGGTGGAAATAGATGCTCTTGAAAGACTCTATACGGGCAATAACAAACGCCTCCAAAGCTGACAACGCGCCTAATTCGACGGCTAAGTTTTCGCCGAAAACGTCGAGTGCATGTATTAAGCGGTAAACGTCTATGAAGCCGTATTCTGCACCTGTGTGGTAAGTGTCTCGCACAATGAAGTCTTGCTTGTCTACGTCGACGGCGCTACTAATTATCTGATTGAGAAACGCCCTGTCCTTTTTGTGTAGCTTTCCCACAGCTAATCCTGCGACCTCTTTTGGGTTGAAGCCCAGTTTGGATAATTTGTCGCTGAGTTCGCTTTCCTCTATAATCCATGAGGTAATGTCTTCATGGGTTTTCTCAAGGTCCTTGATTAGCAGGTGCTCAAAGACATGCGAGAAAGGTCCATGTCCGCAGTCATGGAGTAGTGCTGAAATGCGGCACATGTCCACCTCTTCGTCGTTGACGACACGTGAAATATTGGGGTTTTCCAAAACGTGGCCCGCGAGGTACATAACTCCTAGGCTGTGTTCGAAACGTGTGTGGTTAGCGCCTGGATAAACATATTCGGAGCCCGCCAGCTGCCTTAGTCTGCGTAGTCGCTGCATTGGGTAGGTGTCGATAACGTTCTTTTCAGCTTCAGTAATGTACACATATCCGTGTACTGGATCTTTGATTTCTCCCCAGTAAGCTTTAGGCACAAGCGCAACCTCACAGTTGTAAGCTATATTTAGGTAACTTCCATTAATGTGTAACGCATACCAGCCGAGGTGACAAACATGGGCAAAAAAGGCATCTTCATCATTATAGAAGGCTTAGACGGAAGCGGCAAAACCACCCAGGCAACTTTGCTCGCACAAAAACTCTCTAAAAGCTTCAATGTTGTGTTGACCGCTGAGCCTAGCCGAGGCAAAATCGGCACTTTCATCCGCGAAGGCTGCCTATACGAAGACAAACGTTTGCCCACGGAAGCCGAAGCCCTGCTTTTCGCCGCCGACCGCATCGAACATATGTACAGCGAGGTAAAGCCGGCTTTAGATGAGGGCAAACTGGTAATATGTGACCGCTACATCTACTCGTCCTTAGCCTATCAGGGAAGCGCAGGCCTGAGTTTAGAGTGGATAAAAACCATCAATGCTCGCGCATTTCAGCCGGATTTCAGCATTTTCATCGATGTTGCGCCTGAGCGGGTGATTGAGCGTTTGCAGAGAAAGAAGTCTGTTATGGAGACTTTGGAGACGCAGCAGAAGGTTAGGCAGGTTTACATCAAGTATGTGGAGAAGGGTGAACTCGTCAGAATTAACGGTGACAGAGCCAAGGAAATTGTGGCTGACGATCTACATGTCAAGGTTTTGGGTTTGCTTAAGAAATGTCAGGATTTTGCTGTTTAACTGCTAGTTTTTAACATGCTAATGGCTTCGGAAGCCGCCAATACTGACCTCCCCCTTAGAGAAAACGGTGGCACCTCCCCCCTCTATCGTTTCTGCAATGTACCACTATTAGGATCCTAATATGAATAAAAAAATTAGATTAAAAAATAAAGAAAGCGTTGAGTGGTTAGTCTTCTCTCCACTTGAACAGTTTCACTGCCAAGACGAAGATAACCAATGTTATAATCCCCAGGACGGCAATGTCGACTATTATACCGCCTATGTTTCCGTAGACCATGGCGTTGTTTAAGCCTTCTGTAACGTAGAATAGCGGCAGGACATGAGCAAATGTCTGGAGGTATTGTGGCATGCTGCTTATGGGGAAGAAGGTGCCTGCGAGGAACATCATGGGGAACGTTACGATGTTGCCTATGACTCCTGCGGTCTCAGGGTTCTTTGTTACTGTGCCAACCAGCATACCGAGCGATGCAAACAGCATTGGACCTAAGACTAGGAAGGGTATTAGCCAAGGCGTTATCGCCACGTGTGCGCCAAAAGCGAAGACTCCAACTCCAACCATCAGTAGAAAGCCAGCGATGGTTAAGACAATGTACCAAATCATCTTAGAGATTAGCCACTCCATCTTTGTCAGCGGTGTAAGTGAGAGTTGTTTGAACAGCTTTGTTTTCTTGTACTCGGAGGAAATGTTGACTAGTGAGAACATTGGGCTGGTAAGTATTGAGAAGCCGATTAAGCCTGGAATCAAGAAGTCAATGTACTTTGTTTGTTGAGTATTCACGGTCGCAGAGGTTATACCTATGATTGCTGGAGTGGTGTCATTGTATTTTGTTTGGAAGTAGTTTAGATTAAAGTAGTTAGCGTACCCACCCACTGTTCCACCAACGATGCCGCTGGTGCTTGAGGTTGGATTACCGTAGACTGTCAAGTTTAATTGATGACCTGTAATATAGTTTACAGTGAAATTAGAGGGAATTATAATTCCATCTGAAGCTGAATGATCTGCCAAGTACTTTGTGAAGTTCTTTGAAGGATCCACCGTTATTACTGTGATTGTGCTGGATTGGTTGAGTGCTATAAGGAAGCCTGTGCCGAGGTCTTGCCCAGTTGGGAATGGTCCGGTGTCTAGGTTTTGAGCGTAGACATTTACTTTTCCTGCGCTTCCTCCTGCAAAGATTGCGCCGAAAATCAAAATCAAGATTACTGGAAAGACTAATCCGAAGAATAATCCGAACTTGTTTCTGAGGTATCCGCGGCTGAAGACTTTGAAGTCGGAGTATATGCGTTTTCCACTGATCAAACTTAGCCGCTCCGATTTTTGCCAGCTTTTCCTTCCACCGCTGCTTCTCCTTGCTCGCCGATGGGTTCGTTGACTAGCTTAACAAACACGTCATCTAAACTATCTTGGCGTGTCTGAATGTCGCCCCAATCCATTCCTGATTGCTCAGCTGCCGCAAGTGCTGCGAGAGCATCAATTTTCTTTTTCAGCGGTATGGTGATTTCGCCTTTAACTTTGTCATAGTCAACTTGCAATTCAGTATTTGATTTGATGTAATCGGCGAGTTTTTCGCTTCCGTGAATATCCAGTCGTTCGCCTGAGCCATGTTGTTGGATGATTTCTTCGGTAGTTCCCATGGCAACTATTTTTCCATGGTCCATGATGGCTACTCTGTCCGAGAGTTGCTGTGCCTCGTCGAGGTAATGGGTGGTTAAGATGATTGTTTTGCCCTTGGCTTTTAAGCTGCGTATGACTTCCCAGATGGCGCGTCTTGCGTTGGGGTCTAAACCTGTGGTTGGTTCGTCTAAGAAGAGTAGTTCAGGCGAGTTAACTAATGAAAGAGCAAGCCCTGTCTTCTGTTTCTGTCCGCCTGAAAGGCTGTCGAAGTTTACTTTGGCGGATTCCTCTAGCAGAACTTCTTTTAGGATATCGTCTGGGTTAACTTTTATGTCGAATAGGTCAGCGTAGTAAATGATGGCTTCTCTTGGGGTGGTTTTTTCAAAGAACGTGAATTCCTGTGGGATAACTCCGATTTTTTTGTGGAGTTCATACCCTTTTTTCCATGGGTCAAAGCCGAGAACTTTTACGTCGCCTCCGTCTCGCTCACGCAAGCCCTCCATGATTTCAATGGTGGTGGTTTTGCCTGCGCCGTTAGGCCCCAGAAGTCCAAAGACTTCACCCTCGTTTACTGTAAAGGAGATTCCGTCCACGGCTTTTAAATCTCCATAGTGCTTTTTTAAGCCTGAAACTTCAATCGGTAACATACTCAATTAGCTCCTTTGAAGATGTAAATTACTGCCCTTCCAATGTTAGAGTATGCCCAAAATATAACTTTCGGATATACTTTATCGATAAAATCAGCTTTGTTGAACTTTGGAAACTAAATGCTTGCTTTCCTGAGAATTTTCCTGCTCCCACTCGAAGACTCATTTACCTTAGTGAAAATAACTGTTGTCAACTCTTCAGGTGAAATGTATCGTGGCCCTCGTTCATGGAACATTTGAACCTCAAGCATATCCTTACTAAAGACGGTTCTAAGCATGTAATAATCAAACTTTAAAGCCGTTCTATTTTCGCCTGTGCCCTTGTAGTAGCGTATGGAACAGAAAAAATCCATCGAAATCAACCGCTCCTTTGCCAGAAGACTTGTTGCTTTGTTGAGTTCCTCTTTATCGATAAAGTTAAAACCGTCAGCTTCTGCCAAGCCAAACTCAAAAATCACCCTCCCCTGTGGCACAGTGGGGTTGGTGACTTCTTCAAAACTAAATTCCTTGTAGTTCAAGTCATAGAACACTTTGAGGAGTTTTTGCTGGAGTTGCTTGATTGAAACCGAAGAATTGAAACTATCGATTCTATGGATGTTTGTGGGGAAATTTTCGTAAAGGCCCAGAGTCAAGTTGGCTCGGCTCAGGGCTTCATTTTTTTAATTTTTTCAACACTGTTCAGCAGTTGGTCGAGTGCAATGGTCAGTTTCTGCAGCTCATCCATGTCCTCGGTTTTTTCAATCTTGCCTTGAATTTCCTGTATCTTCGCCATCAATGTAGCTTCAAGCTTGTCATAGGCTGTGGTGGGTGCTGCAGCTTGTTTGGGTGGTTCTTCGCCTTCCTTTAAGACTATCACTTTTTTTTCGTCTTTGGCGCACCAGAGTGTTCCGTCTTTTAATCTGAAGAGTGGAGATGAGCAAACTGGGCATGAGAGGTCAGTTAAGGTGGCGCCTTGTAGTAGTAGGTTGGCTCCTCGTTTAACAAGTGTGTTATCTGTTCTTGGTTGCATGTAGAACCCCAAAGTAAATACGTGTCAATACTTATATAACTTGGTCACTGCCATGGTGCATTAAAGGGGAACTGTTTATGGTGCGGAAGAAAAAATCTGAAGAATACGAAGCCAAGATTCAGCAAGCATTAGTTGTGCTCGGCGAAGTCTCCGAAGACAGCACAACGCCAAGAAACATCCGTCGTTCTGCAAAAGATGCCATGAGTGCCCTGCAAAGTGCCGAATATACTCCTGCGGTGAGAGCTTCAAACGCCGTGTCTATGCTGGATGAGATTCTGCAAGACCCCAACATGCCACCATATACCCGTGTTAAGCTCTGGAACGTTATGAGCTTTATCGAAGCCATAAAAGATTAATTCTAATCTTGAATTTTTTTTAAGACTTTTGAAAAGTCTTAATCTTATTTTACTTGCTTAGCTACCTTTTTGTATTCCTTGTATGAGGCAGCACAGTGCATACAGCAGAACGCTACCTCTTTTCCATCGATGGCTTCTCGGTAGCCGCCCTCGTAGACTTTGCATCCACAGTGAGCACAGACGTAGAGGCTTGGTTCTATAGCTATTGCGACTAGGGTGGCAAATCGTTTGAAGAGTCCAGTGCAAAGTTCTCTACCTTCCTCTGTGAGTTCAAAGATTTTTCGCTCTTTCTCGCCTACTGGTTTTTGGGTGTGTTTGACTAAGCCTTTTTCTTCTAGTTGCTGCAGAAAAGGGTATACTAGGCTTGGGCTGACTTCTTTTTTGACGCGTTTTTTGAATTGGTTGATTATGCTGTAGCCGTGGGCTGGTCCTTCGTAGAGTATAGTGAGTATGTAGAAGCGTGAGAAGTCGCTGATTAGATCGTCGATGTTTGCGGGTTCGGTTGGGTTTGCCATTGTGGTCTTGTTTATTAGGTGGCCTTGTTGTTATAAATGTTATTAAGATATATCTAAAAAATACCTATGCAATGTTTAAAATTCGAACTCTGCTCCAACTTACAAGTTTAACTGCACTAGAAATATATGCCACTTGTTACATGTAACTTTGGGTTCCAAGGGGGAGAATTTCCTTGAAATATGACGTAATAATCGTGGGCGCAGGTCCAGCAGGCATCTTCTCAGCGTTAGAGCTAACCGAAAAAACAAACCTAAACGTACTCGTCATCGATCGAGGTGCAGACATTGACAAACGCAAATGCCCCTCCAAACGAGGCTTTGAATGTGTCCACTGCGAACCATGCAGCGTACTTAGCGGTTGGGGCGGTGCAGGCGCCTACAGCGACGGCAAACTCACTTTATCAACTGAGGTTGGCGGCTGGCTCAACCTGTACGTTTCAACTAAAGAACTCGCTGAACTCGTCAAATATTGTGACGGCATCTACCTCAAGTTCGGCGCAAGCGAACAAGTCTACGGCGGAGAAAACAAAGAAATAGACGAAATCGAACGACAAGCCTCCCTTGCAGGCCTCAAACTAATCAAACAAGAAGTTCGCCACATGGGCACCGACAAGTGTCTTGAAACACTAATGCGCATGCGCAAATACCTCAACGACAAAATAACTTTCATGCCCAAAACAGAAGTTAAAGGGCTAATAGCCGAAAACCGAACCATCCAAGGCGTCGAAACCGTCGACGGCGAGAAAATTATGGGCAAATACGTCATCATCGCACCCGGCAGAGGCGGTGCAGAGTGGCTTCAAACTGAAGCTCAAATCCGCGGCTTAAAGACCGTTAATAACCCCGTTGACATCGGTGTACGCGTGGAACTTTTAGCTTCCATAATGGAGAAACTGACCAAAGTTCTCTACGAACCTAAGCTTCTCTATTTCTCACGTTCATTCGACGACCAAGTACGGACCTTCTGTGTGTCCCCCTACGGCGAAGTCACAACCGAATCCTACGATGGCGTCTTAACCGTCAACGGCGGCAGCCAAGCAGAAACAAAAACAGCCAACACAAACTTTGCCATACTCGTCAGCACCTCCTTCACAGAGCCGTTTAAGGAGCCAATCGCTTATGGCAAGTACATCGCTAGACTCTCGAATCTGCTCAGCGGAGGCGTCATGGTGCAACGGCTCGGCGACCTCAACCACGGCAGACGCAGCACTCCCGAGCGACTCGCCCACAGCGTCCTAACACCCACACTCAAAAACGCCACCCCCGGAGACCTAAGCTTTGTCCTACCCTACCGCTACCTCACCGATATACGCGAAATGCTTGAAGCCCTCGACAAAATCGCCCCAGGCGTCGCTTCACCCGAAACCCTACTCTACGGCGTCGAAGTCAAATTCTACTCCTCACACCTACAACTCAACAATGCCTTGGAAAGCAAAATCCAAAACATGTTCACCATCGGCGACGGAGCAGGCGTCACCCGTGGATTAATTCAGGCATCTGCTTCAGGAGTTATTGTTGCAAGAGAAATTCTCAAACGAGAAAAACTGAAGGATTAAATAGCAATGGCTATAGCTCAAAACATAAAGTGTTCACACTGCGGCGCCCCAGTTGATTTTAAACCAGGCGAGCTATTCGCCACTTGCAAGTACTGCGGCTTCACAACCGTAATCGAGACGGGACAAGCATTCACTTTTGAGCATTCGCTTCTGTTAAACAGCTACTCCGAAGAGCAGATCGAAAATTTAGTTCGTGACTGGATGCGCTCGGGATTTATGAAACCAGGCGATTTAGCTAAGAAATCAAAAATGACTGAGAAAAATCTGGTTTATCTGCCCTTTTGGATCGTTTCAGCTGACGCCACAACCAAGTATAAAGGCATTTTCGAGCGCATGTCCCCCGCTATCGTTAAGGAAGGGCAAATTCAAAAAGAGTACAACTGGCTGGTTTTAGCCAGGGAAGCGTCAGGTTTTCCAACTCGAGAATATAATGTGCCCTTAACGGGCAAAATTCCGTATGATTTCAGGAAAATCGAGGGTTTTGCTAAACTACTCAACAGCGAAATGACTCGCGAGGAAGCCTTGGAGATTGCCAAGCAGCAGATTGAGGCGCTTCATCGGTTTCTGCTTCAGCAGGATATTGATAAAATCGTTGAAGCAACCACGACTGTAAACCTAAAGCAGATGGTTTACTTGCATGCGCCCGCCTGGTTCATCAAATATGAGTACAAGAACAACACTTACCAGATGATAGTTGACGGTGCAGCAGGCATGGTTCTAAAGGGTGACATACCCTCTTCCAAGTTCTAGTTTGCTTTACGAAACTTTAAAAGTAAGCTCTTTTTTATAACGGAATATAAATATTGGAGGATTTAGGAAATGAGCGAAAATAAAGATGTTTACGCCCAAGCAAAAAGCCAAATGAGACTTTCAGAACGCATAGCAGCGGCGCTTCCAGGGTTCCGAGGATACAAAGAGAAGGAACTTCGCCGCGAATCAGACAAGCTGATCAGGAATAATTTAACCCTCAAGCTCTCCAAAGACAAAGATAACGTCAGAAGCATCGCACAGCGCATAGCCGACAAACGCTATCTGGATGTTCTTCCAGATATCGACAGGCTAAACGCCAAAATGGATCGAATAACCGAAAAAGTAAACCATGCCTCCTACGGTTACGCTGGCTTCTACGACATTGTGAAAATCAAAGAAGAAAACCTCGACAGAATGATAACCTTCGATAGCCAACTTCTCGACGAAGTTGACGCCTTAACAGCAAGCATTGACGACTTAAAAGCTCAGCTGCTGAGCGGAAACTACTCAAACCTCAAAGACAAAATACAAACTATCGCAGACAAGTTCGAATTGCTCGAGGACACCTTTGATAAAAGAGAACAAGTAATCTTAGGAGTGACCCAATAATGCCACAAATAATAGAATGGATAAACGCTGGGCCAGACGCCATAGTTTGGCGTTACCCAAGCGAAGACATCACCTGGGGAGCCCAACTAATAGTACACGAATATGAAATGGCAGTGTTCTTCCGCGACGGAAAAGCTTATGACGTATTCGGACCAGGCAGACACACACTCACAACCCTGAACCTTCCAATACTGACCAGCCTGTTGACACGGTTAGCTGGTTTTGGAGGCAACAAACCCTTCAAAGCAGCAGTACTGTTTATCAGCACCAAAGTTTTCGCGGGCAAATGGGGCACCAAAGCACAAACCACCGAACTCGCACCTCTTCAGACGTATGGGCAATTCTGGTTTAAAATCGGCGACGCATCTCTCTTCGTCAATGAAGTTGTCGGCGGACAAAACGCTTATGACACGAACGCAGTCAACGATTTCTTGCGCGGATTCCTAAATGAGAAAATAATCGATGAACTCAGTCACTACGACCTTGTCACCGTTTTCACGCGCCTTGACGAAACTTCAGTAATCGTCAAAAACTCGCTGATAGACTATTTCAAACGCGTCGGCGTCGAATTAACCGACCTCAGATTCGAAGGCATCGACACCACACCCGAATACCGAGAACGCCTATTCTGGCTCAAAACAGGACAAACCCCCGCAGGAGACGTACTGCGCATGGAAACCGTGAAAAACGCGGCAGCAAGCCTCGGTCAAGGAGGCGGTTCAGGAGCCCTCGGAGCAGGCATGGTTCTCATCCCACAAATCATGACACCCCAAGGAACAACACAGGCAGCACCCGCAGCCGCACTAGTAATCTGTCCCAAATGCGGAGAAAAAGTTCCAGCCACAAGCAAATTCTGCCCCAACTGCGGAACAAACCTAACCCCACCCTCAGAAGGCGCAATGAAGTGCCCCAACTGTGGCAAATCTATACCGGCCAACAGCAAGTTCTGTCCTGAATGCGGTTTCAAAATCGGCAGCTAGGAGGAACCAAACATGAGTGGTAGCGATCGTCAACTGCTAAGCTTTGGCGTATTCCTCATCATCATAGTTGTTGGAATATTGCTAGTTGTTGCAGGAGTAATCGGTTGGGAACTGTTTGTTCCAGTCGTGGCAGTTCTTTGCGGTTGCTGGGCGATAGCTTTAGCGGGTATTCGAGCAAGTAAACCGCTGAAGTACGAACGCGGTACTTTCACCACGATGGCTGGAGGCTTAGGTTTAATCGTGTTCGGTTTTGCTTGGTATCTATTCGGCATCAACTGGATCTACTCTCTGGTTGTAATCCTGCTGGCAATCGCAGCATTAGCAATTGCAGCTGCATTAAAACGTAAATAATCCAAATGAGCCGTTTTTGGCTCTAAACATTTTTCTATCCCCTCGCACAGTCATGATGCTGAAGGCAGAAGGTATGAGTGAAGAAACTATCGGTCACGGCACATGGTACGACATGATGGCAAAGAAGGTCATCGAACGAGAGCAATCCCTAAACCGAGACATGAGCAAAATCCGAACAGAGATGGGTCTTGGCGCCTCAGGGTTTCCCCACATAGGCAGCCTAGGAGATGCCTCTCGTAGCTATGCAGTGACTTTGGCACTTAAGAACCTGAACTGCAATTCTGAACTCGTTGCCTTCTGCGATGACAAAGATGGCTTACGCAAAGTTCCCGCTGGGCTCTCAAAGGACATGGAAAAGTACCTTGGATACTCTGTCTCCAGCATACCTGACCCGTTTGGCTGCCATGAAAGCTACGGCAAACACATGAGTTCACTGTTGCTCGACGCGTTGGATAAGTGCGGTATCGAATACAAGTACTATTCAGCCCAGCAAGTCTACAAAGAAGGCTTACTTCTAAATGAGATTCGGACCATACTGGCCAACGCCAAAAAAGTCGGTGAAATCGTCAAAGAAGAAGTTGGACAAGAAACATATACCGAGGTCCTGCCATTCTTTGCGGTTTGTGAGAAATGTGGTCACCTCTATACCACCAGAGCCTACAAATTTGATCCCAAAACGGACAAGGTCTCCTACAAATGTGAAGGATTAGAAATCCGAGGGAAACTCATCGCGGGTTGTGGCAACGAAGGCGAAGTGGATATAAAAAGTGGCGAAGGCAAACTAACTTGGAAAAGCGAATTCGCCGCACGTTGGAAAGCCTTGGACATCAGGTTTGAAGCTTACGGCAAAGACATCGCTGACTCCGTGCGAATTAATGACCGTATTTGTCGCGAAGTGCTCTGCTTTGAGCCTCCGTCCCATGCCAAATACGAGATGTTTCTAGATAAAGGTGGAAAAAAAATCTCTAAATCAGCCGGCAACGTCTTCACGCCACAAGTCTGGTTCGATTATGGCTCACCCCAATCGCTGCTTTTACTTATGCTTAAGCGGTTTGTGGGAACACGAACCTTGGACGTTTCAGACATTCCAGCCTACATGAATGAAATCGACGGCCTCGAAGATGTTTACTTTGGCAAAAAACAGGTTAGTGAAAAAGAAGCGACCAAACTCAAAGGCTTATACCTCTACTGCTACGTCATGAAACCGCCAGTTAAACCCCGCATCCACGTGCCCTACAACCTCATGGCATTTCTAGTTAAGATGGCGCCCAAAGAATGCTTAAACGAATACGTCACCGAAAAACTGCAAAGCTACGGTTACCTGCAGAAAAACCAAACCTTAGACGCCAACCTTCAGCAACGCATCGAATACGCTTTGAACTGGACGCGTGACTTTGAAGAAATCAAAGAAACTGCCATCGAATTAACCGCTGAAGAAAAAAAAGCCGTCACTGAACTTCTTGCTAAACTACAGAGTGAGGACGACCCAGATAAAATCCAAAATGCCATCTTTAACGCTGCCAAAGACAACGGCATAAAACCCGGTACCTTCTTCAAGGTGCTCTATCAGGTTTTGATGGGGGCACCGCAGGGTCCTCGTCTTGGTCCATACGTGCTTGCAATGGGCAAACAAAACGTCATCGCCGCGTTGCAAAGAGTGCTTGGTAAAAGTCAGTCCCCCAATACCTCCTAAAAGGTATATTCTTCCAAGCAAAAGCCTTAACTTTCTTGTCTTGCTTAATTATATTTAAGGAAAATTGCTAGTTTTACTTGGAGGAATTCATGGTTGAGGTTCAAAAAGACTCTACCATCGTAGATCCAAAAAAAGGAGACGCCAACAAAATCATTGATAAAGATAATTTCCTAAAAGAAAGCTATTCACGTTGCGCCTTAATTTTAGGTGAAGAACGCCTCCTAGATATTTTAGAGAATATTCCTTCAGCTGTGATGGTTGTTGAAAAACCCAATGCCAAAGTTACCTACGCCAATAAGCGAGCTATCGAACTTCTCGGTGCAAACCCCTGCAATGTAGAATTGAATAAGCAACCTACTAGTTTTAAAATATTGACGATGGATGGTAAGGTTTGCCCCACGGAAGAATTTTACATTTACAGGGCATTGTTTAATGAAGAAACCTTCAGAAACTCAACAGCAATTATTGAACAATCGTCAGGTAAACGGTTTACTGTGGTGGTGAGTGCAAAACCGCTGTATAATAAGGACTGCAAGGCTACTGCGGTAGTAGCTATTTTTGAGGATGTAACTGCTCACGTTAAAACTCAAAATTCACTTGAGGAAAGTGAGCAGCGGTTGAAAATGGCGCAGAGAATTGCCAATGTGGGAAGCTGGGAATACTTAGTTAAGGAGGACAAGGCAGTTTGGTCTGAAGAACTATTCCACATTTTTGGTTTACCCCCTCAGAAGAACGGTCCAAACACCACTGAATACGTGGCTAGGCTTTACCCTGAGGATAGAGAAGCGATAAACAAATCAATGGAACAAATGCTCTTTAAAGGCAAATTATCGACCAAAGCCAGTTTCGATTATCGCATAATCCATAAAGATGGCTCAATACGTACAATACATTCCGAACGAATCGTCCGAGAAGTTGGCGAAGATAACAAGCCCACAAGGATAGTCGGTATAGAACAGGACATAACTGAACGCAAACAGAATGAACAAAAACTCGAAGAATACGCAAAAAATTTAGAGCAACTTGTCGAGGACCGAACAAAACAGCTCAAGGATGCCGAACGGCTTGCGGCTATAGGGCAGACTGCCGGTATGATTGGCCATGACATCCGTAACCCCTTGCAGGCCATCGAAGGTGAACTCTACCTCATGAAGCAGGCTGTGGAAGGTTCGCCAGATAGCGAATGCAAACGCGACGTACAGGAAAGCATAGATTCTATTCAAGAACAAATAGATTACATTGACAAGATCATCTCTGATTTGCAAGACTTTGCAAAACCACTAAAGCCTGAGCTCGTGGAGGTTGATCTTTGCCGTACCATACCCCAATTGATTGCAACCGTTAGTGTGCCCGATAACGTTCAAGCTATGGCAAAATGTGACACTGAATTGCCAAAAATCAAGCTTGACTTAACTTTCCTTAAGCGTATTCTGGTTAATTTGTCAACCAACGCCATTCAAGCCATGCCGGAGGGTGGCGAACTAATTATTAAAACATCTCAAGAAGCTAACACTGTTACCATTATTGTTTCTGATACGGGAGGGGGTATTCCAGAAGAAGTAAAACCAAAAATCTTCCAGCCCCTCATGACCACTAAATCTAAGGGTCAAGGTTTCGGATTAGCTGTCGTTAAACGTTTGGTCGAGGCTCAGGGTGGAACGATAACGTTTAAGAGTAAAGTTGGCAAAGGAACCCAATTCAAAATGACGTTTCCCAAATAAAGAAATAATATTCCAAATGCCTCGGATTTTATCCAATTAGTTAGTTTTCGACAAAAATGCTTCACTGTCTTCAGTGGACTTTTGGGGTCTCTAAATGGTTCTGTGCTTTTTTTGTTCAAATCGTAATAAGGGATATGTATTAACATGATTATAGGTAGTTTTTGCGAATAGAATTTTACTTTTTTCCTTTTGTGGAATATGATAAAGTTGAGAGTTTCGAAAGTGTTATAAATTGAACTTGCCGATACAGCTAATTGGGCAAGGATACAGACATTCAAAATGCGAGAGTGATCTATGTTTTTGCTCATTAAGACATAAATTAAGAGAGGAAAAGAAAAATGCAAAAAATAAAAAACAGAACTATTGCTATTTTGATTGCAACAATTTTAACAATTTCGATGGCAGCTTCAGTTATGCTAGTACCAAATACTAGCGCTCATACACCTGCATGGCAGATTCCGACGTATATGTTTGTTAGCGTAGCACCGGACCCTATAGGTGTTGGACAGACAGTCAACGTTAACTTTTGGTGTAACGCACCTCCACCAACCGCAAGCGCACAGTATGGTGACAGATGGACAAACTTGACAGTAGTAATCACTAAACCTGATGGAAGCACACAAAAATTAGGCCCATTCAGTTCTGACGCAACCGGCGGCACAGTCACAACCTTTACTCCTGAAGCGGTCGGAAACTATACGTTCCAAAGTTTCTTTGGAGGAGAAGTGCTACCTGGATTAAACAATCCTGTTCCGGGAACTATTTCAAACAATGCATTCGTTAACGATACCTTCCTACCCAGTTCGAGCAGTAAATTTATTCTAACCGTTCAGCAAGATCCAATTCCATACGAATCAGCTGCACCACTACCAACCAACTATTGGACCCGTCCAATCTACGGTGAGAACAACGCTTGGTATACAATTGCAGGTAACTGGCTTGGTCTATCAGCATCAACCTTTGCAGCAACCGGCATGTACAGCACAATGTCAAACTATAACCCTTACACAACAGCTCCAAACACTGCCCACTTGCTCTGGACAAAACCAGTAGCTTTTGGCGGTATAATCGGAGGCGAATTCGGTGGCAGTGAAACAGGCAACTACTATTCGACTTCTCAATACGAACCAAAGTTCGCTCCAATTATTATGCAAGGTATTCTCTACTACAGCTTATACCCTGGATCATCAACATATCCCCAAGGATGGACCGCAGTAGACCTACATACTGGAGAAACGATATGGACCAAAAACATCAACACTGAAGTTCTAAAATGCGGACAAATACTTCAAATGATTACTCCTAACCAGTACGGCGCCCTCGCATATCTCTGGACTATCCCGGTGGCCGCAGCAGGCTATCAAGCAGCAGGACAATACATGTCAATGTACGATGCGATGACAGGCAACTACATACTAACTATTAAAAACACACCATCAATGCAACTTATTGAAGATGAACGCGGAAACTTGATAGGCTACTATGTCAACTCAAGCCAAGGTCAACGTTCACTCTCGGTTTGGAACTCCACCAGATGCATTAACCTAGTCGGAGCCAACTACGGTGGCGGCGGAGCAGTTGCAGATCAATGGATGTGGAGACCTCCATACAACACAACAATCGACTTCCAATTAGGCATACAAGATTCATGGCCCATAGTAACCTCAATTGACGGTGCACCTATCTCTCTGGGGCTTTCTTCTATTACTGACGGAGTGGCACTCATGACACAAGCAAGCGTTGCAGGCAGCTCTTTCTTCCAGAATGGATGGATAATCGAAGCAGGCTACGACCTTAGCACGGGACAAAAACTCTGGGGACCATTAAACCGCACAGAAATAGTGGATTCAAGAGTAATCTACGGCTCAACCACAGCAGGGAATGGAGTATGGGTAGAATTCGACGCAGCAGCACTAACAGCAACTGGATACAACCTACGCACGGGTGAAAAGGTTTGGGGTCCCGAAGCACTTCCAAACGTTAGTCCATACTCATCTCTAGGCCAAAACAACGTAGTTGCTGACGGAATAATCTATGATTGGACTTACGGAGGGGACGTCTACGCTATTGACTTGGCCACAGGAACTTTCCTTTGGGAATACCATACACCTCCGGGAGGCTACGAATCACCCTACGGAATTGAGCCCTTATGGACTTTCACAGTGGGAACAATAGCTGATGGAAAGCTCTTCCTTCCGGAAGGACACATGTACAGTCCGCCACTTTTCCACAACGCGCAGCAGTTAGCCTTGAACATCACCAACGGAGAGGTCGTTTGGAGCATCGATGCGTTCGACGTCACCAGTGCACCTGCTATCTCTGACGGAATCATGACGACACTGAACGCTTATGACAACCAAATCTACACTTGGGGTAAAGGCCCAAGCGCTATGACTGTTACTGCACCCGATGTCGGCGTTACGACTGAAACTCCCATAACCATCCGTGGAACAATCATTGACAAATCCGCAGGCACACAACAACAAGCCCAAGCAGCAAACTTCCCCAACGGTGTACCATGCATCTCTGACGAAAGCCAAAGCCTATGGATGGAATACGTCTACATGCAACAACCATGTCCAAACAACGCAACCGGTGTCCCACTCACAATCAGTGTCTTAGACTCTAACGGAAACTTTAGACAAATCGGCAGCACCACAAGCGACGCCAGCGGCATGTTCAGCTTCACATGGACACCTGACATAACAGGCGATTACACCGTAGTCGCTAACTTTGCAGGAACAGAATCATATTATCCCTCCTCTGCAGAAACATCATTCTATGCCGGTGACCCAGCAGCAACAGCATCACCATACCCACAGATAACTCTCCCACCAACTGAAATGTACATCGCAGCCGCAGCAGCTGCAATGATAGTTGCAATCGCCATCGTTGGCGTTGTAATTCTCATGGCAGTTAAGAAACGAGCATAAAAAACTACACAGCAAAAAACAATTTCCCTTTTCTTCTTTTTTTATTTTTCAAACAATCGATTCTTTAAGTTTGATTTGCGCAACAATTATTTTTCTGTAAGCATTAGCGTTTATATTGTGCGAATGGAGTAATCTCGTCGTAAGGGCTCGTCGTCTAGTACGGATTAGGGCACCGGCCTGCGGAGCCGGACGTCATGGGTTCAAATCCCATCGGGCCCGCCACCAACTTCTTTGAACTTTTTGTTTCTTAGGAGAAAGCGCCTTGAAGAAACCTGTATTTTCTTTGAAATTTGGTAGAGCAAACTGCTGATGGCGAGGGCGAAGGCTGGTAGAGCTGGCAGAATGTACCATGAAAGCTTCGTTTGCGCGAAAGTAAACACCAAAAGTACAATTAACATCCATACAAGAATTAATGCATCAGCCTTCACACGTTTAACAACCGCATTAAACACGCAAAGCCCTGCCGCAAAAGGCAAAAGAATAGCCCAAATAGCCTCATTTTTAGCTAAATAGGCAAAATAGAAAAAGTAGTTTCCAACGTGGCCCTCAATAGGGCTGACCGTTCGCATAAAGCCACAGTAAACGACAAACCAATGCCAGAAATTTGACCCAAAACTAAGAAACATGTAAACGAGCCAGGGAGAAAGAACCAGAAGCCCCACCGCCCAAAAAAAGGTAAAATGCTTCGTGAAAACAAACCTTACACTTCTTTCCGTCACAATAAGATACCCAAAAACTATTAGCGGAATCAGCAAAGCCTCAACCTGCTTTGTCAACAACGCCAAACCAAAAAATAATCCACCCAAAACCACATACCGCGTGGTTCTTTCAGCTTTCTCGCTTAAAACAAAAAAGTAAATGCTAGCCACGGTGAAAAAGACGAAGGGAACATCCGTCATAGCGTGCCTTGCAAACAAGTAGAATATGCTGAACGTTCCTAAAACTATAGCGGACACAAACCCAACGTAATTGTTGTAGAGTTTTTTTCCTAAAAGGAAAACCAAAATTAAAGTTAACGAGCCAAATATTGGACTCCATAGCCTTGTTGCAAAGTTGCTAACTCCGAAGGCTTGGTAGGCTAAAGACATCAACCACATAAACAGCGGAGGCTTCCCAACCCAAACTGCCAACCCCCCAAAAGCATACGGCGTAACATAATCTCCGCTCCTAACCATGTGGTACGCCCATTGCGAATATGTTTGCTCGTCAGCAGCCCAAAGAGGGCCTCTTCCAAGGTTTATGAAGAAAATGGTTGAAAAAGCTAGGAGTGCCAAAACGGCGAGAAAGTCGGTGTGAGCTGAAAACCAAGACTTCCAGTTGATTGGACCAATGTTGACTTGAGCCTTTCGTTTAGCCTGCCAATTTAAGTAACCAAAACGTAGGATGACGAAAAAAATCGCTGCCGCCACTGCGAAGGCAATGGCGTCAAATGCAATTGAGGTCCAAGCTAATGTGTCAGTTGATTGTAAGGGTAACTTTTCGGGGGCTGAGTCGGTTAGGGTTAAGGCGTAGATGTGGCAGTCGCTGGAGCCGATGAAAAGGGTGCCGTTTACGATGGCTGGCGATGAATCGACAATATTGCCCGTTGCGTAACTCCATGTTTTATTTCCTGTCAAAGCGTTGAAACAGTAAACGCGGTAGTCTTCAGAGCCCACATACACGTTACCGCCCCAAACTACAGGCGAGGACCGAACCCAATACCCAGTCGATGCCTGCCAAATTTTAAAGCCATTAGACGCATTAAGACAGTAAAGGTTGTTGTCTTCGGAGCCAACATAAATGCAACCATTAGCAGCGGCGGGGGAAGAATCCACGCAATCTTGGGTTTGGTAGCGCCAAATCTCGTTGCCGGTGGACGCGTTCAAGCTGCAAATGTACCCGTCGTATGAGCCTACATAAAGACATCCATTATAGATGCAGGGCGAGGAGATGACACTTCCTGTATGATACTTCCATAGTTCATATCCTGTTGAAGCGTTTAGGGCATAAACACAAAAATCGTCTGTGGCAACATACACTATGCCTTCTGAGATAGCAGGCGATGAATCTGCACGTTTTGCTGTTGAAAAAGTCCAGATTAAACCACCATTTGAGGCGTTAAAACAAAAAATATCGTGCTTGCCAGAACCGATAAAGACGTGATCATCCACTACTGCTGGCGAAGAACGGACTTCCCCTCCAACAAACGATATCCAAACAGGCATTCCCGTGGCAATGTCCATGCAGTAAAGCCAGCCGTCGTTTGAACCCACATATACGTATCCCTTGTAAATTGCGGGAGAAGAATCCACCTCACCCAAAGTTGTAAAGTTCCACAATAGATTCCCGTTGGAGGCGTTGAGACAATAAATTTGACCGTCCTTACCTCCTATAGCAACATAGCCGTCGACAACTGCTGGGGAAGACACCACGGGTGCTCTGGTAGAAAAATTCCAAATGAGACTGGGGTAATTTGCTGCATCGCCACCGGGTGCGTAGCCGGTGTGACTTGGGTCACGGCGGAACATCGACCAGTCGTCGGTGCTTGCCGCTGAGGCTACCGATAGGTAGTAAGCTTGAATAAGTAGCAATAAAATGAGTACAGTTAGTATCCACTTTGTTTTTATCATTTCATAAGCAAATAATCTCTTTTGATGTGCAGAAATATATTAAACTATTGAATTCAGCAATTATCGAACGATTCAGTTCCAAAATGCAATTATTTTTTTGTGATTAGAGACAGAGTAATTTGAGGTTTTCTCTGTTCTGTAACGTTCAACCTAAAGACTTCTATCAAGAATTGACAATTATTGTACAAATAAAATGAAGGATTGTGGTTTTATTCTCTGCTTGAGAGCACTATTATATAGTCTGCCGTGTCAGCACACATATCTGCTGCTTGCTCGATGAACTCGATTAAGTCGTCGAAGATTACCATTGCTCCACAGTTTATGCTTACGCCGTACTTGACGAATAGGCTTTTGGCTTTGAGGTATTCAACGTCGATTGCATGTTCGATGTCGCCGACGGCTTTTGCTTCTTTTATGGCTTCGTTGGGGTTGGATGAGATTTTTTCGATGGCGTTTCTTAGGGTTTGAGCTGTCTCCACTAGTTTGGACGTCATTAAAAAGGTCTTCTGAGAGAGTTCCTGGGGAATTTCGGCTTCGCCAAGCATTTCAAGGCATCTGGCAGCATCTTTAGTGTGATCTGCCAATGTATCTAAACGCTTAACAAGATGCAATAGGTCTTCGCGATAATCAGAAACCAGTGCCGCTCCCTTAGATAACTCCATGAAAGTGTCTGTTCTGAGTTGGTCAACTTCCTCTTCAGCTTTGTAGAGGTTTTCAATGTACTTTTTGGTTTCTTTAAAGTTCTTCTCCGAAAAGCTTTTAGTTGCTTTCTGAAGCCACGTTACCGTGTCAAAAGCCTTCGTTATTTGTTCGTGAGCAAGTTCTAAGCCTCTGGTCTTGCGGCGTTGTTCAAACCAATCGTAACTTTTTTTCTCCACCAACAGCATCTCCATTTGTTAAACGATAATTACTCAAGTTTGCAGATATAACCCTTCTCTTAATATGGCGTTCACTAATTGCTTTAACAATCATTTCTTCACTGCCAATAGCTGTTTTTTGTTAGGTTAAGCAGACATCGATCGCTAAGAGCCAATCTAGAATGTCGGCTTTTTCAGCTTTCGCTTGCTTTTCACTATTTATCTTTTGTTTCAACATTTTTCCCTCAGACAACAAATCCTTGATTGTATGTGACTGAAGTACCCTGGCGTTTCCGGTTTTGGTTTTTGTTTTCTTGTTTCCTATTTTGCATAGACCGTACGCTCAAACAAGAACTTCTTTATCTACCTATTTAGAATATCCAATATACTCTAAAGAGAACACTTTAGACTATATTGCAGATTTAATCTTCTAGAACAACTTTTGCCAACGCAACTTTGTCTTCTAAACTATTCATCACAGTATTAGTTACCTTTACTTTGACCCCCAGTTTTTCAATTCTGCTCGTTTCACCGGAATCCTTTACGTCAATGATGAAGGTGTCGAGGAAATCGGAGTAAAACCTGGCAACCCCAAACGCAGAAACCTCGACACCTAAAGCACGTAGCATCTTGTCCGCTGGACCCTTAATGGGCAGACCTGCAACAATGGGGCTAACTCCCACTACTCTGGCACTTGTCCGTCTCAACGCCTCTCTCACTCCATCAACTGACAAAATAGTGCCGATACTAACAATGGGGTTGCTGGGGCAAACAATAACCGTCTTTGCCTCCAGGATTGCATTCAGGACTCCCGACGAAGGTTTCGCTGTAGTTGCACCGACAAACTCAATGCCTAATACCTCGTCTTTGCATTGCCTTCGAACGAAGTATTCTTCAAAATGCATCGCGCCATTGCTCGTAGTTACTCTTGTTTCAAACCTATCGTTGGACATCGGTAAAATTTTGGTTTTAATCCCTAAACTGCGGCAGACCTCCTCGGTGATTTGTGATAACATTGCGCCTTGCTTTAAGCGGTAAGTTCTGTACAGGTGAGTTGCTAAGTCCTTGTCCCCCAGGTTAAACCATGCGTCTAAGCCGCGGTTTTTTAGCATTTCGAGGCAATGGAAGGTATCTCCCTTTACTCCCCACCCTTTTGCTTCATCAACGATGCCAGCCAAAGTGTAAGTGACTATGTCTACATCAGGCGAAATGTGTAAACTGAACAGTTCAATGTCATCGCCCGTGTTCACAATAACCGACAAGTCTTCCTCTTTGATAATTTTTGTTAAGCCTGTTAGGAATCTAGCTGCGCCTACTCCCCCTGCCAAAGCCGCAATCAAGATGTCACATCCAGTTTAGGGATGATGGCTTTCTTTTTCTGAAACCCAATATTCGGATGCATCGCCTTGATTTGTGATTATGTGTTCTTTTTTGAAGACTGGCACTTCGCTCTTGTACCTCTCAACGGCTTCCCTCAAGACGGGAAAAACGTCTGTTCGGTGTGCACCTGCAACGGCAACATAAACCAAGTCATCGCCCACTTTGAATTCGCCGAGGAGATGATGGATTTGAACGTTTACGACTCCAGGTTTTTCAGATAATTCTTTACTTATTTTTGTAAGCACTTGGTCAGCTTTTTCCTCATAAGCTTCTATAGTGAGTTTTTCAACTTTTTCTTTTTCAGACTCAAGAGTCTCCCCCCGTACTACACCAATAAAAAGTCCGATGGCACCAGCTTTTGGGTAGTTGGGATCTTTTTTGATGTTATCTATAGCATCTTGGGCGTTGAAGGTTCCTTTTTCATGAACACCCGCATTGGTCAAAACTTGTGCTCTCCTGAATAGAAAATACTAAGAGTTCTATCTAAAACTGTTTACGGTTAAAAAAATAAAAATTAAAAAATTGTGTTTATGCTTCAGCTGCAACTGGTGCAGGTGCTGCTTCTACTGGTGCTTCTGGCAGTTTTGCTGGCGCAGAGATGAGCTTAGATTTTCTTATGCCGACGTGTCTTAGTGGTGCAACGAGTTTAGCTTGGTTATAGATGTCTGAAGCGATTTTTCCGAGGACCATTTCCTGAACGAACTGGTCAAGGGTTAATGCGGCAGCTTTTTCTTTGATGGTTTTCTGCATCATGTTGCGGATGATTTTTTCCTGCGAGGTCTTTATTCTTGAAAGCGTTAGGGCTGAAACTGCGATTCTGAGTTTGTAACCGTCTTTTGTGGTTAAGTTGAATAACCCATCAACTTTAGTGGTTCTCCTTCTAACTAAACTGCGGAGGTAGTCTCGTGAGTATTCATGACCCTTGAAGAGTGTTCTTGCGGATTTACCTTCTATCTCGTTTATCTGGAAGAACATTTTGAGGTAATGATGAGAAAAGTCACCTGTAATATCGTATAGGGTTGCTTCGACAACTCTGCCGATCATCTGTTGTTCTTCTTGTGCAGGTATCGAACCTAACTCTATGTTACCAAAGAACGATGGCGCAACTACCATGTACCAGGATTTTCCACGCCACTTATCGCGTATATGCTTTGCTGATTTTGAAGACAAGCTTATTTCTCCAAGCGTGCCACAAGATTCTCAACGAAATATTAAAAGGTTTATGGCTTTTTACTTATTTTCTCTCTGCCACCCATGTACTTTCTTAACGCTTCAGGTACGTTTACTGTTCCATCTTCATTCTGGTTGTTCTCCAACAACGCAACAATGGTTCTACCGGTGGCAACAGCGGTCGAATTCAAAGTGTGCACAACGCCTTTGGGTGCAGCGCCTTCTTTTTCTCGATACTTGATTCCTAACCGTCTGCCCTGATAGTCAGTGCAGTTACTGCAGGAAACCACTTCGCGATAGCCATTCTGCGCTGGCATCCACGCTTCAATGTCATATTTTTTCGCTGCTACAGTCCCGATGTCACCTGTACAAACGTTTACAACCCTGTAGGGTAAACCGATTTTCTGCAGCAATTCTTCAGCGTTTTGGAGGAGTTCTTCGTGGAGTTTGGGTGAGTCTTCGGGTTTGCAGAAGATAAATTGCTCGATTTTGTTGAATTGGTGAGTGCGAAAGATGCCACGTGTATCTTTTCCGTGTGCACCTGCTTCTTTACGAAAACAAGTGCTTATGCCAGCAAGTTTTACGGGCATTTCTTGTTCTTTTAGGGTTTCATTCATGAGCATTGCTGCCATTGGATGCTCGGATGTGGCAATTAAGTAAAGGTCCTCATTTTCAACCTTGTAGAGGACTTCTTCAAAGTCTCCCAGTGCAGTGACTCCTTCGTAGGCTTCTCTTGTCATTAACAATGGCGGAACAATTGCGGTGTATCCTTTTTTTGAGAGCTCTTCGATTGCAAAGACCATGAGAGCCATGTCTAACATTGCGACTTCGTTTTTTAGGTAGAAAAACCTTGAACCCGAGACTTTTCCAGCGCGGTCCATGTCGATTAAGTCAAGGTTTAGGGCTAAGTCGATGTGGTTTTTTATCGGAAAAGTAAACCCTGGGATTGTTCCCCAAGTCTTTACCTGTACGTTATCGTTTGAGTCTTTTCCCACAGGAACTGAATCTTCCAGTAGGTTTGGTAATCGCATGAGGTAATCGTGGATTTTCTGTTCTTGCTCGGCTACCTGTTTTTCCATCAACTTTATTTTTTGGTCGATGTCTTGTGCCCTTGTGAATTCGTCCGTGGCTTCTTTGCCAGTTTTTTTGAGTTTAGCGATTTCTATAGTGACTATTTTTCGGTCATGGCGCAGCTCGTTTAGTTTGGTGTTGTTCAACCGCCACTCCTTATCAACCACCGTCAACATTTCGAGCATCTGGAGGACTTCGGGGTTGCCACGTTTGGCCAAATTAGCCTTTACAAGTTCAGGTTTCTCGCGGATAAGCTTGATATCTAACATGTTCTCACACGGGATAATTCTCTACTAACAAAAACAGCTATTTAACTTTACGATACAAACAACAATTCAAACAGTGATGTGTGAAAACACCGCGTAGTTACTAAAAAATGAAAGAAGATTGGGAAATGGTTTCTAAAATTTTGTTGTCCAGTCTATTTTTTGGATAGAGTTATCTCCATCGTGGAAACCATTCTGGACTTGTTCTCTCCCTCACGAGGTGGCATCTCGGCTGTCCCGATAGCAATCTTGCTAACTGTTAGGTCTTTAATGAACCGGTTCCTTGCGATTTCAGCTACGTCAACAGCGGTGGTTATGGCTTGGCCTCTTGCTTTCAGAGTGATTTCGTTTAGGTTTCCTGCAGAGAGGCTTGTGATGATTGCCAGAACATAACTCATTGGGGGTTTGTTTCCGACGAAGATTACGTCATTTGCTTTTTCCGTCATTTTGTTTTACTCCTTTTGTTTGCTTTGTGTAACGTTGCTGCTTTGCGCTCTGTGCGCGACAGAACGTCACTGCCAAAATATGCAGATTCACCCTTATAAGTCCATTGAAAAACCCTCTTCAAGGAACAACCGTTCAACAAAAGAGTAAGAAAGGCTTTTCTACAGCCACCCCCTAATGAGCAATAACACTGCCCAGTTGAGAGTTAACTTGCTGACCAAACTCAAAAAGCAAATCCAGCAAATGCTTGCTTCACAAGCAAACGCCGCACACAAGATAGGCTTAACTCCCAACAAAATAAGCACAATTGGGTTTATACTCGCATTAGCTTCAGCGGTTACATACGGTCTAGCCTCGCCCCATTCTTTGTGGCTACTTATCTTGGCAGTTGTTTTTCTGTTAGCTTCAGGGTTCTGCGACACTCTCGACGGCATCGTAGCGCGGACTTTTGGGCAAACAACTGTTTTCGGTGGGTTCTTTGATTCAGTGCTTGACAGGTACGCTGACGCCGCAGTGTACACTGCCATAATCATCTCTGGGCTAAGCAATCCTGCTTGGGGCTCTACTTGGGGACCCTTTTGGGGTTTAGCTGCTCTGGCTGGGTCCATGCTGGTGAGTTATACTCGGGCTAGAGCTGAAGCTGTAGGCATAAAAATGGAGTCCGTGGGTATAGCTGAACGCGCTGAACGCATGCTTATCTTGGCTGCTGTCAGCATAATTGGGTTCTTCTGGTTGCCAACATTAGGATACGGTATAGCCTTGTTAGCAGTACTTTCAAACATAACAGTTATACAAAGAGCAATTCACGTTTACAGAACATTAAAGAAAAAGGCAGCTGAATAGCCGCTTAGTATCTTCTTTTATAGCCTTTTGAATGGCGTTCATTTTCTGCACGGACCTTAACGATGCCGCGGTGAACAGCGCAAGAAATACAGTAGTACTTTGTGTCTACCCAAGAGGCTAAATATGTTCCGCTTTGTCTGAGTTCTTTAGCTAGTTGCGGCTCAACAAAGGAAACTCTGCGTGTCGACCTCTTCGCTTTGTCACGTGGCACTGAAGCCCCGCAATTTGCGCATTGAACAAGAGTGCTGCTTCCTTTGTTTCCTTTTGATCTTCCTCGGCTTTTTCGTTTAACGGGCATTAATTTGACCTCTTTCTTTCCTATTGTCCATTTATTGACTTCACTATCTTATATATCTGACCGTAATTTTAGCAAAGAAGCGATGTTTGCGTTTTGAGATATTTTGGGAACAATTTTTCCATTGGGTGAAGTCATCAAAGTTGTAACTCCAGGACCGTGTCCAGCAGTTACGCAGTTAGAGTGAACCACAACGCCCACCGAGATGGCGCCTTGACGATAAATTCTGCCAAACGAATGGTCCGCATCAATAATGGCAACTAAATCGCCAAGCCTCAAACTTCCAAGTCCATACTGCTCAACGACTGCTTCATCGAAGAGTTGAATATCATAGTCGCCTGAGTAAACTTGGTTTGCACCCAACCCTGAACCCATAATTGCTGCCGGGACGATATGTGTAACTGGTACTTCCAACTTGGCATTTTTGGGCTGTGGGTTCCATGCTTCAAGCAAACCAGGATCCATATTGATCACTTTAATGTCGGGAAAATCCAGAAGCTTCAAACCTGTTCCATAAGCTTTAACCAAAATCCTGTCCCCGAGAACAAGGCTCTCTAAAACCTCAGGAGAAAAATCAACCAAGACGTGCTCTATCCCCCCGTGTTTTCCCGTGACAACGCCTGTTGCACCTTTCGCGTTTCCAATTGCTAAGGTTGCTTGGTTTCCAACGCATGAGAGCACGTTGAAGGCGGTGTTTGCGGCTTGGCCCGAGCGGGCATCGTTTTCCTTGTTCTCCACGCTGACGCCTGGCTCCACATGGTCTGCTTCCCAACCGCACGCCGAATCGCCAACCCGCAGGTTAAAGGTTATCCCTCCTACTCCTGGAAGCACCACGGGTTTTCCTGTTGCCGAGACATTATAGACTGAACGGATGGTTGGGCTGGCGATTTCGCCCATAACTGAGATTTTTATGAGTTTTTCGACGTTTGTTCTAAGCATAAAATGATCCTCTGAGATATTGTGGTCTAACGCGTGGGCTCTAATAAAACTTCACAGGTTCTTTTGGGGTTAAGATACTCTTAAATTATGCTTTTCTTTTAATGTTCAATTGGAATCTAAGCTTCAAAAATTATCGGAAGTAAATAGCTATGTCTGAACTTGGATTAAGACCTAAAATGTTGGTAAGAGACGTGATGAGCAGCCCAGTTGTGACGATGGATGAAGATGAAACTACAAACAAGGCTGCTAACAACATGGATATGCATGATTTAGGCGCTGTCATAGTTACAAACAAAGCAGGAAAATCCATAGGCATCATAACTGAACGGGACTTAGTTATCAGGGTTATTGCCAAAAACCTCAAGCCAGACACTGTTAAGGCTAAAGAAATCATGACTACCCCTCTAGTCACCATAGAACCTGAAGCTACCATAAGCGATGCAGCAAGAAGAATGACAAGGCTCGACATCAGGCGACTGGTTGTGATCTACAAGGGCAACCTTGTGGGTATAATCTCGAGCAAAGACATCCTTGGAGTAATGCCGGAACTCATCGAGATAATGCAGGAACGCTCACGCATCGAAGGCGCGGCCCGAACTGAAGAGGACGCGGAAGTGCCGCTGTCTGGATACTGCGACAGTTGTGATGAATATTCTGAAAACCTAAAAGAACGCAACGGACAAAATATCTGCGATGAATGCCGTATAGAACTCGACGAAGAAAAATAGCCACTCATTGCTGTCTATTCTTTCGTTACCGCTAAAGGTAATTTTAAGACCAAACTGAACCTTGAGAAGGTGGCCTCAACCTTTGCTCGACCACTTCTACGCCATAACGAACCAGACTTTTCACTGCACTTACTCTTTTTCTTGGAACAACTGCCACACTGTGAATTAAACCGTACAATGACAGAACAACCTTGGCCAAAAACGAAGACTTCGAGTAAACCACAGGCCTCAAAACCAAAAGAAAAAACTCTAAGAACCCATCCTGCGCCCTCTTTTTAAAAGCCATCACGCCACTTCTGCAAGCACATAATCATCCCCATTAAAATTAAGGGTTTTGTTTAAATCTGCCAATTATTCCATCCTGTATTGGCTTAAGATAAAACTTAAATTAACCAAACCACCCGCTATTTAATAGACCGTGACCCACTTGATTGTTGACTATGTTTTCACAAACGCCAAAGCCTACCTTGGCGGACAAATAGTTGACTGCAGTATAGCCCTCGAAGAAGGCAAAATCCAGAAAATCGGCAAAGAAACCCAAATGCCTAAAGCCGACCAAAAAACCGATTTGCACAACCTTTTGGTTTTGCCCGGCTTGATTGATGAACACGTTCACCTACGCGATGAAGGCAGGACGTACAAGGAAGACTTTTCCTCAGGAACCGCCGCTGCCGCTGTTGGGGGATTCACCACTGTTTTGGATATGCCAAACAACGACCCTGTCACCATGAGCGTTGAGACCCTGCCCAACCGCATACGAATTGCACAAAGAAAAATCCTTGTAAACGTCGGCTTCCACTCGGAATTCCCAAAAAAGCTGAGTGAAATCGAAGTAATCATTCTTGAAGGTGCGGTTGGATTCAAACTTTTCATGGGAAGCCAAATTGGCGGCTTAAACTTAGAGGATGACCAAGCCTTGGTGGAAGCCTTAAAAGAGGTCGCCAAGTTAAATGTACCAGTGGCAGTCCACGCCGAAGATAAAGCTACGTTGACAGGTAATGAGGAAAAACTCAAACAAGCCCAAAAAAATGGCGCCGCCGATTTTTTGAGGGCACACACCGAAACAGTCGAACTAAAAGCAATCCAGCGGCTCCTAAAACTAAGCGAGCCAACCGGAGTGCAGCTACATTTCTGCCATGTCACAAGCCAAGAAGGCTTAAGCGCGATTGCAGAAGCCAAAAAATATGGTAGAAAAGTAACCTGTGAAGTTACCCCAAATCACCTCTTGCTGACAAGCGAAGATGTTAAGCGTATTGGAACCATGGCGATTATGGCGCCGCCGCTCCGTGGCAAAACCCACATGGAAGCGCTTTGGAAGGGTATTGAAAATGGTGTCGTCGATACGGTTGGCTCGGACCATGCCCCTCATGCTTTAAGCGAAAAGTCAGCTGAGAGCGTGTGGGATGTAAAAGTTGGTGTACCAGGACTCGAAACCACTCTACCCCTCATCTTGACTCTTGTCAAGAAGAATCGATTAACACTTTCACAAACTGTTCAGCTATTAGCCGAGAAACCAGCAGAAATCTACGGTTTAAACGACTGTGGAAGCCTAGAACAGGGCAAAAACGCGGACATAACGATAGTAGATTTTAACCGTAAATTCAAAATCGATGCCTCTAAATTTAAGTCCAAAGCCAAGTTTTCACCTTACGACGGCTGGGATGTTCAAGGTAAAGTGGTAAAGACAATCGTGAACGGCCAATTGGTTTTTGATGAGGGTGAAATTGTTGCTAAAGGCGGCAGCGGTTTGATTGTTCGGAGAGGAAACGTGTGAAGTTCCTTGCAGATGGGATGCTTGGAAAACTGACGCGTTGGCTTCGCATGCTGGGGCAAGATGTACTGTACTCAGTGCAGTACGATGATTCTGAGCTTTTAGAGTTGGCAAAGAAGGACGAGCGGGCTTTGTTGACGAAGGATTTTGAGCTCTACAAACGCGCCATCGGCAGAGGCATGGACGCGTACTATTTTAAGGGCAAAACAGAGTCTGAGAGGCTGGCAGAAATTGCCAAACGATACGACCTGACGTTAACAATTGACATGAATAAGTCACACTGCCCCGTATGCAACACCAAACTCCAATCAACCCCAAAAGATCAACTTAAAGATGAATTGGAAAAGAACACCTATACCTTTTATGACAATTTTTGGAAGTGCCCCAACTGCAGAAAAATCTACTGGCAAGGAGCTCACTGGAAACAAATCACAGAAACACTGGACCAAGCGCAAGCAAAATTGCAAAAATTAAAAGAGAAAAATTGAGGCTTAAGATAGCCATTTTAGAGGAATATCTTGGAAAGTCCCGTCTGGCAGTGTTCTTCGAATAGTGATTGGCAATATTCCCGCGTCAAGTTCACTGAGTGCGATGTCGATCGGGTTTGTGTTTTCTTCTGCATCTACCAAGATTGGTGCTCCCATCGAGATTTGCAACGCGCGTGCGCCGACTATTCTTGCTTTCTCGAAGCGAGTAATTTTTGGGGGTCCAACATTTATTTTTTGTTCTGACATTTACATCATACCGCCGGGCATTCCACCCATACCGCCCATGCCCATTCCTCCCCCTGGTGGCATTGGAGAAGTCTTCATTTTTGCTGAGGATATTACGTCGTCGATTTTTAGAATCATGGATGCTGCTTCGTTTGCTGATTTGATAATTTGTTTTTTGACTGCTAATGGTTCGTAGACGTTTATTTTTGTCATGTCTTCGACTTTGCCTGCGAGAACATCTATGCCTGCCCATGTTTCGCCTTTTTGGTGTCGTGTCCGTAGTTCTGAAAGTATATCGACTGGATCTAAACCTGCGTTTTCCGCAAGCGTCACAGCAATAGCTTCAAGGGCCTCTGCGAATATTGTGATTGCGAGCTGCTCTCTTCCCTTAACGGTCTGAGCATATTTTTTTAGGACACTTGCCATCTCTAGTTCGGGAGCGCTTCCTCCAGCAACGATTTTTGGCTCTTCAATTAAGTCTTTAACAACGCAGAGTGCGTCATGAATGGAGCGTTCGGCTTCTGCAGTCATCCGCTGAGTTCCACCCCTGATTAAGAGTGTAACTGACTTAGGATTCTTGCAACCCTCTATGTAAGTCATCTTGTCCTCGCCTGTTCGGCGTTCCTCAACCACGGCTGCATAGCCAAGATCTGAGGCAGTGAGTGCGTCGATGTTGCTTATGATTTTTGCGCCTGTAGCTCTGGCGAGTTTTTCCATGTCAGATTTCTTTGCTCTGCGAATAGCTATTACCCCTTTTCTGGCAAGGAAGTGTTGAGCCATATCGTCGATGCCCTTCTGACATACTACGACGTTTGCGCCTGAAGAGAGGACTTTTTCAACCATGTCTTTTAGCATGGTTTCTTCCTGCTTTAGGAACGCTTCTATCTGCTCGGGGCTCTCTATGTTAATTTTTGCATCCATCTCTGGTTTCTCGTTTTCCAACGACGCGTCAAGTAACGCAATCTTTGCTTTTTCCATGCGTTTGGGCATGCCTGAATGGACGATTTCTTTGTCTAAAACTATGCCGTTGATTAGGCTTGTTTCTTTGAGGGATTCGCCTGTTTTCTTCTCAACCTTCACATCATCAACGTCTGCTTTGTAGCCGCCGTCTTGTTTTTCAGCTACTGCCAGCATGGCTCTGACGGCTAAGTCGGCTAAATAATCTTTGTATTCGGCTACGATTTTACTGCCCATGGCTGTTGAAGCTGCCTTTTTGAGGTAATCGTGTGATTTTAAATCGATTGGCAGAGCGATTTTCTCCAAAGTTTCTAGGGCTTTGTCCGCGGCTTTTCGGTAACCGTCAATGATGACTGTTGGATGAATGTTTTTGTCGATTAATTCCTCAGCTCTGCTCAGGAGTTCACCAGCAATTATGACGGCTGATGTTGTTCCATCGCCAGCTTCTTTGTCCTGTGTTTTGGCGACTTCAACAAGCATTTTTGCCGCTGGATGCTGAACATCCATCTCATCAAGGATGGTTCTGCCGTCGCTTGTTATTGTAACGTCTCCGAAGCTGTCAACGAGCATCTTATCCATGCCTCTCGGGCCCAATGCGCTTCGAACGCTTTCTGCAACAACTTTAGCGGCCATAATGTTGCTGTGTTGTGCTTGTCTTCCGCGGGACCTATCTGAGCCTTCTTTCATAACCAGAATAGGTACTCCGCCAGCTTGTGAATTTGACAAATCAAGTAACCTCCAATAATGCGAACAACAACAAAACGTTATTAACCATATAAGTTTTTCCTATTAACGCTATGTTGAACAAAGCCTCGGCAAGCAGTTTTTGCATCATAAACCAATTTTTTGGGTTATTTGGCCTTTCATTTTTGCAGGCGCTAACAGTTGCCTATCTATGTTTTTTCTTTAGTATTTGTTGCCGAAAACTCTCCATACCACAACAACAACCAACAGACTAAGATATCAAATGTATTTTGTGTTCTGCGTTAGCGGCGGGTTGCAGGCTGATTGTGAAAGCTACCGCAAGTAGAACAGCCAGACCACAACAGAAAGCAGTGAAAGGCAGTGCAATCGGGCACCAGAATAACCCATTCAGCAAACCCTAGCTTTCCCATTGAAGCAAAACTTGGAACTATCAGACTTCTTCTCCTCATATTAAAGGACGAACAAACCTGATGAGTATTCATTTTTTCTATCAGGGGTAAAGTTAATTGTTATGAGCGACGGCGGCGTCAGCTCATCTTTATATTAGAAAGAGATTTGCCTGTCTTTTGTTCAATAAACTGAAACTTTGGCAACGCCCGAAATCTTTAGCAGTTCTGGGATGAGTTCTCCAGGGATTTTCTTCTCCACAATCAGTGTCAATTTTGGTTCTGGCGAGAGTTCTGGGTCGTCTACGATTGCTTGTCGTATGCTTAAGCCTGCTTTGTTTAGGAGCATTGCTGCGTTTGAGAGGATTCCTGGTGATTTTGCGTTTATTGGGGTTATTTCCAGTACGCCTAAGTTTAGATGTTTGGCGATTTCCTTGAGCGAATGGCCTGCGGGTCGGATTTCTTCGAATATCATGCGTAGTTCGGGGTTGGCGTGGATGGTGTTGAGGGTTTCGTTGACGGTTCGTCTGTCGACGCCTGCGACTCTTGCGATGCGAACGGGTGGGATTTCGATTTGGTTTAAGTAGATTTTGTCGCCTTGGATGGATAGGCCGTTTTCTATTAGTACGCGTGCTACTTTGAGGCGTTCGGGGTATTCTTGGAGTTGGGTTTTTATTTGGTTCCACATTTTGGTTCGCTTGTGTGTGTTTCTGTGCGTTTGGGTATTAATATGTTGTTTGGCTATGTCCAAAAATGTACACAAAAGCCTTAAATAAAACTTTAAAGTACGGTTTATAACCTGAGAAGGCGAAAAAATGCCAGACAGAAAAATTCTACTCAAAGAAAACGACATACCAAAACAATGGTACAACATCGTGCCCGACTTGCCTCATCCTCTCCCACCCTTCATAGATGTGGCGACTAAACAGCCAGGCGTCGGCATCGTCCCCCAGATTTTCCCCAAAGAAATCATCGGACAAGAAATCAGCCAAGAGCGCTGGATAAACATCCCTGACGAAGTCCGCGAAGTCTACAGAATCTGGCGCCCAAGCCCGCTCTTCCGAGCACTCGGCCTGAGAAAGCACTGAAAACTCCCGCTAAAATCTACTACAAGTATGAAGGCGTCAGTCCAGCCGGCAGCCACAAACCCAACACTGCCGTGCCGCAGGCGTTCTACAACATGAAGGAAGGAATCACAAGGGTAACAACAGAAACAGGGGCTGGACAATGGGGTTCAGCTTTATCGTTCGCAGCAGGCGTCTTCGGATTAGAAGCTACCGTATACATGGTGCGCGCAAGCTTTGACCAAAAACCCTACCGCAAAATGATGATGAACGCATACGGTGCAGAATGCATCGCAAGTCCCAGCAACCGAACCGAGGCAGGCAGAAAAATCCTTGCTGAAGACCCAAACAACAAGGGCAGCTTGGGCATCGCCATTAGCGAAGCCGTTGAAGACTCCTTAACCAGTCTGGAGAAAAACGGCAAAAAAGCCAACTATACCATAGGAAGTGTCTTTAACCACGTCTGCATGCACCAAACCGTCGAAGGTTTAGAAGCCAAAAAACAGCTCGAAATGGTCGACGACTACCCCGATGTGGTTTATGGTTGCATCGGCGGCGGAAGCAGTTATTCGGGTCTTATGTGGCCTTTCTACTATGACCAGGTCACCAAGAAGGCTCCGAAAGAAACCAAGTTTGTTGCCACGGAAGCGACGGCTTGCCCCAAAGTCACTAAAGGAATATACCAATATGACCACGGTGACACTGCCAAAATTACACCGCTCGTGCCCATGCACACCCTGGGGCATGACTTCATTCCCGCGCCCATCCATGCGGGGGGACTCCGCTATCACGGTATCGCCCCAACCATCAGCGTATTGGTCCAGGAAAAGAAGATGACAACCGAAGCCTACAGCCAAATAGAAGTCTTCGACGCCGCCAAACTGTTTTTGCGAACCGAAGGCATAATCCCCGCACCCGAACCCTCCCATGCAATCAAAGGCGCCATTGACGAAGCCCTGCGATGTAAGCAAACTGGCGAAGCAAAAACCATCCTGTTTGTGCTCTGCGGACACGGCTTTTTTGACATGGCAGCGTATGATGAATACTTCAGCGGTAGACTCGAACCTTACGAGTACCCGACAGAGAAAGTCGCTGAATCCATGGATAAACTACACAAACTCTACCCATGGCTAAACGATGTCAACAAGAAATACATCGGCTGCGAGACGTACTAGCTTCGCAGATCACATCTTTTCTTATTTTTGTTTTTATTTATCGCCCGCTTATACTAGACAAGGCTATCTACGTTGACTGAAAACTTGTTACCGACAAAAACTGTCGGATTCATCATTAACCCAGTTGCAGGCATGGGTGGCGCTGTCGGATTAAAGGGCACAGACGGTATAGCAATCCTAAATCAAGCTATAGCCCTTGGCGCCAAACCCATTGCAACGCAAAGAGCAGAAACCTTCCTTGCCATACTCAGCCCAATGAAGAACAGTCTCAACCTAATTGTTGGTGCAGGCGACATGGGGCAGAATCAAGCCGAAAAGTGTGGTTTCACCTTCAAAGTTGTCGGAGAAAATAAGAAAGAAACCTCATCCGAGGACACACAAACAGTTGCCAAAGATATGGCTGAAGCCAAAGTGGATTTGCTTGTTTATTGTGGCGGCGACGGAACAACTCGTGATATAATGAAAAGTGTCGGATTACGTGTTCCTGTACTTGGAGTTCCGACAGGCGTCAAGATGCACAGTGCCCTTTTTGCCGTAAGCCCCCAAGCTGCCGCAAGAGTTTCCGTCACTTACCTTTGGAGTAACTTACCGCTTCGAGAAGCAGAAGTCATGGATGTGGATGAGGTTGCGTTTAGGCAGGGGAATCTGTCGGCTGAACTCTATGGGTATCTGCTAAGCCCCTTTGAGCCTCACTTGATTCAGGGTAACAAGATGGCAAGCCCCATGACTGAAAACGAAGTGGAAAACCAAGCTGCCATCGCCATCAACATAATCGAAGAGATGAAACCCGACACGATCTACATCATAGGTCCAGGCACAACCACTCGAACCATCAGCGACCTCTTAGACCAGAAAAAAACCTTGTTAGGCGTTGACCTCTTCCAAACCAAAAAAATAATCCTGAGGGATGTTAGCGAAAAACAGATTCTGGAAGCCACAGAAGGAAAAACCGCCAAAATAATTGTGACGCCGATTGGAGGGCAGGGCTTTATTTTCGGCAGGGGCAACCAGCAGATAAGCTCCAAAGTGATCCGTCAAGTGGGCATGAACAATATCATCGTAATATCGACGAAGAGCAAGCTGGATCGGCTGGAAAGCTTAAGAGTCGACACTGGGGACCCAGAATTGGATGAGCAGTTTCGGACAAAGGGAACCATAGCCGTAGTTGACTACAAAACGATTAAGGAAATGAAAATCGAATAATCTTTCTTAAACATCCCGATAATAATAGGGTTTTGGTAACGGAAATATACCTGAAGTCCACCTATTCTAACAAACTGAGGCTGAACGTGTTGATTCCCATTAACCTGCCAAAAATCGGAGAAGAAGAAGTGCAAGCAGTCTTAGATGTCATGCGAAAAGGACCATTAACTAACGCATTGGGCGCTGGACCAAAAGTGTTAGAGTTTGAGAGGGATTTTGCCAAAATGGCTGACGCCAAACACGCTGTTGCAGTTAATTCTGGCACTGCCGCCCTACATTCAGCCGTTATGGCTGTTGGTGCAAAGCATGGAGACGAAGTTATTCTGCCCAGCTTTACTTTCGTAGCCACCGCCGAAGCCGTCGTTTTGGCAGGCGCAAAACCAGTCTTCGCGGACATCGACCCAAAAACTTACAACCTATCCCCAGAAGCAGCAGAAAAAGTCATTACCAAAAAAACCAAGGCTATACTGCCCGTGGACTTGTACGGTTTTTCAGCCGACATGAAACCTCTAAAAGAGATAGCGGCAAATCATGGCTTAGCGTTGGTTGAGGATGCCGCTCAAGCACATGGAACAACATATGAAGGAAAGCCCGCGGGAGCCTTTGCTGATGCTGCATGTTGGAGTCTCTACGCAAGCAAAAACATGACCACAGGCGAAGGTGGAGTCGTAACGGCAAACAGCGACCAAATCGCCGAAACCCTTCGCATGATAAGGACTCATGGCGAAAAAGCCAAGTACGCATCACTTATGCTGGGAACAAACTACCGCATGTCCGAAATACAAGCTGCAATAGGCAACGTGCAAATGAAAAAGTTGCCCTCATTTGTAGCTAAACGCCGCCAAAATGCTCAGCAGCTAACAAAGATTCTTGAGAAAAACAGTAGGCTCATTTTGCCCTACGAATCAAAAGATATGCTGCATAGTTGGTATCTCTATACTGCTAGGCTAAAAGATGGCGCTGAAACCGAACGCAATGGGCTTTTGCAAGAACTCAAAAATAAGGGAATTGGCGCTGAAGCATATTATGTTAACCCGGTGCATCTGATGCCGTTCTACCGGGAAAACTTTGGAAGCGCCCAACTTCCCGAAACGGAAAAGGCCTCAAAGCAGGTGTTCTCGTTGCCGATTCATCCCGGAGTCACCGAAGAGCAGGTTCGTTTTATCGGAGAGACTGTTTTGAGTCTGCTATAGACTATTTTGCAAAATGTGATGGAGTGTAAGAGTTAAATTGCACTTCACGTACTATACCTTCTGATTCGCACTAGATGGTTTTCTTTAAGGGGTATGAATACTTTGAGTAATGAAGAAGGCGTTTCCCGCATAAAAGTAAAGTTTCTCATCGAAGGCTTAGGGGAAGCTGAAGGTGAACTCGTCAGGTTCCTTGCACCAAGAACAATAGATTACATCGTCCGCAAACTTCCCCTCGAAGGCAGAGCGGCGCTCTGGAAAGAAGAAGTCTATTTTGAAATTCCCCTCAAGATGGGCGAGGAAAAAGCCAAGTCAACAGTTGAGGAAGGCACTATTGCTTTCTGGCCCATGGGTAGCGCCCTATGCGTCTTCTACGGCAAATCCCAACCCTACAGTCCAGTGAGCATACTGGGAAAGATTACAAGTAACCTTGAACTTTTCAAGCAAGTAAAAAGCGGCTTGACAATAAAAATCCAGTTAGTAACGGCTTAACCTAAAAAGCAAGTGAGCTATCTCTCCATAACTCAAGCAGCCGCACACATTCTTCTTTGATATCTTTATCCTCTGTTTTCTCTTTGAGGGTTTTTAAGAATTCGATACGTTTTTCCACAGTCCGTTTTTCTGCGTTGCCGCCATAGTAGAGTTCCCCTTCTATGTACTCTTTCATTTGGTAGGCTTTTTGGATAAGCAGGCTGGCGGCATCCACGGGGTTTTCTACGGCGAACTTGTTTGCCCAGATGGCGACTTCGGTTTCTCGGAGCTGGGTTATGCCGTCGATTTCCATAATTTTGCGTATGTAAGATTGCAGAAAGTCGTAGTATCCTGCGGTTTTGATTAGTTCAAGGCTCTGGTTGACCTGCTTTCTAAACTCTGGTGTACCCTCAACTATCACGTTGTGTTTGTGTCCTTGGTCAACTAGCATTTTTGCGGTTTTTACTTCTTCAGCTGTATAAACTCTCTCTGGAAAACTCATGAAAACAAACTCCTAATGTGAATAAAATTATTTAAAATAAATGTAGTGTTGCAGTTATGCTGCAGGCTTGTAGATTTTGATGTTGTGGCTGCCAGAAACGAGTTGCACTGCACCGTTTGCTTCAAGTTGCTCAAGGAAATCTTTGGCTGCGCTGATCCGTATTCCATACCGTGTCGCAACTGCGTAAGGTGTTAAGACACCCATCTTTTTTATTTCACTCACGTTCTTTGCGTCTTTTGCATCTGGAACCATTATGCCCACAGTTGTTTTTCTTTGTGGCGGTCCAGCTTTCTCTTTTTTCTTTGCTTCTTTGGCTTTATCGTCGTCTGCCTTAACCTGTGACTTTTCCATCTGTTTTATGCCGAGCTTCTTTTTTCCACCCATTATTTTTTCACTTGCCGAAACTTTTTGTTCTCAACATCTAGATTGGCTGGCTTATTTCAACCTTATGTTTCTCTTTCCATTCTTTGATTGGAACGCCAAGTTTCTTTTCGACTTCAGTGCGGTGGATGGAGTTCATGGTGCAGAAGGGAATGATTCGTCCATCTGGAACAGCATAGTGGATACCGCAGCGTTGAACTCGTTCCAAGTCAAAGTTGTAGGGGTCCATGAAGTGCATGGATGAAATCATCAATGCATTTCGGGCGAAATCTCCAAGAGAACTGTAGTCGCCTGTTGTTAGAACTTTGAATACATATTTTCGTAGGAAAGAGAATTTTATGTGTCTTGCAGAGCCGGCGAGACGTATTTTGGCTTTGCTCTTGTCACCTTTTAAGGCGTCAGCGTAAACACCCTTTAGTGAACCCACGAATTTTTCAATGTTGCCGTAGCGGGTTATAGGAGTCATTTTGCCATTCTCGATGAACACAAAAGTTGCCATGCCGCAGTGCGGGTGTGTTGTAAACTCGACGTACCGCTTGCCTTTGAGTTCGCCGACGGCTTTAGAGACGGGCACGACTATTGGGACTGGATAGAAGTCTGAAGCTTTGATGTCTCCGCTTGTTTGCTCTTCAACTAGTCGCATGAAATCTGGAATAGTGATGCGCATTTTTTCTCTTTCTTGCTGTGGAAGTCTGCCGCATAGCGATACGGGCTGCACGTTGACGCATCGTATAATGTCGAAGTTTTTGGCTGCAAACTTTATGATGTCCCCGAGTTGTTGGTCGTTGACTCCTTTCACCAATGTAACTACCAAGACGATGCTGGTGTAACCTGCTTGGCGAAGGTTCTCGATAGCCTTCATTTTTGTTTCGAGTAGGTCTAAGCCGCGGATAAACTTGTAAACTTCAGGTGTTAAACCGTCGAACTGCAGATAAATTGTGCTTACGCCGGCTGCCTTTATTTTTTTGGCGTATTCAGGGTCAGCTGCAATGCGCACGCCGTTTGTGTTGACTTCCACATGTTTGAAGCCGATTTCTTTTGCTTTTCGAACGAAATCAAAAAGCTCTTCGCGTATAGTTGGTTCTCCACCGGAAAACTGCAACGCTGTTGCAGGGACAGGCTTGTTGCTATGAAGGTTCTCCAGCATACCTGTAACCTGCTCTGCCGTTGGCTCATACACATATCCTGCTGCGGATGCGTTAGCGAAGCAGACCGGACACTTCAGGTTACAACGGTTTGTAATGTCGATGATTGCAAGGGAAGTGTGGGATTTGTGTTCGGGGCAGATTCCGCAGTCGTAGGGGCAACCATGCTTTTTCTCGGTGCGTGGGTTCTCCATTCCTGTTCCGTCAAAACGGAATTTTTCTGCACGCATGTATTGGTCGTAGTCTGACCAGTAAAGTTCTTGGAAAGCTCCGTGTTCAGGGCAATCTTTTTTTATGAAGACTTGGCCGTTGTCTTCGTAGATGGTTGCATCTATTGCCTTTAGGCATTCGGGACATATACTCCTTGTAGGTTTGATATCTTTCATTACATTTGCCTTCTTGCATGTAAGCGTTAATTTCGAATTGCTTAAGAGCAAAGTTATGATAATAAGGTTTCCAAACGTTTCCTAAGGTGATTGAGGGGAAAAGATGGCTATTAACGAGGATACAAGGACTGCCTTGCGCGAAATGGGCTTAAACGCCTACGAAATCGACGCTTTCATAGTGCTACTGGAAGGCGGGCAAATGACAGCTATGGAGATAAGCCAACAAGCTCCCGTGCCCTACAGCAAAATGTATGAGGTCCTAAACTCGCTTAAAGAAAAGGGCTGGATAAAAAGTAGCGAAACCCGACCCTTCAAATACTACCCCGTGCCGCCCCTTGAGGCAACCCGATTCAACAAACTAAGATTAGAAGACAAGTATCTCAACTGGGAAAACACCATAGCCGAAAACCTCCAACCCCTCTACGAAAAACGCGAACTCATCGAACGCCCCGACATGCTGATTCTGCGGGGACAACAAGCCGTCTTAGCAAAGCTTGGAGAAGTCCTCAAAAAGGCATCCCTAGAAATCATGATTGCCGCGCCAGAATTCGCCAAACCCGTAATTACGTTGGCGGAACCTTTATTGAGCAGCGGCTTAAAGAAAACTGTCAATGTTAAGTTGATGGCAGCTGGAAGAAAGGACGATTGGTTTTTCCTCAAGAAATTTCCAGGATTAAGCGAACTGAGAATCCGCGACCACATGTTTGGCGGCGGCGTAATTGCTGACGGCAAAGAAGCAATGCTGTTTCTGGGCGAAGATAAACCGACTCTTGTCATCTGGAGTAACCATGTCGGTTTAGTGGGGTTTGCACGGGAATACTTCCAGTTCCTATGGGACTCCTCAGCAACCGCATAGTCTGTCTATTAGTCTCAGAGCGAGATAACCTGTTTTTTTGCCAATGGAGTACAATCAGCGAAGCGACAAATACCAGGAGCCAATAAAAAGCCAGAAAAGTCTAAAAGGCTAAATTCCATTTCCAATAGAAAAACAAAGCCTACAAAAACCTTGAACTCGGAATTCATTAAAAAAACAAAAAAGAAGAAAGGGAGAAATGTGTTAAGTTATGAACTTACTTATTTTCCCATGATTTTTCTAGCGGCGATTTCTATGTCTTCCGCTTTGATGGTTTTTCTTCCAGCATGCATCGCAAAATCGAGTGCTTCTTTGGCGATTTTTACGCCGATTTCTTCAAGTGCCTTTGCGAGTTCTTTTGCTGCTGCTTCGCTTACTCTGTCAGCGCCTGCTTTTTTGCATAATCTGTGCATGGGAGCTACGGCTATTTCTAATTCAGTCATATCGACATCTCTATAGCCTCTTTTTCTCTTTAAGCCAATATTTAACCTTTGTTATCGCTTTTTTCCCTAAATAACCCGCAACCACAAAGCACTATTTAAGGAAAGAAAAATTATAAAACCTTCAAGCCTGACTATAGCGCTGAGAAACAATGAAACTAATAGACGCACACGTTCACCTCTCTGACACAGAATACAGCGGCCACATCGACGAATTAATAGCGGATGCAAAAAATGCCGGCGTAACCGCGTTAGTAACCAATTCAATGGACCTAAAAACATGCCAAAACGACATTAAACTATCCACGCAATACCCAAACCTTGTGTACCCCGCCCTCGGAATTCACCCATGGAACGTAAATGTCCTTAAAGAAAATGAACTCCAAGAAACCATAGACTTCATCCAAAAGCACAGAGACGTCGTTAAAGCAATCGGCGAAATCGGCTTAGACTACAAGTACGAAACCATCTGGGAACAACAAACAATGGTTTTCGACAAGATGCTTCACCTCGCAGAAACGCTAGATTTGCCCGTTATCATTCACTCACGTGGAACCACCGACAAAATCGTCGAAATGCTCCCATCCTACAACCTCAAACGAGTGTTGCTACACTGGTTTAGCCACCCCATGAGCGCCCTAGCCAAGGCATTAGACAATGGCTACTTCATAACCGAAGGACCACCCGCAACCTACTCAAACGGCATCCGCGAAGTCGTAGAAAAAACCCCAATAACCAACCTGTTAACAGAAACAGACGGCCCAGTCACCTACTGGAAACAACCCTTCAACGGACAATTAACTAAACCCTCCTACATACGCAACGTTGTTGTTGCAGTGGCAGAAATTAAAAAGATGCAGACAGAAGAGGTTGCTGAACAGATAATCAATAATTTTGAGGCATTCTTCAACATAAGACTAAACTAAAAAGTTCACCTTTTTCTCCACCTTTCACCTCAGAGCTTATCGGTAACTTAATTCTCAGCTTTAAGGCGTAAACTTAAATTAAGCCTATCATCTATTGACAGTTGCTTCTACGCTTTTGAACGTAGGAGAAAAAAGTAACTAAGAATATCGGAGGAATACTACCTGGGAAAAGTAAAGACTGATCAGATCAAAAAGCTGGGCAAAGAACTAATGGCTCGCTTTCCAAGTAAATTCAACACTAGCTTTGATGAGAACAAACTTGCAGTTGACGAGCTAACCAAAGGCGCTACAACACGAGTTAGGAACCAGACTGCAGGCTACATAACTAGGACGCTCGCATTAGCTCAAGCTAACTCAGAAGATGAATCTGACCTCGAAGAACAAGAAGAAATGGCATAATAATCTGGAAATAACCCTTATGATGGATGAGTACAGGAAAGGTTGGGCACTTAGGTACCTTCGGGAAGCCAAAGCTGAGCTAGAAGCAGCCCGAAAAATCCCCTATATGGCACCAAGCTTAGTCGTCGAAGCAATCCGAAAAGCCCGAAACGCTATTTATTACAGCCTCGGCGAACCAGCCTTCATCGAAATACTCATCCGCGAAGAAGTAACCAAAATCCCCACCACCAACGATTCTGTTTTAAGATTTTTAATCGAAATAGAAACCATTGTGCAGCAGATTTCGCAGCTTGAAGAAGTCAACGGCGACGCCATGATGAAACAGGCGGATTCAATTGTTGACATCGCAACCGACATCGTCGAAACCCTAACCCAAGAAAAACTCGAAAGTTTCAGCTAAATTTTTAACAATTCACTTATCTATTAATGTTACGAGTGGAGAATAATTGTCTTTAACAGTAAAATTCATTGGTGCGCTACGTCACATTTCAGGAAAAAAACAATTTGCCATCTCATTCCATGACGACATTTCCATAAAACAATTGATCGAAAAAATAATCCAAGACATGCCAGAGTTAAAACACACCTTCAGCGACCAAGAACTCAACGATTCAAGGTCAAACTCACTCATACTGGTTAACGGCAGGGAAATCAGCGTGTTAGAGGGATATGAAACTAAACTATGCGGCGGGGACGAAATTGTTTTTGTTCCAGTTGTGCATGGCGGTTAAGAATCTATGATTACTTTGACTAGTGATTTTGGGTTAAAAGACCCATATGTTGCTGAAATGAAGGGTGTCATCTTAACTGTAAACCCGAATGCTACCATAGTTGACATAACTCACGGAGTTGAGAAATTCAATATTCGAATGGGTGTTTTTATGTTAGCTTCGGCTGCTCCGTACTTTCCCAAAGGCACCGTGCATTTGGCTGTTGTGGACCCGGGTGTTGGAACTGAGAGGCGCGGCATTTTAGTGCAGACTAAGCAGGGCTTTTTTATTGGGCCAGACAACGGTGTTTTGATGTTAGCTGCCCAAAACCTTGGAATTGAACACGTATATGAGCTAACAAATCCCGCGTTCATGCTACCGAAGGTTTCCAGCACTTTTCATGGACGGGACGTATTTGCGCCTGCCGCGGCAAACTTGGATATGGGCGTGCATCCTTATGAGTTTGGACACGAAATAAGCGATGCAGTCCTTCCCGAGTTCGCATTCGTAAAACAAACAAACGGCACCAAATCCGGGGAAGTATTGCACATAGACAGCTTCGGCAACATAATCACAAACCTAAACCAAAAAGAAATGGCCCAATTCAACTTAATCAGCGTAAAACTCCAAAATCTTTCACTAAATCTCACTTTAGGTGAGACTTACACGCAAGCCAAACCAGATGAACCCATAGCATTGATAGGTGGTCATGGCTTTTTGGAAATTGCCTTAAATCAAGCGAGTGCAGCCGAAAAATACCGGGTGAAAGCGGGAGACAAAGTTGAAGTTAAGGCTGCATAAAGTCGGGTTGGTTAACTTTTATTTTTTCCACGACTTTCTCGATGGCATCAACGGGGTTCTCTAACTCTGCAAGTTTCTCTTTTATCTCGAATCTTTTGCCCAAATATTTCTTGGCGTAGTCAAGTACTCGTTGCTCAGAAGTGATGAATAATGGAAAACCTTTTTGCGTCAAATACTTGTTGACATAGGTCTTTGCCATATCAGAGATTGCTACGCTGGGTATACCTTGCAATGCAGCTTCCCTAGCGATTGTTCCACCATAGCTGATTACTAAGTCAGCGTTCGCAACTAAATTGGCTGAATCTTCAAAGGAGGCTTTTATTCCAAAACTGTTGCCCTTCTGGTTGTACCGCTCGATTAAATGGACGTTTCCAAATTCGGCAAGTGCTTCCATCAAGGATTTTGCGTTATCTTGCTTTCCTCCTGCATAAGCCGCTTTGGTCTCAATCTGCCTAACAACAATCAGGGGCTTCTTTAAACCAGCAATTTTTGACGGCTTAAAACCCTTGATCCATGCGACCTCATCTACTCCTCTAAAGGAAACAACGTTTTTGGCGCAGTAGCTTCTCGTGAAACTCTTCGGCAAAGCCTCTGAAACGACTACTGTGTGAGCAAAGGGAATTGTTAATCTGTTTGTTGCTAAAGCGTGGGGTGTGTCGGCGGTCAAGATTATGGGAATCCCTAAGCCGAAGGCTGTGCGGCAGAGCTCTACTGATTGGTGTGCTATTGCGATGTCGGGCAGGTTGTCTTTGAAGAGTTTTGAGAACCGTATTATTCGTTCGGCGCTCTCTTCAAGCCTTGAGGTAAGCCTGGAGGGGTTGTATTTGCCGACTACGATCGGTTTTTCGCCCAGGATTTTGGCAAGAGGTATTGTGTCCGGGTGTTCTCGGGTTGTGAAGATAAATTCATGTCCTGCTTTTCTTAGACTTTTCCCAATTGCAGCACCGTATCGGGTGTGTTTGCCTGTGCAGGCGTCGTACCAGATTTTCATTGCTGCACCTTTCTTTGTGCCGCTATAAAGGCGTCGCGTTTAGCTTTATATGATTCCAAAGACATTACTTTTTTAGCGGGTGCTCCAGCCACAACAATTTCTGGCGGCACATCTTTAGTTACGACGCTTCCTCCGCCAACCACAGCTTTTTCTCCTATCGTAACATTGGGTAGTATGGTGACTCCTCCGCCAATTGCCGCGCCATCTTTTATGATTGGCGGATTCAAGAAGTTGCTTTTTGGGTACTTGTCGTTTAGGAGGCTGCTGTTTGGAGCGATGAAAACGTTGTCTCCAAGGACACAGCCGTTGGATATTGTTACGTGTGCTTGGATGTTACAGTTTTTACCTAAAGTTACATTTTTGCCTATGTCACAGAAGCTACCGATAAGGGAACCGTCGCCGATTTTTGTGCCATCACCAATCACAACGTAGTTCCAGATGGAAACGTCTTTGCCTATTTCCACGTTGGCTCCAGTCACTATGCCCGTGCCTTTCTTTGGATTCTGCATAGCTTGACCTTTCGGGCTCCAGATTTAAATAGTTTAACACTTTACTTGATTTTCCAACTGTGGAGGCATCCCTTTGGCTCAAGAAAAAGTCTTGATTATCGGTTTAGGCGAGATTGGTCATACCCTTTTTGCATTGTACAGTGAGGCTAAGGCAAAGTTTTCGGTTTATGGTTTAGATTTAGATCTGGAAAAAATGAAGGTGCTGGGCCAAAACAAAGACAACATCCCACCTAAGGTTGATACTTTGCAGATTTGCCTTCCATGCGGCAATCCAGAAAAATTTGCCGACATAACCAAAAACTACATTGAACAATACAAGCCCAAACTTGTAATAATCAACAGCACTGTTCCACCAGGAACCACACTCAAAGTCGCTGCATCATGCACATGTCTTTTAGCTCATTCCCCTGCTCGCGGCGTTCACAAGAGCCCTGAACACATGATATGGGAGATGAAGCGTTGGACCAAATACGTTGGCGGCGCAAACAAAGAAGCCTCGGAAGTTGCACAGGCGCATTTTGAGGAACTGGGGTTAAAAGTTAAAGTTCTGAAGAGTTGCCGAGAAACCGAACTAGCAAAACTCTTCGAAACCACCTATCGTGCGTGGATGATTGCATGCTTCCAAGAAATGCATCGAATCTCCAAAGCTTTCGAAGCCGACTTCAACGAAACAGTTGATTTCCTCGAAGACACACACCGCGTCAGGTTTGATAGGCCCGTCATGTTTCCAGGAGTCATCGGCGGTCACTGTTTGATTCCTAACACAGAATTGCTGCTCAAATCGTATGATTCAGAGTTTTTGAGGTTGATTTTGGATTCGAACGAGAAACGCAAGGAAGAAATCAAGGATAAAACAGTCAAGGCAGAAGCAGAGAAGGTTGCTGCTCGGGCTGAAGCTTTAGAGACGGAATTGACAGGAAAAGAGTCCCACGAGGGATGTTCCTAAAATTAAGTGCCCAAATAATCCCTTCTCATTTCTCATCTATAGCCCGATTCAACATTTAATCCCATTTGTTTTCCAACAATACAACCTACCCCTCTACGTTTTCAACATAGAACCACCAATAGGATCCTGATATGTTCGTGTCCGTTTTTGTGCGATTGTCTCCGATTGCTAGCTCTCATCTTTTCCGTGCCCAACTGATGGGCATGCTTGAACCGCAACCGTTTAATAACAATTCCTTTAAAGTCCTAACCAGCAAAACTAAGAAGGCACACTGATTGTCCATAAACACAAACCTTGAAAAACTCTCCAACGCCTGCGGAATAACAGGCAGAGAAGAACAAGTCAGAAACTTAATGGTTCAGTTAATGACTCCATACGCAGACGAAATCCAAGTTGATAAAATGGAAAATGTCATAGCCATCAAGAAAGGCAAAGCAAACTCGCCAAAAATCATGTTAGCCGCCCACATGGATGAGGTAGGTTTAATGGTAAAAACAATAACAAAAGATGGCTTTCTGCAGTTCGCAAAAATGGGCGGCATCGACGACCGTATCCTTCCCGCTCAAAAAGTGATGGTGTACACTAAAAAAGGTGAGTTTCCCGGTATAATCGGCTCTAAACCGCCTCATATCCAAAAAGAAGAGGAACGCAAAAAAATCATTTCCTACGACGACCTCTTCATCGATGTTGGAGCAGAAAGTAAAGAAGACGCTGCCAGTATGGGTGTAACAGTCGGTGACCCAGTAGCCTTCGATGTAAAATACGTTAAACTGGGCAACGATGCTGTAATGGGAAAGGCATTTGATAACCGAGCAGGATGTATTACGATGGTTGAAACCCTAAAGATTCTGGGGCAAACTGATTGTACCGTCTGTGCTGTCGGAACGGTCCAAGAGGAAGTCGGTTTACGTGGCGCGGCAACAGCAGCTTTTGGTGTTGACCCAGACCTCGCAATAGCGTTAGATGTTACCATTGCGGGCGACGTTCCAGGCGTAAGAGAATTTGACACCAGCGTAAAGATGGGTGAAGGTCCAGCGCTCACGATTTCCGACTCAGGATTAATCACGCGCCCAAAGGTTTTGAGGTGGCTTAAGGAAACTGCCGAAGAAGAAAAAATCCCCTATCAAATCGAATCAGGTTTGCTAGGCAGCACAGACGCAGCAAGAATCTCGATAACACGCCAAGGAATACCATGCGGAAACGTCTCCATAGCCACAAGGTACATCCACAGCCCAGTCGGCATGCTCAGCCTAAAAGACATCGAAAACTCAGCCAAATTAACCGCGGCAGCAATCCAAAAAGCAACAAAATACTTCTAACTTTTCTTTACCAATTGTTTTTAATGTTCCCTTCGTTCTAATCTATTGTTGGTCCTACATGAGTAAACCTGACAAATTCGCTGGAAAATTCGATTTCCTAGAGCATACAGCAGATGTATACGTTCGAGCACACGGGAAAAACATGGAGGAAGCCTACGAAAATGCAGCGCTCTCCATGTTTGAAACCATGACTGACACCGACAAAATCGCCCAAACCCAAGAAGAAACCGTCGAGGTTGAAGCAGAAGACCAATATGCGCTCCTATACAATTGGCTTGAAGCGTTGCTGGTTAAGTTTGAGACTGAAAACATGCTCTACTCAAAATTTCAAATTACAGACTGGAAAGAAACGGCTGAAAACTTCAAAATTAAAGCTAAAGTTTGGGGAGAAAAATTCGACCCCAAAAAACACCCGCAAAAAGTCGCCGTTAAAGCGGTAACCTACCACCGCATGGTGGTTATCCGGGAAATGGACCGGGTGATTTTGGAGTTTATCCTCGATATCTAAGCAAAGTTAAGTTTCTTTAATTCCTCTAGCAGTTTTTCAACCATGGGTTCTGGCGGTTGGTCGAGGGTTTTCGTTTCAAGTTCTATGAACGGAACTTTCTTTTCTTTGTAGAAGGCTATTAGTGGGCTTGTTTGTACTTGGTAGACTTTTAGTCGATTCTTTATGGTTTCTGGGTTGTCGTCTGAGCGTTGGTAGAGAGGTCCTCCGCATTTGTCGCAGACGCCTTCAACTTTGGGTTTTAGGAATTTGACATTGTAGACTGTGCCGCAGTTTTTGCAGATTCTTCGGGTTGATAGGCGTTCGATGATTATCCAATCGGGAACAATCAACTGCATGATGACGTCGATGTTTGTTATGCCGTCGAGTTTTTTTGCTTGATCAAGGGTGCGTGGGTAACCGTCGAGAATGAAGCCTTTTCCCTTAGAAATTTTGGCTAAATGTGCCTTTAAAACTTCCACAACCACGTCATCGGGCACCAAGGCGCCTTTTTCCATGTAACTCTTAACTTTGCGGCTAAGTTCCGAGTCTTCTTTAACTAGTTCACGGAAAATATCTCCCATAGAAATAACGTCAACGCCGAGTTTAGCTTGCAGACGTGAGGCATACGTGCCTTTTCCTGCGCCAGGCGCCCCAAAGATAATTGCTTTCAACTTATTGTCTCCTATCAGTCTTCTTTCATAGAACGGGATGTGTAATTAAATTTTGTGCCTCTTAGATGGGCGGGAAATATTTATGCTGCAGAGCCTTTTAGCAAAGGGTAGGTGCGACGTTTGCATACTAAAGAAGTTGGCAAAAACCTGTTTATGGTGGAACTGGAGACTGGAGGTTTCAAAAACCTTATTTGCAGTTATGTGATAAAAGGCAAAAAGCCCTTTCTGGTGGAGTCAGGTCCGACCAGCTCCATTCCTAATCTGCTATCTGGCTTACGGGAACTTGATGTAAAGTTTGCGGATGTCGAATACATCGCCGTTACCCATGTGCACCTAGACCATGGAGGCGGCGCAGGTACATTGCTGAAGTACCTGCCAAACGCCAAGGTTGTTGTTCATCCCCGAGGCATGCCGCACTTAGTTGATCCTGAACGGCTTTGGACTTCGTCTCAAAAAGTTCTCGGTTTTGTTAGTGAAATCTTTGGCAAACCCGAACCTGTCCCAAAAGAACGAGTAATTCCCGTTACTGAGGAAGCTTTTGATTTAGGGGATGGCGCAAAATTGACGGTTACGGAAACTGTGGGTCATGCTTCTCACAATTTGAGTTTTCAAGAATCGTTTAATGGTGGAGTCTTTCCAGGTGATGCTGCTGGCACTTATCTTCCAGAGTTTGATGTTGTGGTTCCAACTACTCCACCGCCTTTCTATTTGGATTCGGCATTGACTTCCTTGGACAGATTAATCAGCCTGAACCCAACTGTGCTCTATTTTAGCCATTTTGGAAAAGCCAACGATGCCGTGCAGCGACTCAAAGACTATAAGGTCCAACTTCAACTTTGGGCTGACATCGCTGAGGCTGGTGTGCAACAAAATCAGAGCTTGGAGCAAATTCGTGATAGGATAGTAGCTCAGGACAAGGTTATGAATCAAATAGCTGACTTCGTGAAGTCTCATAGAATTTACTCAAAGACTATGCTGGAAAACTGCGTCAGGGGTTTTGTTGAATTCGCCAAGCAGAAGCAGGGTTCATAAACGTTTTATAGTCTCATTCATCTTTTCTGTTGAAAGGTGAAGATTTTGGGTGAAAATGAAGGCAGAGCCGCAGCAGAGCGGGTTCCGTTGGAGAAAGTTAACGATTACATGTGGCGTATTCCACAGTACAAGCCTGAGATGCGGGTTCCAGGCATGATTTTTGCTAACCAAGCACTGTTAGAGAAGATGCAGACTGACCGAACACTTTGGCAGTGCTCAAACGTTGCACAACTGCCCGGCATCTACAAACATGCAGTTACGCTCCCTGATGGACACGAAGGTTATGGCTTTCCAATCGGCGGCGTCGCGGCAACCGACTACGAAAACGGCGTCATCAGCCCCGGCGGCGTCGGCTACGACATCAACTGCGGGGTTCGTCTCCTTTCAACCACGCTAACAGAAAAAGACATACGACCTAAACTTGTGCCCTTGGCAGAAAGCATCTTCCGTAACGTTCCTTCTGGACTTGGCAGCCGAAGAAAAGACTTCACCGTATCTAACAGCGACCTCGAAAAATTAGTCACCGAAGGCGTTCAGTGGCTCATTGACCGCGGTTTAGGTTGGGCTGAAGATGGAAAGCACTGTGAAGAAAATGGACACATGAAAAATGCTAACCCAGACAAGGTTTCAAACACAGCCAAAAACCGCGGCTTAACTCAAATCGGTACATTGGGCTCAGGAAACCATTTCCTTGAAATCCAAAAAGTCGACAAAATCTTTAACGAAAAAACCGCTAAAGCCTTCGGTTTAACCCATGAAGGGCAAGTCACCGTTATGATTCACTGTGGGTCAAGAGGGTATGGCCACCAAGTCTGCTCTGACTACCTCCGCGTCATGGAGCATGCAGTGCAAAAATACAAAATATCCCTTCCCGACCGAGAATTAGCCTGCGCACCCGGAAACAGCCCTGAAGCCAAAGACTACATTGAAGCGATGGCTTGCGCCGTAAACTATGCGTTCTGTAATCGGCAGGCGATTATGCATTGGGTCAGACAGAGCTTCCAGCAAGTCTACGGTCAAGACGCCGAAAAATTCGGATTAAGCCTCGTCTACGACGTTGCACACAACATTGCAAAAGTGGAAACCCACAACATCGACGGAACCCAAAAGAAAGTTTGGGTACACCGCAAAGGAGCCACCCGTGCCTTCCCCGCAGGTCACCCCGACGTTTCAGACGATTACAGAAGCGAAGGGCAACCAGTGCTTATTCCAGGCAGTATGGGTACGAGCTCATGGGTTTTGGTGGGTTCGCAGAAGGCGATGGAGTTGACCTTCGGGTCCACAGCGCATGGTGCAGGCAGGATGATGAGTCGTTCCGCTGCAAAACGTCAGTACTGGGGCGGAGACATAAAGGCAGGTTTGGAGAAACGCGGTATCGTTGTTCGAGCTGCGAGCGCTTCAGTGTTAGCTGAAGAAGCTGATCCGGCGTACAAGGACGTGGACATGGTTGCAGACGTCAGCGATAAGGTTGGGATCGCAACTAAGGTTGCAAGGCTAGTCCCATTAGCAGTTGTGAAGGGTTAACAGCCCCTTCTCCTCTTTTTTGTTTCTTTATTTTTTGGTTTGGGTTTGATTTGGGTAATTGTATATCTAAGTCCTAAACCAAGCATTGTAGAAAACCAAAAGACTGGTGCGTCTTAGCAGGAAGCGGAATTTGGGCAAGAATCAAATTAGGCTTCGGTACAGCGGATTTGTGGTTTTTACAACACAATTGCTAGGTGTCATAACTGGCCTTATCTTTACACTTCTTTTGACCCGAAGCATGACAGTATCCCAATTCGGGATATGGACAAACATCTTTGATTACACACCATACTTCATCATTTTAGGCGGTGTTCTACCATTCTGGACCACAAGGTTTACTGCAAGAAGCCAAGGTGGAACTGCAAAAACCGCTGCTTTAAGCCAGTTATCCATTGCAGTTGCTTCAACCATAATCTATCTGCCTGTTATTTTCTTGATTTCACACGCCATTGGAACAAGCGCGTACCTGCTTATCTATTTCATCACAGGGTTCTACATCTTGACCTATTACATGGTTGCCGTTTTTGAGGCAGTCTTGCAAGCCACCAGACCCCAAGCTACTGGATATGGCTTCATAATTCAAGAAATAGTCAAAGTAACAGTTGCTTTAGTCGTAATTTTAGTTTTCAAGCAGATATTTCTGGGCGCAATATTAGCATTGGTGTTGGCTCCGGCAGTTCAAATTTTGTATTACTGCTATTTGCTGGCTGGTTACTTTAAGGAAAAAGCAAATTGGGGCTTCCTTAGGCAGTGGCTTAAGGGTTCACCGGCAATCGCCTTCAACGCCGTGGGAACTCAAATGTTGTCTTTTGTTCTTATCCTGCTTTTCTTGTACGGCGGCTCAGAATCCAGAGCCTACTATCAAGCAGCCTTAAGTTTCACCACAATCGTTGGATACGCCTCCTCACTTGCGGTTGCGTTATACCCTAAACTTTTAGCCAACTCATGTACAGACGAAGAAGTTGGCTTGTCGTTTAGGACTGTATTAATGTTGGCGATTCCCTTGGCTACCCTAATGATAGTTATGGCTGTCTCGTTTTTAACCGTTCTAAACGTTTCTTACGGTGTAGCTTGGCCAGTCTTGATTGCATTGACGGCTGACACATTAGTTGTCCTTGTGAATACGTTTTATTATTCATGTCTTATGGGTGTAGAATCTTTCGATGCTAAAGGCCATATTTCACTTCGCAAACTCGTCAAAAGCAAAATCTTCCAAGTCTTCAGCATCCCCTACATCCAAGCTGCAGTCGCCTTGCCCATAACCTATTTTGTTCTTACGCAACTGCCTGTAGCCGATGCAGTAACTGCGACGGTTGAGGTTGTCGGGATTCTAATCGGTGTTCATGCGGGAACTTTTGTTGGACTGTACTTTTTTATGCGGCGCTCAATCCATATTCCTGTGGCTTGGAAAAGTTTAGCCAAATATGTTCTAGCTGCGTTGCTCATGGGTGCGGTTCTTTTTCTCTTGCCCACTACAACAACCTTGACATCAACAATAGCTAAAGCGATTGCAGGCTTCGCACTCTACACAGGCTTACTCTTAGCCATCGATAAACAAGCCAGAGGTCTTGTGAGGTTGATATGGCTGGAGATTACTGTCACCATAAAACAGCTAATCCATCGAACAGTTAATTCAGGAGAAAACACGCGCCAAACAAGTGAAAATTAATATGTCTAAACAAAGCAGTCTATTTTGAGCGATCTTTGTTCGCTTTAGGTTGGTTTAGGATTGAAGGATGAATGTGGGATCTGCGGGAGGGTTATGCGGACAACTTACATGCGGCAATGTCAGCGCTGCAAAAAACTTTTCTGCCGAGACTGCATGACTCCTGACGTAGCCACTGGTGACCCGATGGCGATGCTATGTCTTCATTGCGCAAGACGAATCGTTTCGCCAAGGACAGTTTCCAAATGGGCTGGGCTTGAAAGTCACCTAAAGTTTCGAGCCGCATTCACCGATACGGTTAAACTAACATTTGCACGCATCGATGGGTTAATCGGCAGCAACCTTCCCATGGCTGCCTACAAGGACCCTGCGTGGTGGAGCAACGCATCTTCTAGCCTTCATACAAAGGCTTGGCTTGATGCAGGCTGGGAAGTTCAGGAAATTAACCTAAAAGAAGGCTACGTTACCTTCAAGAAAGTGCGTAGCGTCGCATTCAAAAAGTCAAAGAAGAAAAAACCTGAGATAACTCAGCCTTTCACACCTGTACCTGTGCATAGAACGAGGTCAAAGATTCCTTCGAACACCAAAGTTTCAAAACTCTACGCCCGAATCAAAAACCTTGAACGTCAACGAGCTCTGCCACGGCAACCAGTAAGGGGATTAAAGTCTAAGTCGTCGCAGTATCAGAAGCGACTCTACAAAAACGATGAAAAACCACAATAGCAACCTTTTGCTTATGACTTTGCGGTGTCCCTTTGCTTGAACGAATGGTTGGCTCAAAAATTGAAGAGACCTATCCAAAACTAAAAGCTGCTTTAATGGCAAACGGATGCAAAGTAATCTCTGAAGTGCAACCAATCCAAATCATTCTAAAACAAGGCTCTCTTTGGGGAATATCACCAAAAACAGCCAAGAAAACGATTACTGTAAATTTAGAAAAAGGTGCTGAAGGCACAAGCGTAAAACTCTCTTCCAAGTTGGCGTCTGACTGGAAAAACATCACTCTAATCGGCTGCGTTCTCGCAGTTGTTCTGGTGGGTTTATGCTTTTGGATGGCGACTGATTTAACCACATTAATGGCTTCGCACCAGAGCGGTTTTTGGAGTTGGCTAGTCACGGTTGATGGCAATGTTGATTTGGTGGCTGCTCATGCTTTTGTTAATCTAACGTGGGGTCTGGCGGCTTTTCTTTTAGTAATCATGATTTTGGAAGCTGCGATAGTAGTTTTTGCGCGGTCCAAGATAGATTTGTTCACAGAAGGCGCCTTAAAACAACTATAATAGTATCATTGTATTTTTTTGCCGCATGATTCACAGTATGCAGCGTAGTTTTTGTTGCTTGAACCGCAAAAGATACAGAACTTGCTGCCCTCTGCATCAGCGGTTTCGGTTTGCGGAGTGCTCGGTGCAGAAGAATTCGATACCTCGACTGGATACTGCCTCGGTTTTCTTACAGACCAAACAGCCAAACCTATCGAAACTGCGACAGCCAACGCAATGATTACGAACAAGAGAGGATTATCAGCGATTAAGTTGAACGATAGAGGTAGTACTGGCTGAACGCTTGGTTGGGTGATGTTAAGGGAACCGGAATCTGTTGGGGCTGGTTGATGTGTTGGTTTGGTTGTTGTGACGGGTGCTCCTGTTGGAGTTGGCTCCAAAGTCGGCAAAGCCACTACATTGGGAATAAACTGTTTGCTTTCATCTATAGTGTAGATGAAGGCGCTTTGACCGCTGAATTCATCAGGTAACTGCCCAATGTTGAATCCGTTTCCTGTGGTTTCGCAGTAATAGTAGGTTTTGTTTGAGCCTTCAGGGTAGGTCCAATATGTGCCTTGTAGGTCATTTCCAAGAATGCCGACTGCGTAGTGGTTTGGAGGATTAATGTAGACAGTGCCGTAGCCCATTATGAGTGTTAAAGTCGCAAAAAGTATGGATGTGTCCTCGCAGTCTCCTCCATCGTCAACCAAGGTCTCTATTGGAAACCGTGGGTACTCATCATATCCAGTTGTTACTTTATCTGACGTATAGGGTAAGCTTTGAACGAACGCCAACACAAAACTGACTTTGTGGAAGTCATCGTATCCTTGTCGGTTTGCTGTGTCATTTAGCTGGTTGGCTAAGCTCTGTATGTATGAATCTTTAGTTGTGGTGCAAAAGCCATAGCCTGCTGGTCCATCGCTTGTCCGCGTGGAAACTGGAACCGACTTGTAAGCGTTGTATAAATCAACTGGAATACTTAGGTTCCAGGTCCAATGTTGCCCGTTGTAATCCCAGGCGAACGATTTGTCGTAGTACCCGTCGGTTTGGGCTGCTGCTTGATGAGGGAGAATCATGGGTGCAGATATAATGAACGCTAAGGTTACGATGATTAATAGTTTGATTGGTTTATGTTTCAGCGAGAGTTCGCCCATCTTGACCAATTCAACGTCGTAATTGTTCTCAGTCTAATGTTTAAAACTTATCCCAAATCACGATTTCTTGGTTGCTGTTGAACGCTTAGACCAAGTGGTTAAGCTGTAAATCGCTACCGCGAAAAGGCACACCAACACCAGCACCTTAAGATAAGAAAACGAGTCGAAAAGCGAAACAGACAACAACGTAGCTGGAATCGGCAACAATAGCAAATAGACGAAAGCCACCAGCCCAATTCTATTGCCCACGCTCTCCTTTTTTACAAATCCCCTTCCGAAAAAAGCGCCTGATAATTTTCCAAAACCGCTCGTGCAAGCCTTGCATTTGTAGCAGCTACTGCAGCCCAGCCTACGTAAGACTGCATAAACCATGAAAGCCAAAAAAATCAGGTAGAGCCAACTGTAAAGAAAACTGTAAAGCAAGAAGCTGTAGAATGCTAGCAAAATCCATGCTAAAAGCCCAAGGTTCCCCAAAACAAGAAGTTTGCGGGTGAAGTAGAGTTTTTCTTCAGTCAAAGCATTTGCTCCTTTTCCTAATGGAGTTTTCTTGCTTATAGGTCATTGGTTTTGAATGCGTCGTCGTTTTGAAGACGACTTGTGCATGTGTAATATTGGCTATTTTTGTTTGATTATGCCGTAGCTTTGCTTTTTCCAAGCGTCACGGAATTTATTGTAGTAATCTATAGGTTGGAAGACGGGCGCGTAAGTTAACGACCATTCAAGTCCGCATTTGCAGACTGCGTACACTTCTTTGGTTTTAAGGTTCACGCAAATCTGCAGTAGTTCTTTTCGGCATTTGGGGCAGTAGTATGGTCCATTTACCATTTGCTTTGCGTCTTTTGTTAGGATCTTCATTCGGCTTCCGGGAATTTTTTGTCTATCCTTTCCTGAACTCATCTTAGTCAACCTAAACTGCAATATTCATAAGTCGTGACTAAGATATAGGCTTCCCTGCAAAAATGGTTTTCCAGTCTTTTTTCATCAACTACTTATCCCTAAAGCAACATTGCCATCAACCTTAGCTTATGGGGACAGCGATCAAATTTTATATTTGACTAAGTTTGTTCTTTTGGTTGAAGGTAGAACCATCGCGTAGAAATGGGCAGGGTATAAATCGAATATTTCCCATTTTCCTCTCACAAGAAAAAGCGCTCTTAAGAAGAAATATCCATAGATATGCAATATATTGTTAGTCAATATTCACAATTTTATGGCATTTAACAAACCCTCAACATGAAGTAAGTTATCGTCGCATTGCATATTTTCTGTAGATAAAATTCTTATCCTCAGCAGTCATTGAGTGCAATGGTTGATTCTCAATGGCACACTGTCCTTTTTGTGGCGCAGATATTGACAAACCCTCAAAGGTGCTGAAAAACCATGTTTTCAGAATCGAAGGGTATGATTGTGGTAAATGCCACAGTAAATTCAAAATAGCAGTTCAAAAATTGCAAATAGATATGTAAGCATTAACCTAACAGCAGTCTTTTTTTTCATATTGTTTGCAGGTTGCAACGGGCAGTGTGTCTAGGACGTAAAACAGTCTATCACATATCTTTCCAATATTGAGAAAACTAAGCTATTTCGAGAATATGCGTCACTTTAAGGAACTTTTCTAAAAATTCAAATACGTAAACTAATGTTTGTAAAGTGAAGGTATGATTTAAAATGAAAAAATTCTCACAAGTTAATTTCAACAGGTTGCTTAAACAGTACAAAGCACTAAGTGGAGAAAGGTTGGAAATAGAGAATGAGCTTCTTAGGTCATATGAGTCTTTAACTGTTGATAAAACTGTAACATTAACCTCTGCATCAACTTCTGATAAATTCAAAACAATCATATCCTTGAGGGAAAGGTTGAAAATCGTAAGTAAAGAAATGAAGAAGATAGACAAGAAGATTTTGAAATCGTTTGAAGACTAATCTATTTTCTTCTTCACACTCCAAAAATAGTTCTTAACATCTCTATCCCGTAATTTAATAAATTAACAAAAAACACATAAACCACTATGTCATCCAAGAGACTAACAACTTACATTATTGTTTTCAATATTGTGATGAGTTTACTGCTATTACCATCTAGCCAATTGATTCTCTCAGAGCTAATAAGCACAGACAAAGTAGTAAGGATCAGTAGGTGTATCTATTGATACCCAATACATTGGTCCAATCGAATTAACCCCTACAGGAGTTGGAGCACTATTATGGAATTATCCATTGTTTGTATTTATCTTTACATTAATAGTAATGCCATCTTCATCATAACACTAAGATGAGAAAACAAAGCAGACTGACGCTCCCAAATTACCTTCTAATGGTCACTAAATAGCTCTTTCAGCTCTCTGGTCAGCTCCAAGCCATAAGGAAGCATTAAAATCAAGATTAAATGTGTAAAGTTAGAATGCCGATGTAAGAAGATGGGTTTAACTCAGATATTTCTAAACAGAGAAGGCACTATCAGGTATGATAGGATTCTCTATTATTCCCATAATGATTCATTGACTCATAAGCCCCAATTTACTTATTGCAAGATAGATAACTTGACGCTCTGAAAGATTTATTAAAATCACACAATATTTCATTGGATACTGAAAAGGCAATAAGTGGTCAAATAGGTCAAGCATGGAATGTTGACCTATTAAAGCCTGAAGTGAGCCTTAATCAGCAAAACAAGGGCGGTTGTCGTCTAGTCTGGTTTAGGACTTTAGCCTTCCAAGCTAATGATCCCGGGTTCAAATCCCGGCGACCGCACCATTTTATTCTTAATTTTGAGTCTTTGAACTGTTGCAAATTGATTTGTGCAGAAACAGCTTTTTGAATGGGTATTCTGGAAGATTAATTTTATGGCAAAATACCATGACATTGTAAAAGGAACTGTAAAATAAGCCTTTAGAACTGTAAGTTAAGTGTATTGCCCCATTTTCATGGTAAAGAGCATGGTAAACAAAAAGCTATTTTATAGTATTTGTAATCAGCCCAAAACATGGTTTATTCGTTTATCGGCGTGATTTACCGTGCTTTTAGCGTAAATAGGCGTGTAAACAGAATGATTATTGCCATTTAACTTATAAAAAGCCGTTTTGCCATGTGCTGCTCTTGTAAACATTAATTTGGCAGAAGAAGCGCGAGACTAGTCGTAAATAATGAAAAATAAGCGATAAAATAATTGATGGCAATCAATCAACAATCAGAAATTCAATAACGAACATCATAATTGGTTGAAATTAACCTTAAAAAACTTTATAGTACGCCGATGTCACATTAAATTCTATATAAAAAAATCCATCTAACACACTCTAACAATTAGTCAGATACAACATCAATAATCACAGACAGTATAAACGCACGTATTAGACAGCTACACAAAAAAAGAGTTTACACGCAAAATTGCAAAGACAATCTACAGAAGCAACTGACCTAATCAAACCATTTAGAGCCATTAATTGGTTAAGCACTTTTTTGCCTAGTAATGTAAAGGCGTTTTAACTAATCAATCTATCAGAAAATAGAAAAACCGAGAGGTTCCTCTCTCAAACAAGTGTTGGAAGTGCCTAGTTACAAGCATCAAGTTACAGTTTCGCATCGGTTATTAACAGATTTTAGCTTAGAACAGCTTCTTTAAAAAATAAGCCTAGTTTAATTAAGAGATTAGCCTACATAAATAAGCAATATGACGATGCCTCCCTATTATGAGGCGATGCTCCCTATACTCAGGATAACATCCGATAAAAAAGAGCATTCGTTAAAAGAAACAGAACTGCTAGCGAAATTTTATTTTAGAATTGGCTTGTTAGCTTATGCCGACCTTTTCCTTATGAAGGTGGGTATCCACCCTCTATCAGTCACATATGAGATAGAGAAGTAAGTAATCAAATTATAATCAGTAAAGTAATAGAATAATTGTCAGGTATTATGGTAATAGATTAATCAAGCTAGAGTTTATTTTTCTATTGTTTTTATTGGCAACTTCAAAGAAGCTGTTGAACCTGTCTATGTCTCGGCTGGCATGAATTGTGAATACGGCTTTGTCAGTTGAAGCCACTATCTTATCACTAAGTTGTTTAACTTGAGGTTCAGAATAATTTTGTCGTGTTTCTTTAACCGCCATTCTGGTGCCTTCACAAATTAAGGCAATTGGCTCAACATCTTTAGCTTTTTTAAGGAAGTTTTCTGTAGGTAAATAAGGTGAAGCTAAGTCAACACTGTGGAATGATGTTTTTATTTTCTTTCTTACGCCAAGTTCTGTTGTGCGCCAAGTTTGCCACTCCATTTCTAACTGTGACTGAGTTTTATTTCCTATGGCTTCAGAAGTCTTAAAAAAGCTGTAAAAATTAGAACCTCAGAACTTGTGCCAAATGCAGTGCCCAAAAATTACAGAGCTAATTAGCTTGTTGAAATGCTTATGCAAACAAAGATTTAATTTGTCGGCTACCGGCACTAAAATTTGCGCAATTCTTAAAAGGCAACATCCCCGTGATTCTACTTTATGCGGGTGCTCGTTGAGCTTAAGGCTATGTGCAAGTGTGTTTATGATTTGATGGTGAAACGTGGGAGGTTTAGCGTAACTTGTCGATTAAAATATCAACGCTTGTTTTAACCTCAAGCAAGTTAATCCCTAACAGCCCAGAAAAACTCAGAGGGAATATTGCATCTAAACACTTAAACAACCTGTTGTTTCATCAACACTTGCAAAACAGTAAATTAGCGTATAGATATCCATTAATACATTACTTAATTTTGCGAGGGCAAGCAATAATTTTTGGTATACAAGCCGGCGCAGATGAAGTATCAAAGTTATTTAGTGAATTAGATGACCTAACCATTGGAACTGAAAAATATCCTATCCTTGATAAACGATTAAACATAAAAGCTCACATATTTACGGTTATAGATTCACAGAAGCAATACTATTTCGTTACACCGTGGCTGGCTTTAAACAATACTAATTACGTGAAATACAATGATGCAAATTGGATCACAAGAAAAGAATTATTATCGCGGATACTCATAGGGAACATACTTTCCGCAACAAAAGGGCTCGACATCAAAGTAGATAAAAAAATTTTTGCTGAAATACAATATGTTAAACCCGTTAATTGCAACATAAAGGACAGTTTCATACTAGGGTTTTACGGGCAATTCAAAATAAACTTTGATATGCCTCCATTATTCAGTATAGGTAAATCAGTATCTAGAGGATTTGGGGTTATTTTGGAGGGATAGAAATGCAGCTTGTTATAAACAATTTTGGTGCATATCTTAGGAAACATAATGACATGTTTCTGGTCATGATGGATGAAAAAAATATTGAGGTGCCTGTAATTAAAGTGGACAATATTTGGATATCCACTTCAGCTCTCGTTTCTACTGACGCTATTCAGTGTGCGATGAAAAACAATATTGATATTGTATTCCTTGACGAATATGGCGATCCATACGCTAGAGTATGGCACCCCAATTTAGGGAGCACACCATTGATTAGGCGGAGACAATTAGAAGCAAGTGTAGGTGATAAAGGACTCGACTTAGTTAAAGAATGGATCGAAAAGAAACTGAAAAATCAAATTGACTTGTTAAAGAAACTGAAAAAAACTAGACCGGTGCAGCAAGAGCAATTAGCATTTGTTATTGAACAGATTCAAAAATATAATAAGCAAATTTGTGAACTTGAGGGTAAAATTGACGAAAGCCGGCAAAAAATTCTTGGTCTTGAGGGCATTTCATCACGCATATATTTTGAGGCCCTTTCAGATGCGCTGTCACAAAAATGGAAATTCAAAGGTAGAAGTAGGCGTCCGGCAAAGGATCCTTTTAATTGCACTTTAAATTATGGGTATGGTGTTCTTTATAGCATAGTTGAAAGAACCTGTATTTTAGCGGGGCTTGATCCTTACGTTGGTTTTCTTCACACTGATGATTATAACAAAAAATCGTTTGTTTTTGACGTTATAGAGCAGTATAGAAGTCATGTTGACGAGATAGTGCTTTTTCTTTTTACACGTAAAATGATGAACGATACCTGTTTTGATTTGGTTGAAGGTGGATGTGTGTTAAATGATAATGGTAAAAAGATTTTAATGACCACTTTAAATGATCATTTCGACACGTACGTTATGTATCAACGAAAGAAAACTAAGATACGAAATATTATCCAATCTAACTGTTACTGCATAGCAAATGAACTAACTGGAAAGTGACTTCTTTGCTTGTTTGGGTGATATATGATATTAGCGACAACAGTGTCCGAAATGTCGTGGCTAATCGATGTAAAGGTTATGGGTTATACAGGGTTCAGAAAAGCGCTTTCTTAGGTACATTGAATTCTAGTCAGCTGGATTCTCTCGCCCTTGAATGTCGAGATTTGATCGAAGAAACCGATTCAGTATATGTTTTTCCAATGTGTGATAAGTGTTTAAAGCAAATACAATTACTGGGAAAAGACTTTGACCTTGAGCTTGTGAGGGATAAGCTTGGCATCATGTTTCTCTGAAGAGTCAATCACAATTAGCGATGTAATTGAGTATCTTTTCTGTCCTCGCTTCACCTATTTTATTCATTGTTTGGGAATACCTCAACGTGAGGGGCGATTAATTAAAGTGCAGAAGGGCAGAGCACTTCATAAAAGTAAAGAGAAAACAAACCTTGGATATCTGAGGAAACGATACCGAGTAACGGATAAACTCATTGGGATTTATCTTTGCTCAAAGAAACACCGGATTAGAGGTAGTATGGATGAGGTGCTTTTTTTTGATGATGGTTCAGCGGCGCCATTAGACTATAAATTTGCTAAATACAGTAATCACGTTTTTAATACTCATAAATACCAATCTGCGTTGTATGGATTAATGATAGCGGAACATTTCAATCGTCCCGTGCATAGAGGTTATCTGTGTTATTGCCGTAGCGGAAACAAGATTGTGGAGATACCATTAAATGAGAAACTGTTTCAGCAAGCAGGGGACATAATAAAGAACATATTTTTTATTATTCAAAGGGAAGAGTTTCCCGAAGTAACGGGAAATAAGAAACGATGCGTTGATTGCTGCTACAGACGAATCTGTCCACATTGATGCAAAATGTTTTAAGCAATATTTGCTGTTATTCAGTGCATTATGATCGAAGCCATCTATAACGTTGGCGTTTACTCCTTAAGTAATAAGCATGTTAGTCTTGATGATGTTGAACATGCAACTGAAATCTTATGTGAAGACCCAAAAAGTTCAGATCTTTATAAAACCATAATAACTGTAGAGCTTAGCAAAAAAGGCGAAGATATAACTTTTATTCGAGTTGGAACCGACGAATATACATCAGACAAAGTAGCCAGTTATCTTTACAGGCGTGGTAGTTCAAATGGGCCAGATCTTTCTCCTACATGTAGATTAACAGAGCCTAAGAAAACGTTTAGAGGGAAATTTCTCAAATGGTTCGATGCTGACTTTTCTGATCCTTCATACGGGCTCACCGAAGATGAACGTGCGCTCCTCACTAGCATCAAAGCATGTATACTATCAAACAGCAAACAAATACTTGAAGACATCACCGCTGAATATAATTCTCTTAAAAAAGAGAGACAAAGTGGAATAATCACAATAATTCTTCACGACAAGGGTGAAAAAAAATATCTCGGAGACATTTCTGCGTTTAGGAAAATATTACGTGTAAATGCTTTGGCAAATTATTCTCAAAAATTTAATAAAATCTCAAAATCAAAAAACCAGACATGTGCTATTTGTAAAGAAAAAAGGGCTGAAGTGTACGGTTTTGTTTCAACTTATAATTTCTATACAGTTGATAAGCCAGGCATGGTATCTGGGGGCTTTGATCAAAGCAAAGCTTGGAAAAACTATCCTGTCTGTAGAAATTGCGCGTTAACTCTTGAAGAAGGTAAAAAATTTCTAGAAGAAAATGCCACGTTTAGATTTTACAGTTTTGATTATTTCTTGATTCCAAAGTCTGTAACGATTAACGTTAATGATGAAGTTTACGAACCACTGCAATATTATCATGCGAAAGGGGCACAAATTAGGTTAACAAAAGTTTATAAAAAACTATTGGACGAAACAGAGGACGATATATTTGATTATATTTCAGGTAAACCTAACACGTTCCAATGTAATATCCTAATTTATGCTGCTTCAAATAATGAATTCAAGATTTTACGGTATATTGAAGGTGTATTCCCGAGTAGATTACGTGAACTCTTCAAAGTAAAAGAGTCTGTTGACCAAAACCGGTATTTTAAAGAATATACTGTCAAGGTTTATGAGAAAAAGAAACAAACTGGAGAAAAACCACTGGAGTTTAACTTCGGTTCGTTTTGGTATTTTTTCGGAAAACGAATGGATGAAGATAAGAGTTCATATTTCCTTGATATTGTAACCAAGGTTTTCCAGAACGAAAAAGTTAGCTACCGTTTCTTCATCAACGGTATAGTTAACCGTATGAGGAAACAGTTTGCACAGGATTACAGTACAAAGGAGGCTGGAATGAGAGGTCTCTGTTCTTTGCTATATCTCCAGCGATTAGGTATTCTAAGTGATTATGATCACGGTGATAAGATGAATGAAAATAAACTTCGTGAAATAATAAGCGATCCCAAACATGAAAATAGCACACAAAAACTCGAAGCCGTCTTTAATAGTTTCCCTGAATTCTTCAACAGAAACTCTACGCGTGCAGTTTTCATTGTAGGCGCTCTCACGCAACTTCTAATTGACATCCAATGCATTATTAGGGGTGTCCCACCCGCACGTGCACCGTTCAGGGTAAAACTTCTGGGTCTTCGGTTAGATCAAAGAAAAGTTGAATCACTTTTTCCGGAAATACAGAACAAGTTTGAAGAATACGAGAAAAACTATTATAGTCAATTGGAGAAACTTGCTACCGAGTATTTAATTCAAGCTGGCACTGATTGGAGGCTATCCAAAGATGAAGTTAGTTTCTATTTCGTGCTGGGAATGAATTTGGCTAGCTATTTAAAACAATCAAAAGAGTTGAAAAATGATGAGTGAAATAGTATCTAACAGATCTGAAATAGTTTTTCTCTATGACGTTAAGGATAGTAATCCTAATGGGGATCCTTTGGATGAGAATAAGCCGCGCATAGACGAAGAGAGCATGTTAAATCTCGTTACGGATGTTCGATTAAAAAGAACAGTTCGCGATTATCTGTATGACTTCCGTAACGAAGAGGTATTCATTTTAGGCGTGAAAAAAGATGACGGTACACTAAAGACTAAAGAAGAACGCATGACTGATCTGAAAATTGAATCGGCTAACGATCTGACCAATAAATGTATCGATATACGGTTATTTGGAGCGACAGCTGCAGTTAAAAAGAATACTATTATTTTCACAGGGCCTGTCCAGTTTAAGATAGGGCGATCTTTGCATAAAGTGCAGCTAAAATTCATTAAGGGTACGACAGTTTATCCATCAGATAAAGGTAAAGATCAAGGTACTTTTACTGAGATGTATGTTCTTCCGTATAGTCTCATAGGTTTCTATGGGGTAGTTAACGAGAACGCTGCTAAACACACTAAGCTTACAAATAGTGACGTTGACCTGTTGATGGATGCCCTTTGGAACGGAACTAAAAATTTGATTAGTCGTTCTAAAGTTGGTCAGGTGCCTAGGCTTCTCTTGAAAATAAACTACAAAGAAAAAAACTATCACATAGGCGATCTTAACGCTTTACTCGTACTCAAATCGGAAATTAGAGATGAAGAAATTAGAGACATCGACGATTACGTTCTAAATGTGACTCAGTTACTTGACAAACTACGTGCTAATGCCGACAAAATAAGGGATATAGATCTGATGCTTGATGAACGGTTAACATTCAAACGCGAAAGTGACCAAATTGATCTGACAAAAGAGCTTGTTAAACAAGGCTTAACAGTGAATCAGCTTGATCTCTAATTGTGATGTATGATGGATAAGGCTCTTGTCTTTGACCTTTGGGGCGACTACGCCCACTTTAGGAAACATTATACCACAACAAGTCCCCTTACTTTTTCTATACCACCCAGAACAACATTATGTGGGCTCTTAGCTGCAATTATTGGTTTAGATAAAACAGAGTATCTTCGTTATTTTTCCGATAAAGATGCTTCAGTAGCCGTGCAATTACTAAGTGAAGTGAAAAAGATTACATTTGCTGAAAATCTTATCGATACAAAAAAGGCGGGAAAAATGATGAACCAGATAAAACAGCGGACCCAGATACGCTTTGAGTTTCTAAAAAATCCGAAATACAGGATTTTTGTCTATCATCAAGATGAATCCATTTATCGGAAACTCAAGGAAATGTTGGAAGCTCATAAAACAGTTTACACGCCCTGTTTAGGATTAAGTGAATTATTAGCTAATTTCAATTACGTGGATGAGTACAATGCGGAAACAGTTGAAGCACAATCTGAAATTGAGATTTTAACCGCTTTGCCTAAAAAGAACATGATAGAGCTAATTTTCCAAGATGAGTATGAGTATTTATCAGAGACTATGCCCGGGAACATGCTCCCAGATAGAACCATTACTGAGTATGAACAGGTGATTTTTGAAAGAAAAACTAGACCTGTAAAAGCAAGGGTAAATCAGTTCATCCGACTTGAAACCAATGAAGCCATCACTTTCCTTTAATCTACTAGCTCGTCCAGATAAACAACTTCGAGACCATCTTCAAAGAGTTTCAGAATTATGTTGTAAACTGTGTATGGAACCTAAACTCAATCTTGAATCTATTGATCTTACGCAAGATAAACTTGCAAAAACCCTTGAAATGGTTGGTTGGTGCCATGATTTTGGGAAAACAACAACTTTTTTTCAGGAATATATCCATGAAACAGATGAACAAAAGAAAAGAAAATTAAAAAACAGGAAAGAAACTCATCATAGTCTTATTTCTGCGGTGTTCACATATTATGTCTTAAAAAATCAGTATTACCTATCTGATTCGCCCCTCGATGAAGTCATGCCGCTCATAGGCTATTTAGTAGTGAAAAGACATCATGGGAATCTAAAAAATATACGAGAAGAAATTAGCGACCTCCTCCAAGATAGTGACAAACAAGATATTTTGAAAAAGCAGCTTGATTCTATTACTGTTGAAACTGTGACGGAACTCTATAAAAATGTATTTTCTGAGCAGATATTTATCACGTTCAAAGAAGACTTGGATTCAATATTGGAGCAGATGAAACGAAGCCGAAGAATCTTGTGGAAATTCTTGAAAACAGGTAATTTGTTTCCAGCCATTTTAACTAGTTTTTGTTATTCAATTTTGCTGCAAGCAGACAAAGAGCATGCTTCAGGCATCACTGTAAAAAGGCATGAACCAATTCCTGATAACATCGTCGACACATATCGGCGCCTAAAAGGGTTCAATAAATCAACCACGAAAATTAACAAAATAAGAAACAGTATATACCAAGAAACAACAAAATGTGTGGAATCACTTGATCTTGCCCAGAAGATTTATTCTCTTAATGCGCCCACTGGAACAGGTAAAACGTTAACGGGGTTAGCGTTTGCAAATAGACTTGCATCTAGGCTGCGGTGTGAGCAGAGATTTAATCCCCGAATTTTTTATTGTATTTCATTCATCAGCATCATTGATCAAAACTGTAAAGTATTTGAGAACGTGTTTGAAACAGTCACCGGAGAAAAGCCTACCAATGACCTTCTTTTAAAGCATCATCACCTAGCGGGCACGTATTATTCTACGGATGAAAATGAGTTTGATCCCGAGAAGGGTCTTTTCCTTGTTGAAGGATGGAACTCTGAGGTTATAGTTACAACGTTTGTTCAGCTTTTTCATACTTTGTTTACAAACAGGAATCGGTCTCTACGGAAATATCATAGATTAGCTAACTCGATTATAATTCTTGATGAGGTCCAGTCACTTCCACATAAATATTGGCTATTACTACGAGAATACCTGAAAACTTTATCCGCGCTGTTTAACACATACTTTATTTTTATGACGGCTACGCAGCCACTTATTTTTCAGCCAGAAACTGAAATTAAAGAATTATGTGCAAACAATGATCAGTATTTCCGCCAGTTTGATCGGTTGGATCTTGTTCCTCGCCTTGAACCTGTAACTTTAGATGTTTTTATGGCGCAAGTAGTAGTTGATATTGAAGCTAATCCTGAAAAAAGTTTTCTGATAATAATGAACACTATCAACAGTTCTCAACAGGTGTATCAGCACCTCCAGAAATGTATGGGTAAAGAGAACCTTGTTTACTTATCCACTAGGGTTTTTCCTAAGGAACGTCTTGATCGTATAACCCAGATATGTAAAGGCGGAAAAAGAAAGATTATTGTTAGTACGCAGCTTGTTGAAGCTGGTGTAGACCTTGACGTGGATGTTGTGTATCGCGATTTTGGTACGTTAGACTCTGTAGTGCAAGCTTCTGGTCGATGTAATAGAAACTTTAACGAAAAACACGGTTTAGTTAAGCTTTTCAGGATAAACGATGAGCGACGCTTCTATTACAGCTATATTTATGGCTGTAACTCGATGCTTATCGATAAGACCCTGCAGGTTCTTGAGAAAAAAACGGTGATACCTGAACAGGGGTTTAAAGAGGTGGTTGAGGAATATTACCAGTTAGTAAAGCACTCCATGAGCAATGATGAAGCAAATAAATTACTTGAAAATATTGCTCGACTTGAATTTGAGGAAATTCAACGTAACTTTAAACTTATAGCTGAAGACTACCCCAAGATCGATGTGTTCATTGAGTATGACGATGAAGCTGTTAAGATGTGGAAAGAGTTCGAGAGAATACAAGAAATTGCTGAACCGTCTGAAAAACGACGTGAATTCATGAAAATTAAGAAACAATTATGGGACTATACAATTTCGGTCCCGGAGAAGTTTAAAGAAACTGTAGGATACATGGATTCCATTGACATGGGTTATATCTCAAAAATGATAATTCAACAAACAGGAGTATATGACAAACAATTAGGGTTCCTGAAAGAACAAACCACAAATACGTTTTTTGTATAATATGGCACCTGTTTATAAGAGATTCAATAAAAAAAGGTGGTGAAAAATATGACTCTTAAACAACTCCAAAAAAGTCTTAAAACATCAAAAGAAGCCGACAAAACGTGCTGTCGGAGAATGAAATCCATTAAAACAAGGATTGAAACTTGGCTGCTGTTTGATTTAGAATTGTGCTAAAGTCGGAGAATGAAATCCATTAAAACAAGGATTGAAACACTACAGCATCGTCGATATAGATTCAACAGGCTTGCAAGCAGGTCGGAGAATGAAATCCATTAAAACAAGGATTGAAACTATAATCCTTAATTGTTGATTCTAACATACCTAAAAGTCGGAGAATGAAATCCATTAAAACAAGGATTGAAACCAGGTTACTTCTAAGGTGTCGCCTGCATCCCAATTGCAGGTCGGAGAATGAAATCCATTAAAACAAGGATTGAAACACTATTCATAGCGCAAATTCGGGTATAACTCCTGCTTTTGGTTCAGTCGGAGAATGAAATCCATTAAAACAAGGATTGAAACAAAATTAATGGGTGAAGAATGGACTGCTGAAGACGAAGGTCGGAGAATGAAATCCATTAAAACAAGGATTGAAACTTCGGGCATTGGGTTCCAACAGAGTTAATCCAGCAAATCGTCGGAGAATGAAATCCATTAAAACAAGGATTGAAACAACAGCGGCGTAATCCACAAAATATTAACTCAACTCGAGTCGGAGAATGAAATCCATTAAAACAAGGATTGAAACTGTCAGTGGCAGGCGACAGAGGATTCTTTGATTTAGCATTGGGGTCGGAGAATGAAATGTCGGAGAATGAAATCCATTAAAACAAGGATTGAAACTAGCTGACACAGAAGACAAAGCAGAAGAATACAAAGACTGTCGGAGAATGAAATCCATTAAAACAAGGATTGAAACGACGCCGACGCATACCGCATAAGCCTCGCGCAACTTGGTCGGAGAATGAAATCCATTAAAACAAGGATTGAAACATTCAGAAAGCCAAAGACGGCGACCTCACAGAGGAAGAGTCGGAGAATGAAATCCATTAAAACAAGGATTGAAACTCAAATAAGCAAAGACGCCTGGAATGCACTGCATAAGTCGGAGAATGAAATCCATTAAAACAAGGATTGAAACTAGGTGCTTGTGTTGCTTTAGGCTTCGATGGCTTCAGCGAGTCGGAGAATGAAATCCATTAAAACAAGGATTGAAACTCAATGTTCTATTGGACTGCAAGCTTATTTGAGCAGGGGTCGGAGAATGAAATCCATTAAAACAAGGATTGAAACTGAGTAAAGGTACAAGTTGGATTTGTGCAGATTGTAGTCGGAGAATGAAATCCATTAAAACAAGGATTGAAACAAGTAACCATCGTAATGTGTAAGAGTTGATGTTAGTCGGAGAATGAAATCCATTAAAACAAGGATTGAAACCAAATTGACTGTCTTTGCCTTCGACGCGGCTGAACTCGGTCGGAGAATGAAATCCATTAAAACAAGGATTGAAACCCCAATTAAAATCTTGAGTAGGAACAGTAACATCATATTGTCGGAGAATGAAATCCATTAAAACAAGGATTGAAACTAAATGCTCTATCCTTAACTAAAAGTTGGTGCAATTAGGTCGGAGAATGAAATCCATTAAAACAAGGATTGAAACATCAGAGAACAATCCGGTGAGAGCAAAAAAAACATTGTCGGAGAATGAAATCCATTAAAACAAGGATTGAAACAATACTGTCTCGGACACTATAGGTTAGTAAGGGTTAAGTCGGAGAATGAAATCCATTAAAACAAGGATTGAAACTTCCACCAGAACCAAAAATGCAAATCTGCAGGGAACTGTTTAGTGTCGGAGAATGAAATCCATTAAAACAAGGATTGAAACCCAATTCAAAGTTGATTATGACTTAGAAAGGCGAAAGTCGGAGAATGAAATCCATTAAAACAAGGATTGAAACACTATTTCCTCATTATCTTCAGTGGCATTCAGAAAGGTCGGAGAATGAAATCCATTAAAACAAGGATTGAAACTCTTTCTTCGACCAACAGTTAACCATCAATACTATTTGGTCGGAGAATGAAATCCATTAAAACAAGGATTGAAACGTGGTTGTTGACCGCGCTGACCTCGCTTTAGTTGGAAGTCGGAGAATGAAATCCATTAAAACAAGGATTGAAACAAAATGCCTGTTTTTGGGTTGCCTTCTGACTACTCGTCGGAGAATGAAATCCATTAAAACAAGGATTGAAACGCTATACTTGAATGCCATGACCTAGTTGAAAAAGGAGTCGGAGAATGAAATCCATTAAAACAAGGATTGAAACTCGGGAGAAAACATACTTTTCGGTTCTGGACATTTCGGAGAGTTCAGAGTCGGACTATGGAGTTTGAAGTACATGACCCGAAAGTTATCAAAGGAAACAAACAGGCTGAAAACCCGAAGAGTTATCAGAACCCCAAAGCGCAATCTTTTATTCCTTCTTTTCTTAGGAAAATATTAAAAACCTAAAACCCTATCTTTTTTATGAATGCAGTAACTAATGCAGAAACATAAACAGGTAAAAGACCCAGAGCAAATTAAGTTTAAAAAACAGTTGGATGCTTGCCCTTATTGCGGTTGCAAGGTTGAAGAGATAGATTTTGAAAATTGTAAAGTTTTTTGTGCTGAATGCAAGCGAGAAAACCCTTTCTACGAATAGCTAAAAAACCGAGATAATGCGCATAATATCAGATAATTTTTAAGGGGGATACCCATTTTTGCGCCACGGCGCTACGCTTCAAAGATAAACTGAATAATATGACCCGCCAAAAACCAATTTTTTAAAGGTTGGACATTCACTCAACTGTTTTTAAGATTGTAAAATAAGCCGCATCTGGAGTAGTATACGTTAAAAAATAGCCTTTGCGCTCTAGTGTCTCCGGTGCGTCTTGAGTGGCTAGATCAATCCCTCGAAAGGCAATCTATCTGGTTTTAGCGTGGATTCTGATGGTTAGCTACCAAATCTTCACTCAATCTGCCCTAACCACCCTGACCTCCTCTTGAAGGGTTCTATTCCAGCTCTTGCATCCTTGATACGTTCGAACGTAAACCTAACCGTTTTCATCTGCTCCTTCGCCTGGATGTTGTCCTCTCAGCCCTTATCTCAACTGTTATGTTCGGAAAAGAAAGAAGAAGACTCACCATCCAATTCCTTGCAAGTTTAGCATTGACTCTTACAGAGTCCGCTTTGTTAGGTTTGCTTCATGCGGTTGGTTTGGGCTTTTCAAATCCAAGCGTTCTCTTTTACCTTTCACTCTTTTATTCGGTAACATGTTTTTCGCGTTTTTCTACCTTCTTTGCCCTTCATTTTCATGGTGGTGGTTGATTTGGGTCTTATGAAAATAAGGAATACTTGATTGTGCAAGAATGATTGGCTGGGCGAGCGAAAAGGTGAAATGCAACATCACCTCAAAGTAAAGCAAGGTGAACTTTGAAATGAGTAGCGATGTAAATATGGCAAGCCTCCAGCTAAACGGCGACAAACAAAACTTTATCCTAGACAAGAAAGACTTCAAAACAGGCAGCAGAGGATACTATGGAACAGGCAAGATGGTGGCTGGCGGAAAAAGATACCAAATAAGCATACAAGTCGTAGAAATCGGTTCTAAACCTAAAGCTGAAGAAGAAAAGAAAAAGTAGTCTATTTTTAATTTTTATTTTTTGTTTAAGGCAAAACCGACGCGTTGATTATTGTTACGTTTGTGCGTGGTTTATCGTTAGCACCTGTTGGTACCTTGGCGATTTTGTCGACGACATCCATTCTGGAGACGACTTTGCCAAACGCTGGATGCTTGCTGTCTAAGAAATTGTTGTTTACTTGGTTTATGAAGAATTGGCTGCTTCCCGTGTTTGGACCTGCATTTGCCATCGAGATGCTGCCTCGGTCGTTGCGGTTGGTCTTGGTGAATTCGTCTTTAATGTCGGGTATTGATGGGTCTCCGTATCCTGTTCCTGTTGGGTCGCCGCCTTGGATCATGAAGCCCGGTATTACTCTGTGGAAGATTGTGCCGTTGTAGGTTCCTTTTTGTACGAGGTTTTTGAAGTTTCCTGTGGTTATCGGCATGTCGTTTCTTAATGCGATTGTTATGTCGCCCATGCTTGTGTGAAGTAAAACTTTAGTTTCGGGTTGATTAGTTGGTTGTCCTGACATAATTTATGACCAAATACCAATTAGAATTATATCTATTATGCCTATTGCACCCAATCTTAACTTTTCATACCTATGCTAAATCGCTTTTTATTATAAAGAAAAAATAAGTTGATTTTGGGTGGGATTAAGATATGATTGTAGCTTTTATGATGCTGATTGGGTGCACTGGCTGGCTATTTTCTCCATAGACGTTGGTCGTTACTTGAGAATTGGCAATTGCGTCGACGATGTTTTGGCCTTCGATTACTCTTCCAAAGACCGTGTAGGTTCCATCGAAAGTGGTGCCGTCAGGGTATGTGATTTGGCTGTTGTCAGCGGCGTTTATGAAGAATTCGCTTGTTGCAGAGTTAGGTTGGCTGGTTTTTGCCATTGCTATCGTGTATTTTGTGTTGTGGTTATCACTGCCTATCTCGTCTGAGATTGCTGGAACGGACTGGCTGATTTGGCCGCCTTGGATCATGAAGCCAGCGATGACTCGGTGGAAGGTTGTACCATCGTACCATCCATGGTTGACGATGTTGATGAAATTGGTTGTGGTGATTGGTTTATCGGTTCGTAACTCGAGGGTTATGTTTCCAACGGTTGTTTGGAGAAGCACTTTTGTTGGATTAACGTAATGCGGGTCGCTGGGTGTTGCTGATGGCGATGTTGATGCGGTTGGCTCTTGGGTAGGTGTGGGAGTTGGCGTCGCGGCTGGTGGGTTTGCTGGTTGACCAAACGTAATGTATGCCCCGACACCAATTAGGATGATAGCTATCATGCCAATTGCGAGGAATAGCGTCTTGTTAGATTTTTTCTTTGATGAGTAACTTTTTTTGTTGGGAGCCATGTCTGAGTAGTCAACTGCTTTTCATATAAGATTTTTCCCTAATTCGATTTTCTCAAGTTTTTTGGCATTTAAGCAAATTCCTATTTCCGAAAGTGGCAATAATGCTGCCTTAGGTAAAACTGTGGCGTCTTACATGGACAGTTTTCAGCCCAAACTGTCTTATTTAGCTAAAAATTTTTTTTGAGCTTTCTGTTAGAGATGTTTTTGGCATAGGAACTTTACCATACATCTAGCACTTAAACCTCCAGAGAGAAGTTAGAAATACCTGTGAGGTCTGATATGGTTTGGTAGAGGCTCAAGCGTCATGACGGATGTTGTGTTTGTCTTTGAAGTTCACCAACCCCACAGGCTAAGAAGGAATCTGTTTTGGGAAGGCAAAGTTTTCAGGCGCCTATCCAAGGCTGAACTTTTCGATTATTACTTTGATAACGAGGTTGACCGAGAAATCTTTAAGCGTGCCGCACGCAAATGCTATTTTCCATCAAACCAGATCCTCCTTGATGTAATAGAACGCCACAAACACGACCGTAAGCAGGCAAAGTTTTCCTTCAGCGTTTCCGGTGTTTTTCTTGAACAATGCGAAATGTTCGACAAAGACCTCCTTGAAAGCTTCAAGCAACTCTCAGCCACAGGACGAGTGGAATTTCTAGACCAAACCTACTATCACTCTATCGCCAGTCTCTACCCTGAAAAAGAAGAATTTGTAGCTCAAGTCGCCATGCATAAGCAAACCATCAAGGATTTGCTTGGGACTACACCACGTATTTTTGAGAATACAGAGTTGCTTTACAACAACACAATCGCTAAAACTGTTGAGGATATGGGTTACAAGGGCATTTACACGGAGGGTGTGGAGAAGATTCTGGGCGAAAAATCACCCAACTTTATCTACACTCCTAAAGGCACAAAAAAAATCCGGATTTTCCTGCGGAATTACAAGTTGACTGACGACATCGGCTTTAGATTTTCCGCTAGATGGTGGCCTGAGTGGCCCCTGACCGCAGACAAGTATGCGCGGTGGCTAGCCGAAACCAAGGGTGAAGTCATCAATATATTCCCAGACTACGAAACCTTCGGCGAGCACCACTGGCCAGAAACAGGCATCCACAGTTTCCTCCAACACCTCCCAGATGAAATATTGAAGTATGACCATTTGCAGATGGCTACGCCCTCTGAAGTGATAGAAAAGCATGCTTCGGCAGGAGAAATTGATGTTCCAGAAGCTGGAGGAACGGTTTCTTGGGCTGACATTCAGCGAGACCAGTCAGGGTGGCTGGGAAACGTTATGCAGTGGGCTTACTACACGACCCTGCGCAGGTTAGAACCGCTGATAAAGGAGGCGGACGACGGTGAATTTCTCAGGTTGTGGCGTGACTTCCAAACAAGCGACCACCTCTACTACATGTTCACTGCAGGAGGCGGACCAGGGGAAGTTCATTCTTACTTTAGCCCATATGAGTCGCCGATGGATGCTTTTGTAGCTGCTCAAACTTTGCTTAACGATTTTGAGGCAAGGCTCAGGCTTTCACTCCTTACCGCTAACGAGCCTTTCTTGTTCTATACGGGCATTGGGAAGGAATGCTATACGGGGTTGATGGCTTGGAGTCTTAAGGGTTTCATTAAAGCCCTCAAAGAAGTAGATGTCAGAGCTATAGAGTTCCATGTAGGCAAAGGCGATTTTGAGAGTTGGGCAGGATACTCGTTAAAAGACAAGAAATTGGCATCCAAAATCAAAGCCCTCAAAGCTTCAGTGGAAGTAGGGGATAAACTTAGAAAAGCAATGGTTGAAGCTGCAACAAAACGTTACCTTGCCCAAAGCGAGGCGTTGCAGGATGCAACCCAGCTTTTCTAAAGGAAACCTGTCTCGCATGCGTTTATAAGATAAGTCGTGTACTCTTTGATGGTACGGTGCATAAAGAATGAGAGAAGCGCTTCCGTTTCCAGATAAAGTCCTGCAGACCCTGCATAACCTGTGCGCGACCGCCGCAGATTTGGCAAGGAGAGGCGAGGAAGTAGCGCGGCTTCTGCAGAAAGACCCCGCTGAAATTGAGGGCATTTTAGATCGATACAAGTCTGAAGGGTTCGCCGAAAGCTTCTACGATAATGAAGGCAAAAAACGGTACTATCTCAATGGTCGAGGAATAATTAAGGTCTGTTCACTTTTCACGTAGTGGAAACATGCGTGTCATCATTTTTTCTTGGGAGTATCCACCAAGGGTGGTAGGTCAACTCTCTGGGTATGTTAGTGCCCTGTCAAGTCAGTTGGCTAAAAGCAAAGTGGATGTCCATGTTGTAACTTATGATGACTCTGCAACAGGTCAAACGCAGGAATCCAGCGGCGTAAAAACTTTCAGAGTGGCTAACCCTGTTCGAACACACATTGGCGTCTTAACATGGGTTCTCACTTTAAACCAAGAGGTTGAACGGGCGGCAACCAGTATTTACTATGAATCTCACAAGCAAGTTGACCTCATAGACGTTTTCGACTGGCATTTTATCCCCGCCGCAGTCACGTTAAAGAACGGTTTAGGCATACCCTTTGTCTACTCGGTTGAAAGCCTAGAAGACCATCGTTCCCCAAACGCTGACGCATCCTACAACATGGCTATCAAAAGCATCGAGTGGCTCGGCTTTTATGAAGCAGCAAGAGTTAACGTAAAATCCGAATGGATGAAAGAAGAAGCAATCCGCATATACCAAGTTCCAAGAGAAAAAATAGCCGTCATATCAACAGACCCCAATTCTTTAGGAAAAAACGTCCTAAAATCATATAGCAAGGTGGCGGAGACAAAGAAGAATGAAAGATAAACTAACCGTAATGATGCTAAGTTGGGAGTATCCGCCAAGAGTAATCGGAGGCATCTCACCCCACATCTACTTCCTATCCAAACATTTAGCTAAACAAGACGTAAAAGTTTACGTAGTAACTTGCGATTTCCCGGGTGCACCCGCTCATGAAGTGATAGATGACGTAGAAGTTTACCGTATAGATTCCTACAAAAACCCTGCACCTGACTTCGCCACATGGGTTTACCTCATGAACATGAACATGCAGCGGGAGACAGCAGCGATAACCAGAAAAATCGCCGATAAAATCGACGTTTTCCACGCCCACGACTGGCTTGTGGCAAACGCAGGAATCGGTCTAAAGCATGTTTTTCGAAAACCTCTCTTGGTAACTATGCATTCAACCGAGATGGGCAGGCGAGACGGGTTGCATACCACAACCGAAAAAATGATTCATGAAACCGAAGCCTGGCTCACCTACGAGGCTTGGAAGGTAATTTGCTGCAGTGACTACATGATTTCCCACGTAAAATACGTCTTCGGATTGCCAAGCGACAAGCTAGTTATGGTTCCAAACGGAGTAAACACTCACAATTATGACGTTAACGAAGATTTGCGGGATTTCAGAAGCAAGTTTGCTTTGCCCGAAGAAAAAATCGTACTCTACGTCGGACGCTTAGTTTACGAAAAAGGCATCCACGTATTAATTAACGCGGTGCCAAAAATCCTCAGTAAAGCTAACGCTAAATTCATTATCGTCGGCAGCGGTTACATGAAAGAGCAGCTCTTAAACATTGTACGTAGCATGGGGTTGGAACATAAAGTGCTCTTTCAAGGTTTCCTAGATGAACCAACACTGCTAAAGCTTCAAAGAATTGCGGATGTGTCTGTTGTGCCCTCGCTGTTTGAACCCTTCGGTATAGTTGCACTTGAAGCGATGGCTGCCAAAAGCCCCGTCGTTGCATCTGACACCGGCGGATTATCAGAAATAATCGAACATGACGTTACAGGCGTCAAGGTATACCCCAACAACCCCGACTCTTTGGCTTGGGGCATATCAAAAGTGTTGCTAGACGAAAACTACGCCCGAAGCCTCAAAGACAACGCGTACAGGCGGGTTCTAGAAAAATATGATTGGGAAAAAATCGCTCAGCAGACCAAGCGCATTTACGAGGGGGTTTTAGGCGAGTACTCAAAGAGTTTCTGGGCTTAACCAAGAAAAAGCCTATTTCCCAATGACTCGAACATTTTCAACTTGTAGCCACGGTGAAATCAACTGCCCCATCTGACGCTCATTAGAACCAACAACACTTATGTTTTTAATAAATTCAAAAATGTTGCCCGCCAGCATAATTCCCCGGGAACAGTGGGTTATTTCTCCATTCTTGATTTTCCACGCTGGGGTTGCGACGACTGAGAATTCGCCGCTTATGGGGTTGCTGCTATGGGCGCCTTGCAGATAATAGACGATTAAACCGTCATCTACTTCTTTTAGCATTTCGTCTGAGGTTTGTTTTCCGGGCATGATGTGGAAGTTTGTGGTGTCGATGCTGGGGGTTGAGAGATATCCAGCTCTCGATGCGTTACCGGTGCTCTCTTTTCCATCCTTTCTTGCCGAGTAATTGTCATACAGGAAATTGCGCAAAATACCTTTCTCTATTACTGTTGTTTTTTGACGTGGCACTCCTTCGGCGTCAAAAATCCCTGTTCGCAATCCACCCACGAATAAGCCGTCGTCGTTGATGGTTAGGTTTTCTGAAGCGACTTTTTCCCCTATTTTTCCTTTAAACGGCGATTGACCTCTCTGGACGCTATCTGCCCTAATCGCGTTGATGAGTGTGTAGGCTAAAAGGTCCTGTAGCGCGAACTGTGTCAGGATAACTTTTCCTGATTTGGTTTCTACCGAACTGGTTTTCAGGGCTGAAAGCGCCATTCTCGCAGCTTGCTTTCCAACCCATGTGGGGTCAAGGTCATAGGTTCTTGCTGCGTTAAACTCAAAGCAGACCGGCGTTACCGTGTTGTTTTCTTTAGCTAACGTTGCTACACTGCACTCAATCATCGTTCCCTTGTCGAAGCCTGTTACTCCGTTAGAGTTGGCGATGGCATCAGAAACGTAACCACTGCCCACGCCGCCTTCGATTGGGAAAACTCGTTTGTCAACTTGGCCTGCGGCATCCAGCATTGTTGCAGCAATTTGGACAAGGTCTTCTGAGCTTAATGCAACAATTTTTTTGTCAAAGGTCTTCACGGTTGAGGTGTAGGGTTTCTTTTGTGGGAGCCCATTCCAGTCGGGGTCAGGTTTGCTTGCTCTTGCTGCACTCAACGCGCTATCAACTGCTTTCTCGAGAGCGTTTTTGTCATCCACGATGTTGGTGTACGCAAACCCAACTGCTTTGTTAGTGGCTACTCTTATGCCTAAGCCACGGTCGATTATCCTGTTGGTTTTGCTGATTTGCCCCAGTTCAATTCCGATGTTCGAGGCTTGCCCCTCATAGACGTAGGCTTCAGCTTCTGCCGCGCCCTTGTTGAGAGCTGCCTTCACAGTATTCTCAGCCAAACTAATCATAATGTTCTTTTCAAGCACTGCCACCGACAACCACCTCGCTTATTCTAATGTGCGGTCCACCATCACTAATAAAAGCTGTCTGCCCTTTGCCGCATCGACCGGGGTCCAAGAGGAAATCCTTTCCTACAGCATCCACCTCATGTAACGTTTCCAAAGTATTTCCGCTTATCGACGCGTTACGAACGGGTGCGCCGATTTCGCCTTTCTCTATCTCATAGCCCTCTTGGATGCCCACTTGGAAGGTGCCATCAAGGTTTGCTTGTCCGCCCCTGAAACTCTTAAAATAATAGCCTGCTTTCACACCCTTGATTAGTTCTTCGAAGGTTTGGTCTCTTGGTGCCATGTACGTGCAGCGCATTCTTATGATTGGTTCCACACGGAAATCTTCCGCTCTTGCGTTTCCAGTGGGTTGCGCGTTGAATTTCTGTGCAGTTTCGCGGTTATGCATTAAGCCCGTCACGACACCGTCTTTTATGAGGAGCGTCTTTTGGCTTTCAACTCCCTCGTCGTCATACTTGAATGCTCCAAACGCGCCATCAATGGTGCCATCGTCATAGAAAGTTACCAAGTTGGAACCGATTTTCTTTCCAAGGTTGTTGGCTAATACGCCGCCTGATAGAGCCAAATCTGCTTCGGCTAAATGTCCAAATGCCTCATGCACAAAAACTCCAACGACATTGGGACCTAAAACAACGGGGAATTTTCCTCCTTTCGGGGATTTGGCGTTTAACTGTTCGATGGCTCGTTTCGCAACTTTCTCACCTAACGCTTCGGGGGCTTGTTTGTCGAATAGTTCATAGCCTTCGGTGGAGCCGATTTCTTCGCGGCTAAAAGTGAAAACACCCTCAGCTACGGCTGAAGCAGTCATTCTTGCCCAAACATACAGTTTATCCTGTTCAATGCTTGAGCCTTCACTGTTCATAAAGAAACTAGTACCCGTTAAATCAAAGTAGTCTATTGAACAGCTTTTGATTCGCTTGTCAAATTCCAAACTCGTCTTGTTTACTGCTAGGACAGTTTTTATTTTATCTTCCATCTGGATATCCGCTGGGTTTTTCTTCGGTTTGGATAAAACGTGGTCATCCACGACTTTGACGTCTGCAAGCTTAATGGGCCTTTTCAGTCTTGTACTTACAAGTTTCGCCATCCTACACGCGTCCGAAACAGCATCTTCCAAAATTGCGGAATCCAATGAACCCACGGAAGCAAAACCCCACGCGCCATTCACGAGTACGCGTATGGCAACGCCGTTTTCGATGCCTTGTTTGGCGGCTTCCACACGTTCCTCTTTTAGGCTGAGGCTGGTTTTGTAGAGTTTTTGGGCTCGCGATTCAGCGTATTGTGCTCCGAACTTTTGGGTTGCTGTATTGTTGATTTTTGTTAGAATGTCTTTCAAGGGTAACCGGTCCTTTTCAAACTAGAATTGTTTGTGGGAATTAAACAATTTGCTCAATTTTTGCTGGCTTACCAGAAATCACTCATGCTCTTCTGCTTGACCGTTGGCTGAATCCGTTTGGGCTTACTTTTAACTGGCCGTGGCGCATCTACGCCTAAGACGAGTTGACCGTACACGCCGTCGTAGCCTGGAGTAACTTTGGCGGAGCCATTCCTCACTTTAAGAATCGCCTGCGCCGTCGGTGCATCCACTACCTGAACCAGCGCATCCAACGGCGCATCAATCAGAACAGAATATTCGTTACCAAACTTCTCTATCAGTGCATTGTACTTTTTCCAAACCGCCTGAGTAGCAGGAGAATCAGATCCAAGCACTGTCGCGATGATCTCTGAGAGCGGAAGCAATCGCATAAACCCAGGCGTACCCTCACGCTTAAAATCTGCAGGTCGGTCGGCGAGCTCTTCGACGCGTTGCTCAACACCCTTTGTGAGTGGTCTGCGGCAAACAGGACAGATGTTGCCGAATTTTATAGCTTCAGCGGGCGAGAGCGAGATTTTGCAGTTGCGGTGTCCCGTCCAATGGTATTTGCCGTAGGCAGGGTCAGTTTCGATAGTGAACTTGAACCGCGAAGAATCATTGGATAGTATGGCGTCGGTGACTTCTTTGTAGCTGAATTTATCCAGTTCAAAGACATTGGCTTCCCTGCCGATGCGCCATGGCCAAAAACTGTGGCAGTCACTGTTCGAAACCAGCGTGTACCGGTCGAGTTTGCTTAGGCGCCAGTTCATAGGCGGGTCAGACGACAAGCCCGTTTCCAATGCATGGATGTGTTTTGTCATGTCTTGGTAGCAGTCTTCAACGGTGTCAAAGCCACTGAAGGCACCAAAAATACTAAACCAAGGAGTCCACGCGTGAGCTGGAAAAATCATGTTCTCCCCTGAAACCTCCATGACTTCTTCAACGAGTTGTGGAGCGGTCATGTTGAGGATGGGTCTGCCGTCTGAGCTTAAACTGCCAAAACTTTGCAAGTGATCATTGATTTGGCTGACGATTTCCAAACTGGGTGTTAGGATGACATTGTGGATTTTTCTTGATTCGCCCTTATAGTTGAAGATGGTGCAGACTTCTGTTGTAAGCATAAAACGCATTGGAGAGTCTGAATTGGCCAATTTGAAGAGGCCTGTTTCTTGGTCTGCCTCAAGGGTTTCTGTGATTTCTTTGAGCCACTCTGGATGCGTAAAGTCGCCCGTGCCTACAAGGTTTAATCCCTTAATTTTTGCATACTTTCCGATTTCAGAAATGCTCATTTGCTCGCTTGTTGCTCGGCTGAAACGCCCGTGAATGTGCAAGTCGGCTATGACTCTCATGTTGATCCGCCAATTCCTAGCGTCGCGTCTTTGCATTTTAAGGCTTTGCTGTGTTAGCGCAAAAATTGGTGAAGGGAGGTTTACTGTGTTTTCTCTTTTAGCTTTATAGTCCATTCTGCGAGTGTTTCAAGCAGTTGGCGTATGAGTTGGAGTGTTTGTTCGTTGGTTATGTTTCCGTTAGAGTCAACGTTATGTGCTGCATCCGATAGCATGACTTCGGGCTTGTTAACTGGTTGCATGTTGAGGAAAATGAACGATTGCCTCAGATGATATTGGGCTCGTGCTCCACCAAACCTTCCCACTGAGGCGCTCATGATGGCGACGGGTTTGCCTTCCAAAGGCGTATCTGCTCTTGGTCTTGACGCGCAATCAAGGGCGTTTTTGAGCACGCCCGACACTGAATAGTTGTATTCGGGGGTTGCGATTAAGAGCGCATCGACCGCTCTGATTTTATCCTTGAATTCCTTGACTCTTTGTGGTGGGTTGGCTTCAAATTCCTGATTGAACGGGGGAATGCCTTCCAAATCAAAAACTTCGATTACCATATTTTCGGGTGCTAATTCTACTGCGGCGCGGATTAGGTCTTTGTTGTATGAGTTTTTTCTTAGGCTTCCCGCGAAAGCCAGAACCTTAATCTTTTCATTCATTGAAAGCCACCCGATCGGGTTAAAATGAATCAGTATAGCGGATTTAAACTTGTTTACTTGATTTAGCTGGGTGGTCTTTGATTTTTGTTTGTTTTGTTGATGCTTTCGTATACGAGATTACGCCCAGTTTTCAACATAAGATGACTTTTGAATACGCCATTGGACTACTCCTCTATGGTTTCTGCAATGAACCTCTATTGGGCTTCTCAAATATGTCGCGGTTGCTGCAATATTCTTTTATTGCTCGCTAAAGCCTGTTATTCTATGCATGAATGGGCACTAGCCGAAGCAATCCTCTCCACGGCAAAGCAAGTTGCTGAGAGGGAAAACCTAAAGGAAGTTACAGAGGTCACCATAAAAGTCGGAGAACTTCAGCAGGTTGAGCCGCCGATTCTGCGGTTTGCGCTCTCTCAAATGAAGCCTGAAAGCTTTAAAAAAGCTAAATTTCGTATTTTAAAGGCTAAATCAACGCTCAAATGTCGAGTCTGCGGGAATACTTGGCAATTTAGCTTAAAAAAACTCGACAAAGCCACCGCTGAGGCCATCCACTTTGTTCCTGAAGCAGCACACAGTTTTGTGAAGTGTCCTAAATGTGGCAGTCCTGACTTTGAAATCGTCAGCGGACGAGGCGTTTGGCTTGAAGATATAAAAGGGGTCAAATCTGCTTGATTGATCCGCGAACAAGCGTGATTAATAAGCGTTTGGCGTGGATAAGCAGAATTATGGCAGTTTCAAGCGGCAAAGGCGGCGTGGGCAAAAGTATGGTTGCAACTGCTTTGGCGCTCTCTTTAGCCAAGGAAGGCTGCAGAGTCGGTCTCTTTGACCTTGATTTTACAGGTCCCTCAACCCACATAATCCTCGGCGCCCCAGCAAACGTACAGCCCAAAGAAGACAAGGGCATCGTTCCACCAACCCTTGAAGGCTTATCTTATATGTCGCTGGTATATTTTGTCGGAGACAACCCAGCGCCTCTAAGGGGAGCAGACGTTTCCAACGCCCTCATCGAGCTCCTATCTGTTACCCAGTGGGGAGCACTTGATTTTCTTGTTATCGATATGCCGCCGGGAATCGGTGATGCGGTTTTAGACCTGGTGCGGTTAGTTGCGCGGATTGAGTTTCTGATTGTAACAACTCCATCGCTTCTGGCTTTTGAAGTCGTCAAAAAACAAGTAGCACTCCTGTGCGAGCTCAAGATGCCTGTAATCGGCATAGTTGAAAACATGAAGATGAACCACTCAAACTGTATCCAAGTGGAAACCCAGAAACTGGGACTAAAGTACCTTGGCGCGATTCCCTATGACCCCCAAGTTGAAGCAGCCATCGGCAACCCAACAAAACTGCTCGACACAGCCATGGGCAAAACGATGCCACAATTAAAAATTACCAAAAAAGTGTCCAGAAATGTCCTGTAAAGCAGTAATCTTCGACTACATAGGAACATTGGTGAAATGCAAAAACTACACCATGGACGCCTCAAAACTAAAACTCCACTCTGCGCTTGTTGCTGAAGGCTTAAAAGTTGATGAAGCCGCTTTTTTGGCTGCCTACGATTTAGCGCATGAAAAATACCGCCAAGTACGCTACGAACAACTGCGGGAAGTAACCAACGCGGTTTGGGTGGCAGAAGCTTTGAGTAATTTGGGTTTTGAGGTTTCGGCGGATGACTGCCATATTAAATGTGCCTTGAACGTTTTTTTCAAAGATTTCATAGATACCCTTGAGCTAAGGGAGGGTGCGAAGAAACTAATCAAACACGCCCAAAGTCAGGGCAAGGTGGGTTTAATCTCAAACTTTACCCACGCACCCGTCATCTATAAGAGCTTGAGAAAAGTTGGAATCAGCGAGTTTTTCAATGTGGTTGTCGTTTCAGAAGAGGTTGGGTGGAGAAAACCCAGCATCCGCATATTCGAACAGGCTCTAACAGCGCTCAAGGTCCAAGCAGCCGAGACGGTCTACATCGGAGACAGCCCTAACGAAGACATCAAAGGGGCCAAACAAGCAGGACTGAAAACAATCTTTGTCACCTCGCAATTCAATACATTAAAAGACCTCAAAGCCAGTCAGCAAGAACCAGACTTCATCGCTAAAGACCTTCAATCAATCCTTAAAGAACTTGCGAAGTAAACAGCGGGTTGGAGAAAATCACATTTACCAAATTTTGGTCGACGCACTCTTGCATGTTTAGCAGCCTCACAAACATTTTATACGTCTCCCACACAAAATAAGTTTGATTTATCGGAGAGAAAAAAATGTACCAAAATCAAGTTCAGAATAAACCAACAGCAGCGTATATAGTTTCACTTCTCGGCGGAATTCTAGGTTTACTTGGTTCAATAGCGTTAATAGCACTCGGCGCAACGGCGTTCTCTGCTTACAATTCGTACACAGGCTACTATGGTGTCTACACTCCTTTTGGCTTGGGGTGGACTCTACTAATTGGATTAGGCGCGTGGATGCTCATAACATCTATACTTATCATTATATTCGCACATAGGCTCAACTCTAACCCAATAGAGCATACCAAATGGGGTGCACTTATCATTGTATTCTCAATCATTGGGGTGGGAGGGCTCTTAGGATTAATCGGAGGCATCCTGGCCTTAGTCTACAAACCCATACTCGTCGGTGCGCCTCAACAATACGCACCCCAACCACAGGCGTATGGTCCACCACCACAGCAACAACCAATGACGCGCGTATGCCCTCAATGCGGAAGAATCGTCCAGGTAAACGAACGCTTCTGTCCTAACTGCGGCAAACAACTATACTAGCACAAATAAACCAAAAGACCATATGGCTTTTGGATACCAACTTTTTTAATTTTAAAATGCCAAAAAAAATTTAAAACAAAAAAAGAAGAGAATTAGATTTTCTTGGTCTGAACAGCGTTTTCCAGAGCAACGACGCCTGGCAGTTTTTTACCCATCAAAAACTCTATGAGTGCTCCGCCTGCGGTGCTTATGTACCCGATTTGTTTCGTTAAGCCGTATTCCTGGATGGCTGCAATGGTGTTTCCGCCGCCTGCTAGCGAGAAGGCTTTGCTGTTTGCGATTGCTTCGAAGACTTTTTTGGTGCCATAGTTGAATTCTTTGTTCTCATATACGCCCATGGGTCCGCTGACTACGATGGATTTGGCTGCTGAGATGATTTTTACGTAGGCTTCAACGGTTTTGGCGCCTATGTCAACAGCTGAGTACTCAGTGGGCAGTCCACTCACGTGGAGTTCTTTGCGTTTCCCGTCAACATCCAATGCAACGTCAACTGGAACCATCACTTTATCGCCATATTGGTCCTCAAGTGCTTTAATGCCTGGAATCAAGCCAGTTAGTTCCTTCTTTGCTAAATAAGTCATGTTTGCTTTGCCTAAGTCAACGCCTTTAGCTGCCAAAAACAATTGCCCTGTAACGCCGCCCGTAAGTACATAGTCAGCTATGCCGTTGCCTAAAACGTACTTGCTGATTTCAAGGCTGTCGTCGGCTTTTGCTCCACCCATAACGTAAACGGATGGCTTTTCAGGTTTTTCCAGAGCTTTGCTGAGGGATTTGAGTTCGCGTTCCATTATGCGTCCAGCTGCAGATGGCAACACTGCAGTGAAGCCAACCATGCTGACGTGTCCGCGGTGTGCTGCGGCAAAAGCGTCGTTTACGAAGAGGTCTGCGAGTGGTGCAAGGTTTTGCACGAGCTCGGTTTTGCTGGCTTCTTCGGGTGTGGTGCTCTTTGTTTCTTTATCCCAACTGCGTACGTTCTCTAAAACCAGGATTTCTCCGCTTTTGAGGTTTTTGATGGCGGTTTTGGCTTTGTCGCCGAAGAGGTCTTCGACGTATTTTACTGGGCATTTGAGAATTTTCCCGAGTATTTCGGCGTGTTCTTTTAGAGTGGTGTAGTCTGGGTCTCCTTTTCTGCCTTGATGCGCAAGAACGACTGTTTTGGCGCCTTTTTCTGCGAGTTCTGTGAGGGTTGTTTCAGCGTGGGCTCGAATTCGTACGTCACTTGTGACTTTTTTGGTGGCTGGGTCGATTTCTGAGTTAAAGTCAACTCTGACAAGAACCACTTTATCTTTTACTTGAAAATCGTCTAGTGTTTTGTACTTTGCCATGTTATTCACTTCTTGTTAATTCAAAAAAGGAAAAGAAAGGATAAATTTAAGATTGTTTTGCTGTTTTAGAGGTTGGCTTTTTTGCCAATCATTTCAATGAAGTCGACCATACGGTTGCTAAAGCCCCATTCGTTGTCGTACCACGCAAAGACCTTCACGAAGTTGCTCTTTTCACCTAACACCATTGTCAATTGGGCATCGAAAACGCTGCTGTAAGTACTGTGAAGAACGTCTGTGCTGACGATTGGATCTTCCGTATACTGTAGTATACCTTTAAGTTCGCCTTCTGCGGCTTTCTTCATGGCTTCGTTGATTTCATCTTTTGTGACATCTTTACCTAGGATAGCAGTTAAGTCAACGATTGATACGTCGGGGGTTGGGACACGTAGTGAATAGCCGTTCATTTTGCCTGCACAGTTTGGCAAGACTAAGCCGATTGCTTTTGCTGCGCCTGTGCTGGTTGGGATAATGTTGATTGCTGCGGCGCGTGCGCGTCTTGGATCTTTGTGAACAACATCTTGGATACGTTGGTCGTTTGTGTAGCTGTGACATGTTGTCATGAGAGCTTTTTCGAGTCCAAAGTTATCTGAGAGGACTTTGCTGATGGGAGCTAGACAGTTGGTTGTGCAGCTGGCGTTTGATAGGATGTTGTGTTTTTCGTTGTCATAGCTCTTGTCATTGACGCCTAAAACGAAGGTTGCATCTGGGTCTGTTGCTGGAGCGCTGATTAAGACTTTTTTGGCTCCTGCAGCGATGTGTTTGGATGCGCCTTCACGGTTTGTGAATAAGCCTGTGGATTCGACGGCTAAGTAAACTCCTAGGTCTTTCCATGGGAGTTGCGTTGGGTCTCTTACGCTCAGACACTTGAGTTCTTTTCCGTTAACAACTAGGTCGTTGCCTTTTACTTCCACGGTTCCTGGAAAACGTCCATGAACGGAGTCGTACTTGAGCAAGTTAGCGTTAGTTTTTGCGTCTGCCAAGTCGTTGATGGCTACAAAATCAATATTTGCGTTCTTTTCAATGGCTGCTCTGTAGAGAAGTCTTCCGATTCTTCCAAAACCATTAATTCCAACTTTAATATTCGCCATTAACAATCACCTATATTTGTATGTTTGTACAATCAACTCTGACTTTATTAATTTTCCGACCAAAATGCCGAGGCTTACCAAGCGTAAACTCACATGCTTAAAAAAGTTTTGCTCTATGACATCTTTAATGTATTATTGTTTAAATACTGATTTTCAACATGATGGAGGCTTTAAAATCAACCAATAGCGACCTACCCCTATCGTTTCTGCAATGCTGTGATATTTGGATTCTAATAGGCCGGCCTCCACATCTCTGCGTTTAGAAGTATTCTTTAATCAGAAAAGCATGCAAATTGGAGGCTGTTTAGTAAAGGCCGCCTTCTTTGAAGTAGTGGTACTCTTCTTTTTTGGGACCAAAACTTCGTACGCCGTCCCGCTTCAGCTGGCACCGCATCTGTTCGGCGTCCTCTTCGGATAATTCTCCCTTCTTTTGTAAGTAAGCAATTATTTCCTCAGCCTGCGCTTCCGTGTCGCATCTGCGGATAAAATCTACAGCGGAAGGGTTAAAATGTCGCAGTTTATCAGGTATCTCAGTACAAACGAACTCTTCTTCGGTGCAATCTTCACATTCACCGTTCACCGTAACCTCCTCCTCGGCTTGCTGCGGGTTTTTGCGTACAGCATTGATTGGAACTTTGACTTCTCCCGATTCGAGTTCCTCGTAGAGGTGCGGAAATATCTTCTTGATGGATTTTTTATCGATTGCCATCTTGCATCATGTACAAAAATAGTATTCAAAGACGTTATTTATTTTCTTTTTTCTTAAAAAATCGTTTTTCAGCGAGGACTATACGGGGATGAACTGCTGGGTTGGGTTGGATTCGAGGACTTTTTCAAGTTCCCGGATGTTTAAGCCTTTGAGTTCATCGCCGAAGGTTTCACATTTACGTTTTTTTCCCGCTTCCTCTCGGATTCGAGCAACGATTTCAAGTCCATGCTTAGTGGTGGTTTCAGCGTAGATATGGAATGACTCTAAAGTTGCGCCATGCTTGTTGACAGTTGTCCATCCGGTCTTAAGAACTCTAACTCCTCCTGACTTGAGGATTTCCACAACCTCTTCGGATTCATCAGTGTAGACAGCGATGTCTATGTCGCTTCCCTGCTTAATGGTTCCCCGCCAAACGCTTCCAATCAAAACAGGACAAAACCCGCTCAAAAGCCGCATAACCTCCAACGCTTCTTTGCGCATTTGAACTAACCGCGTTTTTCTGTTGTTGCCCTCATTCTCTTCAGCTACCTTATCCAATTCCAAGGCGACTTCAAGGTTAGAAGGCAAAAAATGAGCACCAAACGTTTGGGCTGCCTTTTCCTTAGCCTGCTTGTACTCTTTTTCTGCCCCAAAATATAGGATTGTAGCCGCTTCTCTTGCAACGCGACGCTTTAAATTAAAGTCGCTAGTCAAAGGATTTACCGTTTAGCGATTGTTTCGTAGAGTTCCACGGTTTTTTGTGCAATCTTGTTCCAGGTGAATTCTGCTAAGACGCGTTTTCGACCGTTTTTGCCTAGCATTTTCTGTTTTTCTGGGTTTTCCAATGCGCTGATTACTCCCCACGCGATGTCGGAGGGGTTGTTTGGATCTATGTGGTAGCCGCATTGTTCTTCGCCGCAGCAAATTACAATTTCGCGCATTCCGCTGACTCCGGCTGCCCCGACAACGACTGGTTTCTCCATAGCCATGGCTTCGATTGCTACTATTCCGAAGGGTTCGTAGTGGCTTGGAAACACTGCTATGTCGCAGGCGGCGTAGTGTTGGATGCGTTCTTCTTCTGGAATGAAGTCATAACAGAATTTGACGTATTCATCTAGTTTTGTCATTTTGGTGAGGTTGGTTAGGTACTCTTGTAGGTCGCCGACGCCTACGACAACTAGTTTTGCTTTAGGAATCTTGGAGAGGATGTGAGGCATCGCCATAATCAATTTGTCGACCCCTTTTACCATGACGAGGCGTCCTAAGAAAAGAATCATCAACTCGTCGTCTTTTATGCCGTATTTGGCCCTGATTTTCTGTATGTTTTCTTTAGAGATGTTTTGGGGATTGTATTTTTGGGGATCAACGCCATTGTAGCAAACTTGGATTTTTTCTCTGGGAAAACCGAGTTGCACCAACTCGTCCTTCATGGCGTAGGAGACGGTGACAACCATGTCAGCCATCTTGCCCCCCCTCAACTCGATGTTGCTGACCACACTCGAGCCATTCCCAAGAGTCCTGCCTTTTTCCGTAGAGTGAACATGGAAAGCCAAAGGCAACCCAGTCTCCCGTTTAACTGTGATTCCCCCCATCGCTGAGAGCCAGTCATGAGCCACAACAACGTCGTACTTCATGCCTTCTTTCTTGATGAGTTCATTAACCAATTTTGCTGCTGACAAGTAATTGTAAACCATCAGTTTACCGAACAGGTGAATCCCTCGACCCCATTTTCGTATGTCCTCTGCAATCACGTCGGGCAATGAATCGGACACGTCGATGTGGAGAGGACGATGGATTTCTATTCCACGCCAAATCTCACGAGTCGGCAACGAACCTTCATCGTCATTCATCGTGAAAACTGTCACATCATGGTCGTTTAACACGAATTTGCGTGTGATCTCAGCAGCGTAAGTGCCAAGTCCACCCACAATTTTAGGTGGATACTCATAAACAAAAACGGCAATCTTCATGTCTTTTCAGTCACCATTATTCATTTAGCATATGAACCTTTGTACTAAAGCTTTACCTATCTGCCGCTAAACTCACAAAACTACATCGCTAAAAGAAAAAGCTAGGAAAAGTTTGATTAGAACGAATTACATAGCACTAACAGTAAGGTGCTTGTAAATGAGTTTGTCACCAATTAAACAGGAAATACTGGAAACCATGCTTCTAAACGATAAACCAATGAAAGCTATGGAAATCGCCAAGGAGACAAAAAAAGAGTTCCAGCCAGTCAATATGCACCTCTTAGGACTCATCAAGATGGGGCACGTTAGTTTACCTGAGAAAGGAATATACAAAATTACCGAAAAAGGCAAAAAAGTTCTCGGCATACCCGAAATCACAAAAGAAAAAGCCGCCGCAATTATAGCTTATGCTCCACATGATAAGGCTTTCAACTTCTATGCTACTTTGGGAAAGCCCCTGAACATTCATGCCCATACCCTACGGGATTTTGCAAACAAAATCGACAAAGCAGAATTAGCCTCAATAGAATTCCATATGCAGCGCAACGATTTTGAAGCCTGGTTTAAGGGACTAGGCGACGAAGAATTAGCAAAAAAAACTGCATTGCTGAAGAAAAGAAGCCTTACCAGCCAAGACCTGCGTGAGCGTCTTCACGAAATGGTTGAACAACGGTACCTTGAATTGGCAAAACTATCCGGTCAACCCATCCCGCCAGAAGACGAACATGCACACACCCATACTCACCCATAGTGGGCTACCTTCCTATTTTCTAATCGATATGCAATATTAAAAGAAAAGTTTGCCCAAAAAATGGGCGTTTAGGTTATTTGGCTGTAGATTGGGTGGTCTCTGAACTTTAGGTTGGTCGTTGACCACTCTAAGGTGCCGCTTGGCAGTCTTGTGCAAATCGATTGGACAATTGCCCCGCCAGCAGTGAACCGTACGCCGTCGAGCATTTCACCTTTAGTTACGCCTGAAGCCGCAAAAATCATTTCGTTGCCCTTTGCCAGCTCGTCTTCAGTGTAGGTTTTCTCGATGTCAACGCCCGATGCTTTTAATCTATCCATTCTTTTAGCGTCATCTTTTTTGTCCTTCCATACCTTAACCAGCATGGTTCCGCCCAAGCACTTCACTGCGACTGCAGCAATTGTTGCTTCGGCTCCTGCACCTGCACCGACGAGCAAGTCAACGCCTGAGTCAGGTAGACATGTAACGATTGAGCCTGCGATGTCGCCGTCAGCTATAAGGATGATTCTTACGCCCATCTTTCTTAGTTTAGCGAGCAATTCATTGTGTCTTTCACGTTCAAGCATAATCACTGTAAAGTTTGCTAAAGGTCGATTCTTTAGTTTAGCTATGGTCTGCACGATCTCCTCGATGGACATCTCGAGGTTGATTTTTCCCTTGGATTTGCCGTCGGTTGCAACCTTGAAGTAGTAGCCGTCGTCCGGCAGAACTTTTAGGCATCCAGCAGGAGCACAACACAATGCTGAGATGGCGTCTTTTTTTCCTTTGGATGTGGCGGTTGTGCCGTCAACTTGGTCGATTATGAATTCTACTTTGGGTCCGTTTCCTGTGCCGACTTTTTCCATGTAGCTGAAGGCGGGTGCTTGGTCTTTGGGTCCTTCGCAGCAGATGACTTCTCCATCGACTTCGGTTTGGTTTAGAACTGCTCTTGAAAAGTCCAGGGCGGTTTGGTCTACTTTGTCTGGGTCTCCTTTACCTATATGTAATGCGGCGCCTACTGCTCCAGCAGTAGTGATCCTTGTCAAGGAAGGAGAGAGCGATCTTAGTGATGTCATTTCTTTAGCTCCTTTTTGCCTTTACATTCGTTTAGCCATAGCTCGGTGAACTCTTGGTAGTTCTGGGCAACCTTTTCAACCGCTTCTTCTTTGGTGGACTTGCCTGCTTTATAGTCTGCCAATGGATTCCAGAAAATGGTTCTGCCGACAGCAAACCCAATTACGCCCGGAATTTTTGCGCCGACCTTCAGCCATTCCTGAACCTTCTCTTTAGATTCCCCGCGTCCCAGAGTGATGACGCCTACTTTTCTGCCGCCACTTTGAGCTTGCTTAACCACGGCTCGGGCGGATTCCGGTTTATCCACACCTTCTAGTTTCCAAATCACTGGTTCTACGCCTGCAGCTTGAATCTCTTTGATACTGTCCACCATTAGCTTAGGGCGCAGTTCTTGGTCATACTTCTCTTTTGAACCGCCCAGCTTTGCAAGTTGCGCCGTTGTTGAGGGAACTATTAGTTCAAAGAGGAAGGGACGATTTTTCTGAGTTAAATAATCGCTGAGTATCTTTAGCCGACCAAGCTGCCTCTTGTTCATCTCTACGTCGCCTTCAGGATTATACCTTACCAGCACCTTCACGAAGGTCGGGTCGAACTCTTCGATGTGTTTAGCAAAATCTTCGCCATAGTCAAAGTCAAATTCTTCTTGACCAGATTTCTCCACGGGCATGGCAAACATTAAGTCGTCTTTTTTTGCTTCACGCAAAACGTCGGTGCCGAACTCTTCATCCACCAGTAAGCCGGCTATATCTTTGGGAACCTTTTTCTTTGTGGCTAGTCGGAAGCCTTCAAAAATTATTTTCTTGTAGTCTTCGATCTGCCGTTTTTCTTCGGGGGTTGGTTGACGACCTTTTATGCCGAACATTTTTTCTAAGAAAGACGCTCGATGGTCAAATGCTAAAATAAGTAGTTCTTTTTGCGACCAATCAATCACTTAAATCACCGTGCGGTGTATTTTGTGTTTGTTCCTAATAAAACATTATGGGTTTTGCCGGCGAAAATTGATTTATACAATTGAGTTTTAATATGTTCTTGAGGGGGTTTGTTTTCTTTTTAATTGTTGTGGCTTAGCATCCCCTATACTACGGCAACTACTATTAGTTTACGTAAAAAGCTGTGTTCTCCCTAAGTTTGTTTTGGGTTGCAGGCTGGTTGTGGAGGCAACCCCAAGCAGAACAGAAACAATGCCTCATGCGGGGGAAACCATGAAATAACTAAAGCACCCATAACTGGTCCTGAGGCGCGAGTATGAGCGAAACGCGAACAGTCACGGTAAAACTGCCCGAAGACGTCTACCATGAAATGGCATTGCGTATCCCAGAAGGTGACCGAAGTACCTTTATTCGCGAAGCCATAACAGAAAAGCTCCAAAAAACACCCAAACCAGACACCCTCCTATCCCTCCAGGAACGAATGGGCAAAATCGAGCAAGAATTCGGGCAAATTAGAAAATATCTCGCTGACCTCGAAATCCTAACCTTCCAACATGGAAAAATTGACCCTTACGCCTACTGCATAGACGAAGTAGACCGCAAAATCATGGAGTACCTAATGCACTACAAATCCGCAACCACACCTGAACTAGCAGATTACATTAAAACAAACCGCTGGCTCATCCTGAATCGGCTGCAGAAAATCCAGAAAAACAGCAAAAAACAAATCGGCAAACCCATAATCGAATACTACGCAGGCGAACGTTCAGGCAAGAAGAAGGCTTGGTGGATAGACCAAGAACTAATTCAGGAATAAGCTATCTTTAAATCGATAATTCTTGTTTGTTTTGGCTGTTGTGGGCTCGTAGTCTAGCACGGATTAAGGCATCGGCCTCCGGAGCCGAGAATCCTGGGTTCAAATCCCAGCGAGCCCGCCATAGTTGTTTTCCAAGGAAAAAAGGGGATTCACGTAATCTTTTAAGCGCATCCTAACTGCCCCTGATCCCCAAACGAATTTATCCTGCAAATGATAAACCCACCCTTTTCTTTTTTTAACTCAGGGTATATTTTATCAAGAGATAAGGTGCTCTTGTCGAAAGATATATCACTCAACTTAAACTGCCATAAGTCTCCGTGTAAAACATTTTCTAAGGCTTCAAGAACTTGTTTTGCTTGCTTGGACACAACACCCATCTCGTATGTAGTAAGAGACCAGTGGTAAAGAAATTTTCGAGCATGTTCTAATGTATAGAAATAAATACGGTGTTGTATTGGCTAACTGCGATGGAAGAGAAGAGGTCTGCTATTGCAGGTTAGAAATGCCTTAATGGTTAGCAAAAGACGCTTAGTATTAATCTCGTCCATTGTTATAATAGCCATTATTGTTGTGTCATCATTCACCGCTATGGAAGCCAGCAAATCACCATCTACTTCTATGGCAAGCAAGAAGCCGTTCTATGTAGGCGTTACTTACTGTGGAAGTTCAAGTATTGAAGCCCAACAACTAATTGATAAGGTTAAGAATTACACTAACCTGTTTCCTTTTGCAGTCAGGACCATTAATGTATAATATTAATGCCTCAAAGGAGATATGCGATTATGCGGTCCAGTCAGGACTTAACATTATCATAAGTGGAAGCACCAACAGTTTAAGGCAACAATTTGAATGCTATACTTGGTATTGCTCATGAACGTTGGGGAAGTCACTTTCTTGGCTTGTATTTTAATGATGAACCTGCTGGTCATATGCTTGATTCTCCCTATATGCTTCTTAACGATAGTAATACAAGCGTTAGCATTTCAAAGAATTCTGACGTAATCATTTCATTCGGTAACCAATCAGGGGTGGGTTTGAATACAGTTTCAACTCAATACGAATTTGGCATTGTTTCAGGAATTATAACCATAACAACAATAATTTCAACGAATATTTCCCATGGGTCAATTCCCACGGTTACTAATATAACGGTAGATGGAACGCCTGTTATACCTGATCAAACTGTTTACTATCCCAATGGCACGATTACGTATGCAACCGATACAACGCTTATCTATGAGCCAAACTGAGAAGTTTTTGATGGAAACGGTCAGGTTATAACTAATCAGGGAAACATTTCACAGTTTGAACCCTACCAACAAGTCTGGAATTTAAATCCACTTCTAAATGACACTGACACAGCTAATCTGTATGTAAACAACCTACAAAATACACTATCGTCGATTGGTAATCAATCTTATGTTAACCTCTTCACATCAGACTATTCCCTATACTGGTTCGACTATCTTGGTGGCTACAATACCGTATTTGCTGAACTATTCGGGACTCAAACTGATGCACAGAATTTGGCTTTGGTTAGAGGTGCGGCTGATATGCAAGGTAAAAGTTGGGGTGTAATGATTGAGCCAGCAAGACAATCACCGCTTAATCTTCAAACTGGCGACCAAATATACAACGAGTTAAAACAAGCATACGAAAACGGTGCTGAATACGGTGTAGTCTTCAATTATGCTCCAAACAGCAATAGCACGGCCGGACTTTTACAGGATGAGTAGTTTAACGCAATTCAAAGATTTTGGACGGATGTTGTTCAGAATCCCAAAGTAACCAATAATGTGAACGGACAGGATGCGTTAGTTCTGCCAAGCGACTATGGCTCAGGCTTGAGAAGCCCAAATGATTCTGTATGGGGTATATGGCAACCTGATAGCTCCCATCAAGTTTGGAATTCAGTCCAGATATCACTTGCTAAATATGGGTCAAAACTTGACATAGTCTACAATGACCCTAACTTCTTGACTGCTGACAAATATCAGCGTATAATCTATCTGGAATCAAACAACTGATTAAGTAGACCTTTTTCCACGGCAAGATGTACCCCCTATATCTATGGGTCAAGAAAACTTGACTAAATCTGCTAAATGCCAGTTCCTGTTTAGTCAAGAAAGCTTGACGAAAAGGCTCTTATGACACTAAATCAATACGCTTCAAATGTGAAGAAGATACTTTCGATTATTGCTGTCTTGCTTCTAAGTATTTTAATTGCGGAAATTCCAGCTATAGCTGAATCCCAACTGGCAACTCCTTCCCCTTCCCCAAAGTCTTCTCCAAGCCCACCAGAATTCACCGCAAAATTTGTTGCATCTTCATTGGAAGTAACAATTAAGAACCAACCACTGGCAGACTATGCTGATGCAAATGGTAGCAACCCAAGTCTATACTATGGATTTAGATTCAAAGACCATGAGAATATTCAAGATTGGAATTATGCTCCAATATATTATGTCGGTAGTTCATCTTATGGAAGTTACTATAAAGCATCTACCTCAGACTATACTGTAGTGTCTTTTCCGTTGGGAAGTTACCCTTTGACAGGTATTTTGGGTAGTGGACAGGTGGACCTGCAAGTTATGGCACTCATTGGAAATGAAGTCCCAACCAATTATGAGAATGGAACAGTATACGGATTTGATGGAGTAGAAAGCGTTTGGAGTAGCACACAAACAATAACCGTCCCGGTAAGTTCGGCGTCTCCTTCTGAACAGAATAGGGCGTTAGCGTTTATTGAAAACGTTCTTCCAATAGATAGTTCTCAATGGCATATAGAACTCAAAGTTGACGGCAATGCAACAGATTCACAAGTTCGCCAGCGACTTGATATCAATAACATTTCTGTCGGTAATAGCGATAATGTGTTGATTTATTTTTTGGGTTCAATGGTAGGTACTGCGGATAGCCTGGAGGTCATTCTGGTAATCGGAGAAAACAATTTTTACCAAGGCATCGTGGATATCGAAAACGCACCATCTTACAATAGTTTTGGACGTCAACTCGAAGTGGCTAACATTACGACTTTCTTGGCTAACTACCAGAGCTGGTCGGGGTCTGATTCAACAAAAATGATAGAAACGCTATCAAATGTCGATATAGCTCAAAATACCAGAATAAGTTCAGGCAACCTAATGATGTCAATCAATCGCACAGACGCGTCTACAGCGATCAGCTGGGTCTTCCAAGATTCTCGTACTTTTAATGTTTCTTTCCAAAACAATTTCCCAATCAGTTTCTATGATGATCGCCAGATTAATTCTATCATACCAACCCCAACACCGCTTCCAACGATTAATACTGGTGAAGAACCACCCAAAACAGAGCCTTTCCCAATCACGATTGTTGCTACTGTGACCCTCGTAGTCGTATTAGCGGTGGCTGCTGGTTTGTTAGTTTACCTCAAAAAACGCCGACCGAAATCGGGAGGTAAAACATGAGAAAGAATGTTGCATTGCTGGTTGTTCTCGTCTTCTTGGCAACTTCATGTTTAACTATAAATTTGCCCGTGAAGGCAGAATCTAAAACAATCACTGTACCAGACGACTCCCACACTATTCAAGAAGCCATCAACGCTGCCGACGCAGGAGACACAATACTCGTTAAGAGAGGCACTTATGTGGAAAATCCAGTAGTCAACAAATCGGTTTCATTGGTTGGGGAAGATAGGGATGCAACTGTAATTGATGTGACAGCAGGTTTGAAGGTAGAAAGCGATAATGTAACCATAACAGGCTTGACCATTTATGATGGTTGGCAAGGAATAACAGTATCTGCAAACAACTCAAAAATTTCAGGAAACAAGATAACAAATTGTCAATACGGCATAGTATTACTCCATTCACAAAATAGCACTATAACAGAAAATATACTCCGATCAATCGGACTTTCGGCAGCTATTCAGTTGAGCTACTCAAATAACAATTTGATTAAGAATAATCATATCGAATCGTGCACCGAGGGAATTCAGCTTAGAGCAGGCAGTTCCAATAATATGGTTATAGAAAACATCATAACAAGCTGTCAAGATGTAGCTATCCGATTGTTAGCGGAATACTCTCCCCCAAGATGGTACAATCCAAACGGCAACACAATAATGCGAAATAACATTTCAAATTCAGGTTGTGGAACAACTATTTACGGTTCAAGCAACAATATAATATCTAATAACAATTATGTTAACAATACCATCCAGTTTTCGACTAATGAAGATTATTATCTTACATGGGGTGGCAGCCGTTCTATTAACACTATTGACCGAAATTATTGGAGTGACTACAACGGAACAGACGCTAATATGGACGGCATCGGTGATAGCCCTTACATCATAGATGCATACAGCCAAGATAATAACCCACTTATGTTGCCAATTTCAGTTACAATGCCCAATTTTGGACCAACTTCATCTCCAACTCCTTCACCTTCAATCCCAGAGCTTCAGTCATGGACAACTCTATTGCTGCTTAGCACATTAGTGGCAACTGCTGGTTTGTCAATCTACTTCAAGAAAAGCAAACGTGAGGTTAAATCCTGAATGAAGAAACCATCATTAGCACTATCAATAGTTCTTATGGTTCTCTTAGCTTCGATCTTGATCTTAACTTCACCTGTTAAAGCCCAAGAATCAGTTAGTCTCACAATTAAGCCTGATGGAAGTGTTGAACCGACCACAAACTTGCTTGAAGGAAACGGAAACACATACACCTTTAACGGAGACATTTTCGGTACCATTTGGGTTCAAACCAATAATATTGTAATCGACGGTGCAGGGCATACTCTTCAAGCAAATGGCGATACCTTGGTTGGAATAAACATTGAAGGGAGAAGTAACGTTACAGTGAGAAACGTAGTAATTCAAGGATTTTTGGGAAGAGCCGGCATTCTCGTTACTGGTTCTAATTACTGTATAGTCTCTAAAAATAATCTTGAAGGAAACCTCATTGGCGTCGAAATATCTGGATTGTCTTCCAACAACAGAATCGTTGAAAACAACTTGCTAAATAACACTTCGGGAATTGAACTGGAGAGCGCAGTCGCCGGTTCGAACAACATCATTTCAGGGAATGCCGTTGCAAACAATGACGTAGGAATCACACTAACATATTTCACTAACACCAATGTTTTTGGAAACACGTTAACGGATAACAAGGAAGGCTTTTTTGTTGGTGGGGGCGGCGGCAGTGTTTTAAGAAATAATACTCTGAACGGCAACACCTACGGCTTCCACGTCTTTAATGTTCAAGGCATTACTGCCCTCGAAGGCGTCGATGTGGACACTTCAAACAAGGTGAATGGTAAGCCAATCTATTATTGGGTCAACCAGCATGACCGGTCCATTCCTATCGACGCTGGTTACGTTGCCCTTATATGTTGTACAAACATAACTGTCTCAAACCTAAAGCTGTCTGGCAACGCTGAAGGCGTTTACTTGGGTTCGACTGAGAACTCGACAATAATTAATAATGTGTTCTCAAACAATCTTTTTGGCGTCAGTTTAGATGCATCTAATAACAACACAATTAGCAAAAATATAATTTCAAATAACGAAAATGGCATCGGTTTGGGCGCTGGACTAGGCGGTTTTTCCGCGAACAACGTCATTGACTTAAATGTGATAACAGGAAACGGCAACGGCGTCTACTTTGGTGCAGCAGCTTCAAACATCGTAACTAGAAATAACGTAACTAACAGCGCCATTGGCATCTACACTGAATATAGCGGAGTCAACATTCTTTACAACAACAATTTCATAAACAACACAAAGCAGTGGTTCGACATTGTTCTTCAGCCTTTTCCTAATGTCCTCCCAATATCGGTCAACACATGGGATAATGGCACAGCAGGGAACTACTGGAGCGACTATCTAACAAAGTATCCGAACGCCACAGAAATTAACGCCTCAGGAATAGGTGACACACCCTACGTAATTTACAAAAACAATACAGACCGTTTTCCGCTCACGGAACCCCTATTAATTCCAGAAATCACAATCCCAGAGTTTCCATCATGGACAATTCTGATGATAGTTACTGTAATGGCTATGGGTGCTGGTTTGTTGGTTTTCTTCAAGAAACACAAACACTTGAGAAAACTCACTTTTTATGAAGAACATCGAAAAGGTTCTTGAAATAGAAGGATTCGCTTAAATATTTAAGCGAGT
>CAVTBV010000002.1:0-142663 GCA_963733095.1 Candidatus Bathyarchaeota archaeon
CCATCAGGGCAGACCTCGGTGATGAAGCCATCGACCTCTCAGAAGTTGCAGTGGATCCAGACAAACCCTTGATCGAAACTGTTGGCGCCACAGTTGAGCAAGGCTTAGAGCTCCTCAGCAAAGTAGGGTTAAACGATGCCTTCCTTTTCCTACGCAGCTATAGCCAACTTAGTGACGGCCAAAAATACCGCTATCGAATCGCCAAACTCATCGAATCTGGAAAGCAGTGGTGGCTTATGGATGAATTCGCCGCTTGCCTTGATCGGGACACTGCCAAGATTATTTCTTTTAATCTGCAAAAGATCGCCCGGTCACTTGGCAAAGCTGTTATTGTTGCAACCACGCATAGTGACTTGGTTGAGGACCTTTCGCCTTCTGTAATTGTGTTTAAACGATTTGGGGAAGAAATTCAGATTGAATATTTCCCAAATAATCACGTAGATGAATGCAGCTTAATTCGAGAGATGAAAGTTGAAGAAGGCACCCGAGAAGATTGGCAAAAACTCTGCAGTTTCCACTATCGAGGCCACAAAACATCTGTTGTTCGAAAATTCTTCCGCTTAACCCGAGGCTTGGAGCTTTGCGGAGTTATAGTTTACACTTATCCGCCTCCAGCGTGTTTTGGGAGACGTATGGTTCTTCCTCGCATTTCAATGCAGGAAATCAACCAGCAACTAAGCACCGTTAACCGTGTAGTTATTCATCCAAAATATCGAACTGTTGGTTTAGGTGCGAAGTTAATTCGTGAGTCGCTGCCTTTGGTTGGCACGGACTTTGTTGAGTTAATTGCGGTTATGGCTAAGTATTCGCCTTTTGCAGAGAAAGCAGGTATGAAACGCATTATTCAACAAACAGAGGTGAAGTCTGTTTGTAGGATCTCGCAGACTCTATCTTCTTTGGGGTTTGATATACAGCTCCTGGGAAGCCAACATTACGTTAAACAAAGGCTGAGACTTTGGATCCTAAACAACTTTGTAGCGTTCGAGAGGTTTTAATTAAGAATCCGCAACCGCGATTGAAAAAAGAAGTGACCTCTAGTAGACATATGCCTTATGGAATAACCGCAGATTATGTAAAATACGTTCAAGCTGCAGACTCTGAGAAATTAGCCAAATTAATTAAAACTGTTGCGCTGCTACTTCAAACAAAGGTTTACCTATTTTGGAGCAGAAACGAAAGAGTGGAGGACCTTTGCTCTCTATTGAACGTGTTTGTGCCTTGTCCTTCGGAAATGGCATTTTGGTACAGGAGCTTCCTTTCTCGAAGTTGTCCTGATGGGCTTACTAAATGCAGCATATTTTAGTTCTGCGATAGTCAACGTTTTCGCCCGTTCAGCTGATCAAATAACCTTTATGATAATTTTATTGGCGAGTTCTGCGATTTTCTTTTTGGTCCATGTTCTAGGTTATATTTACGTTGCTAATAAGCGAGATTCTCAATGGCCAACTAAGATGAAAAGCAGAAATCATCCATAAATATACTGCCAAAATTCATTTTCAGTCAGCCCTCTACTGTTGAAAAAAGGAGTTTGTAAGTTTTCTTTATTAAGAGTTTGAGCTGATGCTTGTCCCCCGAGTGTTTTCCTATGAAACAGAATTCAGATTGTTTGGAGGCTTAGTGGGTTATGGGTAAGACTGTTCCAGCCTATCGTATGGCTTTGGAGGAAGAGATTAGCCGGTGGAGTGGGTTTGCGAGGGCTTTGCGTAGGTCTGACCGGGAAGCTTTTGACGAACTCATGGATATGTGCAGGAATTATGCTTCGGAAAGTAGCTGCGCAACTAACCCTATAGTGTTTGAACCTATGGTGATGTCAATCCTGTTGGGGCAGCAAGTTAGGATACAGAAGCTTGAAAGCCAACTAAAAGATGCATCAGAGAAAAACGGAGAGATTGCCCATGGCTGAATTTACTGATAGCAATATTCTCGATAGGCTTGATGACATAGAAGAACCATCTATAATCAGAATCTACTCCAATATAATTTACACGAAATACAAGAGAAGAGATCCCTATGGTTATCCGAAGCATTTGGTTCCTGTAAGCGCAGGTACAATGAGTTGATTGTGGATTTTTTGCGCAGACCCTTGGAACAGAAGATCTGCATATTCGGTAAAACGATGTACTTAGCACTAACCCAGCAACAAAACGGAGTAACCAAAAATAAAAAAAGAAAAGCTGCCAAGAAAAAGGTTTAGCAGTGCCCGCCGCATGTTGAAAACTTGAACCCAAAACATATTTTGGGTGTTGGGCAAAAAATTTCTTACTAAAGAAAACACCCCCAAAAAACACATAACATTTCTCTCATTAAGCCCTCGTAAACCCATGTTTTTGCTGTAAAATCAGCAATTTTTAACAAGTTAGCACTATAAGAAAATTTCACCCCAGTCATTTCTTTAGAAAGAAAAATTTTTCCTCGAGCGTAGCGACCGATTTTTGTTAGGCTAATGTGATATGCAGCAACCCTCCATTTGGGCTTCTGCAGTGGGGAGGAAGGTTAAGCACAGATGACACGCAAGAAATGCATGGGCAGTGAGCTTAGCGTTTTCATGGGTGTGGAAGCAAAGCTGAACCTCGCCATTTTCTTAATTCTTGCCGTGTCGGATTATCCGCTGAAAATAACTGAATTGCTAAAACTCTTGAGCAAGCAAAGAGAGTTTAGCGGCACTTATTATCCTAGCTTAACAAAACGGCTGCATTGCTTAGTAAATGAGCAATACCTTAAAGAAAAGAAGGTGGGCAGTGAAGCTGCAACCTATCAATTAACCAACAAAGCGTTGTTAGCGGTTTTTTTGGATTCAAACAACATGCAGGAAATCTTTGACAAAGCTTCCGAGAAAAAGAGAGCTTTTTTGCTTTTGGTACTTGCTGATTCTGTATTAGAGTGACTTTCAAGCGCGAAAATTATCACCCTATGATAATAACAAAGCCTATCCCGCTCTACAATGGGTTAGGCTTCGTTTCTCTACAGCGATATAGTATATTTTACTTGTCCCCCGACCGCTACTTCACATTTTAAGTCGGTCATTTAGTTCACCAAAAGAGAGGAGCTTATGCTCCCTTATAATCGCTTTGTATCGATTCTTATTCATTTTTGTGAAAAGATAAGATGTATCTCCAGTGGATGGTTTGGCTGAAAACAATTATGTTATCTTTTCATTGACCAATTAATTAATGTAAGATCGCCAAAATAGGATTGAGTCAAACTGGGATTAGCTCAGAACGGAGATTGCGTCTCTATCTCAAATTTAACTACTGATTCTGTATGGCTAATTTGGACTCAAGTTATCGACTGCAAATTTCTTAAAATTATGCCTTTCATAAAGTTGATTTCAAGCTAGTAAATTCATCAATAGACAATATGAGAAATACTTTTTCTCTTAATGCGTATAGAATAAGTACTAGTTAGTCAGCTTAAGAATAAATAATTAGAAATCAAGAGCTTAATGAATTGGAACAAATTAAACAAGTCTCTTTGGAGTAGCAAATTGTTGTAAAAGGAGAAAAAGCGAATTAAATGTGCAAATGGAGTTCAAAATATGTCCAAAGTTAAACAATCAGTCATCACGGTGGGAATTGGCGCTTCCGCGGGCGGCTTAGAAGCGTTCAAAGTTTTGCTTGAATGTTTACCAGTAGATACAGGGCTGTCATTTGTCGTTATTCAACATCTGGCAGCTGGTCAGGAAAGCATGCTAACCGATATTCTTTCAAGATTTACCAAAATGCCCGTCCAAGCTGTCAAGAATAAAATGGCTGTTGAACCAGACCACGTTTATGTAATTCCTCCAGGAAACACCATGACCATGGAAAACAAAACCCTCATCCTTAATTCCAAGGTTAAATCGTTTAAACCAATTGATACTTTTTTTGTTTCCTTAGCTGAAGACTCGAAAAATCAAAGCATAGGAGTTGTTCTTTCGGGAACAGGCTCCGACGGTACCGAAGGTCTAAAGGCTATCAAAGCACAGGGCGGAATCACTTTCGCTCAGACTCCAAATTCAGCTCAGTACGGCGATATGCCCCAAAGTGCCATTTCGGCGGAAGCAGCAGATTTCATTCTGACTCCAGACAAGATAGCAGCAGAAATACAAAAAATCGCTATGAACCCTCAACTAGCGCGAAGTGAAATAGCATCAAGAGAAGAAGAAGTAGCAAAAGAAGGAAAGCCCAAGAAGGAAACAGGTTTAAACGCAATATTTGCTATGCTCAAATTTAATTGCAATGTCGATTTCTCACATTTCAAAGAAACAGTTGTAAACCGACGTATCACACGTCGAATGGTAATTAACCACATAAAAAGAACTGCAAATTATGTAGAGTTTCTTCGGACGCATCCAAGCGAGTTGGAAGCTCTATACAATGATATGTTAATTGGAGTCACCGGCTTTTTCAGGGAGCCTGAAACTTTCGCCGCTTTGAAAGAAAAAGTCTTACCTGAAATCGTTAAAAATCGTTCACCCAAAGAACCCATCAGAATTTGGATTCCAGGTTGCTCAACAGGAGAAGAAGCATATTCTTTCGCAATGGCAATACAAGAATACATCGAAGAAAACGACCTAACAAATATTCAAATTCAAATTTTCGGCACCGATGTGAACGAAAAAAACATTGAAAAAGCAAGAAAAGGAAGCTACCCAAAAACCATAGAAACTGACGTTCCAGAAAAACAACTAAAACATTTCTTCAAAAGTTTCAACGGCAACTATCTAATCGCAAAAAATATTCGAGACATGTGTGTTTTCGCCAAGCAAGACATAACTGCAGACCCCCCATTCTCGAACATGGATATTATCAGCTGCCGCAACATGCTCATTTATTTTGATGCGTACCTTCACGAAAAAGTTGTGCCTACTTTGCATTATGCATTAAAGCCGAGCGGTTTTTTGGTTTTGGGGCAGTCTGAGAGTATTGGTAAATTTACAAACTTGTTTGAGCCTTTGAAAAAGACGTCTATATATTCAAAAAAGAAAGCTCAACCAGTCATTACTTTTGGTTTACAAGCCTCATCTCGCTATCAGCAAAAGATGAAGGAAGTTAAATCTGGTGAAAAGAAAGATGCTCTTGCAATTTTGAAGGATGAAGTTGATCGTTTACTGGTGACGGAGTATGTTCCAGCTGCGCTGCTGGTTAATTCGAACTCAGATGTTCTTCTGTTTCGAGGGAATATTGCGCCATTTGTTTTGCCTGAATCTGGGTTAGCGAGTTTCAATATTGCCAAGATAACTCGAAAAGAGTTGAAATCTGAAGTTCAAACAATGATTTACAGAGCAAAAAAAGAAAATAAATCCATAAAGGAAAACGCAATACGTTTAAATTTTGCTGGGGAACAAAAAACAATCAATATTCAGGTTATTCCGTTGCATATTGAGCAGTTTGAAGAACCTTTCTTTTTGATATTATTGGAAGATATCAGTTCAGCTGCCGCGTTAGTAAGACAAACGTTGGAGTTGGCATCTACTCCTCAAGGTCAGGAAAATGCCAAAGACAGGCAAATCCAAGAGCTCAGAGAGGAATTAGAGTCCAATAAACTGTCTTTGCAGAAAATTATAGAAACTCAAGAAGCAACCAACTAAGAATTAAGAACTACTATGGAAGAGGCACAGTCAAGCAATGAAGAATTGCAGAGCACAAATGAGGAGTTAGAAACTGCGAAGGAAGAGTTGCAATCTCGCAACGAAGAATTAAAAACCCTCAACGATGAAGTAAAAAACCGAAATGAAACACTCGCACACTTAAATGATGATTTACTTAACTTGAATAGGAACATAGGGCCTGCCATTGTTATTGTGGATAAAGGTCTTAGGATTAGGATGTTTTCTCCTTCAGCTCAAAAAATCCTGAATCTTTTGCCTTCGGCGGTTGGCTTGTCCATTACGAGCATTAAGCTGAGAATAGATGTTGAAGATTTAGAAAGAACAATTTTACAAGTGATTTTCAAGCTTCACAGTGTTACTAAAGAAGTAAAAGATGAAGAGGGGCATTATTATGATCTGCAAGTTAGACCCTACATTACTCTTGAGGACAAGATAGATGGCGCTGTTTTGTCTTTCATTGATGTTGAAGATAGAAAGAACCTTGAAAAGTCTCTCCGACTTGCCGCAATAGGCGAGACTGCGGGAATGGTTGGTCATGATATTCGTAACCCATTGCAGGCAATAACTGGCGACTTATATCTTGCTAGAGAAGAACTAAAAGGAATGCCTCCAAAAGAAGGAAAGCAAGCTATGGAAGAGAGCCTTATAGAGATAGAGAAGAACGTTGATTACATTAACAAGATTGTTGCTGACTTGCAAGATTATGCAAAGACGACTCAGCCTTCACCTCAAGAAACAAATTTGAAAGAACTATGTTGTGAACTACTTCAAAAAATTAAGGTGTCAGAAAATATCGAGACTTCATGCAATATCGATGATTCAGTTAAAATGAGCTTTGTTGATCGTAATATATTGAAGCGTGCTCTTGGCAATCTTGTTTCTAATGCAGTTCAAGCGATGCCTAATGGAGGAAAACTGACGTTAAGAGCATTTCAGAAAGAAGCCGATTTAGTTATCACGGTTTCAGATACTGGAATAGGTATCCCTGAAAAAGTCAAGTCGAAACTATTTACGCCATTCTTCACAACAAAATCTAAGGGACAAGGTTTAGGATTGGCCGTCGTTAAGAGAATGATTGAAGCATTAAAAGGGACTATCACATTTGAGAGCCAAGATGGCAAAGGAACCAATTTTATAGTGCGTTTGCCTTTCAAGAAGTCAAAGGATAGTTAATTGTTGAATAAGGGATTAATTCGCTGGGTATTTTTTGATTGCGCTAATGCAATTTAGCGGTTTCCCCAGATATGATTGCAGTACATTATCCCTAAAACCATGACAAAACTGGCACGCGGATTCTTAAGATTTAACCAATATCCAGATCAAGTCAGAAATAATAATTTCAAGGGAATCTCGACGTTAATTAAAAATTAACACTTTTTATTCAAGATAACAAGATGACAAACACTTCTCTAATTCTAATTTAAACATTTTTGATTAGTTTCCTTGTTAGGGTCGTTGCGGAGACTCCCCGGAGGGGTCACTGCGGAGTTTCCTTAATGGGGGCAGAATTCCTTTAACTTTTGGGCGCAAGATAGTTTTAGGTGTAATGAATTGGTAAATATTATTGAGGACTGGGATGTCCTGGCGGAGTATGCTGGGGAAAAATTAGGTTTCTATCAACTCCTTAGCAACGATGGAATCATTGAAATTAGGGTACAAACTGGCAGGATTGGATTCAAGAAAGAGTTTGATAAGGGCGACGATCCGCTCTTGATTAAAATCTTGGATTTCTGCAAGAAACGCCGCTTTATCCAAATCAGTGAAAACATGCGTGACGACCAATTCTTCAAGTAGGTTAGTGCATTGGGATCGCGTCTTAATCGGAATCGTTGCGTAGTCTGTGGAAGCCCTCCTGCAGGACATACAGGATACGTCTATTATCAGAGCGGCACAACCAGGCTTTATGCGCCTTTTTGCAAAGAACACTTAGACAAAGCTTCAGAATATGCCAATCCGGTCTTTGAAAATCCAGCTGCAGTTGAACTCTTTAGGCAAATGTTTCCGGTAACTTATTTGCAAGACGTCAAAGGTAAACCCATCTTGTTTTTTGACAAGAAAATAGCGGTTAATTCAAACTAAACTTGGAGCTGAGGTGGGAGGGAATGGCTGAGCTTACATCGAAACCTTCTCCAGAGGTATTTGGCACTAAAGTCGGTTTTAATTCTTGTAAGTCAGAGTCAGCAGACGGCTCTGCCGGCAACAGCCCCCTATGCCCACAATGCGGCTCCAAAAAGCTCTGGCGAGACGGTAGCCGATACACTATGTTTGATGATAAAATCCAACGATGGCTTTGCAAAGACTGCGGAACTAGATTCTCAGACCAAAACGACGTCCAGAAGGCAAAATCAATGGTTGAAACAGTTGAAACCGTTGAAACGAAGTCATTAAAAACCCCAGACGGCATAGTAGTTAATAGCCAAATATGCGTCACGGAGACGAAAAACTTGGTAGCGGAACAACAAATCAACAAAGTTCCGCGAAGAAACGAACAAGAAAGCAGAGGCAAAATCATCGAACACGGCTTTTGGATGCAAAAAGAAGGCTATGCCGAATCAACAATTAGCCGAAGAATAAGACTCTTAGGAACACTCGTCAATAAAGGCGCAGACCTAAAAGACCCCGAATCAGTCAAAGAAACAATCGCCAAACAACCAAACTGGGTTACAAAAACCAAGGAAATCGCCGTCGAAACCTACGACTGCCTAATAAAATCCCAAGGATTAACCTGGAACAAACCGATCTACCAATCCGTCAAGAAACTACCTTTCATCCCAACCGAAGAAGAACTAAACAACCTAATCGCCGGATGCAACAGAAAAACTGCAACATTCCTACAGCTACTCAAAGAAACAGGCATGCGATGCGGTGAAGCTTTCATGCTCCAATGGACCGACTTCGACTTCGAAAACAAAACCGTCAACATAACACCAGAAAAAGGAAGCGACCCACGCCAACTCAGAATCCAACCATGAGACTCATCATGATGCTAAACAGCCTACCCAAGACAAACCCGAAACCATACAAATGCTCCCATAGACACTTCTCAAGAACCTTCACGATCCAGCGAAGCCAAATCGCCTAGTAAACTCAAAAACGACCGAATACTAAAAATCCATTTCCACACCCTAAGACATTGGAAAGCAACCATGGAATACGCCAAAACCAAAGACATCCTTCACGTTATGAAAATGCTTGGTCACAGAAACATTCAAAACACTCTACTCTACACTCAGCTCATCAGCTTTGAAAGCGACGAATTCCACTCAGCAACCGCTAAAACAGTTCTAGACGCCCAAAAACTAATCGAAGCAGGATTTGAATACGTATGCGAATTTGGCGAAATAAAAATATTCAAAAAACGAAAGTAAAAAAAATGTTCGAAAAAAATAGCCTCTTAAAATCTTCAATTCGACCCTATATAAATAGGGGCACTAGAGGAGTGTGGTGAGGCCGCTGGGATTTGAACCCAGGATCGCATACGCCCCAGGCATGTATCCTGAACCATGCTAGACGACGGCCCCAACAGGATAGATGCCTAAAGGAACAAAAACCAATTAAAAAACCTATTTCCCACGAAATCTTAGACGCCATAAACAAAGCGGTAACACGAAGTAAAAAACAACGGGTTCGAATCCTACAAACAAATCGAATACCAACTAAAACAAATCAGTAGAAACACTGACATATTCGACCTGAAAGCCGTGCAGACTTGCATAAAAAATATGACTAAAGAAAGCGGCGACAAAATACAGAACAGAACCAGAAACAAAATGGTAACATCAATGATTATTTCTGCCAAAATCAGAACCTATGCTGGAAAAGCTGCTTTCATCAGATATTAGAGCGTACATGCATTGGCATTTCGCTGAACATCTAATTTAGAGAAAATCCATGTTAAGTACCTTTTTGTTTCGCTAAAAATTTAAGTACAAAACGTATGACAACACAGAAAAGCATGACTTTCGTATTATATTTTGAGCGTATTTTATGGTTAATCGTAGATATTTTGATTCTCCTAATTGTGGGGGCTGTATGTATAAAGGAAGTAGTTACTGCTGGGGGCAATGTTCTCTAAATATTTGGAAAAAAGACAGAGAGTACTGATGCTTTTGGAATTGGATCCGGTTTTAGAAAAGACCTGCAAGTTTTTTGTAAGAGTGGTTAATTTTGAAAATAAACCGGTCAAAAACGTTAACGTAAAAGTTTTCAGAATAGAAAAGGAAGCAATAGCTCTTATGCAATGGACTAAAAACCTCAAAAATGGCACGCCATTTAAAAAGTTAATTCTCTCGATGAATGCCGATAATAATGGCGTAATAACTGCCGAGCTTCCAAAGGGCGTTTATGAAGCTAAAGTCGAAAAATATGGCTTAAACAAGGTTTTTGAATTGACAAAAAACGCGAAGTTCTTTTTGTTGAACCAAAAAAGAATTGGTGGAACTTAACTTAACTCTGCTTATTTAAAAGTACCATGGCGTATATTATATGTGAAAAGTGTCTTTAACCCTCAGGTTTGATATAAGTGACTGACATTTTTCAAAAAACAATCTCGAAAAAAGATGTGTAAGTCAATAATTAGTTCATTAAAAAATATTAAATCTAAGTCTTCTAATCATTCGATAGTAATACAGCAATTTGTTCTTTATAGTAAAATAACGATAAGCGTTGAATACGAAAGAAACAATTTTTCTAAGCATTCTGATTTTTACAAGAATTATTCAAGTTTTATTTTGAAAGCTTTAAGAAAAACATCTTTTCAAGAATTTCTGTGCTCTATGCTTTTAGCCGAAAACATGCATGAAAAAATTGTTGATAGGATTGATATTAGAGTTTTTCCAGCACCTAGAAAAAACGGTTTCAATACCATTGGAAAGTGCGACCCCTTTAGAGGCAGAATCCGTATTTATCCAAAAACTTTTACCTTTTGTTATGCGTTCAGGAAAAAATTCGGAAAAGACTACTTACTTACATTCGTAGGGTATAGAGCTAGAGCGGCATTAATACATGAATTATTACATCTAAAATACATTAGTAACGAAGAAAAAGTAAGAGAACTAACCGAGATCTATTTTTCCGCTTACTTGAAAAAACAATTCAATAGAAAATCAAATTTACTGTCTTTGCATAGTCTAATATTCCGTCAAAAAATGCCCACCTTTTTGTATCTTAAATCCACTTTTCCAACGGTGTAGGGAAAGGGTAGTTGCCAAGGGGACAAAATTACTATGGCTTTTTTAAAAAGTAAATCAACAGTTAAAGAAATATGATGCTATTTTTCTTTGAGAGCACTATGAGCCTCTTGAGGTTGCAAACTTTCTTAACAGACGAGTGAAGGAAATAGTTCAACAAAAGTTGATGAACAAACGATTACTAAACGCAAACAAGCAGAAAAAACTTGGACTTTGCTACAAGACTATCGCTGAGATAATGGGCGGAATCAAAAGACTTAGCTGTCTACTTATAGCCAAAAAACCAAACTCGTCTCCAAGAACCCGCCAACCTTGACCAAAATCCTGCTGAGACTATTTTTGTTCTGATCCTGTTCGCTTCTTGTTGTTGGCGAATTCTTTCTTACCGGTTTTCTTTCTCAGGACGCAATTTAGCCTAACAGATGACTTACATCTGCGGCAATTTTTAACTAAACCTGCTCTTAACATACACAAATCTGTTTACCTCTCATTATTTTTTAGAAAAGATTCTGCTATACAGTTAGCTAATTCCAAAGGGATAAGAGAAACTCTTCACCCATTAGTGATACAGCGCTCTTATAAAGGAATGTGTGAAAAAACGTTAGAATATTAAAGAATTGAAGATTGAAAAACCTCGGATTGGCTTATTCTATGTAGATTGCTGGTTGATATGGCATTGCCATGGCTGAGCGTTGTTTGGGATCGAATCGTTTCTGGTCTGTTTCATTGTACACGCAGAATTCTGCGCTAAAGCGCTCACTCAAAAAGCCTGTTGCGCCTTCCAGTATGGCGTGTTCATCTACAACCTTGATTTTCTGCATGTTCGCTTTGCGCTCGCTTGAAACCTTCGTTAACGCCTTGATTACGCGCGGAACCAAGTTTGCGATTTCTTTCATGTGTGGCTTTAGGTCTTTGTCGTTGGCGAATTCTTTCATTAGCTCGTTGATTTTTGCTTCGCCAGCCACGGTTTTGTCGAGAATTTTTAGGTATATCTGCCATTTCCACGGCGAGCAAGTGTAGAAGCATATGCGTTTTGGAGTTATCTTTGTGGCTTTTAGTATGTTTGTGGTGTCGGTCATTAAGTCGATGATTAGGGTTTCTTGTTCTTCAGCAGCTACATCTACTTTGTTCTGGTCAAACTTTGGCCACAAAGCAGTACTGATGAAGCCTTCTTCGCCAGTTTGGCTCCAGAGCTCTTCACAGAGGAAGGGTGCAAAGGGTGCAAGCATCTTTAGCCATGCCTTTACAGTTTCACCGAGCACTTTGGCTTCCGTGTTACCTTTTCGTTGAATGTACCAGCGCAGATCATTCCAAATCTCAAAGAGCGCAACTTGCAGGGCAGTTCGGGTCTTAAGTTCATCCAAACTGGTGGTAACCTCTCTTATTCGGCTTTGAAGTTTGCTCTGTAGCCACCGTTCCAGCATGGTATCTTCTTCTTTTTTGGCAGAAGAAATTATTCCACCTGCAAACCCGATTAAACTCTCAAACTTTGTCTGGAGGTCGCTTACGTTTTCGGCTCGCCAATCTGGGTCATCCATGCCCTCGGCACCTAACAGCAAACCACATCGGGTTGCATCTGCACCATACTTGTCGACGGCGCCCTTCATTGTTATGAAGTTGCCCTTGCTCTTGTGCATTCCTTGCCCTTCAACCATAAGCATGCCGTTTACGCCGATAGCTTTGGGCCAGTGTTCAGGCGGGAACAATGCGGCATGATGGAATATGCAGAACGATAAGTGGTTTGGGACGAGTTCTTTGGCTGAGTTTCGCAAATCAAACGGGTACCAATACAGGAACTCTCCCCGCATAGAATCCAGCAATTCAACCTTGATTCCAACATTGTTTGATAGTTCTCCAAGGTTTCCTTTGCCGTAGAATATGTAGTCGAAAACTTCAGGTGTTAGTGAGTTAGGATTTATTGCGTTTTGGTTTATGTGTTTGTTTACGGTGTAGAATGCCATGTAAACGGTAGAGTCGCTGAGGGTTTCTATTATCCAGCCTTTGCCCCAGGGCAGCGGTGTTCCAAAGCCTGTGGTCCGGGCGCATGCCCATTCTCGAAGCCAGTCGATAACTGTGTTGAACCATGGTTTGGCTGAATCGGGGTAAATCGTCATTTGATTGACGGCAGCGTGGGCTTTTTCTTTCCACTCTAGGTCAGAATAATTTAAGAACCATTGGTCAGAGAGAATCTTTACTAAACACTGGGTCATGCAACGGCAAACCACTTGCTCCGATAAGTCAAACATACTATCGGCTACGCCCATCTGTTTGAAGTCCACTATCAGGGTGTCCTTAACTTCACGCACTGACTTGCCAGCATAAGGACCACAGCTTTCTTTTAGGATTCCGCCATGGAACTCTTTTTTGTAGAGTTCTTTTGTGGCTTGGTCTGCTTTGGGGTCGTTTTGGTCTTTTATCCCCATTTTCTCGACTATTTCCACCGCGGGGAATTCACCGAAGCCTTCAACTTTGATAATTGAGATGGGCTTAATCTGCCCGACAACCGCCGGATCCATGCCGAATTGAGTGAGAACTTTTGGTTTTTGCTGCAGGTCGCGCAGAGCTAGCCAATCGTAGGGTGCATGTGCGGGGACACTGTAGACGACGCCTGTTGCGGTTTTGGGGTCGACAAACCATCCGGGCAGAATTGGGAACTTGAGTTTTGTAACGGGGTTTTCGAATGTTTTGCCGATGAGTTCTTTGCCTTGGAAGGTGCGTTTGACTTCGATTTTTCTTTCCTGTTCCCCAAGTTTCTCTGCGGCTTCTTGGCTGATTATCCAGCGCTCGCCATTTACCTCTGCTTCCACGTAGGTTGCGTCGGGGTTTATCCAGATGTTTGTTATGCCGTAGATGGTTTCTGGGCGGAAGGTGGCGGCTGGCAAAATGGTGTTGTTTTCGAGCTTGTATTTTATGAGTGTGTATTCTTCTGGGGTGACGCCTTCGCCGCTTTGTCGGTCGTGGTCGCCTGTGGGGCTTTTGTCTTTGGGGCACCAGACGACGGGGTGGGTGCCTCGTGTGACGTAGCCTTTTTCTTTGAGGTTTTTGTATTGCCACTCGATGAATTTTTGGTAGGTGGGCATTACAGTTGTGAATTCCCGTCGCCAATCCACTGAGAAACCGATGCTTTTGGCTGCTTTGCGTCCTTCATCGGTGTAGTATTGAGCCATGTAAAGGGGGTCAACGAATTTCTCAAGTTCCGCTTCAGGTACTCCATCGACTTCGCGGAGTACTTTGATGTAAGCTTGGTCGCCTCGTGCTACTCGTTGACTTGCGCCGAGCAATGGTTGCCCGGTCCAGTGCCAACCCCAAGGCCAAAGCACATTATAACCTTGCATACGTTTAAATCGTGCATAAGCATCAACTCGGGAAGCCGTGAAAGTGTGACCAACGTGTAATGGGCCATTCATGTATGGGTACGGGAATGTTACCATAAATTTATGTCGTTTAAGGTCAGGGTCTGCGTCAAAAACATGGGCTTTTTCCCATTTGGCTTGCCATTTCTGCTCGAATTGCTTGGTTTGGCTCATGAAACCTTCTGATTAAAGATTTAGCTATTAAGAGTTTTGCTTGCTTGCAATTGTAGTTCTGTTGGACATTACTGCTTTTGTAGAGTTTTTACTAAGCGGTTATATATATAGCGTATTGCGAAACCATATACAGAATTCAATCGGATCGATTGGGCGTAAAAAGCTTGAAAATTATCAAAATCGCCATGTTGGCAGCGTTGTCCTCTTTAGCTTTTCTAGCCCTATTTGTTAACACAGCTTACGGAATAACAGGTAGCTCTAGCTCTGATTCAACACCGTATACGGGGGTGGTCGTGCTCTTTAGTGATGTTGACAGAACACAGACTATCGGGTTCTGCTCAGGTTTTCTGGTTTCCCCAACAGTTATGCTAACTGCAGGTCACAGCTTGATTAATGTAGCAACCGTAAGTGTTTGCTTTGACAAAGGCCCCATCAGCTATGCCATCATCGAAGGAAAAATTGTGTATTATGGCACTGACACCGTTTACAATGGGGTTCCCGTGCAATATCCCGGATATATTCCTGATATGTCAGGAAACAATGAGTTTTCCACCAGCGATATCGGCTTAATAATTTTAGACAAATCCGTCAGCGGTATAACAGTTTTCCCCAAACTGCCAACAGTTGGGTTTGCTGATACTCTGCCTGCAAAGACAGATTTAAGAGCAGTTGGCTATGGTTTTCAATATCAGATTACCCCTCGAAATGATGGGGTTATGAATTCGTGGACTGGAACATTATCTTGTAGCAGCGCTATAGCACAGTTGTCACCTGCGAACTTTGCAGGAAGCGACAAATACCTCAGATTAACGGCAAACGCTGCCCAAGGGAAAGGTGGAATTTCTTTCGGCGACTCTGGCGGTCCAGTAATCTACCAGGAAGGCATCCAAGATATCGTTCTGGCCGTTAATGCTTATGTTAACAGTGCAAATTGCCGCGGTGTAACTTATCACACGAGAATCGATACAATTCAAGCATTAGATTGGATCAATGGGATAATTTAATAAAAAATTGCAATTCAAGAATGCGAAAAATAATTAGAAACAGGTACAAAAAGAGGTGAAATGCATGGTAAACAAAAAACTAATTCGAGGAAAACCGGTTACAGCAGGTTGGTTATAAAAATTCAAGGTAAGATATTTTTCCGGAACCTTGGAGGTAAATTAAACCTTTAACTAACCAACCTTTTTCATCCAGCAATTTCTTACGACATTTTCCGTTGAGTAAATCTGCGCTATCTTTCAAAGAATACATTTGATTGTCTGCATCTTATATATTTGAAAAACAAATACCCATGAGAAGAGCAAGGTGCTGATCGAAATGTCTGCTGATGAAAAAATGATGGAAATTAGAAGAATGTTCAAACAAAAAGGCGCGGTCGCAGTGAAAAATACCCAAAAGAACATAATAACTAACTTTAAGGATGACAGTTTTTCTTCGCAAGCTCTAAATTATTTCGCGAAAGTTACTCTGCCAAAGGCTTTACCTGTATTCCCTGCCTTGGTCTTTATTTCCTGTGAAGCTATTGGCGGAGATGTTGGAAAAACGATTCCGTTTGGCGAAGCATTAGTTTTGATAAGTGCTGCCGCTGATTTACATGATGATGTGCTTGATCAGTCTTTTGTTAAAGGAAAAAAACAGACTGTTTTGGGAAAATTCAATGCTGGCACTGCAATTTTGGCAGGTGACATTCTGCTAGCGGAGGGATTCCGACAATTAATTGTTGCATCAGAATTAATTCCTGCTGGGCAGTCTAAAGAAATCATTAAATTGGTTTCTGACGCAGTCCGAGAAATCTGTGTTGCTGAAGCTCAAGAAATTAAGTTGCACCATAAACTTGATTTACCGCCTGCTGAATACTGGGAAATAATAAGGCTCAAAGCTGTTGTTCCTGAAATTGCAATGAAAATTGGTGCTCTTGTAGGTAATGGTTGCTCAGGAGATATTGAAGCTCTTGGACGATTCGGTCGAATATACGGGATTAATTCTATTGTAATTGAGGAGTTTGCTGACCTGCTCAATAATGGGGAACTAAAAAACAGAATAAAAAACGAGATCCCGCCACTTCCCATAATCTACGCGCTTAAAGACTCACAAATCAAAACTTGCTTACTCTCGTTGCTTGAAGGTGATTTGTCAGGCAGAAGTATTCAACAGAAAATTGTTAAAATTGTTCTTGGCTCGCCAGACGTTGATGCTGTGCAAAAGATATTGATTACAAACGCAAATAATGGGCTAAGAGAGATACCTGAATCAGTTAAAGGAAAAATTAGAGAAGATCTAAAGAACTTACTCTTAGTTCCTCTCAAATTTTTTGAGGTTTAAAGCCAGCCGGCTGTTCGAGTTAATTTGTTGTTTACTTTCATTGTGGTTTCTTCTCCTTACTCCTGTAGTACTGTTCTACGCTTAGACTTTAAAACTTTTTCGGTACTTATGTTATCCTGAATATTGCTTAGTAATTCTCAATGCTTAACTTTAACCAGTTGAACAATAAGGTGGCTATAGCAAATGTTTCAAAAGATGTCCTTAGGAAAAGATAGGACATATCTCAAGCTTTCGAGTATAAATGTGATATTAGTAGCTAACGCTTTTATCTGGTACTTGCTAGCCTTCAACGCTATAAAAGAGCTACTTGGCAAACTTAACGCTTCGAACATAAACGCTTCTACTCCTGAAACCATTTTGGTTATCGGAGTAAATACTGGAGCAATTGCAATTTCTGGGCTCCTCGGCTCCTTTTTGATTGATAGACTCAAAAAACGCGAAATCTTTCTTTACCTTTGGATAGCTTTCGGCATCATATTATCCTTCATACCACTGGGACTAAACGTATTAGACATCAATCATCTCACGATAATATCCTTAGTTTTTGGCGTTTATTTCGGACTAGGCATGCCCGCCACCATGGGGTACAATTCTAGTTTTACTAAAGTGGAGGACCGGGCAAAAATGGGTGGTTTTACTTTCCTAATAATTGCCGCTGCTACTGCAATTGCCAGCGTATTGATATTTGATAGCATTCTAGTAACTTGCATGGTTCTTGCTTTTGTTCGTGGACTGGGGTTAGTGATTTTCCATTTCATGCGTGGAAAAGAAGAAACTAATAAAGACACAAATAAAGTAAAATATAGAAGCATTTTAACAAATAAACCCTTTATTTTCTATTTCATCCCATGGTTAATGTTTACTCTAGTAAATTATATGACGCTTCCAGTTCTGCGCCTGAACGTTAACAATTATGAATTTCTGTCGGGAGCAGAAAATATAGTCATAGCTTTAGCTGCTGTGTTTAGTGGATTTATAGCTGACCGGTGGGGACGTAAACGTTTAACCATAATTGGCTTCATTGCTCTGGGCATAGGTTACGCCGTCATAGGGCTTACAACGAATAGTTTAGGAAGCATAATTTACACTGTCTTAGATGGCGTAGCATGGGGCATTTTTTATGTGTTGTTTCTTTTTACCTTATGGGGCGATCTTGCGCAAACCCGAAACAGTGATAAGTTCTTCTTTTTAGGTGCTTTACCTTTCGTATCTTCATATTTTATGCAGTTAGTTTTTGCCCCGTATTTAGTAGATATATTGCCAACAGCAATTTTCTCTTTTGCCGCTTTCTTCCTATTTCTCGCTGTATTACCTTTGGTATATGCTCCAGAAACCTTACCTGAGAAGTTGATGAAGGATAGAGATCTTAAAAGCTATGTCGAGAATGCGAAAAAGAAGGCTCAGAAAGATTCTGTTAAAGGAAACAAAAAAGAAAAACCTCTGAGTATACCTGAAACGGAAAAAGTGCAAGAAACAGAAAATCCTCCTGGATATGAGGAAGCATTGGAACTTGCAGAAAAATACTATTAAGAAAGGCAGACCTTGATTATTGTTCATGTTCTTCCATGTGATACTGACAAGTGACTGCAACTTACAATGCAAATACTGCTTTGGCGAGAGCCTTGACGACTTCGACGAAAACTTCGGCGAGGACATAGAAATCGACTACGATTTGCCACGCCAACTCAACTACGATTTGGAAATGCTCAAAGAGTTTTGCCGAAAAGACCCAGAATGCGTTTTAACATTTTACGGTGGCGAACCTTTGCTCGGGATAGATAAATTGAAGCAAATTATGAATAAGGTGCCGCCTAAGCATTTTATGATTCAGACAAACGGTTTACTTTTGGATAAGTTGGAGTCAAAATACGTTAATCGCTTCCACACAATACTTGTTTCAATAGATGGGGAAGAAGCATTGACAGATTATTACCGTGGAGCAGGAACTTTCAGGAAGGTAATTAATAACTTGAAACTAATCAAGAAAAACGGTTTTAGAGGGGAACTAATCGCGCGCATGACCATAATGGAGCAAACCGACATCAACAAACAGGTCCGATGGCTCCTGGATAACAATGAGTTTTCTTTTTCCTCAATACACTGGCAACTTAACGCGGGTTTTTGGGGAAACGATTACCAACGCCGCAACTTTGAAGATTGGACAAAAAAAAGTTACATTCCAGGGGTTCGGGAACTCGCGCATTTTTGGGTTGATCAAATGCAGGAAAAGGGCGTAGTTTTGAAGCTCTATCCACTGCTTGGAATTGCCGAGTCCCTGCTTCATGACGAAAAAAACTGTCTAATGCGCTGCGGAGGAGGATGGATAAACTATGCCATCCAAACCGACGGTTACATTATGCCTTGTCCAACCATGTGGGGAATGAAAAAATATTATTTAGGACACATTAAAGATGCTGACCCGCTTAAACTGAAACAGCTCTTTGTTAACGAAAAACCCTGTAGTCAATGCTCTATTCTCGGCGTTTGCGGAGGCAGATGCTTGTACACTAACATTACTAAACGTTGGAGTGATGAAGCTTACGGCAAAGTTTGCTTCACAGTAGAGCAACTCATCGAGTCAGTGAAAGCTGAAGTTCCAAGAATCCAAGAACTGATAAAGAATGGGCGAATTAGGCTTCAAGACTTCAAATACCTCAAATACAATGGTTGCGAAATAATCCCATAAATATAGGAATTATCCATTGTTTATTTTCGCTTACTAAACAATTTGTTTCTTTCAATTTCCGCGTGGTATTCAAAGCCAGCTTCCATTAGCCTTATTGTTTCATCCATTCTGTCGGCGACTTTGACAGTAAAGTTGTCATAGCCTTGACCATCGTAGAGCATTTCTTCAAGGTGTATGCAAGTTTCCGTTGACCTGATGCTTTTGTGGCCAAGAATGGTCTTGACGTGCCAGGGTTCTTTAGTTTTATGTTGTTCAGTAATTGCTTTCCAATGCCTGAAACAAAGGCTTAGCGGAATAGAACCTGCTAAACATTGCCCTAATATACTATTGGTTTATTTGAATAGTTGATTTAGCGATGGGAAAATTATCTAAGAATCAGCGAAAAAGAGAGATAATGAAAGTCGACGTTAAGCAGTCTAAGCAATCAACACTAGAAGACCTCTCTTTTCAGTTCAACATTGAAAGGACAAAGGAGGCAATCAAATCAAACAAAGTAATTGTGATTAACCATATCTCCGAATCAACTAAAGAAGACGAGTTATTCCTCAGAGTTGAATTTACCTTACTACCCTCAAAGGCATCATTTTCAAAAATTAACCTTGATCTGTATTTTCAAGAGATCATGCTCAATTCAACACCACTAATAATACCTCAAAGTCAACTGTTAAATGACAATTTTGAGGTTCCACAAGTCTTAGAGATGAAAGGGATTGTAGCAGGAGAATATCTGATCAGGGTCGAAATGTATGAGCCGTGGACTTCTGTTGAAAAGCTAAACTTTACGGCAAAAGAAATTATTGTTCATTATGTGCCGCAAAATAGAGAAGAGCGATTAGTGAAAATCCCAACTGTGAAGAGCGTTGCAGGAATAGACCTAACGGTTGTTTCACCTGCCGCAAAAAACATCTTCCACGATATAGGACAAGACCAAAAACAAGAAGCAATGAGCAAAAGAGACGAATGGTAAGTGTCTTGGTCTGAATATGGCTCGATAATTTGTTGTTGTGGAAAGGCAATCACATATTCTTAAGAAAGAGTTCCAACTAACATTTTTGATTTAATATGACTGAACCAGACTTACCCTTCATTAAACCGGGGCCAGAAATTTCTTCAGAAACAAATGAGCTTATTCCACCCTCACCAGACGTAAAGAATCCGTTGCCTAATCATGAGCCCATTGAAAAGATGGAGACCGAGACTTTTATTTGTCCTGTTTGTGGAAAATCCTTCGATACGAAGGATGATCTTGATTTGCATATGGCAAAAAGTCATGGTCAAACAAAGAAAGCCTAAGAAACCACGCGTTTTTGTTTTCAGGTTCTAGTTTTTTCACTTTTTTCACGCTTTATTTGGCAAAGTTTTATTCGTTATAACGGTCAATAATTCCATTATCACTTTTCAGGGAGGCGAATTTATGGCTAAATGTCCCAAGTGTGGTAAGGAAGTTGCTCCTAAAAAATCTTGGAAGATGGCTGGTAGGCCTGACAAATCAGGAAAGAGATTGGAACTTACAATCGGTTTATGCGAGTGCTGCGGAAAAACCTTCAGAACAACACTCAGCAAGCAGAAAATCTGATTTGCTAAAAAACAATAAACACTTTTTATTTTCTTTGGTTTTTTGCTAGGCAACTTTTGTTCTTCTATCTGATTCAGTAATTGAACGGTATTTTCCGCAATACTTGTAGGGGCCATAGATGCAGGTTTCACTATTTATCTCCCGAAAGCTGCAGACTTTACGTTTAGGGCATCCGCCAAAAAAAATGTGCCCTATTTTTACAATCGATTTCAAACTGTGTCTCCTGAAGAGTCTTCATTTGACAGGATTGTTTTTGTGTTCTTAAAGAGTATTTCAATGATTGAAATATATCAGACCAATGCACGATTAGTCTTAAGCAATTCTAACGAGAACAAAATATCGGCACTCTAGGCTATTTAGAATGGATAACACCAGATGATCCGAACAAATTGGAGAAACAGCTATGACTGTTGCTAATTATTTCAGTTGTTCAGCGTAGTTTAATTGTAGATCTGTTATTAGTCTTCGCAAACGTTCAGTCTCTGCGTTGTCTATGTTAGGCTCGACTTTATCAACAAGTGCTATTATGCAATCTATGGAAACGTGAGCTTTTGCAAGATCTTTATCTAGTTTATTGGTGCGCGGATCAACCTTTAATCCTATGTAGCGCCATGCTTTTTCGCTCAATAGCATGATAAATACCTCTATAAGCTGGTAAATGTCTAAAGAAGATATGTCAACAGGACTTGGTTCTTGTTCTTTCTTTTCAGACTCACTTGGCTTTGAACTCAACTAAAAACATCTCCCCATCTTTGTTGCAGTCTTACAGTTTTTGTTATCTAAAATTTGACTTATATTTGTAGCGCCCTCAAATATTCGGTTGAAATTTGACTTGACTAATTGACATTGGGATCGCTGCAATCCTGCAATTTCTTAACTCCTCTGGTTATCAAGAATAGAGCCAGTTTGTGATTGCTTTGTGCGATACACGTAGAGTTTTTAGGGCAAGGAAAAAAACAAAAATTAACGCCAAAATAAGCACAATTCCACTGAATGCAGGATTCAGACGCGCCAAGAAAGGAAAATACAACAAATAAAGAATCACAGTTGAAAGCATATAAAAGAAGTGTTTTGAAACAACGACAGCTTCTACTTTGGTTAATCCTCTCTTGATTAGGTATTTTCGTGCGGGAAAAACCGAGAAAGCATCAATCAGATTCTTAAAACCGGAAATCGCTCTTGAAAGGAGGATTGTAAATGCAACAAGAACTATTAGAGTGCATACTACTTCGGAGTTCCAATATAGTGAGGATGCCATTGGAATAAAAACTAATACGCCGAAAAGCCAAATCAACATAGCCGACAACAGAAGATGCAAAGTTTTTGCACCATAAAGCCTAAGTGCTTGCTTGAAATTTGTGATCTCTTCAGCTGTACTCATTTTTCTTTACGCTTCCAATGGTATACACTAACAACTCAAAAAAATTTGGGAATTAGAGCTTTTAATTCTTTCTTGCCTGCTTCTCTATTTCATCAGCCGCTTTTGCAGTGTATTTGCCAACAATGTTTGCTACTGCTCGGGTGCTTCTATATAACGCGAATATCGCCCAGATCACAATGAGTATCAATAGAATTGCTGGAATTGCTGGGTGTATAGTTGCGAGATAATCTGCGAAGAGTAAGTATGTCAGTGACACTATGATAACGTATAATACGCCGTCCAGGGCTGTTCGATAGTTTTTGTATTCTGATTTTTGTACCTCGCCGCTGGCTTTTCCGAAGTGATAAGCCATTACCCCTGCTAAGCCGCCGGTTAATCTGCGAATATCAATGAACACAGTGAAGATTATTACAGCCAATGCTACCGCAATAATGGCGCTGACTATTCCTGCAACAGGATAACCTAAAAGTTGCTGTGTTAACCCTTCGGCCATTGGAACAAAAATTAGTCGTCCTGCAAGCCATATTAGTATAGCTGCACCAACGGATAGCACCACTCGTGCACCCACCTGCCGCATCGCTCTTGCTGATTCCTCGTACATCTCCACTCTGAACGCTTCGCCTTCGTCTTCATTTGTCGTTGCTTTGATAATTGGCTCTTTTCTTTCAGTCATAATAAAAACCTCTAAACACATATTATGTGGTGAGAAGTAATAAGTGTTTCTAAGCTTAAAACGAGGGTATAGTATAATTATTAGGATAAAAACTTAAATAATCTGTTTTGACTTACTCCACATATGTGTTAGTTATGCTTGGAAAAGTTGTTGACGAGTTAGATATTGAACTTCTAAAGCAGTTGCTTGAGGACAGTCGGCAGACCAGTAAAGACTTGGCATTAAAGTTGAAGGCTCACAAAGATACTGTCCGAAATCGGATAGGCAGTTTAGTTAGTAGAGGAATAGTTGATCGTTTTACAATAACCATCAATCAGGCTAAATTAGCTGAAATGTATCCTTCAATATGGAGTGTAATTTTTTCAGTCACAGTTCTCAGAGGACGAAATGACCTTGTTAAGGAGTTGCTTGACCATCCGAACGTCGTTGAAGTTGATGAAGCCAACCCAGCTGCAACTCATGATATAATCGTGTACACACAATTTGGAAATGTTGACGAGTTTGATGAGTTTGCACATTATCTAAAATCAAAATCAAATATCGACCCTACCAAACTCGACGTAACGCCAATCCACAAGCAGCACCGTAGAAGAGGAAGAATAATTACCGCAATAACAAATAGCAAAAAAGGGCTTAAATAATTGATAGATTGCGGCAAAATCGGTTTTCCTTCCACTATCTTTTTCCAGAAAATCTTTTCTCATAACCGAGGGTACTGAGTGGCAAGATTTTTGCTTCCGCACTCTGAGCATTTATCAACTACTGAGCGCTGACGCGTTTTAGGGGCTTATTGTGTTTTACTCATCTTTCCGAACTCCCTTCCCTTTCTCAGAACCGCCCACCAACCTGCCAGCTCTTTCCTTGATCTTTTCTAAAAAGAATCTTCAGGTAAATGCCACTCTACATATTATCCTTTATTGAAACTAGACGACTTTCTACTGCCTTTCTCTTGCAAGAGATTTGGCGCATTTGAACATTTGTAGTGATACAGTAATGCGGTTTCGGCTAAGGGTGTCTCTGATTTCTTTGTTTATTCTTGTGTCGCCTCTGCCCCTGCTGGCATGGGTCAAAACTATTATTTTCCAATTCTTCATATTGCTCTAATTATCTGAGGATTGCTTGTTAGTTTGTAGAACGGCATTTTTATCTGTGAAGTATTGAGCTTGATTACGAAGATATGGCAACTACTCGAATTTTCCGCTACATATTGGGCATTCTTTCTTTATTGTTTTTTGAATTATTGGAAGTTGGAGTGCACAGTAGAAGCAGAAGTAAATCTGGCATTTTTGCAGCAATGGAACCCGCCGCCTATGTATTTGCCGCAAGAATCTCAGAGTATAGATAAATCAATCATGTGAGGAGTTTAGCTCGTTTGTTTAATAAAGGAAGGGTTGAAACTAACAAGCAGTTCAGCAGAGGGTGTATTTGAAATGGTTTTCTGCAGGCTTTACGCTCTTAATGTTATATCGAATAATCTGAGGATTACTTGATGGAATGTAGAAAGGCAATTTTGTTTGGGAAGAATAAAGTTTGAACGGTGAGTATCCAAGCGGGTGATGATTAGTCCTCTGCTGAGAAATATGTTTGTCCTTTGGGCAAGAAAGGAAAAAATTATTGATTACTTCCTGAGAACCTTTTGATGTTTGTCTGTTGCACAGTTGCTTGTGTAGGTTGAAAGGGCCTTTTTATCGACTTTTTTCATGGATCGACTTGCATGTGTGTTGGACACTTGAGTCTGGGCAGGCTTTTTAATATGCTTGGGTTATGTGCGAGGGTTTATGTGGCAGTTTATGCATTATGAAGCCAGAAGAAATGTGTCTTAAAAAGACATATTGTGTTTCTGTACAACATGACGACAGGAGAAAAAAATAAAATGAACAAAAACAGCCAAAAAGAAGTCCAAACAAAACTCGCCAAAGGCCTCTTAGACATGATAATTCTACGATACTTAGACCAAAAATCAATGCATGGATACCAGCTCATTACCAACATCCGCAAAGACTTCGGCGTATACTTCGGACCCAGCACGATATACCCTCTTCTGGGGTTACTTGAGAAAAAGGGTTACATAAAGAATGAATGGAACATGAACACACAAAGACCGCGAAAAGTGTACAGCCTAACAAACGACGGCAAAAGTCTTCTAAGCTTTACCGAAAGCTCACTCAGTCTCATTCGCAAAAATCTAGAAAACAACAACACAACCCAAATCCAAACGACCCCGATGCTATCAGTTAGGTAATTAACTATCACCGTTGCTTTGTGCAGACTGTATCGAAGTTAACTTGAAAGATAGTATACAAAAAGACCCAAGGCAATTGCTATAACCAATTACAATCTGTTGTACTCTTTTCTTATTTTCCCTTTGAAGCAGTTAAAAATAATAATTGTAGCCTAAAACAGAAAAACATAATCTTTAAGGATGATATATCAAACCGACGATCCATACCAGTGGTGATTATTCATAAAAATAGTTACAAAAGTAGTTACAACTCAAAGTGAATTGAGCAAAATAAAAAAAGACTTAGATCTTTTCTTAAAAAGCTATTGTGAAAACCCCTTCTATCTATACCCATTTATCGAAAACTATATGAAAAACTTTTGTCAAGATTCTTTACCGCTCATTTTAGTAAGCAGCATAGACGATAAAATTGTAGGGTTGGCACCATTAAAGTTAAAAAAAACTTTGGTTTTTCAAAACGTGGTTTTTCTTTTGTCGTTTGAGCATTCATCAGACTTTATTGTTAATGAAGAGTACAGAGAAGATGTTCTGCACAATTTTATTCAGATTATCTTTAATAAAATAAAGTGCAAGCAAATAGTTCTAGATTTGCCATCGGAATCAAAAAATCTGTCTGTTTTAACAAACGTTTGTTCAGATTGCAAGCTAACATTCAAAAAGCAATACATAGAATCAATGAAGCATGATCTTATTTCAGTTCAAGGTTCTTTTGATGAATTTGAAAAATATCTGGGAAGTGAGACCAAGAAGAAATTTAGACGAATGTCCAGAAATCTCGACAAAATGGGTCCTTGGAAATTTAAGCTCGTTGACGACTTGCTCAATAATCAAAACGCTCAAGACACATTCGACAAAATTATAGCTATTGAGAAAATGAGTTGGAAACAAAATTGGCGATTACAAACTGGTTCAACAGTTGACAAAGCGTTGCTATGGGCTTGGGCCTCCTCGATTTCAGTTGCAAATACTAATCCGGATTTTAGGTTCAAAATTTGGTTTTTGGAGCTAAATGATCAAGCTATTGCGTACGACTCAGTTATTGAATACAAAGGAACAGCGTATTTTCTAAAGACCTCCTATGCGGAGAAATATAAGCAACTCTATCCTGGAATCTTAATCTGCAACTTTTTGATTTCAGAACAATTTAGAAGACGAGAAATTAGAACTATCGATTTTCTAACCAGTTTTCCATACATGAAAAGATGGCATGTTATTTGCGCGCCCAGAGTCCGATTAACATTAAGCAAAGGCGTCATATCGAATTTTTTCGCATCAAACCTAATTGACCCGCTAAGCAAATTCTCGATAGCGATAAAACGTGGAAGAATAGATATTTTGGCGTATCTTAGGTCGCTTCATTGAGACAAGATTTTCTCAAATTCGCTAAAAAAACAATTACCCTTACCAAAATTACACATCGTTTGCAGTTTCTAAAGAAGAGTTAGTTTTTCTATTTTCTGCAATAATACTGCTATAACTTTTCCTCTTTAGGAAAGCAGAAAGACCGTTTATAGCAAATTAGTGTTCCAGCTTTGGAACAATTTTTGCTTAGTTGTTCCATCAATAGACCTAAGAATAACCTACTGCTTGCTTTAATGTTGGTGGAACTGTTTGGACAAAAAAAACAACAGTTACAATATTAGCCGCCTTAATGCTTGTTTCAATTTCAACACCTTTGAATACAGCTCCACTTTTCTTGCACAGACAAGCTCACCTGCCCCAAAGGCAACCCCGAGTCAAACGCCAACAATCCCAGTGCTTCTCATTGCTGCTACAATAAAACGATATAGCCGTCTCTAAACCAATGATTGATGGAAAACCCAGATTTCCAATCACCCAATGCAAAGGTAAAAACATGACTGCTGAAATGCCAAAAAAGCATTCAAGGAACATCTTAATTGCCATTGTCCTAATTGCAGCATTGGCGATTTTTTGGGATTTTTGATTATCTTCGTTATTAATGGTGGCTTGACAACACCCGGCACATCCAACAATGGCACTGAGCTGAAAACGCCCTTTGACTTCAGTATGTCCTCTAGCAATTCAAGCTGTTTATTGAAGCAGGGAAACCGTTCAATTCACAATCTATGTTTCCAAAATCAATGGCTCTGCCCAGACAGTTAATCTAACTTCGGATGCCTACATAAGTGGAATATCATGCTATTTTAGTCCATCTTCGGGCGAGGGAAACTTTTCCAGTATTGTAACAATAGCAGTGTGGAATTCTACTGTCTCAAACTTATACAAAATAAACTTTACAGCAACCAGTAACACAACAAGCCACAACCTACCTTACGATGTTGATGTGCTAAGTTCAAAAGTGCAAGTTTTGGGGCAAGTAGTATTTTCAGGGTATGGTCCGCCGGCTACAGTTTATCTTCGTTCAATAACTTTTATTGATTCAAAAACAAATGAAACGATTACGGCGTCGTACAGTGATGATGGAATACACTATGGGGCTTCTTTAGACAACAAACATGGTTATGGAGTTAATATTGTCTGGCAGTATCACGTTTTAGGACCCAATGCTTTTGGTCACCAACCTCAAAAAGTGGGTTCATACAGCAGTGGCATATACGTTAATGCAAAAGTGGGTCAAGACACAATGAAACAGGATTTTTCTGTTACAATTAACTATCCATAACCTTAACTTTATTCTCGCCAGACCATTTCTGTGTAGCAGTTCTTATTGGTCAGAGAGAAAGACCAATGGTTTTGAAATACAAAAAATAGGTAATTAACAGTATATTTGCTCCTATAGAGCGTCAATTCCCATCGGACCAGCTTCTCCAATGGGACAGGGCTTAGTTTTATAAGAAAGACTGCCAGTCTGAAGGTAAAAGGTAATTGTCATGGAAACCTACACTTTGAACCATAAACTGGGTATGGAATCGTACCTCAACTCAAGAGTCCATCCCAGTACTAGAGTTTAAGTTCAGTTCGTACTTCGCTTTGATCGGCATTAAAAACTCTCAATTTCTACCCAAGAGCAATTCTTTTCATCATTAAGCATTCTTCAATCATTTTATTTCCCTTAAAAAAAGGGAATTGTGTGCGTAGAATGGTGACATCACCATGAAAGCGAATGCGAAATTGTACCATAGCTTTTAAGATGTTATTAATTGCCCAGTATGTTTCCTAACATACGATTTCGTAAAAAGTGGCTGATGGGCCTTCTGATGTTAGAAGCCTAATTTGGTAAGTGTGGGCAAATACGATGTGGTCTGTTAAGGTTAGGAGCAATTCTACGTTGGAGTTTGCCGGAACTGTTACGGCTTTTTCTAGGGTTGCTGGGTAATCGTTAACGAAGACGCTAGTGATGGTGACTTGTGATGTGTCATAATTGGATATTAAAACCAAGAACGACCCTGCCGTTAAGTTGGTTTGTACTTTTGTTATCGATAATTTATCAGTTTTGGGTGTGATGTTGTTTGATTCTGGCAAAGGAGTTTCTGTTGCGAGTGGGAGAGATGTTGGAACAATGCTTGCTATGGCCTTTGAAGTCGGTATATCGATGTTAGTTGTGTTTGCTGTATCTTGAGTGGATGGTGGGGTTACCAGAATACTCAGGACTAAGCAATTCAAGATGGCTGCAAAGGCTACCAAAATAATTAATGTTGAATACTTTTTGTCCATGTTATTTCTCGTTACTTTCATCGTGAGCTGAATGGTATAATGTTTATGAATTTGAAATAAATATTCTAATTAAAATCATTAAAGAAACATTTGGTGTTGTGAATTTAGTCATTTTAACTTTTTTTAGTTTACATTGATGTAGCTTTGATGTGTCATGTTTTTAGTTGTTCTCTGATTTGACTTTGTTGTTAATCCTGTTGAACAGTTGATGTGGGTTAGCGACAAGCAATAAGGTTTATTAATATTTGCGATACAAATTTGTGGTGGTAGATCAGAATGAACGATAAACTTCGAGAAAGCTTACAATACCTAAAACAATGCACAATCATAGAAAATGAAGCTTTCAAGCTCTACGAAACAATATCAAAAAAGCTTAACCAACCAGAAAGCAGCTTTATTTTGGGAGTCGCCTACAACAGCTTAAAAAACGCGAAAATTATTCAAGGAATCCTTGACAGCTTTGACATAACCGAACTTGAAAATAAAAATATCCGAAAAGAATTAGCCGAATTAACTACCGAAATTACCCTACTCGAAAGCAAAATTTCCAAAATTAACAACTTAGAATACCTAGTTTCCTGTGAAATTCTAAAAGAAACAATAAGTCTTGAATCTCTCCTAAACAAGGTCTACGCATACTATCTTGAATCGAACCTAGGCAAACTCATCGCCGATGAACTATCAAGAACCGGAACAGTAAACTGGATAAGTTTCAAGAAAGTTTTTGAACATTTCACTGAAGAAAAAGAAAAGAATAAAGAAGCCATCATCGAAAGCGTATACGTTCTCGAAACAAAAGAAACAGAGACCCGCAGACAAATTACGCCAATAGTGAAATATCAAAATCCTGATACATGGGTTCGCGAATCAACAATCTCTTCCTTCTCTAATTTTGCTGTTGTACCAAACGGATCATAAGGCTGAAGCTAGGCGTGAATCTCCACTGACGATCTGCACGTACTTTTGGTGTGAACGTTGTGCACTTTGTTGACATTGCTGGCAAGTGGTGACGTCATCGAGAAATAATTCGGAATATTCCCTAAAGTTTCTTGTAAACAACGTCTTTTTCTTTTGCCACTTGCACCAGTTTTAATCCTACGCTTTTTCCGCCTTCTGCTCTTTGAATGTCCTTGCGTTCAATTTGCATCGAGTCGACGGTTTGGCTAAAATCAGTTAAGGGTCCTTTTATGAGGATGTGGTCGCCGACTGAAAGAGGGAGCGTTAGTTCTATTATTGCAACGTTGATTTTTGAAAAGAAATGAGTAACAACCCCTATCTCAATTATGGCTTCTTCCAAGCACTTTACCCATTGCTTATTTGTGCATGTCGCAATAAAAGATTTGCTTTTTCTGTTGACCAATTAGTTATTTTTTTGTGTTTGAAGCATTTTAGAGTGTATGTTTCTCTATATTAAACTAATCAAATATAGAAAAGAGAAAATAGAACGGTATTTGTTATTTTTTACCAGCTTGACGTCGCGTCATCACCAGTTTGTTCCAATGCTTTCTTTTCTTCTTCTCCAACATCCGGAGGAATGGCCACTTGTTTTTTGCCTTCTTGGATTATTTCGCGCTTCTTTTTCTTTTGTTCGATTACAAATTCACCTTTGTCGTTTTTCTCTGGAAAAACAGTCACCTCCAAAACAGGATTAACAAAAAAGCGTTCTTTTTACCTATAGTAACTAAATATGCTTTGAGGTATTAACTTGCGTGACTGTGAAGAGACAACAACAGGCAAATTTTGGTGAAATACTTGCAAGGCTATTTGGTTTTTATAAGATAATTGGATTTTGATTTGTTAGTTTTGGTTGTATTTAGGAATGTTAATATGATTCCGGATGAAGAAAGTTATAATGGATAATTGAACCAGTAGTTAGTACAAACTTGAAAAGTTTGAAGGGAAGGCGGGGAAATGAACTTAAAACTTTACGCAATCAAAAATGGAAGTCAAATCAACCGTATCCAACTAGTGGTTGTTGACTTAGACAAAAGCAAATATTACCCATTAAACTTCGTTTGTGTCCTGCCACGATACTTCCGCATACTGGAAAAACGCTCCAGCAAATTCGCCAAACTCTTCGGAGAAAAAAGCCTCTGTATGGCAAAAAAACTCCTATTCGATGCTCAACACAATGAAGATGACCCTGAAATTAAAACAGTCATAAACAAACGCATAAAAGACATCGACTCAAAACAATAAATCCCAAATGCATAGTTTTTAGACAAATTTAGGGCTTGCCTGAATTGAGAAGAAGTGAAATAATATAATCATTATCCACTAAACCGAACGCGCCCTTCTGCGCCGAGGTTTCATCAAACTTTTTGACTCCGTCAGGCTTCAAAAATGGTGAGGCAATGGAAAACGGTACGGGTTCTCTTGAATGCGTTCCAATTTTGATGGGTGTAGGGTGGTCGGGCAAGATAGCAACAGCGTAAGGTTCACTCATTCCCTCAAGAATTCTGCCGAGCAACCTCTTATCCAAGTCCTCAATTGTTTTCACTTTCAGATTGTAATCTCTACAATGTCCCGCTTCATCTGGCGCTTCAACATGCACAAAAACCAAATCATTGCTTCTTAAAGCTTTTAGTGCAGCATCGGCTTTGCCTTCGTAATTAGTATTAGCCAAACCAGTGGCTCCTTGGACATTTATGATTTCCATGCCCGCGTAAGTTCCAATGCCTTTCACTAAATCGACAGCGGAAATAACAGCCGATTTTAAGCCGTATTTTTCTTTGAGCTTTGGCATGGAGGGTTTTTTGCCGCCGCCCCAAGGCCAAATTAGGTTTCCCGGTGGTTTGCCCGCTTTTTCTCTTTCAATATTGACTGGGTGAGAGCGAAGAACGTTTCTTGACCCTGCAATTAGGTCCCTGAGCAACTTTGCATTTTTTTCTGCCGCTGGCGCTTTGGCTTTTGGCAAAACCTCCGAGACTGCAACTCCCGCGGCGTCATGTGGTGGAGTACATTCGATAAGTTCTGGGTTTGGGAAGTTGCGCAGAATCAAAAAGTGCCTGTAATCTAAACCTGCGTAGAATTCTATTTGGTTGGGTTTTTCGAAGGCTTTTCTTATAGCTGCGATTAACTGTGATGCTTCGTTTGTGGTTATGTGTCCCGCGGAATAATCTGCGATTGTACCGTTTTTTTCGTTGATTAGGTTGCATCTGTAAGCGGTGTCGTTTTCACCAAGTTTTATGCCTCTTGATGGAGCTTCTAGGGGACCTCTACCCGTGCAGTATAATCTTGGATCGTAGCCCAAAACTGAGCATATGGCTGCATCGGAACCTGGTGTGCACTCGTCTGGAACAGTCTTAATTAAGCCGCTTCTGCCTCGGGCTGCTATGCTGTCCATGTTTGGTTTGTTGGCAACTTGAAGCGGGGTTTTGTTTCCCAGTTCTGGAACGGTGTAATCCGCCATTCCGTCTCCGACGATGAGTAAATACTTCATTTGATTGGCTCCTTGTTAATTGAGGGTTTGACAGTTCTTTTCAAGATAATACAACCGTGTATTTATCTACTTACGTGCAGTGTCAAATAATTTGTCTACCTTAAAAAATTGGCTTTAATTCAACAACAAAGCGATTGTGTGATTGTTTGGGATACCAACAAATCTATTTAAGAAAACAGCAATCCTATAATTAATCTAGTTAACGAAGGAGAAGTTACTGAACTTTTTACTGCTACTTCCTGGCAATGGTTTACGTATATGCTCTTTTGTTTTATGAAGCCTTAACCTCAAGACTGAATCAAAATGAACTCAAAAGTTTGAACCTTCGGAAATCAGTGGTAACTGTTTGCTTTTGTTGCGTACTTTTGATTTTGGATTAATAATCTTTAATTCAACCCATCGTATATATTGTGTATTTACTGATAATATTCGCTAAGTGTTTGTCGGGAGAAAACTGAAAAGTAAAATGATTAAGCAACAAGAGCAAAAAACCTTTGATGGTGCAATAATAGACAGTTCCACCAAGGAACCCATATGTAGAGAAGACCTGCTTGACCTTCTAAAATTACACCACGTGAAAACTTTATCGGTAGAAAACTCAAAAACATCCTTAGAAGACATCATCCCCACTTTGAGAAAATCCAAGATAAAAATACCTGAAGCTTTCTTCAAAGTTTTAGCATCAAAATTAGGATTATCATGCTTGGACTACTCCACGGTAAAAAAAATATATCAAGAGGAGCAACAACGCAAACTTATTACAATTCTGCCCTACTCAATCATAAGCAAATACAAAATCATTCCCTTGGAAATAAGAGGTTCAGTTATAGATTTAGCTGTCGATAACCCCATTGACACCAGAGTTCTCATTACTGTTCAATATTTGTTTAGCTCTTGGAAAATTAATCTGCGGGTAGTCTCTTCAAAATCCATCGAATGGGCAATCGAAAACATATACCGTGAAATCCACAAGAACAAAGCAATGCTTGACCTCTACAACCGTACACCTGACCAGTCCGCCTACAGAGTGCTCTACCCCAAACAAAAATACTTTATAATATCCGTAATCGCCGCCATAACCATTTGCACTGCTATAAGCTCAGCGGTAACTTTCATGGTTTTATTTGCAATAATTAGCGTCGGATACTTCATAGTTAATCCCATTAAAATCTACATTTCTCTGCGAGGCTTTAAAGGTGCAAGAACACCTACACGAATCACAAAGGGCGAACTACAATGGGTACAAGACGAAGACCTCCCAGTCTACACTGTCCTGATTCCAATATTCCGTGAAGCAAAAATCCTACCTCAAATCCTGCGAAACATTTACCGTCTCAATTATCCAAAGAACAAACTGGACATCAAAATACTAATCGAAGAAAAAGACACTGAAACCATTGACGAAGCCAAACTGTTAGGGTTGTTTGGGTCACCCAAGAAAAGAGTTGAAGGCATTCCAAGCAAGGAATATACCGAGTTTCTGGAGCTTTTTGATACGATTGTAATTCCTGCAGCAAAAGTAACCACTAAACCGCGGGCATGTAACTATGGTTTGCTGCGGGCAAAAGGTGAACTAGTCGTTATTTATGATGCTGAAGACCAACCTGAACCCGACCAGTTAAAGAAGGCCGCCATTGTTTTTCTTCGTTCTGGCAACGATGTCGTGTGTCTGCAGTCTAAGCTTAACTTTTACAATGCAGATGAAAACGTATTGACGAAGTGGTTTTCGATTGAGTATGCGAACTGGTATGAGTTTTATCTGCAGGGTTTAGATTGGATTGAGGCGCCTATTCCGTTGGGCGGTACAAGTAACCATTTTAGAAAACAAGGTCTAGATGAGCTTGGACGGTGGGACCCATACAATGTTACTGAAGATGCTGATTTAGGCCTAAGGTTAGCTCGTCAGAAGCAGAAGACTGAATTGATAGAATCTCATACCTACGAAGAAGCTACCATAACAGCCAAAAGTTGGATTCGTCAGCGTTCTCGTTGGTACAAGGGACACCTTCAAACTTACCTTGTTCATATGCGGCATCCAAGACAGCTCCTCAAGGATTTTGGGGTAGAAAAATTCCTCAAATTCCAGTTTACCTTCGGAACATCGATCTTTATTCCTCTTATAAACCCAATACTTTGGATACTTACTGCTGCAAGTTTTCTGTTACCTGTAAATTTAAGCTGGCTCAGCCCTGGTTTCCTGCAAGTAATCTGTCTCTTCAACTTGATAGCTGGCAACATTTCTTATCTATCCATATATGTCGTAGCATGCATAAAATTGAAAAAATACCGTTATACACCTAATGCTTTGCTTATGCCCCTGTATTGGGTGCTTCACAGCATAGCAAGCTGGCGAGGCCTAATTCAACTGATACGAAACCCCTTTTACTGGGACAAAACCAGCCACGGCGTATCAAAAGTCACAAAATAAGATTTTTTGGGCTTGCTTCTTTAGGATTGTGCGAGTTACGGCAAACTTTTATTGTTGTTTATCTTAGTCTGTGGTAGGTGTAAAGCTACATGTGTATTCCTTTTTACATGCTTCTTCGAACTAGAATTGGGCAGTCCGTTGCCGTTGTCCATGCAGTCCAAAAAATTGAAGGCGTAAAAGTGGTACATTCTGTCATGGGAAACTATGATGTTGTACTCTACGCTGAGGGAAAAGATCTTCAAGACGTTCGGCGTATCCGCGAAGCAGTACATCAACTAGCCGATGTAACGATAACGGAAACAGCAGTTCACGCCTAATATTTTGATAAGTTGAGGAATAGTTTGACAGATTCTCAGTCAAATGTTTTCCTAAGTTTACTTAAAATCCAATTCTGACAGAAAAGTTCAGACTTATAGTAAACTTTAATTGCTCTTTACTCTTCAATTAAAGTATAGGTGAAATCGATGTCAATCCCTTTTTACATGCTTCTTCGAACAAGAACTGGGCAGTCACGTGATGTAGTCCATGCAACACTTAAGATTGATGGCGTTAAAGTTTCACATTCTGTCATGGGAAACTATGATGTAATCCTCTATGCTGAAGCAAAAAATCTCGAAGACCTAAGAAGCATTCGAGTAGCTGTCGAGCACATCAATGGCGTAAATTTAACTGAAACACTAATTCACGCCTAAACTTCTTAGAATTCAGTTAAGATTAGACTAACCCACAAGGTTTTTGGCTTTTGACCTTTTATGTTAACCTTCTGAAGCTAACAATGGGCGGCTCAATCAATGCATTCTTATCTAATTTCATATAGAAGAGGCGCTGAATGCTTTTTGGTTTAAACAGAAACTAAATACAAATAAAGTCGTTCAATTTCCTACAACTTTGGACGATGAGAAAATCTCTAAACTCCACTTAACTCTTTCTCCCCCAAAACATCCCCTTTTTCTCAGTACACTTCGTGACAAACATATCAAACAAGTAGATTGATAATAGCTGAATGTTATCTCAGGCTAACAGAAGATTAAGGGGAAGTATTATAACAACTAGAAAATGTACGGAAGGAAATTAAAAAAAGAAAAAATTGGGTTGAATTTTGTCTTGTTAGCTGGGTGTAAACAGCGAGTCTGGAAGCGATGGATTAACGCTGATACCGGAAATTGTCACTGAGTCTCCGCCACCTGAGTAAGTGTAGTCTCCTAATCCTGTCCATGCGCCAAGATAGTTTACATATCCTTGCCATAATGTGTTCCATGTGTCGTATTGCATTGTGTACGATGCTGAGACGTCAGTCCATGTTCCATCTGAGTACGACCAGGCCTTCTGTTGTGCCGAATTTATTATGAATGCACCTTGAGTTCCTGAAGAGTCTGTGTAATCGATACGCATCATAAAGTTTGCTGTACCCGCATTTTTGCCATAGTATGTGTATGATCCCTGTGAAACTCCGCCAGAGGTTACTGCAACACTGTATTGTAGACTGCTTGCTCCTGCAATGTCTGCACCTGTAACACTGCTAGATGGTGCTGGCGTTGAGGATGTTCCAGGAGTAGGTGTTGGAGTTGGTGTTGGTGTTGTTGTAGAATTATTGTTGCTCAAGCCGCCCATCGCTATGAAGGCTCCCACTACTATAATAACAATCAATATGAGAGCTAGAAGGATTAGCATTAGAGTTTTACGAGATTTCTTTTTGGTTGGTGCTGGCGGAGGAGAAGGCATTGCCCTAAAATTATTTGAGAACTCCTTTTTCATACATTTCCCTAGGTTTTAGTGGATTTGATCGTCGAATAAACCTTTCGGAAAAAACCGTTGATGATCCTATAGCAAGCGTTAAGTTGATTTTGGGTTAAACCCAAACTTTACCATACCATCAAAGAGGATAAAGAGCGAAAATACTTGGTTATCTATAACCCAGAGCTAAGCAAGTAGTCTTTGAGCCTTCAGTTTGATGCAAGATGTGCAATTGTTACGAAAACGTAAATAGTTTGGACGATACGCTATAACTTTGGACGATGAGAAAATCGAGGTAGTATCACTTTATAGTGAGCTTTTTAAGTGTGAAGGGCTAATAATACAGTAAGGAGCCACGAAATTGAATCAAAAATACGAGCTTTGGCTTAACCAAATTTGTGGAACTGCTGCCTCTGAAAAAAGGTACAAGGAAGACATTGGAAACTTTGAAGAGTGGGCTAAATTAAATCACGCTTTAGAAGTTTCAGATATTCCTAAAATGTGGAGAGAAGCCAAATACTCAGACAAGCAAGCTGATAGAGAGCGCTTTCTTGATGAGTTAAAGGACGTTGTTAGCAACTATTTTGTTTATCTCAAAAAATATGGTTATACTTCTCTTAGTATCAATCGCGCTATGGCAACTGTAATGAGTTTTCTGCATTATTTCGACATCCCGTTAAAACCAATCAGAATTCGGCATCCTTTTGTTCAATACCATAATCGGGACATTACTAAGGATGAGATTAGAACTATTTTGAAGAATTCGGGAGTGAGAAACAGAGCAATTTATCTGGTTCTTTATGAAACGGGTATGAGACCCGCGACTGCTGTTAGTTTACGTTGGAAACATATCAAAGAAGACTTTTTAGCGAAAAAAGTTCCTATGAAAATTAAGCTAACAAGTGACATTATGAAGTGTGGCGTTAGTGAACGCTTTGTTTTCATTGGGCAGGACGGGTATGATGCTCTTAGTCTCTATATTAGAAGGCGAGGTTTGCCCTCGGATGATGAGGATTTTGTTTTTGTTACTGAGAAACCTTTCGGTAACGCAATAGGACTTAATTCAATTAGTCAAGCCTTCAATGTTATTGTTCAAAGGTTGAAGCTTGCAGAGCCAAGAGGACAACTGACTAAGGATGGTAGGAAGAATAAGCCTAAGGAGTTAAGGCTCTATACTTTGCGGAAGGCTTTTTCGAAGTTTATGGCTGTTAACATTGATAGAACCTTAGTTGAGTATTGGCTTGGGCATACCTCAACTGCAACTCATTATGTTTCTGAAGATGTGGAGTTTCATAGAGCGCAATATGCTAAGGGCTATTCTGGACTACAATTAGACATTTCTCCATTACCCACAACCATTATGGATGACTTGAAGAAAAAAGACCAAGAAATCCAATTATCAGCGAGACAAATTCAAGAACTAAAACAAGAATTGTCCAGCCAACAAAAACACATAGCCAAACTCACTACTTTACTCTATAAAATCGTTGACCCATACGACGAAGATGGAAAACGTCAATTTGAAGAAGAAGCTGAAAGGCAAGCAAACTTAACAAAAGAAGAAAGGAAAACGCAAGAAGAAATCGCTGAAAGAACTGAAAAAGCCCTTAATGAATTTAGAGTCCTCTCCGAGGAGGAGAAGGAAAAACGCCGCAAAAGTAATTCACAGATAGCACATTTAGATTGGGAAGGGGTTTTTGAATCGTTATCTGAAAGAATTGAACAATTAAAAAAGCTCTATGAAGAAGAAAAGCAAAAAAAGCCGATAAATTGAGGGATGAAATGTTAATTGTAAAATTATGTGAAAAAAATAAGCCTTGCAAACTCTGTTCAGGAGAAAAAAGTGAAATATTGAGGTGCAAGGGCAATGGAAAGTATTATTTGAATAACTCAGACGAATACCCGATTCAACAAGGGCTGTTTAGAAAACTAAAGAAAAGTCATCATATCTATTTTTGGTACACTTACTTTTCTGGGCATTCAATTACTGGATTTTGTTTAGACAATGAAGCCCTAAAAATAGTGCAAGAAGAAGGCTACTCTATTGAAGTTGACAAGAAATTAACTCAAGGTGCAACATATGAACCTAAATTTCAACAACTAAGCTTGAAGGAACGTTGCTTAAGGAGTGAACATTATCTATGAGTAACCCACAAAGCTCGCAGAAATCAATGAGACAATTAGATGCAACTAAACAAAAAATTGAGCACGCGATGATGAATATAGAAAGCGCTGAACAAGAACAGGATGAATATATTTCAAAATTACCCGACCATTTTGCGGAAATTTTAAAGAATTACATGAAAGAAAGAGATTTTGATTACGAAAGCACATTTCTTATCCCATTGGCGAGACTAATCGAGGATGAAGGCAAAATGAGCTTAAACGATGTCATTAGAGAATCTGGTCTTGCAAGACAGACTGTTTATACCAATTTAAAGAATTTAGTTAGGAGTGGTTTTCTATCAAGAAAAAGTATTGTAACTGGGCGAGGAAGACCAACAATCCTTTACTATAGAACACAGAAACCAATCAATTCCATCAAAGTTGAAAACGCAGTAACAATAACCTTTCAAAAGCTAAAACATGCGTGCAGATTTGAAAAGGGAGGCTTTTGTAAAGAGAAAAAATGCCATTGCTCCCCAACATTATGTCCAATAATTATAAAGAAGTGATTTAAAAAGAATAATGAATTAAATCTATTTGATTACATCTAAACGGCAATTTTTGAATAACATAAATAAACAAGGGGCAGCCTCGCTTCGCTCGGCTGCCCACGACTTTCTTAATGTATCTTTGAAAGGGGATTACAAAGAACCATGTGTAGTGGTAAGCGAAGAAGCGCGGTCTTGCGAGTCCGCTCTTTTCATTCTTGCTCGTTGCCCTGTTAGGTGAGGGCAACGCAGTCGAGAACCGCATTGTAAAAAAAATGCTAATCCCCATTGACGACTGCTAATGTTTGTTTTTGAGGCGTGTTAAAGTCAAAAAGCGGCCAGACAAAAGGTTTATCGTTAGCGCTGTTCAGCTCATCGCCAATCGTAAACCTTTTGCCCTTCTGGTGCTTCGCATCTGGCGCTTTTTGACACGACTACGGTATGTGAGGGGCGCATATCAGCCCCGCATTGTAAACAGACTCTACACTTCACAAAAAACTTATAAATAGTAACACGATAGGAATGACCACGCACAACGACAAGGAGAAATAACGTGAAAGCATGGCAGACTATCTTAATAGTAGCGGTAATAGCCACAATAATGGTAATCGCAGGGACTTTTGCATACTACAACTCTCTCCCTACACCAAACCTAAGAATATCCTCAACCACGAGCCTCTGGGATACAGGACTACTGACAGAAATCAAAAACCAATATGAATCAAACCACAAAATTGACATCTCAATTCTTCCCCAAGGAACAGGACTCGCATTAGCAAGTGCATCAGCAGGTGACGCCGATGTTGTCCTTGTACATGCGCCATCATCAGAATACCCTTACCTATCTAATGGTACTCTAGTTTGCAGGAAAATCGTTGCATGGAATTACTTCACAATAGTTGGACCAAGCTCCGACCCAGCTCAAATCTCGGGCAAAAATGCCACAGAAGCCCTAAAAAGCATAGTAGCTTACGCCAATAGCCAAACATCGCAGTCAACAATTTGGATTTCCCGTAACGATGCCTCAGGAACGTTCTCAAAAGAGCAAAGCCTCTGGAAAAGTGCAGGATTCAATTGGACCCAGATATCCAAAGAACCATGGTATTCAAGCACAGGACAAGGCATGGGCGCAACATTAGTAATAACTGACCAAAAAAACGCATACACAGTCTCAGACCTAGGAACATTCCTTCAGTTTTCTAAAAACGGAGCAGTCTCTTCATCACAAGTTTCACTGGTGCAAGCAGACTACTCTCTACTGAACGTCTATAGCGTTTACGCAGTCAATCCACAAAAAATAAGCGACACTAGCTACAATGAAGCCATTAACTTCATAAAATGGTTAGTTTCAGACACAGGACAACAGGTAATAAGCAACTACGGAGCAGGCAACTATACACAAACTCTATTCTCTGGTGCAGTCCAACCGCTCATAACAGGCAGTCCTCAACCAGATGTCAACTGGATAAAACAGTACGCCTACTTCAATGGTACCGAATGCCCAACACAATTCCAAGATGACCACCCCGAACTTTATCCCTAGAGGAAAATCTGTTGAATCAAATACTGGACGGAATAATCCAAGCCTTTCAGCTAATATTCGCAGGCGACCCAACAGTATATGGCGCTGTTTACCGCACCCTCCTTTTTTCTGGTGTAGCAACTATACTTGCAGTATTATGGTCAATGCCAATAGCGATGTTGTTAACTCTGAAGGACTTTACTGGTAAATCAATAGTAAAAGGTTTTTTCACAGCAATGATAGGTCTGCCTACTGTAGCCTTAGGCTTAATCCTGTTTCTCACGTTTTCGAAGGCTGGACCGTTAGGCTTTTTTGGGCTTCTTTATACTCCAGGAGCAATAATGCTTGGTGAAGCCATACTAATCACTCCTTTGATTGTTAGCATAGGAGTTAGCGCCATTGAAGCTGTCGATCCTGAAATGTTTAATCTTGCAAAAACTCTTGGCGCCAATAGTTCACAAGCGTCAGTAACTATTATGAGAGAAGCCTTGAGTGGCATTTTATTTTCAAATATAGCTGGTTTCAACCGTGCAATCGCTGAACTCGGTGTAGCTTTGATGGTTGGAGGAAACATTGTAGGTGCAGGTGTACACTCAACTGATGTCCTGACAACAGATATTTCGACTCTTACTGCTCGAGGTGAGTTTGCGACCGCCATCGCACTTACGGTAATTTTACTCTTGCTAGTTTTTGGCATAAATCTGATAGTGTACCTAGCTAGAAATCCAAAAATACTCACATTGTGGGGAAGGATGCCCCAATAAAACCATGGAATTGCAGAAAATGACGGCACTTGTAGAATTAACCAATGTAAGTAAACGCTTCAAAGACAGATGTGCACTTGACAACATAAATCTGCAGGTTCAAGAAGGAGAAATTCTTGCTTTGCTTGGACCTAACGGTTCAGGAAAAAGTACATTACTTAAAGTTCTTGCTCTTCTGTTGCCGTATGATGGTGGAGAAATAAAATTCCACGGTGTTAAGGTTACGGGAAAAAATTTGGAACTCTTGCGACTGCAAAGTACTCTCGTCTTCCAAAAGACGTTGCTCCTTAATACCAGCGTGTTCAACAACATAGCTTATGGACTAAAAATTAGAAAAATGCCTAAAGACAAAATAGCTCAAGAAGTTCACCGAGCCTTGAAACTTGTGAAGTTGGAAGGTTTCGAAAAGCGTCCAGCCAAAAAACTTTCAGGAGGTGAACAGCAAAGAGTGTCTATGGCAAGGGCATTAGTGCTGCAAACAAAACTGTTGCTACTTGATGAACCCACCGCAAACTTGGATCCAAAAAACGTAGCGATTATTGAAGAAGTGATTTCTGCAGTTAACCAGCAACTCAAAATAACCGTAGTCATGGCAACACATAACATGTTCCAAGCAGAAAGTTTGCCTACTCGAATAGCCCTAATAAATGAAGGGAGGATTACAGAAGTCGGTACCCCTAGGAAGGTTTTCGGTAAAATTTCAAAGAACCTTGCAAGTTTTGCTGCTGTTGATAACACATTTAGCGGAATAGCGAAAAATTCAAGCGAGGGCATAGCAATTATTGATTTAGGTAATGAGATACTTCTTGAGGCTGCCACCGATAGATGCGGCGAAATTAAATTTTTTATAAGTCCGCATGACATAATTTTATCTAAAAAGAAAGTGATTTCCAGCGCAAGAAATGTCCTTCAAGGAAAAATTTCCTCGATAAGCGACTTAAATTCTCTCGTTAAGCTCATTGTGGATGTTGGCAAGCCGTTTACTGTTCAGATAACAAAAAAATCTTTTGCTGAAATGAGCCTAAATCTGGGGACAGAAATTTACATAACATTTAAAGCTTCAAGCGTACAAATCCTTTAGAAAACTATTTGATGCTCTCGGACCAACGCAACATATTTATTTTTAGATTACTTCTTCCAAAGTTGGTATATCTGGTTAATCAAAAAAGCTATTAATAGTTAAGTCTTCGGGTGATTTCCCCTTTAAAGAAATTTAATAATCAACCGAAAGCAACACATTTTAACCCTAAAGTCTTGAGCTTAAACCGGTCAAATCTTCAATCTCTCTAAAATGCGTGTTTAAAAATATTTTCCCAATATAGATAATTTAAATTCTACTATGTAAGAATCAATCAAGTTTATTGTCAAATAATACCCAAACATTGAAATTTGCAGTTTTCAATCTAAGATTGGGCTATGAGAAAATCGAGGTACGATGAAGCTGAAAGTGGGGAATAAAAACGCTGGAGGCTTGTGAATACTTTTTCCGCTATTGAGCCCAAAACTAATAATTTCATCACTATATTGTTAGTGTATCGAGGTACGATGAAGCTGAAAGTGGGGAATAAAAACGCTGGAGGCTTGTGAATACTTTTTCCGCTATTGAGCCCAAAACTAATAATTTCATCACTATATTGTTAGTGTATCGAGGTACGATGAAGCGGAAGGCGGGGAATTAGTGCTGGACGCTTGTGAATACTTTTTCCGCTATTGAGTCCACAACTAAGAAATTTCTTAACATTTTACAGATTATCCAGGCAAAAAGTGTCGGGCGGAGAATGATTTGAACCCTGTCCAGAGTTGAGATTTAACCCAACCCAACTTTTTTTTCAATATTATTTGTTTTAAATAATTGAAGCCTTATAGATATTATGGGGATATGTGTTGGAAGTACAACGGGAGTGCTTCAGAGTTCCCCAATCAATGCAATGGTTGTCCGGAATATCGGGAATCTTGGCAAGACAATACTGAGCAGCTCATTATGTTGACCGGAATGACTTTTGCTTATCCGCAACAACTGAAAAAACTCGTTAAAGAGTGCAAAGTGTTCCACAAGCGTGTGGTTGAGTACTAAAAGTAAGTTGCTGTTTATCACCGAAAAATTCTGCCCTAAAATAAATCCCAGCCAAGAAATGGGGAAACTTGGGTTCTTTTCAGTTCTCACTCTACTTCTTGCATTATTCCAAGCTATAGCTTGAAACTTACAGGTTGATACTTATCTTGCCTGGGAATCGAAATGAACCATATGTGATTCATTTCAGAACTCTAACTGACCTATTGTTCTGAGCAAGGCACCAATAACTACTTTAGCGTTAGTATAGGCCTTGTCGAAAGAAAAAAAAATGCAATTACTCACCAAGCTCCTTCTGTTCCATGTATCTCAAAATGCCCAATACCCGATGCGTAAGGTTTGAATGTAAATGTCATCTGTACAGAGTTGTACGTACCATTATTGGATAATGAGTAACGATCCGGACTTTGTTCGTAGTATTTCCAGATTAGTGAGATGTTTCCCCACAATAAGTCGGTTGGAATAGTTATTTTAAATAACACAGTTTTTTCACACGATCCAAAGAAGTCAACCGAAACATACTTCAAATTAGTCAAGGATGAGTTAGATAAGTCAACCTTCGGCGCAGAATTCCAGTTGGTTACAATAGTTATAATGTAGATTTTCTCTCCAACTGAAATAGGGTAAGTGTATGATTTGCTACCTGCTATTTCAAACCATAGAAGCCCAGCTACCAATGATGAAATTAGGATTACTGCTATAACGGTTATCTTTAATGTCCTTCTCTTCATAAGCATCCATTAGTTTATAAATAGCATGTAAAATCAGGGTGGATTTAATTTAAAAAATTAAGAAATATTAGGTTATGGTTGGGAGGGAAAGAAAGAGGGGGTTAGCTCTTTTTAGTAGGGCTCTTTCTTGCCGGTCATGTATGCCCATGCGCCGACGATTGCGACGGTTAGGACTGCACCTGCAAATCCCGCAACCATGAAGCTTGTTAAGCTGGCAAGTGATGGCAATACTATGATGAGCCAGGGAATAAAGTATGTTGCTGTGACTTGTGCGATGACGCCTGCTACGAAGCCTAAAAGAGCTATTAAACCGAATACTTTTAATCTGCTATTCATTCATTTCACCTTTTTATTTTAGGAGTTAGTTGGCGCTTCTTTTTAGTCTAACTTACACGTTTCTGTCTAATCTTGTGTGTGCCGCTATCTTGTTTAACGTTTCTAGTTAAAGGGTTAGCGCAATTTTGCCATGACGTATAGCTGTACATATATACGTGCATATTTCCATCATATTAACAATGTATAAGATTATTTTCTGCATCTTGTGCTTGCAGAGGTAATCAAATTGTCAGAAAGATTCGCTAAAAAGTGGGAAAGTAAACGGGACGATGAGCCCTTCGCAAACCGCATTAAAGACGCAGTTAAACCACCAGGACCACTAAAACCGCGCCTTGACTTCGCCGTCAGACGCATAGAGCTTCAAGTACAGAAGCTAGACCAAGCAACAGACCGTTTTGGCCAAAGAGACAAAGCAATTTTCGCAAGAATCGTCGATGCTTACACCAAACACGACAGTGCACGCGCAAACGTATTCGCAAACGAGCTAGCTGAAGTTAGGAAAATGTCAAAGTTAATTATGAACGCTAAACTTGCTCTCGAGCAAATCACTTTAAGATTACGAACAGTATCCGAACTAGGCGACGTTGTTTCAACTCTCGGGCCAGCCGTGGGTGTTCTACGCTCAGTCAAAGCAGGCTTAGTCAGCGTATTTCCAGAAGCAGAAAGTGAACTAGGCGAAATCGGCAATATGCTAAGCGGAATCATGATTGAAGCAGGCCAAGGAAGCGGAATGACACTTAACTTCGATACAGTCAACGAGGACGCATCAAAGATTCTAACAGAAGCAGCCACAGTTGCAGAACAAAAGATCAAAGACAAGTTCCCAGATCTGCCCCCCGGAATGCCATCATCCCCAGCTTCTCAAGCAGAGAAAACAACATTCTAAAAGAGGAGGATAAAACACAAAAATGTCTAACTCCAATCTTTTTCTTTCTATTGGTAAGCCAATAAAGAATGAATATGGACGAATAATTGGTAAAGTTGCCTCTTTTGCATTAACTCCAAACGGAAAATTCGAAGCCGTATACGTAGAGTTTGGCGATGGCCAATTCACAAAGCAACCCATGGAAAGCCTGCGGTTTAACGGCGCCGAAGTCACATTCATTTCCAAAATCAAAAACCAAGCCAGCGTACTTTGCGACCACATCCCCTTAATCTGGCGCAAAGACGAAGCCTTAAAAGACCTAGTAGACAAAAAGAAAATCACATCTGATGTCTACCAAGACCTCCACAACAGCTTCACAAGCGTATTAACCCAACTTAAAAAAGACGCCCAAATCATCATCGACGAGTCCTCAGTAGAAATAGACCGTTGCGCAGAAGAAATAACCTCCCTAAGCTACGCCATCGCAAACCTAGAAATTGAACATGAAATTGGAAAAATCGACGATGAAAACTACCGCCAAGCATTCGCACTACTCCAAGAAACCCTCAGACGCGCAACCACAGAAAAAACTGACTTCGAACTCACAAAAAGCAAACTCTCAAGTGTTCTGTTAGGCGACCAATCACAGAATCAGGTGAAAACCAACAAAGTCTACGCTGAACAAGTATCTAACGCTACAAAGCTCCCCGAGCCCCCAGTGGTTGTTTACGTTAAAGAAATAGGAAAAGCTGGAATTTAATCAGTCTAAACTGTGAAGTGTATAGGTGTGGAGGGCTAAAAAATCAAAAGCTTCACTAACCCAACCCCTCCCCCTATACGTGAAGTTGCAACAAAATCTATTTGTACCTTAAAAGTCCAGCAGAACAAGCTGGAACAGGCGAGTTTTCGCTTAAAGGAGCGAGACCGCACTCTTTTTGAAACCTGCATGTTTGCTTTGAAGAAGAATAACAAAGAAAAAGCCGCAATGTGCGCCACAGAGATTGCGGAAGTTCGAAAACTTGTAAAATTTCTCTACAACGTCCAACTAGCAATTGAACGTGTGGTTTTGCGCCTTGAAACCATAAAGGAACTCGGCGATATCGTTGCGGACCTCAAACCCGCGTTAAAGCTGCTTCAAGGTGTTTCTCAAGAGCTATTCCAAGTATTGCCTGATGTTAGCTCAGAACTAAATACTGTTAACCAAACTATCCAAGATACTCTTCACGCCACCAAGCTGACTGCCGATGAGTCGGTTATTCCAGTTGGCAAGAAGACAGAGGCTGGAGAAGAAATCCTAAAAGAAGTCTCCTGTTTTATGGAGCAGAAACTGACTGAGACGCTTCCTGAACCGCCTGTAACTGAGTCTGTACAGAAACCAGTGAAGGAGAAAACCCCGATAAGAGAGCTGGTTGCTCTAACCGCGAGTTCTTCACAGGTATTCTCGAAGAAAACCGTGGAAGAAACCGGTTTTGACCCTGAGAAAACTCTGTTAACCTACAGGAAATCTGAAGTTAAAGAGTTCTCACTTAAAGTCGAGAAACCCTGTTTGGAAGATGTGTTGATGGAGTATGTTCGTAAAACTAATGGCGAAATTGATTTAAGTCAATGTAGCAATGAACTTCAGACTTCAAACGAAGAGATTGAACGTGCCCTTGAGAATTTGGGAACCAAAGGCAAAATAAAGATTGAGTTACGTTCGCCTGAATAAGAGAAGGAGAGAGAAAATCGATGAGTGCATCAAACGAACTTGAAAGATCAGCAACAGCTTATGCCCTAGACGCTGTACGCTTGGATAAGCAAGGGCAAAAAGGAAGAGCCATTACCCTCTATCAAAAAGCAATAGAAAGCCTCCTGCAACTTGTGCAGCTATACCCCGAGTACGGCTTAAACAAAGTCTACGTGCAACGGGCAATAGCGTATCAAGAGCGGATTAAAGCGCTTCAGGGAACAGTTTCATCTATTGAAATGAATGAAGCAGCTAACAGCAATGAGGGCGGAGGTGGAGCAACCATGGAGGGAAATGGAAACGGCAATGGCACGGGTGGAAAACCAAATGAGGAGCTTGTAATGACGGAGAAGCCGAAGGTTAGTTGGGCCGAAGTAGTTGGGTTGGATACCGCAAAGAAAGCAGTTAAAGAAGCCATAGTTTACCCTGTGCAACGCCCCGATCTGTTCCCGCTCGGGTGGCCTCGCGGCATCTTGCTGTTTGGTCCGCCTGGATGCGGCAAAACCCTGCTGGCGGCAGCGGTTGCTACAGAAATTGATGCGAACTTTTACAGTATAGACGCTGCTTCGATTATGTCAAAGTGGCTTGGGGAAGCTGAACAGAACGTTGCAAAACTGTTCGGGTCAGCACGCAAGTCAGCGACAGATGGTAAACCCGCAATTGTCTTCGTTGACGAGTTGGATTCACTTATGGGTAATCACTCAAACGAGGTCGGCGGTGAAATCCGCGTTAAAAACCAGTTCCTAAAAGAGATGGATGGAATAGTCGACAAAGGCAAAGCATTGCATGTTTACGTGATTGGCGCAACAAACAAACCGTGGGATTTGGACTGGGCATTTATCAGAAGGTTCCAGAAACGTATTTTGGTTCCGTTAGCAGACCATAAGACACGGCTGAACATGTTGAAGCTTTATTCGAGTAACCTGCAAATTGATTCAAACGTGGACTTGCAAGAGTTAGCGCGTCTTGCAGAAGGTTTCTCAGGTAGCGACATACGCGACGTGTGCCAATCGGCGCAGTTGAGCTTAATCGGGGAATTCTTCGAGTCAGGCCAAGCGATGAATAAAGAAGCCAAACCGCGCGCTTTAACGATGGCTGATTTCCGGCAAATCTTCGAGGAACGCAAACCATCAGTCTCCCTCGACATGCTCTCGCAATACAACCGATGGTTCGAAGCATTTAAAGCACTATAGGAGGAAAAAAGAAAAGAAACCGTAAATGGATGGGTAATGTGGAAAGGCTTGGAGAACATTAATTTTTAATCGCTCTCCCTTCTCCCCCTCAAACAATATCTCTAAACCCCACAAAACAACCCATCCCAAAACATTTTCCTCCGCTCTTTTTTCAGCTTAAGCACTGATTTTCAGCATGTTAATGCACTTGTTTTTAGTTAAACCGACCCTATCCCTCTTAGAGATAGACCCCTCAATAGTTTCTGCAAAGAAAAAATATTTGGATCTTGATAAGTCCCTAATATGAACACCAAAGCCTTCTGTCTTGCTTCAAAAACCCCCTAAAATCAGAGCCTAACAACAGCGACGCAAAAAGCAAGACCGTAAAGAAAAATCAAAACTTCCACAACGAAAATTTAAATCCAAGCTTAACCTATTCGCTAAAAGGTTGACAATTAGCAATGAACTTTTGGAAAGACCTCCCAGCAGGAGATAATCCCCCTGAACTTCTAAATATGGTCATTGAAGTTATAAGTGGCTCTCGAGATAAGTATGAGTACAACCTAAAATGGGAAGCCTTCGAACTGGACAGAATTATTCCTTCATCGGTAGTTTTCCCTGTTGAATACGGGTTTGTTCCTCAGACATGGTTTGACGATGATGACCCCTTAGATATTATGGTTATCAGCCACGCGCCCCTCACGGTAGGTTGCATAGTTAAGGTCTTTGTCATAGGCGCTCTGATAATCGAAGACGAAGGAGGCTTAGATGCGAAGATTCTTTCTGTGTTAGTCAACGATGCTCGGTCCGAAGGTTACCGCAACATAACCGACATTCACAGGCACAGATTAATAGAGATTCAAGAGTTCTTTGAAACTTACAAAAGGCTTGAACCCCACAAGTGGGTAAAGGTTAGAGCTTGGAAAAACGCTGAGGAAGCCTGGGAAATCGTAAGGTATGCCATGGAAAAGTACCGTGAACTAAACGAAAAGCCACCTGCAAACCATAAATGAACATTTTTGTGTTTCACCTTTTTTTTAAGATACCTTCAAATCACTCTTTTGTTCGTACTATGCCGAACCATGTTCTTAACTTAGCTTTTTCTTTTTTTAGCTGAGCGCGCTGGAAATGAAGTCCACTTCTACCTAAACGGCGTTGAACCATTATTCGTTACAGGCTTAACTTACGACAACAACACAAGCATTGATCATGTTTTGGTAAGAGGTGGAATAACGCTTATAGAGCAATTTCGTGATACTGGTGCAAGCGAAGCTACTTCAACTGAATATATCGGACCCGTACAGCCTTCAATGGCCGACGCACTATATTTGACTCCTCAATTAGCGGAAAAACCGCTGAAACCAGCTGGTTTACCAAATACATAGTTAATTATCCTTTTTTATTTTTTTTGCGAAATTTTTTGTCTTTTTACCTGGCTTGTATCTTTTCTTAGTCCAAAACGTTTCCGCATTCATTTTGCATTATTTCTATTCTTCCCCTTTCTTTTCACTCGTTTGAGGTGGGTTCATGGGGCGATTTTAGTTGTTTTCGTATAATCAGAAAGAGCGCTGAACGGACTGCAGCGGCTATTGCTACGGTTGTGCCGATGATGAGTTACGCTTTCGAGGCAAGCATGGAGGTTTCCAGAAACGGAAGTGAGCCGATAAGGCTGAATAATGCACAGCTGATCCAGCTAACGATATGCCTATCGACAACAAAATAGTGTCGACTATGCCTAACTATGAGAAGCTTTTTGATGCGTTTCTTTGGGGCTGTTTCCGCTTCATTCGCGTATTCTTTGATTGTCGCTTTAATTTCATTTAGGATTGGGGATTATTTCTCTAAGGGACATTTTATCGATATCTTGTTTTGTCTTCACTTGGGTTATTTTTAGGGTGCGCTTTTCATTTCTTCCCTAAACGTTTCTTCGAGCATCTTTTTGTTTATGCCAATTTCCTCTGCTAGACGTTTAACTTGTTTTACGTAGGTGCGGAAGAGGCTTTGGAGGATATCGGCTTTTTCTGTTTCGTTAAGTTCTTTTTCTTGAGCCATGAGTAGGGCGAACCATTTACCCAGGTTGGTAAGTTGGTAGGTTTTGATCCAGATGGTGCGACCTTCTTTTTCGTTTTTTTCCATGGATTCATTTAGGACGCCCAGTGCGGTTAGGGTTTTGAGGTTTCCTATGATAGTTTTGTTGCTGTAGTTGAGAGTGTTAACCAGATCTTTTTGGTAGATGTTCTTGGCGATGCCTTGTTTTAGGCTGAAGCGAAGTATGTCGACGCCTGCTTTGCTGCCGAAGATCGCGGAAAGGATTTTATCTTTTTTTTCTGTCTTTGGAAGAAATACTACATAGGGATGTAACTTCTCGATCAATGCGCATCCATCTACTTTCTTATCCGCCGACTTTACATTTAAAAATATCCCCCAACCTCTATACGCCATATAGAATTCGCTGTTGCTCCACATTAAAATCCGTGAATTTAGGCTCAATTTTGAAAAAGTGTTTTATACCACAACAACACTCTGAAAAGTCCACAGAAGACAGAGGGCAATTACATGAAAAAAATCATAGCTTACATTCTTATTTTTCTCACTGCCTGCTCGATGAGTGCTATTTTGGTTCCTAGCGCCCACAGCCAAACCGACAACGTCAAAATCGTGAGCTACAGCTACTACCTCGACTCAAGCTATTTCCTCAACGTAGTCGGCGAAGTTCAAAATGTGGGCACCAACACGGTTGACCCTGTGTTTTTAACAGGTGTCGTAACTACACCGGGTGGTCAGACGCAGAATTCTTATACGCAGGTTTGGGTTTCGGACTTGGTTCCTGGTCAAAAGGCACCTTTTGATATGATATTTTATCCTTTGCAAAACACTAATGGTTGGTTCCTCGACGAAGTTGGAGACATCAGCTTAACGGTTGCCATAGCAAACGCAACTTCTAATTATCAATACCCTGACTTAGCCATAACAAGCAGCTCCGGCGCAGTCGGCGACAGCGGCAATTACAGCGGCGCCTACGTCGTTAACGGCGTCATAACGAACACGGGTACACAAGCCGCGACCAACTTAACAGTAGTTGGAGCCTTCTTTAACTCAACCGGCGCCGTGGTTGCGGTAGGATACACAAATTACCTAACGCCCACCGTTCTTGAGCCTTCTGCGACCCTGCCCTTCCAGATTGCAGCCTTTGACATAAACCAAACAAACGTGCCGGCAGCCATGAAAATCACAAGCTACTCACTGTTGGTGCAAACGGAGGAGCCGATTTTGAAGGGGACCGCTCCGCAGGCTACACCATACACGGGTTCGGGCAGCGGAGAGCATAATCCAACACCCACCCTTGCACCAGGACAAACTTCACAGAACAGTTCAGGTTCCAATATCCTGGGTGGATCCCAAACAAACACGTTCATCTACGCGGCAGTGCTTGCAGTAATCATTGTAGTGATTGCGACGGCTTTCCTAGTCTTTAGAAAAAAACGCGGCACCTCCGAATCAGCCGCCCCAGCTGAGAAACCTGCACCTGTCTATAAGCCAAAGCCTACCCGAAGAAACCGAAAGTAGCCACCAACCTTCTTTTCAGATTTTTTAATTTTTAAAAAAAACCTTGAAATTGCAGTTAACGATTCAGCTCTAATCTTGGTCGATTGCAGAATAGTTAATTATGCTTTAGTTAAGTGTGCCAGACTTTAAATATTTCCAGTATACAATGCATAACTATGAGTTTCAGACCGCAAACAGGTTCACGCCGAGGTGCAGCAGGCAAACAATTCTCTAAAACTGAGCATGCCAAAAAAACAAAGGAAAAAAAGCAACGGACAGGCGCCAAGTACCTGCGAGAAGAAACCCCGCAGGTTTCTGCACAAGAGGAAGCTGAGAAGACCCTTAATAGCTTGGGCAAGTTGGGGAACCAAATTTTTGCGCTCTCTCCATTTAGCCAATACTTTGATGATTGGCTTGTTAACCTGCGGCAGGTAGTTTCAGAGTTTGAATCCAACTCAGCCATAATGGCTGATGAACAATTTGTAAAAGAGCGTGTCCAGATTTTTCTGGATGTTGAAGGAGCGCTTGCCGAGAATAGGCTTGCTGAATCAAACATTACTGCAGAAGCAAAAGCCTTAGCTGACAATAACCACCTCATTGTTGAAGCGGACAAAGAATATGCTGAAACAACAAGGGACCGCAGCAATAAGCGGAATTCGGAAGTCCAACGGTTATCCAATAAAATCCGTGAACTCGAAGAACTACTATCGGCACAGCAGGAAGTGAAAATCAGCTTCTACAAGTTCAGTGCAAAACGAAAAGCAGCCGAACAGTTGGCTCAGACAACCCAGGACCTCAAATCAGCAAAAAATGAGTTAGAAGTAACACTGCAAACCTTTACAGCTGAGCAAGAAAAACTCCATGATAACTACCAGAAACGCAAGCAGGAACTTAACGAAAACTCTGACCGCCTCCACAAAGAACTTGAGAAACTTGAAACTGACACCTCTACCGAGGCAAGGCAAGCAGCATGCAATGCGTTGGTTTGTGCCATAAACGCTTTGCTCAAGAGGATGCCACCGACGAGCTGAGCTTTAAGTGTTTTTGAAACTATATTCTTAGTTAAAAAAAAGACTTAAAATCTAAAAAATTGAATTGTAATTTGTTTAGATAAAAGTAAACAACTTTCTTGATTTTTTCTAAAAAGCAATCGATTTATTGTCAAATAGACATAGTTATTGACACATTCCAGATTTCATTTGGGATACGAGAAGTTTCAAATAAAAGTTATATTAAGGTTATGAAAAAAATTGTAATTTACGGCAAACGTTTTAAGGATTTACGGTTGGTTTGTATCTGTTAGATATCTTTTTTCTTTATTTCACCAATAGAAAAAAAGTTCTTTCACCGCAAATTAAATGGGTGTTGACTTGTGATAGATGCAGTTTTATATAGAAAATTTATTCGTTGGTGATTTCTCCACTCCGCACCCAACCCCTTTTTTTCTTTTTTTGGAGGCTTCTTAGTTGACTAGCGAAGCCGAGTTTACGGTTTCGGGCTTTAAAAGCCGCAAGCGTGAACACCGAGCCGACAAAGGCAAAAAACACAACTATCCAGAGGTCCGAGAAGCGCCTTATACCTACTGCAAAAAGCGGCGCTTAGGGAAAGCAAAGAATGTCAGAGGCTACCAGTTACCCATGACTGTTTTTGTTCGCAATTAACGCGAAAGCTTTGGCGATGGATTAAAATTTAATCCAACCAACCAACCATATGAATGTTAACGATGGTTGCCTATGTTTTGTAAAAAACAGATGGTTAGGTTATGGGTGTATACTGGATTCTGTAGGTATAGGATATGGATATAGATAGTAGATAGATAGTATCGAAATCGAGTATACACTTACGCTAAGTGAAAATAAGCCGTTCTAAACCTAAAGACAAGTGTTAAAAGTACTAGCATCTCAATAAAAACTACTCTCAAAATAATCAAAGCTAATTAGCTCAAGAAAGTTTGACTAATCCCAGTAAAGAAACTTTTACGAATAGCCTTATATTTCAAACGATTTGAAATTGGTTATGGTAATAGCCGTGATTAAGAAATTAATCATTGTATTGTTGTGCCTTCTAATGCTCTGCGTTTATGGGTTTTCTAATCCTGCAAGAGCACAGTCTGAATATGTTGGAGTTCTAACGATTAATCCTGACGGCAGCATGAGCCCCGTTATACCTCAGATTAAGCAAACTGGCAACAACTATGAACTAACAACGGATGTTAAGGCACAAATTCAAATCTTCATCCACAAAAGTGACATAGTTTTCGACGGACACGGTCACGTTTTAGGTGACGGCAAAACTGGAAACATAATGATTGGAAATTATGAAGGACCGGTGTGCTCTAATGTGACTATTAAGAACTCCATCCTTAATCAGACAGTTACAAATCCCATTTCAATTTATAATTCAGTTAATGTAACTATTGAAAACAATACGGTAACTGGAAGTTACATTATTTTTGGGCAGACAACTGGAATTTTTCTTAGGAACAGCAATTCATCAAAAATAATTGGAAACACTATACAGGGCACTATGTGTGGCATCGATTTGATAAATAGCCGAGATAATTCAATTGTAGGGAACACTGTTCACGCTATTAGTGATTGGACATGGAATCATTTTCCAGCCGCAATAATGCTTGACATATACTATGCTGAAATCGATACTTATGCGTCTGGATCGTCAAATAACCTGATTTATGGCAACGCTTTTTCAAGTAACAGAAATTTGACAGCGATAAATGGTTATCCAAACAATTTGTGGGATAATGGCAGTATCGGAAACTATTGGAGTGACTATTCAATAAGGTATCCAAACGCAACCGAAGTTGATTCTACAGGGATAGGAAATACACCGTACGTTATTAATGAAAGCAACGTTGACCACTACCCCCTCACTCAACCCGAAGATATTAACTCAGTAATTCCAACCCCAACTCCTTCTGTTCCAGAATTTTCTTGGTTGATGATTACACCCCTATTCCTTTCAATACTCTCCGTTGTAGTGCTATTAAGAAAGAGAATGTTTGGCGGTTCACACAACAATATAGCTAACCTTCCATCATTTTCAAATAACAAATTAGTTGAACCAAAATGAAGAAAACAGTAAGCATCGTCCTGATTTTGATTTCACTCATAATGGTAAGTCTATTTTGCAATCTACCTATTGAGGCTCAAACTCAAAATGTAGAACCATTGTTTTCAAAAAACCTATTTAATGTTGAATTGTTATACGCTTATGTTCAATCTGGTGCTAAGACTGCAGTTGCCATCGTCAACTTCACCAAAGCTCTCGATGCCACTCTATCGAATTATTCAGGTGTGACCGAAATCTATACTGTCCATGTTTTTTCAGAAGGTAACCTTGTAAGTGGAAATACGAAAATTGGGGGAATAGTTGGTAACAGCTCAGTACCAGGGAATATTCTTTTAGATTTAGGTATGGATGGGAGTTTCTCTTCCAGATTCAATGTTGGTTTGGAGACTTTTACAATTTACTACAGGTTTACCGATTACCCCGTTTTGAATGAACCTATCTCGGTAAGTCTGATTAGACTTGGTTGGATTACTTCTCAGGGCAACAATTCTGAAGTTCACATTTCAAGCCAAGACCAAGAAACGATTAAGCAAGTAGAACTTTCAAAGTACGAACATGGCTTCCTATACAACACTCTACTCTCACAAGAACAGCTTACAAGACTCGACCCTTTCAAGCCCTTAGCTTCTTACAATACGACACCTCTACCAAGTCCAACTCCTTCTGTTCCAGAATTTTCTTGGTTGATTATTCTACAACTATTCCTTGCCATACTCTCTATTGTTGTCCTAATTAGAAAGAGCAAGTATCTTGGCTTAAGTCAGAACAACTATTCACTGAGAAAGTGGAAATGTTTGAGGTTTCTCAATACAATTTAGTTAAAGAAACTTTAACTATTATTGTGTTCCAGTTTGGAACAACCCACTGTTTGCTTGTTCTTTGAATAGAACTATAAGCTGTTGCCTCTGTTAATTATTTAGATGAAGTAAGAAAATGCAAAAAATAAGACTTGCCTTTGCTATACTAACTTCTGTTTTAGTGATAATTTTCTTAATGCAAACCATAGCTCAAGTGACAGTGGTGGACGCTAATCCTATCCCTTATCCCGCTACCCCAAGTACCGAGCTACCTGATTTAACTGTTCAAAATCCAGACGCCACTTCACTCCTATACGCTAACAACACTTTGGAACTCCACTTTAACGTCACTAAACCCCAATCTTGGAACTCATACTACCATAATGTGGCTCCCCTTGTTGGAGTAGCATGGGTCTACCTCTATCTCGACGGCGTAATTAATCAAACCTATCCAGCGAAATATGACACCCTCGACCAATACACTACTGTCTTAGCAAACTTAACCCAACAACAGCACACCGTTTGGATAGACGTCTACTGTTTACTATACTCCCAACTCGGATTTTCAAACGCGAGTGTCAGCCAAACATTAACCTTTACAATTAATGCTCAAAAACAAACGATTGCCTTTCATGAAGACCCCATTGTGACATCCCGACCAGCTATAGATTCAACAGTAGCTCCCAGCCCTCCACCGCCAACACCAACCCCGACAACCACGCCAACATCGACCGTTCCAGAGTTTTCTTGGCTGATAATTATACCACTATTCCTTTCAACATTTTTTATTGTAGTCTTATTTACAAAGAGAAAGTTGAGTAATAACTAATCTTCCTATTCTTTTGTTCGTCTGTCTGTTTGTTTGATAGATTGATTGATTGTTTTAGGGGGGGAGTAAGAGAGAGAGAGTAAGAATAAAGTAGTGGTAGTCGTAGCGTTTGGGTTTGGGTTTGGGGATTAAAATTTAGTCTTTCTCTCTCTAACTCATACGCTTACGAATACAAACGTACTCTCTCACTCACGCACCCGCGTGCGCGCCTAACGTGTCTGTCTATCACTGCACTGACTGTCTCTAAATTCCTAATTAAACAATCTCCCTTTCTCAGAAAAAACAAAGATAGCAAGTCTTAAGAGTTAATTTGGCTGATTAAAAACTATGGCAGAAATGATTATAGCTCTATCGACAGGTTCTTTTACTGTTAGGTGAGTTAACTAATTGGATTCCAAGAAACCCAACATTGTAACAAAAAAAATCAAAACTGTCAGTGCTGAAGAAGTAGCTGATTTGTTTAAACGAAAACAAATGGTTACAACATCTCGCTGGATCACTTTTTCTTTAGAGAATACGTTACCAACGGAACAAGATTTGTTTGATTTGCTTGATACTCTGAAAATAGAGGTCCGAACATACAGACAAGAATACTGCCAAGACTCAGATTTCAAGGAGAGTTGCTATCAGTTTATTTGGGAAACAATAATAGGTGCGCTTACTAGTGACGTTAAAAAATTCAATAAATTAACTGGAGAATTAATCCCAATTATAAGTAGAATTATTCAAACAAATATGGTATTGGAAGATATTGTAAAAGTGGCTGAGAAACTCGAAATGAAACCCAAGTATTACATGATTTGTTTTTATTTCTTAATATTGATGGAAGGTAGTTTCAAGAATGTCTTGAAGAATCTTCGAGCAATGAAGGGAATTTCCTCTGGAAAAGACGTCTCAATAACTGAGACTCTGGGAGTGCAATTCGAAAAAACTATTGAAGGAGAAAATGACTTCAAAAATGCCTTGCCAAACAGATTAAAAAATGGAATCCATAATAATTTAAGGAATTCAATTGCACATGGAAATTTCCAATATAGTGATGAAGAGAATAAAATCGAATTTTGGGATTTGCTCCCTAGGACACATCAATATACTCTAAAACCTACAAAACTCACATTTGAGGAATTCTCGAGATATATAGTGGAAATAAACCTCTTTTGTGAGATCTTCGGTTTCATAATCTTGTCTTTACTAGCTGTAGAAGATATTAGAATACGTCGTCGCATTAAATGATCGGTTGGAATTTGTGTGTGTTTTATATTTTTGTTTTTGTTGAGAGAGTGTTAGATAGAGAGGTTTCTTAATCTCAAACTTTTTCATCTCTCAAAGCTTACCATAAGAACAAAATCAGAAGAAAAGCTACGACTAATGACGAGGCGAAAACAACAAAATGCCCAACGTTTTTATTGCACGGATATTTGGGGTCTGAAAAAGAAATAAACCATGTTATTGGCAACCAGAGAACCTTGCTCTCATGAGACAATCTTGAAGCGGCTATTTCTATAACCCACATGGCTCTATTTCTGTATGCCTTTAAATCGTCTTCATCTTTCGCATAGTCAACGACCACTTGCCTTGCATCTTTTGTTGTTATATAGGCAGCCTCACTACTCAGAGTTCCAAAAACAGCAAATCTAAAAATTGCCCGAAGGATAAGAAAAATAATGATTGATACACCCATAAACAAGAAAATAACTTTTAAAAAATCCCATAGCTGAGGACTATTGCCGAACACTATTATTGTTGGAAAGTTAGCGAATATTTCACTCAATTTTGAAACCTTAGATGCTTGAGCTAATCCCAAAAGAGTAAAGAGACCAGTAACAAAACCAATTAACCGAATAGCCTGAGAGTTCTGCAGTGTAGTATAATGTTCAAAAAGACTCTTTTTCAAATCTTCCAAGGGGTCTTTGCCATCGTTGTCTTTCCATAGCGCTTGTATCTTGTCATCTGTTAGTTTAAAATGGTCTACCAACATCTCCACCGATTGACCGTATATGTTGATGAGCGCTTTTATGCTTTTATTATGGAAGTGATTCAAAAATAGAAGTTTAGAAAACAGGTGCCCCTTGAAGGAAAAAAGCTATCTAATTACCTGACTATTTTAAAATTTGGGAGTCTTGGAACCCAGTCTTTTCGTTCATTTCTTAGAAATTTTGCAAACAAAAGAGCCTCTTCGCAAATAAGAGTATCAATTGTTTGTCTTTTTCCAACTTGATTCTTTCAACATCAACCATGCGCCCAAAGAAAGCGTATGTTTAGAAAAAGCAGACCAACCAAAGGAAAACAAATAGGCTATTGTTTAGATTAACAACTGCTATGGGAATTTATCCTTAAACCCTACAAGCGGTAAAATGGCTTCAAGACTGGGGAGTGAAGAATGAAGCCAAAAGTCACAAAGAAAAAACGCGCTAAAATCTTAATGACTGAATTGGAATTGGCAAACAGCGCCTTACTAAATGAACAACTCTACAAGGAAATAGGTGCTTACAAGGAACATAAGAAACTTCGAAAACAAATTCATTGCCGCCAAAGCTGGAAGGAGTACACAAGATAATAATGAAACGCACTTATGTTATGCGGCAAGCAAAAGTAACCCGGTGCAACAACCCAGAATGCCCAGTTTGCCATGTTTTAATCAAAAAAAGGCGACATAGTTTTTGTTTCTGCAACCGGAAAAATCAAGCACCAAAACTGTGATGAGAGGTGCCTAATATAACAAACCAAGCTAACAAATGGGCAAAACACCGCAAACCCGCTTTAATCCGTAAAGTTTCCCCTAGCAAACATGGCTGTCAACACCGAGGATGCAAAGAAAAACGCGCAAGTAAACTGCAATTTGCACACATCAAACAAACCCCAATTAGCCGCACAGGTCCACGCGGCAGAAAAGAAAAATGGGCAGACATCAACAAGCACCCACAAGCCTATCGTGTCGAATGCCACAAACACCATTTAACTGATAAAGCCCCAGCTAAGCATGATGAAAGAATGCGGAGACTTGGACACCACTAATTTTGTTTAGGGATATGCCGAATTATATATGTTACTTATACAACGGTAAATAAGGCTTATCCTGCCTCCTTTTCCCAAAAACCTCTTTTTCCGAACCATTAATTACCCTATACTCTAATAATGGGTAAAAGGGTTTAATTTTCGGGTTCTTTCTAATCTTTAGTTGGTTGAATATCAAACGGAGAAGCATAAAGTAATATCTGAAAGGATGGCACCATACTAACTCAACTTATCCCATTCAACCTTAAACGATTGTAGTTCTTTAAACGCAGCTTCTTTTTTAACCATTTCCATCTTGAGGCACTTATCAAGGAAGGTATTAAGCTCTGGATCATGCTTACAAATATTCAACAAAATTTCGCTTTCACTTACATGCAACGTAAGCACTTTCATAAGAATAAATGCGTCAATTGAATCCCAATCAAGAACCAGAAGACTAGCTTCTTGATCTTTTTCTACAGGTTTCATATATTCGACAAAAGGATGCAAACGACCATTATTGAAATTGTTGATTGCCATTGTTAATATTCTTAGCAAACATTCGTCTATCTTGGCTTGTTTAAACAGATACCACTTTTTGAAAAGCAGCGCCTTATCCTGGTATTTGACCATAACGAGCTCAATATCAGTAAGTCTAATCTGACCGAGAACAAAGAACAAACCTTCAGAGGTTAAACTTAGAATCCTTTTATCTTTACCGCCTTTTTGTGATCGTTCTTCACGAAAAGAAATCAATCCTTCTTTAATGAGGCAGTGAACATGCTTAACTATTGTCGGATAAGCTAATTTTGTTTCTTTTTTCATATCACTCTGTTTAAATTCTACATGGGTCAAGAAGGGCTTTAGTATTCTTGTTACTGAATCTTCTTCTGATTTTCGGCTCATATCAATATCACGATTAATTTAATGATATTTACGTTAGTGTTAATATTATTCAGGTATATAGTCATTATGTAAGGTATATGTAAAAATGACGGAAAAAGAAAAAATCAAATGGTGCATTCCAGTTACAAAAACCTTAGATCATGCGCTAGAGCAAGCCGTTACTTTCGACAGCCATAGTAGCAAGAGCGAATTTGTCAGGGACGCCGTTAGACGGCGACTTGAACAAATGGGCTTCAATCCTCAAGTTTTTGAACAGAAAAAAGAGGTGTAAGGATGGTAAGAAATGATGGAATAGAAACTAGAAAGAACAGATTAAGAGAAATCCAAAAAATTGTCAATGCTATGCTTTATGAATATAAAGACCAGAATTACGCGCCGCTAAAAAAGACCTTAGCCAAAATAATGTGGGAAGGCTACACTAAACCCAAAGCTATGGAATATCTCAACGTTCTAGTTGAAAACGAGATTTTTGAAATAGACGAAACCTTAGACCAAATAAAAAGACCTGCGATGGTTTGAGTGTATGTGTGTATGCGAATCTGTATTTGTATTAAGCTCTCGGACAGATTGTCTTAAGGAAATCTTCTCTAGAGTTATGATATTCCGTTTCTTGAGTGTGCATGTGTGTTAGTGAGTGTGTAGTAGTGTATGAGTGTATGGAGTGAAAAGAAGAAAGAAGAAACAAAGAACAATCACATACACTCACTCATACATATACACACTAACGCCCTTCAATGCCCCAAATGTTGCAGCACAAGAGTTTTCCATGATGGTTTTAGACCCGCACCTTTAAACGCGGTTTCAAATGAGCCTATTCAACGCTACCGATGTGCAGATTATGGTCACCGCTGGAGTGAACACATTGTTTTAAATACTGTCAAAGACCATAAGGGAACCGACCAAATAAGCGCAAACATAGGTGCGAAAAATTTGGTATCTACACAGAAAATAAAAATCTGTGCGGAGAAGGAAAGAACACCAACTGAGAACGAGATAAAAGCTGTTCCGCAAATTGAGAAGCTGATTGATTCCTTAGAAGCCGATGGAAGAAAACAGGTAACTATAACCAATTATCGCAAGGCACTAAAACGGATGCTAAAGTCCGGTGCTGACCTATACGATCCAGAAAACACAAAAGCAGTCTTAGCAAAGTTGCCGTTAAAAGGTACAAGCAAAAAGAGTATGACTGGCATTCTTTCAATATGGTTTGAATTTAATGGTATTAGCTGGAAACCGCCAACCTATACAGACACAGCAGAAACCCCATATATCCCCGCAGAAGCAGAGATCGATCAACTCATAGCAGCATTAGGAAAAAAGACATCTACTTTTTGCCAAATTCTAAAAGACACTGGTGCAAGATGTGGCGAAATAACAAGGCTAAAATGGACTGACATAGACTTTGGGCAACGCAACGTAAGGATCAAAGCAGAAAAAGGCTCTAACTCAAGGACTCTGATATTATCAGTTAAAACCATAGAGATGCTTTGTAACTTGCCGAGAAAAGACGTTAGAATTTTTGCAGGAGATATGCATACAAACTTTTCATTGCAGCGTAACCGTATAGCTCAGAAATTAGCAAATCCGCAAATTAGACTAATCCACTTTCACACCTTCAGGCATTGGAAAGCTACGACACTGCAACATTCAACACACGATCCATGGCACGTTAAAATGATTCTGGGACACAAAAGCATACAATCAACAGAAAATTATATCCACTTGGAAAAAATGCTGTATCAAAGCGAAGCTAACGATCAGTTTATCATTAAAGTTGCAGACACATTGGACGAGGCTATAAAACTTGGCGAAGTAGGTTTTGAGCCTTACCTTAGAATAGAAGGGCATCAGCTTTTTAGGAAGCGAAAATAGATAATGCGGACAGTTGTAGTTTTTTATAAAAAAGAACTGTTTTATATAGGTATTAGCAAATTAATGTTGATAATTTAGTTCGTATTGTTGGATTGTGTCTAAATGAGGAAGACCATCTTCAAAAAGCTCGAAGCGCAGGGACTGATTGCCAATTATAACCGTTTACGAAAGAATCTGCCGCCTAAGCTTCCCGACAAGGTGTTTATCTGGGATGAAACTTTTAGGGAAGGCATCAAGGCGCCGACGGTTTACTTAACGTATGTTGAGCAGGTTAGGCTTGCCAAGTTGATGGATGAAGCAGGCGTTGCCATAATTAACGTGGGTTTCCCCGCTTTATCGGAAGAAGAAAAACGTACAGTCAAGCGTATCGTTAACGAAACATTCACTTACTCTAAGCTTACCGCTTCAGCTGAAGCTACAAAGAACAGTGTTAACGCCTGTTTAGAATGCGGCATAAAGGACATAACTATCGAGTCGCCAATCAACGGATTAAACCTGCAATACAAGCTGAAACTTACCAAAGAGCAGGCGCTGCAGAGAATCGTTGAAAGCATCGAACACGCCAAAAAACACGGAACAAATGTGAACTTTATCCTCATGGATGCAACCCGCACCACCATTGAAGATATACTGCAGGTTTTTGAAGCAGCCGCTACCGCGGGTGCAACCAGATTGGGTGTGGCTGATAGCGTTGGTTTCATAAGGCCCCTCTCAATGCGTTATCTTATGTCACATATCCGTGATGGGTTGCCAGACGTTATAAGAAAGAAAGCCTCGCTTTCCATTCATTGCCACAACGACTTCGGCTTAGCCTCAGCAAACACTTTAGCCGCCATGGAAGAAGGCGTACCTTACCTGCACACATGCATCGCGGGCTTTGGCGAACGCGCAGGTATCGCACCATTCGAAGAAGTTGTCACCTCAGCCGAACTCCTCTACAACATCGACACAGGAATAGACCTTGGAAAAATCTATCGCCTTGCCCAATCCGCCGAAAAAGCATTCGCCCTGCCAATACAATTCCATAAACCCATAATCGGTGAAAACATCTTCACCCACGAAGTCGAAAATGAAGTCGAAGAAATGATGTCTCAACCCCTCGTATTCGAACCGTTCCCTCCAGAAATCGTGGGCAGAGAAACCATGATATTCATCGGCAGAAACACTGGACAAACCCTAATCCAGAAACTCCTCGAAAATGCGGGTGTTCGCGCTTCCCCAAGACAAATGGACGAGCTCTTCCGACGCATCAAAGGACCCCAAGAAAGCCTCGACAAAGGCGAAGCTCAAATGACCTATTACCAAGTCAAAAAACTCATGAAAGAACTGCTCAAAGGCTACACGATGGATGAATTCTGGCGGCTAGTAGAGCTGGTAACAAGGCAAAAACCCAAACTGCCACGAAACAACAAAAAGCCTGGGCAAACAGCTGACCAACTGTTATCTTAGTTGTTTTTTTATTTTTTCTATTTCTTCACGGCTTGGTTTCTTTGGGTAATTGTATAGGGGTCCGCTTGGTTTTTCGTTGTAGAAGGGGCGGTTGCAGTCGGGGCAGCCTGAAGTTTGGAAAGGCAAGCCACTTTCAACCTCGGCATTTAACGCTTCGTTTGTGAGTCCGTAGCCTGCGATTTTGCCTTCGCCGTCAAACCGCATGTCTGCATGTTTTGTCTTGCCATTAACTATTAAGTATCGTGCAAGTTGAACCCGTCTGTAGGATTCAAGATTTGGTGGCGATTTAGCTTCCAAAGCTGTTCCGCGGATGGGTGTGAAAGCGAAAAGTGCAGGCAAAACCCCCATATCAACGCACTTCTGAACCACATCAACCGTCTGCTTCTCTGTTTCGCCTAGCCCAACAATTACATGGGTGCTCACGTTTCCCTCGCCAAAAACATCCAATGCCTGGCTTAGCTGACGGAATTGGTTTTGCCAAGTGTAGGCTACGCCTGCATCTTTGCCCTTGACCTTATTGAATATCTCTTCTGTTGCGGCGTCCAAAGCGATACCTATCCTGTCTACACCGGCGTTTGATAGGCGGACAATATTTTCTCTGTTAAGGGGTTGGCACGAAACCGAAACTGTGACTGTTGAGCGCTTTTTTATCTCTTTCACAACCGTTTCGAGTTGGATGAAGACTTCTGGGTAGTTTAGGGCTTGGATGCAGACACGCTTGATTTTGCCCTTTTTCACCGATTTAGCCAATGCAGTTAGAAGCTGCAGAGTTTGGAAAGTTGGCCAAGAAACCCGAGAGAGAAGGTCGGTGTTGCTTTTGCTAGCGCGTGCTTGAGGACAGAAACCACAGTTTGCCGTGCACTTGCCTGTTCTGTACGTCATCAAGTAAGCTGTTGTCGGTTCAGCATCCAGTTTGCCTTCTAAGAGCCCGAGAACAATGGCGGTGCCTAAGGAAACGCGAATCTGCTCGGGCAAGCCCGAAGGATTTGAACATGTCTGTTTTTGCAATGAAGGCACCACAATTGTTGAGAAATAGTCTATTTTGGGGCTATTTTAGTATAGTGTGATTTTTTCTAGTCAGGCATACTATACGGCTTGTTATTGAAATCAGAAAGAAACCCACAAATGCATACTGAACAAAAGTGAACACTGCCAGAATGGGCCAAAGCAAAGTCAACACGATGGCTATGTAGAGGGCGCTTCCGAGATAGCGTCCTACTGGGTCGTAGAATTTTTTGGCATATAAGCTTGTGATTAAGAACTGAATGAATGCAGCCACGATGAGTAGCAGCAGCCAAAGCGGATAGTTTCCGACAGAGTAAAAAATTATGAAAATTCCAATCATGAGGATGAAGTCAGTTGTGGCATCGAAGTATCCGCCAAACCTTGTGGTTGCTCTAAATTTTCTGGCGAGGTAGCCGTCGAAGAAGTCTGTGGCTGCACAAAAAGTAAGCAAACCCAAACATGCGGCTTCGTTTCCCAAGTTGTAGAGGTAAAAGAAAAGGGGTAAAGCTACGATTCGCAGAGAACTTATGAATGTGGGAAGGGCACTTTGTTTTTTCATGGTTGCACTTTATCAGGTTTTCTTTTTCTGACTCTTCTTTCCCATGAGACTATGGTTGCATTGCACGCAGTTAGGATATTTAAAATAGCCCTTGTTAACCACTTGCTTACCGCATACACTCAAACGCAAAATCAGTCAAGCGCTCAAAAGGCCAACCCAACACTCCATAAACTGTCTTCCCCAAGTATTTTCGCCCATGAAATTGCACCTGCGCCTTCCCAATCGCAAACTTTAATTTTCCCTCACTAAAACCCGACGCATACAGCAGCTTGTGACGGATTAAGCGGTAGTTTTTGGGTTCCTCCCAATCCTCAATCGAAACGCCATGGTCCTTTACTCGTTCGTAGAGTGGGGTTCCTGGAATTGGGTAAGGCAGGGTGAAGGATAAATAGTCAAGCGGCAAATGCGACGCAAAACGTAGAGTATCGAGGACTGTTTTGTTGTTCTCGCCGGGATATCCGACTATGAAGAAGGCACCGACATTTAGTCCCGCCGCTTTAGCTGCGTTGACGGCTCGTTGAGCTTGCGCGGTCGTGATTTTTTTCTTCATTAGACCCAAGATTGAATCGTTGCCCGATTCGATTCCGAAGAAAACCCCGATGCAACATGCGCGTTTCATGCCCTCCGCAACTTCAGTATCCATCGTGTCAACACGCGACAAGCACTCCCAACCAATATCCAAACGGCGCCGGACAATTTCATTGCACACATCCAAAACGTGATTGCGGTTCAATGTAAAGCAGTCATCTGCAAACCAAACACGGTCATATCCTAACGCCGCAATTTGCTCCACTTCATCAACTATGTTGGTGACAGAACGGGTTCGCATGTCGGCGCCGAAGATGGGTCTGCTGCAGAAATCGCAGGAGAAGGGACACCCGCGCGAAGTAATCATTGATGTGATTGAGTAGCCAAAGCGGTCGCGGTAGTACTTTTGGTAGGCTTTATTATCAAACAGGTCGCGGGTTGGAAAATCTAAGTTGTTGAGGTTTTCGATAAATTGTCTGGGAGCATTTTTGATAGTGCGTTCGCCATCTTTGAAGACCAAGCCCTTGACGCCCGACAAACCTTTGTGCTGATCAACACAGTCCGCCATCTCTAACATGGTTTGTTCACCTTCGCCCACCGCAACCACATCAAAAACACCCAGAAAACCTTCAGGCTCCCAAGAGGGCAAAGGACCACCAACCACAAACAAAGAATCCCTCAAACCCTCATCCCTAAGAACTTGAGCTAATTCTAAAGTAGTTTTTTTCATCGAAAACATCGAATAGAACCCTACAATGTGCGGTTTGGCGTGTTTTACGCGTTCTACGGCTTCCCTGAACTGCATAAAGGTGCAGTCGACTAACTCAACTTCAGTACCTTGTTTTTTTAGCGCGGCAGCTATATATCCTAATCCTAAGGGTGGAAAACGAAAAATAGAATTATCGTTTCCCGGATGAAAATAAGGATAAACTAAAGCAACTTTAACGGTCATTTGTTTTTTAGCCACCGAAAAACATCGGGTATTCCAAAGGGGTCCTTAAAACTTGTCTTATTGAATAATCGTTTGTTTGCTTAAAAACCTTCTACAACTTGTCAACTGAGAGAATATTTTATTTTGCTAGAAGGTTTGTTTGGCAAAACTTTATTATTCGACTGTGAAAATTTACATTCGGTTGAAAAAAGGTGTTCATGACCTTCTAACGTACCTTGGGTTGGTTTGATGGTTGACTTAACCGATTTGGGTTTCTTGAAAGGTAAAATTTTTGAGGTCATAGTCTCAACCTACAACATGGATTGGACTCCAAACGCAGCACCCATGGGCACCACAATGCAAAACCCCCAAACCATCAGCCTAAACATCTTCAATTCCTCACAAACAAGCCGCAACCTGAAAACAAACAAATGCGGCATCATCAACTTGACAAATAATATAGAATTTTTCTATAAAGCCGCCTTCAAAGAAGCAAACCCTGATATGAAGCCACCGCAAGACTGGTTCGAGGAGGCAGAAACGGTAAACGCACCAAAACTAAGGTTGGCAGATGCAACCCTCGAAGTTACAGTAGCCGAATTAGAGCCGATTGGGACAGAGAAAACCCGATTCTCCTGCAACGTCGAGCAAATAAATGCACGCAAGATGCTTCCGCAGGTTTACTGCCGTGCCATGCCTGCAGCCCTTGAAGCTATCCTCCACGCAACCCGATTAAAAGTCTTCGCCAAACAAGAAAAGAAGATGCAACAGGTCAGCCAGCTTTTAGGATTGATTGAAAACTGCAACGAAGTAGTAAACCGCACGGCTCCAGATTCTGTATACTCTGCGGTTATGGCTGATTTAAGGAAAAGAACCGATTCGTGGAGCAACAGGCTTTGAAAGTACTCTTGGTTACAGGCACGCTTGCAGAGGACACCGTTAAAGGTTACGCCAAAGAAAGTATCGTCGAAACAGAAACGTTGGCGCTCAAGATGGCCGTAGCCGCCCTTTTAACTCCACAAAACATCACAAACGCCCTCAAAAGCGCAAAATTATCTGATTTTAACATGATTTTAATTCCTGGTTTAGTTAGGGGTGATGCCACTGTAATCTCAAAAGCGGTTGGTGTTCCAGCTTTTAAGGGTCCAAGGTATGCGGCTGACTTGCCGACTGTTCTAGATTCACTTTGCGAAATTCAACTTTCACCCCTTGTGCCAGCTGACGATTTGTTGAGGGAAAAACTCCAGCAAAAAGCATTGGCGGAAATCAAGAAAGTAGAACAAAAACGTGAGGAACTCATCAAGAAACCTGGCAACATGGTGATTGGAACTCTGGCAGTTGGCAAAGACTTTCCTATGAGGGTACTTGCGGAAATTGTCGATGCAGCAACGATGGATAAAGAAGCAATCCAGCAAACCGCAAAACGCTTTGTCGCTGCAGGCGCAGACATCATCGACGTCGGCATGGTTGCAGGCGAATCTCAACCTGAAAAAGCCAAGCGTATGGTTAAGTGGGTTAAACAGGTTGTAGCCGTGCCTGTGAGCATAGATACGCTTGACCCAGCCGAAATAAAAGCAGCCGTAGAGGCAGGAGCAGACCTCGTTTTAAGCGGCGATTCAGGAAACATTGAAGAAATAGCACCTTTCGTTTCCAAAGTAACAGTGGTCGTTATACCCACTAACCAGCAGCAAGGTTACTTCCCAAAAAAAGCTCAAAAACGTGTCACATACCTTGAAGAAACAATAGAAAAAGCAAAAAAGTTGGGCGTGGCAAGGTGTATTGCGGATCTAATTCTTGATCCATGTGACGTTCTGGAATCTTTTGTTGCTTTCAAGGAGTTTGCGGCAAGAAATCCCGCGGTACCGCTCTTTGTAGGCGTTTCCAACGTCACTGAACTCATTGATGCAGACTCGGTGGGCGTTAATGCTGTTCTTGCCAAATTATCCTCGGAGGCGGGTGCATGTATGCTTTTGGCTACTGAGAAAAGCGACAAAGCAAAGGGCACGGTCGCTGAAGAGGTTGCAGCCTCCAAAATGATGTTTCTTGCCAAGAAACGTGGGTCAGTTCCAAAAGACCTCGGAATAGACCTTCTTGTCCTGAAGGATAAGCGCAATCGCGAAGAGCCATACGAAAAAACTTTGGAGCAGAAAACCCGTGTTTTGCAGGCTGGGGGCAAAGAGAAGTATGCTGAATTGGATAAGGCAGGGTCTTTTAGGCTTTTTATCGACCGCCAAGAACAAAATCTTGTGGCTGAACATTTCGCCTTAACGGATGCTGCGACTCCGACAATGATTGTTAAGGGCAAAACAGCGGAGCAGGTTTACAGTCAGATTGTTGAGCGTGGTTTACTTTCAAAGCTTGACCATGCGGCTTACTTGGGCAGTGAGTTGGCGAAAGCCGAAATCGCCTTGCGAACAGGAAAAGAATACGTCCAAGATAAGAGTATGTTTAAGGAATAATCAACATCCAAGTCGTCTAAAAGCTATTAAACAATTAAAGGTAAATGCCAAGTTATGTCTCGGTTATCAAAATGGCTTGGAATAATAGTCGCTTTGAATACTGTTTTGATTTTGTTTTTTGTTTTTAACTGAATATGGAATCGGGTATGAATTGAATCGTTATCCTGGCGATTTACATTATATTTGTTGGAGTCCTTTTTTGATTCAAGATTCGCATGCTGTTATTTTTTTAAATGGTAATTGGGTGGGCGTAGGCGCCGACGTTTTAATGTTAAACCTTCCTTTCTGGTTATTCTTTGCATCAACTGCACTGAACTTGTTCTTTATCATAAAACTCTTAAGAGATAAAGAAAAACAGAAGCCTAAAAAATAGGCTTAGATTAAGCCGCAAAAGGCGAAGCGTTGTTATAGTTTTTTGAACTGGCTCAATCCTTCAGTGACCTTCTCTCCAAGGTAAAGGTTGCTAAAGACTGTTCCCTCACTTTCTCCGAGTCGCATAGCGTCTATGAGTTGTTTGTATTTGCCTCCAGCTAAACCATTAGCGAACACCGCGGCGCCCTCCGCTGCCTGCTTAGTTACAGCTGCTTTGCTCTCAAGAACAATAATATCCACTTTCAAACCCATTTCAGAAAAGAAACCTGAAAGCGCACCCTTCATTGCTGCCAAAAACTCAGGTATCCGCGTGAATCTTCCGCTGAGCACTATTTCCTTTGGTTTAACATTTGGCAACAGTGAGCCTACATCTTTGACTATGGCTTCCAGCATCATGTCGTAGCCTTGTTTGGCTTGCTGTTCGGTTTTTGCCTCTTTGAGAAATTCCTCCAAAGGCTTAGAGGCATCGATTCCTGCAAAAGATGCTACTCCACCAGCGAAGAGAAGTTGCTTGGAAAAATCGTCGGTGGCGTTGGCTACGGCGTAAGCTACTTCTGAATCCCAAAAGCCGCTGCCAAGAAACGACGGAAACCCGGCAGTACCAGCCATGGCATCGATTATTTGTCCGTTTTTAACGGCGATTGCTGAGGTGTATCCGAATCCGACTTCAACAAGAATCAAAGAAGTTTTATCATAAGGAATTTTTAACCTTTCAGCTTGATCCTTCACTGCCAAAACAACACTTAAAACCTTGTCCGAGGTTCCCATATCAATTCTATTCGCTTTTCGATATTTCGGCACGGTCTTTAGGTGGATGACTCCCTGAGTAAAATGCGTGTTCAAATCATCCGCGTTTCGGAGCAGTTGCATGAGTTCTCTTAGCCCGATGATTCTTAGTCGTCTTTTAATGTCAGCAACTGTAACAAAGGTTGCCGACGCAATATCCTCATCGGATGCATCCTTGGCTTTTTTGAGGTGCATTCCATAACCCGACGGTCCCACGATGGCGTCGATTTTTCCAAATTGTTCTTGGGCTTCCCGAATTTTTTCAACCACGAGTCTAGCGCTTTTAGTTATCTCGTCTCTAGGAATAGCCACGTCAATTATGATGCTTCCGTCTTTGTCGTCGAAGCCAAAAATATCCATAGTTTTTGTTCCAGAGTCAATCCCTATGGATTTAACCAAGACTACTTGCCCCCGATGACTGCTCCAACATTGTTAGCTTTAGTGACGAAGACTTCTCCTCCGCCATTCTTCGCCAAGTATGTGCTAAGTTCCTTTGAGAGAGTTTCAGCTTCGCTTTGGTGGTCCATTATGCCATAGATTGTTGGTCCCCAAGAAGTCTGGCAAGCACAAGTGCTTCTGTGCAGCATAATTTTTATAGCCTCTTCAACGACGGGGTGGCAGTATGTTCTGCCACATTGGTATTCATTCCAGAATTTGCCCAATTCAGAATTGAACGCTGTTAAGCCTTCTCCGAAGGATTTGAGGTCGCATTCAACAATGGAGGGTATGATTTTGACCAGTACGATTCGTGAGAGCATGTCTGAGGTTTCTTTAGGCATCAGCTTGAGGTTTCGCAGGATGTGGTCCTCGTTTTCCCTCATTTTAACGATTTTCTCTTGAGGCTCGTTTGCAATGGCGATGACAAAGTGCCAGTTGTTCGGAACGTCCTGATGGAAGATTAATGGAGGAATCATCTTTTCTCTTTCTTTAACTCGAAAACCACCTTCAACAATGAATCCGCCGACTTTGAAAGCATGAACGCCAAGGCTCGTGATGGCTCCCCGCTTCATAGCCAAGGCGATTTCTTCAGTGGTTAACTTTAATCCATACAATTTAGCTAAAGCACTCCCGATCGAAAGCGCAAGAGTTGTGTGGTATCCCATGCCCACAAACTTTGGAATACTCTTCTTAACCTTGACTTCTGCGCCTGCTAAATCAAAAGTTTCTGCAAAACGTTTAGTGAAAATGTATGCCGCATCATCTTCCGCTTTAACTTCATCAGCTTTGGCAACTTCAATTTCAAGACACCTATCGACTGCGAAACCGACGGTTCCATACAGTCTTCCAAGGTCTCCGGTCATGTCAAAATTTCCAGTGTGAAGATGAGCAGGGGCAACTACTTTCACTTTGTTAGTTTCTTGCATTAAGTTCCACTGCATCGCAGTGCCGTTTGCAGAATTATAAGTTTTTCGTTTCAGTTTTTGTAGACTCTTATTACTGCTCCCCGATTACGGACCTTGGCAACAAACACGTTCCCGCCAACGTCCCCATCGAGGAAAGCCTGAGTTTTAGCCCGAACCCCTTCAGATTCGTTGCTTTTCACTATGCCATAAACCGCAGGTCCCCAAGAACTCTGCCCAGCTCCGCAAGCTCTATTTTCAAGCATAAACCCAATAGTCTGGGCTGCTGGAGAACTTGAGAATCGTCCACCTTGGGCCTTTGCAAAACTGTCGCCCACAATGTTCTGAATCTGCGTCACGGCTGCTCCAAAATTTTCTATCTCTTTTTCAGCTAGGGCTGGTAGAAGCTTCATCATTATCAACCTGCAGATTTTGCCCACCTCTTGGGCTGGCATCGGCGGAAGTCTTTTGAACGCTACAGTTTCAGCTTCTTTTGCTAACCCCTTTTTTGTATTGGGAATTGCAACTACAAATCGCCATTCATTGGGGAAAGGTTGACGACAGATAAGTGGGGTAATCTTGTGGTTGGGATTTTGTGTGTTCTTTCCAGATTCAACAACCAATCCCCCCTGCGCGAACACAGCGGTGCCCACGCCAGACTGCGTAGTTCTCCCCAAAACGGCAGCCCATTCATGTGGCGAAGCCTTTACATCAAACAAACGTGAAATTGAAGCTGCAACAGCTAAAGCCAACTGAGTTCCAGACCCTAATCCTGCATGCTCAGGAATTACCTGTTTCACTTCAATCGCCACGTTTTCTTTTATTTTGTAGGCTTCCAAGAATCTGGCAGCTAGGTTTTGGGTTAATTCAGCCTTTTCTCCTTTGACAGTTAACGTTTGCGACTTTTGGGCTTCGAGAATCACGTTGGGGTGATCAATGGCTACGCCTAAACCACCATAAATCCTGCCTAAATCACCGTTCAAATCTATAAGTCCCAAATGTAATCTTGCTGGAGTTTTCACGTAGATTTTAATGTTTTTTCTCATGCCCTAACACCGAAATTATGACTTGGGTTTGATTTCTGATTTATCGTACTTTAGTTCAGAGAGAAGGTGAGAAACGGTTTTTTTGTAGGTAGGGTGGATGAAGTCTGGCTCAATTTCAGCCAAAGGAACCAAAACGAAGGCTCTTTCCTGAATTTTCGGATGTGGTATGTGCAAATCGTTCTCATCTACAATCTGGTCTCCGTAGAATAGGATGTCCAGGTCAATTATTCTAGGTCCGTTTCTTCCCCCTTCTTTTCTGCCCATTTTCTTTTCCGTACTTTTTAAAAAGTCAAGAAGTTCTCTTGGTTTCAATTCTGTTTCTACTTTAGCGGACCCGTTCAAGAACCAATCTTGATTTTCCAAATACATCGGCTTAGTTTCATAGAACGAGGATGTCTTGATTAGTTTTATTTTTTGTTTTAAAATTCCTAGTGCCCTGTTTATGTTTGCTTTTCTGTCTCCGATGTTGGACCCAAATGCGATGTATGCCTCAACCATTTCGGTCCCTTGTAATCTCAATTCCCATTTCTGGAGTTTTCCCGTATTTCTCTTTTTTTACGGCTACTGTTACTTTAAAGGTGAGGGAATTATTCAAGATGAGGGATGCAATGGTTTGTGCGAGGCTTTCTAAGAGTCTGAATTCGCCCTTTGTGACTGCGATGGTTACTTGTTCTTTGACTTGAGCGTAGTCTATGGATTTAGTTAGGTCGTCTGTTGTTCCTGCTTGGCTTAGGTCACAAAAAATTTCGATGTCTATTATTACGTTTTGTTTTTTTTCCCGTTCCTCTTTAGTAACGCCGATTGTGCAGGGTAAAACTAAATTTTTGATTAAGACCTTATCCTTCAAAATATTCGCACCAACTTTTGGGGGTCTCCCAAACTCTGGTCTTCTCTAAGGTGACTTCATTAGGCAAATTATCTTTCATGTTTTTATAAATATACCTAGAAATGTTCTCCACGGATGGATTGCCCAATTCTTTGATATCATTAAGAAAACTGTGGTCAAGCCGTTCAGTTATCTGCCGAAGTTTTTCTTTCAGTAATCTGAGGTCAAATGAAATTCCAATCGAACCCAACTCTTTTGTAACCACGAAAACCTCAACTTTGTAGCTGTGACCATGAAGCCGCGCGCATTTTCCCTCGTAACCCTCTATTTTGTGGGCAGCGTCGAATTCTGATTCGATTCTTAGTCTGTACATTTTGATCGCCGTCTAAAGAGTTCCTCGCCATTCAGAGTAAGCATTATGGTCGTGGATAGACTCGAAACTGACACATTTAACTGCGCAATACCTGTTGGGGTACTTTTCTCTTAGAGACTTGACGCATTTTCTGACGACGTCTTCAACAAACCTAGCATTGTGGTGCATCTGTTCGACCAACTTCTTTTCTTCGGGACGCTTCAGGATTGAATATGTTGGGGAGCTAAAACTTTCGCTGCAAACGTTGGTTATATCTGAGAGTTCGATGCCACCTTTTGAAACATCTATCTCAACGCTTAGGTTTCCTCTTTGGTTATGAGTCAAACCGCCGCACATTTCTTTTGAACAGGGGCAGGCGAGTGCGCCATTGATAGAGATGCCAAGGGACTTGTGTTTGGTGTGCGTCGAGTATTTTGCGAACATTTGGCCTATTCCGTTTTCTTTTTCGCCGTTTGGTCGGGTTCGCTCGAATGGAAATTCACAGAACACTTTGGTGCAACAGTCAAAATGATGTTTAGCAAGGGAGGTTTCAGAGATTTTTTCCGCCAAGTCCTGAATTGATTTTGTTTCCTCGGGAATTTCGTCGATAGACTCTGCAAACCTGCTCATATGTACTCCACGGCGATCTGAAGGCAATTTGATGTAACTGTTTATTGTAACTATGGTATGATAGCTTGTCGTGGGGCTTTTAACTACAACATATTTTCTTAAGCCTTCCACTCCAACTTTGTTTAGTTCAATCTCGTTTTCAGGCTTTTCATTTTGGACGTCTTTCAACTTTTTTACCTCGTTGTCCGAAAGGGATGCCTTTTTGTGTGAGAAACATTGGTTTGTGGCAAAACTTGTGCTTTATTTCAAGCTTCAGTTTTGCGATTAGAGTAATCTATTGCTTCAATGCTTCGCTGTTGGTTTGAATATTTTTTCAAGGCTGTGTAATTTTTTACAATGCGCGGCTATAAAAGACTTTCCGCAAAAGAACAAAGTCTGAAACAAGCCCTCGCTATTAACAAATAAATGTAAAAAATGTATTGCTGCAAAAACATCTCGAAAACAGGTTAAGTATTTATCCATTTTTAGGCTTATTTTCATTATAGCACCCGTTTTTGGGTCGTTTTAACAGTTGAGGCAGGCACTTTAGGCATTAGTAAATTTTAAATACAAAATGAAGCCAATTGTACCTTTGAGGTTATTAGCGTGGCTAAGACTGCCAAAAAGGTAACTAAAAAGGTTAAAAAGAAAAAATAGGGCTTTTTCAAGTTCGCCCAAACCCTCATTTTTCTTTTTTCACTAAGCGAAACTCCCAATATACCTGCTTCACAAATTGACATAAAAGCGCTCACTTCCAACTCTTTTCTTAATGCCCACAAAATGTGCTAAAAAACCTTTATCTTACTAAAGTGTTAACCTAGATTGTACGGTGAATTATTTGGAAAGCAATCCGTTAAGCATAAGTTTTGCCGGTTTGAAATTGGCGAACCCGACGATTCTGGCTTCAGGAATCTTGGGGTACTCTACTGCATCACTTAGTCGCATGGCGAAGGGCGGTGCTGGAGCGGTAGTTACAAAATCCGTAGGCATCGAACCCCGAGTGGGTTATTCTAACCCAACGGTGGTTCAAGCTGAAGCTGGGTTGATTAACGCGATGGGTTTGCCCAATCCGGGTATCGACGTTTACGCTGAAGAAATAAAGTTTTCCAAGACCATCCTACATGTGCCCGTTATCGTGAGTGTTTTCGGTTATTCGGCAGAAGAATATGCCACGGTCGCGAAAAAAGCGGTTAATGCAGGCGCCGATGCAATTGAACTCAACGTTTCCTGTCCGCATGTTCGCCAGACAGGTGCTGAAATCGGTCAGAGCCCAAAATTCCTCTCTGAGGTTGTGTTACAGGTTAAGGCAGCCATCAACAAACCATTGATAGTAAAGTTGTCACCAAACGTTTCAGATATTGCTGCGTTGGCTCGGACGGCTGTTGAGTCGGGGGCTGATGCGTTGACCGCAGTGAATACGCTTAAGGCAATGGCGATTGACTCTGAAACAACGCTTCCACTCCTCAGCAACGTAAAAGGCGGATTGTCGGGACCAGCAGTTAAGCCAGTCGCTTTGCGGTGCGTTTACGATATACATGAAGCATTGAATGATATCCCCATTATCGGCTGCGGAGGAATATCAAGTTGGCAGGATGCCGTCGAGTTTTTCTTGGCGGGTGCATCTGCGGTTCAGATTGGCACAGCAGTTGCCGTTGACGCGGAAGTTTTCCAAACCATAAATAAAGGCGTAGAAGTATATTTGAGACGAAAGCATTTTAGGAGTGTAAAAGAAATTGTCGGCCTTGCACACCACAAATAATTCTCTGCGAACAACGCAGATTGTTCGAATTCAAAATGAGAGTCCAACAGTTAAAACCTTCACGTTTACCGATAAACTGTGCAGCAAAGCCAAGCCAGGGCAATTTTTGATGCTGTGGATTCCGGGTATAGATGAGATTCCTCTGAGCATTCTGGATGCAGGCGACAATTTGGTCTCGGTCTCTGTTAAAGCCGTTGGAGATGCAACACGGCACCTTCACAACTTGGACGCAGGGGCAACCATCGGAGTCCGTGGACCATTCGGAAATAACTTCACGGAAAGCCGCGGTAGAGTCCTCTTAGTTGGCGGCGGAACAGGCACAGCCCCCTTGCTGTTCTTAGCAAAACAACTGGAAGCAAAAACAGAGCGGCTCTCGTTTGTAGAGGGCGCTAAAACCAAAGAAGAACTGCTCTTTGTGCATGAATTAGGCGGAATTTGTAGAGAGAAAAATCTAATCACAACAACTGAGGATGGCACCGCGGGTTTGCAGTGCCTTGTCACCCAGCCGCTTGCCGAGCTTTTGGACAAAGAACACCTTGACATGATTTACACATGTGGTCCCGAAGTTATGGTCAAGAAAATCTTTGAAATGACTGAGCAGCGCAAGTTGCCGTTGGAAGCAAGTTTGGAGCGGCTGATGCGATGCGGGATTGGTTTGTGCGGAAGCTGCGTCATCGGTAAGTACCGGGTTTGCAGGGATGGCCCAGTTTTTACTGCAGCGCAACTGCGCGAAGTCAAAGGAGAGTTGGGCGTTTCAAAGATTGGCTTTGACGGTTCACGCATCCCCTTTTAACCACCCTTTATTTCCATTTAGTTAGACTTTCTTATTGGCGGAAAGTGGCTAAGAAAAAAGATTGTGAGGAAAGTACAATGGAAAATTTGGCAATTGAAAGCAAAGATGTTTCTTGGACTGTTGACGGTATCAGTGTTTATGGAACAATTACGGCTCCTGCAAATTTAGCGTCTAGTTGTGGGGCTGTTTTTGTAGCTGGGAGTGGCCCAACTGACCGCGATTGGTGTTCTCCCCTTTTGCCTGGAACTAACGGAAGCGGGAAATTGTTGGCTGAGTTGTTGGCTCAAGAGGGGTTTGTTACTCTGCGTTATGATAAGCGTGCTTCTGGACCTCATGTCATGGAGAACATATCTAAGTTAATCGGCAAAATTAGCATGCAAAGCCACATAGACGAATTGTCAGGAGCTGTGGAAACACTGATTTCCGAGGGGCATGTTAGGGACGATTGTGTTTTTGCCATTACAAACAGCGAAGGAGCAATTCATGCCTTGAACTATCAGATGCAGTCTAAGAGTCGTCATTTCAAGGGGTTGGTGCTTACGGGTGCTCCCGGAAGGTCCATTGGAGCAGTCGGTCGGAGCCAGATTTTAGCGCAGGTTAAGGCTTTACCAAACGGCGACGACATCATGAAGCGTTATGATGAGGCAATCGTGGCGTTTGTGGCTGGCAAGCCTGTGGTACCCGAAGTTGGTTTTCCCGAGGACATTCGTCAGTTGCTTTTGAGTTTGGTAAGCCCCGCCAATTTGCCGTTTGCCCGGGAACTCTGGTTATATGACCCTTCTGAAGTCATCGCAAAAGTGAACGAGCCCATCTTGGTAGTTATTGGAAAGAAAGATAACCAAGTTGACTGGCAAGCCGACGGCAAAGTCCTCCAGAAGGCAACCGCCCAAAAAACCAACATAGCTTTCGTTTACCCAGAAAACGCCAACCACGTCCTAAAACACGACAAGACACCAAGAGAACAACTCACTGCACAAGCATCGTTAAACTATAACGCGCCAGATACGAAACTTGACCAAGAAACTGCCGAAACGATAATTAACTGGCTTAAAAAACAAACCTAATGTCTCAAGCGGTAGAGTAGTAAAAAAATTAGGGGCTATTCTGAGAAGTATTCAACCGTTTCCTATTAGTATGTTCAGGCAAAACAGGCTTGGTTTTAGCTAAAGAGTTAAACCACTCATTCTATGAGTATTTTAGGCAGGAAAATGCAAATAGAAAGTATCAATTCCGTTTTCGAATTACTCGCCAAACCCGTCCGGAAAGCCTTAGCCCAGCTTGGATTCACCGCGCCAACCCTGCCCCAGACATTGTCTTTTCCGCCAATTCTCAAGGGCAAAAACGTGCTTTTGATAGCGCCCACTGGAACAGGAAAGACAGAGGCGGTTCTCTTGCCAATTTTTTCTAAGCTAATCGAACAGAAAAACCAGGACCAGAGCGGCATCCAAGTAATCTACATCACGCCATTAAGAGCACTCAACCGTGATATGTTCAAGCGCTTGACGTTTTGGAGCCAACAACTAGACATAACCGTTGAGGTTCGCCATGGAGACACTGAAATGAAAATCCGCCGAAAACAAGCACTAAAACCGCCTCAAATCCTCGTCACCACACCAGAGACTTTGCAGGCGATTTTGCCCGGTTCACAGATGCGCCGACACCTCAGCAACATGCAATGCGTAATAATCGATGAGGTGCATGATTTGGCAGAGAGCAAACGGGGTGCACAACTGACTATTGCACTTGAACGTATGGTTGAGGCAACTGGGAAAGATTTTCAGAGGATTGGCTTATCTGCTACTGTTGGCAATCCCGAGGAAGTTGGACGTTTCATTGTTGGTGCAAGCCGAGAAATCAGCGTTGTGCAGGCGGTTTTGGCTAAGAATTACCGTTACCGTGTTGAGTTTTTAATGCCCTCTGAGAAGGATTATGAGTTGGCGGCTAAACTGGAAACTTCGCCTGAAGCGTCGGCGAGAATTCGTCGATTGTCTGAATTGATTGATTCGCACAAATCGACTTTGGTTTTCGTGAATAGCCGTACTATCGCTGAACTTTTGGGACACCGCTTTGACCAACTTAACCTGACAGATATAGCGGTGCATCATGGTTCGTTATCTCGCGAAGAACGTGTGCTGACCGAGGATGCTTTCAAAGCAGGAACCCTGAAAGCAATTATTTGCACCAGTACGCTAGAGTTGGGCATAGACATAGGCAATGTGGACTTGGTTATTCAGTATATGTCTCCGCGGCAAGTAAGCAGCCTCATTCAAAGGGTAGGTCGAAGCGGCCACAGTTTGGAGAGGCTTTCAGAAGGCATTATCGTTACGGCTTTCCCAGATGACACTTTGGAATCCATGGCGGCAGTCGCAAACGCCAAAGCCAACAAGATTGAACCAGTAATCTTCCATAAGAACGCCTTAGATGTTTTGGCGCATCAAATCGCAGGTATCCTCATGGATAAAGAAAGTATCACCCAACAAGAACTCTTAACGCTGATTCAAAGGGCTTACCCATACAGCACGCTAACTGAAGAAAAACTTCGGGATGTAGTGCAGTTTTTGGAAAGCCTCCGCAAACTAAGAACCGAACAAGAGGGGAAAGTTTTGAAGAAAACTGGACGAACACGTGAATACTACTACAGCAACCTGTCTATGATTCCCGACGAGAAACGTTATCCCGTCATAAACATAATCAGCGACCGAAAAATCGGCACCTTAGGCGACGAATTCATGACCCTGCATGCACGCGTGGGTCTGCATTTTGTTATGCGTGGAAAGGTTTGGCGCATCGTCCAAATTGAGGATGAAACGGGAACCGTGCATGTTTTGCCTGCGGAAGACCCTTCAGCGGCTATTCCAGGGTGGGATGGCGAGATTTTGCCTGTGCCATTTGATCTTGCACAGCAGACTGGCGTAATGCGTGAAAAAGTTGCGAATTTACTCAAAGAGGGCAAAAAGCCTGAGGTAGCGGCTGAAGAGTTAGCGTTGGAGATGAAGACTGACAAGGGAACGCTCGTTGATACGGCTTTGGAGATTGCTGAGCAACTTAAAGAGGGAGCTCCGTTGCCTACGCAGAACCGCATAGTCATAGAGGTTTTAGACCGCTACATCGTCGTTCACGCGTGTTTTGGCGAGTTGGTCAACCGTACATTCGGTGGAATCTTTGATTCGGTTCTCTCAGAACGTGAAGCAATTACTGGTTGGTGGACAGATGGCTACAGAATCCTAATCGAGACCAGCCATAAACCATCAATGCAAGAAGTTGGCGGCTTGGCGAAAGAGCTTTTTGATTTATCGGATGAGAGGGTAGCTGAGGCTTTCTTGAATCATGTGAACTCAAAATTCCCGTTCGTTAGCCGAATGAAGGCTATTGCGGAACGCTTTGGAGCTTTGCCACGGGGAAAAACCTTAGCTCACTCCGACCGCGCCGAAAAGCTCAAAGCCGCCTTCGAAGGCACACCCATTTACGATGAAACTCTGCGGGAAGTCATGATGGATAAAGTCGACTTGCCCCAAGTTAGAAGAATAATTCACGACATAAAAGAAGGAAAAATCACGGTCAACACCGTTACCCGCGAAAAACCGTCGCCACTGGCTTACCACATCCTGATGCAGTATGCAGACACCGCCGAACTCATGGCTCCCGAACGCCTGCTCTTAACCAACATCGACCGCATGAAACACTCCATCGAGGCCCGAGTCGCCAAACTGCTCTGCATGAATTGCGGCGCTTGGACCAAACAAATCCGAATAAAAGACTTAGCTCAGGAACCTGAATGCGAAAACTGCTACTCTCATCTCATAACGCTGCTGTACTTCAGCCAAGATGCGGATAAGCTGGTAGAGGATTTGCAGAAGCGTCGGGAAGGCAAAGAACTAACGCCCGAAGAACTCAAAGAACTCAGCAACGCCAGACGCAAGGCTGATTTGATTTTGAGTTATGGAAAACAGGCGGTTCGTGCCTTGCAGGTGAAGGGTGTTGGTCCAGAGACAGCTTCAAGGATTCTGGGCAGGATGCATCCTGACGAAGACACATTCTATATGGATTTGCTTAAAGCCAAGGTTCAGTATTTGCGCACAAGAGAATTCTGGGACAAGTAACAACTTGTGGATTGATCGACATTTCATAATGAAAATATAAAAATTTTTAAAATTTTTGTTTAAAACACGTTTGTTTTAGGCAACTTACGGTTGAGCTTTATCGCTACAAATGTTGAGGCTACTAAAGTAATGAGCACCAAAAAGACTGTGGGGTATTATTGAACGGTGCTGTAAACGTTTGATTCCGCAAGTGCTACGTTAATTGATATGTCTGCGTTGACTTGGTCTGATCGAGTTACCATCGTATAAGACATTTCTAACAGGGAACCAGTCTGTTGATCCCAGTATGTGTTTTGCGTGTTGGGTTGTTGTAGAGGACCAGTTATCCCCAAACCTGCGAGTTCATCCTGAGTTACCTCGTAGTACATTGTGATGATTTCATGGTTAACCTGTCTGTCCCCCGATGGGCAGGTTCTGGTTATTGTTTCGTTGATTACTTCGTTACCTTTTCCTTGGTAGATTTGGTCGTTTGGGTTAAGGTTAGCGGCAATGAGAAACATGGTGAGGTTGCCTTGTCCCGTTAATACGTCGGTTATGCCTGTGTCTAATTGTTGGGTGACGTTCTTGAATAAGGTTAGCATTTGTGCTGTCACTTCGGTTCCGGAGACTTGAGTGATTGTTTCTTGAACCCAATCGATGGGTGTAGCTTGGTTAATTAAGGGTTGAAGAAAGTCTGGAAGAGTAATGGGCATCCGTCGTGTTAATGTCGAGTGTGTATGTGTATTTGAAGCTGTTGCCTACTTCGACTCCGGGTACACGGGTTTGAGCGAGTGCTTTGCTTGAAATTACGCTAAGCATGATTGCGATTACAAGGATTCCGATGATTTTCAGATTTTTCATTTACGTAACTTGTGACATACTACAGGATATCGCTTAGTATTTATTTCCTCTTAATCGCTGAAAAGTAAAATTAGAAGAAATTAAGGGACTGGACAAATTTAGAAGCTTAAATCCTGTTCAAGATGCGTTTTCTGATCGAGGAAAACATTTGAAATGCTCCAAACATAATTGGTGCTTACAAGCTTTTAATAAGCAATTCAATTGAATCTTTCAATCAACAGTGACAACCAATGGAAAAGAAAGAACCCCAAAGACTGAAACGTTCGATTGGTTTATGGAGTGCCGTAGCCATCAATGTTGGCGCAATCATAGGAGGCGGAATCTTCGTTGTCACCGGCATCGTGGCAGGCTACGCTGGCTCAGCACTAGTCATATCCATGGTTATCGCTGGGGTCATCGCTTTCTTCACTGCATTGAGCTTTGCAAAACTAACCGCTTGGCAACCTGTCGAAGGCAGCGTCTACGAGTACGGGCGCCAACTAGTTTCGCCTTATGCGGGGTTTTTGGCAGGTTGGATGTGGATTGTAGCGAACACGTTTACTGGAGCTGCGGTTTCATTGGGGTTTGCGTATTATTTGGCTGCGGCTTTTCCTGGTTTACCTGTAGGTTACGTTGCAGCTGCCCTCTGTTTGGCATTTACAGCCCTAAATCTAATCGGTGCAAGACAATCCGCAAGCGTAAACAATGTCCTTGTCACCATCAAACTTGCAATTCTCGGATTCTTCGTTGCGTTCGGCGTTTTCCACGTGAACACAGGCAATTTCATACCCTTCATTCCCTTATCAAACGGGGTACTCTACGGTACCTTCTTCATTTTCTTTGCTTATGGCGGGTTCGCACGTGTTGCGGTTGTTGCTGAGGAAATCAAAGATGCCAAACGAAATGTACCTCGCGCGATGCTTTTGTCGTTGGGGATTTCAATGGGGGTCTACGTTTTAGTTGGGCTGGTCGCCGTTGGTTTGCTGGGTCCCATTGGGCTTGCAGTTTCTCCTTCACCTTTAAGCACCGCCATGGGCACCACAGGTAATTATCTGGCTGTCCAAATCATCGCGGTTGGAGGTTTGGTGGCAACGGCAAGTGTTTTGTTGACTTCGATTTTAGGGGTTTCCCGTATGGCATATTCGATGGCACGGCGCAACGACTTGCCCTTGCTGTTGTCTAGGTTACATAGCCGGTTTTTCACTCCATACTACGCGATTTTAGGCAGCGGTGTGTTGATGGCTGTTTTGGTACTGTTCGTAGATTTGAATCGTGTAGTTGCTATTAGCACCTTTGCCCTTCTGTTTAATTATTCAATCACAAACTTTGCAGCTTTCAAACTCAAGAACGGAGGCGGCTGGATGCGGTTTGTGCCTTTGATAGGGTTGGCTACCTGCTTTTTGTTGTTGGTGTTTATCCTTTTAGCTTCATTCGATGCATGGATTATTGGTGTTGTTTTCCTAATTGCAGGAACCTCCTTCTACACAGCGCGTAGAAAACTGAAAGGACAAGATGTGAAAAATTCTTTTAGGCTGCGATAAGAATTTTAAGCTTCAACAAACCTTAAAGTTAGGAAAATGAAAATGCCCCTCAAAGCCGTCTTATTTGACATGTTCGATACCCTTATGCTTATAGAAAAAAACCATGAATTCTACAGTCCATCCTTGCTGAGAATGTACGGGTACCTAAACAAAAACGGCATAGATGTCACATTCGAAAAATTCAACACAGCATACATTGAAGCACGCGACTGCCTCTATGCCAAGGCAGATTTGAATTGGGAAGAACCACACTTCAACGTTCGCGTTTCTGAGGCTCTGAAAAGTTTAGGCTACAACTATGACGTTTCAAGCCCTCTCGTTGCAGATGCGACAAACGAGTTTTGTGAGGAGTTCATGAAGTACGTTCACATCGACAAGAACGCGGCGGCAATGCTGAAGGAGTTGCATGGAAAATACAAGTTAGGCGTTGTTTCCAACTTTGCCATTCCCGAATGTGTAGTTAAACTGCTCAGAGCAGACCATTTAGATGGTTTGTTTGATGTGGTTGTGGTTTCTGCTGCAATTAACAAACGTAAGCCCAGCCCAGAAATCTTCCAAAACGCCCTTAAAGCTCTGGGAGTTTTGGCATCTGAGGCTGTTTTCGTTGGTGATACCATAGATGCAGACATAGAAGGTCCCAAAGCTATTGGCATGAAAACCATCTACATCGAGCGTCGCGTGCAGAAAGCTTCTAAGTGGTTTTGTCCCGACCAAATTATAAAAAGCCTCAGTGAATTATCGCTGGCGCTTACGCGCTGCTGAATGGGTGTTAGAGCTTTTTAGACTTGTCTGGAGACAAACGTTGGTTTTTTTGATGTTGCCATAATTTTTTAGCAACTGCAATAGTTCATTATGTTTTTGGAGAAAGTCTAAGCCTTGCGGTGTGACAACATAGCCTTCTCTGCCTTCTATGATTGTTTGGGTCATCAAGTTGTTGTTTAGCAAAAAATCTATGTAATTGTTTAGTTGTGTGAAGCTTAGGTTTGCTTTGTACATTATTTGGGTTTTGAGGGTGCCTTCTTTGGCTATTTCTATGATGTTTGCCGTTATGCTTAGTTTGTCTCTTCTGTTAGGTTTAGCGCTTGTTATTGTTGTTCACTTCTGCTTTTCTCTTTAAAGCTGGTTTTCTTTTTAAGGTTTTAATTTTTGGTATGGTTGTTTTTCACGCGTTAAGGTTTTTGGAGTGCGGTGATTCAAATACTTAGTTTCGTATGAGACACTAAACACTAAACCTTTAATTCTATAGCTGAGAAAAAACAACGTGTGAGCAGATATGTTAATTGGTGCAATTTCAGATTCGCATGATAATTTGCCGCAAATAGAAAAAGCCGTAAAGATTCTAACTGAGCAAAAGGTGGGTTTGGTGATGCATGCTGGCGACTACGTCGCAGGTTTTGTAATCCCCAAATTCAAAGCATTAAACTGCCAACTCATCGGCGTATTTGGCAACAACGATGGCGACCACGAACTCTTAAAAAAACGATTCAACGAAACCACCAACTGCACCATCCATGACCGCTTCACCCAAATAACCGTTGAGGGCTACAGAATTGCCCTGCTCCATGGGCATGAAACTGAACTTTTGAGCGCCATAATCAACAGCGGATATTTTGATGCTGTAATCCATGGGCACTCCCACAACTTGGGTATTGAGCGCAAGGGCAAAACTTTGGTCATTAATCCGGGTGAGCTTTGTGGGTATCTGACTGGAAAGTCTACTTTGGCGTTGTTGGATACCTTGAAGCGTGAGGCAAAAATTGTAGAAGTTTAAGCGCTTTAGTTTGAGCTGCGTTTTGTGTCTGTTTCAAAGGCTTAACAGTGTTATAGGAAATATTTTAACAAAGCTTTTAAACAAATAACGCCGTTATCGCTTTTTAATAACGTGACTTGTATGGAAAAACAAAAACAAAATAAAAAACAAACAATGCTAGACAAAATAGACCTAAAAGTCATGAACCTACTCCAAAAAGAACGAAACGAACTAACCCTTCAGGAAATAGCCTGCAAAGTCGGCGAAACACCTCCAAAAATTGCAGTTTCACTACTAAGACTCTTCCTTCAAAACGAAAAATTGCAAAATGAAAGACTGCTTCAAATTTCACTCTAAAACATTTTACAGTTTGTTATATGGTTCTCTGAGTAAGTTGGCTTTCAGAAATAATTGTTTAAGTTCTTCGTCGTTTGCTCCTTCGCGGATAGGAGTAAGTATATCGGTTAGGTTGTCGTTTCTCATCAGGCAGGGTTTCAGTTTTCCATCGCTGGTAACACGCATCCTCGTACAGTGCATGCAGAAGTCCGTGTTCTCTATGGGTTTAACAACTTCGACTGTTGCGTTTGGAAGATGGTAGATTAAGCGGTTATGCATGTAAGGCCTTTTTTCGACGGAGACGGCTTGTTCGCGGAGCATCTGTTCCTGTTCTTCTAAGCTACGGTGATGTTCAGTGTAATATTTGTCGCCAACGTTTACTGGGTCCAACTCGATTAGCTGCAAAACAAGGTTGTTTCGTCCTGCGTAGGCTATCAGGTCGGGCACATCGCCAACGTTTACATCTTTTAGTACTACCGTGTTAAGTTTAACTGGGCAAAAATCTGCTTCAATCGCCGCCTTGATCCCTTCCAATGAAGCCTCCAGTTTTCCACCCGTCAATTCATGGTATGTTTTGGGGTTAAGGGAAGGCAAACTAATATTCACTCGTTTAAGACCGCAGTTACGCAGTTTTTTTGCCATACTCCCGCCAAGCAAAAGCCCGTTGGTGGTTAACGATAAATCCCTCAAGCCAGGCACTCTGGCAATGCCTGAAACGATTTCAGGCAGGTCCTCGCGCATCAACGGTTCGCCGCCAGTCAACTTTATCCGCACAATTCCCAAACTGACGGCTATTTTTGCGATCCGAACAATTTCTTCAACAGTCATGAACTCTGAGGAGCGATTAGCACGTTGCACTTCGCCTTCTTTGTGGCAGTAGGCACAGCGATAGTTGCACCGCTGGGTAATCGAAATCCTTAGGTTAAGTAGGGGTCTGCCGCAGTTGTCTGTTAAACTCATCGTTATTCACGTGCGTGCTTAACGATGTGAGGAGCCTCGGGCAAAATAAGCATTTCGAGCGCAGTTTTCACAGCGTCAGGGGAACCTGGAATGCAAAAGATAGCCTTACCCTTCGCTACTCCAGCAACAGCACGCGACAAAACCGCCGCGGAACCTACACGGTCAAAGCTAATTCTGCGGAAAAACTCGCCAAACCCCGGCAAGACTTTATCGAGGAAAGGTAAAACCGTCTCAATCGTAATATCCGAGGGCGTAATTCCTGTTCCACCTGAGAAAATTGCAACATCCAAAGCTGACAAACCCATAACATACATTACGGCGTCTTGAATCATCGTTTCGTCGTCGGCAACGATTTTTTTGAAGAGAACTTTCTGGCCAGCTTTCTCGAGCAGGTTCACTATTGTTTCACCGCCGGTGTCGCCGACTTCTTTTTCGCCCGCCTCGATTTGTTCGTAGCGTGAGGTACTGCAGATGTAGACCCCAAAATTCAGGGTTTTGGGTGCTTTTGATTTGTGTACTTTGGAGGTTTCACTCATAATTATGCCTGCTTAAATTTTTTGACTACATGAATGTTCTCGATTGCTGTAGAAGGGTATTGCCCTGCGGAGTCTTTTTCGTACTGTTTGGTCATGTCCCAAACCGTTAACAGTGCCACGGAGACAGCGGTTAGAGCTTCCATTTCCACGCCCGTCTGTGCTCTGGTTTTCACAGTAGCGGTTGCGGATACTATTCCTTGGACTGAGACTTTCACATCCACCTCTACGTTGGTTAACGGCAGAGGATGGCAAAGCGGGATTAGATCGCTTGTTCGTTTAGCTGCCAAAACGCCAGCAATCTTGGCGGTGTAGAGGGGGTCGCCTTTCGCGATTTTTCCGCTGTTAATCAAATCGATTGTTTGCGTCTTGAGCTTTATCGTTCCTGTCGCGGTTGCTTCCCTAAAAATCTCTGCTTTATCCGAAACATCAACCATAGCCAAATTTTTTCCTTCCTCAGTGCTTGGTATAGTTTGTTTACCTTCTTTTATTTATTGATGCAAGTTGCTCTTCGGCAACACTATTGGGCTTATTTGGGTCTTAATCTTCAACCCTTGCACTGCACCTATAGACAGGTAGGTGGCACCAACCATTTGATCTTGTTAGAAACTCTACGCAAAAACCAATATTGGGTTGGCAGTTCACTAAGGGTAAATCCGTCCTTGAGGGCTGAAAAACAGGCGCGTTAGCAAGTTGAAATCAGCACGATCCCAGTCAAAAAGACGGGTAAACCAAAAATGCATAAACCCTTTAAAACAGCAATCTACTAATCAACGCAGAAAAAGGGGAACATCTGGGGCTTACCAGTTTGAAGGCGTTTAGCTTTGTCCACGCAGCGGATTTGCATTTGGGGTATTCGCAGTATGGTTTAGAAGCAAGAAGGCAAGACTTTGATGATGCTTTCAAGGAACTGGTAGACAAGACAATCGAGTTGAGACCTAATTTTATGATTATTGCAGGTGATGTCTTTCATCAGGCAAGGCCATCCAACCACACGTTAGAGAACACCATCAGAAGTTTTAAGAGGCTCAAGGACGCCGGCATCCCTGTCTTAACAGTTGATGGTTCACACGACTCTGCCCCAAACACGATAACCAGCACCATCCTCTACCCTCTCGACAGCGCAGGGCTCATCATTCATCTGCCAAGGCACCAAGGTGCATGCTGGAGCAAACCAGATTGCTGCTACGTCTACGGTATTCCAACCTACCATAACCGCCATAAAACTCAAGAAGCATTGCCAAAATTCATGGAAGATAACCCACCAACACCCAAAGCCGATGTAGCCAACATTTTTGTTTTCCATGGTGCACTGGATTTGGCGGAGGTTAAAGGACCTTTTGAAGCAGAAATCTTGCCCGACGAGTTGCCAGCGGGCTTTTGTTATTATGCGGCTGGGCACTTGCATCAACGGTTTGTGGGAAAATTTAAAGAAGGCATTTTAGTTTACAGCGGTTGCACGGAAACGGTGAGTTATGATGAAGGCAAATTCACAAAAGGCTTCTACCACGTCAAAGTTAACGCGGCAGGACAGGTTAAACCGGAACTAATCGAGTTAACGACCCCGCGCAGGTTTGTTGTAGTGGAACAAGATTTCTCGGGTATGCAATCTGCCAAAATCACAGAGTTAGCTACTCAAATGGTGAGGGATGCCGATTCTGAAGGTGCATTAGTGATTCCCGTGTTGAAAGGAACGTTGCCGTCGGAAGCAAGCCGCACAGAAATCGATATAGCAAAAATTCGCTCTGCAGGGGAAAGAGCACTGCTTGTCCACCCTATAGTATTGCTTAAAGAAACCGTGGTTTCAGACGAAATCGTGCGTTCCATATTTGAGGGCGGCTTCAAGGACTTGAAAACCAAAGCCTTCGAGTACTTCCTCCAAATCTTCTCAGACCGCTATGGCAAAGAAGAAGCCGAAAAAATCGCAAGAGGTGCAATCAGCTTAATAGAACCCTTAACCCGAAAACAAGACGAAAAAGTCAAGCAAATTATCGAGGGACTCGCCAAATGAAGCTTGAAATTGTCCAGTTGGAAAACATCCGCAGCCACACCAAATCTACGGTACCTTTCACCCGCGGATTTAACTGTTTAGTTGGCGGCGTAGGTCGCGGTAAATCCAGCGTCTTATACGCAGTGGATTTTGTGTTGTTCGGTGACACGATTGGCAGTCGAAGTTTTGAGTATTTGATGCGGGAAGACGCTGACTGGTGCAGGGTTACACTGCAGTTTACGCATAATGGCAAAACCTACAAGCTAACACGGGGATTGAGGCGGAAAGGCAAAAACATCAACCAAGATTTTGAGCAGCTCAAGCTGTATGAAGATGAAAAGCTTATTGCCAGCATGAAAACCGATGCCATCACTGAACAATTAAAGGCAGTCACAGGTTTAGACAGGGATCTTTACCGTGAAATCGTCTGGTTTAGGCAAGAACACCTCAAGGAGCTTTTGGATGCTAAACCACGCGATAGACAAACACGCTTAGACGGGCTGTTTGGTTTGTCAGATTATGAAGTTGCATGGAGCAACATTGCACAGTACCAACGCGACTATGACACAGAGAAACGAATTTTCGAAAAAGATCCCGATGTTATAGGTTTAGAGAAACTCAGCAACGAGTACAACAGGGCAAGCGAAGAATTCACCTTCTTGGAGATGGATTTAGAAACCTTAACTCAGAAACTGTCCGTTGCTAAGCGAGTGCTGGATGAAGCAAACGCAGAACTCAATCGACTCGAAGAGAAAAAATTGGCTGTAGAAGAGCTCAAGCTCAAAGAAACCCGAATAAACACTAACATAGCCAACATGACCAACACATTGGCGTCACTCACCCAACGTATAGAAGATAAAAAAACAGTAATTAACAATTTGAGGCTACGCCAGAGCTCTCTTGACGCTCAAACCAAAATTTGTTTGGGCAAACTTGATCAAGCAGGATTACCCACCAACCAGTCCATGGACCAGTTGGGTTCTTGTTTGGCAGGGTTTGACGACAAAATCAGTAGTTTGAAAGCGGAACAGGAATCTACTTCGAGAAGCATGCAAACCGACAAGAAAAGAGCAGGCGAATTGGCTGAAGAAAGCAAGTGTCCGCTTTGTGTTCAACCTTTAACTGGCGAATACAAGACTGGTTTGATACAGAGGATTCAGCAAGAGAATATTGAACGGGAAAAAACAATTAACCAGCTTAGACTTGAAGTGGTGACTCTGCAAAAAACCAAAGCGGTCGCCCAAGAAGCATATTCTAACCTGCAAACCTGCATTACTCGCAATGCCGATTTGAATGCGCGAATTCTTGAAGAAGAAAACAACCTCACTCGCCTTACATCCGAACTGGGCGAGAAACAAAAGATGGAGACCGATTTGCTGGCTCAATTAGAGGTGGTGGTGTTAGAAATTGCCAAATTCAACCTCTTAGACGTAGAAGAAGCCCGTGCTCAACGGGAACGCGCTTTCAAGCAATATTATGTTGTAGAATCAGATTTACGCACTAAAGAGAACCGCAAAAAGGACCTCGCCCAACGCTTAGATGACGCTAAAGACCGCATCAACCTTGCACAGGAAAAACTAGAGCGAATAGAGAAAATTCGCAAGACTATCGAAGTTCTCGGTGCTATCCGAGATGCTTATCGCAGTATTCAGCCTAAACTGAGAAGCGAGTTTGTGAAAGTTCTACGTAACTTTGTCCAGCAGGTTCTCGACGGGTTAGTTGGAGGAGAGACACCGATGCTTAATGTTGTCATCGATGAGACTTATACACCGTATGTGAAGAGTGAGACAGGAGTGGACCGGGAAGTCAGTAACCTCTCAGGCGGTGAACGCACGCTTTTGGCGTTTGCTTACCGTTTAGGTTTGGGACAGTTGATTATGCAATCACGGACGGGGCATGGCTTGGGCATGCTGATGCTTGATGAACCCACGGAGAACTTGGGAAGCGAAGATGGCAGTATCGAGCGGTTAGCTGAAGCCATCAGCAGATTTAAAGCCATAGAACAAATAATCGCTGTTACTCATAGTGAAGCGTTTGCGGCAAAAGCCGACCACGTAATTATCCTTGAGAAAGAGGCTGGAATTAGCAAAATCTCCATCGAACGCTAAAACGCACAATTAAGAATAGTCCTTCTTTTATTTCTTTTTCATGATAATTGTCTATTTCTCAAAGCTACTTTCCAATTCTATTTGTTAAGTCAATTTAAAAACTTGAAATTTTATCGATTTCTAAAATAGACCTGATCATCTCTTGGAAAAGCTTATATCTTTTTTAATATTATGAGGTATTTGGTAATTCAATGAAGACATCAAATAACTTTAAGTTTTTAGCTCTGTTTTTGATCTCGTCAATAATTCTGGTAACTGCAGCAAGTACCACTACGTCTGTGAATGCGCAATCCCAAGCTTCCGTTTATGTCTACAACTCTCAAGGTGGAAACGTAAGTGCTAATGGAACACAACTAACGCCAGCCACTACCTCCGATTATGCCGACGGTGACACTGTCGTTTACACAGCAACTCCTGGGGCTGGGTTTGCTTTCTTATGTTGGAATTGGATCAGCAGTTCAGCTCCAACGACTTCCATTGAAAGCACACTTACAGAGACACTCTCGGCATCAGACGCCTGCGCTATACAGGCATTATTCGTCCCAATCACAAACGCAACTCAAATGCCATCAGGATCCGGATCAGCAACTGTCGTCATGCTACTTCCAGCAGGCGGAACCACAAGTCCTGAATCAGGGACTGCGACAGAATCTTCAAGCTCATACACAAACTACACTATTGGAGAAGCTTCTACTTTTACAGCTACCCCAAGCACTGACTTTAAATTCTTATATTGGCTAGTCGTCAGCTCAGAAGGCAGTTCCTACTTTACTGATAGTACAATCTCCTTGTACGTCCCTGCCAGCGAAGTTGCAATGCAAGCGTTCTTTGTTCCAAGCAGCAGCACCGTCGTAATAGATGAGTACTCAAACGTTGCAATAGCCATCCTCGCCGTAGTATTAGCTATAAGCGCATTCGGCGTCTTTGCGTTCAAAAGAAGAGCTAAATAATAATTTAAATTCTCTTTTTCTTTTTTTATTTTTCTTCGACCATTTGTGCATCTTTTACTTCATAGGTTACTTCAGCGCTAGTTTTCATGTTAATTTGGTCTATTTCCTGTATCATTCGGTTCACCATTCTGCCAACTACCAGAACGAACACATTTAAGCCTCTTGAAGCAGCGATGGCAGCTGAACGGCTAATTCCGAATTCGATGTCTGCTTTAAGCTCCAGTTTGTTGAGGGCAGCTCTGCCCACTGCGCCCATGACGCCGATTCGGTCGGGTTTGAATTCGTCATAGAAACCTTTGACTTTTGCCAAGTCTGCAGCGCGTGAGCCGCCTTTGCGTATACTGGGTAGTCTAACGATGAGAATTTTTCCCTTTTTCACTTTGACCTTGCCATGCAAATCTCTCAACCCCAAGTCTTCACCCACCTTGGCATCAACGAGTGCTGTGCCCTTCGCTTCTGTTAGTTCGCTGTCTGGGCGAACGGTGTACATGACTCCTTCTTTCATAATCAAGCCGATTTCTTGTCCTGCTTTGATGGGTTGGGTAGCGATGGCTGGCCATGCGTGTTCGATTTTTATGTCGTGTTTTAATTCGGTGACATAGTTTTCGAGGTTTCGTATGTCTTCCCGTAGTTTAGTTACAGCTTTTGGGGTTAGGTGGTAGTCGGCTCTTTCGGACCCAGCTTCTATTAGACCTTCTTTTGCTAGTTTTTTGAAGTATTTAGATATGGCTTGGATAGTTATGCCTAGTTTGTTGCTTATGTCTTTTTGTTTGATGTGGGGTTGATTCCGCATGATTTCGAGGAGGATTTGGAATTTGGTGAATTCACCTTTGTCACGTAAAAGGATGGTTTGCTGTTTTTTGTACACAGTTAATTCAACCTGACTTTAACTTTAGTTAAACAAATGTTAATAAGTATTCGGATGGGTAAGCCAACACAAGAGGGGTAGAAATGCACATCTCAGACGGAATACTCACACCACAATGGTGCATAGCTTGGTACATTTTAGCAGCAATTTTCGTAGCAGTAGGAGCAAGAGAAATTTCCAAAAGACGCAAAATCAACCCAGCATTCATGTCTATGGTTGGTCTTATGGGCGCAGCAGTCTTTGTAATTTCAGTATGGCACATCCCCGTACCAGTCACAGGGTCATGTTCACACCCAGCAGGAACAGCTATGGCCGCAATGATAATTGGTCCATTCCCAACAGTAGTAATCTCCGCAATCGCTTTGTTCTTCCAAACATTCATTGGCCATGGCGGAATAACCACCATCGGCGCAAATACGATATCCATGGGAATCGTTGGAACCTTCACAGGGTACTTCACCTTCCGAGGCATGAAAAAGGCCGGTGCCTCAATTTGGCTCTCAGCAGGCTTAGGTGGATTAGTCGGCGATTTAATGACTTATGTAACGGCAGCTTTTGAACTTGCAATTTCAATACATCCCTCAAACCTATTTACGTGGTGGGGGGTATTCACGCTGGGATATTTACCAACTCAAATTCCCCTCGCAATCTTGGAGTTCGGGTTCACAGCGGCAGCAGTACAATACATTGCAAATCATAGACCCGAACTGTTGAAATGGTGGTTGAAATAAATGGATAAGTTCACAAAATACGCTTTATTGACTATGGTCTTGATTGTAGCAATCATGACTGTCAGCGCCTACATTGGTTTCATAGTAGGCGGAAATGCAGCAACTGATGACAAAGTAAATAACATGGCAGGAGGAGGCACAGCCTATTCGCCATTAGACATTTCTAAATTGGGTTTAACAGGAGAATACGCTGGCTTCTTTACAGCGGCTGCCGTCGGCGGGTTAATAGTAGGCTACCTCTTTCCTTCGGTATTTAGTAATAATGTCGTTTCAAGGAGGGAAAACTAATGCTGGAATGGCTATCAGGAGACCCTTTAGTTGGAATATTGATCACAATAGGTTTCTTTACTTTCCTCATTATCGGAAGAAGCATGAAACTTAGAAAAATGAATCGAAAAAGATGAATGTAATGTATCACGTAAATCTTGAAGAATACACCGAAGGAAGCTCTGCACTGCACAGATTGGATGCTAGAATTAAGGTCATATGTGCAGTGACCACGGTTTTCTGTATAGTATTTTTAGCTCATTGGTATGTTCCATTGCTTTTCTTTGCAACTTGTTTTGGACTAGTTCTTTACTCAAGAGCGTCGTTGAAAGTTTATTACCGAAGGCTTCTCATGCCAATTTCCCTCGTTGCATTCGTCGCTGTAATTATGCCCTTCACTTACGGGTCAATAGTGATTGCCAGAGTTCCAGGGCTAATGATTCCTATCTATTCAGACGGCATCTACTTTGGCGTCCTTGTGTTTATGCGTTGTATTGCAGCCGTTTCTGTTCTGAATTTGCTTATTCTTGTCACGCCCATCACAACGGTTATGGATTCACTAGCATGGTTCCGTGTTCCATCAGTAATTATAGATACGATGATGTTGATGTTTAGGTACATTGGCATTCTTTCCGAGGAGAGCACAAGAATGTATAGAGCGCAGCAGTCACGATGTGGGCATTCACGCTCCGTAAGTTACCTAAAAAAAGTAGCTAATTACGGCAACATCGCAGGCGCACTTCTTTTAAGATCATTTGACAGAGCTATAAAAGTTGGCAACGCAATGACTTCAAGAGCATACACTGGAAAATATACGCTGTTTACCTATGAGAAAAAGAAGCTTCCTAAGTGGGACATTCTTGTAGGTTCATTAGTCGTAATTGCTAGTGTAAGCGTAGTTCTCATTGATGCGTTTATTCTGTAATGGAGCAAAGAATCTTGAAAGCAATTGAAACAATCGATTTAACCTACACATATCACGATGGAACAAAAGCCTTGAACAACATAAACTTCATGGTTGAAAAAGGCGAAAACATGGCCATTCTTGGACCAAATGGCGCTGGCAAATCAACGTTACTTCACCACTTTAACGGACTACTGATGCCTACCTCGGGAAAAGTCCTTGTTCTAGAAAAACAAGTTGCCACTTCAGACCTTGACTGGGTAAGACAAAAAGTCGGTTTAGTGTTTCAAGACCCAGATGACCAATTATTCGCTCGTACTGTGGGCTTAGATGTTGCCTTTGGACCAGTAAACTTGGGTTTTCCACCTGCAGAGGTAAAGGCTCGAGTGAAATGGGCTCTGGAAGCCACCGAAATAGCGGATTTAGAAAATAAATCCCCTCAAAATTTGAGCACTGGACAGAAGAAGCGTGCGGCGATAGCTGGTGTGTTAGCTATGAAACCTGAGATAATAGTTTTAGATGAACCGATGGCTAACCTTGACCCTCGTACTGCGAGCAAAATTCTCAAGTTGCTTCTTCAGCTTAATCAGGAGTTAGGCTTAACATTGATTATAGCCACCCACGACGTTGATTTGGTTCCGCTCTTCGCAAACAAGATATGCATCTTAAACAAGGGACAAATCGTTCTCCAAGGCCCCCCTCAAGCGGTCTTCTCTCAAGCGGACGTTTTAAGAAGCATGGATTTGCGCCTTCCAAGAATAACTCACCTCTTTGAGATATTAGGCAAGAGGAATAGCTTATTTACCAGCAATAATTACCCGCTTACTATCGGAGAAGCACGAAGAGAAATAATGGAGCGCATAAAACCAAAAATGGATACAGCATCCCCTGACAACACGAATACAGTGTAGGATAGTTAATTATGACCCATCACTGGGGCTATGTCGGAGCAATCGCGTCTGCCCTCCTTTTCGGGAAAAGTACCACTTTAAACAAGATAGCCTCAACCAATGTTAATCCATCAATCGTGGCAGGGTTAATCTACCTTTTCGCTGGCCTCTTATTAGCAGCAATTCGTTTATCGCCGCTTCGCGGTCAAGTTATGCGGTTAATTAAGACTCTGACAAAAACTGAGCCAAAGTTATGAAGAAAAGAAGGCGTTTTTTGGGAGTTAGTGGTGCTTTCAGGCTCAATTATAGCGCCTTTAATGTACTGTTTACTGTTTTAAATGCGCTCGTTTTCTTAAGAGAACACTGCAAACCCGAAAGAATGAATAGGCATAACCTTGTTAATAGCAGGCGCTATTTTCTTGGCAACTAACGCACAATTCACCAGTCATTTTAGGCGCATGCTTGTTTTGGGGCACAGACAACAACCTCAGTAAGTTTCTTTGTAATAAGAAGGATTTAATTTTGGTGACAGCTTTAAAATGCTTGATTGGCGGCGGATGCCTTTTACTTCTGGCTTTTGTGCTTGGCTTGAGTTTTTATGTTCCGCTTTAAGCTTTTCCCTACATCATTTCGGTTGGCGCATTTAGCAATAGTTTTTCGATTCTGTTCTTAATTGTGGGTTTGAAAGAAATTGGCTCCATAAGAACGGGAACCATCTATTCTACTTCAGCACTGTTTGGAGTTGTCTTCGCCTTGAAAGTCCTCAAGGAAACCATATCGGTTGTGCCGGCACTTGCTGGTTTAGTTATGGTTTAGGAATTTGCGTTCTTTACAAGAAGAAATGAATCTATCTCCGTCGCGTTTATTTCTTTTTGTTAGGTAGTTTTGGTGAAGTGGTTCCTTAGGCACAACAAAAACCAGCTGGCAGGGAAGACTTTACCTTTTCTGTTTTGGAGTTTGGTTTGGGCTGCTTTCTGATTGTCCACGCTACAAGCAGAAGCGAAAAGAATTAATTAGAAAGGTCGTAGCCTCGGGCAGTAACCATTTTATCGTTGATCACCTTGGTTGCCAAGTTGCCGACGACGATTGTTGTTACCATGTCAATTTCGCAGTTAAGCATATCTTTGAGCGTTGTTATAACGGCGCTCTCCCCCTCTCTACCTGCCTGCCTAACGATGCCAACGGGCGTATCAGGCCTAATGTGCTTTAGCATTATTTCATAAGCCTTCGCCAACGGCTCAATTCTTCCCTGGCTCCGAGGGTTGTAGAGAACAATTGAGAAATCTGCAGATGCTGCGGCATCGATCCGGCGTTCAATTTTTTCCCAAGGAGTCAACAAATCGCTAAGACTGATTACCACAAAATCGCTGACTAACGGTGCTCCAAGGATTGCGGATGCAGCGGTGGCGGCAGTGACTCCTGGAACAATCTCAACTTTCACGGGAGTTTTGTTTTTTGCGGCAACTTCTAAAACTACACCTGCCATGCCATAGACGCCGGGGTCTCCGCTACTGACAATTACAACGAGTTTGTCCTCTTTCGCTTTGTCCACTGCAATTTGGGCGCGTTCAACTTCTTTACCCATTGTGCCAGAAACAACTTCAGCTTTCTTTTTCACAATGGATTGGATAAGTTTGATGTATGTTCCATAACCTACAACTACGTCGGCATTCTCAATTTCTCTTCGAGCTTTAGGGGTTAAATGTTCAAGGCTCCCGGGTCCAATGCCGACAACGCTTATTCGCCCTCGGCCACTGCCACCGTTACCCCGTTTAACTTGGTTTTTTTGAGTAGTAGTTTTGAGTTTTTTCCCGCTATCAGTAGTGCTGCTCGTTCGCATACTCCTCCAACACCGATTTTTTCCTGAACCATCGCTGAGTCAGGCGAAAGATCCTGGTGATTTAAAGAACGAAGTGCATCGACACTTAAAAACTCAAGCGGCGCCCCCAACCGCTTTACAGCTTCCACCATGGGCTTTGAGGTTTTTTTGATGTCGACGGTGGCAAAAGCGTTAACCCGCTCCAAGGGAATGCGGATTCGCTCTAACACTGTGTCGACTGCTTCGACTATGCTGTCGGTGGTAGAATCTTTGCGTGCACCCAACCCAACAACGATAGATTTGGTTTTGAGTATAGTGAATGGTTTGACGAACTTTACAATCGACAAGGGCTTGTCGGTAATTATTATACCCGCATCGTAGTCGTTAATGATTTCCAGCGCTTGAACGCCATTCTCGGCTTTTTTGATATCATAGCAGCTGAGTTGGTTTGTTGGGATTTTGACGTCATCAGTTAACACGACAATCAATCGGTCGCCGTTCACTATGGCAGCGTTAACTGCGATGAGGCTTTCGGGGTTTTCGATGGTTAGATGCAGGTTTTTTGCGATTTCGTCAGTGCTCGTTTTGCCTGTGACCTCGGAGGCGGTGGTGATTACGGGTGTTGCTCCTATGCCTTTGGCGATTGTTCGCGATAGTTCGTTTGCGCCGCCGTAATGTCCTGACAGCAGGCTTATGACGAATTTTCCTGTAGCGTCTACACCGACTACTGCGGGGTCAGTTAGTTTGCTTTCCAGAAGGGGTGCAACTGCCCTAATAGTTATGCCGGTTGCCATCACAGAAACAAATGCATCCACGGAACTGTAATTGTCTTTAACAAATTCACCGAATTTTTTTTCTAAAATTACAACACCGTTTTGGCTGTATTTCTTTGGGGCATATACCCTCGCATTCAAACCAGAGGCATCCAACGCTTCCCTAATCTTTAGCGCAGTATCTACGCCGCGTCTTGTAATTGCAACAACAGCAATCCCTTTGGCATACATCTATGCTTCGCCTTTACGGAACCCCGTCGTAAACTTGGGGTCATAGAGCTTAGATAAATCATACGCTTGCGGATCAAGCACTTTGCCGACAAAAATCAGCGCGGTCTCCGTGATGCCTTCGGCTTTAACTTTGCTAACTATATCGGCGAGGGTGCCTTTAACAACTTTCTGCTCTGGCCAAGTCGCCTTGTAGACGACTTGGCAGGGCGTGTCTTTGGGGTAGCCGCCCTTCTGCAGTTCCTCGATGACGCGGGCGATGTGGGGTGTACCTAAGAAGATGACCATGGTGGCTTGGTGGACTGCGAGTTTTTGGATGCTTTCAGCTTCGGGAACGGAAGTTCTTCCTGCCGGTCGGGTAATGATAACTGTTTGGCTGATATTTGGCAGGGTTAATTCACGGTTAAGTGCTGCTGCGCCGCCGAGCAAGCAACTGATTCCGGGAATGCGGAAGTACTCTATGCCTTCCTTGTCGAGAGCGGTCATTACCTCTTGGATTGCACCATAAAAGCTCGGGTCCCCATCATGGAGGCGCACGACAAGTTTGCCTGCTTTGACACTTGCAATCATGACTTTGAGCATTTCGGGAAGACCCATTTTAGCGCTGTCATGGAGCTCCACATCTTTCTTGCAGTACTTGAGGTATTCGGGGTTAAGCAGGCTGCCCGCGTAAACAACGACGTCGGCTTGCTCTAGCCATCGTTTGCCTTTAAGCGTGATGAGTTCGGGGTCTCCTGGTCCAGCGCCTATGAAAACAACTTTATTCATGTTTCCCACCCTTACCGTTGCCGTTTCCATTCTGTTTCCAATGAATAGGAACCTGACTTTTCTTCACAATGGCCACCGAGAAATAATCCTCAGTTATATCCCAACTATCCACATCGCCAAGTTTGCCTACCAGAACTTTCTCTTCAGGCAACGTACACCTTTTCACCAGTGCAATGGTGGAGTTTTTGGTGAAACCTGACTTTAAGAGAATTGGAATGAACTCTTTAATGTGGAAGGCACACTTCATGAATACCAGGTTGTCGGCGTGTTTAGCAGCGTCTTCCAGATGGGCAGGGTTGAGATCTGAGGGAACAATCGTCACGACTTCTTCTTTCTCCGCCAAAGGCAATCTGCTGCTTGCGGCGGCGGCTGTCACGGAAGTTACGCCTGGGATAATTTCAAGTTCTATTTCTGGATAGGTCTCTTTAATGCATTCGTAAAGATAAAGAAAAGTACTATAGAGCATTGGGTCGCCCAAAGTGATGAAAGCGACGTCACATTCCTTGGCTTTCGCAGCTACTATTGCCGCGTTTTCTACCCAAAGTTTTCTGTTATTGAGTTCATCTTTTGTCATGGGAAAAACTAATTCAAGAATCTGGGCAGGTTTTTTGCGTTCAGCCAAAATTTGTTTAACCATGCGAAGCGCCATACTGGGTTTTTTCGCGTGAGATTTCGGAACGCAGATAATGTCTACCGTTTTGAGGGCTTTTGCAGCTTTTAACGTAATGAGTTCTGGGTCGCCGGGACCAACGCCGATGCCTATGAATGTTCCTGCCAAATCGTTTTCACCTAAGGTTTTGTCGCTGAGACTATTGTTATTGGATTTCTTGCCATCATCATTGTTCCGCTGTTTATTTGTTTTCCCTTCGCGACCGAAATATATGCAATATCGATATCTTTGAAGCCCAGAGATTTCATTTCGGAAATTGCCAGGGTTGCGGTTTCTAAAAGTATAGCGTTTACGACTATTCTTCCATTGATGTTGAGCTTGGCGCTGGCAATTTGAAGGATTGCTCTAAGGGAAACTCCACCTCCACCAATAAGGATGGCATCCGCGTTTGGAAGGGTTAGCAGTGCTTGAGGTGCTTTACCGCTGCAGACGGAGACATTGCCTTTAACCCCGAATTTTTCTGCATTACTATTTGTTAGCTTGATTGCGGCTTGGTCCTCATCGATTGCGTAAACTTTGCCCTTCGGCGCAATCTGCAATGCAGCTTCAACTGTCAAACCTCCCGTTCCGCAGCCCACATCTATAACAACGTCGCCTTCACATAGGCGTGCTTTGGATATCGTTATAACTCTGATTTCTTCTTTGGTTGGACCGGGAACCTCGTCGCTTTGATTAAATGCCTCGTCAGGTATTCCTGGCGTCTTGTACACCCATTCTTTAGCCATTCGAATTCAACTTAATGTTAGTTAACGGTTTGCTTGATAACCATTACGCATAGCGCCCCAAAGGTCTGCCCACAAACTTTCTCTAACGTGCTTGAGGTAATGTTCTCGTTTTCTAAGGTTACGTTCTCGCATATGAAAACGGGTGTTTTCTTGTCTGACCCTGATTTGATTAGTAAACTTGCTATGTCTTTGGGTGCGAAGGCTCGGGAGTCTGGCAGGAGTAGAATATTGCAACCCCTCTTAACCGCTGCCGCCAATTCCTGTTTTTCTTCTTCAGGAACCTTGCCATCATGGAAAGTAAACAGACGTGCGGTATCCCAACTAATGTTTAAACGTGCAGCACAAGCCTGAATTGAACTTACTCCTGCAACAACATTAATGTCTTCAGCTTTGAATAACTCGCTTTCCAAAACTGTGTGCAACAGCCCCGAAAAACCAGGGTCACCAGTTGAGAGCAAAACAACACTTTTTCCGCTATTAACAGATTCCGCTGCCAGTTTGAGGGTGTCTTTGAGGTTTTTTGCGATTAAAACTATCCGTTCCCCTCTTCCTTCAGCTGGAAAGAGGTTTAGGCTTCTTTGCGCGCCAATAACAATGTCTGCTTGTGCCACAGTTCTTTTTGCAGCTGGGGTAACGTAGTCTGGGTTGCCCGGTCCAACGCCGACTATGTTAATTCTAGCCAAGGCTGGTTGCACCTAGCGTTCTCATCCATTCCAAGAACTTTGCCATCCATGGCAACGATTACGACGCTTATCTTTATCTTATTTTCCACTCGGTCACTAACACGTTGGTTGACTCGAGCAGCAATTTTGTTGTATGTGGCTTCTAAGAGGTTGGCTTGTTTTAGAATTTCTGTGGCTTCATCTGTGGTGTTTGCTGTTAACAATTCGTTGATGGTTTTTGTGTTTGCTCCAACTGCTCCTGCATACGAAGCGATGACTTCGTTGCGTGCATCTCCAACCTTGTGGTGAGTATTGAAGATGTTAGCTGCCAATTTTACCAATTTCCCTGAGTGACCAAGAACGATAATTTCTCTGATTCCTTTTTCAACGGCTTTGTCGAGCATGTAGCCAACGAAGTCGCCTGTTTGGATGATCGCGTCTTCGGGGACTCCAAACTGCTGTTTTGCGATTCGTTCGCCAATGTTGCCTGGAACAAATAGGATGCGTTTGTATCCTCTTGCGATTGCGACGTCGATTTGGGGAACTAACGAGCGGCGGCATGCTTCAAGAGACAAGGGCTTGACTACTCCTGTGGTGCCCAATATTGAAACGCCTCCAGTGATGCCTAATTTGGCGTTCATGGTTTTCTTAGCAATATTTGCCCCCTCAGGGGCGCTGATCAGGATTTCAACGCCTTTGCCTTCGGGCAGTGCTTCTTTGACGGCTTCCGTAATCATGCTCTTAGGCACAGGGTTGATTGCGCCTTCGCCGATGGGAACTTGCAAGCCGGGTTTTGTAACTTTGCCGATGCCTATGCCGCTTTTTATGGTGATTTTGCCGTCGTCGGTTAGTTTTATGGTGGCGGTGATTTCCATTTTGTCTGTTACGTCGATGTCTTGTCCTGCGTCCTTAACTGTGACTGCTTCGGCGGCGTCTTTGGCGAGTTTTCTACTGGATTTAATCGGCACTTCAAAACGTAGACCGATAGGAGTTGGGATAACTACTCGGTCAACGGGTTCTTTAAGCGCTGCGATTACAGCGGCTTTGGCTGCCGCTGCGGCGGTTGCGCCTGTTGTTATACCGTATTTCAAAAACCGAGCCATTTAGCTATCACTTTAACCGTAACGTTTGCCTTCAGCCATAGACAGTAACGCGTTGAAAACGGCAACTGCAATCGTGCTGCCGCCTTTGCGTCCTCTCGTAATCACGTAAGGAACTGGAAGCTTGGCGACAACCTCTTTGGATTCCGCGGCACCCACAAACCCAACGGGAACCGCTACGATTAGGGCTGGCTTAACTTTTCCCATCTTTATCTGGTCTGCCAACTCGAATGCGGCCGTAGGAGCGTTGCCGATGAGAACGATGGCTCCGTCTAAACCGTCTTTGATAGCTAAGCGCATGGCAGCGGCTGACCGCGTCAAGGATTCTTTCTTGGCGAGGTCCATTGTTCGTTCATCGTTCATGTAGGTGGAGATTTTGCTGCCAAATTTTTTGAGTCTAGCATCGTTGATGCCTGCCCTAATCATCTTGACGTCTGATACTACCTTGGCGCCTGCCTTAATCGCCTTTACCCCTGCCTCCACGGCATCGTCGCTGATGATAAGAATTTTGGCAAATTCAGGGTCGGCAGTGGTATGGACAACTCGCTCGACGATAGGAACCTTATCTTTTGGCAATTTCGCCAAGTCGTCGCCGATGGCCTCACGGATAAGCATCATGCTTTTGTCAACGATTTTTCCTGCCTCAGCAACAGAGTAAGCGTCAACAACTTCGCTGTCTTTCTTAACCTCCTGCCCCAGCGCTTTTAGGGCTTTTTCCTCGAGGATATCGGCTATGCGTTCGTCGCTGCCTATTGGTTCGCCATAAACCAATTCGATACCGAGCGTTTTAAGGTTAGGCTGTTTTTCTTTAACTCCGATTAACTCAGGAATCTCTTGAGTCGTGTGGACGCCTGGAGCAAGGAAAGCCGGAACCAAAACAATCTTTGACAAATCCTTCTTTGCCATCGCGTCGATTGCCTCGGCGATGGTGGGGGTGTCGCGTATCATAAAAGCGATTTCTACAGTTTTGAATTTGCTGCGACTACGGAGAATATCTGCTAGTTTTTCGAGGTTTTCTCGGTTATGGGGTAGTTTGCTTCCATGCCCAATTAAAATTAAACCTGCCTTATCTAAGGCTACTGCTTCTGCCAAATTATTTTTTCTCCCGTTTCTCAAACAGTTTAACCGCTACTTCAATGACTTCCGTGTCATCGTTCTTTGCGGCTAAACGCAAATTCTCAACAATAGGAATAAAGGTTTGCTTGAGTAAAATGGAAGTTAAATCTTCCAGTATGTGTTTTTGTTTCTCGTCAAGATTGCCTAGCATGTTGAGTGCGGTGGCGAGTTCTTTTTGGCGTATTTCTTCTGCTTGAGAAAGAAGTGAAGAAATAATCAATCGAACTGAGAGGCTTTTCATGTCGTCGTTTAAGATTATGAGTTCTTCTTCTAAGATTTTGACGGCTTTTTCTATGCTTTTTTCGCGTTGTTGCTTGTTCTTGTCGGCAATTAGCTGTAAGTCATCTATGTTGTATAGTTTTGTTGAGGCTACCTCCGCCACTGCTTTTTCGACGTTGCGTGGGTTCGAAATGTCTATGATTATTAGGTTACCATTGTTTACGCGTTGGTTCATCAGGCGGGAAACAATTTCTTTGGTTAGTAGGTAGTGGGGTGCTGCAGTTGAGCAAATCACGACGTCTGCGTTGACGAGGACTTCTTCAAACTGGTTAAACTTTACGGCTTCCCCCGAGAGGTCTTCTGCCAACTTTACCGCACGGTCATAGGTTCGATTGGCGATGAAAATCGGGCTTAGGCATCGTCTGGCTAAGGCTTTTGCAACAAGGGTTCCTATTTCTCCAGCACCCATGACTAAGATTTTCTTGTCTTCTAAGCTGCCCAACAGATTCACAGCCAACTCGACAGCTGCGGAACCGATGGAAACGGCGCCCTTGTTTATTCCAGTTTCATTTCTTACTCGCCTACCCACAATCATTGCGCGGTTAAACAGATGCTTTAGGATTGGTCCCAAAGTTTTGGCGTTGTCCGCCACCAGATAAGCGTCCCAAACCTGATTAAGAACTTGGTCTTCACCTATAACCATGGATTCTAAGCCTGAGGTGACTCTTAAAAGATGATTAAAGGTGTCATGGTCGATTGAGACTTCTATGGCTTTGGCGGCTTCCTCAGCATTTGCCCCTGCCCTTTTAGCTAAAAAATCCTTAGCTATCTCAGCTGTCTTTTCAGCTTCTTCTGATACAATGAAAATTTCGATGCGGTTGCATGTCTGCAGAATTAGGCATTCTTCAATGTTTTCAAAGGAGCGTAACTCGGCAACCGCTTTTTCCTTCTCCTTAAACGATACCGCCTCCATTAACGGCACCCGGGCTGTTTTATGCGTTATTCTGACGTTTATGACATGGTCTGTCTTTGCCGAGGAAAGCATGGATGGATAAACCATGCGGCTTAAATATAAGGTTTACCGTAAAATAGCGTCGGGGCTCTTTGGGATGCAATTACGTCACAGAATCGGTTTAGTTTATCTTCCAGGGGCTCTGCCATGCTTTGAAGACTTCGGGAACCTTCCAACCGACCTGGTTTGTGCCGACGGGCTTGTGGATGGCAAGCCAGCTTCCGAAATCTTAGACATGTTAATCATTCCGGGCGGCAGTCTCGTCGAATCCCAAAGCGTCAATGAAACGGTTACCCGAGAAATAATAAAAATGGCGGAATCAGGCAAGTTTGTCCTCGGCGTCTGTTCCGGTTTCCAAGTTCTCGCTAAAGAAACCGACGTTGGACGCCTATCATCTATTCCCATAACCCGCGAAGGCTTGGGATTATTGGATGCGGAGTTCAAGCCGCTGATATGCACTGATCGAGTGACCGCTACAGTGGTTGACAAAAGCTTCATAACCCAAGAAGTCGGCAAAGAAGTTTCAGGCTTCCACTGCCATACCTACGGCAAGATTGTCCTCAACAAAGAAGCCAAACCCATCATAATCACCCACGCCAAGCGGGTCAACTACAAAAAAGACCCCCAAGACCTGATTTCAGGAGTCGCTAACAAACAAGGCAACGTGGTTGGCGTTTTTATTCATGGTCTACTGGACCAGAACCCAACAATTCTAAAGAGCATCACTCAATCGTTGGACATAAACCAGATAGAACTTGACGCAATACGGCAGGCAAACGCGAAACTTTTAATTCAAATCAAATGTGAAGTCGGAATCGCAACCAACATACACCAGCAAACAACTGCAGAACAGAAAGAGCCACGGTTGCTTTTAGTGACGGCGACCGGGAGTGGTTCAGGAAAAACATTCGTAGTGACAGGCATCGCTGGTGCCTTAAAGAAAAGAGGCTTCAAAGTCGGAGTCATAAAAATCGGTGGAGACATACGGGACGCTGTACCAGCCCTCTACCTGATTAAAGAGCCTATAAAGCCATATTCGTCTATAAGAATTGGGGAAAGCGGCTGGAAACCCCTCGAGCAAGCTGTACAGGAAGCTATCCAAAACCACGATTTTCTCTTAGTTGAAGGCGCCATGAGCACTTTCACAGGTTTACTAAACGACAACTATAAGCGACCGATGTCCACAGCAGAAGTCGCCGCAGCCTTAGGTGCGTCAACTGTTCTTGTGGTCGGTTGCGATAAAGAAGGAATCGAAGGCGCCCTAATCAGCACCCTAAACTACGTAAACATCCTAAAACGCCTCGGCGTAAATGTCACTGGCGTAATCCTAAACAAACTACGCGTCAGCTACATAACCGACGAAATACGCCAAACAATGAAAACCGCTTTCCAAAATGTCGGTATTGAGCTGTTGGGGATGCTTCCACGACTGGATTTGGAAGCCAGAGGCATGATACCTGAAATCGAAATCCGGTACGATGATTTTGGCGCTCAAGCCATCGATGCCGCGGAAAAATATGTTGATTTGGATTTGTTGGCTAAGGTTGCCCTGCCACCTATGCAAGTTGATGTTGATTACAGGGCTTTTATGGAAAAGTTCAAGAATTTACTAACCCATTATAGCCTTAATGCTTCGGAAGGTGGCAAACCAAAAAATTGCTAGTAGACCTCAAACTTGACGGAAAAACCGTTATGGTAGTCGGCGGAGGTGCAGAAAGCTACCGCAAAACACAGAGCTTCCTGGATTCTGGCGCAACGATTTGGGTGGTAAGCAAGGGTTTCTTAGAAGGTATTCAGAAACTTGGTGATGAAAAGAAAGTTGCTCTACTTAAAACAGAGGTTAAGGATGCTAAATCTTTTATTGACAGTCTGAGTCCCAAGCCAGACGTGTTCTTAGCGGTGACGAATGATGCTACACTGAACTTTGAGTTGGTGAATGCCGCAAAAGCTTTTGGATGCATGGTTTATGCGGTTGATAACCCCGCGCTGAGCGATTTTATTTTGCCAGCAATCGCGAAAGTTGGCGACGTTAAAGTTGCGGTTTCCACGGGAGGCAAAAGCCCCGCCATGGCACACGTGCTCCGAGAGAGAATAGAGAAGATAGTTACGCCTCAAGACTTGCTGGAGATTGAATTGCAAGCTAACATGCGGGGCATAATCAAAGAAAGCATCGCTGATGCTAAAGAACGCAGCAAATTGTTATACGAGATACTTAATAACGATAACATCAAAGAGGCTCTAAATGAAGGTAAACTTCAAGAGGCTCAAGAACTAGCCATGAAACTCATGGAAAAAAGGGAGAAATGACAAGTGAGTTTTCCAACCGTGCGAATGAGAAGGTTGCGCAGAACCGCAGCGTTACGCGAAATGTTAAACCAAGTGTGTTTACAACCAAGTAACCTAATTTACCCGATTTTTGTTGAAGAAGGCGTCAAAAAACCTGTTCCCATAGCATCCATGCCTGGATACAGCAGATTACCAATAACGGAAGTTGTAAATGAGGGCAAAAAGGCACTTGCACAAGGCGTTAAAAGCGTTCTGCTCTTCGGTATCCCAGCCAAAAAAGATGAAGCAGGTACAAGTGCATTCGCAAAAGACGGTATCGTACAAAAAGCAATCCGCGAACTCAAAGAAGCGTTCGTTGAAGAACTCGTTATTATCGGAGATGTTTGCCTCTGCGAATATATGAGCCATGGTCACTGCGGCATAATCAACGATGCGGAAGTCCAGAACGATGCAACTCTTGAGTTACTTGGAAAGATAGCTGTTAGTTATGCTGAAGCTGGCGTGGACATTGTTGCACCCTCTGCCATGATGGACGGTCAAGTCGGCACGATCCGAGAAGCGTTGGATGATGCAGGATTTGAGCAGGTTCCAATTATGGTATACTCGGCAAAGTATGCGTCGGGCTTTTATGGTCCATTCAGAGAAGCGGCTGAGTCTACTCCGAAGTTTGGGAACCGCCGTAGCTATCAGATGAGCCAAGGCAGACAGCAAGAAGCAATGCGCGAAATCGAACTTGACATCGCCGAAGGCGCAGACATGATAATTGTAAAGCCCGCCTTAGCTTACTTAGACATAATCGCATTGGCGAAAGCCAACTTTAACGTGCCCATAGTCGCCTACAACGTCAGCGGCGAATATAGCATGGTTAAAGCTGCTGCCCAAAAGGGCTGGATAGACGAAAAAACTGTAACCCGAGAAATCCTGACCGGCATCAAACGAGCAGGCGCCGACCTAATAATAACTTACCACGCTAAAGATGCACAAGAATGGTTGAACCAACCTTGAACAGCAAATCAGAAAAACTCTTTGAGAGAGCAAAAAAAATCCTACCCGGCGGCGTGAACAGCCCCGTCCGAGCGTTCGAGCCATACCCCTTTTTCGTGGAATACGCTCAGGGCTCAAAAATGCATGATGCCGACGGCAAATCTTATGTTGATTACTGTATGGCTTATGGCGCGTTGCTTTTGGGGCATGCAAACGCCGAAATCCTCGATGCAGTTAAAAAGCAGTTTACTCTGGGAACACTTTACGGTGCTCCAACCGAGCGTGAAGTGGAATTTGCCGAACTTATCTCTAAAGCTTCACCCTGTATGGAGATGATGCGTCTAGTAAACAGCGGCACCGAAGCCACAATGCATGCTATCCGCACAGCAAGAGGCTACACGGGGCGGAAGAAAATCATCAAATTCGAAGGGTGCTTCCATGGCTCCCACGATAGTGTGCTTGTCAAGGCAGGGTCAGGAGCCGCAACTTTCGGAGCGCCAAACTCATTGGGGGTACCAGAGGAAACCACACAGAACACGATTGTTCTGCCCTACAACAGCGCTGAAGCACTGGAAGCTACATTTAAGAGTGTGGGCAACCAAATCGCCGCAGTTATCGTTGAGCCCGTTTTGGCTAATGTTGGCTTGATTTTACCCACAAAAGATTACCTGAGTTATCTGAGAAAAATAACCAGCCAGCACGGGGCGGTTTTGATTTTTGACGAAATCATCACTGGTTTTCGCTTAGCTTTGGGCGGCGCACAGGAATACTTTGGCGTTACCCCTGACATGGCGACGCTTGGCAAGGTGCTTGGCGGCGGCTTCCCGTTGGCAGCATTTGGCGGCAAAAAAGAAATCATGCAGAATATTTCTCCAGTCGGCAGAGTCTACCAAGCGGGAACCTTTAGCGGCAACCCTGTCTCAGCAACAGCTGGTTTCACAATTCTTAACATCCTAAGACAAAAGAAAAACCAAATTTACCCACAACTCGAAAAGAACGCCGCAGAGCTCGCAAAAGCCCTAACCGACCAAGCCCAAGCCTACAAGTTGCCCGCTCAAGTCTATAACATCGCATCTATGTACCAGATATTCTTCACCAAAGACCAAGTTCTCGATTACACCTGCGCTAAACACTCAGATACAGCCATGTTCGCAGCTTACTTCAGGGAACTGCTACGTCAAGGAGTGTTTATTCCTCCCTCCCAGTTTGAAACGTGCTTTATTTCAGCCGCCCACACCGAGGAAGACTTTAGATTCACTGCCAACGCATTTGAAAAAGCTCTTGCAGCGGCAGCGAAAACGAGGAATCCTCAATGAAACTTGTCGTCGGCACAAGAGGCAGCAAACTCGCCCTCGCCCAAACCAACCGCACCCTAAACCAAATTAAACAAAAATGTCCCGACATAAATTTTGAGTTGAAAATCATCAAGACCACAGGCGACAAAGAACATGGCAAACCCCTCTTTTCGATAGATTGCAAGGGCATCTTTGAGAAGGAAATTGATCAGGAAGTTGTCAGCGGCAAAGTTGATTTGGCTGTACACAGCTTGAAAGACGTGCCTATTGTTGAACAGCAGACTGGTACGGTTTTGGCTTCAATTCCGAAGAGAGATTCGCCATGCGATGTTTTCATTTCTAAGGATAAAATTCACCTCAGCGCGCTGCCGAAAGGTGCAGTCGTTGGAACTGGTAGCCTGAGACGACTAGCCGAAATCAAATTCATTCGCCCAGATTTAGATGTTGAACCCATCAGGGGAAATGTGGACACAAGAATCGGCAAAGTCAAAAAAGGAGAATTGGCAGGCATAATCATTGCGGAAGCCGGTTTAGAGAGAATGGATCTAACAAGTGAAATCACTGAGCGCCTCCTACTTGACCAATTTCCATCCGCAGCTGGACAAGGGGCAATAGCAATCGTGGCAAAAGAAGGCAGCACCGCCGTCATAGACGTTTTACATTCAGTGGAGGACAAAGCTACCCGCGCCGAAATAACAGCAGAACGTCGTTTGGTGCTTGAATTGGAAGGTGGATGCCGCGTACCTATAGGCGCTGTCGGACAGGCAAAAGGTAACAACCTTTCGTTGTTTGGCTGCATTTTCTCGTTAACAGAGCAAAAGAAAATCAGTGCGTCCGCTAAAGGAACATTAGCCCAAGCCGATGAATTAGGCAAAAAAGTGGGCGAAGACCTAATCAAGATGGGTGCTAAAGACTTGGAGAAGGAATGGAGAGAAAAATATGGTGTATGGTAAAGTTTACCTTGTTGGTGCCGGTCCAGGCGACCCCCAACTGCTCACGATTAAAGCGGTTAAGGTGCTAAAAGAAGCAGATGTAGTTATCTACGATAGGCTCGTTGGAGAAGAAATACTCTGCTTAGCACCTGAAGGCGCCGAGATGATCTATGTTGGTAAGCGCACAGGTAAACATGAGGTACCCCAAGACAAGATTACTGAGTTAATAGTTGAGAAAGCGCAGAGCGGCGGCAAGATTGTTCGACTCAAAGGTGGCGACCCGTTTATTTTTGGGAGAGGCGGTGAAGAAGCCGAAGCGTTGGTTGAGAAAGGCATCGCGTTTGAAGTTGTTCCTGGTGTGAGCTCATCTGTGGCAGCTCCAATGTACGCAGGAATACCCTTGACCCACCGAGACTATGCAGCATCAGTCGCGATAATTACCGGTCACCGAGCAGGCGATGCAGAGAAACCCATCGATTGGGTAAGAATCGCTAATGCTGTCGACACTATGGTCATTCTTATGGGCGTAGAATCCCTTGAAGGCATAGTCGGCAAGCTACTGGAAGGTGGTATAAGCGTAGACAAACCAGTCGCCATGGTCGAATCCGGAACCTACCCAAAACAGAGAGCCCTTATCAGTACTTTGGGCAAAATCATCAAAGACGCCAAAAGCAAACAAATCAAGCCACCATCCGTTATAGTTATCGGAGAAGTCGCAACTTTAGGCAGGAAACTCGCATGGTTCAAAAAACCCCTAACTTAGTCGGCAAAACCATAGCTATCACACGCCCTGCGGGACAAGCCGAAGAAGCAGGCGCAATCATCAAGCAGAAGGGCGGCATACCCTACTATATTCCCGCAATAGAAATCAAGGCTCTAAGCAACCCAGTTGCTCTAAAAAAGTTTATTCGGGAACTTCACGAGCGTCAAGTGGACTATGTCATTTTTATGAGTACCAATGGAGTTAAGTATCTTTTTAGTGCAGCTCAAAATTTTAACCTGCAAATGTTGCTCTATGAAGGTCTTAAATGTACGTTTGTAATCGCGGTCGGTCCAAAGACAGCTGAAGCCATGGAGGAATGCAATGTTCGCGTGGATATAGTTCCCGAAAAATATAGTTCTGAAGGCTTACTAAAGGCGTTGGAAGGCAAAGATTTGGCGGGCAAAAAAATCCGCATCCCTCGAACCAGCAATGCCACTCCCACCTTAACCAATAAACTCAGGGAAATGGGTGCAGACGTAGAGGAAATCTACGTTTACGAGTCAGGGTTGCCAGTAGACCAAAAACTAAAAACAAAGTTCTATGAAGACTTAACCAGCGGAAAGATTGACGCTATAGTTTTCGGCAGCGGCTTGAGTGCCAAGAACATTTTTAAGATGCTCACTGAAAAAGCTCCCATGGAAACTCTAAGAAATTTTGTAAACTCCAAAGTGACAACAGTGGCTATTGGTCCCACTACTGCCGAAGCTCTAACGGAAATGGATATAAAAGTTAACGTCGTCCCCAAGGACTACTTGTTCGAAGAAGCGTTAACTGCTTTAGAGGCGTTCTGGAAACACTAAGTAAAAAATTAATGTAGTAGTGCAGGCACAGCCACTTACCTTTAAAACACCCCTGATTTACCTTATTAACAGAGTAACCGCCTGTTTTTCGGTTAGATTTTGTGTTGGAGGTGAAATTTTATGGAAGCAACAGACAAGAGTGGTAAAGTAAAGTTTACTTTTGAAATGGAATTAAACCAGCCCATAATGGACCTCGTTAGGCAAGACATCGATGTGATGATGGATCTTGCTTCTCAAGGTGCAGACATTTGGAGAAAGAATGTGGGTGAAAGAAGAAAGATGGGCCACGGTATGGGCATGATGATGCACCATGGCCAAGAATAAAACTTTAGCCTTAAAGAAAGTCTGGGCTAAATTGTGGTTCATTAGCAACCGAAGCAATAATCTGCTCGGCAAATTCCTCTTGTTCTTTTTCGCCGGTGACGGCAATCCAGCATGCGCCTTCTGCGCCGCAAACGCCGCCGGCAGCGATTAACTCCACCTCGGCGGCTGTTAGCACCCTTAACGCATCCAATTCAGTGAAGACTTCTCCTGGGACGGGCAACAAACGGTATCCGCCTGCACCTGGAGCATTTAACTTCTCGGCTAAGGCGTTCAAGTTACCGTCTATACGTTTCTCTAAACCTACCGGAATTATAAGTCTCACCCGACGACCCACAACAGCGGGCAAAGCCAAACCTATCGTTCCGGCTTTGGGGTGGCCAATCAAAATAGCTGCTTGCCTGTGGGTTAAATCTAACGCGTTGGCTCCTTTCAAAATGACATCACCCTCCGTGAGGTTGTCAATTACGTCAGCGATTGTTTTTCCTTCTTGCCAAACACCATTAGTTATTACCAAATCCCCCGGAAACTTACTCTCATCCGTCAGTCTGCCTTCGGCAGTTACATTCTTATCTGGAGGAATGGTTATGCCGCGGAAGAAATGTTTTCTTGAGAAATCATTTGCTATTTTGTGGGTTTTTAGGATTTCTTCAGCTACATAACCGTTGGTGGTTCCCGCAATAATTACAAGTGTTCCATTTTTTAGTGCTTTGCGTATGGCTGGGTGATTTGCGATGGTTTTGGCGATTAAACGTTTACCTGTTTGAGGTGTGATCAGGAACTGTTTCATATGGCATCTCTTTGCTTCATTAATCGTTAAGTGTAATAAATGTTTTAATCGTCAGCTTATCCATCATAAGGCCATAAAATTTTCCTAAGGGTCTGAATAGCACAGCTTTAAAAGCAAGCACGCCTATGAATGGGAGGTTTAATGGTGAGTATTTTGGCTCAAAAAGTTCGTGGAAGAATAACTAATTACCGCACAGGACCCAAAGAACAAACATCAAACGAGTGCTTAATTGAATTTGAAAATGTTGCATCTGCAGGCTCAGCAAGCAAACTAATTGGGCAAAAGGTTACTTGGAAAAACGGAAAAACAAAGCTTACTGGAAAAATCAGGGGCGCGCACGGCAAGAATGGAATGGTTCGAGCAAGGTTTAAGCGTGGAGTTCCTGGCCAAGCAATCGGTTCAGTTGTTGAACTGATAAGCTAATTATCTTCTAAAAATATTTATAATTTTTCAAAAAAAAACTGTTTTATAATTCGCCCACATCAGGACCTTCGTAGACGTATTCAATTATTTCGGTATTTCCGTCTTTAACAATTACTTGGTAATCTGCTTCGCATATTGGACAGGCGACTATTTCGCCGTCTTTTAAGCCGTCTCGTTTGAAGGTGTTCCCGCATTCAGTACATTTAAGAATAATAGCTTTAGCCTCCTACTCCATTTTGAGGTAGTTGTGGCTTCGGAGCCAGTCGGATTGGTTTTTGCGGTACCGCCAGAATATGTCCCCATGTGTGTCGGATTGGAAATCCCATGGCGATACCAATACGATATCGCCTTCTCTGATCCAAACTCGCCTTTTCAGTTTGCCGCGGACTCGGCACATTCGTTCTTTCCCATCTTGGCATTTAACCGTGATTCTTTCGGCGCCAAGCATCTTAACCGCTACACCCAATACGTCGTTTGAGGAAGGTAAGACCATGCTATCGAGGCTACCCTCGTTTGTTATTTTTCGTTTACCCATTTTTTACACCTTTGGCTTACGCCAATTTTATATCAGAATAGTTTTGAGAAAAAGCGGATAAGTGGTCTAACTCTTCCTCTAAATAATTCTAACTACATCAATAAGGAACGCAACAGGTATATTAGTTTAGCTTAGTTTGTAAGGTTTTTTTTCATGGTTTTTAGATATTTTCTAATAATAATTTTTCTAATGACTTGTTTTGCAGAAAACGGCTCGGAAATTACTCCTTTTTTCAAAAACATTTCTTCATCATTCCCTTCTCTTTATGGTGGGAAGCTCTTTCACGTTGAAGATTTTTTATTCTTCTTAGAATAATCTGATTTAAACATGTGTGTTAAAAACGTGGACTTTTTGCTTATAAACAACCTGATGCGTTTGTGGAGTAATTTTAAATAAAAACCCGGAATATTGGGGATTTTCGTTTTCAAAAGATAATAAAAAATAAAAAAGAAAATTGTTAAAGATTTTATGATGCTTAGCTAAATGCTTAGTATCTTCGTGGTGGTCTACGTTTTGAGTAGCACTCTCGGCAGTAAACTGGCCTTGTACCGTCTGGCTTGAAAGGAACTTCACATTCTTTTCCGCAGTCAGCGCAAGTTGCCTTGTGCATCTCTTTGTTATTATACATTCGCTATTTCAACTCCTACTACTTTGGCTATGCAAAAGTCTCTTTCGCACAGTACCATCTAACTATTCGTCGATGCTTATAAATTGAGTGCTTGTGCATTCCTGATTAACCATCTGTCCCCTAGTGAGCAACCAGTCTCAATGAGGTTTTCCACAATCATCAGATAACCCCTTTTACTCAATAGCCAAAGCTGAAAATGACCAACTAATTTTTATCGTCAACCTAATATAGTTAACATTATATTATTAAGTAAATATTCGGGGTAAATGAGAAAAAGTGTGAAATAGCATCTCTGCAGTTGCTTTTTCTCGTACTTTGACCATAATTTGAGAGGGGTAATTTGAGACAGAAAAAATCAACATTAGGCGAACATCTTGCGCTTCTTTCGGTAAAATATAACATTTACCCAAACGAAGTTTTCCAAGCATTAATCTCAGCAAGGAACAATGAGAAAGCTGTCTGCGGCAACCTTACAGTGGAATACCGCGGCAAAGTAAAGGGTGAAACAATTTTCCTAATAACAAAAGACAGCAGCGTTGTTGCTCAGTTCCGTGTTGGTGAAGAGTTCCTCCTAAGAAAAGATAACCCCTTCGAGAGTTGGATGAGCACAGATAAGATTCGCAAGAAAATCGCTAAACAAAACACCGAATCAATCTACACATCCATCCACGATTTGAGAGCAGGCATGAAACGAGTCAACTTGAAAGCCGAAGTCATAGAGATTCCTAAACCCGCCCAAGTTCACACACAATTCGGCAACACAGTCATGGTAGTCAATGCGTTGGTTGGGGATGACACTGGAAAAACCAAACTCTGTCTCTGGGAAGGACAAATCGGCTGTATTGCTGTGGGAAACAACATCGAGCTGAAGAATGCACAGGTCTGTGTTTTTAGGGGCGAGAGGCAGCTGCGGCTAGGGAAGAACGGTGTTCTTAACGTGTTGTCAAACTCTACTGATGATGCAAAGCAACAGCTGGCAACAGCTGCAGTTAGATAAAAATATTTTTTTTTTAAAAAAAAGTAAAATAATTATTTTTTTAGTTATTTCCAGTTGGTTCTTCGTCTGGACCAAGCTTGTTCTTTGTTAGAATCAGAGCTTGACGCTTTATGTTCGGTACTTCCATGAGTACTGTGTTTGGCTAAGCATTCTCTACAGTAAACGGGTTTACCTGCTGTTGGTTTAAAGGGAACAGTTGCGGATTTGCCGCAGTCACTGCATTTAATTTCGGTTACATTTACATTTGATCTTTGAGACATTAAATTACTCCATATTATGTGAAAATTGGGGAAAAAGTTCCTTATTTTTCGAATATTTAAGGGTGGAACGTTGACTTAAACGTTTCCATCACTTCAAACGCTGAATCAGGCTAATTGTCTTTGTTTTCACTGTTTTTAAATTGGTTTTTTTCTTCGATGCAGCGTTTCCCTTATCAAACTTATCTCTTTCGCGTAATCCATAAAAAGCCATCCGCACAGCTCCACTCTCACTCGCCTCAAAACGTATTGACAGCTTCATTAGGATTTCCATCTGCTCCTTACTCAATATAACTTTTACCACATATTTCCTAATTTTTTCATTATCCCTTAAACGCCCTCACGATGGTCTTAGATTATTCGTCGCATGGTCTAATTGCTGTGCAATTCGACTTTTCATTTTGGGCTGTATATTAGCTGGGTGTTGGTCGTGTGAGGGATAGAAAGAATGTCAAGCAAAACAATCATAAAACGGAGGAAAAACAAACCCGGCAAAAGAGCATGTTTTTGGCTCGGGTTTTTAAGGCAGCACATGCTAGATGATTGTTGGGTACTATCTTGGAATCAAGCGAAGAACTTAATGCGTCAACTTTTCAGACCTACATGTACCTTGTGAAGGTTGGGAAGCCTGTGGGGCCCAGAGATGTTATGCGTGGAGCCAACTTGAGCAGCCCAAGCGTGGCATACAGAAACCTCCAGAAGCTCATAGACTTAGGCTTAGTGGTAAAAGACGAATACAACAATTATGTGGTCAAGGAAAAAGTAAGCAAGAAAGGCTACGTTTGGATTGGAAAAACTCTCATGCCCAGCTTTGTCATCGTCGGCTTCATTTTTCTAGGAATCTTGATCGGTGAGATAGCTGTCTTGATTCCCCACTTGGTCCGAGGTGCTCCAATTCAGGAGTCGTTTTGGTTCTGGATTCTAACAACCACCGTTGCCGCCTTGATTTTCTTGGTTGAAGCAATCCGATTCAGGATGAAACCTAAGCACTCAACATAGAAAAAAACGTCTGCTTCAAGAAAAGATGCAAACTGTTAAAAGCCATTTTCAATGAATAATGACATGCCAAAGGAAGAGACGCCTTGAAGAATTCATTGGTAGTTGTGTTTGCTGCAATTTTGTTTTCATCAATTGTTATTTCAGGAGTTTGTTCTGCACAGCAGGGTTCTGGTGATTGGCCGATGTTCCGCGGAAACCTCTCCCATACAGGTGTAGGCTCGGGAAGCCCAGTGTTAAACGCTAGTTTGCTCTGGAACTTTAGCACGGGCGGCCAAATTTATTCGTCTCCATCAGTCGTGGACGGCGTAGTTTTCGTGGGCTCTTTAGATGGGAACATTTTTGCGTTAAAAGCGGACAGTGGGACACGACTATGGAATTACAGTACTGGCAGTCAAGTTTATTCTTGTCCCGCAGTCGTCGAAGGCGTTGTCTACGTTGGTTCGGTCGATGGGAAAGTTTACGCTCTAAGCGCTACGAGCGGTGACAAACTTTGGAGTTTAAACACGGGCGGCGAGGTTGATTCTTCACCCGCTATCTCAAACGGCGTTGTCTATGTGGGTTCATACGACAACAATGTTTATGCCTTAAACGCCAGTGACGGCGCAAAACTATGGGTTTTCAGTACCCTTGCTCCAATCTGGTCCTCTCCCGCCGTGGTTGCAGGAGCTCTTTACATAGGCTCAACAGATGGCTACACTTATGCATTGGATGCCTCAAGCGGTGGCGAACTGTGGAATTTCACTAATGGCTACCCGACAGAGTCCTCACCAACAATCATAGGCGATCAGGTTTATACTGCGTATGATAATGGAAGCGTTTACGCTTTAAACATACTTGACGGCACCCAAGTCTGGAGCTACGCAACGGGCAACATCATCAAATCTTCTCCTGCCGTTGTGGGCGGGGTCGTCTATATTGGTTCCTTGGATGACAACTTTTATGCATTAAACGCATCTGATGGGGCAAAACTTTGGAGTTTCACTACTGGCGGCACGGTTTATTCAGCTCCTTCAATCGTTGACGGCGTTGTCTATGTGGGTTCAGCGGATTCAAACATATATGCATTGAACGCGTCAAGCGGTTCTAAGCTTTGGAGCTACCCCACCGGCGGGTTTGTTGAATCGTCCCCTGTAGTCGTCAACGGAGTGGTCTACGTTGGCTCCTTGGACGGCAATATCTATGCGTTAACTAATAGTGCTCCGATAACCAGCGAGTTTCCAGTCTCTTTTTTTGCTGTAGCTATAGGAATTATTTTTTCAACAATAGTCGCTTTCATACTTGTAAAGAAAGGAAACAAAACTCGTTCTTAATGCCAATGTTCCAGTTTTGGAACGCTATGTTCCATGCGTAGAACTAAGAGCTACTTCTTGCCTTTTAGATTGTAGGTGTGATGGATGCAGAAAAACCAATTACCCGAGCCCACAAGGGGCAAAATCAAACTCGTTTTATTGGTAACCATAGTCACCGTCGCCGTCGGCATTTTCATGTACTACTTTACCTTCACCTCTTACGGCTACAGTAACTGGACATTTGTCATAATGAATATCATTCTCTTCAGCGTCTTCTTCTTGCTCTCGGGCTTTAGAAAGAAACTCAACCGCCTCCCAAACAGCGTCTATGTAGCCTTCATCGTGGCATTGTTCGCAGAAATGTATGGCATACCCCTAACCATGTACTTTTTCGCTGGGTTCTTCGGCTATAACCACATATTCAGCTTAGAGTTCCTTTTAACCCAAGTATTCGGGCAGCAACCCTTCTACATCGTCTACCACTACTGGGTCTTTCCCGCCTCAAAAATCATAATCGGCGCAGGCTTACTTCTTGTCATATTTGGCTGGTACCAAATCTTCAAAGCCAAAGGCAAACTCGTAACTACAGGCCTCTACAAATATACACGCAACCCACAATACATCGGGTTTCTGATGATAACAGGCGGCTTAAACGTCCAATGGCTAACAATCATCACCACGGCAATATGGCCTGTCCTGGCGCTTCTGTACTGGCGGCTGGCAAAAATTGAGGAGCGCGAAGCCTTAGCAAAATACGGAGAAGAATTCCTAAAATACAAAGACTCTACACCCCGTTTCATTCCCCGCCTAAGAAGACACCAAATCAAAGCAGCGCAAAATCTTCAAATTACTGTGGAGACAAAGCCTAACCCCTTATAGCAACCTTAATTTCTTCCAAATCCTTTTTTATGGTTAGCGATTTTACAATTGTTTGTATCAATGTTCTTAATTGCACTAAAGTTAAAGCATCAAAAGAGCTCTGCTTAACTCAGGGGCGTTTTTCCAATCAATTATTACAGTCGATTTTTTTAGGGGAAAACTCGCGGTTGCCGATGCTGCTTCAGCCCAAAAAATTTGGTTTCCCACTTTGTTTGTTTCGTTTTAGGAAGACAGTTTTTATATCTGTATGAAGTATTGGGTTGGATAAGAGAAGAGAGGATAGCGTTAATTGACTCTTATAGTGGATGACGCGGGCAGCGGCGATTTGCTGTTCGGCGTTGTAGTCGGCGCCTACCATGAACCAACAGGCGAATTCAAATACGACTTAATCGATGTCCGATTCTATCAGGATATCTTTAAAGAGAAAGAGTACCTGCAGGAATCCAGTCGCGTCGTCTCCAAACTTGTCTCAAAATTTAACCTCTCACCTGAAGAAGAAATTCACATCTGCCAAGGCTGCATCTTCGACGTTGCCGCAGAAGAACTCCAAAAAGTCTACGGCGAAGACCGCGTCAAACGCATTCGCGTAGTCGGAGAAACGCAACGGCTCGTAGAAATCGCCTACTTAGATGAAATTCGCAACTTAGGCTACGAACCACTGGAAGAGAGGGAAGAGAAACGGGGCAAGAGCTTTTTCCACATGATGCGGTGGCTAAAAGACAACCCGGAGATGCTGCGCTACGCCAAAACAGGTTGGCCGCGCCTAAAGAACTATCAGATGTTCAGGCCGTTCCATGCCCAACAAGCCTTCAATGCTGTCTGTAGCGAATGCGGAACCGAATGTGAAGTTCCCTTCAAACCCAAAGCTGAAAAACCTGTCTACTGTCGCAAATGTTGGTCAAACCATAAACCTTCTCACAGAAAAGGAAAAGCAGTAAAACACTAAAACTTTGGTAACAAACATGAATGTATTTTTAGATTATAACTCAAATTGGTACGTACTCCTGTTCGCATTCTTAGCGGCGTGGGCAATTCTTTTCGCTGTCCGCCGCAAATGGGTAGCAAAACAGGAGATTAAACAACAAGTCTTCCTTGCTTTCGGCGGCATGTGTTCATTAGCACTTATGGAGTTCTTTGCAGTCTCCACTGGCCTTTGGAACTATACCCCGGGCAATTGGCCGGTGATTCTGTGGCCCACCTACTTTGCAGCCATACTCTTCGGGTACCAACTTCTCCGTTCAATCGAAAGCTTATTCCCCCACAGACCCCACGCTGATTTAAGCTTGAAGACTTAAATACCGACTTCACCACTTTTTTTCTAGTGGTCTTCTTAGTTTGACTTCCAACGGTAAACCAGTTTCCCACAGCGACGTTGTTTGGCTGGGTAAGCCCTGGATTGTTCCAGCCTCCATCATCCGAATCATCACCTTCTTTGTAGTCGCGGTTGTTTTTCTTTGGCTCGAACTCTTTTCTGGTGTGGCCTCCGACGATTTGTTAGGTTTACCTGTTTGGATATGGACTTTTCTTGTGATTGCAATAATTTGGCTTATCAGTATGCTTGAGCTTCTGATTTTTCGAGCCTCCCACACCTACATCCTGCGGCGGGACGGCTTAGAGATTAAACGCGGCATCCTCGGGCTGCACTCGTTTGTCGTTACACCCTCAGGCTTTGGCGACTTGCTGGTCTACCAGTCGGTTGGGGGCAGAATCTTTGGTTACGGTGACTTTACGGTTAACTCGCAGGGTGAACGGGAAACTAAATTGCTCCTTGTTCGCCACCCCTTCCAAGTAGCCGACACCCTGCGCGATATTATGGGTAACCCCATCGTTCGCGTTGAGAGCCACATTTAGAACATGCCGTTTTTGCTAGCCGCCTGCAATGGAGCGGGCTGCATCACACATCAATGCTCCACGAGTTTGTCGTCTCTACTCGGAAAATGTCGATGATCGCTCTCCCCAATCGAAGGAGTTTGGTTTTAAGAAACTGTACGGCGACAAGGTCGCCTTCTGCTACTATGCGTTTGAATTCGAGACACAGGTTGAGGTTGGCGTTTAGGTATCCTTGATGTAGGCAACGATCCCGCTTGGTCGTCGGTGGAGTTGGGGTTGTGTTATCGGTAGTTGGCTTCGCGTTTGTTTTGGGACAGGTTGTTCATTTGTGCTTGCGTAGGTTTTGTCTCCATCTTTTACGTTTGCGGGTGGCGAGATGAGGGTGTGTAGCTGCGAGGTGTTGACAACGATGGATGAGGCTGTTCCGCTGCATGTTTAATTGCTTAGTTTTCTGTTGTAAATCTATGCGTTTATTCGCTTGGCACATTTATTGGTTGATTTTTGCTTATGTTTTATTAAATATTGTGAACATTTCTTAAAACCCTTTAAATCTCCAGATGCCCGATCAGATGTTCAGAGCAAAACAAAACATGGTGGAAATGGTATGTTGGATTTAGTAACCCAAGACATGGCATATATGGGCTTACCCGCCTTACCCTTCCAATTAACAGGGTACGTTCGGTTCCACGTTCGCCAAGCCCTCAAAGCAGTAAACAAGGAGGAGTAAGCATGTACAGCACCATAATCCTTGATTGCCAAACCAAAACAACCACCCCCTGCTCCCACGACTGCATCACCTACAAAACCTGTCACGCACCCACAAAAAAACCTAACTGCGTATACACAAGCATGTTACATATCCTTATAAGCCAAAATCACTGATGAACAATGCCCCAGTAGGAGGCGAAAAAAAAGTGTTGAGTAGAGACTGCGACGGATGCACCCTTCTGCATATGTGCAGTGAAAGGTACAGAAAAGTCGGCAAAGACGAGAAAGTCTACTGTCCAGACGGAACCGCACACCTAGTAGACCAAAACTAACCCCCTCCCCAATTTTTTGTTGACTTGCCTATTATGAAGAGTTATTAGTTCGGGGTTTTCTGTATAGTTTCCAGAGGGTCTTTATGGCAGGCAAACTTGAATCCGAAAAGAAATCGGAAGCTTCAAAAGTCAATTCTAAGCAAAAGAAATGGGGGCAAGAACACTTTTATAGATTCAGGGGAAGCCGCGTTCGGTGAGTAATTAATGAATAAAGCCGATTTTCTCCTCTGGAGCCGCAAGTACGATAAGGCGTTTGGTTGGCAAGCGCAGCGGGAGCGGGAACTCGGCGCAAAATTCCGCAAGAACAAGGCTTTGACCTGCAAGGATTTGGCGTCGATTGTTGAATGGAAATTTAAAGATGACACTGAGCGGCAAGTGCGCAGTTTAGCGTTGGTGGCTCGAAATGACGAAGCAACCGTCAATAGGCTCACAAGCCAAGCCCTAAGCATACCTGGCAGCGAAGACGGTTACCGCATGAACTGTCTAACATTGCTTGAAGGCGTAAGCCCCATTCTTGCCAGCATCATTCTTTCATTCTTTGACCCCAAAGTCTACTGCATCCTCGACGCCCACACCTGGAAAGCGCTCCTCGGCAACGTTCCCCCAAACATGCAAACAACGCAGAACTACCTCAAACTCCTTGCCGTCATCAGAAAAACCGCTGCCAAACAAAACCTCGACGTACGAGTCATCGACAAAGCATTCTACAAAAAAGGCGTCGACCAAACCAGCTAAACCAAATTTTGACAGAAACAGATGTACCTAAAAAAAAACAATTACCGATGTGTTTTGTTTGTGTCATGGCAAATTTTAGATGAAAACACCCTAAACAAGATAAAACAACAAAAGAATTTTGAAGATCAAACCGCCAAAAAACTCGCCCCCCTCTACGAAGCCGCAAAAAACCCTATAATCAAACTCCGTTCACCGCATCATCCTAGACACCCAAAAACACTGCGATACCTACCAAATCCTACTTGAAATGAACAACCGAGCTATGATGGGTCCAGAAAGCAAGGCACTGGGTGAGGCAGAAATCAAAAGTCACATAGCCGAAGAAGCCAAAATGCTAAAGTTAACCACAGAAATCAGCCAAACCCTCAAAGACAAAAAAACAAAACAAATCATCGACAGCATCGTAGAAGACGAAAAACGACACCACCGTGACCTACTCAAACTCTTAGAACTCCTCAAAAAAGAAGCCCGAGAATGGGACACCTACCTCTACGACCTCATAACAGGCTTCCCCTAAAACCACTTGCCCAAACTAGACCCAGCTGCTAAAGGGGTAGTTTAATCAGAAATTTTGTGCCCTTCCCAGCCTTGCTCTCAAAGCCTATGCTGCCGCCCTCAGCCTCCACCAAACGCTTAACCACTGCTAACCCTAAACCTTGACCTTTAGCTTTAGTGGTAAACATAGGTGTGAAAACTTTAGCTTTAACTTCCTCAGATATGCCCACGCCGGTGTCTGCGATGGATAGGTTGATGCTGTCTTCTTGTCGGTAGCCCTCGATTGTGAGTTGGCCGCCGTCTGGCATGGCTTGGAGGGCGTTGTTGATTAGGTTAGTGAGTGCCCGTCTGGTAAAGGTGGGGTCGAGACGTACAGGTGGGAGAGGCTTAATGTTGATTGAGAGTTTTATGTTGCTGGGGACGGCGATTGTTTTGAATACATCATCGATTAGATTCGCCAAATCATCCTGCTTATATTCGGGGGTTAGCTGTCTTGAATAATCCTGCAGGTCCGCAACTATTTTGTTAATGTAGCCTATGCCCTGCTCTATATCATCTAGACTTTCGTTGATGCCCTGTTTTGCTTTAGTCTGCGGCATGTTGGCTACTTCCGTTTTTATTAGGTAGACATCACTTGTCAGCGCCTGCAGTGGATTACGTATGTCATGGCCGACCATTCCCGCGGTTTGACCGATAGCTGCAAGACGCTCGTAAGCAACCAACTGCTTAGTGCGTTCTTTCACTAGTTCTTCGAGGTGCTTGCTGTATTGCTCTATTTTTTCTTGGTCCTGTTTCCGCTGGGTGATGTCGCGGATGCCGCCGATAAACAACATCGTTTTGCCACTGCTGTCTTTTATTGCTTTCGCGGTGTCTTTAACGATGATGTAGCCGCCGTTTTTATGCCGTAAGCGGTATTCGATCGAGTATCTGTCAATCTTTGGGTTGTTTCTTACCTCATCCCATTTAGCCAGCACATACGAGACATCATCGGGATGCATACGACTCAAAGCCCAATCGATCGTGCGGTCCTCCCCCTCCTCTGGCTTAAACCCCACCAGCTCCTCCTCGCCCCTAACAATGTGAACCTTTCCCGTCACAAGATCAGACTCATAAACCAACACGTTAGCAGCTTCAGCCACCGCCCGAAAACGCTCCTCACTACGCCTTAGCGCCTCCTCAGCTAGTTTCTGCTCCGTCACATCTTGATCCACACCCACGACAACTCTGGCTTTGCCGTCACCTGTAACCTCTCTTACTTGACGCTGAGAATGAAGAATCCGAACCGAACCATCACGCCTGATAATTCGGTAATCAAAGTTCTCCCTATGGTTCAAACTAGCGTTCAGCATAGTCTCCATGTTTTTGGCTGCCATAGCCAAGTCATCTGGATGAATGAAGCTCGTGTACTCTTCCCAAGTGAGACCTTCGATTTTGGGTTCTATCCCAAAAATATGAAACATCTCCTCGGACCAAATAGCTCTTGACTGGGATGTATTGAATTCCCAGCTGCCAAAATGAGCTAGCTGCTCAGCTAGGGCAAGCAGTTTAGTGTTTTGGTCCGATATTTTGCATGGTGCCTTCTGCTTTTTTGTTGAAAGTAATTGAGAATCAGACGTAGAGGCAGACAAGACATTTGCCCCATAAATAACTAAACCCGAAAACAACTAATAAGACTTTTCAACCAATCAGAAAAATTAGAAAGCTAAACCAACACGAGAAAGACCACAAAAGAAGAGAAAGAAACCCTGTAGTAGTCGTAGCAGTAGCCATGAAGTCAATAAAGGATATAACCACCACCATCGAAGATCTAAAACCACAACTCAGAGAACTTTTTAAAGTGAAAACCATCGGTTTATTCGGCTCTTAAGTTCACGGCGAAACTTTTAATCAAGGTTTACCTCTAAAATCTCTTCAAGTTTGATTTTTTGACTTTTTGGAATCTTCTTAGCTATGCATGCATCGATGTGCCCGTGAAGAGCTGGGGCGTCTTCGTTGGCGTGTTGGGTGTGAAGCGTGAGCATGTGATTTTGGCTCAGATTGCTTTTTGCTACAGTGATGGGCTCTTTTACATTGATTATACGGCGGTGCCGTCGCCTTGGGCGACAAGTGCAACATTGTTCGAGGAGGGACATGTTGATACCGAGCAAGCTAAATGTGGGTTGCTTGACCTTTTGATAAGTTTTATATGATTCTGTATGCCTATTTTATTGTTTCAAGGGAGTTAGTACCCAATAATGGATGAGTTTTCCCGTAAGCATTCCATGAACGCTACGTCTAACGCTAATTGCACGAATGCTGAAGAGAAACTCAATGCAAGCGAAGAACGTTACCACTCCCTGTTCTCGAACATGATAGATGGCTTTGCTTTCTGCCAGATGATCTTTGATGAAGAAAACAAGCCAATCGACTTTGTTTACTTAGAAATTAATGACGCTTTTGAGCGGATAACTGGGATGAAAAGGGCACTAGTCATCGGAAAGAAAGTGACGCAAGTTATTCCTGGAATCAAAGAAGCAAACCCAGAATTATTCGAAATCTACGGCAGAGTTGCCTTATTTTGCAAAGAAGAAAAGTTTGAAACATTCTTTAAGCCCCTAAGTTTGTGGCTGTCCATATCCGTTTATTGTCCACAAAAAGGTTACTTTGCCGCCATATTCGAAGACATTACAAAACGCAAACAAGCCCAGGAGGCATTGGTGGAAAACGAGAAACGCCTCAACCGAAGCCAAGAAATTGCGCATCTGGGAAGCTGGGAACTTGACCTAACTAATAATCAGCTTACGTGGTCTGATGAAGTTTACCGAATCTTCGGGTTGAAACCCCGAGAATTCGGTGCCACCTATGAAGCTTTTCTTAGCGCGGTACACCCTGACGATAGGGCAGCAGTTGACGCAGTATACTCACGTTCGTTGCTTGAGGGAAGAGATTCATATGAGATTGAGCATCGGGTTGTAAGAAAAAACACAGGCGAAATACGGGTGGTTTACGAGAAATGCGAGCATTTTCGAGATGAATCTGGCAAGATTATCCGCTCAGTCGGTATGGTTCATGATATAACAGAACAAAAGAAAGCTGAGCAGGAGCTTTGGAGGGCAAAGCAAGATTGGGAACGCACATTTGACAGCGTCCCAGATTTAATAGCGGTTTTGGATAATGATTTTAGGATTCTTCGGGCTAATCGCGCTATGGCGCAGCAGTTGGGGGTATCTAAGGAGGCTGCGGTTGGGTTGTTCTGTTATGAATGCGTGCATGGATTGGAAGGTCCGCCTGATTTTTGTCCTCACGCCCAAACCGTGAATGATGGCAAAGAGCACAGGGCTGAAGTACATGAGCCTCGTTTGGGAGGTGACTTCTTGGTTAGTACAACGCCGCTTAGAGATGACCAAGGAAACCTTGTGGGCACCGTTCATGTTGCCAGGAACATCACTGAACGCAAAAAATCTGAGAAAGCATTAAGCAACCTCAACCGTCACTTAAGAGCCATCAGCAACAGCAACCAAGCCCTTATACATGCAACTGATCAGAATGACTTAACCCAAGAAGTATGCAACATAATTATCCACGATTGTGGCTACCCTCTTGTTTGGGTGGGAATGGCGGAACATGACAAAAACAAAACGGTGCGCCCAGTAGCCTATGCTGGATTTGACAAAGAATACATCGACCAGTTGAAAATAACTTGGGCAGACAAACCGCGCGGACGCGGACCCACAGGAAAAGTAATCCGAACAGGAAAACCCTACGTTTGCAAGAGCTTAAAAACGGATCCTAACTTTGCGCCATGGCGTGAACTTGCAATGAAAAGAAAATACACCGCAACCCTTGTCCTACCTTTAAATTCGTTTGAGGGTAAAACCTTCGGTGCCCTAAACATCTACAGCCAAGGGCCAGATCCATTCCCTGAAGAAGAAATCAAACTCTTAACTGAACTTGCAAACGACTTTGCTTATGGGATTGAGCTTTTGAGGCTTCGCAAAGAACGAGAACAATCGACTTCTCAACTAGAAAAATACGCTAACCAAATGGAAGAGCTTGCTAATGAAAGAGCAAAACAACTCAAAGAAAACATGCGGCTTGTGGTCATCGGGCAAACAGCTGGCATGGTTGGGCATGATATCCGTAATCCGCTGCAAGCCATAGTTGGAGAACTTTATCTTGCAAGGGACGAAGTGGCTTCAATGCCCAGTGGCGATGCAAAACGGAACCTTCAAGAAAACATTTCGGCTATCGAGGAAAACCTGTTCTACATCGACAAAATAGTTGCAGACCTACAAGATTACACCAAACCACTCAAACCCAACAAAGAAAAAATCGCCGTCGAAAAAGCCATCGAAGAAGCATTACTCATAGTTGCTATCCCAAGTAACCTCCAGGTAAACATAGAAATTGAAAAGAACTATCCAAACCTCACCGCCGATCTTGCAATGCTAAAGCGGGCACTAATGAACTTAATCCAAAACGCTGTACAAGCGATGCCAAACGGTGGATTATTAAAGATAAATGCAAAGTACACCGCAAATTACGCTTACATCATTGTTGAAGATACAGGCGAAGGCATCCCCCAAGAAGTAAAAGACAAACTTTTCACCCCCCTGTTTACCACAAAATCAAAAGGTCAAGGTTTTGGATTAGCAGTCGTGAAACGCTTAATTGAAGCTCAAGATGGTTCAATAACTTTTGAGAGCCAACTGGGCAATGGTACAACCTTCACCATAAAGTTGCCCTTAACCTAACTTTTTCTAAATAAAACAAGTAGCGGTGGACCACTGCGGTTTGACGCCCAGACTCCGTCTGAAGCCTCCAAACCCTACACTCTTACCCGCACCCCCTTGAGCGCATAACGTCCAAACTTAGGTTGCTCTCTCCCGAGCCTAGCCGGGTTCGCCTGCTAAACGACGAAGTAACTTCCCTACGGAAGCCACCCATCGACCGCCAGCCCCAAAGGACGGATAGTCACTGGTTCGGAAATGGAAGTCCAAGCGGCCTTTGACGCCTCATCCGCAGATGTCAGCCCGTCATGTAGAGGATTTACGGTACAATGGACCCCTAACCCACCGCTTAAGATCCACCGCCGCACATAGATGGATTAATCCAACTATAAAACTTTCCCACATGTGACCAGTGCAGTTACAGGTCACTTCACGGTTCTTGCTGCTGATTTGAGTAATTGTGCTGTTGTCTGGAGCTGTTTTAGCATGGTGGGACTTTTTTGTTGAATGATGTTAATGAAGGCGCTACCAACGATTGCTGCATCTGCGCCCGCGGTAACTACCTTCTGGACGTGTTCGGGTTTTGAAATGCCAAATCCAACCGCCAAGGGAATTTTACCTGCTGTAAACGGCAAAACACGCTTTATTAGTTGGACAGTAGAGTTTTCAACCGTTGTTTTTGTACCCGTAACTCCATAATGCGAAACCAAATACAGAAAACCGCTACTGCACGCAACAATTTTGCCCAAACGCTCGTTGGATGTAGACGGCGCAGCAAGAAAAACCGTGTCCAAACCAAACTCTTTGGCGACTTCTTTGTAATCAGCTGCTTCTTCAACGGGCAAGTCGGGAACTATGAATCCATCAACCATGCACTCTTTAGCAGAACTGAGGAATTTTTCAAGTCCAATTCTGAAAACGGGGTTATAGTACGTCATAACCACGATGGGTATGTCATGTTGGCTTTTGATTTGCTTAGCGATTTTCAGCACTTTTGCTGGCGTTGTGCCGGCGTTCAAAGCGCGTAAACCTGCGGCTTGAATCGTTGGTCCATCAGCGATGGGGTCAGAAAATGGCAATCCCAACTCAAGAATGTCTACACCTCCTTTGATGAGGGCATCGGCGATTTTGGGTGTCTGCTCTGGAGTTGGGTCTCCAGCCATGATGTAACCGATTAAGGCTCCACTGCTCTGTTCCTTCGCTTTTTGAAATGCTTTAGTTATTTTGCTCATATTTTCGCCCCGATGTAATCTGCGATCGTTTCTACGTCTTTGTCTCCTCGTCCCGAGAGAGTAATCACGATTGACTGGTTTTTCTTCATCTTCGGCGCCAACTTCATAGCGTAGGCAACGGCATGCGACGATTCCAAAGCTGGCAAAATCCCTTCTTGTTTAGATAATTCTAAAAAAGCATCGACAGCTTCTTTGTCTTTTATAGAAGCGTATTCGGCACGTTGGGAAATTTTCAGGAAGGAATGCTCTGGTCCAACGCCTGGGTAGTCTAAGCCTGCTGAGACGCTGCTGGTGTTCTGAATTTGTCCGTTGCTGTCTTGGAGAACGTAGGTTAGCATGCCGTGGAAGACGCCTTCTTCGCCAGCTCCAAGCGATGCGGCATGTTTGCCTGTTTCTATGCCCTCGCCTGCAGCTTCAACACCGTAGAGCGCCACTTCCTTGTCATCCTCAAATGGGTAGAATGTACCCATAGCGTTGCTTCCACCTCCTACACAAGCCACCAACGCATCTGGCAGTTTGCCTTCTTTTTTCTGGAATTGCACTTTGATTTCGTTGCCGATGACGCTTTGGAAATCGCGGACAATCATGGGGTACGGATGCGGACCCACAACTGACCCAATCAAGTAGTATGTGGTTTCGAGGTTGGTTACCCAGTCGCGGAAGGCTTCGTTAATGGAGTCTTTGAGGGTTTTGGAGCCCGTTTCCACAGGATGAACCTGTGCATTTAGCAGTTTCATTCGGAAAACGTTGAGGCGTTGGCGTTCGCAGTCTTCGGTTCCCATGTAAATCTCTGCTTTCAAACCTAATGCGGCACATGCAATCGCAGTTGCTACGCCATGTTGTCCAGCGCCGGTCTCGGCGATGATGCGGGTCTTTCCCATCCGTTTGGCGAGCAGGGCTTGCCCGAGGGTGTTGTTTATTTTATGTGCTCCACCATGAGCAAGGTCTTCGCGTTTAAGGTAGATTTTTGCTCCGCCCAATTTACGAGTCAAGTTTTCGGCAAGGTAGAGCGGTGTTGGTCTTCCAACGAACTCTGTGAGGTAATAATCGAGTTCTTTTTGAAAATCAGCATCTTTTCTTGCCTTCTCATAAGCCTGTTCAAGTTCCACGATGGCTTCCATCAAAACTTCAGGAACAAATCGCCCACCAAACTTGCCATATTTACCATCAACCGGGTAATTGGTCAACTTCATGCTTTAACAAACTCCCTGACTTTTTGCTCGATGTTTTCAGTTAACATAATGCTTGACCCGATGAGGAAAGCCTTTGCACCACAACTTCGCAGGAACTGCAGCTCTTCGACCGTTTTGATTCCGCTTTCACATACAACCACTTTGCCACGAGGACTATTTCTTTTAAGGATCTCTTTTGTGGTGTTTAAGTCGATTTTTAGGGTTGCTAGGTTTCGGTTGTTGATTCCAACAAGGTCAGCGTTGGTTTCAACTGCAGAGCGGAATTCTTCTTCGCTGTGAGTTTCAAGCAAAACCTCAAGTCCCTTAGCGTGAGCAAACGCAATGGTCTTTTCCACGGTCATTTCGCAACAACCCTTATCAAAAAGTGCCTGAATCAAGAGTACAGCGTCTGCGCCTATTTGAGCGGCAACTTCTATTTGGTCTGCAACCAGAATTATATCTTTCATTAGAAGCGGCAGTTTTACTGCTTCTCTTGCTTGGATGAGTGTGGATAGGGAACCGTTGAAGTGAATTGGCTCGGTTAAAACAGAAATGCCGACAGCACCGCCTTTTTCCATGGCTTGAGCAACTTCTTTTGGGTTCAGTTGGTTTCTGATTGTCCCGAGGGATGGTGAAGCGGCTTTAATCTCGGTTATCACGGGGTTGGCAGTGCACTCTAAGATTGCATTCTTCAGGCTAATCTTTGGTTGTTTTGCGCGTTCTGAGGTTTGGTAGTATCCGCTGTCGATTGTTCTCGTAGCATCCATTGCCAATGTATCTAGAAAATCATTCATATTTTCCTTCCAACTCCTCAAGCTTCTGTAGACTGCCGCCTGACACTTTAATTAGTTCTTTCAGTTTTGCGTATGCGGCTCCGCTGGAAATTGATTTTGTGGCGATTTCCATGGCGTCAACAAAGTTTTCAGCTTTGCCGCCCACGATGATCCCCGCGGCGCTGTTGACGAGAACAATATCATTCTTTGCTTCGTTGGTGATTTTCCCTTTTAGGATTTTGAAGAGGATTTCTGCGTTTTCCTCTATCGTTGACGACTGTAAATCAGATATTTTTGCTGTTTTTACCCCAAAATTGCTTGGAACAAACTCCAATTTAGTCACATTACCTTTCTTTAAGTGGGCGATGACTGTTTTTCCAATAGTTGAAATCTCATCCAACCCATCAAGCCCATGAACAACCATTGCTTCCTCACAACCTAACTTCCCAAGCGCATAAGCCATTGGAACAACCAGTTTTGAGTCATAGACTCCAAGCAACTGAGCGTTTGCACATGCTGGGTTTGTTAAGGGTCCAAGGATGTTGAAGATTGTTCGGATGCCGATTTCCTGTCGGGTTTCTGCGGCATATTTCATGGCTGGATGAAATGCAGGCGCATACATGAAACCCACTCCCACTGTTTCAATAAAACCTTGGACTTTGAGAGGTTCAACGTTGAGGTTAAGTCCCATATTCTCCAAGACATCTGCACTGCCGCTTTTGCTGGTAACCGCTCGGTTTCCATGCTTAGCTACCGAGACCCCGGCGCCAGCTATAACAAATGCCGCCGCGGTGCTGACGTTGAAAGTTTTTATCTTGTCGCCGCCCGTCCCGCAAGTGTCAACTAAACGACCGTGAACGCGGGGTTGAATTTGACAGCAACTCTCTCGCATAACCGAAGCAAAAGCAATTAGTTCCTCAACCGCTTCCCCCTTCATTCGCAATGCAGTCAGGAATGCAGCTGTTTGAGCGTTTGTTGCTTTGCCAGAAATGACTTCTCGCATTATTTCGCCAGATTCCTCAAAAGTCAAGTTTTTGCCTTCGATGAGTATCCGAATGCCTTCCCGAATCAACGTTTCTCCTCCAAGAAATTTTTAATGATTAGTTTACCATCTTCGCAAAGGATGGATTCTGGGTGGAATTGGACACCGTATATTGGATATTCAACGTGGCGTACGGCCATAATTTCTCCGTCCTCTACGGATTCAGCTGTTATTTGTAGGCATGCTGGAATGGAGCGTCGCTCGCCAGCAAGAGAGTGGTATCTTGTGGCGCTGAAGGGGTTGCGAACACCTTTGAAGATGCCTTTTTGGTCATGTTTTATAGTGGAAGTTTTGCCGTGCATGAGTTTTTTTGCATGGATAACTTTTCCGCCAAACGCGTAGATTATGCCTTGGTGACCTAAACAGACGCCCAATGTGGGTGTTTTCGGGCTTAGGTTTCGGAGGATTGCGGAGCAGACTCCGAAGTTTTTTTCGTCTTCCGGTGTGCCTGGACCTGGCGATATTACGATTCGGTCAGGTTTTTGCTTGATTATCTCTTCGAGACTGGTTTGGTCGTTTCTGTAAACGATTACTTCTGCTCCAAGCTCACCTATGTACTGGACAAGGTTATAGACGAATGAATCATAATTGTCAATTACGACTACTTTCATGGGTGTTTGCCTCCTGCGGCATGTTCGAGAGCTTTCATGAGTGCTTTGGCTTTGTGGTCGGTTTCAAACCATTCTTTTTCAGGAATTGAATCCGCTACGATGCCTGCGCCCACTTGAATGTAGGCTCGGTTGCCGTCTGAGAATAGGGTTCGTATGGTTATAGCAAAGTCAGAGTTGCCGTTACAGCTGAAATACCCTACTGCGCCAGCGTAAGGTCCACGGCGGGAGGGTTCCAGTTCCTCGATTATTTCCATAGCGCGAACTTTGGGTGCCCCCGAAACTGTTCCCGCAGGAAACACCGCCTTTAACGCGTCAAAACTTTCTAAGCCTTCCTCCAATTCACCCGTAACCTGAGATACGATGTGTTGGACGTGGCTGAACTGGTGAACCTGCATAAACTCGGGAACAGAGATAGATCCATACTTGCTGATTCTGCCTACATCATTCCTTGCCAAATCAACCAGCATCACGTGCTCGGCACATTCTTTTTGGTCTTTTAAAAGTTCTTTGCCAAGGCGCAAGTTTTCTTGTTGGTCCGCTGTGATTGGGGTTGTGCCTGCTATGGGGAAGGTTACTATTTTTCGGTTGTCGACGCGAACAAGCATTTCTGGGCTGGCGCCTACGATTTGGCGTTTGTCGGATTTGTAGTAGAACATGTATGGTGATGGGTTGATTTGGCGTAGGCTTTTGTAGAATGTTAAGAGGCTTCCGGTGTATTCGAATTGGAAGCGTTTGGATAGGACAACTTGAAAGATGTCTCCTGCAGTGATGTATTGTTTGGCTTTTTCGACGGCTTGCTCGAAATTTTCTTTCGACGTGTTAATTGTAGGCTGAGTATATGTAAAGAGATCTTCAGGTGGGGCAGGCTCGTTTAGCAGTTCAGTTATTTCCGCAAGCCGATTTTCGCCCCTGAAATAATAATAAGCCTGGTTGATCATGTGGTTAAAAACAATTCCATCCTCAAAAATCCCCATCTCTACATCCGGGAACTGGAGGTCGTCTGGTTTTTGGCTGGGTAGTTTTTCGAAGTATCTTACAGCGTCATAAGATATGTATCCTAAGGCTCCGCCGATAAAACGGAAATCCACTACTTGATTTTCATAGGGTTGGAGTTGTTCTTGGATGAGTTTGAAGGGGTCGTTTGATTGTTGGATTAGGGTTTGGGTTGTGGTTGTTTTGAGGTTTTTTGTGGTGACTGAGCCGTTTTTGGCGGTTATGTTGATTTTGGGGTCAAACCCTAAGAATGAGTATTGGGCGAGTTTTTGGGGTCCTTCGATGGATTCTAGGAGGTAGGCGGTTTTGTATTTTTGGTGGAGTTTTGAGAATATTTCTATGGGTTGGTTTGTGTAGTTGAATTTAACGTAGTTTAGTGGGTTCATTGTGGTTTGTGTTGGCGTTGTGCCAAAGGCGATTCCCCATTTTGCAATACTTCCGTATAGTTCAGAAGTATACTGAAATGTTTTATTTAAGGCTTACCAGTACAAAAATGTACGTGATGTATGTTCGAGCTCAATGCCTTCTGGTTCAAATACTTAAAACCAACCAACTTGGCCGTTTTGGCTTGACCTAGCTCACTTGATGGCTATGCAAGACTCCAAAAGGAGTGATTTCAGCACTCTACTATTTCGAAGGCGACATTAGCCAGAATTTGGGAAACCTTGTGAATAATTATCCTGATGCGTCGTTGGAGGCAGGCAAAATCCATATGTGTAGGGATTGGGTTTTGCCGTTAAACAAAGTTCGATCTTTGGATAAAATGAAGACTGATTAAGTTAAGAAAAAACCACAATAACAAGATGGAACTTGACCATTTTATTGACTTCCTTTAATTTTCTTCGTTCCCAATAATTGCATATGCAATTCGCGATAAGCAAATATTTCTTAATAATATACCAAGCAATTCTGCACACCCCTAAAGTTTTTTACGGTTTGCTCACAGTAACCAGTTTGGCGTTGTTGATTAGGAACATGTTGTTGCTGTAGTTGATACGGCAATCAAACAGGTAAGTCTGGTTTAACATGATTCCGTTGAAGAGAGTTCCGTTGTTGGCGATGTAGAGAGTTCGCCCATTAGCAAGATTAATCGAGTAATCTACATTTGATAGATCTGTAACTTTAGATTTCGAAACTACCACACCACCTTGAGGATTAACATCTTCAATTATGATCATTTTGTTGTTGTAATCAATTCGACAGGTAAAGGTGTACTTTTGATTCACATCCACTAGTATGCTGTCATAAAGAGCAGAGTTATTTTGAATATACAATACTCGACCATCATTGAGATTAACAGCATAAGTGGCGGCTGGCGATCTATCTGTTAAACGGACTTTGGAGACTACAAACCCACTTTCTGCGTCAGGAATAGTTGCAGTACGTATGGAATCCTCAACAACAACCACGATGACCGCCAACGTTGCCAACGAAACGACCACAACTAAGACCACGGTTAGTTTGAATGCGTCCATGACTATTTTCCTTCTTTCTGAATGATTATTGAGGGAGTTGAACTAATAAAAAAATCGATAAACAATACTCATTAGCAATTACCCTCGCAAGGTTGCATATGCTATACCAATACCTGGTCTTAGCGGATAAGAATTTGAAGATCGGTGTAGGAATCACACAAACAACATTCACCTTCACCAACGCCATCACATACAACACTGGAGCAATAGGTATTGGCGCAAGATCAACAGGACTCACTCCCTACGACGGAGTAATCTCAGCACTCTACTATTTCGAAGGCGACATCAGCGCAAATTTAAGAAACCTTGTAAATTATTATCCGAATGCTTCGTTGGAGACAGGAAAAATCCATACCCTCAGGGATTGGGTTTTACCGCTGGATAAGGTTCAATCTTTGGACAAATTGAAAGTTGATTAAGTAAAGGAAAAGTCCACAATAATTTTTAAAAATGTTTTAGCGTAATACTGCAAAGTTATTTAAATAAGAAGTTGACATAAAGGGAATTTGGCAAGAAGTTTCTTTCAATACTTTTTAACCTAAATTAAGGAACGGAACTTCTTGACCATAATGAAAGGAAAAGAAAAACAAAATGCAAAAACTAAAAAATAAAACTATGGCTATTTTGATTGCAACAATCTTGACAATTTCTATCGGAGCTTCAACAACGTTATTACCCGATGTTAGCGCCCATACTCCAGCATTATCAATTAAAACGTACTCATTCATCAACATTGCACCTGCTCCTATCGGTGTAGGGCAACAAGTTAACGTAAACTTCTGGCTTAATTCGCCTCCACCAACCGCAGCTGGCGCCTACGGTGACAGATGGACAAACATGACGGTAGTAGTCACACATCCAGACGGAACCACCGAAACACTAGGGCCATTCACTTCCGATGACACAGGAGGATCACACACAGTCTATACACCCACAGTCGTAGGCAACTACACTTTCCAGATGTCCTTTGCTGGAGAAACACTATCAGGACTAAACACACCTAACGGATTACCCTCAACTAACCCATTTGTCGGCGACTATTATGAACCTAGCAAAAGCAACGTTTTTCATCTATCCGTACAACAGGAACAAATAAGCTACGCACCTGTAATTCCGCTTCCAACCGAATACTGGACACGTCCGATCTATGCTCAGAACAATGATCTATGGTACGCAATAGGCGGCAACTGGCTGGGTCTTGGAGTATCAACATTCGCAAACACTGGGCAATACGATTCTCACGGAGACTATGCACCCTACACTACTGCACCAAACAGTCCGCACATAATGTGGACTAAACCTGTGGCTTTCGGCGGCACAATGGGCGGAGAATTCGGCAACTCTCAACAAAGCAACTACTGGTCAACTTCGCAATACCAGCCCAAGTTCGCACCTATAATCATTCAAGATATACTGTATTATAATATGTATCCTGGTTCAACTGCTAATCCGGCAGGCTGGGCAGCAGTAAACTTACACACCGGCGAAACAATATGGACACAGGACTACACGACGATTCTAAAATGCGGTCAAATAATGGATTACTTATCACCTAACGAATACGGCGGCAGAGCATATTTGTGGGCTACTGGATCTGTTGACGGTGTTGTTTCGACTGGAACAACATACAGCATGTATGATGCTATGACTGGAAAATATATCCTTAGCATTGTCAACGGTACTGGCTTGTCAAAGATACTACTAGATAACCATGGCGGCTTAATTGGCTACTACACCAATAGCAGTAGAGGTCAAACTTCGCTTACTGTTTGGAATTCTACTAGAACAATCCTAAGAGGGACAAATGGCAATAGTGATCTCAATAATGCTTGGCAATGGAGACCTACGCAAGACGGAGTATATGCTTTCCAAAACGGAATCGAATGGTCAGTGCCTATAAGCACAACCATTAATGGCGAACCTATATCTCTGAGCCTCACTGGAGTTTCCGACGATGTGGTACTTATGACAGATCAAAGTGGTGATTCCGGCTCGTTCAATTTAGGCTGGACCATTGCAGCAGGCTACAGTGCAGTCGATGGACATTTGATTTGGGGACCAGTTAATCACACCGAAGTCGTAAATTCAAGGCTTCTTCTGGGTGCTGAAACTATGGGTAACGGCGTTTGGGTAGAGCTTGATTCCTCCACTTTATCAGCTAGTGGCTACAGTCTCACCACTGGAAACAAGGTATGGGGACCAGAACCCTTGCCAAATGTTAATCCTTTCAGTTCACTTGGTATGCGATACTGTCCTGCTAACGGTACACTCTTTGTCTGGACTTATGGAGGAGACGCTTATTCTATCGATATGGCAACTGGCACTTTCAACTGGGATTATCATTCGCCATCAAGCGGTTATGAGTCTCCTTATGGTACGTGGCCATTTTGGACTTTTAGCGTGGGAACAGTTGCGGACGGTAAATTATTTATTCCTATAGGACACATGTACAGTCCACCTCTATTCCATCATGCACAGCAAATGGTTTTGAACATCACTGATGGCTCGGTAGTATGGAGTATAACTGCTTTTGATGTAACTAGCGCACCCGCTATCTCAGATGGCATCGCGGTTACACTGAACGCTTATGACAATCAGCTATACGCTTGGGGCAAAGGACCAACCAAGCTTACTGTTTCAGCACCCGCTGTCGGCGTTACAACAGCTACACCAATAGTCATTAGCGGTACAATCACCGATATTTCAGCAGGCGCTTCCCAAGAAGTGTCAGCAGCACGCTTCCCTAATGGTCTGCCATGTGTCTCTGAAGCAAGCCAACAGACTTGGATGGAGTACGTTTATATGCAACAGCCACGCCCGACAAACGCGACAGGCGTCCCGGTTATCTTAAGTGTCGTTGACTCTAACGGCAACTATAGGGATATCGGCACTACCACAAGCAATGTCTATGGTGCCTACAGTTTCACTTGGACACCTGACATTTTAGGCGACTACACTGTCATCGCCAACTTTGCAGGTTCAGAATCTTACTATCCAGCATCAGCTTCAACGGCTTTCTACGCCGGTGAACCAGCAGCAACAGTTACTCCAACGGTAGTTACAACGTCATCTATGGCTGATCAATACTTTATTCCCGCAATCGCAGGCCTATTTGTTCTAATCGTAATAGTCCTCATTATAGTAGTGCTGTCGATGCTTAGAAAGCGACCTTAAGAATGTCTATAAAATAAAAACTATCTTTCCCCTTTTTTAGTCCTTTAAAAATGTGTTGGAGAACTGACGGGGGCTGAGCCTCAGCAAACCCCGGTTCTCCAAAGAAAATTTTTTTCTTCTAAAGTATTGGGGTAAGAACGATTGGTATTTTACGTTTCATTTCTTCTAGCATATCCATGGAATCTTGTAGTCTCTTAGATTGATTAGGTAAAGGAAAGCCCAAAATGACACGGAACGCATGGACGGAAAAATCCATCAGAGGTAATAGTGAAGGATAACTGTCCATTGCCCTAACTCTTTTCTCTTAATTCTGTTCTGCCTGAACACCCGTCCAGCATCGAGGGGATAAGAGTTTTTTTAGAAAAACGTTAAATAGTCTATAGCCCAAAATGCTCACTTCCTTGGGGGGACGTACACTTGAATAGGGAAGAAGCGGTAGCGGTTCTAAAAGAACTTGTCTCCTTACATTTAGTTGAAGCTTCCTGGGTTGCCATTGGAAAGAGGAAAAAAACCCAGTATCAACTTGAGATAAAATGTGATTACCAAAATCAAACTATGCAAGAATTTCTAATTAAGAATAATTTGGCGATGGAAGAGGATAAAGCAAGAGGAATCTGTTTTATCTATAAGCCTTGATTATTGTTTTGGATTTCTTATCTGACATTTTTTTGTTGGGACTTTTCTTTTTTTGGGTTATTATCGTGTTTGGGCTAATAAGGTATTAGTGCTTTTTTCTTGCAAGGTTTTCTTTGGTGAGGTTATAGCTTAGCAGCTGAACCTATTGATGATGCGGGGAATGTTATGCATAGTTGTTTCAATATTCAAGAAGACAAAGTATCATTTGAGCACTTTATCCATCCAATCTAAATAGGCCTTTGAGCCCTCAACGATTGGAAACGCCAAAACCTCAGGGACCTCATAACTATGCAACCCCCTCACACACTCCTCCAATTCCCCAAACAAATCCAAACGCGACTTCATAACCACCAAACATTCCTCACACACATCCACTTTGTCCGACCAATTGAAAAGAGAAGTCACTGGATTGACTATGTTTGCACATGCAATTAACTTTTCTTTCAGAAGAGCCTGTGAGATTTTTTCTGCCTCCGCTTTGTTAGCGGTTGTCACAAAGACAATTATATAATTGGTTTTAGAGCTCATGAACTTCGCCACATATGTTTTATTTGACAAATAAAAAAACCTGTTGTCTCAAAGAATTGACACATTTAAATTTCTCCGCGACAAGTATAAAGTGTATTGAGGCGAAGTTTCTTGAAGCAGGAACAAATCAAAATTCTAAAAACTATGAACGAAGCCACCAACCGCATGGACCTAACCATGTTTGCGCAAGCTGTAAACCTAACCGCAAACCAAGCTATCGCAGAAGTCCAAGAACTTGCCAGAGAAGGGTTTTTGCGCAAGGTAAGCGGCGGATTTGGATTAACAGAAAAAGGCAAAAACGCACTAAAAGCCTATGTCTCCGTTTCAGCAGACATGGGTTTCAACTTTTATGGTGAAGTAGATACGCCGCTGGGTTTCTCCGCTCAATCATTGGCGGATTTTTACCGCGCAATCAAACAGGTGGTTTCTGGCTCTTTGGAATTTCATCTGTATCGGGGCGACTTTGAGAAGTGGCTAAGAGATGTTTGTAAGGATGAGGAGCTGGCTGAAGCCTTTGGAACCGTTAAGGCTGAAGTGTTGAAGGGTGAGGGACTTCGAAAAGCGCTCTTAAAAGCCATAGACGCCAAATACGGCATTGGAGAATTATTGTAAGTTTATGGTTTTTCATTGTTGAGTTTTTTCCACCAATAAGGAACCCGTATATTTTCCGCCATATCCCAAAAGTCATAAGGCTTAACGTCTAAAACGGGAGTGCCATCGTATGCATCTAATCCCCGCACAGTCAAGACGTTGCCGTCAACTTTGACCAATTCCACCAGAGTTAACCCAATCGGGTTTGGTCGCAGCATAGTTCTTGCGGCGAAAATGCCTGTTAGGGGCATGTCTTGTCTTCCTCTTGGATGAACCTTCAAAGTTTTTCGATGCTCATCGGTGATTTGGTTTAGGTAGAACAGAATAAACAAATGTGAAAACCCCGAAATGCCGTTTAAGCCTTCAGCCAGCTCTTCGCGAAGGACAACCTGAGAAATTGTGGATTTATCTCTAACTCTTTCATTCTCGGCTTTAGTTTTGACATAGCCAATGGGGTTTAAAACAATCTTTTCGTTAGAACGCATCTTATTCCTCATCGAATCTTGGCGTCGAAAATATTTAAGCATTAAACTGCCATCATAAGATTGCACTTACTACTCTTACGTGTTAATGGCTTAGAAAACCGCCAATACAGCCTTTACCCTCTATAGGTAAACTGTAATGATCGAAACTTAGAAGCCAAATAGTTGTTTCGTTAAACTTGGTTTCAGCAAGATATTATTCTTGGATTAACAGAGTCTGTATTATGTTGCGTGTTGGTCACCGTGGCGCGAGGGCTTACGCGCCCGAGAATACGTTGGCAAGTTTTAAGAAAGCCCTAGAAATCGGCGTAGATGGGGTAGAGTTGGATGTCAGAAAAACCAAAGACGACAAAATAGTCGTTATTCATGATGCTGATGTTAAACGGACAACCGACGGCGAAGGCTTAGTCAGCGAGCTTACTCTAATGCAAATCAAGGGTTTTTCTTCCCAAGGAGAAAAGATTCCGACTCTGGAGGAAACGCTAGATTTTTTGGATAAGAAAGTGAAAGTGCTAATTGAACTAAAGGAAGCGGGCGTTGAAGAACAAGTTCTCTCCATAGTTAATGCGAAAGGGCTTGAGAAAAACGTTGTAATAATCTCTTTCCTAGAAGAAGCCCTCAAAAAAGTCAAAGAACTCAACAAGAACATCGAAACAGGATTAATCTACGCAAAACACAGCAACCCCATAAAAGCAGCTCTGGAGCTTAAAGCAAACTACCTTGTTGCATTATACAGGTTCACTCACACAGCCACAGTTCAAAAAGCACATGAAAACGGCTTAAAAATCATCGTTTGGACCATAAACACCAAAAAAGAAGCCCAAGAATACGCCAAGAAAGGCGTGGACGGCATAGCCAGCGACAAACCAGACATACTATCCGACATTAATGCTTAGCTACCTGTGCCTTGAGAACTCGCTCTATCCTGTCTACATCAGCTTGGCTTTCACTGTTTAGTGGTGTCAACTTGATTTCATCGGGCGATTTAACTCCAAAACCCAACTCAGCCGCCCTCTTCAACTGGTCCTGCTCAAAAATTTCCGCTTCACCCACCTTGCCCTTGGCACCATATATTTTTAGAATCGCCACTCCCACCGCATCGATCGCCACGCGGTCGCGGCTTGCCAACAAAAGCCCCGGCTCAACCTCCCTGCCCTTTTCAGGCCCGCCCGTAACGAATGCTTTAATCCCATCCATCAAGACAAAGTCGAGGTTGTAGTGGCTGTTTATTTCGGCAATCATCTGTCGTTGAAACGGCGAACCATGCAGTTCCCACATGTAATCGTATATGCCTCCTGGAACTTTCTTGGCGACTAAACCAACAGAATTCTTTAGCGACAGCGTAAAGTGGCCGCCGAAGCGGTGGGTTTTGAGGCAGCAGGTCTGAACGATTTTGTCAGCGTCGTGGAAAACCCTTGCCATGTAGAAGCCGTTTAGCCAATGAGTTTTGTCGTGGTCAAGTTTTACCCAGCCATCCTTTTCAACATCGTCTAAAACAACTGTTTTAAAACCAATTTCCTTTGATAATCTTATAACGCCCATTTGTTCAAGCACTTCTCCAGTGTTGCCCATCCCGCTTCGTTCAGCCAAAGTTATCCCCCCTGCACCAGCCGCCTTTAGAGTTCCCACGATGGCACGCAACGTGTCCAGATGGGTTGAAGCGGGAAATGTGTCTGCACTATTAAAATTAGCTTTAAGTGCAACTTGTTTCTCAGAATAATCAGCTAACCCAAACTTTTTGAGGATTGCCGGAACACCTGTTGCGCGGTCGGTTGTTTTAAGTACAAAAACTTCGCCCAAAGAATCAGCCATAAAAAATCACCATAAAAAACTAGAGTGCTGCTTTCTATTTAGTCTTCACTGCATCAAGCTGCAACAACAAAACCGCAAGCTCTATATTATTCAATGAAACCTTTTTCAAAAGCGAAAGTGCGGGTCCGTAGCTCAGTCAGGCTAGAGCATCGGACTCTTAATCCGAGGGTCGCGGGTTCAACTCCCGTCGGACCCGCC
>CAVTBV010000003.1:0-127501 GCA_963733095.1 Candidatus Bathyarchaeota archaeon
CAATATTTACGTTCATTTGTACCGTCATTTTTCCCTTTCTTTTTCTTCTTAAATATAATTTTAACAATCCGAAAAAACTGCAACTTTGCCACTTCATCGGATGCTCTGCAGGAGAAAACTCCATGACAACCGAGTTTTACCTCAAGGGCATTTATCCTGTAGAGGTCCTCTCTGGCGTGCAAGATGGGTTAGTTGATGTTCAGGCGAAAACTACTTTTCTGCATACCAGCGCCTATTCAGATGGGAAACGCCAGGTTCGAGTCGGTGTGACACAAAAGCGCTGGGTTAGAAAGGGAGAGGTTTTGAAAGTTCCGTTTCGCCACGTTTGGTCACGTCGCCTTCAGATACCAAAGGGACATGTTTGATTATACGTGGGGTGGGATTTGAACCCCTTCTAGCCTCGAGGTATCACTCGCAAGCACTTCTTTTCTTTGTGCAGATGACTAAAAAGCGAAACACATTGGAACAAAAAAGCAGCCGCCAAATACTTTATTATTACCCTATCCTTAATCGTCAATTGCCCGTATAGTTAAGTTCATCAGATAGAGGGAGCATTAAACGTAATTAATCGCTGGTATCATAATGAAGTCACTATCCTGAAGGAGGCTTGAATCACGGAATTCTTTGACCTTATGAGCATCTCACACCGCTATATGGAGATACTCAACCCTTCTACGTCTGAAAAAATCATCCAACTCGGCAAACTGCTCAAGTTGAAAAAAGGTAGTCGAGTTATCGACTTCGGTTGTGGCTGCGCCGAACCTCTTACTCTCTGGGCTGAGGAATTCGGAATCACCGGCATTGGCATCGATATATCACGGGATTTCTGCGACCGGGCCAGAGATAAGCTAGCCAAGAGAGGGTTGGCGGGTCAAATCGAAATCGTATGCTCCCCCGCGGCTGACTACGTGTTCGAAGAGGGGGCTTTCGATGCCGCAACATGTATTGGGGCAACTTTTGTTTTTGGCGGCTTCCAGCAGACAATCCAGGCGATGAAGCGGGCCGTGCATCAGAATGGACGCCTCGGCATCGGTGAAACTCACTGGCTTAGCAATCAAGTACATCCGCAATATGCCCAAAAACAGACAACTACACACACCGAACCAGAACTGGCTCAATTTACCCGAAACGAAGGCTTTGAACTCGAATATATCATCCGTTCCAGCCGCGTTGACTGGGACAGGTACATTTCGGACAGTTGGTATGGACTGATACGTTGGCTTGAAGAAAATCCCAACCACCCTGATCATGAACAGGTATTCAGATACTTCCGTACTGACCAGGATGATTATTTACAGTTCCAAAGTCAATATATGGGCTGGGCTATGTACTGCCTCACCCCTCTGAAAGCTCATCTGCCAGGAGGTCAATTATATTATGAATTTTGATCCTCATGAGTCACCTTTTTATGGGCAGGTTGCCTCTTTCATAAGCGTTTTATCAAGCGAGCAAGTTTAATCATCAGAAAATAGTTTTTCAGGAAGAGACATTTGATTTTCTAGTACCGAAACAGGTGCAGGGGGTGGGATTCGAACCCTCTGTGAATGGAGATGTCACCCGCGCAATCCTCTTTCTTCTTGGCAATAACCTGATAAGCAGTCCAAATCTATAGATTCGTTAAACGTGGTGGATTGAGGATATGGATTCATTTAAGGAATCTATGAGTGAATATAGAAGGCAGCTCGAGAAGGGAACTATTCAAAGGGCATACCGAGGATTAATGGATTATATTATGGAGTTGAGGTCGTATTTTGAAAAGAAGTATCCTGACTATTCGGTATCGGGAAGCATCTATTTGGGCTATATGGATATGACGTATTTTTCTTTCTTTCCAAAGTCGCTGAAACTTCGAGGACTAAAAGTTGGGATAGTCTTTGTCCATGAAAGATTTAGATTTGAAGTCTGGCTATTCGGATGCAACAAAGGCTTCCAAGCAAAGTATTGGAAAATGTTCAAAGAAAGCAGCTGGAACAAATACCGAATTCCACCAACGACAAAAGGCGTCGATTCCATTCTCGAGAACATTCTGGTTGAAAATCCAGATTTCAGCGACTCAGATGCATTGACCCAGCAAATTGAGACAGGGACATTGAGGTTCATAGATGATGTCGAGAACTTTTTATCCAAAAATGGCTAAAGGAGACTAGAAATGGAAGTTGCAATCAAGACATTGCTTGGCACATGCAATGAAGCATTAATAGCATTTACAAGGCGGAACTTGCTTGGAGAAGAGGTGGACATAGAAGAATTATGTAATCTGCCAAGAGTGAAAAGAATACTAAAAAACCAACAATCAAATGGTTCATGGATATACCCAAATAAGAACGCTACATTGCGTTCACCCACAAATTACAACCAATATCAAACATACAAGACAATAGCAGAATTAGTGGAATTCTACGGATTAAACAAAAAACACAACGCAATAAGGAATGCGGCTGATTACTTATTTTCGTTCCAGACAAAAGAAGGAGAATTCAGGGGAATGTACGGAAACCAGTACAGCCCCAACTACAGTGCGAGCATCACAGAATTCCTGATAAAAGCAGGATATGAAGGCACTATAATTGAGAAATCACTTAACTGGTTACTTAGAATGACGCAGGATGATGGAGGATGGGCTATTCCCCTAAGAACCAGAAACAGAGAATTAGAAGCTCTAAATGAGAAGGAAACAATTGAGCCAGATAGAACAAAACCATTCTCTCACCTAGTTACAGGTATTGTGTTAAGACCATTTTCTCTAATGTCTGCATACAGAAGTAAAGTAAAGGACGCAGCACTGCTATTGGCGGAAAGGGTCTTTACTCGAGACAAGTACTCGGACAGAACGGGAGTTGAGTATTGGACCAAATTCACTTTTCCATATCACTGGACAGATATACTGTCAACGATAGACACGCTGACACTTCTTGGAATTAATAATCATCCAAAAATCAATGAAATAATGCATTGGTTTGAGAAGCAAAAACAAGATAATGGAATATACGACGTAAGTGTGATGGCTGGAGCTAAGTACAAAGACGTAAACTACTGGATAACCTTGCAATACTTAACTGTGCTCAAAAGAATTATTCAGGTTGGATAGCAGGGAAAGAGTGAAGCATAATGGACAATCAAGTGGATGTTTACATAGAGAAGCAAAAATTACCCCAGAGAGAAATCCTGAAAGAAGTTAGAAAAATCTTCATAGAAACACTTCCAGACTGTCAAGAAAAAATAATGTGGGGAGTCGTAACGTTTGCGGATGGCAAATTCTATATTGCGGCGATGAGGAATCGTGTTCATGTCGGTTTTGCAGTCACGGGTTTAAGCGATGAGGAGATTGGACTGTTTGAGGGGAACGGTAAAACAATGAGGCACATAAAAGTTCCCACAATTGAGAGTATTAACAGGGAAAGCCTTGTTAAGCTGATAAAAATGGTGGACAAAAAGGCAATCTGCAAACCATACTAAGGTTCATTCCTCGTCAACGTTGAAGGCAGCAGAATTTAATTTAAGGCCTTGGTGAGGATAGAGAACAAACCCCCTGCAGTCTACGCATTAGGATTGCTTTGAACCCTCTGTGAATGGAGATGTCACCCGCACCGTCCCATTTTTCTTTGTCAATCAGGGTGAATTTGGTATTGCTGATTCCGCAATAACCGTTATATGTCGATTAAGCTAACCTTGACTTGCGTGGGCCGCAACCTACGAGTATGAACGCTCCTTTGGCTTTGCTTGAGGAAGGAACGGTACCCTGAGCTTCGGCAAGACGGGAGGCGTATTTCACCCCAAAACCGCATTTAAGTCCAGATAAGGCAACGTTGGAACTCGCTTGCCTCGCCCATGCACTATTTATTTTCATCCGAGTTTTGTCTGAACTTAGAAATTGTTTGTATTCCTTATTTGGCAGGTACCAAGTTCTGAATCGTTGGTGCAAGTATCTCTGCTTCTTGTGGTCTAACCCAGTTCATTATTGACGAGTAAATGCTTGCCCTATTCGAGCTTAACACAGTAATAACGATACCGTACTTCAATTTTTGATGTACAGGAAGCTTTGAGAAATGAGGGCTAACATCAATCGTCCATGAACCTCTACTTCCTCTTTCTATTGTTACTTTTTCTTTGAAAGTGAGTTGCTTCTTGTTTCCAATCCGTATTCCCTTTTTTAAGGGTGTCACCCTACACTTCTTTAGGCAGCCAAATTGATGTATGCAACTCGAAAGACACACAAGCAAAAAATAATCAAGAAATAGAATTAATTCAAAAGGTGATAGAATTGAAAAAGTCGAAGGCTCTTTCTATAGCTTTTGTTGTTATTTCAGTAGCGTTAATTTGCTGGACAATTCTTGTTGTTGCGGCAGAGAGCGGATTTTTTGTTTGCAATGGTTGGGCATCTGATAATCCATCCTTAGTAGGGGTTAGGAAAGCGGATGGCTATTACAACATTTCTTTTGCTTTTTCAAGTGCAAACTATACCAGACAGCTACAAAACGTCTTGATTAATCCTAACAGTAACAATGAAGTTGTCGGTTTAAAGGGATACATCAACGGCACTGCGGTTAACGAAGAAAACCCTGTTTTCAGTTCTTTGATTAACAAAGGAGATAGCCTTCAAGTCAACTTATTAATTCCCAGTGCAGATTTTCATTCGGGAACTAACATCGATGTGCAGGTACTCGGAGATTGCTTCGGAAGCAGTGGAACAATTCTACTCCCTTAAATTATATCACTATAAATCGGCTTGTCTGATAATTGTTTGAAGCTTTAATAAAATCAAAAACTGATTTTAATTATCGGTAATTTTAAAAAAATATTTTTTTCTTAGCATATTAGAAGAAGTAGAACATAGCATTTTCATTTTCAACTACTTCTCTTAGCCTTTGGTAACAATATGCGCTGACCTCAGCATAGCCTCGTTAGAAGTAGTCGTCTAGTAGCGCTATAGGACTACTACTTCTATCGAAAGCCCAGAGAAGTTGTTGTTGCTGCTGCTGCAACTGCATTCTGCACACCGGTTGCAACAACAACTAAGTTAAACCGCAACTGCAAAGATATCGAGTATTCTCCTATATGTGGAAGAATTCGACACAAAAACTCTCTTCAGTAGCTGGAAACCGTCAAACCCGACAAAATTCACGGATCATTCAAGTAGTGGATTCCTTATCAGTCAAATTTTGCATCTCACTTCCACTTCGTTAAAATCTCCTCTCGCTTGAAAGTAGATCTGCTCAAAAAGTGAAAGACCACATCAATGACCAAAACAACGCCAGCGAAAATCAGAAGGTTATCGATACTGAACGCAAAAAGTCCTTCCGCTCCAGCAAAGAAAACAGCCACAAACGGGATAAACATGAGACCAGCAATCTGGTTTGCACCCCGAACGTCGCTTACCCGCGACGATGCCATTACTGCAACTTCAATACTGAGAACTGCTGCCAATGGAGCGAGAAGTAACAGCATAACACCTGCATTCCAGTTGGGAAAATAATAGTAGCCCAACCCTCCATTGTACAGTATATAGTCTGTTAAGGTCATGAAGATGGATGCTCCTGCCCACGTGGATAAAACAGGCGGTATGAAAGCTGCTATGCTTTTTCCAAGCAGAATTTCTTCATCTGTGGTCGGCGTTGCAAGCAACGGTTCCAATGTTTTCTCAACTTTTTCACCCACAATACTGTAGGCTGCAATCGTGCTGGGAAGAACAGTTGCTAAGATAACGAAGAGGTATATGATTGATTCGGCACCCAACGATATCGTACCGGGAATTCCATTGGCTATTTGGCTCTTGAGGACAAATGAGAAAACGACTGCAATTAGCAGGGGAAGCCCAACAGTATAGAAGATTATGCTTCTTTTTCTGCGGATCACCTTCAACTCTTTACGCGCTATCTTCCACGGCATCCAAGTGGTCATTGCGCATTCTCCCTCACCAATTTCAGGTAAGCATCTTCTAACGAACTACTGCTCACCGTAACCGTTTCGATTCCTCCTCCTGCAGCAGCAACCGCGCTCACAATGTCAGGGTTCTCTTCCTTGGGATCCTCGACATCTAGCGTCAGCTTATTACCCTCCACAACCATATTCTTAACTTGCAATTTCTCCAATGCACCAAGAATCGCTTCAGTAACCTGCCTCAACTGGATAACAGTCTTTTTACCATGAATCGACTGTTCGAGCTCCTCAGGAGTGCCTATCGCCATCAAACGAGTATTCAAGATACCCATCCTATCACAGACTCTCTGAGCTTCGTCAAGATTATGTGTATTCAGAAAAATAGTCTTCTTCTGTTTCTTCAATTCAAGGATAAATTCTCTAACGGTCTTTGCAGACTCAGGGTCAAGGTTTGCCGTGGGCTCATCCATGAAAACTATCTCGGGGTTATGAATCAGAGCACGTGCTATCGCCAGCTTCTGTTTCATTCCCTTCGAGAACGCCCCTGCTAAAACATTTCTTTTCTCCCAAAGTCCAAGCAACTTTAAGAAGTACTCATTACTCTCCTTGCGCTGGGAGTCAGTCAGCCTATACAGAGTCCCATAGTAATCCAAGTTCTCATATGCGGTGAGAGACTCATAGAGACCCACGTTATCGGGAACAAGCCCAATCATCTTCCTAATCTTCAAAGCATTTTCTGGTTGACCGACATCATAACCACCGACTCTGGCGTTCCCACTGGTCTTAGCAATCAGACAGCAAAGTATTCTAACCGTTGTAGTTTTTCCTGCCCCGTTAGGTCCCAGAAAACCAAATATTTCCCCCTTATTCACTTTAAAAGTCACGCCATCAACTGCCGTGAGGTTACCGAACTTTCTGGTAAGGTTTTCTGTCTCGATCATACCAAGCCGCTACCATCACTTTATCCTAAAGATAACTAAAATGGGAAGAATAATGCCAACCTTTGCAATACCCATCCCCAATTTTCCTATAACCGCTGGCGTGTCGGTCGTTTTGGAGGTTCATCCGATTGTGGTCTTTGCGCATTAGGGTTTGGTTCATTTTCTGTTAGAAGCTTCTTTAATCGCCAGACCGTTACATCGCGGTCGTTGGGTTGTTGGTGCATCCACAATTCGCGGTTCTCACGGAACTCTTGCCCCGTGATTTTTCCCTTTGATTGCAGTTCAGCTAGTAGTTTAACGAATGCTCTTAGCTCCAACTGCTCGTTAGTTACCACGTTTATGGTTTTTCCTTCACCTGACGGATTGACTGTGGGTTTTTCGCTGTCTGGCGGCGAGTAAGTATTGAATAAGAAAACTGCAAAGTACAAAGCATCCCAGCCTCGAGTTAACGGTAAACTGTTTTTGGCTTTTAACAATTCAACGGTATAGCGTTCATATTCTTGCCCAAGCGAAAGATACTTGGTTTGTCCGCTAGGTGCATCGCTTACGCGGTTAACGAAATGCCGCAGATGTTGATTGCTAAAAACAGGCAAGACTGTTCCGCTTTCATAATTGAAGCAGAATATGATTTCTTTAGCAAGCTGTTTGTCTTGTCCTAAACCGCCTATTCTTTCCCAAGGTGCATCAACTTTTTGGGCTAAAGACCTTCGACTGTCCACTGCGGAGCGAAGTAGGTTTTTGAAGTCTCCGATTTGTAGACGAGCGTTGCGGTAAACATTTGAGCCATTACCCGTTGCTGCTCCGAGAGGTTTAAGGGAGCTTTCTAGAAAATGGAAGAATTCACCGACTTCATCAGGGTTTATCTTGAAGAGTTTATCGGGTTCTAACCATTCTATCGACCTTAGATTTTCGGTGAAAGGGTACTTCTGCCTAAACTCTTTGAGGACTGAAAGGGCTTTATCAACTTCAAAGCGAACCCCTTTGACTCTATCGTATGCTGCTGCTTTTTCTTGCATTGTATTGATTGGGGACATTTTGCATCAACCAGAGGTTAATCAGATAATCATAGAACGCAGGTATAACGGTTAAACCTTACCACACGGTGCTCCCAACCGAGACTAATTATTTCATTAACTTACAGTTAATGCAGCGCCAGACTAATCGTTAACACAATCAACACAAACAGCGTAATGAGAACGTAATTGCGATTTTTCTCCCATGCAAAATAGACCACAGACGCTAACGCCCGAATATAGGGTGTCAAAATCAGAATTATCACACCCAACGTCATGAACAAGATTGCGCTTTCTGAAGCAAACAAGTTCTGAACTTTGTCGATTATGAACGCAAAAAAGTTCTCGCTTGTAATGAAGACATTTTGTGATTGGGAAATCTGGACGTTGCCATATGATTTGAAGTAGAGAGTTATTCCGGTGATTTCCAGTATAACGCTGGTGACGACGCCTATTATTAGTAGGTAGCTTATGATGGTTTCCAGTTTGGATTCGCCGCCCTCATCTGTCATAGCGCTGTGACTCCCTTGTAGAGCATCTGGATAATTAGGATTGTAACAATGACCAAGAAGAGACTTTTGAGGTTTTTGTCATGGATTCTGTTTAACACTCGCCCGCCTACCACTGCTCCAGCTGTGACACCGATCGCCATCGGAGCCATCAAAGTCAAGTTCAGTAGCCCCGAAAACAAGTAAACACTCACGCCTGCCAGTGCAGTCATGCCTATGACGAGGTTGCTTGTGGCGCTGGAAACTTTTGATGGGACCTTGAGGACTTTTTCGTGGACGATAACTTTGAAGGCACCTGCGCCTATGCCGAGCATGCCGGCTGCTAATCCCGCTACTAGCATTCCTAATCCTCCCAGAAGTGCGTTGGTTGCCCTGTATTTTACCAATTGATTCTTGGCTTTGTCAAAGTAGCTGCCTTCAAGCCCCAGCAATTTGGACAGTCTGTCTTGGCTTGTTGGGGAAATGTAGTTTTCTTTTATGGAACTTCGGACGTTGATGAAGGAGGTCATCAGAAATCCAGCAAACAAGAAGTAGAGAAAAATGGGAGCAATTATCACTGTGATTGTTGCGCCCGCGATGGCTCCGATGATTGTGAACATTTCAAGGTACATTGCCAGTTTAATGTTGGTTATTCTTTCTCGAACAAAAGAGGAGGCGGAGCCGCTGGACGTAGCTATGATAGCAACCATTCCGCATGCCACTGCCTCTTTAACAGGGATGCCGAAAAAAACCATGATGGGAATAAGGATGCTGGCGCCCCCAAGACCTGTAAGCGAGCCTAAAAGACCCACAAGGATGGAAATTAGCAGTAGCGAAACCATGTCGAGCATGCGCCATCTCCACGCTAAAATAACAACTGCAATTATTAAACCGCTCCCACTAAACAATATTAATCTTGGCGCAATGTTTGGTTTCCAAGTGATATCCTTGACGCAAGTGTTCATATCGGGCCCAATTATAGGTATGGAAAAACAGCAAGACTACCGAAAAACCATTACCGAAGTCTGCGTTAAACTGGGGTTTGAAGTGATTGACCCGTGGAAGAGAGAACGTGTCCTCTACAATGGAACGGAAGAGTGCTGGTGGGATAAGGTGCCAGTCTTCGACTTTATCCAGAGGGACCTCGACGACGCTGACCGATGCGACGTCATGGTTGTATACTTGCCCATCCTTTCAGCAGGTGCATGCATGGAACTGTTCTACGCCAAACGCAAAGGCAAACACATCATCGTCGTTTCGGAACTCAAATGTCTGAGCCCCTGGATTGTGTTTCACTCAGACAAAATAATAAAAGGCTTCAGTCAGCTTGAAGACGCCCTCAAAGAGTGTCTTTAGGCTTGCTTGAATTCTTCTCGAATTTTCATCTGTCGTCGTTTGCGGTTGTATCCCACAGAAAAGTCGTGGGCAGCATCACGGATTTTGCGGAGCAGGAGCATCATTTTGCTGTTCTTGTCGAAAATTCTTGGTGCAGATTCATTTGGTAGATAGATTTCTTCATGTTCCTTCGCTAAACCGATAAGTGGGAGCTGCAATCCAAGAGTTTGTAAGGCATGTTTTGCTGCATGAACCTGTCCGGGTCCACCGTCGATAACGACCAAGTCAGGTAACTGCCCTTTTTCATCGATTTGGCGTTTGTACCGTCTAGCCACAACCTCGTTAACAGCGGCGAAATCATCTTGTCCAACAAATGTTTTGATTTTGAATTTGCGGTAGTTTTTCTTGTCGGGTTTGGCGTCTTTGAAGGTAACCATGCCTGAAACGACGTGTTCGGTTCCCAAGTTGGATATGTCAAAGCATTCGATTACATGCGGCAGCACAGGGAGGTTGAGGTTATTCTGCAAGTCAACCAAGGCAGTATCAACGTCTAAGCCTGACTCTAAGTTTTTCTCTGCCAACTGTACAAGCCCCAACTTGTCGGCTCGCCTAGGAATAGTCAATGAAACGGGTGCTACCCTCTTTGCGGAGAGGAACTCTTCTAAAGCCTTCTTCTCTTCAGCGCCTTGCCAGCAGGGCTTGTTTAGCAGGATTTCCCTTGGAATCGGGTTTGAGGTATAATATGCCTTTAAGAATTCCTGTTCAATCTGAGGCTGTAAATCAACGCTGAACTCTTTTTTGCCCAGGAGTACTCCTTTGCGCATGCCCATCTGAACTGCCAGCATCTTCTCGCCCACCTGCCTAAACACCAACACATCCTGGTCAAAGCGACGCTCTTTATCGACGATTTGATGTTCAGTAACAAGTCTTATGGATTGGATTTGATTGCGAAGTTCAAGTGCGTTCTCATATTGCTGTGCTTCTGAAGCGGTTTGCATTTGAGTTTTGAGTTGTTCGATTGTTTGTTGGTAGTTTCCGTTTAGGAAGCTGCGAGCCTGCCGCACTTGTTCAGCGTATTGTTCTGCGGTAGCTTTGCCGATGCATGGAGCGGTGCAGAGGTGGATGTGATAGTTTAGGCAAGCTCGTTTGGGCATGGTTTTGCAGGTTCGTAGCTTAAACACTTTAACGACTAAACGCTGCAAATCCTGCCTTGTGAAACCGTCGGTGTAAGGTCCAAAAGATTCAAGTTTGCGCGAAACCTTGCGGCTCGTTAGTATCCTTGGAAAAGGTTCTCTGGTCAGCGAAATGTACGCGAAGGTTTTTGCGTCTTTGAGGTTAACGTTGTACTTGGGCGTGTGTTGTTTGATGAGTTTGTTTTCTAAAAGTAGCGCCTCAACTTCGGTGTTGACTACGACCCAGTCGATCTGGCGAATATGCAACACCAACTGCCGCGTCTTAGCGGGGTGGTCGTTGCTTGAAAAATAACTCTTAACCCTTGAACGCAAGCTTTTAGCTTTGCCCACATAAATGATTTCCTCTTGCTCATTACGATAGAGGTATACTCCGGGGTCAGTGGGTATGTCGATGCTTTTGAATTCTGAGGGGTCAGCTAATTTAATCATGGATCCGTGTCGCTGTTTATTTGACTTCACGTTGGATGCATTAAGGGTTTCCTTAAAAACTGATTGAAACTCAAGCTTTTCAACAAGATGGAAGCCCTTTAGGTATGTTTAAAGCCTACTTTTGGCTTTTAATATTGAAGGTTCATGGAGAAACCTAAACGTTTTAACAAGCTAATTTCTGCTTTTCTTATCGCGATGCTTTTTGCGCTTCTATTTTTGGCGATTTATTACGCTCAAAACCCACCCCAACCCAAAAACCTGTATCCCGGAGAAGTCAGGGACTACCAAGGACAAAACCTATCCTCGATAGCGGATGTCCGCGAAAACGCCATCAAGGGAACACAAAACATCAACATTTCAACTTATCAGCTGGAAATAACTGGGTTAGTGAACCATACCCTGGATTACTCTTACGATCAAGTGGTCAGTAGTTTTCAGAATTACCAAAAAGTTGTAACCCTCTTTTGTGTTGAGGGCTGGTCAGCTAAAATTCTTTGGGAGGGCGTCCTTGTTGACGACTTGATTAAACAAGCTGGCGTCAACTCGAGCGCAGTTGGCGTAATCTTTTATGCTTCCGACGGTTACTCAACCGAGCTTCCTCTCGACTACGTTACAAACAACCATATCCTATTAGCTTACAAGATGAATGGATTGGTGATTCCGCCCGAACGAGGCTTCCCATTCCAATTGGTCTCTGAAAGCCAGTACGGCTACAAATGGATAAAATGGGTAACAAAAATCGAGTTGACTGACAACCCCAACTATCTGGGTTACTGGGAAAGTCGGGGCTACCCCAACAACGCCGCACTAAGATAATCTACCCAAATACTTCTTCCTAACTTGGCTGGTGCACAAGTAAAAAATAATCAAAACGCTATAAGTAATCTCGCCAAACCCCGCAAACTTCGGTATCCCGGGGATACTAGGTAAATCCAGTAGAGTCAAAGAATCCGCAGCAATGACAAACAGTGAAACAGCAATAGTTCCAATCCACCCTGCCTTCTTGCTCTGCCAAACAAAAACGGCGAAGACCACCGTCAGTAAGCCAAATAAAATCGTGTAAACGTCATAAACGATTGTGGCTTGTATGAAAAACAGAGTTTCATACGCAAGAAGAAAAAAACCGAAGAAAACATGGATGACGCCAATTAGTAGTTGTGTGGCTGTTAATACGACTATGCCTATGCTTCTGCCCTTGTAGGTGATGTTTGGGGTTTGTTTTTTGGTCATACAATCATCTGCTTAGGGGTAATCAAGCCGTTTTGACGTGAGCCATTTCCTTCTCCATAGCCAAACCAACGGCAGAATAATCGAGACCAACATTGCAGCGCTGACTATGATGATGTTGGTGTTGCCAAACTGTGAGATACCGAAGAATGTGGCGACAGTGTTGGGAAAAGAGGTGACGGTTGTTATTATGGTTAGGTAGAAAATGACGACTGTTAGGGCTTTTATTGATAGGTTAATTTTGTTTGAGACAGCGGACAGGTGCACGTTTATTGCGTCTGAGAGGATTTCTCGGTAGGTTTCCACGATATCTACTTGCCTTGTTAATTCCTCGTGGGTTGTGTCAAATAATGCTCGGGCTTTTGCATCTATGCAGTTAGCGTCGCATTTCTTGATATTAAAAACCAAGCCGCGTTCATACCACAGAACCTTATTAAAGCTAATCATGTTGGATTTGAGCCTAAAAATTTTCTTCAGAGTATCAGCGGATGTTTTCTCAACAACTTCCTCTTCCATCTTCGCCGTTAGGTTCTCCAACTTTTCAATTTGCATGTAGTGGTTGGCGACTATTTCGTCTATGATAAAGTAGGTTACTATTGAGGCAGGGTCTATTTTGGTTCTGCTCATTCTTTCTTTAGCTGTGTTGATGATTGGCTGGATTTCCTTTTTAGCCACGGTTATGAGAAAGTTTTTGGAAACAACAATAATGGCTGGGTAAGATTTTTTTGTTGACATAACATCCTGCAATGCAAGGAAATTGATAATGACGTAGTTTTGTTCTAAACGTAAATTGACAATGCCATTAGTTTTGGATAACCTCAAGAAGTTGACGGACACTTGAGTTGTCTCAGAGACTGCCTCTAGCTCGTCTTCAGTTGGGTCAACAAGTTCAAGCCAAATATTCGCGAGATTTAACGCTTTAACCTGCTTAGCGTCAACGTTGCTTTCTGACTTGGTACCCAAGTAGACGGCGCGAATCATACAGTAATCCAGCTCAAATAGTAATATTAGATTTTTGGATTGTCGCCCGAAGGTGGTGGCTGCTTCTTTTTTTCCATTTGCTTAGCTAACACTTCGATAAACTGCCCAATTCGATCTCTTGTTCTGCCAAAATCAAGAACCGAGGTTATCGTGGTCACAGGGGTTTCAGCTTTTATGGACATGCGTGTTTTTTTCTCATCTACAGAGGCTACCTCGACGAACATGACTGAACTGTAAGCCATGAAACCTCCCTTTGTTTTTAATTTAACCTTATGCGTTACTTCGTCTTTTTCTTCGATTTGCCACTCTAAAATCTTGGTTACCTCTGGAATTGATTTCCAAATCTTTTCCAGTGGGTAATCTACTTCGAATTTTTCATCCTCGTCCCGCAGGTAAGCCATTTTTCTTCAAGAATGTTTTCTTTGGCTGATACTTAACTCTTCATCTGTGGGCTCCAGGGTTAGCTCTTCGCTGCCTCACTTTCCGCTCTAAAAGCGAAAGCCCTAAAGCAACAAGGATTACTACGATGGCTTCCTGAGCAACCACTGCTATAAATGGGTCCGTGTTTTGTTTGAATACTAATCCAGATAGCGCCCACACTACTACAAAACTGTAGGCAATGTCTCTTCGGGCAATGATTACTATCAAGGTTACGATTAAAGCAACCCCCATCGCAATTATGCCCCATGTTTGAGCACCCAAACCAAACCCATCCCATCCAACCGAAACCAAAGCAGCAGCCACATTGGCAATTGACGCCACAGAAATCCAACCGAGGTAAACGCTGAACGGTAAATGAACACCCAGCTTCTCAATTCTAGACGAAACTGATTTTCCTATGCATAGACGCAGGTAAATTGTGATTAGAGTTGCCAATAGGGCAAACATCACAATCACTGAGATAGTGATGTAGTCGTATTGCCAGAGAAAAAGCCAAACAGCGTTGAATATGCTGCTTAGAATAAATAGGCTGCCGATTTGTTTTTGGAAGGGTTTGTCTTTTTGTTTTGGCAAGGCTTGGTAAATGACGAATACTCCTAGAAGGATGTAGATGATTCCCCAGATGGCGAAAACGTAGCCTGCAGGCGTAAAAGGGTTGGAGTATAAGTCAGATACCTGTGCGGTTGTTCGGCCATTGAGCAGGGTTGTGCCTGCTAAACCGTTGACGGCAAGAGTAGCCGCGAAAGCAATGATATTTCCAAAACTAAGCAAATTGGAATTGGTTTTCTTCAAAAAAAAGCCTCAAATTAAAAGACTGCTGTTAAATAAATAAAGATTTTCACTTCAATTTGAATAGTTCACTAGTTTCTGCCTTAACTTTGCGCTTCAGTGCAACCGCAACATGGCAATCAGACAAACGAAAAATGAGAATTGTATGATTATGTCGGCTTGAATCGCAAAAAAAGATACAATAATAACTAATGAAAAATGATATTTTTTCTACTTAAGACTTGCTCTTCTGCTCAGTTTATTTTAGTGATTCTTTTAGGGCTGAAAAGTAAGTCATTACTTGTTCCATTTGGGCTTCAGCCATGGATAGTATTGCTTGGACAGTTGCTTTCTTTGGAGATGTTGACAGAGTCGCTAAGGCGTAGTCTAGGCTGGTGAAGAGGGGGTCCCATGGGATGTTAACCCGTTTGCCCTTGAGGTTGTAGAGGGCAAGTACGAAGGCGCTGGCGCGACTTAAGCCGTCTTTAAATGATTGGACACTGGTGCCGATGACTGATACTTCGTATTCTACTCCAGCGATAAAATTCCTTATAACCTCATAATTGTGCTCTAAATTCTGAATTTCAGCAAGAAGGTCTTGCTTTATCTTTGTTTCAGCGTCGTTTTCCATACTCATCCCTTTTTTGTATGTCCCGTTCAAGTAAATAAGACTTCTTTACTAATATAAAGAAAGTTTCTGCAATCCAAGACAAGATGTACTTTGTTTTCTGTACCTGTAAACCTAAACATTCAAGTTCGTTTCCAACAGCTTGATTTGTCACGGGAAACCATAGATTTCCATTCACAACGCGTCTAACTCGTTTGAACATTCCTAAGAGCGAAAGAGGAGTATAAAACGCAATAATCATTTGCCCTTTTGTGATGCGACTAAATTCCAGCAATATTTTTTTCCGAATAATCGGTGGAACATGCCCCATTAAGCGCACTGATACGGTAAATTCTGCGCTGCCGTCTTTAAATGGTAAATTTTCTGCTTCACATTGCACCAAATCAAAATACACACTTCGCTTTAATCTCTCTTTCGCAGATGACAACATGCTCTTCGAAATGTCAGCGCCAACAACATATCGGCCACTTTTTGTTAACAATTCAATCATCCTTCCGGTGCCGCAAGGGGTATCGATAACTACTATGCGTGTGGAAGTTTGATTTTCAATTAATTCCAAGATAGCATTTTTCTCTAACCTATCGACCAGTTGTCCAATTACGTTAGAAAAACGTCTCTTGTCGTATTGTTTGGCAACTCCAATCTTTAGGTAGGCAACTTTTGCTTTATACTGTATTTTTATCGTCTCCCTTCTGCCATTTCTTTCCAAAGACACAGGTATTTGTGGGCAATGCCTTCAATGTTGTATTCCATCCGTACTTTTTCCCTTGCTGCCTGAGAGATTTTTTTATGCAAGGTTTCATCCACGTGAATTGTGTTTATCTTTTCGGTGGCCTCTTGGAGTGAATTAAATATGTACCCTGTATCACCATTCAAAATTAACTCGTTGGAGCCACCAACATTTGTGGTTATTATGGGAACACCCAAGGCCATACATTCTATCCAAGTTAAAGGTGGGGCAACAATGGAGGCTGTTGATAGTATTGGAGAAAGAAAAGCGTCAGAGGCGTTTACTAATTTGAGGAATTCTAAGTTGGAGTTGGTTGAAATTATTTTAATGCCCCTCTTTTCGTAATATTGGTATTCTTCTTTGAAATGCACGTTCTTGAGAGCCAAAATAAATTTGTAATTACTGTTTTGCTTTATGCTTTTGTTAGCAATCTTGAGCGCACATTGAAACTCCCCCCTGCCAATTTGCTGTAGAAACCCCGACCACAAAATCAATTTTGAATTTGGATCTATGCCTAATTTTTCTCTTGTCTGTTTTCTCTGTGCAAAACTAGGTTTCATAAACTCGGCGTCAACTCCCCAATGGATAATCTCTATCTTATCTTGTGCAATACCTAATTCTACCAGTTTATGTTTGAAAGAATTGGTTGTTGTTATAACCTTTGTGAAAGGTCGTAAGCTTGCTTTCAGAAGATTGTCATAAAACTGGTGGTGAGGATGATATGTAGGAGCAAAAATGCTGAGGGGCACCCTATTTTTTCTATTTAATCCTGCCATTATCGGTCCATAGTTATCGATTAGATGTATCAGTTGGCTATTCTCTTCTGTGGCGATGCTTTTTATCTTGTTAAGATTTTTCAAAAATGAGAAACTTTTGCTGCCATAATTATTTGAAAACTTTATGCTACTGTTACTGAATTTGGAGTTTAAAGTTGGGAATGGAAAGGGTGTTAAATTGTGCAGGCGCATTGCAGGCGCTTTAAAGTAATCGCCTCTGCAATCATTGTTGATTGAAGTGACGCAAATGCGTTCCCCCTTCTGACATATAGTCTTGGTAAGCATAAGCCAGAAGTTTTTGTCTCCCTCATGCCTATACGGCAAGTACCTGCTGCCTACGAGCAACAAATTCAGAGCAGTACGCTTCCTGTAGATAATTTATGTAAAGAGGGCGATTGTATTTTTAACCAACATTTCAAGATTTTGTGCTCGCTGGAAATCTCAAGAAGTACTCTTATAGACTACACCTTTTCCGTCATCGTATATTTTCTCAAGATCAGTGTAATTGTTTGGGGAATAGAAAGCACTTCCAAGGGGCTTAGAGTTTAACCAGTTTGCGCCCTCTATAGATTGTGACACACTTGTGTATGATAGCACCAGATAGTTGCAGTTGGTCTGTTCGAAGACTCTGCTTGCATTTTCAAAATCTGAAATGTAAAGAAAACTGATAGTCTCTTGGTCGAATAGATGGATGTATATTGAATCGACCTTTTTAAGTTCTGTGACATCCTCCAGTAAACGTCCGCCTGTCTTCAAATCCGTCAGTATATTGCCTTCGGTTGCATATTGAGATGTCCATTGGCTTGTTGATTTTATGGATGAATCGAATAATTGAGCATATCCCAATTTTGGATCTTCAAACCAAGCTCCGAACTTTGCGACACAAAGGACAAGTATAAGGCACAACAGGAATATTCTTGCGAACTTTAGCTTTTTGATTTTTCTTTCAAGAAATTTTAACTCGTTTATCGAGAAAAACGCAAGAAGCGAAAACATCAGTAAAAAGTATTTGAATGGAAAAACCTCTAGTGAAGAATAGATAATGATGTCAACTAGCCATGGGAGCATCAAAGCAAAAAATAGCACGTACTTCACATCGATTTTATTATTTAGCAGAACTGACGGTCTTTTTAAGAATTTAGTTGAAAAATAAAGTGTGTAGAGTAAAATTGGAACAACAATTGAAATTATCAGTAACAAACCTATATTCGACGTGAAAGCTTCAGTTTTGTAAGCGGTGTTCATTCCGTTCGATTCTGAAGAAAACATACCTCGGACATATGAGAGGTAGCTGCCGAGATAGCTCAACGATTTAGTTGACATAATTTGAGAAAAATAGGAGTAAAAGATATTATCAAACTGTATAAAAATTAATGTAAAAATTAAAGCTAAAATTATCAAAGGGCGGCGCAGTTTATATGGTTGCAGTTGGGCTTTTTTGCATTTTGATAAAACAAAAACGCCAACCGCCATTGCCAAAGAGAAAACAACAGCGTTGACTTCGGACGTGTAATAAGTCAAATACAATGCAACGAAGGTTATGACTAGCAGAAATATGCCTTTAGCTGAAAAAGCCCGGGATTCTATGGGCTTTATGAAGAGAATAAGAAATGTGAAGAAAAGGCTAAAACCCAAGCCTATGTAAAAAACGTTGTAACTTAACACGTTGATGGCAGGTTCATATGCTAAAAACAAAGTGAATGCAGCGGCGACCAGATTTGATTTGGAAACAAGTTTTGCTAAAGCAAACGAGAGCGCTAGCAGAATCAAGCCATTTAACGGAAAGAATATTAAATTCTCTACTTGAGTGCCCGTCACTTGGCTGATAATTGTTAGCAGGGAGGTTACGGATGCGCGTTCCGAAAGAGAATCTGCATGATGCTGTAATGTTCCTCCAACGGGTTCAAATGGATGAATTAGAATGTGTCCTGACTCAATAGATGCTTGGCTAACTGCGATTGTTGAGTAAGTGAATGGGTCCCCTGTTTCATTGGTGGACGAAAGGACTTTTGGGAAAATGCAAACAAGGATAAGTATTATCCAAAATAGTATTCGAAGATTTTTGTGTTTAAGAAAAGCAACGTTCATTTTTTCACTTTGCACAGGACATACAATGCAGAGTTGTCATTGAGACAATACCCGTTCAAAATATGCTTTCAAAAAAACCTGAGGTGAATAATTAATGTCATATACTTTTTTAATTTTAAAACGCGAGTGGTTGCTGCTTTTATAATTAATCAAAATTTGTTTCAATTCATCTTTAGACTTGTAAAGTAAAGATGAATCAACTTTTTCGATGATTTCAGGCAACCCGCCTTTTTTTGGCGCTATAACAGGAGTTCCAGTGGATAAAGCCTCCAAAGCAATTAGGGGACAATTCTCTGGCCAAATTGAAGGCATTACTAGAGCGTTAGCATCCCTTAGAAAGTGATATAACCTGTTTTGGTCTACTTGACCAAGAAGGATGACTTTGTCTTGGAGATTGTTCCCCTTCACAAACTCTCTAATCTCGCAGTTGAGGCTTCCGGTTCCAACAACTAAAAGAGCCGCACCAATTTCGCTTAAATTTTCTTTGTAAATTTCAAGCAAATCTTGGATGCCCTTGTGTCTTTCCCAAACACCCGTGTATAAGAAAAAGTTGGACACGCCTGAAGGCTCCAAGAAATGGGGCGGTCCTGGAACGAAGTTTGGCAATGTAATTACTTTAGTGCCTAAAAATTGTGAGAGCACACTGCTAACGTAGGCGCTTGGTGCGGCAATAACATCGATGTCTTTTATTGCTGAATTAAACCTTGCAAGTTGCCTCCAGAGTTGTGGCGTCTTCTTACACTTTAAAGCACAGTAAAAACAGGATACATCCCCGTTACACATTTGAGAACGATTTTTTAGTAAATTGTTTTGTTGACAAATCAGCCAATAATCGTGGGCGGTGTAGATATTGAGGTAATTTCCTTGTTTCTTTAGAAGGTTGTAGCCTAATAGGGAAATATTATGGTGATGCACTACATCTGGCTTAATTTCTTTTACTAAATTTTCAAACTGTTTACTTACTTTCAAAGAAGTACCCGAAAAGTAAACTGCATATGAAGTATAATTGAAATGTGTCTTAACAGGGTGGGTATAGACTCCATTTGTTTCTGTAGGCATGGGTAATTTCTTTCTTTTAATGTTATAGGCATCTGTGCTATGTAAGACATGCACTTCATGACCTCTTTTTGTAAGTTCCTCTGCTAAATATTTCACGTGAACCGCATCACCCCCGATGTGGTATGGGGGATAGAAGGTTGAGGTCATTAGAAAAGTCAGGGTTTCTATTAAATCACGTTGATGTTTAATGTGAGTGGGACATTTTATTGACTAGATAATTTTTCATTATTTTAACAGTGTATCTTGTTGCTAAGGGGAAGTCTTCTGGGTGTTTGGCTGTGTGCCAAAGGTTTTGTAGCCACCATTTTGGGTTAAAGTACAGGTTGTGGTAGGCGTTTTTTCTTGCTTGGTCTAAGTCTTGAAAACTTAGTTCGTCGGTTCGCATGGTGGCATCGTGTTGGTACATTTCGCGCCAGTCAACACCGGCTTTAATCCAACCTTTTTCTACGGCTGAACTGTAGAGTTCACTTCCAGGGTAAGGGACAGCAACATTAAATTGAGCGCCAGTAGGCAAGGTTCGCTTAACAAACTGTTTGGTTTCTTCTATAGTTTGCTGATTTTCTTCAGGTAACCCGAAAATGAAGCTGCAGTAAACCTTTATTCCAGATTTCTTAGCCCATTTGATTGCTTTTTCTGCTTGCTCAACTGTTGTACCTTTCTTGGCGCCGTCTAGTATGAGCTGGCTTCCGCTCTCGATGCCATATGATAACCCCCTGCAGCCCGCGTCATACATTTCCCTAAGCAACTCTGCATCCACAAGCTCTACGCGGGTGTTGCAGTACCAAACAATTTTTAGCTTGTCACGCTTCAAAGCATCACAAATTGCCATTACTCGGGCTCTGTCGAGGGTAAAGGTCTCATCAAAGAAAGAAACCATCTTTATGTTAAAGTTCTTTTTCAAGTAACGTAACTCGTTGAGAATATTCTCAGCAGACCGTTTTTTAACTGGCGTATTGCGCACAGTGCAGAAAATGCAGGAGAAAGAGCAACCCTTGCTGGTATACAAAGTAGTGAAGGGCGAGCCATGCGGAGTATTGATGAAGTAATTTTTCAAGGAAGGCAACAGATCATAGGCAGGCATAGGCAGAGAATCCCAATCAGTTAGGGATTCGGCGTTTTCGTTGACTGTGATTTTGACGCCATTTCGGTAAGCAATTCCATGAACAGAAGATAAATCAGCATTACGAGCAAGGGTCGAGATTAACGTAGGCGTTACAGACTCATATTCTTGTTTAATGTAAATATCGAGATCAATGCAACTCTGGAGAACTTCTGTAGGGACAGTGCGGAGGGTCCAGCATATCCCAATTGTTCGAGCTTTCGGGTGAGTTTTTTTGGAGATTAATGCAACCTTGTTGTCTGAATCAAAGGTGGTTGGAGTAAACCTGAAAACTATTGCTTCATAACTTGCCTTTTGAATTTGCTCTTTGCAGTTTTCCCAACTGAGGTCCCAACCGTTAGCATCTATCAACTTTACATTATGACCGCCAACTCTGAGTAACGAAGCAACTTGTAAAAGGCTGTATGGAGGAAGAACAGAGTACCTTTCTGTGATTTCACAACGCTCTTCTCTAATTACAGGGATGCCATAGTAACGTGGAGGATTAACTAGCAGGACTTTCAATTCAATTTACACTGCAGGCTTCTTACAATTCTTGTCAGAGATTTGCCGGTAAACATTCAAAGCCTTTGAAGCGTTAACTTTCCAGCTGAACTTTTCCAATACCGTCTTTCTAGCGTTATCTCCTAATTTTTTGCGAAGGTCAGGATTATCTAGCAAAAGACAAATGGTTTTAGTTAACTCTTCAACAGATCCAGGCTGAACCAGCATACCATTCACTCCGTGATCTATTACTTCAGGAATGGCACATACACTTGAGGCTACCACTGGAACTCCACACGCCATAGCCTCCAACACACGAATCGGAAGATTCTCATACATTGTGGGAGCCACATAAACGCTTGAACTCCTATAAAAATGAATCAAATCCTTAGCCTCCTTCAAATAACCCATAAACAAATAGTTCCGGTCGGGTACTCCTATTTCTCTGAGTCGATTTTGATAAGGAAAATAATTTCCTGGTCCAATGAAAACAAAAAGGGCGTCAGGGTAGGTTCGAAGAACCTTTGGCATAGCTTCAACGATATAACCAACTCCCTTAGCTGAAACCAAACGTCCCGTGAATAATATGATGTCTCTTGGGAAAGACTTCTCTCCAGGTGAAAACCATTCTGTATCTACAGAGTTATGGATAACTGAGATTGATGATGTCTTAAGTGCAGGAAACTGAACGGTAATTTGTTTTTTCATCCAATTGGAGACTGTTATGTAATAGCGCTTATTTGAAAAGTAAATCGTTTCAGCAAAATTCAAAAAAGGATAAGTCAAATAAGTAAGCTTTTCAGAAAACTCCAGGCCCGAAAAACTCGTGCCTGACCTTTTCGTTCCTTGCCTTTGTCCCCGGATTGTCGTGTGAATCGTGGTTACTACAGGTGTATCCAAGCGTTTGAACTGGAGTAACAAATCAGGTATGTGGGCAGTATGGGAATGTACAATGTCTATATTGTATTCTTTAACTATTTTTGGAATTTGCCTCAAACAGTTATACTGGAACTTAGCATTGTAGACAAAAGTGTCGGTTGCATTAGAAATGAAATGAACGTGTACATTGTCTCCAAAATATTTTGAAAAATCGTAATCTGTACTGGAAATTTTCTGTTTTCCAAAGCCTTCTCGTAGCGGCGTTACCACATGAACTTCCGTATCTTTTGGCATGTGTCGAACTAAATCAACTATGTAAGTTCCTACTCCGCCCCACACAGGTAGAAATTCAGGTGCCAGCATGCAAATCTTCAGTTAAAGAATCCTCGGATTTTCGGTATCACAGTGTCAAAGCGGTAATCTGCTTTTATCCATCACTGCTAAGAAACAGGCAAACGATTTGTCAGTTGCCCATTGCTTAGCTGAAGAGTTACCCCATTTTTGAGCGATTAAAACAATTTTTAGAGCCAAAGGCAATCCAACAATCCTGACCAACCGATCCACTGTGCTCTCCGTTGCAAGTTTCAGTTTTTCTAATATGGCCATCACCACATAGGCCAGCTTTGTACTTTTTATACGGTCTACGCATCGTTCGGTAAGGTCCATTACGCCTCGCTCAATTCTGCTTAGGGTTCTAAACCAAAATCCACGTCTGAGTGCAACCTTCTTGGCCATAATAAGCTGTCTAACAGTTGGAAAACCGTTGGGATGAATACACAATGCTAACTTGTTAGCTATACTTACAGTTTACCCCTCTCTAACTCGGGTCTCTATTTTGTTCGTTCAATGTATAAAAGACTATCTTTATTCCAAGCTCGAAGTACATCCTTCAAACAAGAAACTCAAAAATAAACACCAGTATTTCAAAATTTTGGAGTTTTAGAGTATTAATATTTTTTTTGAAGGAGCGCAGTCTGAAAAAAAAATAACTCATACAAAGCATATTCTATAGTTCTTCAATATTTTTACCCTTGTACTTAGGTCACTCTTTGCTTTTTAGTTACCGTCCATCTCCATATTAACCGAAGCCTATACAGTGATGCGTTGTTTTATCGTACAGTTGATCGAACAGCCAACATACCCATAACTCGAAAGTATTTGCTACTCATCGCTTCAAACCGTCTATAGGTTTCTATCAACCTAAATTTTTTAGCAATGCAAACGTTAAAATTGGTAGATAACTTAAAGGGGATTCAATTTTTCTGGGAAACTTGATGAGGGTTTGAGAATTGGCGAAAGAGCCTTTTGAATCGTGCAAAAGTCCCAAGGGATTCAAATTATGAATATACTCTTCTTCCTAAAAGTAAGTTTTAATGAAAAAAATAATAAGGTTAATCGAATTAGCTTAACATTATCGAGGCACACAGTTTGAAACTAATCTTCGTTGCAATAGATGGTATGGGCGATTTGCCGATTGAATCATTAGGCAACAAAACTCCCCTTGAAGCAGCAGAAACTCCCAACATGGATGCACTTGCTCAAACAGGAAAAACCGGCTTGATGTATTCAGTCAAAAAAGGTGTAGCACCTGAGAGTGATGTTGCTGTTATTTCTCTTTTAGGCTATGACCCATTCAAATATAGCACAGGCCGAGGCGTCATAGAGGCAGCAGGAGTTGGGTTGAATATGAAGGATGGAGATTTAGCGTTACGATGCAACTTTGCCACCTTGGGTGAAGGAAAAAACATTCTTGACCGCCGAGTAGCACGCAGCTTAACCACCGAGGAAGCTACCGAACTAAGTAAAGCAGTCAACAAAGAAATAACCCTTGGATCCTACCCTGCCATGTTCGAGTTCCGCAACACACTCGGTCACAGAGCAGTTTTACTCATAAAAAGCAAAGAAAAGCCTCTCTCAAGCAACATAACAAACAGCGACCCAGCCTACACAATCGTTAATGGCATCGGAGTAGCAAAAGCTGAAGTTGAAATGGTACTGCAAACATGTGAACCTATCGATGAAACTCAAGCTGCAAAGGTTTCCGCTGCACTCGTTAACGAATTCATAGATAAATCGCATAAACTCTGGGAAAATCACCCCATCAACGTGAAACGGGCCTCAGAGGGCAAACTCAAAGCAAACGTAGTGTTAACACGAGATGCCGGACATCTGTTACCAAAATTCTTCAACATAAACGAGCGTTACCACGTCAATTTTGCTTGTTTAGCAGATATGCATGCGGAACGCGGCATTGCCGAATTGGCAGGTATGGAGTCTTCTTTGCTTCCTCCGCCTTCAGGGAATCTGCAGAAAGACTGTGAAGTCAGAGTGAAGGCGCTTTTGGAATCCTTATCTAAGCACGATTGCATCTACATTCACCTTAAAGGACCAGATGAACCAGGACACGACGGAAACTGTACATTAAAAACCCAAATTATCTCTGCTATAGACAAGTATTTCTTTGGACCTTTGCTAAAACAGATTTCGTTGAAAGACAACCTTATCTGCATTACAACTGACCATGCGACGCCTTGTTCATTGAAAGTTCATAGTGATACACCGGTTCCAGTGCTCATATCAGGCGACAAAATTGGCGATGGAAAAGCAACCAAGTTCTGTGAGAAAGAATGTGCTAAAGGTAGCCTTGGCACCATCGAACGTGGATGTGAACTTATGCCTAAGCTTATGGATCTTCTGAAAAAATAGGTGCCAACCGCCTTTTTTTTAAACGGTACAACTAATCTTGGTTTTTCTTTGTTGCGTTTTTTGATCAGTTTGATTTTAGGATCGAATTCAGCTAACAAATCGTTTGCCTCTTCTCTGACCCTTAAAACTACTCCATTCCCAATTATGCTTCTTAAGAGCAAACCCAAGTTCATGCACGTTTAGCTTAGGCATACCCAGAATGCTGCTTGTCCAATCACCTTCTCCGTTTCAACTGATAACTCGTTTCAAAACACTTAAACCGATGTGATTGTATATCGACATAACAAACAACCAAACCACCACTTGTCCGCCGTTTTTTCTATAGAAGTTGTAAATGATACCACTCTATATCAAAACAACAACCAACTGTCTGCATTGCCTTTGTGTTTTGTTAACTGTGTCTTTGGCAAGTTACAGGCTGGTTGTGGCGAATTTGGTAACCGGTAGGTGAGAGCAAAACTATTATGAAGCAGATTTCTTTACGTTTAAGAGTTTAAATATGCAGCAATAACTAAACAGTTAGAAGTTGAATGCTATGGGTCTGAAACTGCTGCTTTATTCGGATGGCGGTGCAAGGGGCAATCCTGGTCCCGCTGCCATTGCTTTTATAGCTCAAAATGAAAAAGACGAAACAGTGGCGGCGGATACTCGATTTATAGGTGTCCATACTAACAATCAAGCTGAGTACGAAGCCTTACTCTTTGCGCTCGACTATGCTGTTGAAGCTAACGCGTCTGAAGTAGCCTGTTATGTTGACAGTGAACTTGTCATTAGACAAGTCACCGGAGAATATGCCGTAAAAGATAATCTGCTTCAAGCCTACTGGCGCAAAGTTCGAGAAATCAGACCCTGCTTCAGAAAAATCAGTTTCTACAATGTCCGCAGAAGTCACCCTCAAATCCAGCGGGCAGATGAATTAGTCAATGAAACACTCGATAAACAATCCAAGCTAAAGAATAAAAGTGCATCTGGCTTTGTTAGAGATTCATCAGAGGGAAAATCAATGTTTGTACATGCAAGCATCCGCACAAGAAACATGGAACACTCAATCAAATTCTATGGAAAATTTTTTGGTCTAATAGTCTTAAGCCGCCACCAAATCAAAGCAACCAACGCAGAAATCGCTTTCCTCCAAGACGCAGAATGCAAAGGTTGCAAATTAGAATTAACATTCTACCATAGCCAAACAAAGTTCGCCCAACCCACCTACGAGGAACGACTGTTTGACCATTTAGGCTTCGAAGTCGCCGACATAAACAAGACCATTGCAGCAATGCGCAAAGAAAACATTACAATCACAGATGAACCATTCAAGTTTAACGAAAAAACAACAATTGCCTTTATCGAGGACCCCGACGGAACCCTAATTGAGTTAATTGAGCGAAAATAAGCCGGGTTTACTCGTAGAATTTAGGTCGGGCTTGTTTACTGTATTCTTCTAAGGCTTTTGCTCTTTCTTCTTCCTCTTTGTCTTTCTCCTGTGCCTCTTTTTCGGCTGGTTGCGAAACGGTTTTCTCAAAGTCACCATCAATGCTTTTGTAGCAGCTTTCAAGTGCTTTTATGTAGATTTTGAAGTCGTCAATGGTGTTTTCTCCTTGTCTATGGGATGTATGAACTTGGTCAGAGAGAAGAAGTATCAAATCCAGCATGCTTCTCAGAGTCTGTTTGTCGCCTTCCTGTGCGTGGTCGTAGTACCTTTGGAAAACATTAAGCAAATCCAAGAACATGTCGTCTACTTCTCTTGTTTCTCGCCTGTAGAGATTCTCGGAAGTTAACGATTTTGTTTTCAAGATTAGCATGAGATTTTTAAGAACAGCAGTATCATTATGTGACAAAACAAAAACCCAATCTTATAATGTGGACTGCGGCAGTTATATTTTTTGGTTAACAGCAAAAAGGAAGATTTTGAACATGGCAACTAATTTGACTCGGTTGTTGACTTTTTGGTTCCAAATAATCGTTGGTTACCCGCTGGTTGAGTGGACAGGAGATAAATCACTGCTGAAAGGTACCCTGCAGAAGCCCTCAAAAATAAACGCGCTTTTAGTCCCAAAATGATCGACCACGCTTAAAACAAATATAGAAAAAAGCATTTCCAAGTCGCAACAATTATTCTCAAATTGGCTCTGATTATGCCTCCTATTCGAGGTTTGTTGCGTCTGGGCGGAGCTTTATAGGTTATTTCGCCAATTTTAAAGCCCTGTTTTTTAGAAATGACTAAAAGTTCACCGCCGAAAGTTTCTCCTCCTCTTAGATTGTGAGCGAGGGTTTCTTTTTTGTAGGCTCTGAAATTGGAGTAGAAATCTGAAACGCCGCAGAGTTTGCCAAGGGTTTTAGCTGCCCACCGCTCAGAAAATCTGGGAACAACCTTTCGTGACGCAACCACTAAATCAAAAACGTCCAGCTTCTCGACAAGGCTGGGTATGAGTTCTGGGCTGTTCTCTAAATCGGAGTCAATGGTTATGATTACTGGAAACTTTGCAAGTTTTGCTCCAAACAATAAACCAGTAGTTTGTCCTTCTCGGGCTTTTCCAACTGCCAAATCTGCAAATTGTATGGCTACGTTAAGGGTTCCGTCTGCAGAATTGTCGTCGACGACTATTATTTGGTGTGGGCCATTTTGAAGTGTTGATCGGATTCTGCTTATTAGTTCTTGGATGTTTTCTTTTTCGTTCCAGGTGGTTGTCACTACGGATATGCCTTGGGCGGTTCTGGCGTTTTCAGTCATGTACATCCAATAGCCCTTTTTTGTTATAAGCTGTTTTGTCGTTTGAGACATGCAGAAAGCTTAACTTCGTAATTTGTATCGGTTTTTTTATCTGCTTTGACGTTTTTTTGAATATATTCCAAGCGAAAGCAACATCGCAATATTAAAATAAAGGGAAGGACTGATGTGTTAACGAATTCACAAAATTAGGTAAATTAATAGAGGATGAAAAAATGAGCAAAAGCGATAAACCCCACTTAAACCTTATAATCATGGGGCACGTTGATGCCGGAAAATCAACATCAACTGGACACCTGCTATACTTAGCTGGAGCAATTGACGAAAGAACAATCAAATCCTACCAAGAAGAAGCCGAAAAAATGGGCAAAGGCACATTTGCGTTCGCTTGGGTTCTTGACAACCTTAAAGAAGAACGTGAACGAGGTGTCACCATCGACCTTCGATTCCTGCAATTCCAAACAAAGAAATTCAATTACACAGTTATTGATGCACCTGGACACCGAGACTTCGTCAAAAACATGATCACCGGTGCAAGCCAAGCTGATGCAGCAGTACTCTTCGTTTCAGCCAAAAAAGGCGAGTTTGAAGCAGGCATAGGTGCAGGCGGTCAAACACGTGAGCACGCCTTTTTAGCGTTCACTTTAGGTATTCGCCAAATCATTGTTGCAATTAACAAACAGGATGATATATCCGTTAACTATAGCAAAGAAAGGTTTGACGAGATAAAGAACGAAGTTTCAAGAATGCTCCGAATGGTCGGCTTCAAAATTGAGAAAATCAACTTCGTGCCAGTCTCAGGATGGACAGGCGAAAACCTGCTTAAGAAAAGTGACAAGATGCCATGGTACACTGGTCCAACTTTGATGGAAGCATTCGACCTACTAGAAATCCCAGCTAAACCAACTAACAAACCCTTACGCGTTCCAATCCAAGACATCTACAGCATCACAGGCATCGGCACAGTTCCAGTCGGCAGAGTAGAAACAGGCACCCTCAAACCAGGCCAAAGCCTCATCTTCATGCCATCAAACAAAACCGCTGAAGTCAAATCCATCGAAATGCACCACACACAAATTCCATTCGCAGAGCCAGGCGACAACATCGGAATGAACGTCCGCGGAATCTCAAAAACTGATGTCCACCGTGGAGACGTCGCAGGTCCAACTGACAACCCACCGACCGTAGCAAAAGAATTCATCGGACAAATCATCGTCATCTATCACCCAACAGCAATCGCCGCAGGATACACCCCAGTACTCCACTACCACACAGGACAAATTGCCGTCAAATTCACCGAACTCATAAAGAAAATTGACCCACGCACAGGCCAAGTATCTGAAGAGCACCCAAGCTACCTAAAAACAGGAGACGCAGCATGGGTACGCATGGAACCGCTTCACCCGATCGCGATCGAAACCTTCACTGACTTCCCAGAACTCGGCAGATTCGCAATCCGAGACATGGGCACAACCGTCGCAGCTGGCGCAGTCAAAGAAGTCACCAAAAAGGGACCATAAACCCCTTCATTTTATTTTTTGTTTCATAATTTAAACTTCAACCTTTTAAAAAAATAATCTACAACTTTAGTGTGAACTGGATTAATGCATGGATTTCACGTAAGAAACGACACAGTTTTGATCGGTTGTTGCTGTGTTGTTACTGTCACAAGTATTTTTATCGGTTGCAGGCATGTGGCTAAAGTAAGGTGCAAGCCTGTGGATTATCATAATGGAGCCACCTGTTTAATAAAAAGGGAAAACCCCCGAAGTGAAGAAAGATTGACGGTTGTATCTCTAAGAGACGTGCCCTTGAAAGTCAGACGAAAAGAAGCAAAAAAACCTCTATTCCTAACAAGGTATGAGTAAACAATTAGAACTTTCTTTTTTTGCATTCCTTATCTGTGAGCTTGAATTTTGGATTTCAACTTGCTTTTAATTTGCCATAGGCAGGCGGAAGTAAAATAAACCCCAAGTTCTGGTTACCTATGCAGAGTTGACCTTATGTCTGGTACAGAAACGCTGGTTCCCTTCATCGGCGAAAAAAAGAAACCCGACGAGGAACCCACCATAATCGTTGACAGCCGCGAGGCAAGCAGCGCTGAAAAAATCGTTAAAGGCTTAGTCGAGAAGGGCGCAAGCGTAAAGACTGAAATGCTAGAAAAAGGCGACTACATCCTCAGTGACCAGTGTGCTGTAGAACGAAAAACCGTCAACGACTTTGTCTACACCCTAACAAGACGCTATCTCTTCGAGCAACTCTTCCGATTAAAAGATGTCTACCCAAAATCCCTCATCGTACTCGAAGGCTACATGCCCATAGTGTTCAAGTACAGCAACATTTCGCCTGCATCGATTTGGGGCGCCATGTTTAACCTCGCCAAAAACGGCATAGCCATAGTCAGCACTTCTTCCTACAAAGAAACCGTAGATTTCCTCTACACAGCGGCAAAGCAAGAGCAAATTGTTGAGAAAAGAAGTGCCGTGGTACATGCCTTCAAAAAATGCGATACCCTTTCGGACGCTCAAGTATATTTTGTTGCAAGTTTACCTAGTATCGGACGTGAAAAAGCAACAGCCATCTTGGATTCTTACCAAACACCGCTTAACGCTTTGATTAACGTGGATGATTGGGCCAAAGCTGTGGATGGTCTTGGTCCAGTTATAACTAATCGGGTGAAGGATGTTTTGAGCACGCCCTATAAGGATAAGAAATGTGAAGAGCCTCAGCCTTAACCAACCCTCTATGGTTTGCTGCAATAAGTTTCTAATAGTCTCTAAATATATCATTATTCTCCGCCACCATATTTTAAAGCAGACACCAAACCGTTAAAGTTTAAAGCCAAGCCAACATTAATGATAGAAACCACCCAACCAACAAAACCATTGCCGTGGGGCCGTCGGCTAGTTTGGTCTAGGCTTGTAGCCTCGGGCGCTATAGACCCCGGTTCAAATCCGGGCGGCCCCACCAAATTACCTTTAAATTTGCTTAAATTAGCGTTATTTTGAATATAAACTGGTGAATTCCCACTGATTAGATATTTTAAATGATTTTCAAAGGTTTTACTTAAGTTAAAGCCTAATTCTTTCGACTTTTCAACTAAATTCTTGTCAAGATACAACACAACATTACCTTTGGTGGTCATTTGCATTCGCACCCGAGGGCAAGCGAGGGGAACTTATTGTTATAAATCTGTCTTATTATGAGGCGCTCATTTCTTGATTGGTTAGTTTTCTAATTTTATAAAACAAGCAAGATTTTCTATTTTCTAATTTCTAAATAGTTATTAAAAATAATAGTATTTTCTAATATTACTGTTAGTTTAGAAAATACAAATTAAAAAATTTAGTAGTCCCTCAGTTGGTCAATAATTGCTCAAACCAACGTAGAATACTTCGGATGGACTTAAAAACTGTCACAATTGTATCGTGCACCTTAATTTTATAAAGGAATCAACTAATAGTCAATGGTGTAAACGAATGATTAGGGGAAAAATCTGAGATGAAGTATGAAATCAAGTACAAACCATCCTATGCACTGCTAGTAGTAAACCTTGACCGAGGCGAAACTATAACCGCGGAGTCAGGCGCAATGACTTACATGTCTCCATCCATCGAACCACACACGAGGAAACGAGAAAAAAGCTTCTTGGGTAGTATAGGTCTCAAGCTCATTGGAGGACAGAGCTTCTGGGTTAATGACTACTATGCTGCTCAGGGTTCAGGTGAAGCAGCTTTCGTTGCAGCACCAGTCGGTGACATAGAAAAACTCGAGGTCAAACCTAACCAAGGATATATAATACAAAAATCCGCCTACATTGCTAGTACACAGGGTGTAGATTTAGATATAAAATGGGAAGGCTTCAGCAAAGGTCTCTTCGGACAAGGCTTGTTCATGATAAAAGCCACGGGTAATGGGCAACTCTTCATCAACACCTTTGGTGCCATCGATACGCACACACTCGCTCCAGGGGAAACTCTTATCGTGGATAACTTCCATCTTGTTGCATTCAGTGAAACCTGTAGCTACAAGGTTACCAAATTCGGCGGAATGAAAGAAACTCTGTTGGGTGGAGAAGGCTTAGTGACTCAAATTACTGGACCGGGAGATGTACACATCCAGACAAAGAACATGAAGGAATTTGTCGATTGGCTCTGGACACTACTAGAGCCGCGTGTACAAGCCAAAGCTCGCTAAACGTATTTTTTTTGTTTTCTATTTTCTTTTTAATTTTTTTTGTTTCTTCTTTAGCGTTGTGGCTCTCTCATTCTTCAGTTTAATTGTGTATTCTTGGAATGAATTCTTTCCTTTCTAAGATAATTACCCCAAATTGAAGTGTTATATTCATTTCCATTTTGTTAATTTTGCCCTTTACCTATTTTACCCAAGTTTTCTAAATTTCTAAATTCTATATTCGCATATATTATGGGTTGGTTAATATGAAAAATTGTAGTAGAGTATAGAGTAGGTTGTGTAGTTCCATATATTATTAGTGCGCAAGGTATTGAGCGATTGACAAAGACTGTATGTAAATCAGACGTCTAGATTTTCTAGTTTTTACTCTTCAGGCAAGCTCAAATATACATAAGCTCGATGGCAGTCCAAAAAGAGGTATAAGAAATGAGTGAAGATAATCAAAATCCAATAAAAATAGCGAGAAAGCTTGGAGCATACATTGGAGATAATCTTGGAGAAAAAGCATTGCAAGAGCTTGAACTAGCATTTGTTAATTCGATACTCTCAAGATTATCGGATAATCCATACATTCGAATGAGGCAACATTGTCTTTTTCACTGGGACCAGTCATACTTGAAATCAACACTCCTTGACAAATTTTATGATTGCTTACCAGACACTATCGAAAAATTGAATTTCACCACAAATCCCCTGAAGTACTGTTCGGAAGTATAACAGACGATAAGACAAATCCCAAAATGATAATTCCAGCCTTCACGGGAGTGAGTATAGCTAAAATAAATGAGCTTGCTACATTCGTTGTAGGCTCTAAGTGTCAAGAAATTGTAAACTTGTTAAACAAGTTTATGGAAGGTGTTATCGCAGGTGAAGAAGCGGCATGACAATTATGGAACCTTTTAAGCAAAAACAGACTGAATAGACCGTTGTGCATCTGTTTACCAACCTTAATTTTCTGGTGTTTGGATTAACTTCGTCAACTTCAAAAATGCTATTTAATGCCAAGGTTTTGCAGCAATAAATTAGTGAGAGGTTAGGTTACTTAGTTTTCCCATACAGATAAAATGGATGGTTTTAACAAATTGGTTGAAATGAAATAGCAGTCGCTGTCTAAGAGCAAACTTAGGTTATGTTGACTGACGAAATCTTTTATGTTTAAAAGGTCGTCGTTGTTGACTGCGCTTTGCTCAAAAGTTAAAACAATTCCATCTTTTAAGGTATCAAGCATCTTAACGTCTAAACTGCAGGTAGCCCCAATTTCTCTCTTAAACACCATAGCCTCAAATATCTTCAATTTTTCTATCCCCATCCAAATTTCGCTGCTCACTACGCCAAAAATATCTGGACAGGTGAATGCAAACTTGGGTACAATGTAACTGTGGACTTGAGCTCTCTTAAGGCTTCGTGTTTTAGGTGCCAAAAAAGCGTTTGCTACTTAAACCACATTGAATAGAGGCTAAATCAAAAAAGGAAGGGAATATTGGCTTAAAAGAAAAGCCATCGTATTTAAAGACCTCGTGAAAAAAGTTACTGAAAACGCAAAAGTTACACCTACCACTTAACGTGTAGATGTTAAAGGAATTTGTGAATAAAGCGCTAAAACAAGTAAATCTGGGCAATAATGTATCAATTACCTTAATTTGGTATTCTTAGAATACACCTATCAGTTTTACTACTGCAAAACCTATTGAAACGGCAGCAACCAAAAACATGATTTTTCCCTTAGACTTTGCCAAGCCACTATATTCACCCTCGCCCTGTTGGAACTCGTATTCCTTAATTTCTTTAGTCTTAGAATTTATTTGAACTTTAGTCGATAACTTTTGAAACGTCATTTCGACAACATAGAGTTCTCCATCCAAAGAGACTTTCATTGGCAACCAGTTTCCTTTGTAACCTAACCGCTTTAGAAAGTCTGCTGTCAAATTCGTAGCATTTTCTGCATCGAACTGTGAAATCTCTGGTGAAACCTCTGGTTGATCTGTCGACATTAATCATCCCACTGAAATAAGCAGTTCTATATTTTAGGAGTTATGAAGCCAAAAACAATATTTTTAATCAACAGAAGCTTAGTGCAAAAATAAGTTAGTTTTTCCTAAAAATCAAGTGAGAAAAAAGGTTATGGTGGTGGTTGACTTGGCAGTTCAGGTTGAGTTTGATTAAAAAGATTGTCGGTTTGGTTTAGAATGCTGCTTTCTATGTTTCTTATTCTGTCAAGCTGAGGGATGTTCTGAGTGTTTAGAGTCTGCTGAATTACGCCTACCGCGTAGTCCACAACTACGCAGGAAAGAATAACGGTTGAAGCAACCAAAAGCAAAACTGCAACTGTAGTCTCCAAGATTTCTCCTTCTCCAGTTGGACATTGTTGAAAAATTGTTTAATAGGTTGTTCTGATCTTGGAATATTGCAGTTTTAATAATACGGACTAAAATAACCAAAAGAAAGGGAATTACTTAGAATCTTTGATCTGGTTACTGTTTTTATGGGACGCTTAAGGTGCAGCGGTTGGTGAGGCTGGAGCTGCAGTGGCGGCGGGCGCGGCTTCTGTTTTCTTCGATGCAGGCTGGTTTGAGGAAGAGTTTGATAGAATCTGTATCTTTTCCGCCATGGGGTGAAGCAAGTCAGGCGGTGGATATGGCGTGTTCAAGTTAGATGATAGTATGTAGATCGAGTTGAAGACATGTTGGTAGATGGTGAAGAGGACTTGAGGAATCTTGGTTTTCGGGTTAACTTCCAGTTTCTTCTTGATGTCATCAGGCTTTCCTGACATAGTTACTATGCCTGAAGTTGAATATTTAACGACGTTTGGCTTAGTAGAAATTAATAATGCAAAAGAGAGAGTCACTTGGTTGTTCTCTTTTTTCTGCTCTTCAATCTTTGCATTTATGTCAAAGAACAACTCTTCTGCAGCGGAGTAGATGCCGGTTCGTTCAGCCTGTAAACTGTTTAAACTTATGGAAACGACGACTCCGGAGACAGAATACTGTGGGTTTACGGGTAATTCCTCTCTATTTAATTTCTGCTATTTTCATATTTAACTCTTGTATTCTACTACTCCATTAAATCACCATAAAAACCGGTTATTTCGGGTTTTATGGGTTCTCTGAAGCGCTGTAGTATGCAGGCACTGAAAGCTCTGCAATGAACTTGAACGATTCATCTCCTTTACCGTTTGCTTTTTGTTTTAGCACAATTTTTTTGGGGACATCCTCTTCTATGTAAACTATATAGTTGACTGTGGTTCCTAAACCAAGACGACCGAGCTGCTGTATGGTTCCCTTAAACTTCTCGAATTCTTGGACCTTGGCTTTAATTTTCTCCATAGCTTCAAACAGAATCTCAGTTTGACCTTGCTCAGTGAAAGAGATAGCTATGTCGCCTGACTGAATCCAACAAGCAGTCTCTTCTTTGCCTTTTGCTCCTTTGCCGCCTTTCTTTGACTTATCTGCCTCTGCTGGCTTTTTTGACTGTGCCTTGAGGGTTTTTTGGAGAGCGGCAGATTTTTGGAACCACTCTTCACTTTTGTGATTGGTCTCGGCATCTCTCAGCACTGTGCCCAGCCATTGGCTGTAATCTTCGAAAAGTGCTTTGTATTGGCCTGATTGAACTGCCAAATACTCGGATAACTCTTTTAGCGATGAAAACGTGTGTATTTCTGTGCCCAATTTTTTCGCTCCGTAACAATTCTTTTTCGTAAGTATGAAGTTAAGATGGATACAATGACTCCGTTTTTGGATAATAGGGTTTGTCTATCGCAGAAATTACATACTCTTTACTCTGACCCAAGACGACCTCCCTTGCGCCAAAACAGCTCTGCCTTTGTCAACTCTTAGCTTTCTCATAAGCGTTAGAAATTGCTTCGCTCGTCAAAACACCCACTATCTTGGTCGGTGTTTCCTTATCTACTACGGGAATCAGGTCAATTCTTTGGCGGGTCATAATCTTGTTGACTTCAAGAATTGACTCATCCTCATGGATGGAGATGTTTCTCAGCGGCATCTGCTCAACTCTAAGGACACCTCGTTCCTCCAGCTTGACCTTCATAAGCTCATTCCACGTGATTACACCTATGAAAACGCCATCTTTTTCTACTAAGGCGTCGTGGTATCGGTTGTTGAACATCACTTCTATAGCTTCAGCGAGGCTTTGCTGGGGATTCACGGATCCAAATTCGGATTGCATGACATCCTTAACCCGGACGCCCGCCAGGGTTGTAGAAATAATTGTTTGTTCGGCTTCTTCACTGGCACCTATGTAAACAAAAATCCCTACCAAAATCAATAGGAAGTAGTTTGGAATCAAAAAGCCCACGACAACCATTGCTATTCCGAATATTTTTCCTATGTAAACAGCGTATCTTGTTGCGTCTGAATATTTTAGGCGTTCAGCAAGCAAGGCCCTGAAGACTCTACCGCCGTCCATTGGAAAAGCTGGTATTAGATTGAAAGCGCCGAGAAGTATGTTTAGAATGGCGAGGTCAGTTAGGATGTTTCCTGTTATTGTTGTGAAGGTAGAGATAGACAGTGCTTGTGGCGAAATTATTAGGCTTACTCCTAAAAGGGCAACTCCCAAAACCAGACTTGTAAGCGGACCCGCAACTGCCATTCGCCACTCCTGCGAGGGGTTATCGGGGATTTCTTCAATCTCCGACACTCCGCCTATGGGGTAAAGTATGATTTTTCGAACTCTAATTCCATAATGTCTTGCTACGATGGAATGGGCAAGTTCATGGAAAACTACAAAAATGAATAGGAACAGAACAACAAAAAATGTGTAAAACTGCAGTGAAATCGAAGATAAAACTAAAACTGCAGCGATTAAGAGAATGAACGTGAAGTGCAGTTCGATTGGAATTCCCCAAGCGGAACCTATCTTAAAAGAATATTTCATAACATAAAGTGAATAAAGTTGACTTTTTAAAGTTTCGACAACAAAAGTTCGGGATGCAACGGTTTGTTTTATAATTGGAAATGTCGTGTTTTCCATAAAATTATAATAGCAACAATAGTATATGCGCTGGATAGCTAACACTTACTCGATAGGAGCAAGGTTCAAAAAATCAGGGTGAAAATGGAGAGAGGTACTTGAATAAGAAAGTTTTAGGTTTAGTTGTGGTAATCATCGTTGTTTGCGCTTCAGTGGCTGTTTTGTTTGCCTCGTCTTTGTTGGCTCCAGCTCAGCAGCCCACGGGGGAACTGGATTTCACTGTCACGGGCTTAAGTGACTGCCTAAGATTCTTAAATAGCTCTGTTCCTGCAGTCTATGTGCCTTTTACGACTGCTGCAAACACTAATTGGCAGTTAACCATAAACTGCACTAAAATGTCAGGCGGCGTCAACGGCTACACCGATGTATACGTTTACAAGGGCTACTGGAACTGTGGAAGCAACTACACCTGCACATCAAGCGAACTATACCCAATCCTAAACAACATACAATGCACAGACCAACAAATACGCCTTGATAGTTCATTCACAGAAACCTATGGCGGGTCAACGCAGCAGAGCTACACCCTATTCTTTGTGTTTCCACCAGGCGGACAACAATCTACATTCCACGTTACATTAAAACAGGTGCAATAGTGGAATACCTCTTATTCATACTCCAATAGGCTGAAAACGATCTGCAATAGAGTTATATAATTGCCTAAGTTAGTTTATTTGAGGATGTTTTTGTCAGAGTGTATTTGGAACAAACCCGTTTTAAGTTTTTACCGAGAAAATAATGAGCAGCCAGAAACCGAAGCTTTCGCTGTAATTAAAGCAAAAAAATTAGTTGTTTCAGCCACAGAAGATGGTGGCTTTAGCTTTAGCGGCAGGATTGAAGATTTCTTTTGTTTAATGGGAGACTTAGACCAGGTTCAAGCTTGCAACAAGTATGTTGTGTGTTGGTTTGATGATTCAGTCGAAGATTTTTATGCTGGTTTTAGGCGGTTATCAGGAGTTGCTTTTCCCACGGCGCCAAATTACACTATGGACAAGCGGAATAAGCGAACCTACAATACGGCATTCCAAGCTAAACATGCTAAACTAAAATAGTTAAATCCAAGTTTTAGCGCAAAATTCCCTCTTTGAATAAGGATTTTTATGTCCTAAGCGCCCGCTTTAACCTTGAATTTTTCAGATTTTTTAAACTCACTCTTAAATATAACTCCATAAACTACATTGGTAAGGTCATAGTCATGGTTGAGCAAAAGTTACAGGTAACTTTGCTTACAGGTCGCACGATTGAGCAAGGTGTTGGCAAAGAGAAAGGTAAAACTTCAAAAGAATACTTTGATGCTTGTTCAATGTGCTACATGGATGCAGACGACATGAAGAAACTTGGCATAAAAAATAACACTAATATTTTGCTAACCACCCCTGACGGTTCAGTCGTTCTTAAAGCCGTAAAGTACCCTCGCTCTGCGACTCCTGGCTTAATTTACGTTCCTTATGGACCATGGGCAAACGCTGTATGCAGCAACAAAACCACCAGCATCGGCATGCCGTCTTTTAAGGGCACTCCCGCTGAAGTTGAACCAGCACCTAATCTTCCCGTCCTAACCATAGAGGAACTCTTGAAAGAAGAATTTGGGAGATAACAAAATGACGGTCATTAATTCTGTAACGTGTCCAATCTGCGGTTGCTTATGCGATGACATAGAAGTGACCGTTGAGAATAACGAAGTCGTCAAAATCAAAAACGGTTGTGCCATTTGCGAGTCTAAATTCATCGGTTACCGTGGCGAACACAGGGTTAAAACTCCATTAATGAGAAAGGATGGGAAACTTGTTCCAGTTTCCATGAATGAAGCAGTGCAAGCAGCGGCGGAGATTTTAGCGAATGCGACTTACCCGATACTCTATGGTTGGAGCTCAACGAGTTCTGAAGCTCAACGCGTCGGAGTAGAATTAACTGAAGAAATCAGCGGAATCATGGACAACACCGCTGTAGTTTGCCATGGTCCCTCTATTTTGGGTGTTCAAGAAGTAGGAATTCCCACATGTACTTTGGGGCAGATTCGGCATCGTGCAGACTTAATTATTTATTGGGGATGTGACCCGTGGAGTGCACATCCAAGGCACCTTGAAAGATACACAAACTTCACTGAAGGCCGATTTGAGAAAAGCGCGTGGAAGGCTTACATGCAGAAACTCAAATCTCAAGCCGGACAAAAAAAGATGCTGAGCGCCATGAGAATTGAACCTAGTACTACTCAGATAAGAACCCAGACTTGCGCTGTTCCCGGTATGCCTCAAACAATGAACACAGAAGGGCGAAAACTAATCGTTATTGACGTTAGAAAAACTATGTCTGCAGAGATGGCTGATTACTTCATTCAGGTTGCACCAAATAAAGACTACGAACTGATGCAGGCGCTTCGCGTCTTAGTCACTGATGGAGAACTCGATGTTGACACAGTGGCAGGTGTTTCGGTTGAGTTCCTCAAACAAGTCGCCGATGCCTTAGTAAACTGTGGGTTCGGAGTAATCTTCTTCGGTATGGGCTTAACTCAAACCGCAGGCAAATTCCGCAACATCGAAGTCGCAATCCAACTGGTTCGCGACTTAAACACAAGAACAAAATTCACAATCATGCCAATGAGAGGACACTTCAACGTTACAGGCGCAGACGTGGTTTCTGCTTGGCAAAGCGGCTACCCATACGGCGTTGACTTCTCACTTGGGTATCCACGTTATAATCCAGGAGAAACGACATGCACGGACATTCTTTTGCGTGAAGAAAACGATGCGTCACTTGTTATAGCGGCTGATCCTGGCTCAAACTTTCCCAAGAAAGCCGTCCAAAACATGGTTAAGCACCCATTAATCGTGATCGACCCCCACATGAACGCTACTTCAATGTTGGGTGACATTGTGTTCCCCACTGCGTTCGTCGGAATAGAAGTCGAAGGTACAGCGTACCGCATGGATCACGTTCCACTGCCGCTTAAGAAGGTTGTGGAACCTCCAAAAGGAATACTTTCAGACGAAGAAATCTTGACGAGAATCCTGAAGGAAGTCAAAGAAATAAAATCTAAAAAAAACCCAAAAGCCGCAAAAAAAGCGGAGGCTTAAAAAATGACTGAGATGCTCATAAAAAATGGTTTCGTTTTTGACCCCATTAACGGGATTAACGGCGAAAAGATGGATATAGCCATAAAAAATGGTAAAATCGTTGAAAAAGTCACACGCAAAGCCCAAGTAATCGATGCAGCAGGCTTAACAATTATGCCTGGCGCTGTCGACATTCACACTCACATTGCAGGCGGAGAAGTAAACACCGGAAGAATGGTTCGCCCAGAAGACCATATTAAAGATGTAGTCAGCAAAACGGTTAACACACGGTCAGGAACGGGTTACTCGATTCCCTCCACATTTGTGACTGGTTACCGATATTCACAGATGGGTTACACCACAGTCATGAACCCATCTATGGCGCCTCTGGAAGCAAAACATACTCACGAAGAATTAAACGACATACCCCTTCTAGACAAAGCCACATATCCTTTGCTGGGTGACTGGTGGTTTGTACTAGAAAACCTTGCAAAAGGCAACATCGAAGAATGCGCAAGACATGTCGCTTGGATGATGGATATAACCAAAGGTTACGCCATAAAAATCGTTAACCCAGGCGGCTTAGAATCTTGGGGTTTCGGACACAACGTTCACAGCATCGACGACCAAGTTCCCAACTTCTGTATTACCCCACGCGAAATCATATGTGGTCTAGCTAAAGTTAATGCAATGCTAAACTTGCCTCACTCGATTCACCTTCATACTAACAACCTTGGACTACCAGGCAATTATACAACAACACTTGAAACAATGAAGGCACTAGAAAGCGTTCCGCTCCAAAATGGCAGACCCGTTTGCCACATTACTCACTTGCAATTCGCCAGTTTCGGCGGTGACGGCTGGGGCAACATGAAGTCAGCAGCAGAAGAAGTCTCAAGTTACATCAACGCTCACAACCACATGACCTTCGACATGGGGCAAGTCATATTTACAGACACCACAACTATGACTGCAGATGGACCATTCGAGTTTACACTCTACCAACTAAGCGGACACAAGTGGGTCAACAGCGACGTAGAAACCGAAACAAGCGGCGGCATCATCCCATTCCACTACAAGAAAAACAACGCCGTGAACGCAAAACAGTGGTCAATCGGCTTAGAATTGGCCTTACTAATCAAGGATCCCTGGAAAATGTTCCTATCAACTGACCACCCCAACGGTGGACCCTTCTTTGCTTATCCAAGAGTTCTCGCTTGGCTATACAGCAAAAAAGCACGCGAGGCAACCCTGAAGCATTGCCACAAGAAAGCTCAAAGGGCAAGCCTACTACCAACAATTGACCGTGAAATGTCGCTCTATGAATTAGCCATAATGACTCGCGCTGGACAAGCCAAAGCCTTAGGACTCAAAAACAAAGGTCAACTTGGCGTAGGCGCAGATGGTGATGTTGCAATTTACGCGATTAACCCTGAAACAACCGACATAGCCAGCAAATACAAGACAGTGCGTAGAGCCTTCAAGCATGCAGCTTACACGATTAAAGACGGCAAAATCGTTGTCAAAGACGGCGAAGTAGTCGGACAAGCAGACGGGAGAACAATGTGGCTCAACGTTCAAACAAAAGAACCCTGCAAAATCGACGAAGACATGAAGAGCAAATTCAAACAGTACTGGACGGTTGACTACGAAAACTATCCAGTAAGCGATCATTACGTCAAAGTTAAAGATCCAATAACCATTAAGGCGAGCGTCTAAAATGATAGTCCTAACCCCTCTGAAAAAATTCACTTTCCCAGTAACCGCTGAATGCATAAACCCAGACATATTCCAAGGCAAAGACTCCGCTGAAATAGCCAACCTCACGGTTTTTGAAGGCAACAAGTCAAGGAGGCTAAGCGACCTCTTTAAAATCAGAGAAGACAACGCAGAAGCGACTATAACCATAAACGGTGACGTAAGTAAAGTCCGCAAAATCGGCGCAGGCATGAAGACCGGCGAAATTGTTATCAACGGCAACGTCGGCATGCACCTTGGTGAGAAGATGGCAGGCGGCAAAATAACTGTTAACGGTGATGCATGTCAATGGGCAGGCGCCTCGATGAAGAAAGGCTTGATCGAAATTCATGGAAACGCTGGCGACTATTTAGCTTCTCCTTACCGAGGAAGTACCGAAGGCATGAAGGGTGGCAAAATCATTGTTGACGGCGACGTGGGTAGTGATTCAGGCGCTTATCTGCATGGTGGGTTAATCAAGATAAAAGGCGACAACGTCGGTCAATTCTTAGGGTATCACATGAGCAATGGTACAATCCACGTTGAAAAGAACGCCACCACAAGAGCAGGTACAAACATGACTGGTGGAAAAATCATTATTTCAGGTCGCGTAGAAGAGGTTATGCCCAGCTTCACTATCGACAGCGTAAAAACAAAAGTTAAGGTTGACGACACAGAGTCGGCAGCTGGTCCGTTTTACGTGTTCCTCGGCGACCTCGCAGAGAGAGGCACAGGAAAACTCTTTGTCTCAAAAGCTAACAATCCACACCTGAAAACATACGAAAAATACCTCTAATTTCATTTTTGTTTATTTTGAAAGCTCTTTAAAACTTTTCTTCTATCCAAGTAGCTCATTAGTATCACTATAAGAAACGCTAGTAAGATTACCATTCCGATGGTTGAAATAATAGCGAGGTATATGTCGATGTATATTTTTAAAACTATGTACCTGTAAAAATTGCTTGTTGCACCAAAAATAAAAAATGCTTCCAACGCTAAAAGTCCTATGACGGCTAAGTGGTCTTTATTTTTTTGGTTTAGTGGTGTTATTTTTTTTTGCTCCTCAGAGAACTGAGCCTTTAAGGGTAACTAGTTATTCTATTTAACTATTGTAACAGATATTTCTTAGCCCTTTGAATCAATCCTTCAATTTCTAATCAATAAACAATTTTTGTATTTTCCAAGAAGCCGAATGCCTTATCAACAGCGCTGAGTTCAAAAACAATACTGTAGAGGACAAAGTTATGCGTCAAGTTGACATTTTAAAAATTGATTTGTCCAATAGAAAAACCCAAAAAATAGTTGATTTCGTCGCAGAAGAAGTTCCACTTCAATTATTCGTTAACACAACTTTTTGGGCAACTATACTCTGCTCACCCACAAACCTGAAAGAACTCGCAGTCGGGCACCTGCTCTCTGAAGGCATCCTTAAATCTATTGACGAAATTGAGGATGTAATCCTAAAACAAAAAGAAAACACCTGCATTGTAAGGCTGAAAATAGACATTAACGTTGAGGATAGGGTTCAAATTTCCAGGCTTCATGCGAGGGTTATTGCTTCAGCCTGCGGTAGCGGCTCACCCTACCAGTACAAAGGCAAGGTTCCCAACGTCGATTCAACTTTAACGGTTAAAGCGCAAGTAGTTTTTGAGAGCGTTAACCAGCTTAACTTTAAAGCCGAAGGATTCAGGCAAACGGGGGGCTTACATGTCGCTGCAATTTACAAGGGTGATGGGTCGTTGGTCTCGTTGGCTGAGGATGTTGGTAGGCACAACGCTGTGGACAAAGTGATTGGTATGGCGGCTTTAGGTAAGGTGGATTTTGGCAGGTGTTTTGTGGCTTTAAGCGGGCGCATTTCTGGTGATGTTGCTTTCAAGGCAGCTAAGGTCGGTTTACCCATAGTCGCTTCGTTGTCGGCTGCCCTTTCCTCAGGAATTAAAACAGCCGAAGAATCAAACGTTACTTTAGCTGGGTTTGTACGTGGAAAACGCCTAAACATCTACACTGTTCCCGAACGAATTATTATTTAAAGGCTAATTTCTCGACTTGCGATTCGCACCACGACTTATTTGCTAGTGCCCTTTCTGCCAACAAATAACAGCTGTTATCCTCATAGATTTTTGCTTCTAAACCGTAGTTCTTGGCAGCCTTTAAGAGAACTTTTTTGATTTTCTCGACCAATTGGTCCCTGCCGCATTTCTCAAGAGAACCACGCAGAGTTTTTGCTTCATACTCACGACTAACCGCCGCCCAAAACGCAGCTGAATCTTCCCTCTCGAACCAAACAGCGCATTCCAAAAATTCCTTTGTTGCTCCCAAAAAATCGGATTTGTCTCGTTTCAAGGATGCTTCGCCAAGGCGCCGAATTTCCCCAACAGCTAAGTTCCCGAGGTTTAAGCGTATGTTTTCGACAAATCCGCCTTTTCCCTGACGGGGAATCAGCCGATTTAGGTCTTCTTGGCAATTTATGTTTATGAAACTTTCAAGTTTAGGATCTAAGGTTTTAATTTCGCCAAGAGGGGAAACAAGCAAAGTCTTTGACGCTCCCCGTATGATGTCGTCTGGGTGTGAGCGCTCAAGTTGGCAGAGGACAGTTGCGATTTCTAAGGCACTTTTTCGCTCTAGCACCATGAGGAGTGTTTCGAGTCTTCCGTTAGGCCACATTGGAACCGCAACTAATGAACTTTTGATTTGGCCAAAAAAGTATTCGGCGACTTTTGAGTTAAGTTTGGGTACATCACATGGAACAGTAATGCAGTAGTCCGCATCGGTTGATTTTAGACCAGTTAGAATCGCGATTAAAGGTCCGCTTAGATTATTGACTTTCAAATCAGAAACTATTTTTGCCGTTTGAATCTGATATTTGCTTAGAACATCTTGATATTGGGATATTCTCGTTTGGTTTTCGTTAACTACAACAACTATTTCGTCAACGACATTTTGGATGTTTTGGCAAGCGTGGACTAATAGAGGTTTCTCATCAAGCATGGCAAGGGCCTTATCTTGCCAATTGTCCTGGGTGGTTTGGAATCTTTTGGCTTTGCCCCCTGCAAGAATGATTGCTGCCCGCTTTGTCATTTAATTATCTTGATAGTAGAAATCAGGGCAGTTAATCTAATTTTCTTGGAGTTAGCTCACTTTTGCCTCGTGTTCAAATGAGATTTTACTATTTCCAGAAGTTTGGGTCCTTCATCAGGCAAGTCAATGAATGGTGTACTGTTGGAGGGTTGCTTAGTTTTTGCGACTAAACCCGAAATTGCAAGAATCGGCGGAATGGACGCTTTTAGTGTTGTTTGGAGGTCTTCCCATGTTTTTGCCGTTATGATTTTTAGGATTTCTGGTCTTTTCGAAATTTCGCCTTTAAATCCTTCGATGAAGACAATATCCAACTGCTCGTTTTCCAGCTGTTTTATCACCTTGTCTAAATCGTTTAGAGCGGCATCAGTTTTTTTTATAATTGCTATTTCTTGAGGCGAGATAGCCACTGTTATCTTCGATCCAGCTTTGCTGAATCTCCAGGTGTTGGTTCCTTCTTTGTCGATGGTGAAGCCTTCTCGGTGGATGTGTTTTATTGCGCCGACTTCGTATCCTTCACTGCTAAGCTTAGAAATTAAGTATTCGAGCGTGGTCGTTTTTCCTGAACCACTAATTCCAACGGCAGCAATTAATACAACCATTTGGCAGTTTCCTCTTCTGGAAGACAATTTATTGGGCTTTAATAAACTCGGCGATTTAGCTCTCTGCATAATTTTCTCTACAACCCAAAAGAAAGCCCAAACTGGGGACTAATTCAGGTAATCAAAATTGAAAAGACCAAAAACCTAAGAAAACTCTATATGGTAAGACGTAAAAAACGTCCTGTTAAAACTTCTGAGGCTTTCTGGGAATTCTGCAAAAACGACAGATTCGAAGACGAAGCTATCTATTGCCCAACAGATTAACGTTTTTTAATAAATTTAGTTTGCTTTGATCTTATGGCTGAATTCAATTTAGGTTTAAATCTGAAAGTTGTTGCAACCGATCTGCAGAATGCAGTTGCAGCAACAACAACAACTTCTATTGTTTGTCGTTGATATCGCTCGTTTTCAACTTTAAAGTTAACTGGATTTTGTATTAATTTGTCTTTGAAATATGCAACAAGGTCAATGTTCAAAATTCAATTGCGGCAGCAACTTCTTCTGTGCCCGTAGTTAATCCCACTCCGTTCAACAATTCAGGCAGTTAAGCACTTAGTTTAAGGAGTCTTTGAAAGAAGAAAAAAAACCCTTTTTCAAAAAAAACAGGCTATCCTATACTCTGCCGGTTTAGCCTATTCTGTGTCTTCTTCAAGTTTTACCCAGATTTTGCCAGACTCAATTTTCCAATCGTACTTTGTCAGCTTGAATCCGGGTCCATCCTCATATTCCCCTGTTTCTAAATCAAATCGCCAATCATGACATGGACAAACAATAACCAACCCATCAAGCGTGCCGCCTGAGAAACCGCATGCCATGTGGGGGCAGCGATTATTGATGGTGAAGATTTTGCCCTGTTGTTTTATGATCAAAACGGGTGTGCCTTCAACAGAGACAAGTTGCATTTTGCCTTCCTGTAATTCTTTTTCATCCAAAACCGGAATGTACTCTTCTGAATTTTCCATAAGTTATAACCACGAGAGTTTATTGATTAATTTGTTAAACAAAGATTAGAACTTAATCCTAAACTTTAGTTTATTTCGCTTTAAAGGCTAAGATATCTACAGGAGTAGGCATGCAATAATTTTCAAATTTACTGGTTTCTGAACTTCAAGAACCAGACTGCGCCGCCAACCGCGGAAACTGCAACCAATCCAATGATGATGAATAGTGAGTATTTTACGTAGATCGGCGGTTCTTTTACAGTTATCATAACCTGTCCACTATCAGCTCTCCAAGAAGTTGGAGTTTCAAGCGAAGATGCACTAACAGCCCACATGCCCGATGAATCCGGTTTGTAGCTTCCTGTAAAATTACCGCTCTCACCTACTGTGCAGTTGACGGTTTGGGTAGAATTGCTGCTGAAAAACTGCACTTCAACGTTTGAAGCATTCTCAGTTGGAGTAAGCTGTCCTGTGACAGTGATGTTTTCCCCGAGAACCATGGTATCTTTAACGGCTGTGATGTTTAGGGTTGGTTGTTGCTTGACGGTGTAATTGCCCGTTGCAGTTATATTGTTCTTTAAGACATCGTATGCGCATATTTGGTACTGCACCACTGAGCCTGCTGTTTGACCTGGAATCGTGGCATTGCATGTTTGGTTGCTGATTGCCATGTCAACATTGGTGGTGGTGTTCCAGTTGTTAGTAGTGTAGGAAAGTTGAGCGTTTTCCAGGCTGGCGTTGTTTGATTCGTAGGCGATTTCTGCTGGGATATTTGGCAGAATCTTTGTTTGTTTAACTAAGGATGTGAGAGAGGTGTTTCCAAACTGGGTTTTAAGCATGAATTCGATGTTGCCTTGGCCTTTCTCACCGATTAGAACCAGATGGTAGAGTGTTGTTCCGTTAATGCTTGGTGCAGTGTAGTTTAGGAACATTGATTTTCCCATGTACTCGCAGCTTGCATATGCCACGCCTCGGTAGCCGTTGCTTACAAAGTTGTAGCCACCCACCGCGCCTGTTAGGTTCCCGTACAATCCCGATTCCAGGGGCAGTGGAAAAGAGTTTAGAGTTGGCGACTTGGCGTTATTCATCAAGTAAAGTCTAGCTTCATACATGTCCAGTGTTTGGGGAACTTTTACGTACAATTCAACATAGGATGCGTTTGTGGCGTACTCGTAGGCCCAGTTTGTGTAGAAGTTTGAATCGTTTCCGTTTGCACCTTCCATTGGGGTGGTGTACCATTTGTCGGTTTGTAGATTTTCGATTATCATAAATGTGGCTTGCTGTGCACTTTCGCTGTCGACTGGGTTGTTTTCTATTACAAATGAGTAGTTACCTGTTTGAGTCGGGGTGAAGAGCGCGTCATTCACGGTTGTGCCTAAGTGTTCTGGAAGGCCTGCGGCTTCGGTGTGTGTGCTCTCCAGGGTTCCTTGTTGGTTAAAGACTGATATGTCGTAGTCTGTTTTTGCCTGCGATGAGGTGTTTATGTATGCTCCGTAGAAGTAAACGTGGTAGTTATAGTTTGCTTGTAGCGGGCAAATAATTGTCCAGTTGCTGCCGATCTGTATTTGGGAATTGTTTATCATTACTGGGAATATTGGTTTTTCAATGTACGTATAGTTTCCTTGGTTAGAGTTTATGACTGTGTGCACGTAGGTGGTATATTCTGAAGTGGTGGTTAACTGCATAACGGCAGCTTGGGCTAAAAACATGGGGCATAGGATTAGCGCTAGGATTGTAATCAGTGATAGGATTTTTGTTGATGGGTGGGTTTTTTGTTGCATGGATTGCTCAGCTTGTAAGTGTTATTAGCTAAGTTGTTGCGTGCTTAACAATAATGGTTGTGAAGGCTGAATCTATATTTCCAAGAAGTCCCTAAAATTTGTGTGACTTTCCTTGTTTGGCAGGTTGATAGATGCAAACTTTGTCTGCTTAGCAGTTTTTTGTTTAGGGATTTTAGTTTTTGTAATTTTGGTTTTGGGGCTTTCTGGGTGTTTTGAGGATTTATTTTTTATTCAGATTTGGAGTTTGGTTTTGGTTTACGTATTTGGAAGCAATACAGGGTGTATTGAATCGTGCTACGGAAGACATTAATAAGGAATTGCGAGTCTTACTTGCTACAGGTGAAAATAAACAGTGATCAGACTATCAAAAAATCGCCTCGCACTAAGCACAGTAGTAACAACACTCATAATTCTAGTAGTATCGATACTCCTCGCGAGCGTCCTAACCTACTTTGCCGTAAACGTAGTCAGTACAAGAGTCCAAGAAGAAAGCCTACACGTTTCAAAGCAGCACATTTGGGTTGACGCCGACGGCGCCGCAACTGAAGCAGCCATAATGGTAACCAACAATGGAGGACGCGACGTAGTCATCAGTAAAATCTCTGTTCGCGGTCAAGCATCCGATTGGGGCAACGTTTTCTACGAAAATGCCGCAACAAGCGAAGATTTAACCCCCGATTTAGCATACGTAGCAACACCAGTCGCAGGAACAAGCAACCTTGGACTAACAGATACCGCACACCCCGCCACTACAAGTCTAATCTTGCCATCAGGCTCAACAATGGTCATATACATCAATAACCCCGACAGCATAGGCTTAACCGACATAGGTTTAACAGTGAGCATAGGCGTCTACAGTGCCCAAGCAGTGTATTACAGCGAGACAAACATCCAAGCAGCCCCGGTACCAGTTGTTTAAAATCTGACTCAGGTGCAATTTTTCTTTTATTTTTTTCCACATTTTTGCAGCGCGTAATTTTTCTTACGCACAAGACTACTTATCCAAAAAACGCACATTTCTGTTTCAAGGAGTTAAAAAATAAATGAAAAACATACTAAGAAATCGTTTGGCTCTAAGCACAGTCGTAACAACACTGATAATCCTTGTCGTTTCAGTTCTGCTCGCAGGAGTCGTAACATACTTTGCAATCAACGTAACAAGCACCAGAGTTCAAGAAGAAAGCCTCTCGCTCACAAGTCAGCATATCTGGGTTAACACAGACGGCTCAGCAGTTGGCGCAATGATGATAACTAACACTGGCGGACGCGACGTAGTCATTAGCAAGATAACAGTCCGTGGGCAAACATGCGACTGGGCAAACGTATTCAGTCTCGCAGCTGCAACTACTGATGCTGGCTTAACCGCAGATCTGCCATCTATCAATACAGCCGACGTAAAAGACACTGGCGTTGTCGCAGATTTTGCAGCGCCTCTAGCAGCAAGCTCAGGTAGCCTAGTGTTAGCTTCTGGCTCAACTATGGTTATATACGTAAACAGCCCTGACAGCGTTACTCTCAACGACATCGGTTTAACAGTTGCCTTCACCGTCTTCACATCACAAGCGATGTACTACAAAGAGACAAACGTTCAAGCAACAACAGTGGCAGCAGCAACTTAAGTTTAGGTTAAAATTAACCTGAAAACCCCCCACACTTCTTTTCTCTTTTTATAAAAACTTTTACGAAATACATTAGTTAATTTGTAGTTATGGTCATTTTTAGCAAAATAATATGTCAATTGTTTTACGCACAAACAACTTAATCCTATTTCCAACTACTCTCCAATAAAATGCTTCATACGAGAGAATGTAATTGACAGTAGCCTCGCTTAAACGTTCATTTAGAAGGTTCATTCATTCCAAAGCCGCCTTAGCACTGCCAGTTACCTTTATCATTCTCTTTGTTACAACCCTTGCAATAATCTCTTTCACCTACGCCTTCTCAGTCGAAAGAGTCAACTCCCAAGGCCAAACACTCAAAGTTTCCACAGCCAAACAAAACCTCCTATCACTAGATGACGCGGTTCTTTCAACTCTTTGGCAGCCAGGTTCCTCAAGCACCTTTGACTTGGCAGATTCAGGTGGAACAACAAACATCCAACCCACCAGCAACGTCTTAACCATCAGCATCCAAGACAACCCAGAAATACAAGAAACAATCTACAACGCGTCGATCGGCAAAGTCACATATGAATTGCCCTATTCAAGTTCATCAGATTTAGGACTCTACCTTAAAGGCGACAGCCGAACAATAACCAACCAAAGCGGCTCATCAACAAGCCAACTGTGCATACAAAACGGCGTCGAGCACCAAGAAATCCAGCTGAGTTACCGTCCAAGTGTAACGTCGTCCGTTGCAGGATTAGAAAACGGCAAACTCGTCAACAACATCCGCATCTACATAGTTAACTTGAACTCCTCAGACAGCATAACATTGCCCGGGGAGCTTCCTCTTCAAATTTCCTGCACAAACACACAGCTAATTGCACAAAATTACGAGACTACCTCCTCGTCTGGACAATTAGCGATAAATTCAGTTTTAGACGGCTCATCAGGTAGCATTTCAATTCCAATTTCAAGTTCACCCGAAGGTGCTTTTATCCACATAGAAACCGTTGTTTCAGATGTTTCAATTCAAAGGTGGATCAGATAGATGCCGACAATAATTCCGGGTTACGTATATTCATTGTTTGCTGCCCTCCTAGTTGGAGCCATCGTGGTTTACAGTTGCAGCTTTGAAACTTTAAACATAAAAAATCAAGCTACCAACCAACAGCTAAAAAACATCGATGATTATGTGGCGGCGCAAAGTCTGGTGCTCCTCTCTCATACCATCCAAGAGAACCAAAACACAACTCAGTCTCTTGATATTCCTTCACAGGTTGGCAATCAAATATTCTGGATACAAATATCAAACGATTCGTCTGGGGCATGGGTTGAGTCGGGGTTTGGAACAACCGTCACCTCAAGTGCACTGCACACAGCTATTCCGGCTTCCGTTCTGGCGTCGGGCATCTTTATCAGCGGTTCAGGCAGGGCTGAACTTCAATGCCACTTTGAAAACCAAACAGCAACTTTAACGTTAACAAGCGAGTGATAACAACATGAAGTTAGGGAAAAAGAAACAAGAAGAGATTCAGGAAAAACAAGAGACTCCCGATGAAGAACTGGTAGCGTACTTGGGTATTCAGGGCTATCAGGTGCCGGAAGGTTTCACGCAGATTGAAAGTTACCCTCTAAATCCCCCGTTCTCTTACGCCTGGGTTTTTCAAGACGATTCAGAAGGCAGCTTCTTCTATGTAGTCGATGACTTGCCCATGTCAAGACAAGAAAGAGAAGCCTTCAAACGCCTAAAGAACATACTTGAATACGAGTTAAAAGCTCCACGAATAGATGAAACATTGGTTGATTCTTTCCGCAGACAGCTTCCAGCAATAATCGAAGAGCACAAAGAAGCGTTCAGTGGAACCAACCAAGTTGGCTTAAGAAAAATCATCTACTACCTCGAAAAAGACTTAATCGGGTACGGAAAAATCGACGGACTCATCAGCGACCCATATATTGAAGACATAAGTTGCCTTGGCATAAACAAAACCGTCTACATATACCATAGAAAATACGCCAGTACACGCACCAACCTTATTTTTACTGATGAAGAAGAACTCGATGACTTCATAACACGAGTGGTTCACAGGCAGGGCAAACACGTCAGCATCGCCCACCCCATTGTAGATTTAACTCTTCCGGGAAAACACCGCCTGGCCGTATCTTTTGGAAAAGAAACCACACCCGCGGGAACAAGCTTTACGATAAGAAAATTCAAAGACGACCCCCTAACAATCGTTGACTTGATAATGAACGAAACCATTGACGAGTCAATCGGCGCTTACCTTTGGATGTTAATGGAAAACAAAATGTCCGTGATGGTTGTGGGACCCACGGGCGCGGGCAAAACCACGGCTTTAAACGCTATTGCATGTTTGGTGCGTCCAGATTTTAAGATGATTTCTGTAGAGGAAGTGCAGGAAATCAATTTGCCGCAGGAGAACTGGGTCTCGACCATTGCTCGAACGGGTTTTGGAGGAGACAGCGACGGAGAAGTCACACTCTACGACTTAATCAAATCAGCCGTAAGGCACAGACCAGCGTTGATTCTTGTAGGCGAAATCAGAGGCGAAGAAGCATATGTTCTCTTTCAAGCCTTAGCTACAGGTCACGGCGGCTTATGCACCATGCACGCAGACGACGTAGAAACAGTCATTAAACGACTAACACAACCCCCCATGAACATTCCACAAAACATCCTCTCGCTCATGAACTGTGTAATCGTGGTCAAACAAGTTAACACTTCAAGCCTAAACCTGCAAGAACGAAAAAAATCCATGCGAAAATTCGTCAAAGTCGCAGAAATCGACAACAACGGTCAACCACGCGAAGTCTTCAGCTGGAACCTATCCACCGACACCTTCCAAAAAGACCTAGACAAAAGTTATCTGTTGTCAAAAATCGCTCAAAACCTCGATGCACCCTTGAGCGTAGTTCAACAAGAGTTCGAACGCAGAAAACAAATCCTGCTCACCATGGTTGAAAAAAACCTGCGCGACTTCAGAAGTGTCCACAAAGCCCTAAACAGCTCCATTAACCTGTCAAATTTAGCCGCTGCAAGCGAAGCGCCAAAGGTGCAATAACACAATGAAAAAAGCTCCTGTCGGTTTCCTCGGCAAAATCTTCGGTTTCTTAAACAAAGCTACTAGCGAAGATAAAGAGAAAACTGAGCAGGAGTTGCCGTTTGCAGTCATGATTTTTACGCTTATGGCTGCAAGCGGAATTTCTCCCTATGATAGCTGGAAGAAAATGCGGAAACTCAGTTTTCTTCCGACTTTTAAGAAGGAAGCAGACGAGGTTGTGCGTCAAGTTGAGGTTCTTGGTAAAGACCCGTTGACTGTGATGTATCAGCGTGCGGAAGCAACCCAATCCAAGCTCTATCGGAATTTTCTGGGCGGATTCGTTTCCTCAGTTCGGAGTGGCGGTAAACTTGCGGATTACATGAAAAGTCAGTTGAAATCAATCTTTGAACTACGATACATTAACTTGAACCGGTCTATCGAGAAAATTGCGACTTTGGTTGAAGCTTACTCAGTTATGCTAATCGTCGTGTTATGCACCTACATCCTCTTCGTAGTTTTCTCCTCATCAAGCGTCATGGATTTACTCTCAAGTTCCTCGGTATCTATCTCGCCAGTTATTTCTTACTTAATAGCGTTTATCATTATGCCGGTTATGTCGGGGATTTTTATTTTGATGGCGCATAACATGCAAAGAAGCGCTTTCCCAGACCTCAACGACCTGTACAAGAAAGCTTTAATCTTTATAATTCCAGTGTTCGCCGTCATAGGCATCTTTGGCGTAGTCGGACCGGGCTCTATCGGACCCATCGGGCTGCCAGAAATCACAACCATGGGCTTAGTTGCTGCTTCACTACCGCTTGCTTACCAGTACTACCGTATCTCAAAAATAAACTACAATGCAGAAGAATCCATCCCAAGCTTCATCCGAGACATAACAGAATCACAAAAAACGGGTCTCTCCCCAGAAAAAAGCATCGTACAAGCAACAAAACGCAAAGACTACGGGCCCTTCTCCAAATTTTTAGAGTTAATTCGAAGCCAAATTGAATGGGGCATCCCGCTTAGGAAAACCTTTGAGAACATGCGCAGGGAAATCCGGAGCTGGTTTGTCATAGTAAACTTTGCTATGATGGTGGAAACCATCGAAATTGGCGGTAACTCTATTCAATCCTTAGAAATTTTATCTGAATACAGCGAAAAAGAACGCGAAATGCAGGTTAACCGCAGGGCGCTTTTGAAGCCATACATTCTTTTGGCTTTCATGTGGAGTGCATTAATCGCTGTTACCACAACCATCGTGGCTTTGACTACAACTATGATGACGGGTGTTGTCAGTTCTGATTTGGCGGCGGTTGCGACGATGGCTATGCAAAGTCAGCTTCAAGTGTTCTCAGTTGGCATAATCATTCAATGTTGGATTTCGGGGTTCTTCATCGGAAAAATCAGTGAAGGCAACTTCGGCGCCGGATTCAAACACTCCGCACTGCTAGCCGCAACCGCTTACTTATCGCTGGTTATCTCTCAAGTCTTGCTCTCAGGGCTCTTCACTATTGGAGGATTACAACCGCCGACTTAAGGAGAAACAAAGCTTGCCTACGAGTTCGTTTGACACTTTCTTTGCTTGCACAATCCTTGTAGCTGCTGCCCTGATAGGCACAGCTTTTTTAGCTTCAACAATTCAAACCAGAATAGCAAGCACAGAAGACCTCAACAAAGACAGCTACCTAAAAGCCATCGCTGACCACATCATAACAAGCACGGGGTCGCCCGCGGACTGGGGCGCAAACAGCGCGTTGCCCGTTGACTTCGGTTTAGCTGAAGCCTCCCAAACCGCCCCATATGAGTTGGATATAGATAAAATCAGCAGGCTAAACAACCTTAACATTCACTCGTTATCTTACGCCGACATGGAGAACACAGCGAAACTGAGCAATATAGCCTTGGGCATAGCTGTCTCCCAAATTATGACCCTAAACGTTTCTCAATATAGTAACTCAACAGTTGGCGGCGACACTTCGTTTACCTTCACAGTTTCAGCAAGTATCGATTCAAAACCTGCCGCTGCAACCTTGCACTGCTACGTTGCCGCAAACAACTACCTTAATGAAATCAACAGCGCCATCCCCGACAGTAGCGTAGGACAAGTTACCGTTCAAATTCCCGATTCAGCAGCAGACAACGCAGTGCTAATCGTTTTTGCCAGAGCATCCATAGACGACCGCATCACATCATTTGCAATCTACAACTTTGCTAAATCTACCCAGGAATCAACCCCAAGTAGCACCGAATTAGATTTAAGCTCACAAAATTACACCTTAAGCCTCAACAACACCTTGCCCAGCATCACGGTTCAAGAGGTTTATCTTTTCTCTTACACCTATCAGCAAACCCTATCCCCCATTGAAGATTCTCAAGTATCGATTCCCAAGTTACTTGACAAAAGCCCTATGGTTCTGGTTGCCTGCAGTCTCAACGGCACCGAGTATTTCCAAGAATGGACCGCTTATCCTCAGGTCCCACTTAAAGCAGGTTCAAGCTTTGAGGGTTCAGAACAGAACATTTTCAGTTACATCGTAACGATTGACGGTGTCCTCTACAAGCTCGATTTAAGCTTAGGAGACCTGCCCAAATGAGGCTGCTAAGCAACAAGAAAGGACAAGTGCGCGTTATAGAAGCGTTCTTTGCTTCCGTGCTCCTCCTGTCCTGTTTGACGCTTATCCCAGCTCCCGCTTCCCAAAAAAACTCATCAGGCAATCTTGATTGGAAATCCGAAAACATACTGTCGACCCTAAATAATGATGGGCAATTTGCGAGTCTAGTTGATAATCACGATTGGGCAGCGCTCGGAAAATGCATAGAATCCTCGTTACCGCTCACCACCTGGTTTAACCTAACAGTCTACGACAAAGACATGAACATCCTAAACAATTTCCCCATATCTAATGGCGGTGCAGTCAGCAACAAAATCGTTTCATATGACTATGTCTGTGTGAGCCAGAACAGTACGTTTGCAATTTATGTTTTGCAGTTGCAGTTGTCGGTGATGGATTAAGCATGGGAAAACGCAGTTTTCGGCAGGACAAGTCTGGACAGGTGCTCATTGTGTCTGCTTTGTTGGTGGCTTTGATTTTGTTGTCTACTGCCCTCTACGTTATAGAGGTTGGGAAAGAAGTGCCCACAGTAGATACCCGCCAAACAGACGTTTTCTCAGCATACCAACAGTCAGCCCGAAGCACTCTGATAAGTGCGTTAGCAAACGCCACAGACGGCGGCAACCCAAACATACTAGAAACTGACCTCGCCGAATTAAAAACCGTAATTCTTTCCAATTCCTACCAAGCCCTACTCACCATAGATTACAACACACTAAATTCAAGCGGCTACCAAGATGGGCTCTATATTTCCCGGGGTGCCAACGGGCAGGGAGTTTCAAGCGCCTATGCGTCTTTTGCTTTTGCGTCATCGAGCCCTTCGGCCACCTCTAACATGGAATACACAGTAAACGTTACATCAGCTGTTAATTTTAGCGGAAACTGCCATCAACTCAACGAAACTACAAAGCGAGTCAATTTGACAGTTAGCATATTAAATGAGGGCAAACCGGCATTAGCCCAAAACTTTGCCGTTTCTTATCTTAATGCAACAGACTGGGTAGATGTGGATTCACCTGACATCTATAGTTTTGGCAACGGCACATACTCGGTATCGTTTAATGCTCAAACACCTCAACTAAGTGACCCACTGGTTGTTTCTTTGGTTTGTCAAGATGAGAGAGGTATATTTGTGGGAGCAAACCTAACATGTACCACCAGGTAACAGTCAATATAGCGCTAAACAAGGAGGAAACCTCCAATAAGCCCAGCTAAAGCCTTGAAAGTAACGTTTGTAGCTCTAACAGTTTTGATTGTGTTAACCGTAAGCCTAAGTGCTATACAAACCGCTTTTCCTCTGAAAGTTGACGGCGCCCCTTCAATTAACGTCTTACCTGCAAAAGTTGCCTGGGCAAAAACCTACGGCGGCGAAGCTGATGATCGCGCATTTTCTTCTGCGCCATCAGGCAGAGGCTTTTTAGTAGTTGGTTCATCTAGTTCGATCGTAGCAAACACAACTGTTGGTTGGGCACTAAACCTTGACTTAGAAGGCAATGTTGTTTGGAATAAAACATTCCTCGAAGGCTTCGGTACAGAGCTCCGGTGCGCTGTCAATTTAACGGATGGTTTCTTGCTTGTCGGCAACGAATTCTTGGCTTCAGGAGATGTTAACGGTTACGTTGCGAAGGCGGATAGCCAAGGAAATTTGCTTTGGAAAACCATTTTGACTGGGGGAAGCACCAATAAGCTCTTCTCGGGAATTGCTACCTCTGATGGATTCGTGGTATTTGGGTTAATACCCTCCAACAGCAATGGAACATCTGCTGCTTGGGTAGTAAAACTTGATTTAAGCGGTAACATAATTTGGAACAAAACCTTCAGTGTATCAGTGGATAGTGCCTTAAGAGCAGGCGTTTTAGCCCAAGATGGTGATTATGTAATTGCAGGTTACGCCGCAACTCAGGGCGATAGCAACTATGCTTTTTACCTTCTCAAAGTTGACCCAAACGGAAACTTGGTTTGGAATAAAACTTATGGAGGGACAGAAAGTGAAAAAGCTTATTCAATTGCAAAGGCACCTGACGGCTACGTGTTAGTAGGCGACGTTGAATCACCTACTTCCTCAACCGACGCTTGGGTGCTAAAGGTTGATACAAATGGCAACGCGTTGTGGAATCGAACTGTGGGAGGAAAAGATGCTGATTCACCAGCATACATTACTCCATCAACGGATGGCGGCTACCTAGTAGCTGGCTTCACATTTTCATTCGGCGAAGGACAGAGGGATTTTTGGCTCTTCAAAATAACTGATGAAGGGCAAGTTCTCTTCAGTTGCACCCAAGGCACAGAGGCGTTTCAGGAAGCCTACAGCGTTACAGAAACAGGTAATAACCAGTTTTTGATGGTTGGCTGGACTGATCCGCTTGGACACCCAGACTTAATCGGCAAAAAACTGTATGATTTTTATGTGGTAGAACTTGGTGTTAGCCAAAACAGCGGCACGTTCTCAAGTTTCAAGATATTCATTTACGCAGCAACTGTCATCGCAGCTTTAATGACAACTTTGCTTTTGGTGCTCAAACTGCGGGCAAAAGGAAAAAGATATTTAAAATTATTATAAAAGAAAGTTTGCAATTATTCTTGTGCCAGCTTAGAGAAAAGCACCTGTAACGTGTTAACTAAGGCACTGTAGTTAGTCCAGATGGCAGCGGTTCTATATTTCTTTTTGACATCATCTTCACTTACGTTTTCTTTTTCGTGGAAGGTAATCATAACTTCCTTATCGTCACAGATCATGAAGCAGGGCAAGTTTTGTTCGTCAACAATTTTGCGTGATCCACTTAGCCATTGCATTTGCCCAAGGAAGTAAGCGCTTTTTAGGGAGTCATCAGTTACCAATGTGACCTCAACTTTGTCAGCTTGGCTTTTTAGGTTGTCTGAGAAATCATTGTAGTAGAATTCTGAGAGGTAATTGGCTGAGGCGAAGATTTGGAATTTCTTTTCGGTTTTTTCGAGTAACTCGTTGGCTTTGATTAGGACTTGTTGTTCGCCTTCGAGCATTTGGAAGAGTTCTTTTTTGGTGGTTTCTGTTTTTGGCTGGGGCATGGATCGCCAGAGTTCTACGAGGCTTGTTTTTTCTTGTTCTAAGAGTTTAATTTTGATTTTTTCTGCGTCCACGAGTAAATCTATGGCTTTGTCCAGTGGGACAGCGGTGAATTTTAGTGGTTTTTCGAAAATTGAGAAAACAATTCCTTTTCTTTCTAAGTCGCGTAGGATTCGATAGGTTTCGGTGCGGTGCAAGGCGATGGATTCTGCTATTTCTCCTGCTTTATTTTCGCCTGCTCGTGCAAGGTACATGTAGACTCTGATTTCGTTTTTGAGTAATCCGAACCGGGTGAGTGTTTCTTCGATGGTTGTTAGTTGTTTGTTGTAGGTTTGGTCTTTTTTAACTAGTTTCCATGCGTCGGTTTGTTTGTTGTATACTTTCATTAGAGCGTCGTTTTCCATTGCGAGTGCCATTTTTGAATTTCAACCTTTCCGTATTTTGGGTATTGCTAACCAATTCAGACGTTTTATATATAATATCATTACGACTTGAGAATCTGAATTCAGAATTCATATTTGTAAGAAAGTTTCTTTTGAATCAAAACTGCGTGTTTTTTTCATAAATTGCAACATATTATTATTAAGGAAGGGATTCATATTTGGAGCCTATTAGGATCCTAATAGTTAATCATTGCAGAAACAATAGAGGGGTAGGCAAAAATGCTATTTGGAGCTATTAACAGTTGAAAAACTCTAATAAAGTGGCACAACAACAGATGTTCCAAGCAAAAGAGTTGGTAAACATGAAGATTGGTGTATGCGGAATCGCCTGTGAGAAATGCCCCCGAATGCAAAGCGGCACATGCCCCAACGGAACAGCCGGCTGCGTGGCAAGAGAAAACAAGTTCTGCAAAATCTGCAACTGCGCCTACACCAAAGGCATCAAACTCTGCTTTGAATGCAAAGAATTCCCATGCGAAACCACCAAGGAAGGACCAGTCAGCTACGGTTACTGCCAATACATTTCAGGCAAACCTTAAACGTTAGTTTTAAGTTCACGGCGGCAAATCTATCAATGATTCCTATGGGTTTCCCTGAGGTTGTCATCGAAGCAAAGGGCTTAACTAAGAAATTCGATGATTTCACCGCCGTTGACCACATCGACTTCAGAGTCTACAAGGGCGAATGCGTCGGTTTTCTGGGACCCAACGGCGCAGGAAAAACCACTACAGTTCGCATGATGTACTGCTTTTCGCCCCCAACAGATGGAGAGTTGAACGTTGGCGGCTTTAGTGTGCACACTAAATGCAGAGAAATCAAGGGCATAGTTGGTGTGGCTCCGCAAGAGGACAACTTGGACCCTGATTTTAGCGTAATCAAGAACCTAACCGTCTACGCTCGATACTTTGATATCCCTAAAGAAGAAGCAGTCAAGCGAGCGGACGAGCAGTTGAAGTTTTTCCAGTTGGAAGAGAAAAGAGAAGTGCCTATTATGGCGTTGTCAACGGGCATGAAGCGGCGGCTGATTTTTGCTCGAGCGCTTCTAAACCAGCCTCAAATTCTGCTCTTAGACGAGCCCACGACTGGGTTGGATCCGCAGGCAAGGCATCTTGTTTGGGATGAGGTGCGGCATCTCAAAAAGAAGCAAGTCACTATCATTTTAACAACTCACTACATGGATGAAGCTGAGGTCCTCTGTGACAGAATTCTGATTGTTGACCGCGGAAAAATCATCGAGGAAGGCACACCTGTTGAGCTTGTTAGAAAGCACATTGGCGAAGACGTGTTGGAACTCGACTACGACGAAAAATTGTTGGCAACATTAAAAGAGTCCTTTCCAGACGCACGCTTCGAAAGACTCGGCGACCGCATGCAAATCTTCACCGATAAACCTCACGGCGTCTTCGAAGAATTTCTCAAAGAACACCAACTGCAAAACGTTACCATCCGCAAGGCCAACATCGAAGACGTTTTCCTAAAATTAACCGGGCGAGGGTTGAGAGAGGAATGAGCGAAGTTAACCTGCGTAAGTCGCCCGCACGCTTCACCATCCCCAAACTGACGTATAGAGTTTGGATGGTTTGGCGCCGCAACTTTGATGTTTTCACAAAAACTATAAAAGTTAACTTTTTGCCCTCACTTCTTGAACCCATCCTCTACCTGTTAGCTTTTGGGTTCGGATTAGGCGGTTTCATTCCCAGTATCGAAGGCCAATCATACATCGCTTTCATTGCGCCTGCGTTGGTGGCGATTTCAGTTATGAATGGGTCCTTCTTTGAATGTACCTTTGGCTCGTTTGTGCGTATGTATTTCCAAAAAACATTCGACGCAATCGTGGCAACTCCAGTCAGTGTGGAAGAGGTTGTAGCAGGTGAACTTCTCTGGGGAGCAACACGGGCAACAATCAACACGACCATTGTGTTAGCGGTAGTTGCGGCTTTCGGATTAATTTCAAGCCCCCTGTTCCTGCTGGTTATTCCGTTTGCGTTCTTTGGCGGCTTAATGTTTGCTTCTATGGCAATGTGTTTCACTTCGGTGGCGCCAAACATTGACTTCTTCAATTTTCCCTCGTTCCTGTTCCTGACGCCGATGTTCTTTTTATGCGGGACCTTCTTCCCGTTAACGTCATTGCCCCTTGTAGCTCAAGGAATTGCCACAGCAGTCTTACCTTTAACGCATGTTGTGAACATTACAAGGGGTCTTGTTACGGGTCATGTAGAAGCAACTCTTGGATTGACTCCTGCCGCGTTGATTTCTGTTAGTTTAGTTTGGATAATCGTTGTGACGCTCTTCTTTTTTGTAGTCGCCATTAACCTGATGAAAAAACGCCTAACCAGCTAAACGGAAAGGTCCTTGGCTTCAGCGACGATTAGGTAGTAGGCGGCTAAGCCTTTCCATCTCCCCCATGACTCGGCGATTTTGCGTGCCTCAGCCGTCTTGATTGGTCGTCCGCCGCAGTAATACCTTGAAATCACACGTCTTATTCCAAAATCGTCCGCTGGCAAAGCGTCCAACCGCTGCATACCCCGAAGCATCGTAAGCTCAGCCGTCCATATACCGATGCCCCTGATTTCGTCGAGTTCAGCAATTATTTGTTCAGGGTCCTTTTCACTTTTAATTTTTTCAAGGTCCAATTTGCCCTCTACAATCAACTGTGCTGCTCCATGGATGTATTCCGCTTTGCGCTGGCTCAATCCAACCTGTTGAACCTCACTTTCGGTGGCGGTAGCAATGTTTTGCGGTGTTGGATACAAAAAGTATGTTGCTCCATCGATGGTTAGGTTTTCGCCAAATTTTTTTGCCAGACGCTGCTCTATGGTGTGAGCAACTTTGATGCTAATTTGTTGTTCCACAATCGAATCAACCAACGACTCAAACACCGTTGGCGTGGTTGGGTTTTTTAATCCGTATAGTTGCTGGGCTATTCTATGCATAGTTGGTTCTTTTTCGATGTCTTGGTAGAAGGAGCAAAGGTCAAAATCCAAGTTAAAAATAAAATGGACTGCTTCCTTTGCGGTTTGCATATCTTGTTTTGTTAAGGGGGTGTTTGATTTTAGAGTTATTTCTATCCTAGGTTGCTCCACGGTTCCCTTGGAAGTTAAGCTGATTAAGATAAAGTTGTGGTTAAGCCGAAGCGCTTGATGGAACTCGCCCTTTGCGTAGGTACGGATTTCTGAGTCCCCGCCTCCAAAGATTTGAGCACACAAATCAAAGTTGAAGGGTGCCAACGTTTGCATTTGAAAGGTTTCAGTGTAGGTCATTCGGTTAATTCCTGAAGATTGTTTTTACTGTTGTTGGAATATTAAAGATTTTTAACTTTAAAACGCATTGTTAGCCCTTAAGAGTTGAAATCATGCGCATCGTTGTACGAATCGGCGGTTCAGTCGTTGCAAACCCAATCAACACCGAATTAATGAGCAAATACGCTGACATCATAAAAACAATAAAGCAACAGGGACACGAGGTTGCTGTTGTTGTGGGTGGGGGTGCGTTGGCAAGGGAATTTATCGGTATAGCCAAGAACTTGGGTTTGGATATGGTTGGGCAGGATGAGATTGCCATTTCCTGTTCACGTCTCTTTGCGCAGTTGTTCTTAAAAAAACTCGGCGACGTCGCCTGCAGCAAAGTCGCCATAACTCTGGACGATGCTGCACAATGCCTATGCGAAGGCAAGGTTGTTGTGATGGGCGGTTTGAAGCCAGGAATAACCACAGACACGGTTGCAGCATTGGTTGCAGAGCGGGTTGATGCGGAGTTGCTATTGAAGGGTACGGATCAAGATGGTGTCTACGATAAAGACCCGCGCAAACACCCTGACGCGGTGAAGCTTGATCGGTTGTCGATTGAGGATTTAGCGAAAGTTTTCGAGCACAACGAGCACAAGGCGGGGATTCACCAGGTTATTGACCCTGAAGCCGTCAAGGTTTTGATGCGCAAACGACTCAAAATAATTGTTGTGAACGGGTTTGTGGCTGAGAATTTGTTGGCGGCGATTAAGGGTGAGAACGTGGGAACGGTCATAAATTAGTTTTCTTGACGTTGCCATTTTCTCTCTTGGAGATACCTAAACAAATAGCAGAAAAACTACCTCTTTCTTTTTTGTGATTTAGCATTAATTTATAAGATGGACTATTTCCATGTTAAACCAAATATTCATCAAAGAAGCGAATTAAAATGTCAAAAACAATTCCAGTCGTTGAAGCAATCAACGTCAAAAAAACTTACATGTTGGGAAAAGTCCCAGTTGAAGCACTAAGAGGAGTTAACCTCAAAGTGGAAAGAGGCGACTTTGTCTCGATCCTTGGCCCTTCAGGAAGTGGCAAATCCACAATGCTGAACCTGATAGGTGCCCTAGACAAACCAACCTCAGGCACGCTGCTAATCGACGGCGTAGACATCAGCAAACAAAATGATAACCAACTTGCAGACTTGAGATTGAAAATCGGGTTTGTTTTCCAATTCTTCAACCTGATTCCACGGTTAACTGCTCACGACAACGTTGAGCTATCCATGTCCATAGCAAACATGACTAAAGCACAAAGAAAACAACGCGCCATAGAACTCTTAGAAACCGTCGGTTTAAAAGACCGTGTCAACCACAAACCGGCAGAACTTAGCGGCGGACAACAGCAGCGCGTCGCCATCGCACGTGCACTGGCAAACAACCCAAAGTTCCTTTTGCTCGATGAACCCACGGGTAACGTGGACTCAAAGACTGCGAGTGAAGTATTAGCTTTAATCGAGAAACTTAACGTGGAAAATAAAGTAAGCATAATCATGGTGACCCATGACCAGAGACTAGCGCATGAAGCCAAAAAAACTGTACAAATGCTTGATGGTCTAATCTCAAATGAAGTGGTGAACTAACAATGAAGACGATTGATGTTTTTGGTTACTCGTTTAGCGCAATTAAACTTCGCAAGCTCCGTGCAGCGTTAACTACTTTGGGCGTTGTCATAGGCATCGCAGCCATAGTGGCGCTGTTGTCGATTACTCAGGGTCTTCAAGCAACCTTAACCCACCAGTTAAACCAAGGATTATCCGCAAACACCTTAATTGTGACTCCAGGAAGCGGCGGAGTTTTAGGTGGAGCAGTAGGAGGTGATGGAGCAGGCGCTGGTCCGGGTGGAGCAGGTGCAGGCGGCGGCACTGGAGGCTTTGGCGGAGGCGGCGGAGCCAGCAACTCGGGCTTCAACCTATACGTCAATTACACTAGCGAAATTGATGCTTTGTCACCAGACATCGAATCTTCAATCGCAGTAATTAGCCGCACGGGATACGTCCAAACTGACAACTTGAACAGGACAGTTATGATTTATGGCGTTGATTTCAATCAATACGCTAAACTCTACAGTACCACCTTCGTAGCAACAAGCGGAACTATACCTAATAGCCCAGCAGAAACTGACACAGTTGTTGGTACACGCGTGAACCAGCCAGGACAAAACGGAACCCTATTCTTTGCTCCAGGCGATAATATCAACATCGTATGGACTAACGCTACAGTTCTGCCACCAATAAACGAGACCTACAACGCCAACGTTACAGGGGTACTCGGCAAAATCGGCGGCTTCGGCATCGGCGGACCATCAGACACAGGCGTATACATACCGATTGACAAAGCTGAAAGCTTCTTTGGAACCCAACAATGCGACATGATAATTGTTACGCTCAAGAGCAGCGACAACGCAACCATTTCAAACGTTTCCAAACTCATAACTGACCACTTCAGCAACCAAGTATCCGTAATATCTGCAACAGCAGTCCTCAGTTTGCTCACAAGCATCTTTAGCATACTGCAGTTGTTCTTAGGCGGAATCGCAGCCATCTCACTACTTGTCGCCGGCATCGGCATAATGAACATTATGATCGTTTCGCTAATCGAGCGAACACGGGAAATCGGCATCCTCAAAGCCTTAGGCATGAAAAGCAGAACAGTATTAACTATATTCCTCGGCGAATCCGTAATAATTGGCTTAATCGGTGCAGTCGTGGGAATAGTGCTGGGCTGGATACTGGCTAACGTGACGGCAAGAGTCTTGGGGACAGGCTTATTTGGCGGTGGCGGATTCACGGTGACACCTTTGTTAACTCCGGAGGTGTTGGTGGGTGCACTGGCTTTCGGTATCGGCGTCAGCGTAATCTTTGCCCTCTACCCAGCATGGCGCGCATCCAAACTAAAACCAGTAGAAGCCCTACGATACGAATAGAAGCTTCTTCTCCAACCCTTTTTTCTTCTATTTTTTATTGAGAAACTATCCATTGCAGTTTTAAGATACAACCAACATATTACGTTGAGGCTTCTGCATGAAACGCTTGTATCCAGACCAACCTGTCGTAGGCATTGGGGCAGTCATAATTCAAGATGGAAAAATAGCGCTGATAAAACGCGGCAACGAACCAGGCAAAGGCAAGTGGAGCATACCCGGTGGTTTAGTGGAACTCGGCGAAAATCTCCCAGCTGCAGTTATCCGCGAAACCAAAGAAGAAGTCTGCCTCGACGTCGAAAATCCACAGCTAGTTGACGTGGTGGATAATGTTGATTTTGATGAGCAGGGCAAAGTAAAATATCACTATGTAATCGTCGACTACCTCGTACACGTAAAAGCAGGAACTATACAAGCTGCAAGCGACGCTGCAGAATTACGCTGGGTATCCTTCGACGAGGTAGAAAGTTACAATTTGACGGCTTCTTTTCGGTTTTTCTTCAAACAAAATAGGAAAAAACTTGAGGAAGCTAATTCTTATCGCTAAAAAACAGTCGTGTTTCTCCCAGTGTCTTGATATCTAAAGCTCTGACCCGGGCAACAATTGGGAAATCCCTCACCACTTTTCCTAAAGTTAAGCAATGATGAGGTGGCAAATCACGGGCGATTGAACGTACAGTCTCCGCATCAACGCGGGCAGCTCTCGAAACCACGTCGAGGTCATGTTCGTTGGTGAAATTGAAGAGGAAAATGTTGTCAGCTTGGCGGTAGATGGTTTCTTGGATCGTGTCAGGTTGGTTTGTGATGAAGGTTGTGAAGATGCCATAGTGGCGCATGCGGGTAACAATGTCGTCCCAGTATGTTTCGCGTAGGTAAAGGTGGGCTTCTTCGGCAAAAAGGAATACAGCTTTGAGTTTCCAGTTTGACAGAGAATCAACCAGTTTGCCCAATACGTATTCGACGACGATTTGGCGATCGATGTTTGAAGTATTTTTTAGATTTACAACTATTGCGCCGCCCGTGTCTTTGGATTTGAAAATGGTCTCGTCAAGCAACGTTGCTTCTCCGAGACAGTCAGTGAAAAACCCTGAGTTAGCAAATGAATGAAACCTTGAAGCCAACGCATCACGCACATGCTGATTACAGTTCAAATCGCGAATTGCTTCACCCAAATTCTGCATGTTAAGTTTCCCTTGTTCTTTGAGCATTTTCCAAAGTCGCCTGAATTCTCGAGCTGAGGTTCCTGGTAGGTGCAATGCGTTCACCAATATTCCCATGACCGTGTTTAATGGTAGCTGCTCAAGTGCCACCTTGAAGTTCTGTGAAGGTACCAGCGTGTGGATTTTATCGTAGTACATGTTTCGTTTGCCGTCGTTGGTCATTCCAAGGCTGCTGTATTCGCCGTTGAGGTCGAATATGACGACAGTGGCTTTGTAGCCGACAAGGTTTACCATGAGGAGTTTGCTGAGGTGTGATTTACCACAGCCTTTCTTGCCTGTAATGATGTTAAGGGTACCATCGATGGATGACGCATCAACTGTAAGTAACGTGGAGTCTTTTGTTCCGCCCAATGTTATGGGTAGTCTGCCGTCGACTTTGGCGAGCTTCATAAGCATTGGAATGGAGAGTTTCTTGATTGTGGATTGCGAACGGCTTGGAAGCCAACTGCTGCTTGGGCTGAGCATTTCGTTTTCCAACGTGGCGCGTATTTTGCAGATGAGTAGGCTTGCATCTTGGATGTACGTGATATGCGGTGCGATCTCCATAGGGTCGATGTCTTCGCCCTGCAAGGGTTCGCCCCCATCGGGCAGCGTCCGCAACAACTCCTCCAGCACCCCTGGAACAGCAGCGAATTGAACATCGATAACCTGTGCAATCAACGCCTTCGCGGCATCAGCATCTTCCACAAAGAGGTAATCTCCTTTTTCTGCGCTTTCCGTGGGGAAACTGATGACTTGAAGAATGTTGCCTTCTTTTTTGTATAGTTTCATGTTAGTTTTCTCCTTTGAAACTGTAGCAGCCGAAGAGAACTTTGTGCATGTCGGGGCGGTTGACGATTTGGATGCCGTGTTTGCGGGTGATGAAATGTTTGATTGCGTAGACTTCGTTTGCGGTAAATGTGCATAGTATGTGTGAGAGCCGCAGGGTTTCTGGGTAGCTCTGAGTATACAGGTCGTTGCCAAGCAGTTTTTGGATAGCGTCAATTCGTTGTTCAACGGGTGTTTCTCTGTCAATATCCATTCTAAACGCCAAATTTGCCTTGTTTAGACGCGCCACATACACATCGCCCAGTAACATCATAGGCGGCTTAGAATGCAACCCAGCAGTCTCAAGCAAGTAAGGCGAATCACGTTTAGGCAGTTGCTCCGTTATCAACAAGCCATTCGCCCTCAAAGTAGTAGCTTTTGAGAACGCCAAGACGGTGCTCAGGTTTCTTCTTGCATATGTCAAGATTTCTCGGAGGCGCCGAGTTGGGGTTTCAGGGGTGCCTGCGGTTAGGGAACCATCGAAGAGAAGGACACCTTTCTGCACGGTTTTGGCTATAACGGTTTGAAGCCAACGTTCAAGGAGGCTAGCAAGGCGGTTGGGCATTTGCATTATGTTTGGGGTGGCTTGGTGGCAGCTTCCGTATGTGGTGCTGAAGTATGCGTGTTCTAAGGTGTTATAGAGTTGATTTTTGTTGTCTTCAGTTATGTGGAAAATGAATGGTCCTAAACGCGTGTATTTGTAGGTGCCGTTCTGTTTCCAAGTTGTTGCTCCCCGGACGGCGATAATTATGCCCGTCGTGGTTTCGCCGATTTTTATGGTTGAGGTGTCGATGGCGGCAATTAAGGTTTGTTGGTGGTTGGGTTTTAGGGTAATTGGTTGCGGTTTTAGAATTATGTTGTGGGGGATTTGTTCGGTAGTATTGAACTGTTGTACAGTTTGCTGGTTTAGGTAGTTGGGTTGGATTTGTTTTAGGGTGTGGATTGATTGTTCGAAGAAACGTTGGGGGAGGATCGAGTCTATGCCGGGTTGTGGAAAGTTATATTTGTTAGTGGTTGTATATTGTTCAATCACGATGATTCACCAATATTCAATATCTTTATTGGTGAAATATTTAAGTATTGTGCATGCACATCTTGCACAATTCAATATACAATAGGTGAAGAGTTGACACAACCACAGCAAAACCCACCAATCAAAGTAAAAATGAAAATCGGCGACATAGAATTCGAAATCGAAGCCCAAAGCGACCAAATCCAAACCGCCGTAAACCAAATCCTCACAACCGTCACTGAACACTCAAAAAACATCAACCTAACCCAAATTACCGAACGCCCCGCACCCCTCCCAAGAGCCGAAACCTGCCGAGGCGTAATCCAAAAACTCTGGGAAGAAAACTGGTTCAGCGAACCAAGAGGGTTAGACGACGTCCACACCGAACTCGCACGCAAAGGGTTCCACTACGACCGCACCGCAGTCGCCCACGCCCTCGTAGATTTGGTCAAAGACAACATCCTAACACGCATCGGCAAACCACGCCGATACCAATACGCACAAAAAAGACCCCCAACATAATCTATCTTATGAACCACTTTACCATAAAACCGCCCGGAATTTATGTGGAAAACATCAGGATTCAGCCGCAATCAATCGAGGGTGTAAGCACAAGCACCGCAGCTTTTTTAGGCGAAACCCAAACAGGCCCAACTACCCCGACGCTCGTTACCAGTTGGGGTGGTTTCCAGAAGTTGTTCGGTGGCTATTTTGGCGTAGATAGGTTTCTGCCTTATGCTGTTGAAGGGTTCTTTGGGAATGGCGGTCACCGATTGTATGTGTGTAGAGTAACCAATAGCGATTATTCATCTGTCCTTGCTTTAATGGAAAAAGTTGAGGACGTATCCATTGTTTATGCTCCAAACGCTCAAGCCATAACAGGTTTGTCAAGCGCGTTAATTACTCATTGTGAGCGGTTGAGGAATCGTTTTGCCATTTTAGATTCGCTCAAGGGACAGGATCCATGGAGCATAAATCAGCCAGTTGATTCATCGTTTGCCGCGTTGTATTACCCATGGATTTACGTAAGGGAAGCAGAGACAGGACCCGTACGTTTGGTTCCGCCAGGCGGCCATGTCGCTGGAATCTACGCTCGCACCGATAATGATGTCGGCGTCAATAAGGCACCAGCAAATCAACTCGTCAAAGGTGCAATGGATTTAGAGTTAACAATGAAGTCTCACCAACAAGACAGCCTTGTCCCTCAAGACATAAACTGTATCCGCAACTTTGCAGGCAGAGGCATACTTGTGTGGGGTGCCAGAACCCTATCTAGCGACCCCGAATGGAAGTATGTGAATGTCCGCAGGTTACTGATTTACCTTGAGCAATCAATAAAGAAAGGAACTACATGGGCCGTTTTTGAACCAGACAATGAGGCAACATGGACGAAAATTACAGGGTCAATCGAAAATTTTCTGATGCAAACATGGAGAAACGGCATGTTGATGGGCGCTTCTCAGAAGGAAGCTTACTTTGTACATTGTGACCGAACCACAATGAACCAAAACGACATCGACGGCAGGCGAATAAATGTTCTTATCGGCGTCGCAGTCACCAAACCAGCCGAATTCATAATTCTAAGAATTACCCATACCCTTTCCTCTTAAAGCGATTGGGCATCACCTGACATAGGCTTTTGGCGTTATATAAGCGATTCTTAGAGATATGAGTGAAACCCAGCAAAAATAAAACTGCTCAACCCCGTTATGACTACTAATCCGCAAGTGAGCAGGGATAGCAATTTTGTTGTCGTATACTTCTTTTGGACATAGAAAAGTTGCGATGCAGAAGCAGAAAGGAACAGTGCCAGCGTCATTGTTTCTTTGGGGTCCCAGGACCAATAGCTTCCCCAAGCAAACTGCGCCCACAACATGCCCGTCAATAATCCAAGAAAGGTGAACAGCCAAAGCATCCTTCCCGTTATCTTTGTTATTCTGCTTTCCAAGTCGTTTATCTTTAGAACAAGGATTGCAAACAGGAATGTTAGTACATAGCCGGTAATTGCGAGTGGTGGATGGATGTAGAGCATTTGGGAGTTAAATGAATGTGAAGATGTTGTTGGGTTTGGCTGGGTTGTTGGTGTTGTTGATGGGGTTGAGTTTGAGGTGGGAATGCGCGTTGGGGTAGCTGCAGTATTGGTGGGTTGATTTGTTTGCGCATGTGTAGGTATGGGCGTGTTTGTGACGGGTGGATTGGTTGAGGTTTGTGGGGTTGTGGATGATAGGGGTGTTAATGTTGGAATGGGTGTTGGTGCTGGAGTTGGGGTAAGTGTCAGGTTGGGATTGAAAGCAACGGTTATCAAAGGATTGGGTAAGTAACTATCTGAGTAGAAAAGATGCTCATGGATAGTTATGGCCGAAGCCGAAATCACGAGCTCATCTGGACCTTGTGAAATTCCAGTTATTTGCCATGTTGCAGTGGCAGTAGTTGGACCAAGGGTACCGATGTTGAATGTGGGGTTGCTGACTGAGAAATGGCCGTTCTGAGAACTTAGGGTGACAGTAACGCTTAAAAACTGATTGAATAGTGGAGGCGCGTTGTTAATGTTTTGTATAGCTACGGTAACTGTTGTGGTTTGTCCAACCACTATGGTTGAGGGAATAATGTTTTGACTATTGCCCTCTAAGATGTCTAACTGTTGATTGTATGTTGAACCGTGGCAGGAACTACACTGGTTTGAAGACAGTGAAAAGACGAGTGATGCCAACAAAGCAACAGCAATAGAGATGGTTGCAAACAAAACTGTAAAAGTCATCCAGTGCAACTTTACAGTTGGTCGGGAAAACATTTTTTTCTTAGACAAACTCAAGGGTGCTAAAATAACGGGGTGCCAACCAATTTAACTATTCTTGAAAAAGCACTTTTACAGTTAAGCAACAGAATCAAACCAGACACAAAAACCTTGTAGAAATAGAGTTGGCAAACGTGCACTTTGGTTAGCAAGCAACATTTATAGTGTGTTTTGTTCATCGTATTTAATTGATCTTTTCAAAAATTAACCAGTTGGAGGTGAAATTTTTGCCAGATATTGTCGATACCGCTGTGGCATCAGGAACTTTTAACACCCTTGCAGAAGCGGTTAAAGCAGCAGGCCTAGTTGATACATTAAAGGGGCCGGGTCCATTCACGGTTTTTGCACCCACCGACGAAGCATTCAAGAAAGTACCCAAAGCAGACTTTGACAAACTCATGAAGGACCCAATGAAACTAAAAGAGGTTTTAACTTTCCATGTCGTGGAAGGAAAAATGACGACCGCCGACCAGAAAGAGCATGAGTATTTGAAGGCGCTTAACGGTGGAGAACTCAGAATAGACGCAAAAAGTTGGCATCTACACAGGAACTTAAAGGTAAACGATGCAAACGTCGTCAAACCTGACTTAGTGGTGGATAACGGAGTTTGCCATGCCATAGATAAAGTGCTGATGCCAAAGATAGTTACCATGGAAAAATCAATTGTAAATGACCTGACAATTTTACAGGTTCCTATTTTCTAATTTTTGTCTCTAATGCTTTCTGTTTAGAGTTGTTGTTTTATTTTCTCCGCCATAACTTCTAGTTTGGCTCTTTCAACTTCTCTAAGTTCGCTGAATGGCGGCAGTTTTTGCCCTTCAAATCGGGGAACCACGTGAACGTGGATGTGGAATATGTCTTGTCCTGCAGCCTTTCCGTTCTGTTGAATTATGCTTATGCCGTCAGCGTCGGTGGCTTTTTTGACTGCAAGGGAAACTTGTTTGGCGGTTTTATGCATTTGGCTTAACTCGTTTTCTGGAATGTCAAAAATGTCTATGTAATGGTCTTTGGGAATGATTAAGGTGTGACCCATGTTTAATGGTCGTATGTCGAGGAAAACCATGATTATGTCATCTTCGGTGATGATGCTTGCTGACGCTTGTTTGTTAACTATTTTGCAGAAAATGCAGTTTTCGTCGCGTTTCAAAGTTAAACAACCTTGAGTTAATCATTCAATTATCCTGTTTGCTGCTGAATTAACTTTCCCTTTTGCCAGCCAGGAATCGCCAAAAAGGGAGGTAACCGTAAAAACTAAAAACAAACATCAAGCATCAATATACCAGAGAGGAATACGCTATTTCTGAACTTAACAAGCCACCAGCAAACATACAGGCAGAACTAATAGCCCTAAGAAAAGCTTTAGACGACCAGATTCCCCCCAAAACACCGGACCGCAACTTGCTAATTGCAACATGGAACATTCGAGCATTCGGCAACTTAACCGAAAAGTGGGAGACAAATGAAAAAGACAGCCCCAAAAGAAACTTACATGCATTAAGATGCATCGTTGACATTATCTCACGATTCGATATCATTGCGATTCAAGAGGTAAAAGACAACCTCAAATGCCTGCGTGAAACAATTAAGGCGCTTGGACCGAACTGGATGTTCATAATGACAGATGTTACCAAAGGAAAAGAAGGTAACGATGAACGCTTAGCCTTTATTTTTGACACACGTAAAATCAAAATGTCTGGACTCGCCTGCGAAATCGTAGTTCCCGAAGAATACTTAATTGATCTAAGTTCCGAGGCGATGAAAACACAGTTTGCAAGAACACCATACGCCGTCAGCTTTTACTCGGCTGGAAGAACCTTCATCCTCTGCACTCTACACGTAAAATATGGCCAAGCACCAGAACGGGTGCCTGAACTTAAGATGATTGCCAAGTGGCTTTCGGATTGGGCTAAGGAACTTCAAAGCTGGAAGCACGACCTCATTCCGCTGGGCGACTTCAACATCGACCGAAAAGACGACGACCTTTACAGAGCCTTTACGTCAACAGGGTTAGCTGTGCCCGAAGTTTTAACCAAGGTTCCGCGAACCATATTTAGCGACCCCAAAAAACCCGATACAGGACACTTCTTTGACCAAATTGCATGGTTCACAAAGCAAAAAGGCATTCCCGAGCTAACCTTGAAGTTTTTAAGTGGAGGAACCTTCGACTTCGTGCCTTACGCAATGTCCTCGCTAAAACTTACAAAGAACCAATTATCCTATCGCATTTCAGACCATTATCCGCTCTGGGCAGAATTCGACGTAAGAATCGACAACATTTAAAACTGCTAAATCCACCTTCGTTTTAGGTATTCGCTGGAAACAATGGTTTATATCTTTTGTAACGTTTTATTTCTTTCATCTGTTTTAGGAGTTAAAAATTATGACTGAACTTGAAGAAAAAGTGCGCGTAGAAGTTGGCAAAGTGCAAGACCCAGAAACTGGACAGAGTTTCGAGGAAATGCAGATGATTCAGAGCGTAAAAGAAAACGAGCCTGGAATAGTCACGGTTGAATTTGTTCCAACAAGCCCCTTCTGCCCCATCGCATTCAAGCTCTCAGCAGACATACGCGATGCGGCAAAGTCGGTTCCTGGTGTGAAAAGAGCTGTTGTTTTCTGCCGTGGACATGCAATGGAACAGCAAATTAACGAAATGACCAACAAGTAAGGTTTGTTTTCATTTTCTTTTTTCTTTATCTTGAGCAAACATTTGCAGATTATTTCATTCTTGTAAATGCCCACGTACCAACAACAATCATTAAGCCGTCAAAGAGCGCGACGACTCCAAGATCAACCCATAACGGTTGAACCTGAAGAGCAGTCCATGAGGAACCTAACATGACATTTCTCAAGGCGTCAACCCCGTAGGTTAGGGGATTCCATGCGGCAACGGCGGTTAACCAGCTTGGAAGGCTACCGCCTTTAAGGGGAAACAAAGCGCCGCTTAAAAAGAACAAGGGAAGGTTAACGAATGTTTGGATGGCGCCGAAGCCTTCAAGGTTACCCATAAAACTTGCAATCGTTAACCCAATGCTGACTAAGCCGAAAGTGACTAGCATCATTACTGGTAATGCGAACAGGAGTGTTATGGGGTTTATGGGGATACCCAGCGCCAAGCCGATGGCAAAGACTATTATGCCCTGCAGAAAAGCGTCTGTGCTGTCACCTACCATTTTTCCTAAGAAAATTGTTAATCGGGAAACAGGTGAAACCAGGATTTCTTTCATGAACCCAAATTCCTTGTCCCAGATAACGTTTATGCCCATGAACATGGCTGTAAAGAGCAAGGTTTGACCGATTATGCCTGGAAGTATAACTTGTTGATAGTTCAAGTTTGCAGGTAATGAAAAACGTGTACTAAACGCTGCAACGAAGATGACAAGCCAAAGCAGTGGCTGAATAAAACTGGTTACAAGACGGGTTCGGTCGCGGTAGAACCGTTTGAGTTCACGAAGCCAAAGCGTGTAGAAGCCGCGGGTTTCACTCATCTTATTACCCTCCTGCGAGCCGCTGCGCCCCCATGCAACTCTTTTCCCGTGTCTTGACGAATCGTTCTCCCCGTGTAATGCAGGAATACGTCTTCGAGGTTGGGCTCGCGTAAAAGCAATGATTCAACATAAATTTTGTTTTGAGTTGCAATCTCCATGATGCGGGGCATTACTTCTTTGCCCTTTCGCACCGTAATTTCAAGTGCTCCATCAACCAAAGTTGTTTGATTTAACCCCAACGATTTATTGACAAGTTCAGTTAAAGCGGGGATGTTGTTAGATCTGACAATTATTACGTCGCCTTCAAGGGTTTCCTTAAGTTTAGGGGGCGTATCCAAGACAACGATTTTGCCGTGATCCATGATGGCGATGCGGTCTGAGAGTCTGTCTGCTTCATCCATGTAATGCGTTGTTAAGACTACAGTGATGTCGTGGGTTTGTTTGAGTTCTTTTATGTATTTCCAGATGTGATCTCGGGTTTGGGGATCCAATCCAACTGTTGGTTCGTCTAAGAAGAGCACTTTAGGGTAATGGATTAAGCCGCGTCCCAATTCCAGCCTTCGACGCATCCCACCTGAATAGGTACGAAGTAAATCATCTGCTCTATCCTCGAGCTCAACGAGTTTTAGGATGCGGTTTATGCGGTCCTTCTGTTCTGACGCAGGAACTCCATAGAGGTTAGCGTGCATGTAGAGGTTTTCTCTGCCTGTTAAGCGGTCGTCGATGCTGGGGTCTTGGAAAACTATGCCTATGGATTTTCGAACTTTGTTTGCTTCCCGAACGATGTCAAAGCCGTTTACGGTTGCGGAGCCAGAGGTTGGCTTTAGAATTGTACAAAGCATTGAGACTGTGGTTGTTTTTCCTGCGCCGTTGGGTCCTAGCAATCCAAAAATTTCGCCTGATTCTACTACAATGTCTAATGTGTCAACTGCTTTGAGGGAATTGTAAGTCTTCATCAGCTGGTGGGTTTCGATGGCGTAGAACATATTTTTGATTTCTCTTTTTAGCAATGAAACTTTGGACAGATTTAAGGATATTTGCCCTACTCATTCATAGAGCCAAAAAAAACAGTTCTGACGGAAGATTTCGTAAACATTAAATTGCTCGAAATATCATCTTATTGCTGAGATGGATTTTATGCCAGAATTGAATTTTGAAGGAAGTGCCACTTGGAAAGGCGGCGCTGAATGTGAACTCACCGTTGGAGATAAAACAATTACAACCGTAAGTCCACCGCCCTCGTTTGGGGGCAAAGAAGGCTATTGCACACCAGAGCACATCTTTGCTGCTGCACTCGCATCATGCATCAACACCTTGTTTCTGCTAATCGCCAAAAACAGCCAGCTAGGACTCAAGAATCTAGAAACCCAAGCAAACGTTAAAATGAACGTCGAAGGCATGGAGAAACTGATATTCACAAACGTACACTTCAAAATGAACGTTGCATTAGAAAATGACAATGAACGCGAACGCAAAAAAGCATCCACAGTCTACGGCATGGCACAGAAGATTTGCCCAATCAGGCAATCTTGGGGCGAAGCGGTTCCAATAAGCTTTGAACTGAATTTTAAGTAAACTGGCTGTTTTTCTACGCTGGTCAACCCTTTTTTATTTTAATCTTAAAAATTATTTAAGTGACAATAGTAAGTATCTCAATTGGGCTTGAGGTATGTTTGATTCAGAGCGGCAACTTGGAATCATTGTAGATCTTATTTTACCACTCGATTTTGCCACAAGATATGACGTTTATTTCACGGACGCTCGCATTGCGATTGTTTGCATGGGAAAACCAGACCGTGCTGGTGAAGCTTTAGAGAGTCGTCCTTTGCTCTTTGGGATTACGCCGGCAGTTCCAGTGAATAGAGCCGAGGCAAGAAAGAACAGGCAAATAATGGAAGAACAACTCAACAAATTGAGCTTAGTGGAGAAATTAAAGCTCAGCAAGAAAAGTTGTTTGTACACTTACGACGAGATAGAAGAGGTAAAGTTGGTTGCAGGCAAGAAGCCCAAGTTTGTTATTCTAAGCAAAGATTGCGTATCAAAATTTGCCCCAAATGAAGAGCAGTTTAGACAACTGATTGATTTGCTGCCCACAATAGAGATGTTGAAGAATAAGCTTTCGATTTTTGGCAATTTTAACTTGAATGCTTCTCAGAAACTAAAATCGGCAACCTTCAGTTGCAAGTATTGCGGTTATGAAAATGACCTTGACGCAGTATTTTGCCAAATGTGCGGAAATCAAATTCAAACTCAAATACCAAACAACCCAGCTTTCACTGAGATTTCTTGCGTTTTTTGCCACGCAAAGAATAAGATGCAAGCATTATTCTGCAAAAAATGCGGCAAACCGACTATTAACAATCAAACCACCATGTAAGCCATATTGCTGAGTGACGGTTACGCATTAGGCTTAAATACAGAGTCTTTTCTATTTGCAATCGGTGCATCGAAACATGAGTATTCCACATGCGGTAGACCTTCAAGGCGTAACAAAGCGCTTCAACGAAATTGTAGCAGTAAACAACATGAACTTAACCATAGAAACAGGTGAAATCTTTGCTCTTTTGGGGCCTAACGGTTCAGGAAAATCCACCACCCTAAAAATGTTGCTGGGTCTGCTTCAGCCAACTGCAGGATCTGTTAACGTCTTAGGCATTGACGTACAAAAAGACCCCGTAGCAGTTAAACGACAAGTAGGATACGTGCCCGAATCACCCGACGTATACGAGTTCCTTACTGGACTTGAATACTTAGACTTCATCGCCGACATTTACAGTATACCAACAAGTGAAAAACAGAAACGCATAACCGAATACCTAAAAGCCCTTCAACTCGAAGGCCGAGAAGGCGACATGATAAACAGCTATTCAGACGGCATGAAAAAGAAAATCAGTCTCATCTCTGCTTTTCTGCACAAACCTAAACTGCTGATATTAGACGAACCCCTAAACGCACTTGACCCCAGAAGCGCCAGAATAGTCAAAGACTACCTAAACCAGCTCAAAACACAAGGTATAACCACCATCCTCTCAACACACGTTTTGGAAATCGCAGAAGCTGTATGCGACCGAATAGCTATAATGTATCAAGGCAACATCTTAGCATTAGGCAACATGGGCGAACTCCGAGAGAAAGCAAGTTTGCCAGGTTCAGGATTAGAAGACATATTCCTCAAACTCACTGGAACGGGCGACCTAAAACCTGTTGTTGAGGAACTGTTGAAATGAACTGGAAAAATGTCCTCTACCTGCTACGTGTGGAACGCAAATCAGGTAGGCTAGTTCGGGGTGTAAAAACCACAAGATACCGCGAGAGCGGCATTCTGGCTTATTGGCCATATTGGGTTGCAGCAATAATCGGCGTTATCGGCGGTTTACTGGCTAATTTGGCAGTGGCGGCAATATACTCAAGCGGCGAAGTCTCAGGTTTGCCTTCATTATCTGATGCAGCGCTTAGCTTTTTTGTTTCTCTGCCGACGCTTATTCTTATCTTAAGCGTAGTCCTAACAATGCTGCAGCAAATCCAGTTGGCAGGCGTTAAAGCAACTAGGCAAGTAATGTACTGGTTGCCTATAACATGGCAGGAACACACGTTAGCTTCAATTCTGGCTAATCTGTTTGGAATCCCCCTTGCAGCCGTGATAGCGTTTGCCTCTGGAGTTATTGCTTTCTCAGCTTTCAACGGCTTAATGGCACCTGCATTACTGACCTCGCTTGCACTGTTTGCGGCAGCTTTTATGGCAAGTTCCACAACTGAAATTCTTCGTGTCGTCCAAGTTCGATTTACAGGTGCAGTTTACAAATCAAGCGGCAAAGCCGCCGTCTGGGTAAGATTCATCGGAACCTTAGCGTTTTTCCTCATATTCTACATAATATACTTCTCTCTCACTCAAGGAACCGCAGCCTTCGTGCAAGGTTTAGCACAAGCCCAAAACACGGTTTGGTTTGTCCCCTTCGTTTGGCTTGGCGTTACCCTCTTCTACTTGTTAGGTGGCGCATTCTTGCAAGGCATCATATTCGTCGCTTTATCAGCAATATTCATAGCAGGCATTTACTATCTTGCCATCTCATTAAACAGCCGATTTGGATTGTATGAGCCGCCAGCTATTACCGTTCAAAAAAGCGGCACCATTTACACGCCGAAAACGGGCTTCTTAGGAAAACTTGGATTCTCAAGCGTAGAAGCAGCTCTCATCAACAAAGACACCCGAGCGTTCACCAGACGTAGAGAACTCATTAGCATATTCATCGTACCTATAGTCTTCATCATAATACCAATCATGCAATCAGTAGGTGTAACAAGCAACGCTAACGCGCCCTCTGAAATTAGCATATTTTTTGTTGGCATGACCTTTTTGTTGCCAGCTTCAGTCATGGCTATGTCGCTGGGAAACATGCTGATTGGCGAAGAAGGGCAAGCCGTATGGAGAATCTATGCTTCACCTATTTCCCCCAAAAACTTAGTTAAAAGCAAAATGTTCTTCCTCACGGCGCTCTCAATACTTGTCCTTCTTGTAACTGTGACAGCTGGAACCCTATTTTACCATCCTTCAATTAGAATGGTAATTACAGGTTTCATAGAAGGACTCCTGTTGATCCTTGCTTTAGGCTCAATCGGTCTTGCAATCGGTTTCAAAGGTGCTGATTTCACCGTGAGTCGAAGAGCAAGGATGATTCGCCAAAAATGGTCTCTCATAAGTTTAGGTGTATGCTCCATTGCTGGCCTAGCAATACTGGCGCCAATAATACCGTATGTTATAAGTTCCCTCCTCTCCAGCTTGTTCCCTATGGGTCCAATAAGCAACCTCAACCTTGCTGTATCCCTTGCAATCAGCGCAGTAATCGCCACCGTGATAACCGCAATCTTTTACAAAGTGAACATCAACAGCGCCACAGAACTCATTCGGAAAGCTGAAACCTAAAATCCAACCTATCCTTCAAAATTTTTTACTTACCGAGCAGTCAACCTTAAAAGCAAATAACGAGTCAACGTTAACTTGTTATTGATAGCTTATGGGTAATGAGGGAAAAGGACCCATCTTTAGGCGAAAAGACGACAGGTATTTGCTCTATTTACCCGTTCGCGTGGTAGATGACAGCATGTTTCCGCTCAAATGCGACGGCTCAATGCCAGTTAAAGTCCATTTTAAACTCAAAGACAGCAAGTTAATCGTAGAAAAATAAACAGAAGAAAATCCCTAAACCCAAACACGTCTTTAAACAATCTTTTCTGATAGTTGCTACTGCGTCACAGTCACAAATTCATTTAAACCATCCATTGCCTTTGGCTGGCAAAGGGAACAGCAACGACATATGAAACCTATAAGTGCCCAATCTGCAAAGCAGAGTTTTCGACTCCTGAAGAATTAAGGTAACATAGAATGAACCTGCATAAAGAACAGAGCCACGATTCAAAGACAGATGCTTCTTAGCCAAAAAGCTTCGAACTTTTGCTCCACTTACCTTAAGAATTTTGTTGTTGCACAACATTATTTCATCAACTTTATCTATCAGACAAAACATTGTTTTTTAGAGGCATTTTATGAAAGAACTAACATTAAAAAGCCCAGAGTTCCAACATAACGGCCCAATTCCCAAGAAATACAGTTGCGACGGCCAAGAAGTTAATCCACCCATAACAATTGAAGGCACCCCTAAAGAAACAAAGAGCCTTGCGCTGGTTATGGATGACCCAGATGCGCCAAGCGGAACATTTGACCACTGGGTCGTCTGGAACATTCCGCCTTTAATAAGCAAAATAGCTGAGAATTCAGTTCCTGGAACTGAGGGTTTGAACAGCTCGCATCAAACGGGGTTTATGGGTCCCTGTCCGCCTTCGGGCACGCATAGGTATTTTTTTAAGGTTTACGCGTTGGATGTCAAATTAAGTTTGGACGATAGGTCCACGAAAAAAGACCTTGAAAAAGCAATGGCAGGGCACATAGTTGCTAAGGGCGAATTGATAGGCCTCTACCACAGATAGCCAAGTTCTTTCTTTTTTTGTGTCCGTTTGGTTTGTTTCAAACGTTAAATACTCTTGTTTATGATTATTCTATCATTTGGTTGAGCAGACTTGAACCGTAAACTCGCCGCCTTAACCGCCATAGTCCTCATCGTGCTGATTGTCCTATCGCTGTTTATAGCGTTGAACGCTTTCAGTAACCAAACCGCAGCTAGGCCATTCTACGTGGGCGTCGAATACGCGTATGGAAACAACCAAACCGAAGAAGTCCAAATAGACCAAATTCAAACCTTAGTAAACAAAGTTAAGGATTACACAAACCTGTTTGTAATGGGCGACGTCAGCTTGACCTTCAATCAAACGGCTCTGTACGAAGCTTGCGATTACATCTACAACAATTCTGAACTGAACTTCATCATTCTGTTCACAGGCGGAAACTACTACAGCTACAACATCGTTCAATGGATGTTCGAAGCAAAAGACAGGTACGGCGACAGACTCCTTGAAATCTACAAGTACGATGAACCCGGCGGAAACCAAATCGACAATACACCCTCTCAACTAATCAACAAGACTGTAATCAGCCCCGACGCAACCTACAGCGCCATAGCAGAAAACTATGTCGGAAACCTAAGTTTCATGGTAAATTTTTACCAGAATATGGCCCATCTTAATCTCTCAACCGCAGACTATGGACTCTACTGGTTTGACTACAAATCAAACTACACCTCAATCTATGCAGAGTTTGTTGGCAACGAAAGTAGCCAACGCATCATCGCTTTAGACAGGGGCGCAGCAGACGCTTTTGGCAAAGACTGGGGCGTGATTGTTAACTGGAAATATAACCAAGCGCCATACCTTGAGTCTGGGCTCGAATTGTACGAGGATTTATCGTTAGCTTATAGTGCAGGAGCCAAGTACGGAATTGTGTTCAGTTATCCAGTCTACCCAGAAAACAACCCATATGGTACTTTGCAGGATGAGCATTTCGATGCACTTAAGAAATTCTGGAACACTCTCAACAGAAGCCCCGCCAATTTTGGCTCAAACACGCCTGAAGCCGCATACATCGTGCCCAAGGACTACGGATTTGGTTTTCGAAGCCCAACTGACACTATCTGGGGTCTGAAACCGGCTGATGCACTATCACAAAAAATCTACGAAGACACAAACATCATTCTTCCCAGCATTTATGGCTCCCGCTTTGACATTCTTTATGATGAGCCAGAAATAATTACTGCTCTATTACAGAATTATACGGCTATTTACTACTGGAACCAAACAATTCCATAACTCCGCAACTAGTTCCATAACATTTCAACATTTATTTTGGCTTCCTGTAATATTGGGTTCCGTCTGGGTCGCTTGTCACGTATTCCCAACAATCTTCTATGAGGGCTAATTTTTCTTTTGGCGTGGTTGCTATGGCTGAAAAGTATTTGTCGCCTATATACTCGAATAGGTGAACGTAGCGTTCTGTATTGATTATTCTTTTGTGTCCTAAAAGATATTGAACATGGGTTAGCATCTTTGTTTGTCTAAGTTTCTCAGTTGCAAAGTGATGTCTGAATGTATGAAAATGGATTTGCAGAAATCTTGGGTTGTTCTGTGTTTGGGCTAAACGTCTTTTGAGGTGGCACATATTTGTTCTTGAGCTGTCAACGTTAGGATTGAAAACGTAGGGAGCGAACTTTTTGGGCAAGGCGTTAATCATTGTTATTGTTTTTTCAGGTACTTTTATGGTTCTGTTTCGGCTGCCTTTTTCTGCTTCGTTTATGCTTTTTGTTTTCTTCGCTGTTCATGTCAGTCCATTGAAGTTTAGCGATTTCTCCACATCTAGCGCCTGTTGTTAAGGGTCCCTGTAGAAACGCCAACGCGGAGGCCAAAAAGTTAAACGCTTAATCCAATTAGGCAAAAAACACGAGAAAGAATAACTAGGATTGTGCTCAATGAAAAATGGGTGATGCGGGTGAAGACTGAAAAACTATAGAGATGTCTAAGCTTGAATTCTGAGTTAGTGAAGTCTCTATATTCTAAGGAACTAAACGCGCGCTCATAAACTCATATTTGTTAAATCATCGCACTAGTCGGCAGTAGAATCGGTAATTTATATTTCCGTAAATTATAATAGCGTATTCAGTTCAAGTTATTAATGATACAGAAGCGTTTGTTTGGGCGATAAAAATGCAAAAAAAGCTCAGAGTTATGTTGGTGATTTTTGCAATCGCTTCTGTTTGTTTTAGTTTCGCACCAGTACTTCAATTGGTGGTAGGTGTGAGCTCAAACAATCCAGACCCATATTCTTGGCCTATGTACCAAAACGACCTGAGGCATTCTGGGTATTCCCCATCTGCCAGTCCGTTGGGTAATCAAACCCTTTGGAAATACACTACAAATGACACTTTTTGGACTGCGCCAACAATAGCCAACGGCATACTTTATGTCGGCTCTGACCAAACTGGATCTGTGTATGCATTTAAGGTTTCCACAGGTACAATACTGTGGCGTTACACAACACCCGGTCCAACATCATCATCACCCGCAGTAGTTGGCGGTATGTTGTATGTAGGTTATGTGGGCGGTTTTTGTGCCCTAAACGCATCAAACGGCTGGTTCCTTTGGAATTTCGCAACACCTTATCAGACCACCTATACATCACCCGTCGTATGTGATGGCGTAGTTTATACAAGCTCTAGTGACACAAATGTTTATGCACTTAACGCCGCAACAGGCTCGAAAATCTGGAGCTTTTCCACTAATGGTTCGATTTTATCAGCTCCAGCTATAGACAACGGCCTTGTAATCGTTAGCTCAAGTAATATGAATTGGGCAATCAATAGCAATGTGTATGCATTAAATGCTTCCACGGGCTCTTTGGCTTGGAATTTTACTGGTAAGAGTCGATTCTGTGCATCGCCTGCTATTGCTGATGGCATGGTCTTTGTAGGGTCAGAGGACGGTTATCTTTATGCGTTAAATGAGTCGACAGGGGTAAAACTGTGGAGTTATGCGGCTAAGTTCTGGAGTTACGATGGGTATGGCTACAGAGCTGGAGGTTATGTTGGTTCGGCAGCAGTAACCAACGGCAGAGTGTACTTTGCTGCAGAAAATGAAAACACATCGAGCTTGACTAACATTTATGCGTTAGAGGAGGCAACAGGCTCGAAAATCTGGACCTACAATATGAGTGGTTTCGTTAACGGGGCAGTCGTAGTGGCAGGCGATGAGGTCTTCCTAACTGGAAACGACAGATACATCTATGCATTGAATGCCGAAACTGGATGCGAGGTCTGGAAATACATGACTGGCAGCGGATTCATGTCCTCTCCAGCTATCGCCAACGGGACAGTCTATGTCGGGTCAGACGACGGCGGCCTATACGGTATCGGCGGAGAAACCCTCTCCTTCGCACCAAACCCTACAGCAAAGCCAACCGCTACACCCGGCCCAACGCCAACTCCTTCACCTATGCCAACTGATATCCCCGTTATCAATACCCGATTTATCGCCCTCTTCAACCCCAACGCCCACGCCGACTCCTCCAGCATACGTAGGGTTTGACATATCTGGAAACATAACTAGCTCTCAAATGTCTGACGTTAGTTTATTAACCAACCAGACAACAACCAAAATTTTATTTACAGTCACAGGAGAAAGCGGCACGTTTGGCTTTAGCAACATAACGATTGCAAAAAGCCGAATCCCTCAAGCAACAACTCCTGTAATCTATGTGGATAACACAATAATTCCAGAGCAAGGCTACACTCAAGACGCAAATAATTATTATGTCTGGTACATCGTCCACTTTAGCACGCACCAGATTCTCATAGAATTTAACCGCGATGCTACTCTGTCACCTCAAGCAACTAATCGAATTAGCGGAGCCGAGGGAGAAATAAATTATCAGTCTGTGATCTATGGCCTGGGAATTTCATTTGTAATTTTGGCAACGGTTAGCGTCGTTCTTAAATTGGTGCTGAATGAAAAGAAAAGAATTTAATTGAATTGTAATTTTTATGCACTTTTTTTTATTAATTTTTCGTAAGCAATAAAGCCAGAAGCTACGGTAATAGACATGCTGCATGGGGTTAAACGCTGTAACGACGAACAACAGTTACCAAGCGTTAAAGATAGTGACGAGTGGACCGAGCGGGATTTGAACCCGCGGCTTCCGCGTTGCGAACACTGTTGAAATCCGAATTTAAGCCTTGAAGACGCTTTATTGCTTCTTTTAAGTGCGCGCTATACTAAACTACTGCTCTAAGTTCTAATAGTGCTGAAAAAAAATAAAAGAAAAGTTTATTATTCACCATAACAGCGTTATAATTTGGGGCTCTGGCTAAAATTCACGGTACTACCCCACAATTTCGTGACGAGCGTTTTTCATTTTCGCGCTCCCTCCTATAGATTGGGCCAGAGCCTCAGCATACCCATTCCGCAGAGTAACGCGCGCTTTTAAATTAATATTTTTAATTATTAAAACTTATAAGCGCTCTATGACTGCAAAGAAAACCGCTCCAACTATAATACCTATGCCTAATGCAAAAAAGAACAGGGCAAAAAATTCATGATGAAGGACTTGATCGAACTGAAACCAAGTACCAAAAGTTACCTTCTGATGATAAAGAATAAGAAAAGACGCAATTAAAGAAGAAACTGCAAATACAGTCATGACGACAATAGCTAAACGCTTGCTCATTATCCATTCCAGTCTATAATATAACAAAGAACTCAATTATTGTTTTGGTTAAGGGCATGACCTTTTAGCGCCCGCTTAGCTTAAAAAGTGTGTTAAATGTTTACTCTTAGCGCGCGCTACATAAATATTTTTTTTCCCACCGCGTCGAGTGATTTTGAATCCAAAAAGGATCTAGTCAAGAGGCAAAAAGGTACGAGCGTGTGGGCTAAGATTTACCGTTCATTCTAAAAGGTCAATCGAAAGCAGAAAGCAAAATTTAATATTCTTAAATATACGAAAAGAAAATGAGGGGTTAAGAAATGAAGGGTGTAGTTGTTTATGATACCTCTACTGGAAACACAAAGAAAATCGCAGAGACCATCTCAGAAACACTGAGAGAATCGGAAATAGAAAGTGACCTCTTCTACGTAAAAGACGCAAAGAAGTTAAACGCCAAAAACTACAATTTTCTGATCCTCGGATCTCCAACTAGATTTGGCACAATGAGTTTTACAGTCAAATCCTTTTTGGGCAAAATCAAGACTGAAGAATGGATAAACAAGCCTTTCGCTGCTTTTGACACTGAAAACCCTGAGAACGTTGAGAAATCTCGTGCCGAAAATAAGAATTGGAGCGCAGCTGAAAAGATTGCTGAAAACCTGAGAGAGAAGAAAATGAACCAGTTGCTGCCGGTTCTGAAGGCTCTTGTGGAAGCTAAGTTGAAGGGAACGCTTCTGGAAGGCGAAATCGACCGGGCAAAAGACTACGCAAGGCAACTCGCCACAAAATTGAAAAATGAAGGAGTCTAAATGAAAAAACTTAGCGCGCGCCAAGCGGGTCGAAAATAAGTAAATTAGCCGTTCATTTGTGAGTATGCTTTTGTTCTAAACGCTTAAATCTCTCTTCAAGTCTTCTATCCCGCTCTTTCTTTTCAAGCCCTGACAAGGGAGCCAACGCAAGAGCTGTAAGACCTCGCTCAATTTTTTTTAATGATTTCATGATTTTATGCCTCAGATAAATCCTGCGATTTTATATTCTCAGATATGATTTCAGAAATATAAGTGTATAGTGTATATTAATATTTATTACAGTGCTTCCGGTACTATGTTAAGTTTTGCTGTTTCTATTTTTCTTTTAAGTCTTGCCTCTTTTGGTGCAGGAAAGCTTAAAAAAAAGTCAACATATCGCTTAACAGAGAAGTAGAAAATGGAAAAATGCAGCGACGACAAATTTACCTTTTATTTTATTGCAGTAATGCTGCTTATTATAACTGCAATAATGACAGGTTCAATTCTTCGCGCTAATCCATTAACCGCAGCAAATTTGATGGCTCCTTCAGTCTTTGGTGCTTTAGGCTTAATCTTTGTTATAGGAACATATGTATGGAGCATAAGAATAAGAAATAGTATTTAATTTTTTCAAGGTTCAGCTCTAAAACGAATAAAATAGGAAATAGGAATCTGTTTATTATCGTTCCGCTTCCCTAAACGCCGCTTACAATAGGTGTAGGGCGCTGCTCTGTGCTCAGGATAATTGTGTCGTTTGCCCTTGTCGGCTCGGTGTTTATGCTTACGCGATTTAAACCCCGATATAGAAAACTCGGCTTCGCTAGACAACTAAGAAGCCTCCAAAAAGAGAAAAAGGGGTTGTGTTTGTGCTGGTGACATGACCACTATTTAGGAAATCAAACAATATCCTGACAATACGGCTATTTGTCAACCTGTTTGGACCTATTAGGGTCCTGATAGTGGTTCTATGCAGTAACTATAAGGGGTCTATCTTTAAGATGAGGTATTGGCTGTATTTACTGAACACAAGCGGATTAGCACATAGAAAAACAGTAGAACAAAGTTTTTTTTGAAAAAAAGGGTGAAATTATTGGAGGTTGACTTGTGCGATTTGCGAGAGGTCTGTTAGGCTGTTGAGTTTTACTTCGCTGTTGGATATGGTGTAGAGTGTGTTGCCGATGTAGAGGCTGCGTGTTATCAATTGGTTTTGGGTGTTGTAATAGTCGTTAGGGTTGTTTAGGTGTCCTTGGCTGTTTAATAGTGAGGGGTCAAGGTGTGTTATGGTGCCTTTGAGTGTAAAGCCTCCGTCCAAGGAGAGGCTGAAGACGTAGGCTCCTTGCCAAACGGTTGTGCCGTAAGCCGAAGCTGCCGATTGACCATATTGCTGTATTTGTTGCAGAGTTGCATTACCCACCAGCGCCAAGCTGACTGGAATCACCAATAGATTTTTGCTCGCATCAAACAGAAACGCTTTAGGATCGGTTAATGCTGGAGAATCAGTTCCTCTGTCTCCGATAATAAAGTTCGATAGCTGAACAGGATTATTTACGTTGCTGACGTCGAAGAGGGATAGCTTCAAGCCTTGGTACCATGCAAAGTCACCTTGGTTTGAATCAACGGCTTCTTTGCCAACTCCGATTAGATGTGTTTCGTCGTAGGGGTGGAGGTAGTCGCTGTAACCAGGGATTTTGAGTTCACCGAGCACTGTTGGGTGAGTTGGCTGGCTGAGGTCGATTACGAATAATGGGTCGGTTCTCATGAAAGTTACCAGGTAGCCTCTGTCGCCTATGAAGCGGACGGAGTGGAGGTTTTCGCCGTTTGCTAATCCTTCTAGGCTGCCTATAACTGAGAGGTTTTCGTTGAGTATGTAGATATTGTTTGATTGTGTACTCTGAGTGGATCCTATGTCGGTAAAGGGTACGGCGACAAGTCCACTCTGCACGTTGGTTGCTATTCGTAGGTTTCCGCCATATTCGTCTAAAGCATACTGGTTAATGGTGTAGCCTGGAACGCTGCCTTGAGCTTCAAGTGTTAATTGTAAACCGTCAATTTTCACGCGGTAGATAGAGGTCACTTCGGTCTCATTGATCCAGTTTGGATAAGTGACGTAGATGTTGTCGGTTGAAACATACATTGTGCTGGCACCGCTCATTAGGACTGTCATGTTTGTGGGTTGTTGCTGGTTGTTCGACACGTCAAGTCCATAGAAACTTGTAAACGAGTAGCTGTTGGATTGGTTCATGTCAGCGTAGTATATGCTGGTGGGTGAAGCGGCGTAAGCTACTCCGTTATTGTAGACTGCGGGCACCGAGACAGCTCCGTTGTAGATAAAGGCGTTTTGGCTGGTTACTGTGTATAGGTAGTTACCTATCATGCGTGAATCTATGTAGCTTCCGCTGACGGTGAAGTTGCGGGTTAAAATGGGGTCTGCTTTGTTTGAAATGTCAAAGATGCTTACGGATGTTGAAACGTCGCTGTAATATGGAATAATTGCTATGCCGTTTGTGGGGGCGATGTACGATTGGTATGATAGGTACTTGTTTGATAGAACCACAAGTCTTGAGTTATTAGGATTTAAGAACAAACCTACAGGGGAGGAATCGTTGTCTAGGACAATTTTAGAAACGACTTTTGCGTTTTGGGGATCAGCTTTAACAATGTAAACATTGTTGATAGCTTGAGAATTTGCGCCTAAATAGTAGTAACTGTTTTGGGTGGTGGACAGAGTGTAGATGTATTGGCCGTCTGTTTTCACAGTGTCAGCCTCATCTACTCCAGCAACTTGGATGTTGGTAGTGGAGTAATCAGCAGTTGCGCCATTAGTACTCGCAGTTGGGGCCGCAAGCTTAGGACTCGCCTCGCCAAAATTTCCCCAATACATTTGGGGCAAATAATTAATTGAAGTTTCGTTGAGGTAGTTTTTTAGGTCAGTCATAGATGAAAAAGTTTTCAATCCCCCCGCAGAGATGGGTTGACTCGAAGGCAGAATCGAGGGTGATGTGCCGAAAACATAAATTGCAGAAATCAAAATGACTGCTGAAAGGATTGCAACTGTTCCGTAGATGCTTGTTTTTCTCTTAACTTCTTTCTGAACCATGTGTTCTTTTCTCCTACAGAGTATTATGCGATGTTTTTATTTGATGCTAAGCATGCGAACATGCTGTTCTAATATTTAGAATGGCCTCATTTCCCAAACACGGTAAGCTTCATACCAAAATATCGAGCAAACGATTGCTCCAAACGATATTATGAATAGGTTGTCACGGGTTAAACTGTTAACAATAATCAACATGTAAGCGGCATAGAACACTGTGGAGAACAGGGCGTAGAAGAAGAAACGTGGAAACAGAAGCTTACCTAACTTGACGTAGTGGCGGAGCACGCCGATTTTTACTTGCCCAACCAATATGTAGTGTCCGCCGACTTCTTGCTTTTCAACCAATCCCAACTCGCGCAGCTGTTCAAGATGATGAAATGCGATGCTTGGACTGCTGAAATGCAGAGATCGCTGGACTTCGCGGACTCCGACGGGGCCACCAGTTTTCAGCAGAAACCAGTAAACTTTCCAGGCTTTGCCGCGTAGAGCGTACTCAAGCTCTGTTTCATTGTGAGCATTCAACCAGTAACCCCTCTGAACATAGAACGTTGTAGGGGGGATATAAGTCCAGTTGTTAGAACATTTCGTTCTAATATTTAATTCCAGGAATTTCTTTATTTTGGGATTAAGTATCCGTTCAGTTCTTGGAACCGTTTGTTCTAATAAAAATTCTTGAAGTGATAAGGATTATTTTTTTTCCGCAAATTTATTTTATTAACAAATAGACCGCAAAAAAGTTAGCGCTGGCGGTTTAAGCAAGTGGCGTAACAGTCTAGAATGGTTGCGTATTTGCTGTCTGCAAAGGTGAAAGTCAATTTAAACTGCACGTGGCTGAGAATAAAAGAGGACACATGTCACGTTCTCGCAACTAAAGGTAATTACATGAATCTCGGGTTTACCCTGGGATAGCTTGAAATGCTTTAACATCGGTAAAAAAGTCACCTATTGAATATCGAATATTTGTATAGATGAACTGTATTAATTAGAAATCCTGAAGTATATCGCCCAGCCAGAATTATCGAATCGAGTGTACAAATTTGTAACTAAAATTTTAGGTCGTGTATTTAAAGGAAGAATGAGAACGGAAATAATAACGGCTTATATTATTATGGTTGCTACAATAACCATTTTATTCAATTTAACAAGTAGGAGATATCTGAGGAGGGGCTATGTTAGATTTTAGTATGGTAAAGAGAAAAATCGTTCGTCTAACATATCTTTCCTCAATTCGATTCATGCTTAAAAAATGCAATTTGTGTTTATGATATGTCAAATTTGGGCATATATGAGAAGTTGAAATAAGTGATTTATTAAGAAATGATATTCCTTAAAGAATAAGGATGTAAAATGAAAACAATAAAAATTAAGTGGTTTGATAATCTGACTCTCATTAAGCAAGAGTATCGGTGCAAGCTAATAATCGAAGACGCTGATTGTAGAAGAATTGGTAAAATTAGTTCCTCAACGAGTGATGATTAAGATTGACTACTCACTAAAATTCCATAAAGCATAGTCTTGTCGCTATCCAAATTAAGAACATGCATCCTTCTATGACAATTGGTCTAATTATTAAAACAAACTTTTCTTCGGATAATTCAACATAGCAGAAATAGAAAATTAAAAAGAAAAAGAGAGAAGAGAAAGAAGAGATTTTAGTTTATGCTTTGGATTTGTTGGCTGCGCCAGGCATTCCTGGTGGCAGATCGGGGAAGTTTGCACTGACTCTTTGCTCGGCTACGGTTGCTGCTTCAGCTAAGATTTTTGAGGCGTCTTCGTTTACTGCGTCAAAGTTCAGTGACATTCCACTAGATGTTCCTGCTTCGAACATTAGACCGCTCAGCATGTTGCCGATGTCGCCTAATTCGCCTTCGGCTTCAGGCAAAACACCGCCTAAGCCGCTGCTAACGCTTCTTAGAACACCGACGCATGGTCCTAATGTTGCAACTACGTCACCTAGTTCTGATACTGTGCGTATTCTAAGAGCTACTTGGTCTAGTGCAAGTCTTGCGTTCATTATGAGCTTTGACATCTTGCGGATTTCAGCTAGTTCAGTAGAGTAGATGTTTGCGTGTGCAGAATCATGTTTGGTGTATGCATCAACAATTTTAGCGAATAATGCTTTGTCTTTCTGTTGGAAACGTTCGTTTGCTTGGTCCAATTTGTTGATTTGCAGATCAAGTTTTCTGCAGGCCATGTCTAATTGTGGCTTTAGTGCTGGAGGCGGCTGAATTGTGTCACGAATTGTTTTGGTGAATGAGTCTCCTTCATCTCTTTTTTGTTCCCATTTCTTTGCGAAACGTTCAGACATGTTAATATCCTCTTGAACACTGATTCAGTGCCATGAAGTACTTAATGGTTGCTAACATGCCGATATATACATAAACAAGCCAGCGCTTGTTTTTTCAGATAGTTGTCCGGAAAAGACGCCTATACTCCAACTAACAACCAACAGTTAGTATTGCCCAAAGCGTTTTAGTGTCAGTGTCAGGTTTTGCTGCTTTCTGGTTGTGGAAGATGCCCCAAGTAGCAAGACTTGGCTCAAAAAAACCAATATCAATCGCCGATGAAGTATCTACCTAAAGGCGCGGGTAATCCGATTAGCCGAATGCCACAGACAACAGAAGACGAGTTACAACCAACACACAAGCCCAATTCATTTGCCTAAAGGGTACCAACCTAAAAGCAGACAAGGACTCTGTTTTGCAACATTTCAATCCGTTTAGCAAAGGAATCTTAAAACTGGTCGACCCAAACAAAAGTGAATAGAAAGAAGATAAAGCATATATTTGGAACAAATCAAATTATTATTAGGTGAATTGTTTGATAAATTTTGAAGATATTGTGGGGTTGCAGGTAGTGACTTCAGGGGCAACGATTATTGGAGAAGTGAAAGGAGCAAAAATTGACACCGCGACTTGGTTGATAAAGTTTTTGAATGTGAAGCTTACTGGTGATGCTGCTGAGAGTCTTGGTTTGAAGAAGAGGTTTAGAAGTTCTAAGATTTGCATTCCAGTTGGCATGGTTCAAGCAGTCGCTCATGTAGTGACAATCAACAGGTCTACAGAAGAATTGGTAAGCTCTCAAGAGATTGCAGAGTGCAAAGAGTAAAAAAAGTTAAATAGCATAACTAAACTAAAATTCATTTTTTTCTTTTATTAATTTGTTGAAAGCATAATTGCACTTTTGTTCAAAATCACAATACATTTCTGCCCAGATGTGAATATATCCAAAGCCTTCTAACTATAATTAGCTAACAATGTGTGGAGGATAAAATAAATGAGCAAGAAATTACTAAGCCCGAAGGCGGGTTGTGTCCAGCACAGTGCATCTTCAGGTTACACTCCTGATTTTTTGTAGATTGTAAATAGGTTGAGTTTTTGTTTATTTTAAAACGCCGAAGATGTACGCGAGCAGTCCCATTAGGAACAAGTAAAGGACTATTTTTTTGATTTTTCGTGCTTTTTCCCTTGAATGATTCAGCAACAACATCCCCGAACAAGTAAGTAGACCTATGTCGGTCACTAATACAAACGGAATAAACCAGACACCAACTAACCCCAAAAACCACGTGAGAGGCGTTAGGGCAACGGCAAAAACAAAGAAAACCACTGCTACGATGGCTGCGTTCCTTTCTCCAAACCGGACGGCTAATGTTTTGACGCCTTCGGTGCTATCGCCTTTAACGTCCACGATGCCCTTGGTAATTTCCCTGCCTGTGTTGGAGAGGAAAGCCATTGATGCAAATAGCAAAACATTCAAACCGACGGTTCCGATGGCGGTTATGCTGCCGTAGATGAAGGGTATGGCAACGCAGATGCTGACTAAAAAGTTTCCCGGTAACCCGCTACGTTTGCCAACGGTTATGTATGTTGCAGTTATAGCCAAAGATGCTCCTGCAACAATAAAACAAAGATAACTGACCAAGCCAGCGAAGACAAAACCCACCAAAGCTAGCGAACCCACAAATGCCAGGGCTTCAGCAGGTTTTATTGTGCCGCTTGGGATTGGACGTTGGGGTTCGTTGATGGCGTCGATTTTGCGGTCGTAGTAGTCGTTGATGACCATGGCGGCGGCGCAGAATGTGAACCCAGTTAGAAAACCGAACAGGATGTTAAGCCAATTCAAAGAGCCCAAAGAAGCAGCAAGAACCGCACCTACAAGTACGGCAAACCCCATCATTGCACAGTTGACTGGTCGCATTAACCTTATGAAGCCGCCAAGTTTATTCATGCTGCCGTACCCGTTTTGACACTAAGTTACTCAGGTTACCTATAAAATTGTATACCTACAATACAGAAAATCGGCTTCGGTTTTTAGAAACAGTTTAAAAGACAGCAACAACTATCATCCAACAACAGCTTATTGGTGAAGCCCTTGAGCAACAACTATGCCCCCCTCATCGGAGACAACTATGCTCCAGAAAAAATTCGCGTAATCATTCCTGTCGGCGGAAAAGCCACACGACTCCTACCCTTGACCGCTGAGACAAGCAAAGCCTGCCTACGCCTATTAAACAGGCCACTGGTGGAGTTTTCGCTTCTATCATTGGCAAGCCAAGGCATACGGAACTTCATATTCGGCGTCAAAGGCTATACCAACTACCGAGACCTCTATGATTACTTCGAATCCGGCGTTGGATTCTCCGCCCGATACAACATCAAACCTCGCATCCACATAAAATACCAGCCCAACGTCCCTGACCTTGGCAGCGCAGACTCTGCAAGAATCAACATGGACTACTATGAACTATGCAACCCAGTTTTTGCGGTGCAAGGCGACAACATCTTTGACATAAAAGTCAAAAACCTGGTTGACTTCCACAAAGAAAAATGCGCAGCACTAACTATAGTACTCCGCGAAGTCGACAATGTGGAAGGCTTAGGCATAGCAGACATCGACAAAGACGGTCGCATCAAACGGTTCGTCGAAAAACCTCTACCTAAAGATGCCCCAAGCAACCTTGCCAACACAGGCTTGTATGTGCTCTCGCCAGAGGTGCGCAAAATTTTCAGGGAAAAAGGCATCCAACAAATCATCAAAGAAAAGAACCGTTTAGACTTTGGCTACGACTTTATACCTTACGTGATTTCAACTGGGCGCCCAGTTTATGGGTATACGTTAAAGGGCAGCTGGTTTGATGTTGGTACACCGAAGAGTTACTTGGAAGCCATGAAGAACCTCCTCGATGGAGGATTTTCAACACTAAATGATTTCGGCGGCAGATTAAACAAGGATACGCCCATTTGGGTGCAGGGGGAGAGTGCCGATTCAGAGAAGCGTCGTCAAGAGATTATTCAGAAAATTAAGCAGAAGAAAATCCAGCTTGAAGGTGCAGTTTTGATTGGGCGGCACTGCCAAATCGAAGATGGGGCTCGAATCGTTAACTCATGTATCGATGACTTTACTAGGATAGGAAAGAACGCAGTAGTCGCTAATTCAGCCGTCATGGACCGAGTTATAATCGGCGACAACGCAGAAATCTATGACAGCATAGTCGGTAGGCATGTGGCGGTTAACTCAAGTTGCCATAAACCCACAAAAATTACCGCAGTCAGCGTAGTCGCCGACGACGTCACACTCGAAGAAGGCTGCTCATTGAGCGCAACTAAAATTTACCCTCACCAAACAATCCGCGGAGAGTTCCAAAACCAAACCATAATCGCAAATTAGGCCTTAAACCACTTAAAAATCAAATACTTAATTTCTTTCGAAGTCAAATCGGGCACGGCGATTATGAAGCGTTTGCGAACGGTCGTTGCTAACCTGCCGTTCTTCACGATTTCCGTGGCAGAAATATCGGAACCCGCTTTCTTAACTGTCACCATGTACGGTGCATGTTCGACGCCCGGACCATACTTGTAGACGGCGAAGTCGCAACCGAACTTTATGCCTGGAGTAACGATTAAACCGCTGTCACGCAGGTCATGGTAAACAGCGTATTTTTCTTCAAACCCATCGTAGAGTTGCTTGACTTTCAGCCGCAGTTTCCTTAGGCTAACCGTGGTTTCACCTGGGTTCTCGTAAATCTCGATACGTTCAACCTCAGCAAGATACAACCCCTCCATTAAATCCAAAATGAGGGGCACATCAAACTCGGGAATTTTTGGTTTTGGGATGCCTACTGGTTTGCCATAGTAGGCGGTTTTGTAGAGTTCGGAGCCTTCAGTTGGGTTCCACACGACAAGGAAGTTTTCTATTAACTCAACTTTGGTTTTGGGCATCTGTGTCGCTCTAAGCTACATGATGAACGAGATCATACGGGCTACATCTGCGGCGTCTTCTGCTTTGTCAGCGGAGTTTTCCAGAAGCTGCAAAACGTCTCGCAGGAGCAGCAGGACGGGGGTTTCTAGTTTGCTGCTAAGGACTTTGATGGCTAAGGTGCGGTATTGGTCGTCGACTATGCGTTCGGCGATTTCTACGTCTTTGGCGCGTTCAAGGGTTTTTTGTGAGCCATAGTTTAAGACCAGCATGGTTTCTCGGAGTTTAAGTACGGAGTCCAAAACCGCTGATGACAGTTTTATGAGGTCTTTTTTGATTTCTGGCGAGATAACCCAGTTATGCTCCATAATCTCGACAAGGTAGTAAGCAATACCCTCTGAGAAATCTGCTATTTCACTCGATAAGTTGGTGAACCTAAGGAAGTCTTCGCGAGCTATGAGGATGGCGCCTATTTCAGCTAGTTCCTGTGAGACCATGCGCCTTGCTTTGATGACTTCTTCTTCGCCTGCTCGAACTTCACTTAAGAGTTTGCGTGCGTTTTCTTTGTCTCCGCTAGCAAAATACTCCACTAGTTGAGGGATTTTTCTTGAAACATCAACAACCTTACGTAAGTTATCTTGGCAAGCATTAAGTGCTCGACGCTTCACGCGTTCTTCTGTTTCTGCTGGAAGTACCAAATCTTTCCCCCGCTATAATCAACCCTAAATTAATCGGTTTACTATCGTGTGTGCATTAAAAAAGGTAGCTGCTATGTTTTTATTATGTTGCCTAATTGTTCAAAGTTTAGTTTTCCCTGGAAGTATTTGAGCAGTTGCTCAGGTAAGTCTTTGATTGAGGTGCGGATTTGTTGCCAGCTATCTCGGTCGCGTATTGTTACTTTGGCGTCGTTTAAGGTGTCGTAGTCGATGGTTATGCCGAGTTGTACGCCTGCTTCGTCAGCTCTTGCATACCGCCTGCCAATGGAGCCTGTTTCATCGTATTCCGTCATGAAGCCTTCGTATGTGAGAAGTTTCTGCACTTCTTTGGCTTTTGTGTCTAAGCCGTCTTTTCCCATCAGTGGGTAGATGCCGACTTGGATGGGTGCGATGCTTCGCGGGAAACTGAGGATGACACGGTCATCTTTTAGGTTGTAAGCGTATTCTAATGTCACGTAGAAGAGGCGGTCGGAGCCAAAGCTGGGTTCCACAACATGAGGTACAAAGCGGGTTCCGCGGACTATAGTTTTTTGTTTGCAGATGTCCACTTGCTCTGGAAAAATCTGGTAGTTACCCGCCAAATAGCTGCCTTTCTTTGCCATTTCATCTGAGACTTCTTGGGCTGGAACCTTGGCAAGTGCCGCAGCAACTTTTCCTGCATCTCCCTTGTAGACTGGACCGAGCTTTGCCATAATGGGCTTCACCGTTAGCTCCTCCTTCTCCATAGGAGTTGCATATTCCTTGTAAACAGTCATGTCTACACCGCTGGCTTTCATGTGGCAACTCAAGTCATAGTCAGTGCGGTAAGCATGACCTGAAACCTCCACCCAACCCCAACGGTCAACCAGCACTTCTTGGTCAAAGCTTTGGCTGCTGTAGTGGGCTTTTTCCCATGTGAGTTTCTCGATGAAACGCTGTTTGTTTGCGGGAACCCCTAGTTCATTTAGGAGGCGCTTTGCCATTGCCATGAAGTATGCTTGCCACTCGGAGCGGATGACTTTTTGGTCGAGGGCTTGGCGAACGGTTAGGTCGGTTGTGTCTTCGCATTCTTTGAGTCTTGTGTCGCAGAGCAGGATGGGTAAAACCTCGTTTTCCACCTCACATATCCTATCGCAAGCGGGCTCTTCGGGGTCGAAGAAAAACTCTAAATCGGCAATGGTGAATTCGCGGAGGCGGATTAGGCCTTGGCGTGGGGAAATCTCGTTGCGCAAAGCATGTCCGATCTGGATGCAGCCAAAAGGCAGTCGTTCCCTTGCAGAAGTAAATAGTCTGTTGAACTCCACAAAGATGTTCTGTGCAGCTTCGGGTCTGCCGTAACCGATTGCGCCCGAGTAGGGTCCGATGGTGGTTTGGAACATAGTTAAATAACGTTGGGGCTCGCCGAATTTGCCGCCGCAGTCAGGACATACAACACCGTGCCGCTCCAACTCCTGCGCGATCTCTTCCAAAGTCATCTTCTCTGCTTCAGCGTTGCTGATTCCTTTTTCCTCAAGCAAGTGGTCAGCTCGGAAGCGTTGGTGGCAGTTTTTGCACTCAACCATAGGCTCTTTGAAGTGGTCAACGTGCCCAGAAGCCTCAAACACCTTGCCCGGTGCAATCACTGAAGACTCCATCTCGTAAATTCCATTTTTCTTAACGAAAAGTTCCCTCAGCTTGGCTTCAACATTCTGTTTCAGCCGTGTGCCGAGTGGACCGTAAGTGACAAAGCCGCCGCTGCCCCCATAAATCTCAAAAGATGACCAAAAAAAACCTCTACGTTTAGCTAACTCATTGATTGCAACGAATTTGTCGCATGCTGGTTTGGAACATTTAGCTTCACTGCTCAATTCTAAGACCTGTTTACTGGTTAGAAGCCCCTAACAATTAAAACATTACCATAAAGGAATTGCGACTCTGCAGATGTATTTCAAGTTTGTAATACAATGAGACCTCGATTTGCGAGAAAAAAAATTTAGTAATTATTGTACAGCGTCTATGGCTTCTTTTAGTTGTCCTTCAACTTCTTCTGCAAGGTCTTTTAGGTCGTTAAAACCCAAGGCTTTTATAGATTCTGAAGGGCGATACATGGCGATTGTGGTTTTGTCGTTGTCTTCGTAGATTACGATTTTGCAGGGAAGTGCTAGTCCGATTTCTTTGTGGTTTTTTAGGGCGATGCTGGCGTCTTTGGCGTTGCAGACGTCGAGGATTAGATAGTCATCGATTGTGCCGCCTGTTTTTTCTCTGATTATTTTGCTTACATTTATGGTTGCGAGGATCCCGAAGGTTCGCTGCTTGAGAGCCTCCGTTAATGCTTCTAAGGTTTCCTGCACGGTTTTTGAGGTTTGTTTTGAATAAGAAACTGGGGTGCTCATTGTTTTTACCTAAAAAAAAGCATTCGCTATAGCATATTAGCGTATGTGACTACATAGCGACAACCACTATGCTGAAAAGTAGCCAGCAAACTTGCTGATGTCAGCAGTTTCACTAACCTATTAAGATCCTAATAGTGTTCATTGATGAGACTTTAGAAGGGTCTACTTCCCTAAGAGGGTTAGGTCGTTGGAGTTACCCCCTCATTAGATGTTGAAAAACAGTAAATTAATGTTTGGTGGGAGTCACGGTTTTTTGGTTTTTGCACTTGTTTTAGTCAGCGGTATTTTGGTTGGTTCGTCCCAGTATTTGTTGAATTCTGCTGGAGACATAAGGTTTAAACTTCTGAGTTGTTGGCTAAACGCATCCAGAGCGCACGGGTTGTTGAGGTGCGCACGGTAAATCTCCATAAGTAAATCGACCGCCATAGACGTTGAAATGGGCTTCTTGGCCATCAACGACAATTCCTCTGAGACTTTAACTAAATCTTCATGAACCCGCAAGGGTAAAGCAACCGTTTTAGTCATGCCAATTACAACCGCTTAGCTATCTGCTGAGTGTCCTCTTTAATTTTCACCAAATCATCCGCCGTAGGTTTGCCGCGGATGTCGCCAAGCCTGCCCAAAGTACTCATGTCTTCTCGACCCTGAAACTCACCGACCACATACCATTCACCCACGATGTTGAAGCCGAAATGCTCAAAATACTGCCTCATGGTCTTCCCGGCGGGCGTTGCTTCATCGATGCCCGTGTGTGGTCCCGAATAGGTGCAGAAGACCAAGGCGTTTTTGCCTGCAACTTTTGGAGCGCTGGGCTTAATTTTTCCTTGGCTGCGGTACAAGTTGAGTTTAGCTTTCAGCAAATCAGTCATTGGTTTAGCTGGATGCCACTCAATCGACGGCGAACCCACACAAACCAGGTCATAGCCGTAAAAATCAACTTCCGCAGCTTCTTGGGGTTTTTTCAAATCTACAGCTAATCCTTCGATTTCTAGTCCTTCTTTTATGGCATAAGCCACTTTCTGAGTGTTCCCTGTGCTTGAAAAATAAACTATTAACGCTGACTTCAAACCTTACACCTATCTAACTCAAAATCATCTTTCGAATAAAAGCATATTCGTCTTTGAGCGGAACTTGGAATATGCGTTTGAGAAGATTAAATAAACAATCCAACCACTTTGTTTTATGAGAAAAATTTGGTGTGAGTGCTTGGGTTAATGGAACAAGCGAAAATTTTAGCCCCCTCAATATTGTTGATTGTGGTTGTTTTAGTGGCTGTTTTCATTAACTATGGTTTCGTGAGCCCGAGCGAAAGCAACAAATCTCCCTTTCATGTCGGCGTCTCCTTCTGCGGAAACACCACCGCCGAAGCCAAACTCTTAATCGACGAAGTCAAAACCTACACCAACCTCCTCGTTATCCAGTCAGGACCCGTAAGCAAGAACGAAACAAGCCTAAACGAGATAGCAGACTACGCAACACAGCAAGGATTGGACATAATCCCTTTTTTCGGCATTTTTGACCCCGACCAACCTTGGCAACTTTCATGGATTGACTCAGCCCAGCAGAAATATGGTCCACAACTTTTGGGTATCTACTATTATGATGAACCCGGCGGAATCCAACTTGATATTCCCTATTCCAACTGGACCCACTACTTCTCCCTCTACAATACGCGGCTCCAGAATTCTACTTTTTACAAAACACATGAGCCTGCCATACAGGATTTTCTTAACGGCAACCTAACCCGAGACTACCAATCAGCTACCCGAGTGTATGTGGAAACGCTTAAACGTGACAGTGGGCTTCGCGCCCTGCAAAACCGTTCAATTACAACCTTCACCTCAGAATACGCCCTCCATTGGTTCACTTACCTCGGCGGCTGGGATGTTGTCTTTACACAAATCGGCTGGAACGATTCTGTCACTCAAGACATAGCCCTTGCTCGTGGCGCCGCCAAATTGCAGGGCAAAGAGTGGGGGGCTATGATAACTTGGAAGTATGATGAACCACCTTATCTTGATACGGGTGAACAAATCTACAAGCAGATGCAGATGGCGTATACAGCTGGAGCAAACTACATTGCACTCTTCAATTATCCACAAAGCCCTGCTGATAATCCCTACGGCGTCATGGCTGACGAGCATTTCCAAGCACTCCAAAACTTCTGGAACGACATAAAGACCCAAAAAATCACCCATGGCTCAACCAAGGGCTATGTGGCATATGTTTTGCCTGAAAATTACGGTTATGGAATTCGGCGTAGCGACGATAAGATTTGGTATTGGGGACCTGATGAGCTTTCATCGCAAATCTGGAACTCGACGCGGCAACTGCTTTCTGAGTACAGTTTGCATCTAGACATTGTTTATAATGACCCACTGTTTCCTCTTGAAGGCAATTATTCGCGGGTTTACTATTGGAACCAGACGCTTTGACATTTCAAATACAGCTTTGGGTTCTCTGAAGTTGTCGGTTGAAATGGGGTTCATGTGAAAAATCGGTTGATGGAGCGTTCGGGCAAAACCCAAATCATAAATAATTATATTCAAACAATCTGGTATCTATGCCTAAGAGAGCTACCGTTAACCACAAAGGCTTATTTTAGATTTCATGCTCTAACAACAAAAACATATTGATTTTTTGTTATCAACCTTTTTTTCACAGCAAAAATCATCAACCGCTAACTTCACAGAACCCAGCTTTGTATTCTTTAAACTATAAATATCCTTCAAGCAATATCTAAAGCAAGTTACAGGTGACTTTTTTGAGAATTGGCTTTTTTGTCTATGAATATCCACCTCAACTCGTCGGCGGCTTGGGCACATACGCCGAATACATAACCCAGCAATACGTTGACATTGGACATGACGTTTCAGTTTTCACACTAAACAACAACGGGCTCAAAACAAGAGAAATAATGAAGGGCGTCGAGGTCCACCGACCCCAAATCGCGGATGCAAGTAACATCTGGCCTTTCTTCGTCGCCGATGACCTCAAAAAATGGGGCACCAACATCAAATTCTTTAACGACATCTTCATCTACAACATCTTAAGCGCAACTAAATTCATCAACGGATTAATAAAAAAAGAAGGATACCATTTTGATGTAGTCTGTTGCCACGATTGGTTAAGCAGCATCGCAGGATTGGTTATTAAAAATGAAACCAAAATTCCAGTTGTTTTTCACGTACACAGCACCGAGTGGGGTAGAAGCGATGGACCCGGTTCCGAAGTCGTATCCCACTTTGAAAACGCCATGGCTCAAAACTCAGACAAAATAATAACTGTAAGCTACGCCATGCAACAAGACCTCGTAAAACACGGTTGGCAACCCAGCAAAATCAGTGTCGTTTGGAACGGTGTGGATCCAGACAGCTATGACCCAGTTAATGTTCAAAAACATGAGGTCATTGCGATTAGGCAGAAGTATGGGATTCCAAACAATTGGAACATGCTGCTTTTCGTTGGAAGACTTGCATGGGTAAAAGGTGTACGCAATTTGCTTCAAGCAATGCCTCTTGTCCTCAAAGAATATCCCAACACCAAACTGGTCATCTTAGGCAAAGGCGAAGAACAAAACGACATCGTTGAAACCGCTGAGAGGCTAAACATTAAAGACAATGTTGTGTACAGGTTCGATTTTGTTTCTGAAAAAGAAAGAATCATCCACTACGCAGCATCAGACGTCTGCGTCTTTCCCTCACTCTACGAGCCTTTCGGAATTGTCAGTTTGGAAGCGATGGCTATGGAGAAACCCGTAGTGGTAGGCGCCCGCGGGGTAGTGGGCTTTAAGGAACAGGTTGTAAACAGCGGAACAGAACAAACTGGTGTTCACATTAACGCTGAAGACCCCTCAGACATAGCTTGGGGTATAAAGGAGACACTTAGGAACCCTATGAAAGCTAAGAACTGGGGCGAAAACGGCAGACGTCGTGTGCTGGAATACTTTACATGGAAAAAAGTCGCTGAGCAAACCATCAAGATCTATGAGTCACTGCTTTAACCAAAAAAAGGTAGTTGTTAAGTTGCAAGCATTTCAGCGACCTTCAACAACCTCATATCCAGATGTTTTTTGTTGTTGGCTGCTTTCTCAAGCGCAAGACTTGTAACAGCACCCTTCTGCAATCCAACCGCTAAGTTGCCTTTTCCTTCGCAAACCACTTCAACAGCCCTCTCTGCAAATAAACTTGCGAGCAACCTGCTTCGAGCCGTTGGAGACCCGCCACGCTGAGCGTAGCCAAGTATCGATAGCCTAACCTCGGCTTCTGTTTGCTGCTGCATTTCCTGTGCAAGCTTACTTGAGTTACCGAAACCTTCGGCTACAACAATTATTCCTGCGCGTTTGCCTTTTCTGGCGTTATCTTCCAGTATTTCGCACACCTTTTCCAGTTTCATCGGGTTTTCAGGAATCAAAATAACTTCTGCACCCACACTCAATCCCACATCAAGCGCTAGAAACCCTCTTTTTCGACCCATAACCTCAACGATAAAGACGCGTTCATGAGAGATTGCTGTGTCCCTGATTTTGTCGATAGCTTCTACGGCGGTGTTGACTGCTGTGTCAAAGCCGATTGTTTCGTCTGTGCCGTAAATGTCATTGTCTATAGTGGCGGGAATTCCAATAATTAAAGCGTCAGATTTCTTGCCTAAAGCCAAGGCACCACGGAACGAACCGTCTCCGCCTATAACTACTAGGGCATCTACGTTGTTGGCTCGCAGGGTTTCTGCTCCTGTTTCGACCCCGCCTGGCTGCTCAAACGCGGGGCACCTCAGTGTGTGGAGTATGGTGCCTCCCAGCTGGATTATCCCGCCGACGCTGCGCGGCGTCAATTTCTTGCAAGTATTAGTCAATAATCCGTCCCAGCCGCGTTCAAAACCTAACACCTGAAAACCCATCGCGTGTCCAACACGTGTGACAGCGCGGATGGCTGCGTTCATGCCTGGTGCATCGCCACCTGAAGTAACTATGCCGATGGTTTTTGTCAACATCTAAGCCTCATAACTTCACTCTTGTTAAAAGATTAAAACATTTAGTATGTCTCATAAAGTGTAACAATTCCAAAACACATAAATTCCCATCTTTGTCTTTATCGTCTTTGTCGGGAGGTAGCTCAGCCTGGCAGAGCTCTCGAGCTAGCTAACATGCTTAGCTGGTGGAGAAGCTGTAGAGGCCTACCCGTGGTGGGCTTCATTCTAGCCTGTCTAGGCCACAGATACCGAGCCGTCGCAGGTTCAAATCCTGCTCTCCCGACCAAGTTAACTTTTAAGAAATTAATTGAAAATGGTTTTGTGTAAGAAAGGGTTTGTGTTTAGGCTGCCGCTTTCATTGCTATTTATGTACCACACGTGACTTGTGAAGACGTACATTTTTTCTTTCTGCACCTGATTACTAGTTAAGTTGATTGCGAAAAGAACTACTGTGGTTGAAAGTATGACGGCGGCTACCAGTATGATTAAGTTTCCAACGGGTGCGCCTAAAGCGGTTTTGCGTTTTAGTAGCTGCTTTAGGTTCAAGCTTCTTATTGTTTGTTTCAATCTTTCTACTCCTTGCTTCTAGTTTTCACGATGTTCTAAATGAAGTGTTGTATAGTGAATATTGCTATATAATAAAATATTGTGTGTTCATATTCAAAATACACAAATTACAAACTAAATAAACATCAACACAACTTCACCCGGAGCAAACCAAATAGCCCCAAAAAAACTAAACACACGCCAACCAAAAACCCGCCACAAACCCAAAAAACCCATCCGCAAAAAACCCGCCTTGCCCAACGTCGCCAAAGCACCCTTATTCCTCCGTTACAGAAGCAAAAACCGCCTGTACACCTCCACTTTTAAGGCAGTCTGTGCTTGTGTTTGTTAAGTTTAAGGCAATCCCTCGGCGGCGATATGCAGGGTGAACTGCAATCCACAGAATACAACCGTACTTGAGTGCCCCGATGTGGAATTCGATAAGTTTAGCGAAACCCACAATAACCCCTTGCGTCTTGGCTACGAGGACTTTTCCTTCTTCTGAAGTCACGCTATGGCTGGCAAAGTAGCGGTAAAACCTTGGAAACGACAAGTCAATTATCTGCCTAATTTGTGCATAATCGTTTGGAGTAGCCTGTCTTATCGCTGAGGCGTTGCTTTCCAATTTGGGTGCTCCTGCTTTGGATAATTTGATAAAAAGAATTTAAGTTTGTTTTCAAAAAATGCACAAGTTAAAGAGGCGTAGTCGGCGGTAATGTAGGTTCCATTGGTTTTTTGCGTGAAAAGACTAGGCTTGTAGATTTCACGATTTGGGGTACTCCCACTAGGTCTTCTACAATCAGTAAGCCTCTTGCCAAGATTGCGAATGCTCCGATTGCGCCTAATGTAGCGGCGCTTGGGTTGACAAATAGCAGGGTCATGATTCCAACTATTCCGAATTCTTGGACACCTGCTCCAGCTGGAGTGATTGGTACAAACGCCAATGCCGTTACTAACGGGTGAATTAAAAAGAAGCCAAGCCATGCTATTGCCAAATTGCTGTTAAGCGTTATTCCTAATGCAGCTCCTAAGAAGTACCATTCAAAGCCCTTTAGAACCCAACACACCATGGTTAGTCCGAAGATTTCTGGGATTGCTGAACGTGTTTTCTGGGAACTATCTTTGTATTCTTCAAGTTTGCCCATTATGCCCCCAGTGAATCTTTTTAAATATCTGGAATTGGCTATTCGGTCAAAAACTGATATGGCTCTCTCGGACCATGAAAACGCAGCTAGCAAAAGAGCTCCAGTTAGCATAAGAGCAATGCCTAATCCAATAACAAAAAAGGTTACATTAATTCCCAAGATAGTGGCTGAAGGCCAGTTGCCCGCTGGAACCATTTCGATCAGAAATATGGCTGCACCGACGCCGCCTATTACTTTGACCAAAAACTCTATAGTTTGTATTCCTAAGATGCTTGAAAGCCCTTTTGATGCTGGCACATTTTGGTCTCGAAGATAAACTGGCGTTAGTATGTAGCCGGAGCGCCCCGGGGTTACGTCACTGGTTAGCATTCCTGCATATTGGGCCAGAAGTGTTTTGCCAAAAGATGTTTTTACTCCTCCTTTGCCTAAGACTCTTCTAAGTCTTACAGTAAAAAAGATGTTTATTCCAAAATACATCAGAAAAGCAAGAGCCAAATACTCTACTTTAATGGTGAGTAAGGCGTTGTAAAGTGAACCAATTCCTATATACCAAAACAAGGCTGCGAAAATGGCGATCATGACAACTACTTGGATGAGAATTCTGAGAATTTTTTTTGATGAACCGTGGGTGTCAACTGCTGTTGGTGCTTTAGGAGTTGTCATGAGTTTAGAAATTGCCCCTTGAAGGTTAAATGGATTGTGGAAAAACATCAAACCCTCTTAACATTCTTTTCTTGATGAAAACTGCGGAATCCCTGTCAACCTTTAGGGGTACAATAATAGTCTTTAAAACAGCAACTTCTACGGTCTTACACATTCGGCTTTAGGTCTGTATGGGCGCTTGGTTGTTCTTCTGCGTTTGTGGTACTTGCATTCGCTGACTCGGGTAAGCATCCAGTTGCTCTCTTGATAGATGCATCCGCAGGGTAACTTTTGCTCTTTTGGTGCATCGGTGGCTGGTTCAGCTTTTTTAGGTTCTGCCATTTGTTTCTTCCACCAGACGTCTTAGTTAGAATTGCCGTATTAACTTAACCGTCGAGTTTGCCTAAAAAATTAAGAAAAAGGTTTGGCTGATTTTTATCGGTTTTTTTACATGTTAGCTGCGACTAATCTGGTTAATCCCCCAACCTCTATTGACCAGGTAACTCCCGTAGCTTCGGGCGCTTCCGTATCTTCTACAGTTAACCCTTCAGTTCCCGAGTTTCCACAAGTGACAATCATGGTATTGCTCGCAGGGTTCGCAACAGTAGCAGTGATTGCTTCGGTTAAACTAATAAAAAACAAGGTAGACTATCCAACCGTAAAGTAGCCTTGAAAAAAAAGCCGCAAGAACTCTAAGAGGGGTAGGTCCTATTGGCTGAAAAAAAGTGCATTAGTAAGTTTAAAAATAGTGTTTTTTTTGAGTTACTTTGGCTTTATAGTGATTTGGTACAGGTTTGGCCAGTTTTTGCCCGTGACAAAAAGTCTGTTAGTGTGTGAATCGTAGGCTATGCCGTTTAAAACTGAGTCTTGGTTATTTGATTGGTAAAGTCCTGTTAGGTCTATCCAACCTTTAACTGTTCCAGTTTGAGGGTTTATTATAGCGATTTTTTGCGTTAACCAAATGTTTGCGTAAACGTCTCCGTTAATGTACTCTAACTCGTTTATGTTTGTGATAGAGGAGTTTCCATCATGAACACTTACCTGACCTGTTTTTTGGAAGGTAACTGGATCAAGGAAATAGATGTTTGACGTGCCGTCGCTCATTATCAGTTCACTTCCATTATAAGTTAGACCCCAGCCTTCGGTATTGTAACTGAAATTGCCCTCTAACGCAAAAGTTTCTTTGTTGTAGACAAATCCAATGCCGTTTTGCCAAGTCAACTGAATCAATGAATCATTAACCACCGTTAACCCCTCGCCAAAATAGTCTGCTAGCAACAAGATTTTCTTAGTTACATTTCCAGTTTCAAGGTCAACTTGGCGTAACGAAGATACGTCACTACTGCTAAAACCAAACATCGCTCCGTAACCGCCTGTACTCTCATACAAAACACCGTTATCAAAGACTAAGCCTTCAGTGAAGGCTCCAGTGTCATGTGGGTATGTTTTGACCACGTGGGAGATGTAGAGTACCGGTGAATTAGGTTTTTGCGTTTGACTATTATTAAAAATGGCAATCGAAGCTGCACCTGCCACAAGAATCGCAACTATAACCAGGATGGCCGCTAAGTGAAGTCTTCTCATAAAAAACCAAAAGTACTAAACCACCTAATATGCACAACGCTAAAACCGCCAAAACGTTAAAGCGAAACCCTTAAGTGTAGAGAAATCTAAGTTGTGTCTCAGACTACAAAATAGGTGTTGAAATCAATTGGCTGTTGAAGGTTTTTTCGAAAACAAAAAGGAACCAGTAGAAGCAAAAGTCGGAGACTTAACCCCACAATCTAAAGCGGTTAACGTTACGGCCAAAGTAGTATCCAAAACAGAAATCAGAGAAATTCCAATGGGCAGAGACGGCTCTGCACACAAAGTATCTGATGCACTCATTGGCGACGAAACAGGTGTAGTATACTTAACCCTATGGGACGACAACATTGAGAAAGTCAACGAAGCAGACACAGTACGCATTGAAAACGGCTATGTTACACTCTTCAAAGGCAACATACGCTTGAACATCGGCAAATATGGCAAACTCGAGCCGGCAAAAGAACCACTTACCGTGGAAGTTAATACGGAAAACAACGTTTCAAGCAAGACATACGAGCAAGAACGCAGACCATTTAGAGGCGGCAGAGGCGGCGGACGAGGATTCGGTGGCGGCGGATACGGTGGCGGACGCGACAGACGTGGCGGCGGATATGGCGGTGGCGGCGGATACGGTGGCGATCGACGCGGTGGCGGAGATCGACGCGGTGGCGGCGGCAGCGGCGGATACAGGCCAAGATACTGAGCCCTTCAAATGTGTTAAGTTTAGAAATATTTTCTTCTTTTTGATTTTTTATCATTTAATTATTCTCTTGCCAACTTCCTAAGTATCTCCGAATATTTGTCAAAGCACGAACGTTTTTAATAAAAACTTAAATCCTCAGCGGCGATTCTCACCGTTGAATGAGATGTCTTGAATGGTAGCCGAGAAATCTGAAGTTAAGCCAACCGTCGATGAATTGCTTGCGAAAGCCAAAAAACCCGCGCAGCTATCTCCAGCAATGCACAAATTCTATGAGGGAAAAATGCAAGTTATCCCTAAATGTGCCATCAGAAGTACCGACGATTTTGCCATTTGGTACACTCCAGGCGTCGCGGCACCCTGCAGAATGATCCAAGCTGACCCCGACAAATCATTCGAGTTAACTAACCGCTGGAACTACGTTGCCGTCGTCACTGATGGGACGCGGGTTTTAGGTTTAGGCGATATCGGTCCTGAAGCGGCTTTGCCTGTGATGGAGGGTAAGGCACTTTTGTTTAAGTACTTAGGTGGAGTGGATGCGTTTCCGATTTGCCTGAGAACCAAAGACCCAGATGAAATAGTGAGGATTTGTAAGGCGCTGGAACCGACGTTTGGTGGCATCAACCTTGAAGACATCGAAAAGCCCAAGTGTTTTCAAGTTCTTGAAAAAGCTCGAGAGCAGATGCAGGTGCCCGTATGGCATGATGACCAACAGGGAACCGCAACCGTCATCTTAGCAGGACTGATGAACGCGTTTAAAATCGTTGGCAAGAAACCCAAAGAGAGCCTGATTACTCTGGTGGGTTCAGGAGCTGCCAATATACGCACTGCGTACGTGCTTATGAAGTGGGGCGTTAAACCAGGCAACATAATTCTTGCTGACAGTAAAGGTGTCATCCATACGGGCAGAGTTGACATCACCCAAGAAGAAGATCCTTGGAAATATGACGTAACCCAAAAAACCAACGGTGAAGGAAGAACAGGCGACATCACAGAAGCTTTCAAAGGCGTCGACGCAGTCGTGGCTGCTTCAAAACCTGGCCCCAACACCATAAAGAAAGAATGGGTAAAAACCATGGCGACCAATGCAATAGTTTTTGCATGTGCAAACCCGATTCCGGAGATTTGGCCATGGGACGCCCAAGAAGCTGGAGCACGAATTGTAGCAACTGGAAGAAGTGACTTTCCAAATCAAGTGAACAACAGCCTTGGTTTTCCTGGGATATTCCGAGGCGTCTTAGACGTCAAAGCCAAAACCATAACTGATGATATGTGCATCGCAGCTGCAACGGAGCTGGCAAATTACGCTGAGGCGCGAGGCATAAGTGAAACAGATATTTTGCCTCGGATGGAAGAGTGGGAGGTATTTCCCAAAGAAGCCGTTGCATGTGCCTTGAAGTCGATTGAACAGGGAGTTGCACGCGTTAAACCCAGCAGGCAAGAATTGTACGAGCGTGCATCAGCGATAATCGTGAATGCCCGAGAATCGACTGAGCTGTTGATGAAACATGGTTTGATTAAACAGCCGCCAACAGAGGCAGAACTGCTAAAATAAACCCTAAGTATTGCGAAACTTCTGACTGGTTTGAAAAACAAAAAATAAAGAGAATTAGAGCGGCGATATCTTCACTATATTTCTTTTCTCAAGCCTTTTTAGGGCATCGAGACACTCATCTTTTTTCTCGCCGGTAATATTTAGGTTGAGCATAATGTCCTTCACTGAAACGCCAGGTTTACCAAAGTTTTCGTGACGCTTATAGAGGTGCTTAACGATGGATTTTTCCAGTTTGCCGCATCGCCATGTTGTGTTGCGGATTAGGACAACGATGGTTTGGACCAGAGTCTGCTCGTTTGATTTTCTTCCTCGGGAATCTCCCATCTTCTCCCCACCTACTAACCTTCACCACTCTAATTCATTTAAACATTTGTTCCTCTGTGGAAAGAGGGCTCTGTTTACAATGTTTTTTGGAGGTATATACCGTTTTTTTTGCCGTAGTAGTTTTCAAGTCTACCTATGTTCCGATAGCCGAGCGTTTGGTAGAGTTTGATGGCGGAATGGTTGTCTTCGCGCACTTCTAAGTGGCATTCACCTATGCCTTTTTGTTTTAGGAGGTTTTCTATTTCGCGTAGCATTTTTGTGGCAATTTTTTTGCGTCGGTATTTTGGGGTAACGTTAATCGTTATTATGTGCCCGAACTCTGTGTTTTCTTCAACTTCTACCTGGGCAATTATGAATCCTGCTATGTCGCTGTCTGCTTTGGCAACTAATGCGATGGTGTTGTAGTCGGTTAGTAAGTAGGCTATTTGGCGCTTGCTGAAGGCTTCCTGATCGAAGCATTGCTCTTCGATTTGGTAGAGTTGGTCGAGCAGTTTGAGGTTTGCAGTTTCGATTTTAACTTCCATTTTAATGATCTAAGGTACTTAGGGTTGAGGCAAGATTTTAGTTTTTTCCGTTTCCGCCGAGAGGGCTATAGCCGGTTTTAATTCGAGGTACTGTTGGGCTACAAACCCTGTGAAGAAGCGGAACCACAAAGTAATTATTCTTACAAGAATGGTAGCTGTGGCAGCCAAAGGTCCGTATACGCCCATCGAAATGTAGAGCGTAGTCATTACGGCTTCTGGAAGACCAACCTCAAAGGGTACCCCGATCGGGATTGCTTTGACCGCTAAAAATATGGCTGAAGTAACGATGATGATGCTCCAAGTAACCGGGTGTCCCAGCGACACGAACACAAGGTAAGGTATGCTTAAACTGAAAAACCATGAAATAATCAAATAAAACATTGAGCCAGCTAATGCTTTGGGGTTGTTACGGAACTCTTTCATTGAATCGTGGAAGTGTTCGGTAACTTCAACAGTTTGCCCTGTTAGTTTAGCCATGTTTACTCTTCCAAACGTGATTTTATGAGCAAAATGGGTTACAACATTAATGACCTTAAGTGTCCACTGTTGCTTGAACGATAAAACCAACATTAAACCAATTATGCCAACTATTGCTGCGCCCACAAAAATGATTGCATTGAAGACCAAAGGGTTAACATTTCCGCCTCGGGTAAGCAATACTATTCCCGCAACTAACGCCACAACGTTAAGAACCATACCCAGGAGTCGATGGGTAAAGAGTGAAGCAACTACTTTCCCGAATGGACCACATTTGTCCCTTGTGCACAGGTAGGTTCGGGTGACTTCTCCGCTAATAGATTGGGCAGGCACGATGGTGTCAACGTATATGCCGTACCAAACATAGAGGTAAGCTCTAAAAATACTAATTTTGATTTTAAGGTAGTTGGTAAGCACACGCCACGAAATAGTGAAAAAAAAGACTTCCAGCAAACCAAAAGCAATCGCCACCAAGTAAATGAGTGGATCAGCACTTTTCGCCTTCGAAAGTATATCTAAAATGTCCACATGAAACAAGTAAATGTAGATGAAGAACCCAACTAAACCCAGCAGAGGAAAAACCAATGTCTTCCAAGTTAGCTTTGGCTTAGTAGGAGGTTCCAAGTGATTTTTACACCCAAATTAAAAGGAGAGGTACAAACCAGCAATTATATACTTTACCCAAATCTCACCACGTTTCTTTACTAAGCAAACAACTTCTCGTTGTTTTCCAGAACCTGTGGCGCGGTGTTTACTGGCCATTTTCTACATTTTAAACTTTAAAGAAAACTACATATCAATACCTATCTTAGGATTTTGTTTATCCTTCTATATTTTCTGAAATGATTTGATATGGGATTCAAATAGGTTCGTGAAAACCTACCCGTCCATGGTTTCAACATAGAACCTAACATTGGAGCCTACCCTGTTAGGCAGCCACACAGACGAAAGGATCATGAAAAAGAATTGGCTTTTTAAATCGCTTCTAAAGCTTTCTTGATTAACTGCTCTGACAGTTTTTCTCTATTTGCGAAAGTTACATAAAAAATTTCTGCATCAACTCTACGCTTTACCTGAGTTACAAGCGGGTCCTTGGCTTTTCCATGCACAACCGCCATTACCAGCTTTTTGCTCTCCAAAACCTGCGCTACAGCCTGTTTGAACTTCTGCGAGTAAAGTTCCATGGGGCCAATCTCGTCGATGGCAATCGCGCTGCATTTTTCGAGGGCTTGTGAGATGGCTGCGGTGCCGACGTTGTCAAGGTCATCGAGGTTAACGTGGTACTTTCCCACCTTTGGGCCGCTCTGCCCATTTACCTGTGCTAGCCAACCATGCTTGCCGCTGGTCATGTCCAAGATTTCAAAACCCACACGTACATTGCCTTCCCGAACTTCTCGGCTAATCATGCCGCCAACACTGACACCTTTCGCTTTAAGAGCGTCTGCCGCTTTTGTGAGTACCGTGGTTTTTCCAACCCCGGGGGCGCCAGTCAAAATCAAAACCCTTGTCATCAATTCTTTTACATCCAACATACCATAAGTCTAATATGCCGATTAAATTCTTTTCATACCAACATCTCTGGAGCAGACCCAATGGAGGAAAAAGAGGGCTACGTTGCAGATTTTCCAAGCGAAATAATTAAGGAAGGCAACGTTCAAGTCTTAGTGCCTAAACTCTCTGCCTACGGTGTCGTCCCATCCGATTATGCTCCATCCAAAGCTCCCGTCTTCTACAACCCCGTAATGGAATTCAACCGTGACCTAACCGTTTTAGCCTTCAAAGCTTACCAGCATATATTTAACCATGAAATAAGCATCTGCGAACCCTTCACCAGCCAAGGAATACGCGGTATCCGTTTCGCGGCGGAAATCGACGGTGTATCAAGGGTGCTGCTCAGCGACATCAACTCCTCCGCTTATGAACTGGCAAAACACAACATCCAACTAAACAATCAGCAACACAAAATCACCCTCAAAAATAAGGACGCCAACTGCGTTCTAAGCTGTAACGCTTCACCAAAAAAACGCTTTGATATCGTTGATATAGACCCATTCGGTACTCCAGTGCCCTACTTGGATTCGGCATTTACAGCCCTAAAAAACAAGGGCTTATTGGCGGCTACTGCCACGGATTTGGCGCCGCTTTGTGGAGTTCATGCTAAGGCTTGTGTGCGCAAGTACGGTGGCAAACCGCTGCGCACAGAATATTGCCATGAGTTGGCAGTGCGGCTTTTAGCGGGTTGCATGGCTTCGGTGGCAGCGAAACATGACATCGGAATCCGAATTCTCTTTAGCCACAGCAGCGACCACTACATCCGAGTTTACGCCCAAATCGCCTACGGCTGCCAAAAAGCCGACGAAAGTCTCAAAAACACAGGGTACATCCTTCACTGCTTTAACTGCCTACACAGAGAAGCTGCTCATAAAATTTTTGGCAAAACGGACCAGTGCCCCGAGTGCGGCTCAAAAATGGAGCAAGCAGGCCCCTTATGGATTGGGGGTATCTCCGACCCCGCCTTCATCGATCAAATAATTATAGAAAATAAGAATATCGCTTTCAAAAAAAGCGCTAAAATCACAAAACTCCTAACCCTGACAAAAAACGAAGCCACGTTTCCCGCCACTTACTATGTGATTGACAAGTTAAGCGGGAAACTAAACCTTCCTGCTCCATCAAACCAAGCCTTTCTGACCGCGCTCCAAAACAGTGGCTACCAGGCAGTACCAACCCATTTCAACCCACGAGGCATAAAAACAGACGCACCAGCGCTAATTATGCATAAGCTACTCAGAGAAATTGGGACAATGAAATAGTGAACGACTTTTTTGCAACAAAAGTTTAAAGAGCAAAACCTGTGTTCTAACAAGTAAGTGAGCATTCATGAATGATAAAATCACAGTTATTGGTGCGGGCATGATGGGAAGCGCTATAATTAAAAGTCTCGTTAAGGGCAACTACGGAGGCAAGATAACAGCAGTTGACATTGCACCAGAAAAGCTCGGTGACCTAGAAAAGCTGGGTGTCCAGGTTTCCTCTGATAATCGCCTTTCCGTAGTCCACGCTGATATTGTATTTATTATTGTTAAACCTGGTGATGTAGCGAAGGTCCTAAAAGAAATCAGCAATGAAATCAAGGGAAAACTCTTAGTCTCTGTTGCTGCTACCGTGCCATTGAGTTTTCTGAAGAAGAATGCTCCAGTCGAATGTAAAATAGTTAGAATAATGCCGAATCTTGGAGCAATGGTGCAGGCAGCTTACATTGCGTATTGCTGCGGAGAAAATGTGACAGCTGAAGATAAAGAAAAAGTCAAAACGCTCCTCAACATGATGGGTGAGTGTGACGAAGTAGATGAGAAATACATGGATGCCATCACTGCGGTCAGCGGAAGCGGACCCGGCTACATGTCCATAATCATAGAAGCCTTAACCTACGCGGGCTTGAAGGTTGGATTGCCAAGAAACATCGCCCTCAAATGCGCCGCCCAAACTGTCATGGGAACGGGCAAACTCGTGATCGGCCTAAACGAAGACCCTGCAAGAATCAAAGACATGACCACCACCCCCGGCGGAACAACCATCGAAGCCATCTACCAAATCGAACAATCACAAATCCGACCCGCCATGATTCGTGCCATCGAAGAAGCCACCAAAAAAAGCCAAACCATACGAGAAAAACTCAACCTTACATAGCGAAAAAGCATGTTTGAAGCAGTAATCTGCGATTGGGACGGAACTCTCGCCGACACACGAAAAGCCATCGTAATTTCATTTCAAAAAGCACTTAAAGAAATCAACCTCGAAGTCCCCGCCTACTATGTGGAACGCAGAATGGGTATCGGTGCAGCTGAAACCTTCCGCGATATTCTCGCCGTCGCAAAAAAACCGATTGATGAAAAAGTTGTGCAGCAGTTGGTTGAAAGAAAGAGTCAAATGCAAATCGAATTAGCTAAAGAAGTTGTAATGTTTGAGGGCGCACGAGAGCTTTTGCAGTCGTTGCGAGGTAAGATGAAGGTGGGGTTGGCATCGATGAATAACCGCTCCGTTGTTATGCGCCTGCTTAAAATGAACGACTTAACGGATTGTTTTGATGCGGTTTTAACGGTTGAAGAAGTTTCCCACTCTAAGCCAAACCCAGAAATCTTTCTAAAAACTGCTGCTCAACTCAAAGCGATCCCTAATATGTGTGTAGTTTTGGAGGACTCGCTTTTCGGTGTTAAAGCTGCTAAATCTGCCCTAATGAGTTGCATCGCCGTTACTACAGGCGCCTACACTGCGCCAGAACTTAAAAAAGAAAACGCTGATTTAATCGTTAAAACCTTAAAAGACCCTCAAATCTTCAAGTTTATCCTACAGTAAACTCGATGCACTTGTGGTAGCGCGCTAGCAACAACATAGCTTTAAACATTTATCGCAGAAATATACTTTTATTCTCTAACTGAAGGAAGGATTTTTTGACAGTGCAGCTAAGGAAACGAAATAGACCCTCTATATTCCAAGTCTTGCTCCTCGAAAATGACGCCAGTGAAGACGTTGCAGTTCAAGAAGCAAAACAAGTAGATTTTTCCCAAGTCAAAGAGCACCTCAAAAACGGGGGCTCAGTCTTCATAACAAGCAAAGGCTCACAAAAACTTTCCCTGCCAAAAGCCAAAGCTCAACAAAACTACAGCAGATCCAGACGAACTTGTGGATTCCTCTTCCAACAACACATGAGAAAATCATAAAATGTGACGTGCATCCAAACAATTTTCCTTTATCCCCTCTCTCTTCCAACCTTTGGGTGCACGCCGCTCCGCTAACCAACTTTTTGTTTGTTGTTGAAGCAGAAAAATCTGTTAGTGACAACTACTACCAAAAGATTACCTGGTTGCTGCGTCTTTTTGTTAAGTTCTCTTCGGTTGTGTAAGTTGCCACAAATCTCTTTTTAGAACCCTGAAATTTTACTTAAAGAAGCCATTAATTGCCCTCCAAGATATCTATGCCTTGGATATGCAAGGTGTTATTCTCGATTTGGGTAAGGCGTACAATGGATGTGCCAATGGGATTTGGTCGAGCAGGAGAGCGAGTGGCAAATATTCCGTGAAATTAATCGTCTAGAAAGGGTTTTACCATCAAAGTACTCTTTTTTATTAGATGAAAATGGTAGAGCAACATTATATGTGAGAAGCCTTCAAGATCCTTTAATCCTTCAACATATTCCAGGTGAATTTCAATCGTTCCTAAGGTGCCCTTTGCCGAGGTTGGTTGAAAGGGAACATTTTTGGGCTCCTTAAACGGCGAGTGTACTACACCAATAGTTTGCAGGTTAATTTACCTGTCAATATTACATATCTTCTGACCAGATATTGTGAAATGCTTGCAATTAAAATGTTAGTGTACAGGGTATCGGTCGCTTGTGAACTATGGTCAACTTTAAATTATTTAACACGTAGAGGTATTTGGTGAAATTATGGCAAAACTTAAAGCGAATGCGAAACTTCTTGAAAATGTCCGTTTAGAAACCGACAATGGTAGAGGACACAAAGTTATCTGTGATTTGTCTGAAGCAGCAGGAGGAACAAATGCTGGAGCTTCGCCACTGGAGCTTGCATTGATGGCTTTGGCTGGGTGTGGAGTCATCATATACGCAGACGTCTGCAAGAACAGCAAAGTTGACCCAGGAAAAATCGAGATAAATGTTGAAGCTGAAAAAACAGGCAGTTCCCCAACATTAACAGGTGTAACGATGAAGGTAAACATTGATTCTCCAGCACGGAAAGCTTTAGTGGAAGCAGCTTGGAGACGAACTGAAGCAAACTGCCCAGTGATGTTTGTCTACAAGGAATCAGTGCCAGTCAAAATTGAATTAGATATCAAAGCGCCATAATAACCAATAACTTTTTTTATATTAGAAGGAGGTGATTTTATTTGTTGTATGAAGCTGAACATATGCATCCTGCAGCACAATGTCCCCTAAACAGCGAACAAGGAAAAGCGATGCTCAAAGAGCTTTTTTCAGAAGCTAACGTTAAAAATGCTGGAATAAAAATTGATTCAGCTTACATGAGCTGTCCAAAAGACAGCCAAGCCGACCACAAAGGCTTCTTTGCTGTAGAAGCAGACAGTCCTGAAACAGTTACAAAATTTTTCGGTCCACTGACTGTGCAATTAAGAGAAGTAGTGCCATTAAGCGAAGTCGCAAAGACTCTGTAGTCAATTTTTTATGAAGAATTTTCTGTTGTTGAGGGAATGATAAAACCACATTGCTCTCTCCCTTTTTTGATAACCTTTTTTAATTAAGCTCTTCTACAGTCAAGTGAGGAGAAGGAGAAATGGAAGAAGGAATTCTGTTTAATGTAAGCCAGCCCAACTGTACCCATCAAAAACAGGAATTTTACAAGCAAACACGCTTTGACGTACTAAACGGCTTCGAATTTAAATTGACTCGCTGTCTTAATTGCCACAAAATTGTGGAGTTAGAAGCAAAAAAATTCTCAAAACTTTAGCTACTCTTTTTTCGCGTAAAGATAAAGTTCTCCCTGTTTTAAGGCGTCTAAAGCATTCTGGGTTTCTAGAGATGTCAGCTTGCAGGTTTTGGTGGCTTTTAGGAAGGGAAGTTTTTCAGGTGCATTTTGGAGTATATGCAGTTCTTCCCAAGTTACTTTGAGGTCCTCGGAGGGAATATGCGTATCAACATCCAAAGCCCATGCGCCTGCGTCTAATTCGTCGCCTTCAGCTAAGGCTGTGAATGGACCAAGCAGGGACTTGTCATCGGTGTTGTAGAGGAAAATTATTGAGCCAATCTTGATTTGGTCTTCCGCTGGTTTGGTTTTTTCATCTGCACATGTGTAACGTTTGTTGCTTAAACATTGCTGTTGGGATGTTTTGTTACAGAAAAAGATGTATCCGTCGTACATAACTCAGTGAAACCTTCTGTACAAGTTGGATTCGTGTCCGCGTTTATTTCCTTTTCTTTTTTAGTGCGCGCTATGAAAGAGTATGTTGGTTCATTGGTGAATCCACAACGATATTTATTTCATCAACCCCATACCACAACACACAGATACCACTGCCCAAACCCATAGTCCTTTTCCGAAACCTACGTACACACCGAAAACAACAGCAGCCCAAAACCCCAAATTCATCAGCACCATTCAATCCAAATATGTTTTCTTGAAGCGAAGCATACCGCGCAGGAATAGCTGTGACCTCCATAATCGGTGTCACAGTGGCGGCAATATGAGCGATTAAGATGCGGCAGCAGACGACGAGTTGCTTGAAAATCCCGTAGACAAATAGTCTAAACAGCCCTGTCCACCTAACCGTTAATATTAGAAAATTTTATTAAAGCTGGATTTACTGTTGCTATTTCTGTTAGGTGGAATGCGCTTTAAAGACTGTTTCAGTAGCAAAGTTTGGCGGAAGCCTCCTTGATGTAGAAGGCAGAGGAATCCCCAAAATTATAAAGCGAATAAAAGAAATCAGAGATAAAGATGATTGTGGACCGGTAACCGTGTTTTCTGCGCCTATCGGTTGCACGGACGCGCTCATCCGAATAGGCGAATCCCATGCGCAGGCGTGTGCGTTGCCTCTGGATCCTGTTTTTGAAGTCTATGAAAACTTGACGAAACTCTACGTTAAAGGAGAATACTTAAAACCAGCCCAAGATGAAATGGCAAACTACAAAGCATTAACTCAGACCACTTTAAACGCTGTGAACAAGCGGTTTATTGGCACCATCAAAGCACGAACTCTCACATTAGGCGGTGAACGTGCGATGTCTTGTCTGATGTATTATATTCTAAGGAGTAACAAAATTGATTCATTCGCTCTCTCCATGGAAGACTGGCCCGTCGTAACCGACGACAACTTTGAAGACGCCCTTCCAAACTACGATTCAAGCAAAAAAAGGCTCCATACACTAATCGAACCCCTTGAAGAGGGCAAAGTTGTTTCGATGGCAGGTTTCTTAGGCGTTACAGCGGACGGACTTGAAACAATCCTTGGAAGAGGCGGCTCAGATTTAACCGCAGTTTTTGTTTCTTGCCTTCTAAAAGATGTTTACTCGACAAAAACGCTCCTCTACAAAGATGTGCCAGTTCAGAGCGCTGACCCCAAAGTGGTTAAGGGACAAAAGACCGAACACGTAGATGCCTTAACCTACAACGAAGCCCATAAAGCCTCCATGATGGGAATGAAAATCGTGCAGAGCCCAGCAATCGCCATGGCAAGGCGCTTTGGTCAGCCGTTAATGGTCGTGCCAATAGATGAGCCCAAAAAGTTCTCTGTAATCGAAGCTGAAACAGTCGGCGGCGAAGTCGTCAAATGCTTAACAGGCAAATCTGGCTGTGCAATCCTCTCCATGAATGACGAAAAAAGCCGCTCGCTAGAAGATTCCCTTCGGATTTGGGAACGCAGAAACGACTTCATGGATCTAGGCGCCGAAACCATGGAAACGGGCGAGCGTATCCGAGACTTCCTCTTCTTAGACTCAGACTTCCTAAAGAAAAACGAGGAAAAACTCAAGGGCTTCGATGAGAACCTGCGGATTGATTATGGTTTAGGCGTGGTGACGCTTATTGGCGACCGCATGAAAGATTCTCCCGGCGTCGCATCGTTAGCCATCAGCGCCATCTCAGGTATCAACATTAAACGCGGCATCTTCGCACCCCACACATCCCAAATAATTCTTGTTGTCCACGAAAAGAACGTCAACGCAACCGTCGCTGCCATCCACAACAAAAAACAAGAACTCAACAAACAGCCGCCAGACTGGCCAATGGGCTTTCAATCCACAGCCTAAGACCGCCACTTCTAAACGCAACTTCATTTTTGTTTGTTTCAAGCAGAGTTTTGGATAATAAAGCAGTCTTGACTGCGTTGCCGTTTGTGCCATTATTGAAGTATCTGAACACTCGTTTCAGATTCTGTTTTTTTAATTTTTCAGCCATTCCTTAAGCTGTTCATCAGGGCGAGTGGTAGAAAAAGGATATAACTTTAAAGCTGTTGTATCAATAGGAAATCGGTCTTAGCTAGCAGGAAGCAGCTTTGTCAGGCGTTACAAAGTACCTTTCAGTTAAACGGTCCGTTCTCTTCATGGTAGCGGGCTTGGCAGCCTTTGTCATTTACCTGTACTTCTTCATCGGCATACCAAGAATACTCAAGGTATTGGATGGCATTAACTCTGTCAACTACGCCTTCTTCTACAGTCTGGCGCTTATCTCCGTGCTTGCTTCTGTATTTTTTTGGTCAACCGCATGGAACAACATCTTAAGAAGCCTCTCAGTCAAAATCTCATATCGAAAAGCTTACCTTTACTATTGGGTGGGCTACTTCAGCGATTTAGTCCTTCCATGCGCAACCATATGCGGCGAATTAACCCGCCTATACCTTGTGCAGAAACAAACCGACAAAGACTACGGGGTCCTCGCCGCTTCTGCAGTAACTAACCGCATAGTCGCCTACACCATAGTCACCATCGGACTCTACAGTGGAGGCAGTTTGATTTTTCTAAAACCCAGAGTATCTCCCGTAATAACAAATTTATTTATCGTTTTCTTATTCGGCGTAACGTTCTATTTGGCGGTGCTTCTTTACTTAGCATTCGTAAAGCATGCAGCTAGAAACTTTGCTTTGGTGTACCAGAAAATCCAAAAAACCTTCCGCCCCAAACATTATAGCCCCTACAAAGAACTGCAGACAAAACAATCCCTAGAAAACTATTATTCGGGTTTCAAAATATTTCGTGAAAAACCCCGATTGCTGATAAAACCTTTCATTCTGCATGTGTTGTCTTACTTTTTCGGGATATCCGTATATATTCTAATATTCTATGCAATAGGAATCCCATCCTCCATTGAATTCTACGTCGTAGTTTACTTCATAGCTACGGCAATTCAGGATGCGGCAGCAAGCTTCTCGGTGGGTTCGCTGGAAATAGTTTTAACCAGCATCTTTTTGCTGTATGGTATACCATTGGACAAATCTTTCATAACAGCTTTACTTGTGAGAAGTGCGGGTTTCTGGTTCCCGTTGTTTGTAGGTTTTTTGGCTGTTCAAATAATGGGTGCGAGAAACTTGATAGCCAAAAGTCCCGAGCTAAAAGTTGAAGACGGCAAGGTTACCTTGGATCAAACAGGACCTAAAGGTAGCGCCAAAGTTGCCTATGAATAACACTTTTAGTTACCTCTCCCCCACTCCGCAAGGTCGCGTGGACACCTGCCTTTTAAGCTTTATCCACAATATCGGAGGCTTCGTGAACTAACATGACTCAAACCGAAATAGCCACTGAAGAAGACCTTCTTGTATCCCTAACATTCCACAACTTCTCCGCAAAAACCTTAAAAGAATTCGCCCAAAAAATAGTTAAACCTTACTTCGGCGGCAATATGAACCAAGCAATAAGAAGCCTAATGGAAAAAGCCATCAACGAAGAAACAATTGTCACCCAAGCCCTAATCACAAACAATAGAACTGCAAAGCTTTCGTTACCATAGAGTCTGGTCTTGGTTAACCGAACGCGCAATTCTCTCTCTGGAACCAATGTTCTCATACTTTATTGAGGGACCCTCTTTCCATAGGGTTTCATAGACCTTTTGAAATTCTTGGGTTGAAAGTCTTTTTTGATTCTCCATTTTTGCGGTAGCTTGAGCTATTTCTTCGTCTGATTTCTCTTTGTTGTTGTTTTTGAGCGCATCAACTAATCTGCTTTTAGACATGTTTTTTCTCCTTTCGTTAAATTCTTGACGTTTTGGCGTAGCATTTACTCTACTATTGCATCTACTGTTCTGCATAATCAGTTGCCTGAGGATAAAAGCGAGATTTCGTCTGGAAAAACATGTCATAAACTAAATTGTTTATTCAGTTGGAAGTATGTCAAAAAGAGGAATATGTTTCAGAAGTGTCTTTAAACTGAAGGCGCTGTTAAGGAGTGAACAAAGTCGAGTTTGTGGGTTTGAACCCATTTGTAGTTTATGTTCATTGTCGCATTTTTGCTCTTGCGGCGTACAAGAAATATTATCAGAATGCTTCCAACAATGGCAATTATTATAGGTATTGCAAGATAGGCAAGTGGGCTGCCTGAGTTGTTATCCGGTAATTCAGGGTCTGTAATGTAAGAGAAGCTCACTTGGACGGAGTTAGGTAGGTCATTCTCAAAGTTCAACGTGTAATTTCCATCTTGCTGCGCAACAAAATTGAAAGTAGCGGCTTTGTCGACTAAGCCCAAGTTAACGATGCTAGAGCCGTTGGGGTCGCTTACCCAAACACGGATAGTGCCTGTGGTGGTGATTGAGCCGTTAAAAATTGTTTCCGCGGGAAGCACAATAGGTATCTGCGCTGAAGAAGAGGAAAGGCTGAACGCTGGAAGTGTGGTTGCAGAGGCTGAAAGAACAATAAGGGGTAACACAAGCAGCATCGCTAACAAACTAAATGATAGTAGTTTAGTTTTCTTCATTTTTTCCACTTACGTAAGTTAGGTAAATAGAAAATGGCCATATTAATAATCTCGATGTAAAAGGAAAAATAGAAAAGGTCAGAAAAGCAATTAAATAACACAGAATTTTATGTGAACCTCTCAGAAATTATTTGCCTACGAATGCGTAATCAACACATAACTAATTCCTCATTTTAGCGATCTGAAAAAGTCATAAGATAGTTTGGCGCTATGCAGGCTTAGGATTACTCTGCTGCAAAATTGGCAGTAGATTTGCGCTCTAAATCTCTCATTGGCAGCTCGGATATATTATTTTTTTGGCAAGAGTTCAGCAAGCTCAACTGTTGCCACACATAATGTACTATCCGCACCGCCGTAGTAGATTAAGAGTTGGTTGTCCATCATTACTTGCCCGCAGCTGAAAACTACGTTGGGAACTTTTCCAAAGCGTTCGTAGTCTTCTGTCGGGGTCAGAATTGGCTCTTCCGAGCGATAAAGGACTTGCTCAGGGTTGTCCTTAGCCAGTAATGCAACACCAAGGGAGTAAACTTTGTCAACACTCACGCCATGATAGATTAGAAGCCAGCCTTCATTTATTAAGAATGGTGGCCCCGCCGCGCCTACTTTCCAGGAATCCCACCCTTTCTCTCGCGGCCCTAGAATGTACTTTAAGCCGTACCAGCGGCGTAGGTCGGTTGAGCGGGCAATACAGAGATCAGGTTCCAAACGATGAAACATCACGTAATCGCCATTGAACTTCTTTGGGAAGAGCACTGCATCCTTGTTGTGGATTCCTGGAAAAGTCAGAATCCTTTCCCCCCAGTTCCATCTTCGGGCTAGAAAATCGTTCGTGCTTATGGATGTCATTGCAATTTGGTAAACTTGATGTTGAAAGTGAATTCCGAATGCTGTATATGCCATGATGAGTGAATCGCCAAATTGAACCACTCTGGGGTCCTCGCAACCCTGGCTTTCCATGTCGTTTGATGGGCTGAAAACTGGGAGTGGCAAACGCTCATCTATGTTGTATCCATCCGAGGAGGATGCTAATCCTATGCGTGAGACATTATCAGTGCCCATTGCACGGTAGAGAATTTGGACGCGGTTGTTAGCGGCAAAGGCTGCTGCGTTAAAGACCAAACTTGATTCCCAGGCATGAGTGCCAATGGGCTCAAGTATAGGGTTGTGCGGATATCTTTTCACTTGTTTTTTCTCCAATGAGTGGCTCTGGTTTTTAGTTATAGTCCGCACAGTTCATTTAATATGTGTCTGACGGATATCAGTCCCACTAGTTTTCCGTCTTTGTCTATTACAGGCAGATGTCGGATTTGATGCATTTTGATTATGCTTTTTGCTTCTTCAAAAGTGGAGTCTTCATTAACAGTAAAAGGGTCTTTAGTCATGACTTTTTCTATTGTGGCATCTAAAGGCAAGTTTTGCGCTACGATTCTTATGGCATCTCGCTCAGTGAATATGCCTATGCATTTTTGATTATCGTTGACAACAACTATGCACCCAATATGTCTTTTGAAAAGAAGCTCAATTGTCTCTTTTATGACGGCGTTTTCGTTTGTTGTCACTACGTCTGTTAACATCAAGTCGCGCGTCATCATGTCTACATGTCTCCAGTATCAATCTGGTTTTCCCTATTAATAAACAAAAATTATGCCTCGCCTCGAAAAATTCGACATTACAATCAAAGAATGTTGTTGCGTTTGGCTTCTGGGTTATCGTATTGTTTTATGTCTTCCAAGTTTAAGCGCGCTTGAAAGTAAGCTACGGTGGCCTCGGCGCCTTTATTCATATTTAATCCTTCTGGTGTTATGCCATCACAGCAACTCCCATTTTCTGGGTCATACAAAACCAGACCTTTCAGGTTTCCTCCCAAGAACCATTGAAAAGCATCGTATGCTACTTTGATGTAGGCTTCTTTACCGGTGTTTTGAAAAGCTGCAACGGCTGCTTCGGTCGTGCAGGACGCTTCAATGGATTGTTGGTCATAAATTGCTCTTTCGGAACCTCTTTTATACCACCCACGATTTCCCACAGGGACAAAAACGTTGTCTATCGTTTGGGTGTCAATTAGAAATTTCATCGCTTTCGAGGCTACTTGAAGATACCTATCTTCTCCAGTTGCCTCGTAAGCTAGAAAAAGTGAATGCGGCAGTCGCGCATTGGAATAGGTTAGATAAGATTCAAACCAATCCCATCCTCCTGAAGATACCAACTCAAATTGCTTAGTCAGTTGATCAGAAAGTGTTCTAATGTTTATTTTGACATTTTGGTCTTCAGGATAGGCTTTCTGATAATAAAACAACCCCATAATTGAGAATGCTTTTGCTCTTGGTGACGTTAATCTTGGAGTCCATTTGAAAGCTTTGTCGAAAATTTCTTTGCAGAGAAGTTTTGTTTCTTCGGGCAATTTGGAGTCCAAGCAGGATCCACATGCCCAGATTGTTCGACCTATGCAATCCTCCGAACCCACTTCATCCATAAATTTACGATCATAGCTAAGGTAGTTGTGCATTTTGCCGTCCTCTCTCTGCATGTAGAACAATAAGCCCAGGTAGGTGTCAATCAGTTTCTTAATGCTTGTATCATTAAACAACATGCGGTACTTTGTACATGCAATTAACGCTCTTGCGTTGTCATCTGTTGTATATCCCTCTTTTTTATTAGGTGTCGCATATTTGGCGTGCTGGAGCATTCCTGCATCGTCTGTTAGTGCTCTGATAAAATCGGTGTTTATGGGAAAGATTTTCAACTTGAGATCACTCGTTATTCCTAGTTACTTCTTCAATAAGGGTCATGTATTTTTTTGCAACATTTTTCCAGAGGAAGCGCCTACTGTATTTGTACGCTCTTTTTTGAATCTGATTACGGAAGTTTTCGTCTAATAGTCTTTTTATGCCTTCTGTGATTGAGGTGGAATCCTTAAATTCGCAGAGTATTCCTCTACCGTTTGCCAAAACTTCTTGGGCATGATAGTATGGAGTGGACACCACCGCTTTTCCCGCGCCAAGAGCATATATAAGTGTGCCACTGCTGATCTGGTTAGGGGATATATATGGTGTTAAGTAAATGTCGGTTGCTTGAAGATATTTGATTAGTTCGCGTTTGGTGAGAAATCTGTTCGTAAATCGAACGTGTTCTTCCAATCCGAGTTCACAAACAAGCCTCATTAGTTCATTTCGGTATTTTTCGCCCTCGTGCTTTCTGACTTCAGGATGAGTTTCTCCAATTATTAGATAAATTATTCGGGGGTCTTTTTTGACCACTTCTGGGAGTGCTTGGAGCGCATATTCTATTCCTTTGCCGCTGCTTATTAGACCGAATGTGGAAGCAACCAGACGCCCCTTCAGACCGAGTGATTCCTTAATTGATTTGTTGTCTGTGCAGTCTATACTTGGGCAACCGTGTGGAATAACAACGCATTTCTTGTAAGGTATCCCTTGTTGTTTTAGCATATCAATAGCTGCATGCGCGATTACAATAATTGATGCGCTTTTTTCAGCTATACATTTTAGTACATCAAGCGCTTTCTGGTCAAAATTAGGCTGGACAGTGTGAAGGGTGAGAATAACTGGTTTCTTGACATTTTCTAGAAAGAAATTAAGGTATTCACCGTAGTCGCCTCCGAAAAGACCGAACTCATGCTGAACAACTACCAACTGGATATTGGACGAGTTAACGTATTCGGCTGCCTTAACGTAGTCCTCGACATCGTCACGGTCAATTGTCCATTTGACTCGTCGGTCATAATCGTAAATCGCGTTTTTTTCGTTTACTGCAATTACTGAAGGCTTAAGCCCATCTAATTCGCAAGTAGCATCAATGAGGTCTTTTGTGAAGTTTGCAATGCCACATTCTCTTGGGGGATAGGTGCTCAAATATGCGATGCGCAATGCGCTATTATCGAATCCAAGTTTTTGTGTCATTCTAAATAAACTCGTAGTTTTGGTGTTTAACACCCAAAATTTCCTGTTTTGCAATTCATGAGAAGTGGAGATTTCTCAAATTGATAACTGATTTTCTGTCTTCAGCAAATAGGTAATTGAGGTGTTATGGTTGTGGCTCTAAAGCGTCAGCTTTGCATACTTTAATAAGTTCTCGCGCGACCTTTAAGTCTGTTGTGACTGTTTACAACCATTTTTATTAAGAAAGGACTTGAAAATTTATCTCGGATTAATGGTATTGGGTTTGTATTTTTAGAATTAACAAAGAGACACGTTTTTAGAAACCGTGAAAGCTCTTTCCAATTTTCCGTAACAACTATTTTGTGACTGTACTGCTTCAGCCACTGAAGTTAATATTCTAATTTAACATCTGTATAGCTTGAAGGAATCTGGGTGAAGGGAACCGTTTGAAAAAAAACTTGAGAGGTCAATGCCCTTGTGGATATGATTTCGGCATTTTCAGTGAGGAGAAGGACGCCATAGCTGCAGTGCGGTTACATTTTGAACATTTCCACAATGATTTTCTTCCTTTCGGAATTACTAAGGCTGAAGCATTGTCATTGCTAAAGGAAACAAAGTCATATAGAAAACAAAAAGTTTCATCAAACAATTCATACTCAGTTCAAACAATATTCGCATCTAAATCAATAAATACAAGTGAAAAAGCCTCACTTAAAGAAAAAGGCGCTAAAAAATGTATTTTTTGCTAAAATTTAAGGCTCAAATAACTAAACGCGCTGAAAGATGTTCGTTTAAAAGTTATTGTTCTTGAATCTTTGTTCTGCCATAAGAGTTTAATTTAAGCACAAATTACTGGCTACTTCGTTTTTATCCAAAGAAAAAAGTATATTGATGGTTGAAAATAGTTCGCAGGAAGGTTACCTATTTTTTTGCAAGCGCTATTTCAATTGTTGAAACCATTCGTGATCTGGTTTCACCTTCTCTTGGCGGCATCTCTTCTGTCCCTATCGCAATTTTACTTACAGTTAGGTCTTTTAGGAAGCGATTTCTCGTTATTTCAGCTGCATCAACCGCTGTAGTTATTGCTTGCCCTCTAGCCTTCAAAGTTATTTCTTTTGTATCGCTCGCCGATAGACCTGTGATAATCGCTAGAACATAGTCCATAGGCATTTTATTTCCAACAAAAACAATTTTTGATTTTTCTGACATTTTACATCACTATTTCGTAACAACCTATACTACGTAGCCTTCCTTATTAATCGATTAATCAGAGCGGCTGAACCTTTGTGGGCGACTTTTAGCGACTATGTTCTACAACCAAAGCTAAAAGGAATAATCCCTATGCCTGAACCTTATTGCTAATGGACCGGGCG
>CAVTBV010000004.1:0-84549 GCA_963733095.1 Candidatus Bathyarchaeota archaeon
AAGTTGGCTGGGGTGTTTGTTGTGTATGTTATTGTAACGTCTGAAGTGCTGACTGTTCTTGAACTGATGGATTGCCATTGATTAGTTACAAAGTTGTATAGGTATAAAGTTTGTGATTCGCTCTTAGAGTAACTGCCGTCATACATTATAGTTAACTTTTTCACTATTGAAGGTGACCCGTCAATTTTTGTTGTGATGTTCCAATCTATAATATAATAGTTACCTGATTTTGAAGACTTTATTGATAAGTCAACATTATCGTTTGAAGAAAGTGAAGTTACGCTACCAGATGTGATTGTTCCTGTGTTGATGCTCACTGAGGTCGGATTGTAATTTTTTGTGTTTGGGTTGGTGTGGGTGTTGGTGTTTGGGTTGTTGACTGGTAGATTCTTATTTCTACTATGTGGGCTGCTAAGTTTGCTGTGTTGCCGGTTACGGTTATTTTGATGTATTTTGCTGTTACTTGGTTGAATGTGTCTGTTACTGTGCTGTGTCCGGTTTTGGTTGGTACTATGGTGTTCCAGTTTGAGCCGTCGGTTGATGCTTGGATGTAGTATGTGTATGTTCTTGTGTCGTCGTCGTAGAAGTGGGTGGTGATTTGGCTGATGGTGGTTTGGGTTCCAAGGTCGAGTTGTAGCCATTGGGGTAGTTTGCCTGAGGTGATCATGGCGTTTGTTCCCCAGTAATTCCATGTTGTGTCATCTCCGTCTATTGCTAGGTTTGGTGTGTGGGTGCTGTCGTATGAGGAGGCGGTTGCGCTTGACACTGTAACTTGATTCGATGTAGGTGCAGGTGAGGAATCTAACTGCACTGGAAAACTGAAAACGTCTTCTGAATCAGTCAACCATGTTGAGTTCCATACGGAGTAGGTAGATGTGGTAACTGTTTGGCTATTTAAATCAAAAGTGTAGATTCTTGTTGAACATGCACCTTGGTCATTATCATTGTACTGGTCATCAAATTCAATTTGGGTTCTTCCATTCACTTGGTTGTGGACATTTATTGGGTCTATCTTAGGACTTGTATGCCCATTGAGAGTTAAGAAAACATTTGGATAGTTATTAAGTAGAGTCTGTAGATTTTGTTCCCATGTTGGGGAGTATGGCAAATCATTGGTACTGAAATCCAAATCTGGTGAAGCCAAGTATGCATGAGTTGCAACTATGATATTGTAGTTCAAACCTGAGTAGGTATTCAATAAGTTTGTTGCCCAAGTCAGGGCAGTATCATTTGCTTCTGATTCTAAGTTTATCACAAGGAAATTGTATCCATTAAAAGAAAACTTTGCAGCAGTGTTCTTGCCTTGAATTGAACTTCCAACCCAGTAACTTTGACTGCTAAAAGTTGATGGATTGAAAGCAGAATATTGATTGCCCACCCAACCTGAGTTTGGGTTGTCCATTCCATTTTGGTCATGGTTGCCTGCATCCCATGTGTAAGGAACATTTGCGGAAGTTAGAAGTGACATTGCATTGTTTGCATTTTGCCATTGTGTTGAGTCATAGTACTGGTCTACCAAGTCTCCAGTGTGAATAACCATTTTTACATTGTAAGTACCCACGTTATTTGCTATCCATGTTGTCAATGAACTGTATAAGTTTGGATACTGTGATGAAAGAAATTGTGTGTCAGATATTTGCATTATTGAAAAGCTGTTGGTCGATGCTGAAGCTATATTTATTTTTAATCTATCATACGTTAATGTTGAAGCAAGAATTAACGTAAGTATTATTGTTAGAATTTTTTGTTTACTTACGTTCATCTTGACGCCCTCTTTTTATTTAGAAGCGCCTAACCAACCCGCTTCAACAATTAATAAAGAGACAAAGCAACGCGCTTGGTAGCAGTCTAACCGACTAACAGTACTTGGGTATGCTTGATTCAAATATATAATTACATCTTTAGAACTTAAATTTTTGCTAATTCTTCAAGCAACCACAAACTATGCAACTTTGCGAATTTCATTTTAAATGCTATCAAAGTTAGTAAACGGAGAACTTGGCTAAAACCCTTAATTTGGAGAAAAAAAATAACCCAAACCATTTTTGGGACAAGGTAGCGCGTTTCTTTCCAAGAAGACAATCCTTCAATAACCCTTTATCGGTTTCTTCAATAAGTATTGGTCTTGTTGAGCATCTTTAGCCCCGTCCGACACAAAATCGACTACGACGAGTTTATGTTTTAACCATCTGCGAACCTGTTTTTCTGATTGATAGGAGTTGCAGAAGTTTGTTCCCAAGTATTTTGTAGCTACCACAACAAGCTCTCCAGATTCATATTTCTGTTTTTCTGGGTTGTGTAAGCGTTTAACTCCGTGAACGGTGATAAGCAGATACCCGCCAGTGTTTTTGCTCAAGCTTGGTATACGGTGGAACATCTGGAGCTCTGAAACACACACAAGATTAAAATTTAATTCAACCAACTTGGCGCTTTATAATAATTGTGTTTTCTAATTTGGCGGCAATTTGGGAACAAAATGGAAAAACCAATTAATAATATCTAAAACATGAACAAGTTTGAAAACTCTAACCATAAAGGAGGAGCAACAAATGAAACAAATACAATCGCATGTGTTGGACTTAACTCGAATAGATGGAAATGGAGAATTTCTTTGTCCAGAATGTGGAAATAGAATATCCCCAGATGATTGCGCCGAAGAAGGATATTCAATTTTGGAGATAAAGGTCGAAACACAAAGTCTTGATGAAGTGATAATTCAATGCAACAAGTGTGCAACTATAATCCATTTAACCGGTTTTTCTTTACTGAAAAACCTAACTTCTTTAAACTAACAAAGTATTATGTCTGAAATTTGTGCTGTTCTGTGGAGAAGAAACATCAAATAGCTCAGAGAGTAACATAACTTAGGTTAACGATGTTTTCAAAGCCAGTTTGGTTTACTGTTAAAGAGAAGAAATGGCAGGTTGGTTACTTTGGCAAGTTTTCTTGGACTGGTGAGGAAAATTTTTGGGACTCGGATAATTGCACGGTTAGTTTTGCGAGAACTCTAAACAATGAATGCCTGATTGTTGTCCGAAGCAGCCAAACAATACAGAGTAGTTTCATGGAAAAAGAAGTTACGCTTCGGTACATGCTGGGCTTTGAGATCTCGACAAAACCCTTCGAACCCAAAACCGAGCTGTATACTGCAAGGAATAACATTCCAAACAGAAGAGAGGGCCCAAAAAATCGGTGGGTCTTCCAGCTTGACAATAAACATTGGATCTGGGAGTGGGCACAGCAAGGAGTAGACATCACCAATTCAACAATCTACAGCCTGTACAACGAGATAGTAAATGAAATGGACCATCCATCCAAGAATCCAAATAACATCTTCGATGTACAAATAGATGTGCAAGACGACACGGTGATCCCCGTTGTATATCAGCCGAGCGTTGATGCCTTAAAAAATTTCCTTCGCGAAATCCACTACGCAAAAGGACCCCCAAACCAAGACGGATCCTATGAAATGGAGGTTTCTCTTCTATTCAACAACGAAAGACTCCGTCAGCACGGGATCTTGAATTCTATCTACCAAGGGCTACGACGATTAATCTACGGAAGGGTGATGGATCTAGAATCATTCAAGATTCTCTTCGCCAAGGATCCGGCTAATGATGGATTTACCTTCGAAGGAATATACAGCTATGAGAACGGAATGAATGAGGATTCAATCCACGGCGACAAAACTCCTCCACCAGCACCAAAACATCCCATCAAGTACTATTTTGTGGACCATAAGCACCCGGTTGTGTTCGTAAACACAGCAAACCATGCCCTGGCTGAACACGACGCGAACGACAGGATCTGGAAATGGGAGTATATCCCGTGGCTTGAGGATACCCCAGTTAAGCTAGGCACCAAGACCAGAAAAGCAATTGAAGAGAGCTTCAAGTCACCGCTCAAATTCTGGTAAATCAAAATACGATTTAACCCATCCGGATTGCCCCAGTTTTTTAAATTGGCGCAGTTTGCACCCGCAAAAAAACATTAAACTAAACCGGCAAGAATGACCACTACTGCCCCAAGCCCTCGCGTCATCTTTCTAATGAGAAAAAAGCGCATTAAAGGTTACAACAGTTTTCCGCCGCACATAGGGCATACTGCTGGAAATTTATCTTGCATATTAATCAATTGAATCCCACAATAAAAGCATAGGTAAATTTGGCATTTTGGGCAATGTTGAACTCCACCGCCAACCATTCTTCCGCAAGCATCACAAGGACGTGATAAATCGACCATAGCTGGCTTTGGGGTCTAAATTCTTTATAAGAGACATGCTCTACCGACCTCATTGCACAGTAGAGTCTACAATGAAGCTGAAATATGGCGACGTTAGCGCAGAGCAAAATTAAAGTGCCCTTTTCCTTGTCCCACAATGGGGCGAAAAATGATGTAAATGTTGAATAAACCTCCCTTTCTTGTTAAATATTATATTTCTCACTTCTGTACTATATAATGGATAATACGCCGCATGGATGCGACATGTTTTGATAACCGCTGATTCGGTTAGGGAAAGATGCACTGCTGTGCGAGTATTAAGCAACGGGGTTACTGTTGTTTTTAGACCAATTGAGCCATCTGACCAATCGAGACTAAACGATTTTGTAAAGTCTTTATCTTTGGAGAGTCTGCACTTTAGGTTCCTAGAAATAATCAAAGAACTGCCTTTGGAAACACTGCAGCGAATGTGCAATATAGACTATAGCCAAGAGATAGCAATAGTCGTTCAGCCCAAAAGTGAAGATAAAATAGTCGCTGTTGCGCGGTTGAACATGGATAGAAGTTGGAGGCGCAGTGAATTCGACCTTGTCGTTGCTGACGCTTGGCAAGGAATAGGGTTGGGGACTCAACTTATGGGCTATGTTTTCGAAATAGCCAGGGACTGGGGGCTTTATGAGATTAATTTTTTTGTTTCATGGGACAACTATAAAATGATTGCACTTTCAAAAAAGATGGGGCTCAAAATTAAGTCTGCAGACGGAGATACCTTAGAAATGACTTCGCAGCTGTTTTCTGAGATGACCTGAAGTTACCATGTACTAAAATTATTGATCAACGATTACAGCCACTTGGAACTACCTTGGAGTGTTTCTGTCAAAATCAAAGTTGAAGCCCTTTTCTCAATGCATCAATTTCTTTTTAATTTGGTCATTTACAACGACGCCGAAGAAAAAGAACCAGCTCAGTACAATGGCGACATATAATGGTTGTATTGGCACAAGTCCAGGAATACCGATTATTGAGATTAGTGATGAAACGACTATGTCTACTACAATTGCCCCTAACAGTAGCCTGCTGGGTTTCGATTTCCAAAAATTTCCTCGCTCGCGAACAACAAAAATTGTAAAGAGACCACCGAATAACAGCATGTCAAAGACAAACGTGTTTAGCTGCGCAATATTTGAGAGGTCTAAGTATGTTATGCCTATGTAAAGAAGCCCGAAGGATTCAGCAACGACGAATATCCCTAAAACGATTGATGCCTTAAGAAGCGATGCTATATTCCATGTTTCTGGTCTTTGTGAAGGCCGAACATTATCGGTAGCTAGAGATATGGTTACAAAATCTACTAAAAACAGTAAGAGAACAACTTGGAAAGCATTGATAACAAACAGTCCTGTAAACAGAAAGGCTAAGACGACGAACACAACTATTTGGAAGGTTTTTACTATTTTGTTAAATATCCACGTAAGAATCCTTTGATAAATCATGCGTCCAGAAATAACCAGGCTGAAAATATTAGTTAGTCCCGGCTCTGTTAGAACTACACTAGCTGCACCTTTTGCAACATCGGTTGCATTACTTACTGCTATTCCCACTTCAGCTTGCTTAAGCGCTGGGGAATCATTTATGCCATCTCCAGTCATCCCAACAACATGCTTTTTAGCCTGCAATGCCCGCACAATCTGATACTTACCCTCAGGGTAAATCTCCGCAAAGCCATCGCTGTTCTCAGCGATCTCTACTGCAGCAATCGCATCTTTACTAGATGTCTCCTTTAGCTCGGGAGTCCGAATAACCTTGTTTCCCAAGTTTACTTCAGCAGCTACCTGTTTTGCGATTGGCAGCGAATCACCAGTTAGCATTTTCACTGATATACCTAATCCTCGGAGTTTCTCAATCATTTTTGCAGAATCAGGTCTCGGTTTATCATAGAGCGCTACTAAGCCTGCGAGTTCAAAACTTCTATCCTGATAGCTTACACCAACTGCAATTATTCGGTACCCCTTACTTGCGAAAGTCTCCATCTGCACTTCTAAATCAGCAAAGTCCTTTCCCATTATGCCCGCCAGGGGCGTTATGACTGTAACCGCACCTTTAGCGACTCTAATTTTTTTCCCATTCCTCTCCAAGACCGCTTCTGTTCTTCTTGTCGAGGGATCAAACGGTATGAATTCTCTTGGAGTAAATTCGGATAGAGGCAGATTCTTGTCTTGAGCCGCTGTTAAGAAGGCTATGTCTATTGGGTCCTGATTCGCTTTTTGGGATGCTAAAGCACCGAATAATATGGCATCATCTTTTCTATATTTGCCAAACTCCAAAACGTCAGCTACATTCAGCAAGTTTAACGTCAATGTGCCAGTTTTGTCCACACATAGAACATCCATTAATGCCGCATCCTCTGAGGCGCTAAGTCGAGTAACTAGAACCCCTTTTTTTGCAAGTTCAAGTGAGCCTATCGCCATTGTAACTGTAAACATTGTTGGCAAGGCAACAGGGATTGCAGAAACCAACAGAATCAACGCCAAAGATAGCACATCCAAAAGATTCATGCCTCTTATCCACGATACCGCAAAAGCGATGGCAAGCAGAGAAATAACCAAGACAAGCAGCCATTTCATCAATCCAGTGATGACTGTTTCCATATGGAGCTTTGGCTTTGCCAGTTGGACCAGTTGAGTTGTCTTGCCAAAGTACGTATGAGCGCCAGTGGATGTCACTACTCCTGTTGCTTCACCTTTACGTATCAATGACCCAGAATAGATGAGGTCACTTTTCTTTTTTTCAAGCGGCATCGACTCTCCAGTTATGGCTGATTGGTCCACCGTAAGTTCAGTATCAATAATTTTAAGGTCCGCAGGTACAAGGTCACCAGACCTCACGCGAATAATATCTCCTGGAACTAACCCTGCTGCGCTGATTGTTGACCATGAACCATCTCTTAGCGCCCGTGTTTGCAGTTGAAGCTTTTGTTTGAGCGCTTTTACAGCTCTTGTTGCTTGCTGTTCCTGGAAAAAACCCAAAAAGGCATTCACAAGAAGCAACGCCAATATGATGTACAAGTCTAGGAAGTTGCCTAAAACAAAAGAAATAACTATTGCTATCTCAAGCATCCAAGCTGTTAAACCCCAAAATCGCTTAAAAAACGCGATAATTGGGTTTTGATGTTTTTCCTCAACGGCGTTAGCGCCATACTGTCTAATTCTTTGTTTAGCCTCTGTTTGGGTCAAACCTGTCGATGGGTTGCTCTGCAATCGACTAAATATTTCATCTACAGAAAGATCGCTGAAGTCATCGGGGCCTTGACTTTTGCTCATATTTACCAATTCACAGTTTTAGAATTAGGGCGCTCCAAATTTGTTAGTGCCCAAGTGTAGCTATGTTAGGAAATACTTTAGGCAAGCTATAGGGTTTTTGCAACTTCACTTAACGGTTTAACGGGTCTACTCAGAGAGTCATTGATTCGAAGAATTTTTGATTATTTCTAGTTCTTGAACATCAACTTATGCAACTAATCAAAGATACCACCTCATCAGTATAACTGGCGTGTGTAGCTTGGCGGGTTCGACGGGAACCGACCCTGTACATGCGCTTCTATACTAATTTTCCTTTTTTTATTCTTGGAAGTTAGAAAATTATCTAACATTATGTTAGTTAGTAATGCCTTAATAGTGTTTCAACATAACTAGACTATTTACTCATCAGCTCAGTGATTGGTTTGATAGAAACTGAGAATTTAACAAAAAAATTCGCTGGCTTGACAGCTGTAGATAGCGTTAGTCTTCGAGTTAATGATGGCGAAGTTTTCGGTTTCCTGGGACCCAACGGTGCAGGAAAAACCACCACCATTAGGATGCTTTGTTGCCTAATATCAAAGACAAGTGGAAGCGCCACAATAGGCGGGTATGAAATAGGCAATAAAGAAGGTTCTTTAAAGATACGTAAAATGATTGGGTTGGTTCCTGATAATGTGGGGTTATCTGAACATCTAACCGCTTATGACAACTTGGACTTTTTTGGAAAAATATATGATTGCTCGGATGCTCAAAGGAAAGAAAATATCCAACGTTTCCTCGATATGTTGGGGCTTTGGGATAAGAGAAACATTTTAGCTGGGACCTTTTCCAAGGGCATGAAACAAAAACTCGCCATAGCCCGCGCCCTCATCCATGACCCACAAGTACTTTTCATGGACGAGCCTACTGCGAATCTAGATCCTGAGGCTTCGAAAACAGTCCGGGATTTCATTCTTCAACTAAAAAAAGAGAAGAAGACAATCTTTCTAAACACCCACAACCTCGACGAGGCACAAAGAATCTGCGACAGGGTAGCAATAATGAATACAAGTATTAGGGCAATCGGGACTCCGCAGGAACTTGAAAGGTCCGTTAGCGGCAAAAAGACAGTTATCGGATTAGAACAGCAAATCAACGATGCCGTTTTGGGGGCACTGAAAAAAATGCCGCTCAAAAACCTGGTCACCGACGGCGACACAGTAACATTTAGTGTGGAAAACCCAGACAAGGAAAATTCGCCTGTTATAGAGTCTATAGTGCTGGCGGGCGGTCATGTCAAATCAATCAATGTGGTGGGCTCAACTTTAGAAGATACCTATCTAAAACTTGTGAGGAAATAAATATGAGGCTCTCAAAGGCGTGGATCGTAGCAGCTAGGGACTTCAAGATATTTAGGCGAGTAAAAAATGTCTGGTATTCAATCATCAGTCTTCCCTGTTGTTATCTCGGTCTTGTTTCCGGTGATACTGGAGTATTTAGCGATAAGGGGGAGCCATGGACTTGCAGCGCCTGGTGTGCTTCCAAATTTGCTTAACTCTTTTTCTTTCTTTTTAGTTATAGGAGCAGCGTACGTTCCCTTGGGAATTGCCTCCTACAGTATAGTGGGGGAGAAAGTTGAGAAGAGTCTGGAACCGCTTCTAGCAACACCTCTTACTGATGGAGAGATTTTGCTTGGAAAAGCCATTTCCGCAGTTATTCCAACTTTAGTGGCGATGTATGCGGCTGCAGCAGTCTTCATGGTGGGCATTGATGAGGTTACTTTCAGTACGCTTGGCTATTATTATTTTCCAAACTGGAATATCGCCACTTTGCTGTTAGTTTTGATGCCGGTCGCCATTGTTATGAGTGTTCTGTTCAGTGTGATGGTTTCTTCAAGAGTTAATGATGTGCGTAGCGCTAACAGTTTTGGAATTTTTATTCTCTTTCCCCTCCTTGGCATATACCTTCTCAGCGAGACAAGCGTAATAACTCTTGACGTAAACACTTTGCTCGTAATTTCAGGGGTTATCTTAGCTGTTGGTGTGGCGCTGTTTTTTGTCAGCACCAAGACTTTCCGAAGGGAGGAAATACTAACAAAGTGGAAGTAGCGAAGTTGGAAGCGAAGAGGGCGGAGGTGGAACATTGGATCCGAGTAAATATTATCAGACAAATAAGGGGAGACTCCTTGCGTTTGGAACCGTACTAATAGTTTTGGGCATCGTCCTCTTTTTTGCAAAAGGCATCCAAGATGCGCTCGTATTACCCGTCTTTGGATTGGTGTTGCTTATTGCCGGCATTATTTATAATCCGCGCAAAAAGAAATAAAACGTCACAAATGACGCGCCATAGGCAGGATTTCCCGATCGCTTGGATATCTGTCTATTCGATCCATCTTTTTCCATTATTCTGAGTTCATAGCAATAGAATCGGTATTTTTTTAAGTTAGATGTTATGTCTTCTGCGCTCGATATTTGAGGGAGCACTACCTCAATGCTTTTTTCAGATTCGCCCCCTTAACCCAAACATTGGATTGTGGTTTTCTAATTTGACACCAACAAGACAGCATTATAACCAAAAGAATTAGCGGGTCCGACGGGAGTTGAACCCGCGACCCTCGGATTAAAAGTCCGATGCTCTAGCCTGACTGAGCTACGGACCCGCAAAGATTCGTTGCGGCTGATAGGAAAAGACGAAGGGGTTTTTTAGTATTTCTATTGGTTTAGTGAAAAAAAGGAATTACTAAGGGGTTGTTTGCGCTCTAAGGATTGTTGATATGAAGCTCTTGATTTTTTCTTGGGAGTTGAGGATGGTTCCGATGGTTTTTGTGCCTTTTTCGGTGAGTTTGTAGACTCTCTTGCGTTCGATCCAGATTCCTTCAACTAAACCGTTTCGTTCCAGAGAATACAGCAGGGAGTAGACGGTTCCTGAGCTTGCGAGGAATCCGAATTTGTTGTGTATGAATGATATGACGTCGTATCCGCTTATGGGGCCGTTTTGGAGTTCGGCCATTATTATTGTGTCCATGAAGCTTTTGATTACGCGTTCGCGCATTTTTTTGATTATTATTGCTTCGGATTTTTCTCCGTTTACTGTGATTGTTAATGCTACCATGTTGTTGTGCTCCTTATCCGTTGTTTATTCTTGTTTATATATATAAGATTTATTCAGATTTAGAATAAAAAGTTACAACAAGGCTGAAAAAGTATAAACAAAATGAACTCTTTTCTCGAACCTGAAAAGCTAACTTCAACAATAAAACTTCATAAATTGTCCCGAGTGCATTTTCATGTATAGTTACATAACATACCCATAGATGCCTGATAGTTGACATAGAAGTGTTATCTTATCCCCCTTAATTTCAAGAAAAATTTCACTATTTATATACATAAACCTCTACAAACCCACCACGTTTTAACGTTAAAATATCCATTTTTCTGCCCACTCGCCCGAATTTAATAGTTAGCGATATATGTACATGTTAACAAACGTTAATTCTCATTTTGCCCACCCAAGGTACGGTGCCCTAAACGTGATTTCATGGAAATATACATTTAAACGATTAAATGAAGAATACGAAATAGCCAACAAAAAGAAGCAGGCCTTAGACAACCTCTTTGTTACAGGCAAAATCTCACAAGCCACTCGCGACTCATTCACAGGCGACATCACCGCAGCAATAGCAGAAATCGAAAAACAACGACAAGAACTCGGCGAAAAGATGCAGGCAAAAACCCTCGAACTAGAAAGCCAATTGAAAACCTTAGAAACCCTTCTCGCTAACTACGAAATTCAACATGTAGTCGGAGAAATAGACGAGGAAAGCTATACAAGAGAAATAAGCCTCCTCTCAAACACTCTTGAAACAACAAGAAACGAACTGGGCGTAATAAAACAAGCAACCGATCAACTTTTTCCCAGCGCTCAACCAGTCCAAGCTCCGGAACCAGCTCCAATAATGGAAGCTCCAGCAGTTCAACCGACGGCGGTAGAAGCGGTCCCTTTAGAGGTCCCAGTGGAAGCTACACTTGTTGAGTCAGCTCCAATCATAGAAACTTGCCCCGTTGAAGCAGCGCCAATCGAAACTGCCCCCGCTGAAACTGCTCCAGTAGAAGAGGCAGCCCCAATTGAGTGTGCTCCAGCTGAAACTGCTCCAGTAGAAGAAGCAGCTCCAGTGGAGACGGCGGTCCCTTTAGAGGCCCCAGTGGAAGCTCAAGTTGAGCAAGCCACCATCGAAGCCCAAGTTGAAACCGCTCCAGTAATCGAGAATACACCAGTTGAGGCAGCTCCAGTTGTTGAGGCTCCTGCGGTTGAAATCCCAACCGAGGTGCCAACGATCGCAGAGCCAGCAGTTGAAGAGCCAGTTGCAGAAGCTCCAGTAATTGAATCGCCTGTTGAAGACGGTGTTGCAATAATCGAAGAAGCTCCAGCGGAAATGGTTGATGAGGCAGCTCCAGTTGAGCAACCAGCCATCGATATGGAAGAAGCCCCGGCAATCAGCATTGAAGCTCCAGCAGAGATTGCGCCAATGGAACAAGCTCCAATTGAAGCTCCGGTTGAAGAAGCCGTAGCAATCGTTGAAGAAGCTCCAGCCCAGATAGTGGAGGAAGCAGCCATAGTCGAGCAAGCTCCAGTGGAAGTCGCTCCAGCAATAGTTGAAGAAGCAGCTCCAGTAGTTGAATCACCTGTTGAAGAAACTGTAGCAATCATCGAAGAAGCTCCAGCTCAAATAGTGGAGGAAGCAGCCATAGTCGAGCAAGCTCTAATTGAAGAAGCCCCAATCGAGGCAGCCCCCATAGAAGACACACCAGTCGAAGTTGCTCCCACCATCGTTGAGGAAGCCCCGGCAGTTGAAGTTGTTGCCCAAGCAGAGCCAATTATTGAAGAAGCCGCTCCAGCAGAGATTGCGCCAATGGAACAAGCTCCAATTGAAGCTCCGGTTGAAGAAGCCGTAGCAATCGTTGAAGAATCTCCAGCTCAAATGGTTGATGAGGTAGCTCCAGTTGAGCAACCAACCATTGAAGTCGCCCCAATTGAAGAAGCCCCAATCGTTGAGGCTCCAGCAGTTGAAACTCCAGCCGAAGAATCTCCAGCAATCGAAGTATCAGTTGAAACAACTCCAATTATTGAAGTAGCCCCAGTGGAAGAAGCTCCGATAGTTGCCGCTGAACCAGAAGCAACTGAAATAATAAACGATGCAGTAATCGCAGAGCCAGCAGTTGAAGAGCCAGTTGCAGAAGCTCCAGTAATTGAATCGCCTGTTGAAGACGGTGTTGCAATAATCGAAGAAGCTCCAGCGGAAATGGTTGATGAGGCAGCTCCAGTTGAGCAACCAGCCATCGATATGGAAGAAGCCCCGGCAATCAGCATTGAAGCTCCAGCAGAAATAGTTGCCCCAACAGAGACAGTTGCAGAATCAGCCCAAGAACAGCCTGTAGTTGAAGCGCCACTCCAATCCTTTGAGGTAACAGAGCAAGATCCAGTTGAAACTACCCTTGAAAAAGTTCTAGAAGAGCCAGCAATTGAACCTGTTTCCATGGTGGAGGAGGCCCACATTCCGGCCCACCCTTTAGAAGCGCCTCAGCAGGCGCATTCAGAGTTGACAACGGAAGCAGACAGCGACCAAACCCACCAAGCAGACGAAAACGACGAAAACACCACAACTGAATAAAATAAACAGTATTCTTCTTCTTTTATTTTTTGTTTGTTTTAGCTCTTCCATTATTTTCGTTTTCTTGTTCGCAAATTTATTGTTTTTTAACATGTTAATGGGTGTTTTTTCGCAATATGGACCTCCACCACTATAGTTTGTGCACTACATTTCTATTGGGATCCACATATGTTCCTACATACCTCAAAAGCAAGAAAATTATTTTTCAAGCAGTGCCTGGAGGAGTTTTATGGCTGACCAGGCTGCAAGGGCACTGGTATGTGGGTTGTCTGGGTGAGGGTCGTTGGCAAACCGTAGCGTCATTTCGCCGAAGCGCCATTTTACTTGGATTTCGTGAGTGTTGCGTTTGACAGATGGGTCAGAAACAACTTGTACCTTTACCTTTACAGGTTTAACAGTTAGCGCCAATGTTGCGGCAACGTTCATTTCGCGTGGGAACAGTTTCGCCGCTTCTTCTGCCATGCCCTCGTAGATGATGGCTTCCTCGGTGTTGGTTTTGCCCAGCGCTTTTGGATTTTTGCGCGAAATCAACATGACCTCGTCGATGCCTGCGTTGGCTGCTGCGGAGAGGGCGTCAAGTCCGCCGATGGCTCCTGCGGGAAAATGTACTTTGGAAGTGTCAGTGTTTAAACCCAACAAGGCGCCTGTGCTCATGAAGATTAGTTCAGCTTTTGAAGCCAGAAGCTTCTCGTAGTATTCCCGAACTGCTTGTTGACCCGCGGCTTCAACAACCACCTTCGGCTTGGATGCAAGCAATTCGTCAACGTTGACTGCTATTCTAACGGGAAACTTAAGAGCTGCCTTAAGCTTCTGAGCTTTGGATGCATCAACATCAAAAATGACGAGTTCATCGCAAACCACCAACTTGCGCTCAATCGATTCAGCAAGAACAGTTCCGATGGCGCCGCAGCCAATCAACCCAACTATTTTCGCCATAAAATATCCCTAGTATTCAGGTTTTATGTAGACTTCATATTGCGCGACTTGTCTGCCCTCAGCCTTTTCGGCAACTACTTTGACGTTTTCGATTTTCAGGGTAGCAGCTATGTCTATGCATCCCTGCTTAACTGCTTCGGCGGTGGAAGCGTTTCCTGCGTAAATGATTAGGTTTTTGATTGGTGCGTTGAGGGGCAGTTTATTCTCAGCCTTGTCGCGTCGGACTTCGCTCATTATGGCAGTGATTAAGTCGCCATCTTTTTCAGCTGCTTCGTCGATGAGGTCTGGGTTAGTTTTTGGCCAGGGGGAAACTTGCAGGCTCTTGAAGCCCTTGCCTTCCAAGTACGTGTACTGGTAAATCTCTTCGGTTAAATGTGGGGTTACGGGTGCGAGGAGTTGGAGCATGCGGTATAGTACTTCGTAGAGTGTGTATTGGGCTGCCGCTCGGTTAGCTGCACCGTAAACGTCTGACTTGTAGAGTCTGTCTTTGACGGCTTCCACGTAGAAGTCGCAGAAGATGTGCCAGGTGAAGTTGCGTATGTCTTCGACGGCTATGTTGAATTGGCATTTTTCTAAGGCTTCAGTGACTTTTTGGGTTAATTTTTCAGCTTTGCTTAGAATCCACTTGTCGAGCAGTTCAAGTTTCATGTTGGCGCCGTCTTGGGGTTTGTAGTCGGCTAAGAGGTTGCTTGCGAACCCTGAAACGTTCCAGAGTTTAACTAGGAAGCGTCTGCCATATTCGACATCTTGGGCGCGGAAAGGTATGTCAGAACCTGTAGCTCCACCACCAGCAGCCCATTGCCTAGTTGCGTCTGCGCCGCTTTTGTTGAGTACTTCGGGTGCCGCCGCGTAGTTTTTGAGGGATTTACTCATTTTTCTGCCGTCAGCGCCCAGAACCATGCCGTTTATGAGGACGCTGTTGAAGGGGCGCTGGTCAAACAATGCGAGGTGGCGTACCATAAGATAGTATGCCCATGTTCGGATGATATCTGTGCCTGAGGGGTGCATGCTTGCTGGGAACAGGTGCTTCCAGTCTGCGCGGTCGGGCCAGCCCGCGTGGACTGCACAGGTGATTGAGGAATCCATCCAAGTATCCAACACATCAGTTTCGCCCACGAATTCGACTCCACCGCATTTGGGGCACGCCTCGATTCTGGGCTTCTCCATCCTCGGGTCGATTGGCACCCAGCCCTCGTCCGCGACGATGACTTCGCCACATTTCTTGCAGTACCAAACCGGAATCGGCGTTGCAAACAGTCTTTGTCGGCTGACTACCCAATCCCAATCCAGGGCGCGGGTCCAGTCGATGAGGCGGTTTTTCATGTAGTCGGGGTACCAGGTGATTTCGTTAGCATTCTTCTCCACGGCTTCAGAGAGAAGCATGGTTTTCATAAACCATTGTTTAACCTCGAGGATTTCGACTTGAGCTTTGCAGCGATCACAAACTCCGACTTCATGCTGGACCTTCTCCGATTTTTCCAGCAATCCAGCGGCTGCTAAGTCTGCAACGATGGCTGCGCGTGCTTGGTTAACGTATAACCCTGCGTATTTGCAGCCTGCCTCGCTGATTTGCCCATTTTCCTTTAAAAGTCGAATGACTGGGAGTTTATGTTTTATGACGGTCTTCACGTCTTCTTTGTCGCCGTACGTGCAAATCTGAACAACGCCCGTACCAAAGCAAGGGTCAACTGATTCCTCAGCAATGATCGTCACTTCACGATTCATCAGCGGCACAGAGATTTTTCTACCAATGTACTTGTTGTAGCGTTCATCTTTGGGATTAACTTCCACAGCGACACAGGCAGGTATAAATTCGGGACGTGAAGTCGCGATTAGCAGGTATTCGCTGCTTCCTTCAAGGTTAAAACGAATATAATGAAGAACACCCTCTTTCTTCACATGGTCAACTTCAGCATCGGCGATAGCTGTTTCGTCTCTGGGACACCAGTTCACCGGATGCGTGCCCCGATACATGTAACCTTTCTTGTGCAGCAAAACAAAGCTCAGTTGTGTACGGCGCCAATAGTCTGGGTTCATCGTTTTGTATTCGGTGGTCCAATCGATGCTGGCTCCCATCTTAAGGATGCCCTCTTTCATCATGGCAATGTATTTCTCGACGAGCTCGATGCACCATGAACGGAACTGGTCGGCTGGGACATCACGTTTGCGGATGTTTTTGGCTTTTTCAACTTGAATTTCTATTCCCAAGCCATGACAATCCCAGCCCTGCGGAAACAGCACGTTATAACCTTGCATGCGTTTGAAGCGAGCAACCATATCAAAATAGGTCCAGTTTAAAACATTGCCCATGTGCAACTCGCCCGAAGGGTAAGGAGGTGGCGTGTCGATGCTGAATGGAATGCGCTCATTGTCGTCCCAGTCGTAGTGGTAGATGCCCATCTCTTCCCATTTCTGCTGCCACTTACTTTCTATCTCGGCGAAATTGTATTCTTTAGGCATAGGCTGCATGCAAATCATTATCCTGAAGTTAATGTTTGACTTTAGCAAAACTATAGAAGAACCTAAAAACGTTACCCTATATCGAGATTTAACTGAGTTACAAGTGATTCTTTTTTTCGCCTGAACTCAACGTTACTTTAGCTTTTTTAGGAGTGCATTTAGCGCTTCTTCATAAGTTATCGAAATTTCACCCATTAACCCCAAATCTTTGAGTTTGGTGAAAAGTCTAGCTATCGACGGCAATTCAAGTCCCGCGGATTCAAGCAACGCCACATCCTGCAAAACAGCGTGCATTTCTCCCCCGCCCAACAATGACCCACGACTAACAACTATTACTCGATCCGCAAGCTCCGGCAAAGCCTCCACATCATGCGTTGATACAATAATTGTCGTGCCTGCACGGTTCAATTCATTGAGTGTTTCAATCAAGCCCCGCCTAGAAACGAGGTCCAAGTTTGCCGTGGGCTCATCCAAAATTAGTAGCTCTGGTTTTAGTACTAACGCTGTGGCTAGGGAAACTTTCTTTTTTTCTCCAAAACTGAGGCGGTGCGGCGGGCGATTCTTCAAATGCTCAATGCCCATTTTGTCGAGAACATGTGCACTTCTCTTTTTGATGTCTTCCTCTTGTAACTTGAGATTTTTAGGTCCATATTCGATGTCTTCTATTACGCTGGGCGTGAACAGTTGGTCGTCTGGATCTTGAAATACCAAACCTATGCGCGACCTGAGTTTCTGAAAGTCTTTCGAAGTTGTTTGTTCCCCGAACACTTGGATATCGCCTTTACTCGGCATTAACAAGCCCGCTATGAGTAGGATAAGGGTTGATTTTCCTGAACCGTTTGGACCCAAAATGGCAACACGTTCACCCTGTTTAATATCTAATGATACACCTTTTAATGCGCTGACGCCTGCTGGGTAACTAAATTTGACATCTTTCACCGAAACAATGGGCTGCATATGTCCCCTCTACAGTATGGCAAATAGAACGAACGCAACTATTATTGATGACGCAAAAAATATGTCCCTCAACTTGAGCGAAGGCATGACAAGTTTGCTACTGCTGTCGATTTCGAAGCCTCGAGCTTTCATCGCCAAATAAACCCTCTCTGAACGCTCGTAGGTACGAATGAACAGCGTTGCTAGAATGTTTCCTAGGTCACGGAGCGATTGCATGTTTAGGGTGCGTTTTTGCACGTAGGTTCGGGCTTCTTTAGCCATCAAGACGCTTTGGGCTTCATGGACAGACACAAAGAAGTATCTATACGTTAACGCAAACAGTTGGACGACTACACCAGGCACTTTTATGGAAGCGAGAAGTTTGAGCATCCTATCAAACCCAGTCGAGAGAATGAGCAGTGTAAGGGATGCAACGCAGAACCAGACTCTCACGGTGAAAACCAGAAACCGTGTCACACCTTCCATGGTTACCGTTAGGTTTGCTAAGCCAATATTAGCGGTCCAAATTGGGCTGCCCGAAGTCAAGAACAGGATGGGTATTGAGATCACCGCCGCAAAGACTGGGATTAACGCTGTTCGTGAAAAGAAGTGCCTGAGCGGAATCTTTGAGGCTACCGCCAAGATGATTGGGATAACGCAGACCAAAACCAAGTATGAAAGGTTCAAGATGAAGAGTGAAGCCACAATCATCGAGATTATTGCGACCAGTTTTGCCAGGGGATTTATGGTTTGCAGAAACCCCTTTTTGCTGCTTAAATCTTCAATGTAAACCAGCGATTCTGCACCTTCAACTAAGTCTCTTAGCGATTGAGGTACTCTCATTTTCTCAACTCCTTCTTTTTCAGCAGTTTAGCAACTACAAAGCTAACAATGAACAGTAAGAGGGTGCTGGCAACGCCGACAATAAGCGCGCCCCAAACATTATCTAAACCAGGAATGCTGTAGTCGGCAAGGGGGGCTTTGTAGACGGGTTTTTCTTCCATCCCAAGCTGCTCCGCCTGTTTATCCAGCGTCTCCATAGAATACGAAAACACAAAAACACCAACTAAAACAAAAATCAAAGCAACCGTCAACCCAACTATGAGAGTTTTTTGGTTTAGACGTTTAAAATTCTTCGTCACTTTTTATTCCTCCTCCTTAGACTCGATTTTGTTTTTGAACATGGGCAGTTTGCCAAGTATGAGGCTTTTCTGCAAGACATCTGGACGCAACTTCAGCAGTGTCCCGATGAGAATTACGGTTACTATGCCCTCTGCAACACCGATTATTGAGTGGTTTATTGCCATAGCTGGGACAGCTACGCTTAAACCATACTGGAAGGTTGGGGCGGATAAGCCAAGTTCGGTGCCTGCGGCTATGGCTGCGAGCACGTCGCCGACGAAGGCTGAAATGAAGATGGTCGCGTACAAGCTTGTGGTTGTTTTTATTTTGAAAACTTTGTTGGATGCGAGGAATATTGCACAGGGGATGAATACGCCGATTATGCCCATGTTCAAGACGTTGGCGCCTAGTGTGGTGAGTCCGCCGTCGCCGAATAGGAATGCTTGCAGGACTATGATTATGGTTACGGATATGCATCCTGCGAAGGGTCCTAGGATTAGTCCGATTGATGCTCCTCCTAAGAGGTGGGCGGTTGTTCCGCCGATTATGGGGTAGTTCATCATCATGGCTGCAAAGAATAGGGCGGTTAGGAGTCCCATTATGGGGACTTGTTGGTCGGTTAGTTTTATTTTTTTGATGGAGATGGTCCAGAAGAGGATTGTTATTATGAATGCGGGTATGATGACGTTTAATGTTAGGAATCCGTCGGGTATGTGCATTCTTTTTTCTCCTGGCTATGTGGTAACACGATTTTAAAAAAAGGTGTTACTTAAATATAAGTATTACTTAATTTAAAAAAGGTAACACCATGCAAGTGAATAATAAACCAAAACAGCCCAAACCGCAACCTGAAAACAAAATGCAACTTACAGTTCAAGCGTCAATTTGTTGTTGTGCCTTAGCAACAAATCAAAAAACTCCAAATGGTAACTGAGAGTTAAGTCTGAAAATTCTTTATAATATCCACCTACATTATAAATATCGATAACGATGAACATAGACCAGCGAAAAATCGCAAACATTCACGATTTCTATTTAGATTTTGATACAATGTCAAGTCACCTTTTAGAGTTGAAACCCAAGTTTCCCTCTGGCCTAATAATTCCAATTTTAGGCGACGACATTAACAGTCCCGGTTTAGCCAAGATTATTTCTGAAATCAACCAATGCAGTTACCTAAATAAGGTATTCATTGCCCTCTCAGCCGAAGATCCAAATCACTATGATGAAGCTATAAGGCTAAGCCACTCATTCAAAGTTCCCTGCGAAGTGGCATGGTGTAACAAACCTGAAGTGCTAGAAGTCCTGGAAGAACTCAAAAGAAAAGGTCTTGACGTCACAGAGTTATCGGGAAAAGGCAAAGACGTATGGATGACTATGGGCATAGCATCTCTGGACCTCTTTGCATTTGCAGTCCACGACGCTGACATTGTTTCTTACACTAAAATGCTGCCCACAAAGATGTTGTATCCACTCATTGAACCTGAACTTGATTTTTTCTTCACTAAAGGGTACTATGCAAGAATCAATCCAGATAACAAAAAATTGTATGGACGAATCCACAGGTTATTTATCAATCCGCTGCTTGAGGTTCTGCAGGAAAAACTCCGTTATTCCAAGTTTCTAACTTACCTGCAGTCCTATAGTTATCCGCTTGCAGGCGAGATTGCCCTCTACTGCGACTTAGCAACGCACCTGCGGGTACCCAGTGATTGGGGGCTTGAACTGGGTTTGCTATCGGAGGTTTATAGGAATGCAGCTTATGGACGAATTTGTCAAATAGACTTAGGATTCTACGATCACAGACATAAACCCTTTGATGCAAATGCTTTGCAGAGAACTGCAGAAGACAGCTTTGTAACCTTATTGCGAACTCTGGCAGAAACTGAAAGCGTTGACATTTCCGAGCCGTTTTTGATTAGTTTACAAGTAGCCTATAGACGTCTTGCCCAAGACAAAATAAGGCAGTATCACGCAGATGCCACATGCAACAGATTATCTTTTGACAGACATGAAGAAGAAACAAACGTCGATTCTCTCTGTTCAGTCATACTTTCAGGCGGAAGAAAATACTTAGAAAATCCCACAAAAACTCAACTGCCCGACTGGCTACGAACAAGGGCAGCCATGCCAAATATTCGCGAGCGGCTTAGGGAAACAGCAATTGAACAGTAAAAACCCAAAGGTTATCGTTTTCGCCGACCTCGACGGAACCCTGCTTAACGAGAAATACTCTTCCAAAGACGTGGAACCAACCCTCAACCAGCTCTTATCCTTAAACGTCTCCATCGTTTTCAACAGTAGTAAAACCAAAAGCGAAATTGCTTACTACAGAAAAAAATTGTGCATAAACGACCCCTTCATCGTTGAAAACGGGTCAGCCATAATAATACCCGACAACTACTTTCAAGTAAACTACAAATTTTCAAAGCATACTTCAGGTTACAACATAATTGAACTTGGAACTTCCTATGCCAATGTAAGAAAAAAACTATCCGCCATAACGAGGCAAACAGGTGCTGCCATCGTTGGATTCGGAGATATGACAGTGGAGGCTATAGCTAGAGACAGCGGTTTACCCTTATCCTTGGCGCGTTTAGCTAAAAAAAGACAATACAGCGAACCATTCAAGATTTTAAGCGGAAAAGAAAGCGAGGTCTTGCAGGCTATTGGTAAAGAAGGGCTTTGCTACGTTAAAGGCGGGCGGTATTTCCATGCTACTGGAAGCTGCGATAAAGGAAAGGCCATTTTGATTCTAAAAGAGCTGTTTTTGCATCAGTACCCTGAAATCTTTACAATCGGCGTGGGGGATAGCGATAATGACTTGCCCATGCTCGAAGTCGTCGATAAGCCCTTTTGCGTAAAAGATACGGCGGAGAAAAAAGCGGTGTGGAGCAATATCCAAGCGCTTGCTGAACCTAAATTAACGGGGTACAACTAATACTGGTCATACAAGTAATGCCTAAGTTCTCTGAAGACTTTTGCTTCTTCCAGCACTCTTAATTCAGCTTTTTCACGAGATTCATGCCACGTCTCTTTTAAGAAAGCAGCAACCCGTCCGATCCAAAGCACCCTTAACGCATCGATTAACGTGGCTCTATCTGTGAGGTGGCTTTTGTGGAATCCTGCAATAAAAGAATAAACGGTTTTTGCCCAAACCTCAGAAGAAAAGACAATGTCTGTTTTGTCTATGTTTTTTAGTTCATCGAATTTATCAATTATCTCTTGAGCTAACCATTGTTTGTAGACTGGGTAGAAAGAGTCGTAGTTACTCTTGAATGCCTCTATGGTTCCTGGAAGGGAAACTTGGATTTGTTCGGGTGTAGAGTGGTTCTGTTTTTCACCGATCATTTCTGTTTCTGAGAAACCATCTGTTTTTTTCCACACCGCTTCGTAATTTTCGATTAAGGTAAACATGGTGTTCATGACTTGCCTAAACATGGACGCCAATTGGCTTGATGGGTCTTTGGCGTCGTGTGCTTTGATGCCTAAATAGGCTTGCTTTACTTCGTAGTCTTTTGCCAAAGCAGTGAAGGTTTCAAAGATATCGATGCCGAATCGGTTAACGTCGGACAGATCCCACATCGGCGAATTCAAAAGGTCGTTCACTAACTCGGAAGAAAAGCCAAAGTCTCCGCCAATGGGTTGCCTAATATCTTTTCCAAACAAGCTTGTCGTTATAGGATAACATAGGAAATTGGTTATTGTTCCGTCGTATTTTCGACGGTTATAGTAGGGGGCTACAAACCCTGTTCCAGTCATTGTTGGAGAAATTAATAGTTTCATCCACTCGGGGGTTATGCTGCGTAAGTCTGAATCGACCAACGCTACACTCTTAACGTTTAAGATTTTTGCTGCCTCAAAGATAGCCCTGACTGCTCTTCCTTTGCCCGATATACCCATGTAGATTGCAGGTATCAATTTGACTTCAGAGGGTAAATAGACTTTCTTAACAGATGTTAAAGTATCATCCTTGGAGTTTCCATCCGACACAAATATGGCGGATTTATATTTTGGAAAATACGTATCCAACCCCTTGGTTACTTGAGAGAGTACATAACTTGCCGTGAGCACGTTGTTGAACGAGGGAATGCCGACTAAAATGTCGGCTGTTTCAATGTTATGCAGGTAAATGTGAGCATCTAAGGATAATGCGGAATCTTCAATCTTCATTAAGCATCCTGAATGTAAATCGTTTCTTTTCTAAAAAATCATTCGCATAAAAACGCAGCTAACTGGAGAATAACTGAAACATGGGTTTCCAACGAATAATGCGTTTTTATCCGATAATCAGTGAAACGTCATTTACGTTGGTTCCCGTTGGTCCAGTAAAGATCAAATCCCCGAGTTTTGACAAGAAATGGTAAGAATCATTTTCGGCAAGATAGTGTTTAGGATCTAACCCCAACTTTTCTGCCCTCTTAAGAGTGTATGAATCCACGATTGCTCCTGCCGCATCGGTTGGTCCATCAACACCATCCGTACTAAAAGAAACAAAAACGCATTCCCGATTTTCCTTCAAGTTTAATGTAGCAGAAAGCGCAAGCTCTTGATTTCTACCCCCTAATCCTTTGCCGGTCACGGTTACCGTTGTTTCTCCACCTGCAACAACCGCCAAAGGCTTTGGAACAGGCGCGTCAGGAGCAAGCAACCTGCAAGCAAATTCCGCCAAACTTTTGCCTGTGTCCCTTGCTTCTCCCTCTAAAGTGTCAGCCAAAAATAGTGTGTTGAAGCCTTGTGAGTTTAAGTAATCAACGGCGGTTAAGGTTGCAGTTCGATTGTTACCGATAATCATGTTGTAAACTTTTTTGAACACTGGATCCTTCGGCTTAGGTGTCTCTTCTATCAACCCTTCCGTTCCTTTTGATAGGACTTGACGAATGGATTTGGGCGTATTCGCCCACAGGTTGTATTTTTCCAGAATTTGTTTTGCCTGCTCAAATGTGGATTGATCGGGTACTGTTGGTCCGGAAGCGATTGAATCTAACGGGTCACCCATGACATCGGATAGGACAAGATTTAGAACTGTAGCTGGATACGCTTTTTTTGCGAGCCAACCGCCTTTGATTGCGGAAAGATGTTTGCGTACACAGTTAATCTCAGTGATCGGAGAGCCGCTCTTAAGAAGCATACTTGTTAACGTTTGCTTATCCTTCAGACTTATCCCTGTTCTTGGAAGTGGCATAAGACTTGAACCCCCACCCGAAATTAAACAAACAACCAGATCATCCTTTTCTGCTTTTTCAGCAATTTCTATAATAAGTTGGGTGCCTTGAACGCCTGCTTCGTTGGGAATTGGATGGCTAACCTCGTTAAGTTCGATGACTTGGGTATTTTGTCTTGTGCCGGTGGGTATGTTTACCGCGCCCGCAGTTATGTGCTCTCCCAGAACTTCTTCGATGGCTTGCGCCATTTTAGCCCCCGCTTTGCCGCCGCCAACCACATAAACATGCTTGAACTTGCTTAAGTCAAAAGAAAAGCTTTCCACTTGAAGATGACCGTTTTCAACTTTAACTTTACGCTTTACCAACTGCTTGGGCTCAACCGCGTTAACTATATGCTCTATACATTGGAGTCCTATGGCGCGGTATTTTCGCGTGATCGGCGTTTCGCCGTTTTCGACTAATTTTTCTTGATTTTGTGTCATTAGTTTACCGTCGAATAAATATCAGCTAAGAGTTTAGATAATAAAAATATTTACTAAAACGTTAACACGACTCCGCCGCGTGGAAAAAAAATTTTTTAGTATAGGAGCTGGCTGCAACAAACAAGATAAGAAATTAGCAACACTAATATGGCACAAAACTGCTTATCCATCTTAGTTCTTGGGGAGCTGGGAAAATGACCTGGCTGAGAGGACGGCTGTTTGCTGTCGACCCTTAGGAACCTGAACCAGGTAATACTGGCGGAGGGAAACATAATTGAACACCCCAAATACAAGTGAATATAAAAACCAAAATTCCTTTAGAAATCCCAAAGTTTTAGCTGAAACCGCGATTTTTATTGCCTTGGCAACCGCGCTAAGTCTAATTGTTGTGTATACTTTGCCACAGGGTGGATCCATCACTGCTGCATCGATGGTTCCGATTTTGTGGTTGGCGCTTAGAAGAGGACCCAAAGTAGGTATAGCCGCAGGAGTTTTGTACGGGTTTATTCAGCTTGGCCTTTTACCCTATGTGATTAATCCAGTGCAGTTGTTACTTGATTATCCCTTAGCATTCGGAGTCCTTGGCTTAGCAGGATTATTCCAAAAATATCCTCTTGCTGGTGCAGCTGTTGGAATTTCTGGAAGATTCATTATGCATTTTGTTGCAGGTGTATTTTACTGGGCACCAATAGAGGCTCCAAACCTAAACCCGTTTGTTTACTCAGCCGTATACAACGCAAGCTACATACTCCCAGAACTTGTAATAAGTGGATTCATACTTTATTTGCTGCAGAAGAGTAACGTCCTGCGAGCGTTCATGTAATTGGGAAAACTTAATGCTAAAGAACTCCAAAAAATGTTGGATTGCATTCGGAAGGATTTTCGAGTTATCGTCCCACCCATGATTGGGTACGATGCAGGAGTACACCTTTTACATGGCAAGTATGTGGCCGTCGCAACGGATCCATGCACTGGCGTTCCTGAAGAGTGGTTTGGTTGGTTAATGATTAATTATGCTGCTTCGGATGTGGCTTTGTTTGGAGCTAGACCTGAATTTTGCACCATAACCCTCCTCGGACCGATAGGAACAAAACCTGAAGTCTTCCAAAAAATCATGAAACAAACCTGCAGTGCCGCCGACGAATTAGGAATAGCTATTGTTCGCGGGCACACAGGTATGTACGGCAGCATCAAAGAACCGCTTGGAGTATGCACAGTTTACGGAATCGTGGAACCCAAGAAGTTGATTACGCCGGGAAACGCCAAGGCGGGCGATTTGATTCTGTGCACAAAGCCGCTTGGTTTAGAGACAATTACCAACTTCTCGCTGACCCAAAAGGAAAAAGCCCGGGAGCTCTTTGGTGCTGATAAACAAGGAGAATTCGAAAAACTGGTCTACTTGCAAAGTTGCGTAAAGGAAGCTTTTGAGCTTGCAGAAGTAGGTGGGGTCCATGCGATGCATGACGCGACGGAAGGCGGGTTTGTGGCAGCGCTCAATGAGTTGGCCGGGGCTTCCAAGGTTGGTTTTAAGGTTGAATGGGAAAAATTGCCCCTAACCAACGAGGTCTTTGCCTTGCAGAATCACTTTAAGCTCACTGATGAACAGGTCTTGGCGATGTCTTCAACGGGCACTATTTTGGCGGCTATTAAATTAGAAATGCAAGAAAAAGTTAAAGCAGCATTAAACAAAAATGGGCTTTCATCTTGCATCATAGGTGAATTCACTGAAAAACAAGAACGCATCTTGATTAAGAAAGGAAAAGATACACCTTTTCCAAGCCTTGCCGACGATCCCTACACACAGATTCTTTCAGGGAAATAGTTATTTTTTGATTTCCTTTAGGACAAAAGTGACTATTTCTTCGGCGATATTAACTTTTGCGACAACCTGCAAGCCCTTCCAACCAGGCTGACTATTCACGTCAACAATGCGTGGTCCATCTGGTCCTTCAAGAATGTCTACGCCCGCGATTTTGCAGCCAACGGCCTTCGCAGATTTGACTGCTAATTCCTTGAATTCGTCACTGATTTCTGCGGGTGCAGGTTTTGCTCCTTGGCTGTAATTTGTTTTCCAGCCTGTTGCCACACGCCGCATGGAGGCTACAACTTGGTCTCCGATGACGAATGCGCGTAAGTCTGAGGTTCCGTGGGGCACGAATTCCTGCATGTAGATTACGCCGTGGTGGAAGGTGATTGCTTTGAAAACTGTGTCGGCGATGTCTACGTCGTTTATTCGTGTGGCTCCTTGTCCGCGTGAGCCAAAGATGGGTTTAACAACGATGTTGCCGCCGAGTTCACTAAAAGCCCTCAGCGCCTCGTTTACGCTTTCGGTGGCTAAGGTGCGTGGCACAGGAACGCCTACATCTTCGAGAATGGCTAAAATGTCGTATTTGTCGACGCAGTGCTCGATGGCTGTGGGTGGGTTGACCATGTAGAAGCCTTTGCGTTCCAGCTTGTAGAGCATATCCATGCGGAAAACCAGTTCCTCCAACGAACCGCGCCCAATTGGGCGAATTATAAGGGCGTCCAAATCGTCAAGGATGCTGGTGCCGTTAACTTTAAAGTAAGGCCTATACGCCAGTCGCGCGACAAGTCTTGGAAAAGTAAAACACTCATAGGGGATGCCCCTCTTGGTTAGTGCTTCTCTTACTTGTGTGGAGCTCCATGCTTCCATGTTCCGTGTCATGATTCCAAATTTCATCTGGGTCGGTCCTTGCTTTTCTTTTAGAACATGCACAGGGTTTAGCTCTTAAAGCTTCTGTGTTAAATATGGGGTTTCAGAAATTTGTCGCCAAAGAGTCAGCCAAAAGAGCTTGACGATAAACGTACATGAGGATACTGATTTGATTGATTTGGTTGAGATTTGGGAATTATTTTATATGGTATTTTTGTCATAGAAGCTTTTGGTGAATTATTTTTGGCCATTCAAGAACAAAGAGTCCGAAAGCCCAAGTTGCCTAAAAATAAACGGTTACTTAAAAAGATCAACCGCAGATAAACTCCTTTAAGTCTAATGTTTTCTTCCCAAAAAAATAGTCGAGGGTATGTCGCTACAAATTAGTTTCGGGAGAAAACAGAAAAAAATTGGGCTTTCCAATGTTAAATTGCCGAAATCAAAAGCTTCTTAATCTGGTGTAAAACGATTCTAAGGCTTCTCTGTTTTTACCCAACACGTCACCGATGAACGCACCAAAAGCCAAGCAGATTATTAGGCTTGTTATAGCAAAGAAGTCAACACCTATGGCGCTTGAAATCTGCTCAGTAACTCCAGTTGCGTTGAAGGAAAGCACCATTGCAGCCCATATGCAGAAGCCAACGATGGATGCTCCAACAAAAAAGAACGTTGCACGTTTATCATAACCTTCGGTAGACTTGAACCCGATGTAAAATGCTAAGCCCATGATCGAAAAAATAGTACCCAAGAGAAGTAGCTCTCTTCCCAAGGAAATCTGCATTACAAATCCAATAGTTACAGCAAAAACCAAAATGACCACAGCCAAGGTTATCCAGTAATATTTGCTCTTCAATAGGCTGAACGGTTTTGGCTGTTCCTTAAGCTGTTTCTTCTTCAGTTTGTTCTTTTTTGGCTGGTTTTTTGGATAAGTCTTGGGCATGATACATTGACTATTTTTAACTCTTATTAATTTTTCATAGAAAAATCTCAAAGTCCTCGGTCAACGCTCTAAACCTGTTATTTTACTCTTTCAAGTCGGAGCGTGTTGAGTAGTAGCAGCATCGTTACTCCGTCGTCTCCTGATGCCACCGTAAACCATAACGGCGTCAAACCCATCAACCCCAACGCACCCAAAATCAACTTCACAACAAGCGATGCAGCTATGTTTTGTCTTGCGATAGTCATTGTTTTGTCGCTTAACTTGAGCAAATAGGGAATTTGGGCAAGTTCATCTTTGACCAGCACAACATCCGCAGATTCCAAGGCAACATCCACTCCGCGTGCACCCATCGCGATTCCCACGTCAGAAGCCGCAAGGGCTGGAGCATCGTTAACACCGTCACCAACCATCGCAACCAAGCCACCCTTTCCCTTCATATCCTCAATGCATTGCAACTTATCTTCGGGAAACAGCTCAGAATGCACATCATCAATACCCAATGTATGCGCCGTATCGTCTGCTATCTCAGCTCTATCACCCGTTAACATGGCAGTCTTTACTTTAGATTGCTTTAGCAAACGGATAGCTTTCAAGGCGTCTTCCCTGACTTCATCAACTACGCAAACAGCAGCCAAACCCGTTTTCCCAACCGAAACACAAACTGCAGTGTGGGTATCCCCGGCAATAACCTCAAAGGCTTCCGTGCAATCGCAGCCCAGCTCACGCATTAACTCCAAGTTACCGATTGCAACGTGTTTTCCGTTCACGATGCCCACAATTCCTTTGCCTGGGACCTCCAAAACATCAGTTACCGCGACTTTGCTTAGGTCGATGCCTCGCTCTATAGCTTTGCGCACTATAGCTTGGGCGATTGAGTGGTTAGAATATTGGTCTAAAGCGGCTGCGTAAGTCAAAGCTTCAATTTCGCTTTTGGTGGTGTCGGGTCGTCTAATTTCGTGGACGGCTTGTCGCCCAAGCGTGAGCGTTCCTGTTTTATCGAAGACTACGGTTTTTACCTGTGCGAGTTTTTCGATGAAAATTCCGCCTTTTATTATCACACCCCTTTTCGCGGCGATTGTTATGGCTATGAAGACGGTTGCGGGAACAGATATTATGAAGGCGCTTGGACAAGATACCACAAGCAGGATGAGGGAGCGGTAGAACCATGTGCGGAAAGTTCCACCTACGAGATATGGGAGGGCACCAGCGGTGAAAATTGCCAGTGCAATCACGATGGGTACATAAACCTTAGCGAACCTATCAACCAACCGTTCTATCGACGCCTTCCTTTTCTGTGACTCCACTACAAGCTGAACAATTCGCGAAACCAACGTTTCCGTAGCCTTCTTGGTAACCACAATCTTAAGCACCCCAGTCGTGTTTAGTGTGCCTGCGAAGACGCAGTCATTTATGTTTTTGGTCACAGGTACCGACTCACCCGTAACCAACGCCTGATCAACATGCGAAAAACCCTCAACCACGTTGCCGTCTAAGGGAATTCTTTCTCCAGGCTTAACAAGCAGAACCGCGCCAATTACAATTTCGTTTACATTGACGCTTTTTTCAGTGCCTTCACTTATTACGCGAGCGTTTTCAGGTATGACTTTGGATATTTTCTCGACTGTCCGTTTTGCCCTGTTTTGGATGTAGCCTTCAAAGTACTCTGCTAAACAGTAGAGAAACAGCACAGTTGCAGCTTCAAAACGGTAATCCAGGAAAAGTGCACCTAAACCTGCAACCGCCATCAGGAACTCAACGCTAAAGCGTTTCTCCAAAACCAGCTCTTTTAAGCCGACAGCCCCGATGTAGATAGCCGCGATAAGTACTGCAACATAGTAGAGCACCATGGATAGGGTGGCTGGGACATTCAAGATTGGCATGGAGAAGCCAAGCTGCAAACCCTTGGCAAAAAGGTCCAGTAAGCCGCCGACAAGTATAGTTATGCCTAACCAAACAGCAAAGCCAACCAGAAGCCGCTTGTTTTCTTCGCCAGCTTTTTCTTTTTCTGGTTTCTCTTTACAAGTGCCCATATCTCAATCCCTGAGTTGCTTAAATAAAAAAATACGCCCAGCTATAAGAACAAAACATTGAATTAAAAGTATTCTAAAAACTTGAACCTTTCAGACGTTCTGTTTCTTAAAATGATAGTCTATTCTGTTTTCGAGCAAAACATCTATGAAAGCCGTACTTAGGCTTGATCCACCTCAAGTATCAACTATTAACGAGCTTGTTTATTGTGAGCGACGTGTGCGACTGAGCGTTTTCTGTAGCTGGGCACTTCAAATTCAAAGAGCGATGTTTTCCTCAATGATTTCTCTCTCCGCCAGTGGATTAGTCGTTTTAGTTTAAAACATTTTCGCCGTTGCGTTAGCGTTTGTCATGTTAAGCAGGCACTAAACCCATATGTCTAAGGCTGCACCCTAAAAGAAGCAGGGAATATATTCCCTCACTTTGAACTTTACACCTAAACTGTCAGCAACAGATTGAACTTTTGCTAAATCAACCTCAGGCACACGCACCGCCGTAACCTCAACATCAAGCACGAAATTTGCTTTGCACACGAAATCTCGAACGGCTTCATAAGCATCCGGGGATGTAGGCCTGCAAATCTCATCGTAAGTTTTTTTGTCTCCAGCGTTTAAGCTCACGCTTACTTTATCTACGCCAGCCGCCTTCAACTCCACCGCAACGTCCCTGCTTGGGTTCAATGCATAACCGTGCCCATTTGTGTCCAAGCGAATCTGAAGCGGTCCCCCATAGTGCTGCCTCACCCACCGTGTAACTTCAAGCAAAACATCCAATCGCTCTGTAGGTTCGCCGAAACCACAGAAAACCAACTCCCCCCAACTCCTCCTATGCAAAGCCTTCTCAAGCTCAGCTTTGATTTGAACGGTGCTGGGTTCCGCTTCGAGTTTAAGATTGAAGGCACCGACTCCGCGTTTGTAGCGTTTTAGGCAGAAATAGCAACTGTTGGAGCATTGGTTAGTTATATTTAGGTAGAGTGTGTTGTCCAGCCAGTAGACGAATCTTGGTTTTTCGTTTGACATTTTGCCACCGCAGCATCTATGAAATGTTGTAGGTGTTGACTAAGAAAAACAATATCCTTCTCTACTAATTTTAAAATGTTAATTGCCGTGCAAATCGCCAATTCGCTTACCTCTCTTAGGCGATTGACCCTGTCCCTCCATCGTTTCAACATAGAACCTCTAATAGGATCCAAATTTGTTTCCTACCGAAAAAAAGTTCAAAAATTTGCGCCTGACGAAAAAGGGGTGCGCATATGTTTTATTCAACGGTTAACTTGCCGAATTTGCCAACGTTAAGCTGAATTTCGCTCTTAAAGCTGGTAACATATCCGTTCTCGATTTTTATGTTGTCGCCGACATTGATTTGGTCAATCTGCTCGTTCCAAAGCGTCAATTTTACGCTACCCGTTTCATCTGCAACTACTGCGTCAACTATTCGGTAAGTTTCATCTTTGAATCGTGATTTAACTTCTCGCGGATCGCCTTTGTCAACCACTTTGGCTTCAACGCTGACCCGCTTCATGCCATCCTGTAAATCTTTAATCGCAACCATTTCAATTCACTTCTATAAACTGCTCACTAACAGACAGTTTTCAATTGCAAAAGTGACCTACAATCATATAAATCTTGCTAACTAAAAAAAAATGAAAAAAAGATGGGTAAACGTCTTTGGCGCTGCTTAGATTGCCCCGACCAAGAAAATCAAGAGCAAGACAACTATAACTAAGCTTACGCCCGATATCGCGATCCGTTTGAGCATTGAGAACTCGGGTTTGAGTGCTCCAATAACAATGGCGCCAACTGCTCCGAGCCACACGTAGGATACTAGGAACATACTCGAAACGATTGTTCTGAACGGCAGGGTTGCTGCGTCGATGTTGTTGAAGATTGTGTGTGACATTGCAGGTAATGTTCCTAAAGCGTCGGATGGGAAATATAATGCTGCGTATGGGTCAAAGCGCACTCCCAGCGATAGGTCGTAGGGATAGTAGACTGTTGGCAATGTAAGGGTTGCTGCAAAGTTCACTAATGCTCGAATAACCATAACCATCATGGCAAAACCTATTGCCGTAAAAAGCGGCTTCCACAGCACTGCGCTTTTCAGCAGATATCTGCAGAGAATGTAGATTAGCCCTGTCAGGATGAACCATGAGAAGATGAACTGCAGCGTGAACAGTTGCAGGAATTGGAGAAGGATTCCGGTGCTGTTGTATTGTACAGGGGTTAGGTATTCGCCGTGGAAGAACAACGCTCCGACTTGGATTGTTATGTTGGAGCTCGTGGGGTAAGTGAAAGAGAGTGTGAGTGATGTTATGTTGCTCCATGTTGGTGTGCCGCTTTCGGTCCAACCTGTAGCGTTGGGGCCTAGTGTGATTGTTAGGTTGTTCCATTGACCGATAGTTGATGCACTTGACAAGTCAGATGTTAAGTCATACTGATAGAAGGATGTGTCGCTGAGTGAATACAGCGCTAAAGTAACGTTTTGGGGTGCGCCATTGGGCTGCATCTGTTTTAGTGTTATGGAAAGGTTCTGGAATCCGCTTGGACTGCAGTCCACGTCAGTTGTGTTAGTCAAAGCAGCTACGATAGTGTTAGTGCCGTTGGCTTGCATCTGAAGACTGCTGTTTCCAAAGAGGCTATAGTATGCGTTCGAATCTGTTGGGGGAAGCCCAAAACCAGCTACATAAACACTATAGTTGAAGAAGTCGTCAAAATTGTTGGTTAATGCAACGTTTGAGTTGCTTTGCCAGGCTGTCGCATTGATGAAATTGCCCAGTTGGTCGATTGTTGGCGTGGTCTGCTCAGTATAAGTTTTTGAGAACTGTGAGTACTCATAACCAATCGAGAGAGCAATGAATAGTACCAAAACAAGTATCGCGCCAAGATATTTTGGGTTTGAAACAATATCTTTAAAGACTTTGTGCGGCGCATAAATGACCTTCAGGATGTCGTTAATAATCAATCTTTTCGTTCCCTCGCAATGTGAAGCTACATAGCATTTATTAAGTGTTATTCAAGTCGCAAATTAAGCTTACGATAAGTCGCTTAATTTAGGCAAGCTACGAAAAAGTGAGATGCTACGTTACATTCCTGTTTTGAGTCGCCGATAGGTTGTGTAGTCTACATACTCTATGAACGGGTTTTCTGCTTGGAATTTAACTGTGATTTTTTGGCGTTTGCGTTTGTCGAGGATCTGGCTTGTTGTTCTAAGCAGGTATGCGTCGCTTCCGGCGCCTGAGCCGTAACTAGCAACCAAAATGCGTTCATCGGGTTTTGCAACATCAAGTACAGCCGCTAAACCTACGAGGGTGGCTCCAGAGTATGTGTTGCCGAACTTTGTTATTTGGATCGCGGGCAAATACTGCTCGTCTCTAAACCCAAGTTCTTTGGCGATTCTTACAGGGAACTGGGGGTTTGGCTGGTGGGGAACAAAATAGTTCAAATCCGAAGCCGAGATGTTGTGGCGTTCCATGATTTTGGTGGCCGATTTGCGTACGTGCTTGAAGTATGCTGGGTCACCCGTAAACCTGCCGCCATGCATGGGATATTGTTCGCCATCTCTGCGCCAGAAATCTGGAGTATCGGAGGTGCAGGAGTACCAGCCTTCGACTTCGGCTATGACGTCGCGTTTTCCAAATATGAATGAGGCGCCGCCGTATCCGACGTATGTGTCTAATTCTCCTCCTGCGCAGCCTCGCGGTGCTGCTTGGGAGTTGTCAGCGCCGATAACCATGGCGTAGTTTATTCCTGAACGTGGATAACTGACTAAGGCTGAGGCGTCTTTGAACATGCTTGTTCCGGCTTTGCAGGCAAATTCTGTGTCTACTGCGTCGACGCTTTGGATGTCTCCGTCTTCTTCCCCGAGCTGGAGAACTTGAGCAACTTTTGAAGCTATGGGTTTGACTGCGTAGGGGTTAGATTCCGAGCCCACATAGACTTTGCCTATCCATGCGCTGTCAAGGCCTGAGTGGATAAGCGCAAGTTTGCCCGCTTCAACAGCCGCCGTCACCGCGTCTTCATCGATGAATGGAACCGCACGTTCTAAACCGGGTTCTTTTATTCGAAAACGAGAAATGTAAGCGCCATAACCTACAATTCCCGGCAATTCATATTCTTTAGTAGGCTCAATAACCCTGTATTCCTGGTGTGGATAGTATTCGTCGGCTAAGGTGAAAGCTAAAGAAATCGTTGGAACAACCTCGCTTTTTCCCACGGTATAGCGTCTTCGGAAGCGGGGAATTACTTCTCTGCCTTCGAGGCTGGCTAAATCCACATTGTCGCCATCACAGATTAACTGGTCAGTTAGTCTTGCTGGAACACGGATTTTGCCGTCATGGAAAGAAACGATACCATAAACGTAGCTTGAGAGTTTGGTGAACTTGTTTGTGGGCTCGTTGACGTAGGTGCAGACTTCAAGTTTGCCCTTATCAAAGAACAAATCGATGCTGTCCATTTTGCCAAAGCTCTTTCTGCCACAGTTGCTACAGTAATCGCGGACTTCAAAGTATTCTTTGCCACAGCTCTTACAGCGACATGCCTTTAAGCGGTCGCCTAAAAAAGAAACCCGTCGCTCTATCGGTTCACTACTCATTTTTATGCCCTTCCTAGAATGGTAACATATGCTTTAGTGCCAAACCCCTCAAACTCCAAAACACCGCCATGTTGAGGTGAATCATTACCAACATGAACTTGTCTTTCGGCAGCTTCGCCGCGGAGTTGGCGGAAAATCTCATAAATCTGCGCTCCGCCAGTAGCCCCCAAAGGATTACCGTTTGCTTTTAAGCCGCCATCTGTGTTTACATAGAGCGGTTTGCCGTCTAGGTTATAGCAGTTTTGGCATCCATGAATGCTTTTCCAGGCGGTTCCAGGGGCGCAGAAGCCTAAGTCTTCCAAAGAAACCATCTCCATTACTGTTGACTGGTCGTAAACTTCGATTACTTGCAAGTCAGAGGGAGATACTTTAGACATTTGGACTGCTTTTTTCATTGCTAGTTCAGCTGCAACAAAATGGGACAGGTCTTCTCTTTTTGGATAGTTGAGGTAGTCGGTTGCTGAGCCAACGGCCAAGATGCTCACTGGCTGCTTTGTCTTTTTTTTGGCAACTGAGTCGCTTGTGAGGATTAGGGCTGATGCGCCATCTGAGATAGGCGCAAAATCGTAGAGTCCTAAGGGTTTATGCGCGGTTTTTCTTGCGCTTAGAACTTGTTCGATGGTGATTTTTTTTTGGAATTGGGCGTATTTGTTTTTGGTTGCGTTTGCATGGTTTTTAACGGTGACCTCTGCCAGCGCCATGTTCAGGTTGTCGAGGTTTTCGCCCGTTATGTTGTGTTTTTTTATGTATGCGCGCAACATGAGTTCGTGGTTTGATTCGGGTGTGCCACCTGCGTAGTAACTCCATGGGTCGTCGAGCAACATGAGGTCGTCGCGGATTTTGTCCCATCGATCCGTCATCTTCTCGATACCGCCCACCAACACGGTGCTGTAAACGCCTGCCTGAATCGCATGACAAGCCGTTAGCAAGGCGGCGCTAAATGAGCGGGTAACTTCCATGGGTACATGAAGTTCAGTTAGTTCTGAGAGGAAACCTTCTTCAAGACCCAGCTTGTTGGTGATGGGTAGAAAACAATCTGACATGTAACAAGCTTCTAGGTCTTTGCGTTCGATGTTGCATTCGTTTGAAGCGGCAAGCCAGGCTTCCTCGATAAGTTTTTCCGGTTCTTTGCCGTAGTGTTCTCCAAACTTGGTGCGGCCAACAGCAACGATAGCTGGGCGATTTTCCATAGTAATTCTCCCCTTTGGATAGCCTTAAACGTTTTCTAAAACAACTATTAAGTGTTTGCCAAATTGCCCCCGCAAATATGCGGAGAACAAATATGTCAATGTATAAAACCAAATATAGACATTGGAGGTGGGGGCAAAAAAGAGATTGCTAAGTAGTTTACACGAGAGAATTGATGGGTTTTTTTATAAGTGTGAATACCTAAAAGGATGCAATAAACTTTCACCGGAATTCCGACATGCCTGAAACAGCTATTGTGGCGAATATAGAAAGCGAAACCGCAAAAAAATAATCCGTTTAGAATCCCTTATTTATCTCATTTTTTGTTAACTGCGACTTGGTTGTTTTTATCAGGGTCTGAAGTTTTTGGCTCAGCTCCACAGGAAACACAGGAGCATTCGTCAATACCTTGTATTGGTCTGGCAGTTTAGACAGGTTTTCCGAGGCGGCAGTGCGGATTTGCTCAAGCGACGGAGAGTCACGGAAAGTTTTGCCGTTTTTCATTACTTGAACTAGCAAACCCTCACCGCCCAAATCCTCATCAGCCAAAGCAATAACATCCCAGCTAAAACCGCCCTCTTTATCTTTAAAGCGGTAAACTTGCTTTCGCCCAGGAAGCGTGATCTTGTCTTTGCTCAGTTTCATTATTGGTGAGAACCTACCGTCTGCCATTTGGGTTTCGCAGAGTTTGTAGATGACATCCAGATAAGGTCGATCTGCGGACGTTCCCATTTTGGTCCCGACCCCAAACGCATCAATCTGAGCGCCCTCGTCGATTAGTTGTGTGATTTTGAATTCGTCCAAGTCGCCGCTGACAAAAATCTTAACATAATCCAAGCCGTTAGTGTCCAGGATTTTTCTGACTTTTTTACTGGTTTCGGTCAGGTCGCCGCTGTCCAATCGAACGCCGCCAAGTCTGAATCCTTTTTTTTCAAGCTCTTTAGCCACTATGACGGCTTTTTCAGCGCCCACTATATCATTGTAAGTGTCTATTAGGAGGGTGGATTTGTTTGGGAAGGTTTTGGCGAAGGCGCGGAAGGCGTCGATTTCTCGGGAGTAGGACATTATAAACGAGTGTGCCATGGTGCCGAAGACTGGAATCCCGTAAGCCATCCCTGCAAGGACGTTACTTGTTCCTTGACACCCTGCGATGTAGCTTGAACGCGCCACTTTCATTCCCGCGTCAATTCCCGGTTCTCTTCGCAATCCAAACTCAATCACTGATTTGCCCTTGGCGGCGTGGACTACCCGTGAGGCTTTGGAGGCTATCATGGTTTGCAGGTTGATAGTGTTTAAAAGAAAAGTCTCCACGAGTTGTGCTTCGATAATGGGTGCGGTAACGCGAATTAAGGGTTCTTTGGGAAAAGCCACGGTGCCCTCAGGAACAGCCCAAACTTCTCCCGTAAACTTGAAGTTGTGGAGGTATTCCAGGAAGTCTTGGCTGAACCCCTGATTTTTTAGGTAGTTCAAATGGTCCTCATTGAATTTTATGTTCTGGAGGTACTGCAACGCCTCTTCCAAGCCTGCAAAAAGAAAATAGCCTCGGTTTTCTGGCAACCGTCGTATGAAGAGGTCGAATGTGGCTGGCTCAAAGTCTTTGTTGTCAAAGTAGCTTGCACACATCGTTAACTCATAGTAGTCAGTGAATAAGCTCATGTTTTGCGGCTTAAGGAAGCCAAGAAAACTGTTCATGCGCTAGTAGTAAAAGCAGACAGGATTTAATTCTTTCTAACCCCCAGAAAATGCTACCGAGTTATGGGATCGTTGGTTTGCTGTTCTAACAAGTAGACTTAAAGGCAAATATTACAAACAAGGGGTTGATATCAAATTCCTCTAACTTTTTAGATCTAAAAGAATTTCACTTTCACTTAGCCCCCCACTGCGGAAAATAAATCATTATTCGCTTGTTTTAAATATCCCTAATCATACATCAACACTAAAGTGTGAATATAATGCCAGAAGACTCCGACGCTCAACTGCAAGAAAAAGAAGAATCCATACTGGAAACAAACAAGAAAAAATACGAGTTCATAGAAGACCTGCCAGGAGTTGGACCGGCAACAGCCCAGAAACTTCGAGACCTCGGTTATCACACAGTAGAATCTTTGGCCATGGCAACATCGCGGGAACTTGAACCTGTCGGAGTAAGCGAGAAAAAGGCGTTCCAAGTCATTGAAGCCGCACGTTCATCCATTGGCATCGCATTTATTCGGGCAGACGAGTTGTTTAAAATGCGCGAGACGGTTCTACGAGTAACCACCGGCAGCAAAGCCCTCGACAAAATCGTCGATGGCGGCTTAGAAACCCAAACTATAACAGAGTTTTACGGTGAGTATGGCTGCGGCAAAAGCCAAATGTGCCACCAACTATGCATCAATATCCAGTTGCCTCCGGAAAAAGGTGGTCTAAACGGAGCCGCCTTGTACGTTGATACCGAAAACACCTTCAGGCTCGAACGCATTGTGCAAATGGCAAAAGCCGCTGGTTTAGACCCAGCGGAAGCCGTTAAAAAAATCATTTACGCGGAAGCGTATACTTCTGATCACCAGATGTTCCTCTTGGAAAACGCTGATGAAATAATCAAAGCAAACAACATCAAACTAATCATAGTTGATTCACTAACCGCTCACTTCAGAAGTGAATATATCGGAAGAGAAATGCTCGCATCAAGACAACAAAAACTAAACAAACACATGCATAAACTCATCGCGTTAGCGCGAGCATTCAACGCCGTTGCGATTGTAACTAACCAAGTTATGGCAAAACCCGACCAATTCTTCGGCGATGCTATTCATCCAATCGGCGGAAACATCGTTGGCCACACAAGCGCTACAAGAATCTACTTAAGACGCGCTTCACATGGACCAATACGCATTGCACGGTTAGTTTCAAGTCCATATTTGCCTGAAGGCGAGGAAATCCTTAAAGTAACCGAGAACGGAATAGAAGATGTCTCTGAAGAAGAGAAAGCAACTAAACCGCGTGGACGCTAAGTATGCCCATTTCACAAGCCTTAGTTACGAGGTACTTTCAGCTCATAGTCAGCCGGCAATTTACCGAAGCTGAACGTGAGTTGGAACGAGTTAAACAAAAAATGCAGAAAACCGAATGGAACCGCGGATACTTCCGGGCACTCTACGGAATGTACCTTTCACGCAAAAACAACTCCTCCGACGACTATGCATTCTTTTCAAAGGTAGATTTAACCGACAAAGTAAGCCTGCATGCGCACAGAAAAGAGTTCCTCGAGCATATGGGCAACGGGTTACACGGGGACTTTGACCGCGGATACTTTTCAGCATGGGCAGATTGCATGCGCATAATAGCGCGTATGGACCTTCCAAGTCCAACCAGCGGGAAAGCGTCTGGAGAAGCAAAGATTGAGACTCTGCGAAGTGATAAGAGCCAAGCTACTATAGCTAATTTTCTCAAGAAATCCGCTGAAAAAGAAGCCTAAATTATTTTTTAGGCGAGCCCAAGCACTACAACAAATACTGTGTAGAACAGGACAAAAAAGGATAGCCAAGCAAAGAAGTACATGCCAATGGCCGTACTGAGGATTTTTGATTGTTTCTCAATTTTGTTCTTGTAGTATCCTCTTATGACGTAGTAGCTAACAAAGTAGATGAGTAGGGCTATTGTGATGCTGTTTATGAGGGTGGTAAAGTCTACCATGCCAGCACTGCCGCCGAAATAAGCAGCTATAAACGCCGTTATTGCGCCTGCAACGATGCCCAATACAACTCTTAACCAGTAAAGCTGAACTACAGGTGTCATCTGAATCTAATCCTTTGTGTGTATATTTTGTTCTTACTTAAAAAAGATGCCTAAGTATTAATCGTTTCTGCCAGTTCAAACGGCATTTTTGCAATTTCTCAGTTTTTCAGTGAAAACGGTTATTTTGTAGCCCATTGCAATATAGAGTTCAGAAACGGGTGGATGCCTTGCGCAAGAAAGAATTCTCAAGCTTCGACATTGCCGCAGCAATCAAAGAATTGAAGACAATTTTAGCCGACTGCCGAGTTAACAACATCTATCAACTCGACGAAAAAACCGTGGTCTTCAAACTGCACAAAACCGACAAGCCGCCGATACGGCTAGTTATGGAGGCAGGCAGAAGGTTACATGTCACCAGTTACGCTGAAGAAAACCCATCGGAGCCGCCAGCGTTCTGCATGGCACTCAGGAAATACCTGCGAAACGCATGGGTAGCAGGCATTGACCAGTACGAGTTTGAAAGAATCGTAACTGTTGGCTTCCGATCCAAAACTGGAGTGCTTAAACTGGTTGTGGAGCTCTTCGGCGAAGGCAACATTATACTGACAAACGAGCAAAACGTGATTATCCACGCATTAGTCTACAAAAAAATGCGTGACCGAGACATCCTCCACAACTTGGTGTTGGCGCTTCCGCCCTCAAGCGGCAAAAACCCCTTCAAAGTCACCCAAAGCGAGCTTGAGGAAGTTTTCAAAAATGCGGGCGAAACGGAGGTTGTTAGGGTTGTGGCGCGGTTTTTGGGTGTTGGAGGAGTTTATGCTGAAGAAATTTTGATTCGAGCAAACATAGATAAAACAAAATATTGCAGCGCCTTAGTAAGCGAAGAGGTTAAGGGGGTTTTTGATGCTCTGCAAACTTTGCTGGCAGCGGTTTCAGGGAGTAACTTGGAAGCTTGCATTGTTCTAAGTGAGGCGGACGATTTCGTGGATGTTGTACCCATTAAGCTGAAGCGCTATGAAGGCTGCAAAATTCAGGTTTACGACTCTTTCAACCAGGCGTTAGACGAGTTCTATTTGCGGGTAATTACCGCTGAGAGGGCGTTTGCAAGCGTTGAGGTGGACACTATAAAAAAAGAGGCCGAGCGACTAAGACGCCTAGTGGCAGAACAAGAAAAATCTATCCGTGAAGATGAAACTAAAGCCGAACGAGATAAACAAATCGGCGACGCCATCTACGCTCACTTCAACGAACTCCAAACCTTCCAAGATCAACTCCTCAAAGCCAACAATCAAGGACACGACTGGAGCACAATCATCGCTGCCATTATGTCGGCAAAGAAAACAGGCAAAACTCCTGCGTCCTACGTTGAATCGTTTGATGGCAAAAACCTTGCATTAAATCTTGGTATGGATAATTTCCATTTTAGCTTTAACCTAAGAGATTCCCTCTTTGACAATGCTAACAGGTACTATGAACATGGCAAACGGGCTAAAGAGAAATCTCAAGGTGCTCTCTTTGCACTTCAGGACTCCAAGAGAAAACTCGCTAAAATCGAACGTGAATTGGCAGAAGCAGAACAACTCAAAAGCCTAAAACCAGCAGAAATGATGGAAGCACTCTCCAAACGCAAGGTGGAGCTGGAGAACAAGGAATGGTTTGAGAAGTTCCGCTGGTACATTTCCTCGGATGGTTTTTTGGTTGTTGCTGGCAAAGACACGGTTAGCAACGAAGTGCTTATAAAAAAGTACACGTTGCAGGAGGATGTGGTTTTTCACGCTGAAATTACGGGTTCGCCCTTCGTGGTCATCAAGGCGGAAGGTAGATCTGTAAGTGAGCAAGCGTTACGTGAGGCGGGTGAGTTTGCAGCTTCTTATTCTAGGGCTTGGCGAGAAAACTTGGGCACTGCGGATGTTTACTGGGTTAAGGTTGACCAACTTAGCAAGAGCGGCCCGTCTGGGGAGTCGGTTCCTCACGGCGCCTTCTTTGTGGTAGGCAAACGTAACTGGATGCGAAACACGCCGCTTCGGGTTGCTGTAGGCATCATTGTGGGGGAAGAAACCAGCTTTGCCGGTGGTCCAGTGGAGGCTGTAAAGTCGAAAACCAAAGCTTACGTGATCCTTGTTCCAGGAGACTCAACAGGTAAAGAGTTGCTCAAACAAATCCTCAAATCCCTGATGCTAAAGCTGCCCAAGGAACAGCGGGAAAAAGCAGGCAAAACATCTGTTGAACAAGTCCGCGAGTTTGTGCCCTACACAAAAGGCATGATAAATCAGAAAGCAAGCTGAATTAAGCAGATACGAAACTTGGATTAAGAGTTGCTATTGAAAAAAAGTCGGGTTCGCTTAGGGATGCTGAAACATCTGTGTTGAGAATACTCGATAACTTTCTATTCTTGGCTGTTTTTCAATTAGCTCTTGGACTTTTTTTATTGCTTGGGCAAACTCGCCCTTCTCAGATGCGTTCATTGTTTCTTCATCCTGCCAAAGCGTCAAGACAGATAACGCATTTGGATCCTCATAAGAAAGCAGCGACATATAACCGCGAAAACCCTTTGAATTCTGCGCTAAAGTGTTTAGAATTCGGTCAAGCTCTGAAAAACCTTCTTCGCGTTTTCCCTTTTTAAAATACCAAAAAGACATTCTTGCTAAAACCACAAAATTCACCTAAAAAGAATTATAGCTCCTGTCATTTAAATTTTTAACGTTGACATCTATGGATATTAAGAAGTTAGGCGATAGCTACTTGGCTGTACACTATTTTTTTATTTTCAGTCAGCCAATAAGGAAATGGGTGGTTTGTTGGATAAAATTGACTTAAAAAAAGAGTTAAAAAGCCTGTATAATCCGTCGGCAAAGGAAGTTTCGGTTGTTGAGGTTCCAGCCATGAACTTTCTGTTGGTTAACGGCGAAGGTGAACCCACATCACCGCAGTTCAGCGACGCTATTGAGGCATTATTCAGTGTCGCTTATACCCTCAAATTTATGGTTAAGAAAGGAAAGGGTATCGACTACGGTGTTATGCCGCTTGAAGGCTTATGGTGGGTAGATGACATGACAAAGTTTAGTCCTGACCGGAAAGATGAATGAAAGTGGACAGCCATGATAATGCAGCCCAAGTATGTCTCCGTCGAAGATTTCAACTTGGCGGTTGAACAGGTAAAAAAGAAAAAGAACCCAAATGCGCTGCCCAAGGTGAGTTTTGAAAACTTCGAAGAGGGACCTGCTGCACAAATAGTGTACATAGGACCTTTTTCGGCTGAAGGACCAATCAAAACAAAAATACACGCTTATATCCAAAACAGCGGGCACTCATTGAGTGGAAAACACCACGAAATCTACCTAAACAACCCAGCCACAACAGTGCCAGAAAATTTAAAAACCATCCTAAGGAAACCTATGAAATAATCTGAACAGTTAGTAGGTTGAAAGAAGCCAAATCAACTTCTCCTATGGTTTCTGAAATGAACCACTATTAGAATCCAAATATGACGCATTTTAGACAATACTTGATTATTTTTGCTGTAGTCGCTTCGCCAGTTCAGCGATTTGTTGCCTGAATTTTTCACGCATTTTGGTAAAACGCATTGCTGCAGATGGATGAATAATTTGGATGTATTCTATGCCGTCAATGCGCGGAGTTTCCTTTGCTGATGCACCCAAAAGCACGATTATATCTGGTTTGATAATTCTGATTTGTGTGATTAAATAGGGCAAGCATGCTCTAACCTCATCGTCAAAGGGTTTGCGGTTTTTGGGGGAAACATGCTTGACAATGTTGGTTATGAAGATGTCTTCGCGGTTTATGTCGAATTCTGTGAGGGTTTTGGTTAAATATTTTCCTGCTCGTCCAATAAAGGGTCTGCCCAACTCGTCCTCGTCGGCGCCTGGGTTTTGACCCACAAGCATAACTTTAGCGTTTAGAGGGCCTTCCCCTGGCACGCCATGTTTTGCGCCCTGCCAGAGCCGGCATTTTTTGCAGCTATAGATTTCCATGTTCAATTCTTCAATCGACAAAGTTATCCTGCCTCGTTGTTGCCAATTAACAGCTACGAAACCTTAAAAAATGCATCCTGACTAATATGTAATCAAGTTCTTGTGCGCCAAGCAGGAATGTATTCGGTAGTTTTTAAGCTAAATTTTAAGAGGAAAACAAATGACAAATGCAGGATCTGTGTCAGAATCTTTAATCGGCAGCGCAGTCCGCGTATTAATGAGGGTGGCTTTTGTCTTTGAACCTTTAGCACCCACAGCCATCACGGCGCTGATGAACCAGCAGCTTCGCAGGTATAAGGATGCAGGTGCAATCGGCAAATACAAAACTCACACTAAACGCCTGGGCAAGTACCACTACCGAATCGAGATGGATTTAGATTTGACGGGGATGCAGGCAGCACATCTTTTGGGTAACTTGTTTCCTAAACAATTAAGCAGGTTTAGGAGGTGGTTCCATGACTGAAATGCCAGATAAGAAAGGGAAGTTGAAAGTAACAGTTGAACTTGAAGTTAACGAGGAATTGATGAGTGTGGTTAAAGACGCAATGTCTAAGGCTTCCACCAAGATTCCTGAGATGATGAGGCGAGGCGGAGAAAACAAACAATAAAGATCTTTGCCTCAAACTATTTCTAAATATTTTTCTTATTTTTTTTAATAACATTTAATCTTTTGCTGCTTTCTCTAAAGCTTGTCTGATTAAATCGTTCCTTATACCCTCAGCTTCTTCTTCACCAGCTTTTCGACCTTTCACTTTTTCCTTATGTGTCTCAGCATGGTCTTCGATGGCTTTGCTCATAAGTTTAACGTTGGGAATCAACATTATTTCTTTCCCGCAAGAGGGACACTTAATCGCCGGCAAACCTTCGTTGTGACCGATTTTTTTCTTTCTAATACTTGGCACCAATCGAACCTTCAAATTTTGCATTCACATATACCCTGCTCTATTTGTATAAAGGTTTATTTCCCAAATCTTTAAGTTTCAGATCATAAACCCCATTGAAGGAAACATTTTGGTTAAACGCGATGCTATATTTTCAATTTTTTGCAAGGCTAAAAAACAATCAAACGAGGCTTTCTTAGTTAGAGAAAGACTTTTTACACCAAAAGAGAACCTTCTTTTAAGGAATAAACATGAAGTTTTTAATCATTCAGAAAATCAAACACAACGTACCCCTGGAGAAATGGGCAAAGCTTCTCCCTCTGCAATTTAAGTATTTTGAAAACCTCGAAAAAGAAAAAACCCTTGAAGTAACCTACCACCTCATCGGCCAGCAAGGTAGTATGCTTATCGTCAACGTTGAATCAGACGAAAAACTCTCCAAAATCATCGGACAAGACCCAATGTTCTTCGATTCCGAAAGAGAAATCTACCCCTTAACAACACGACAAACACACGAAAAACAAATCCGAGAACTCTTCAAGCCAGAGCCAGCAGGGTTTTAACGATGGGTTGCCACGGCGGTTTTAACCTCGATGAAACAACGAGGCGTTCATGGTACAATCCAGAAGCAATTCTGCAGGACCTAAAGCGCGGCATGGTGTTTATTGACGTTGGTTGTGGCGATGGCTACTTCAGCATTTTAGCTGCCAAAAAAGTTGGAGCAAACGGGAAAGTCTACGCTGTGGATACTGATGCTTCGGGGATAGATAAGCTCCAACAAAAAGCCGCTACAGAAGGACTAAAAAGCATCACTACTAAGGTTGGTAGAGCTGAGGATACTGTTTTCTGCAAACAATGCGCTGATTTCATTTTGTGTAGCATGGATCTGCATGATTTTGATGACCCTGCAAAAGTGCTCCATAATGCCAAACAAATGATTAAGCCGTCGGGGGTTCTAGTTGATTTGGACTGGAAGAAACAGGAGATGCCGTTTGGTCCACCCGTTGCCATAAGGTTTAGCGAAGAAAAAGCCTCAGGTCTCATAGAGTCGGCAGGTTTTAAGGTAGCAGACGTTAAGGATGCTGGACCCCACCACTATATGGTTAGGGCAAAACTGTGATTTGTCCTATTCAGCGTGAGCGTAGAGTTCAAGCAAATCATGGTTAAACCGTTCAGGCTCATCTTTGTAGGCCGAGTGGTTTGCGCCATCGTAGACTATAAGTTTTGCATTTGGCAGCTTATCGGCTAAGGTACGCATGTCTTCGCCTCCGATGATGTTATCTTGAGAACCCCAGATTATGGTTGTGGAAAACGTGAATTGGCTAAACTTTTGCACTAAGTCTGGTTCAAGAGCGCGTGCAGGAGCAACTAAAAGTAAACCCTTAACTGGAAACTGGATAGCGTACCGCATGGCCATGTTGCCGCCTATGCTGGCGCCGACAAGTACCGGGTCCGCTTCCCCAAAAACGGTTTTGACCGCTTCATTTGCGAATGTAATGTTTTTTTCTGGAGAACGAGTCTTAGGTTGACATTGGCTTTTCATGCCATAAGGCATGTCTAAAGCCAAAAAAGGCACCCGCTTTCTCATAAGTAGATCAGTCACCCCAATCCGCTGCCAAATGTCGGATGTGTACGATAAACCGTGGAAAAAAACGATGGGAACACCAGGCGCCGTATAGTATAAGGCTGGGCACTTGTGGCCTGCAACGTTTAATGTTCTCTCCAACCAAATCTCCCTGTTTCCTATGTGCAAAGCCGCTTATATCATTAATTTGGGTGCGAAAGGAATAATAGCCCTACAGGGCAAGTATTGTTGGTGATTTTTTGACAGTTAAAGTCGGCGATAAAGCGCCTGATTTCACACTTCCCTCTCAAATGGGCGATAACGTGACGCTTTCGGAGTTTTTGGGCAAAAAAAACGTAATTTTATATTTTTATCCAAAAGATGAAACGCCAGGTTGCACAAAAGAAGCCTGCACATTCAGAGATAACTATGAACAGCTAACAAGTTTGGGTGCGGAAGTGCTCGGCGTAAGTGGGCAGAGCGTAGACTCTCACAATTCATTCGCAACACACTACGGATTACCATTCCTGCTTCTAGCCGATGTAGACAACAAGGTACGCGAGCTTTATGGAGTGCCTTCAACCATGGGGTTTCTTCCCGGCAGAGTTACCTACATCATTGACAAGAAGGGTATTGTCCGCCACATTTTCAATTCCCAAAGCCAAGCGCAGCGGCACGTTGAAGAAGCCAAGAAAACGCTGATAGAAATAGAGAAAGAAGAGCAAGCTACCCCATAGATGGCGAACAATGATGCTCAACATTTACAACACGTTAACGAGGAAAACCGAACAGTTCCAACCAGCAGAAGACATGCTGATTAAAATGTACACATGTGGACCCTCAACCTACCAACCTGCCCACATCGGAAACTACCGCACTTTTCTCTTCGAAGACATCTTTCAACGTTACCTCGAATACTTAGGGTACAAAGTAACTCGACTGATGACCCTAACCGACGTAGAAGACAAGGCGATTGAGCAAGCTAAAAAAGAAAACATAACCGTTGAAGAGTTAACACGTAAAAACGAAGCAGTTTTCTTCAAGGATTTCGAAGCTTTGAAAATTAAAAAGCCCGATTACCCAGTGAGGGCTTCAACAGCGGTAGACCAAGCAGCAAAACTAATCACACAATTAGTCGATAAAGGCTATGCCTACTGGAACACCTACAACGGCGCCCAAAACGTCTATTTTGACCCCAAAAAATTCAAGGGGTTCGGCAAACTTTCCAATTTAGACATGAGTAAGTGGCCCAAAAAGAAACGCCGCTTCCACAAAGACACCTATCCGGGAACACCTTGGAACCTTGGGGACTTTGTGCTTTGGCACGGATGCGAGGAACAGGGATTCTGTTACCAAACGCCGATTGGCAATGGTCGACCCGCATGGAATATTCAAGATGCATCCATCATAACTAAACATCTGGGCTTCACCGTTGATGTTGGATGTGGCGGAATCGACAATTTAGTCAGGCATCATGACTACACTATTGCTGTTATGGAAGCGGTTTCGGGTAAGCATTCCTCAAGGTACTGGCTGCACGGCGCCCACCTGTTTGTCGATAGCAAAAAGATGTCTAAAAGTAAAGGCAACGTGTACTACCCAAACGACCTCCTAGCCAAAGGTTTCAGCGCCGAACAGCTAAGGTTCTTCCTTATCTACGCACCATATCGGAAAAAACTAAACTTCACCTTTGAAAAGTTGAAAAAGACAAGTCAAAGGCTGGATTCATTTAAAGGCATGGTTTCGGAGTTGGAGAAAACAAAGTCGACGAGCCAAACTGAAAAACAAGTACGCCTCACAAGCAAAATTACCGTCGATTTTGAAGAGCACATGAACAACGATTTGGACGTAAAATCTGCATTCGATAGCCTGTATGAAACAACAAATCAACTTTATGAGATGCGGGAGTCGTTGAGTTCAAAAGATGTAAAAAATGTGTTGAGTAATTTGCACAGGGTTGATGGAGTGCTTCAATGTATTCTTTAGACGAGTTCGCCTACAAGCTTTACTCTTGTGAACGTTTCTTCGCGGTGCGGGGCCATCTCAAGTTCTTCAGTTAAGTCTTTGCCTGCATCATGCATGCCCATATGGTCGCCTTCCATCCAAAAACTGCTGTCCGTGACCTCATAGACTTTGCCTTGATAGGCTATATAGGCTGGTTTACCGTTTTTTCCATTATTTTCCTGTAGTTGTTGGCGCGTTATCTTTTTTTGTTCTGCCAAAAAATTCACCTTTTCTTATCTGTTAAAAGTTTGAGGAGTTTTAAATGTTTAGTGGTTGCTGGGTCAGTTTTTTATGATGGGACCAGATGATGCTTGATAAGCCGCGTTTATGTTGATCCTGCCAAGGTTTGTTTTGCTGTTTATGTCGATGTTGCTAAGAGAAGGGTAGTTGTCTGATTGGATTGGGGATTGTTTGCCTGAAAAATGCTGCAAGTCAGCGTTTATGCTTCCCAACTTTGTTTGTGAAATGAGTTGGGCTCCAACATCACCGTCGATGACTAACCCGACGTTTACTGAACCTAAGTCCGTAACTGCGTTGATTTGCAGTTTTCCCTGAAATGTTTTAGTTTGGGTTATATCCATGGTCACTGAGCCAGCGTTTGTTTTTAGAGCAAAGGTGTTGTTGCCTTCAACGTTGATTTGGCTCATTCGGAGATCTATATTTCCCGCTTGGGTTCTAAGTGTCACGTTCCCCGCGATGGTGATGTTTTGCAGGTTTGCGCCTACAGTTCCAGCTGTCGATTGCAGGTTGAGGTTCTCAAAGGTTGAAGGTTTATCGGCTGTTAAGCTGACTTGCCCCGCTTGTGAGGTCACGTTGAGGTTTAGGGTTAGGGCGGTGTTAAGGTAGATGTTACAGTTAGCGTTAAGTCTTGAAAAAGCAGTAGATTCCTTGATCTTCGCAGTTATTGTTAACTCGTTGCCTACTGTATCATTGTAGAAGCTAACTTGTATTGGACTATCACCGCTGCCAAAAACAGTTTTTGAAGCTGTCCCATCGAGCGTAATCAGGAAATTATCGTTGGAAGCATTTTGGATAAAAACATTTACTCTAAGCCCCTCCGTTTGGACGTTGAGATTTAACTTGTTAATATCAGAGGTTTTGTCTTGGTATGTTTGCCCAAAAGTTACTGTTGAGAACGGTGCAGCCAGTAAGGCAGCCATGATTATGCCTCCAACTAAGATGGCAATTAACACTATGGCTCCAATTATTATTGGGTCATTTCTGATTGGTTTCATCGGGGTTAGCGGTGGCGAAGAAGCATAAGTGGCTGGTTCGACTGGGGTTCCGCATCTGTTGCAGAAATGCGCGTCCTCATCAAGTTTTGTTCCGCATCTTCTGCAATAAGGCACAGTGAAACCTCAGGCTACGAGGTATGTGTTTAAAAATTTAAGCATTTACCAAGAATTTGGCCTCAACAATTAATTGCGCATGATTGTTTTGTTCTGCAGTTTATTTTAAGTGCCCTTTCTGTTTAGTGTAAAAGCTAATAGCGACCTTTACCTACCGTTTGCTTAATACTTGGTGTCATATGGAAGAGAAGCGCGGAGAATCACCTCATATGAGAAAGAAGCTTTTAGACGAAAACGAAGAAACATACAAAACAATGGAAGAAATAGCCAGCATTGCAGACAAAGGAAAAAGCACGCTAAGCTCAATGGGGTCCCAAAAGAAATTGCCATATTCTTTAAACGACCTGCACTTTGTACCTGCCCAAATTTCCAAAATCCCCCTCAACACAAACGAAATAGTAAACACCCAAGTTGTCATTGGACCTCAAGCAAAAAAACCTCTGAGAGTTTCTTCTCCAATCATGTTTAGCGGAATGAGTTATGGTGCTGTATCCAAAAATGTAAGGTTAATTCTGGCAGAAGTCGCTTCAAACTTAGGAATCGGATTAAACAGTGGAGAAGATATCGTTCTAACTGAGGAGATGGATATTGCATCTAAACAGCTTATTGTGCAGTACCCAACGATGAGGTTTGGAATCACCCAAGAAATTCTAAGAAAGAGCTCAGCGGTGGAAATCAGGTTTGGGCAAGGTGCTTTTCCTGGATGGGAGAGCTTGTTGCCTGCAACAAAGGTGTCGCCTGAAGTAGCAAAGTTGATAGGAGAAAAGGCGGCTGAAGATGCTTTCTCACCTGCACATCATCCAGACATAAGAAACGAATCCGAGCTTAAAGAAAAAATAAGCTGGCTAAAAGAGCTAACAAGTGGCATACCCGTGGGGGCTAAGATGGGTTGTGGGAACATAGAAACTGATGTCGAGATTCTAGCTGAAAGCGGCGTAGATTTTATTGCACTTGATGGGTTTGGAGGAGGAACGGGCGCAACTGACTTTTTTGTCAGAGAAAACGTTGGAGTGCCCATCATCGCTGCGCTTCCAAGGGCTGACAAACATTTGAGAAAGATTGGCAAACGAAACAATGTAAGCCTTATCGCGGGAGGAGGATTAAGGACCTCAGCTGACTTCGCAAAGTGTCTTGCGTTAGGTGCAGACGCCGTTTACATTGGAACTTCGGCGCTAATTGCTATAAACTGTCAGCAATACAGAATCTGCCACACTGGACAGTGCCCCATGGGAGTCACAACAAATGACCCTGCATTGGTTCAAAGATTAGGTGTTGACGAAGGCGTTCGTCGATTGACAAATTTTATCAATGTTTCAAATACGGAAGTTGCGAATTTTGTGAGGATTGTTGGAAAAGATGACGTAAGCAAGTTGGGGATAGAAGACCTTGTTGCTTTGAAAAGAGATTTAGCTGAAGTCACGGGGGTTATTTGGTTAAATGGAAAAGGGTTTTCTTAAGACTCAGGAAGTTAGTTTATACTAAACTTGGATATTGGGACGTATTGTCCCTGTTTTGGTACAATTCATTTTAAATACGCGTGGTGCTAACGATTTGTTGGAGATAGAGTTTGCCTGAAAAAGTTTTAGTTACATCCGCTTGGCCATACATTAACGTCACCCCACACCTTGGCAACCTCGTCGGCTCCGTCTTGTCCGCCGATGTTACAGCCCGATACTACCGCCTAAAGGGCAGTGACGTTTTGATGGTGAGCGGTTCAGACACACATGGCACACCCATCGAGGTAGAAGCCATAAAACAAGGAATAACACCCAAAGAATTAACTGACCGCAACCACGCCAAAGTATCCGAACTACTCCGACGATGGGGCGCCTCCTTCGATAACTACACCAGCACCGAAAGCTCAATCCACAAAGAATTCGTCCAAAAAACCCTCCTCGAAATCCAAAAGAACGGTTACATATTCGCTCAAGACACCCAAATGCTCTACTGTGAAACCGACCAACGCTTCTTGCCCGACCGCTTCGTAGAAGGCAAATGCCCCTATTGCGGCTGCGAAAAAGCCCGCGGCGACCAATGCGACATCTGCGGCAAACTCTTGGAACCCACCGCTTTAGTAGACCCGTACTGCGTTATATGCAAGAACAAACCCACAGTGAAAACCACGCGGCACTGGTACATCGACCTCACAAAACTTTCCAAACCCTTAACTGAATACTTAAAAAACAACCCTCAACTTCCAACTAACGTCAAAAATTTTAGTTTAAACTGGATAAAAGAAGGTTTAAAACCCCGAGCCGTCACCCGCGACATCGAATGGGGGATTCCCGCGCCGTTTGAGGGTGCACAAGGCAAAACCATCTATGTTTGGGTTGATGCAGTTTTAGGCTATGTTTCTGCGACTATTGAGCAGTGCCAGCGGTTGGGGCAGCCTGAAAAGTGGCGTGAGTTCTGGTTCGACAAGCAAACCAAGACATTATACTTTGTGGGTAAAGACAACATTCCCTTCCACACCATAATCCTGCCAGCGCTACTGTTGGCTTCAGGGCAAGGATATAACTTGCCATGGAATGTTTCTGCCACCGAATTCCTCCAGTTCCGCGGACAAAAAGCCTCCAAGAGCCAGCGCGTGGGCATCTGGATAGACGAAGCCTTAGAAATGTTCCTCGTGGATTACTGGCGATTTTTCCTCATTGCCACACGCCCGGAGAGCAAAGACACAAATTTCACCTGGACAGCATTCGCCGAGAAAATTAACGCCGACCTAAACGATACCTTCGGCAACTTTATCCACCGCACCCTATCATTCATAAACAGCAAATTCGACGGGCAAATCCCAGCGCCAACTAAACTTGACAAAGACGACGAAGCTATACTGCAAATAGTTAAAGAAAAGGTAGAGCAAGCTGCCAAGGAGATTGAAGATTCATGGCTTCAATCCGCCGCTAATACGCTCATCGCCATAAGTCGTATCGGAAACCAGTACTTAAACACCAAAGAACCCTGGAACCTGATGAAAACCGACAAGGAAAAAGCTGGAACCATCTTCTACGTGGCAACACAAGTGGTCAAGGCAATCGCCGTGGTATCTGAGCCTTTCATGCCGCAAACGGCGCAACAGCTTTGGCAAACATTAAACCTGCCCGAAAGCGTAGGCAAAAGCAGTTGGAGCGACGCAATTAAACCCATAGAAGCAGGACACAAAATCGCCAAGCCCACACCGCTATTCCACAAAATCGAAGCCGACGAAACTAAACTCGATGAGCTGCTGGCACAGATAAGAGCTGAGGCACCTCCAAAATAGAGGCTAACTGATGCAGATAAAAGCAGACCTCCACGTTCACACAACATACAGCAAAGATTCACTCATAACCCCCAAAGACCTCGTTTACTACGCTAAAAAGTGTGGGTTGAACGCTGTCGCAGTCACAGACCACAACCAACTCGATGGCGCCTACAAGATCGCCGAAGAAACCGATTTTTTAATCATTCCAGGCATGGAAGTGTCCAGTGCTGACGGACACATAGTTGCGCTTAACGTACATGAACTCATACCTCGCGGTTTAAGTGCCGTCGAGACGGTTGAGCGAATCCATAATGCAGGTGGAATTGCAATCGCCTGCCACCCCTTTGTCCTGTTCAAGGGATGCCTAAAAGAAAACGTCGGCGAAACCTTTGACGCCATCGAAATCATAAACGCCCGAGCATTTCCCTTCAAAAGAAGCATAAAGAAGGCTACTGAAACGGCTGAGCGCTTAAATCTTTCTTGCGTGGCTGGAACCGACGCGCATTATGGTCCCCAAATCGGCTATGGCTATACTGTCATCGAAGCATCTGAACCGAGTGTGGAAGCCATAACAAAAGCCATCGTGGAGGGACATTGCCAACCCTTTGGCAGACCAGTACCAGTCACATTGAACCTTATGCAAGAGTTTCAACGGATAAAACGCAGGTTAAAAATAGGCAACCGCGTTTAAGCAGATTCACGCTTAAGATAATCTACACTTAGTTATTACGCGGAATTAAGCCGGAAAGCCAACATATCCAAACCAATCTTCTTCGCATCCCGAACAGGATTAACTTTTGAGGCGCCTTTTTCCCGCTCAGACCATTGAACCGCCACTTCAGCCACGGGGAACCCAAGTTTTTTGCACCGCACAATCATTTCCGTATCAAAGAAATAGCCGTCAGATTTGGAAACGTTGAGCACTGCTTCGGCAACTTCACGATTCATCGTTTTGAATCCGCATTGGTGGTCGTGGATTCCGTCAAGAAAAAGCAGGCGCACAGCCAAATTATAGGTTAGACTAAACAGAGTCCGCGAAAAACTGCGTTGCACACGTGAGCCCTCAACGTGCCTTGAACCGATAGCCATGCCACCGTTCTTCTTAACTACCTGAAGAAGCTGAGGTAAACATTCAAGGTTAGTGGCTAAGTCAACATCCATGAAAGTTATGATTTTGCCTCTGGAAAAGCTAAGGGCGTTTTTTATGCCTTTGCCTTTTCCCAAGCGTGTGGGTGAATGCAGCAGAAACAGGTTAGGGTTGCGTTTAGCCATCTTCGCCACGATAGCATCTGTGCCGTCGGTGCTGCCGTCTTCGGACACGATTATCTCGTAGGATTTTGAAAAAGAACGAACAGCCCCCTCAACTTCAAGGACGCATTTTTCAATCTGTGCCGCTTCGTTGTAAGCTGGCAGAAGGATTGAAATTTCTTTGTCAGGTACCCCACGCTTCAATTCGTTATTCGCCCTTTCCAAACTGGAAAAACAAAGCATTCTTAACCATAAATGAATTGTGTATCTCACACAAATTTTGACGCCGACGCCCTAGGGCTATCACAAACTCTTTTTAGATGCCACCACTAATTCTCATCCTAAAAAGGGGTCGCTAAACATCACCTCATCAACTGGCACTAGCGAGCAGCCTCCATTTAGAAAAGCGAAGCTAGGTCAGCGACCCAAAACCAGCCTGCGTCAAAAGTGGCAGGCAACTGTTGCTTTCATGGAAAAATACCATTATCGACCTGTACTTCTAATTTTCTTGGTTATTTTTGCGGTTGCTGTCCTGTATAATCTGGGTTATATGTCGGTACAATGGGACGAAATGCCTCATTTGAACGGCGGCTTGCTTCTCAGTCGGGGGCAAACATGGGATTACATGACAACCTACGGTTACTACCCGCCCATCTTTGACCTTGTAACTACGGGTTACTTCCAAATCTTTGGGGCAAACCAGGTTGCAGGACGTTTGGTGGCGGTGGCTTTTTCGTTGTTGTCGATTTTGGTTTTGTTCGAGTTTTCCAAGAAAACCTACGGACCCAAAAACGCCTTAATCGCAGCCGTTCTACTGGGGACGATGCCAGGGTTCTTTTGGCTCTCAAGAGTAACCATGCTAGAAACCATGCTTATCTTCTTCTTCACTCTGGTGATGTTTACTTTCTATTCATGGTTAGCAAAGGACACCTACAAAACGCTGCTCTTTAGCGGCTTAGCCATAGGCATAGGTGTTTTAGCTAAATATCAGATTGTTGTTGCTGCCATTGCCATGTTGTTGAGTATCCTGTTTCTGAGCCGAAAACGGTTGAAACTGAGCTTGGCAAAATTGCTATTGATTTTTGTGATTGTGGTTTTGGTTGTGGTGCCTTGGTTTGTGATGATTTACCATTATGATGGAGTCACAAAGTTCCAGACCCTACAGTATGTTATGACTGAAGGCGGCCAAGACCGCCCAGCCTACAGCAACCGATTCCAACCCACCCCAATATTCTACCTTGTCGAGATGACATGGCCCTTCAACGACATACCTGTCCACCCGATTTCGCTGCCGATTTTCGCTTTAGGATTATGTGGCTTAGGATTGTTTGCTTACCGAAGAAAAAAACAAGATATCTTCTTTCTCACATGGTTTGTAGTGGTTTATGTTTTCTTCACCCTTATTCCCAACAGGCAATGGCGGTATGTAACGCCGCTTTTTCCGATTTTAGCCGTTTCAGCCGCCTCCTTCATATTTTTCCTCTACGGAAGAGTCCGCGCATGGAAGCCAAGGCAGGTAGGCTTCAAGGCAGACCGCTCAAAGAAGCTGGCAGCCGCATTCTTTATTGTCGTAATAGCGTCAGCGATTGCTTACGCCAGCTACGATTCGTACCTGATGACTGCCAGAGACCAAATACACATCCCCATCCAAGAAGCAACCAACTATCTAGCAGCCCACATGGACCAAAACCAATCGGCAGTGCTTGTGTGTGCTTTCAACCTGCTCGACCAAGATATGTTCCGTTTCTACCAGCCCCCAACCATGTCCAGCGACCAAATTTGGCAGTACCCAGCTCTGGCGGTTGATGCGTTTACGCCCAACTTTAACATAACTGAATTCGTCAGTCTCTGTCAAGAACGCAACGTCAAGTACATCATTCTTTTTGATTGGGGACCACACACAACCTTCTTCAACACAACGCTCGATTATGCCCAGGTTCAAACTTTGATTTATAACACACATAGGTTCGGAGACCCACAAGACCAGCCGTTTTTCGGTGAATTCTCAAACAATAAAGGCTTTAGGCTATTTTTGGTTCGATTTTTGGGTTAACATTCTAGAAATTCAAAGCCTGTTTCCTTGTTCTTTTCCCGTTTAGCCGAGCCACCTGTTAACTCGAGAATCACAACCTCACCTATTTGCCAAACGTCCACACCCATACGAACGCAACCGGTGATGGCTTTGTCGTTTCTGCCAAAACTAGCATGCATATGCAACTTGGGGGTTCCTTCTTGGTCTGTAAAGATTGTACCTACCCCGCAGCCTTCATGGACACCCTTCAAAAGCGTAACCATAGGCTGAGGAGGCATCGCATTGCCTTCTTTTGGTCCCACAACGACTTTGCTTTTATCCTGTGCGCCACCAAGGAAGAAGCAGAGGGCGCTTTTGATTTGTTTTTGGGCTGCAAATTTCTCTATCACTTCGTGGAGTCGTTCGTCGTTGTGGAGTCTTATGATAAAGATTCTTCCGAGGTTTGCTTCGGTGTAATTCAAGGTTTATGCCTCTTTCGTGTTTAAAACGGAGAGTATCAAGTATAAAAGAATTGAATTATGGAAAACTGTTCTGCTTAAAAAGAAGCTTGTGCTTATATTCTGTTTAAGTAGAGTGTTTTTTGGGCGTCTTCTTTTCTTTTCTGTGAAGGCACGGTTGGTTTGCTGGCGTCTGCTGTTGTAACCGTTATTTTGGTGGTTATTTGGCAGTTTGAGCGGTGCCTTGCTTCATTTTTCTGTGACATATTTTTCGACCTCTTGAAGAGCCATCGATGTGGCAAGTTGCACTTATAAACTTTATTCTAATTTTAAAAATGTGCTTTGAATTAATAAATGGTTGTAAATGAAAAATATGACACACGCATAGGCAGTTTATTCTACACAGCATTATAATAGTTAGCGCTTGAAACGGTCATTTCTCCACACATCAGCGCTGTCACTGTACCCCCGCCGCTCCCAAAAACCAAGTTCCTTGCCCTAGTAAACCGCAAACGCACAACCCAGAGCGCACTCTTATACGCATACTTACTCGGCACAATCAAACGTACAGGAAAACCCAACCCCTCATCCAACACCTCACCATTAAGCTTGTACGCCAACAACACATCATCACAAGCAAGCTCCTCACGGAAGAGCGAAGTCGTATATATGTCGGCACACTCAAAAGTCACAGCACGCGCCACATCCTTTGGCTTAACAAGTTTTTCGATGTCTTTAATTTTGACGCCTTCCCACTTGCAATCCAAAACACTCCAGCCCTCCACACAGTGAAAATCGCTGATGGAAACGGTTTTGGGAAGTTGCATAAAATCGTTCCAGCTTAGCTTCAAGGGGTTTTCTACTTCACCGTCAACGGTCAGCATGTAGGTTTCCAGTTGCACTTGTGGGTTGGTTGAGGTTATTCCCGGATGGTCTTTTCCCCAGCGTAAGATTCTGTCAGTAACCTGCTGGTCGGGCGGCAACCTGCTTTTATGTTTACTATCCAAAATAATCACTAAGATACATACCGTTTAGGGAAAAGAAAAAGTTTGCTCAGGTAACTGGAAACGTTGACAGAATAGCTATGGTTTTTGGAAGATTGTGTAGCCATCTGCTGTTACTGTGGTCATTAATCCCCGGTCATTGACGATCTTATCGAAGCAGCCTCTTTCGTTTTCATCGTCCCATTTGATACTTAAGCTCCATCTTCCTTGCTTAAGGCTTGGCATGAGGGAGACAACCGGCGAGAAACGCATCGATTCGCATACAACCATCAATTCCTTCAGCAATGAAAGCACTTCGTCTCTTTTCATAGTTTCAACTCAGGGGATTATATGTTCGATAGCTTACAAGTTTGATTTAAGGCTTATTCAGAAAAAACGAAAAAATATGTTTCAAAGGGTGTTTTGGAAAAAGCTCGTCAGTGATTTCTGCCTTGGCTCATCCTTGCTAAAACCCGAAACTTTAACGCCGACTCTGCGTACTTCAAGCGTGGATTCGGCCAAAAATCTCTCAAAAAGAAACTTGACGTTTCGAGTTATTGTTTCTTTATCTTTTGCGGGTTGCTCAAGCGTTATCAAGCGACTTTTGCTGCTCAAATCGGCGTTAACCACATAAATTGAAACTGTCTTAAAACTTAAGCCTTTCTCAGAAACTTCCCGGTAGACAGGCTCGACTAGTTCATAGGTTTTCTGCAAAATAAACTTTAAATCATGTGTGTCCTGCTTTAGTGTGCCGATTCTGCTTATGGATTCCGCTTCACCCTGCTCGATGACGGGTTCGTTGTCTATGGCGTTTGAGGCGTTATGAAAGTAGAGGCCGAGACTTTTGCCAAATATGCTGATGAGCCCCTGAACATCGTACTCAGCCAATTCACCTATCGTTTTTACACCCATCTGCTCCATCTTGACCGACGTCTTTTTCCCGACCCCCAGCAAGCAATCAACAGACAAGGGCATAAGGAAAACTTGAGCTTCTTCAGGTTTAACTATTGTTAAGCCGTCGGGTTTTTGGCTGTCACACGCAATCTTTGCGATAAGCTTGTTGGGTCCAACACCGATCGAAAAAGATATGCCAACTTCTGCTTTCACATCAGCTTTGATTTTTTGTGCATAGTCTCTTGCTTTCTCAAAATTGCCTTCAACTTGTTCAGTAACATCCAAGTACGCTTCGTCCACGCTGACTTGCTCAAGACTGGTTGCGTAGCTGCGGAATATCTGCATTATACGGTCGCTGATTTGATCATAATAATCGTGGTCTACAGGGAAGAAAACTGCATCGGTGCCCTCCAACTTGCGTTTAGCCATGAATAGGGGCATGCCAGATTTGACGCCATATTTGCGGGCGATGTAGTTGCTGGTGCTTACAGCGCCACTTTCCTCTGTGCGACCAGAATAGACGCCTACGACGATGGGTTTATCCTTAGAGGCTGGGTTGCGCAGTTCCTCGCATTGAGCAAAAAAATAATCGAAGTCAGCCAGCATAATTACCCGATTTTGCATTGCTCATCCTCCTTTACCTTGGGCATAAGCCATGACCCATCACACACCGCCGTGCTTAAACCATGTAGACCTTCGCGGCAAACCCCAAACTGCAACCCCCTTGCCAACGCCACATCCCTCACACCCTTTAGGAGCTTATAGCGGAAATCTTTAGGAAGCAACGCGCTTCCCCCGACTTTTTCACCCTCTTGGAAATACAACGGCTTTAGCTGCTCCATCACCCGGGGCAAAGCTTGGCTTAAACGCGCCCAATTGTCGGATTTGGCTTTGTAAGTCGAGCATGTTATATGTTTGACACCGATTTCTGCAAGGGTTTTGATGAGTTTTTGGGGTTGGTCGTTAACGGTGGGAATAATTGGGTCGATACGAACTGAGACAGGTACGCCTGCTTTAATCAAGTCTTGGGCAGCGCGTAGCCTTTGAGAAGGTGTCGGCGCTTTGGGTTCGATGGCGCTAGCTATAACCTCGTTGTCAGTGGTTATGGTTAGAGCCACTGTTGCGGGAATCTTGCTTAGAATGTCGTCATCTCGAGCTACGATGTTGCTTTTAGTTATGATTTGAACTTTACAGTTGCACTCTGCCAAAACTTCAAGACATCGCCTAGTTAATCCTTCTGAGGCTTCGATCCGGGGGTAGGGGTCAGAGGAGTTTGCAATGGATATGGTTTCGCCTCTAAGTTTTGTTGCTTCCCGCCTTAAAGTGGCAAGTAGGTCTTTTTTTGGGTGGCAAACCTTGAAGTTCGGAATGTAGCTTGACGCGTAGCAGTAGGTGCATTGGTGGTCGCATCCCGTATAGGGGTTAAACGTTAGTTTATTTGGGCATGTGCAGAGGCCAGAGCGCCAAGGGTCAAAGCTTGAGATTAGAGGCACTAACATTCACTTATGAATAGATGTGCCGTGGGCAAACAAAAAGTATTCGCACAATCCACCTATTTAGATCCTACTATTGGTTCATTGCAGAAACGATAGGGGTAGGTTTATTGGCTGAAAACAAGTGTAACGTCATTTTTAAAAACATAGTTATCTTACGACAAAGAAAATTAACATGTAGTTGTTTTATTTCAGAGATGATTTCAGCTATGGTTCTAAAGAACGTCTCGCTTTCTTCGCTTTAGTCCTCATCTCTACCTAGCAGTCTCTGTAGTCGCCTTCAACAATATCTATATTGGTCCTTCAACTTAGCCGCACGTTTATTTGCCCTAAACGTTTTCATCGCTTTAAGCATCGATGCTATTATATCCCGTTCATAAAGGAAATTACATTTTTCTTCAGAAAATCCTTCATAAGCGTGCATCATTATTTCGCCGAAGTTGGGTTGTTGCTCATAACCTTGCACCCGATTGTCGTAGTAATTCTAACGTTAAACCCGATGCTTCTTTTGCCAGACTTTAGCCCCTTCTACCATTTCCAGTTCTACGGCGCAGCATAGTACTGCTCGCAGTTTACATCGCATTTGACCCGGTGCATTTTGAAAAAAATTAATTCTAATTGGCGCCTTTTCCACTCGCTAATGTACGTGGCGCTACTTTTCGGTGTGGTTCAGGCTAACCTTGCAGATTAGCTCTTCAAAAGTCTTTCTTATGGTTATTTATGATGTGTTGTTTGCGGGTGTGCTGGTGGCGTTTGGTTTGAAACGTTTGCAGTTCTACCGAATTAACGCACGCAAAACAAAATGGTTAACCATGGAAAACAAATCTTGACTATCCTGCAAGTTGAAGAAACGCCTGAATTAAACTAGTTTTTAGAAAAAACTTAATTAATTCAGTCTATTTGGTCATTTATAGTCGTTTATGGGGAAGCAAAGTGCAATTCGAACTTGTAGCGCCATTTCAAATCTCTCCTGGACAGCAAACTGCGGTAGAGGAGCTTGTGAAAAATTTTTCCACAAAACCCAAGCAAACACTCTTGGGCATCACGGGCAGCGGCAAAACCTTTGTTATGGCGAACGTAATCAACAAACTCCAAAAATCAACTCTAATCATCGCTCACAACAAAACGTTGGCTGCGCAGCTTTATGCGGAGTTAAAAGAGCTTTTTCCTCATAATCGTGTGGAGTATTTCATCAGTTTTTATGATTATTATCAGCCTGAATCGTATTTGCCCGCTCAAGACATGTACATCGAAAAAGACTCCACCGTCAACGAGCAGATAGAGAAGATGCGCATGCATGCGGTTTCGAGCATTGTTAGCCGAAATGACACGATCATCGTGGCGAGTATAAGTTGCATCTACAGCTTAGGCAACCCCGACGACTTCCGAACTATGGCTGCTGACCTCGAGGTCGGAAAGCAAATTTCGCGGCAACAGCTCATCCGTGAACTTGTAGATATGCAGTATGAACGTAACGATATGGTTCTTGAGCCCGGCAGGTTCCGCGTGCGCGGCGACACAGTGGATGTTGTGCCTTCTTACGAGAACGAAATTCTGCGTGTGGAACTTGAAGGCAATGCAATTAGGAAAATAAAAGAGGTTAACCTGTTAAATGGTGATGTGAAGACTGCGCTCGACAAGTTTACGCTTTATCCTGCACGCCAGTATGTGGTACCTGAAGAGAAGCATGCCTTGGCGCTGGAGCTTATCAAACAGGAATTGGAAGCGCGGTTGCCTAGTTTGCCTCCGCTTGAAGCCCACAGGCTCAAACAACGTACCAACTATGACCTCGAGATGATAAAGGAAGTGGGGTTCTGTGCCGGCATGGAAAACTACAGTCGCCACTTCGATGGACGAAAACCCGGAGAACCTCCTTTTACGCTTATGGATTACTTCCCCAAAGATTACCTGCTAATAATCGACGAGAGCCATCAAACCATTCCGCAAGCCCGCGCCATGTACAACGGAGACTACGCAAGAAAAAAGAATCTCGTCGACTTCGGCTTCCGGCTTCCAAGTGCTTTGGATAACCGACCGCTCATGTTTGATGAGTTTGAGAAGAAGATGGGCAAAGTCCTCTTCGTCTCCGCCACGCCAGCCGAATACGAACTGGAAAAAAGTGGTCCCCCAGTCGAATTAATCACCCGTCCCACTGGTCTTTTGGATCCTGAGGTTGAAATGCGACCAATCGAGGGGCAGATGCAGGATTTGATGGTAGAAGCCAAGAAAACCATTGAGCGTGGTGATCGCGTTTTAGTTACAACCTTGACTAAACGGATGGCTGAAGACTTAGCGGACTACCTGTCGAAGGAGGGCTTCCGTGTTAGGTATATGCACTCCGAAATCGAAAGCCTTGACCGTATCGAACTTATAAGAGAACTACGCGTAGGTGATTTCGATATCCTTGTAGGAATCAACCTGCTTAGGGAAGGCTTGGACATCCCCGAAGTCTCAACCATATTCATCTTGGATGCAGATAAAGAAGGTTTTTTGCGTGACCAACGGAGCCTAATCCAGACTATAGGGCGAGCAGCACGAAACGTAAACGGGAAGGTTATTCTCTACGCCGACATTGAAACCCAATCGATAAGGCACGCAATCGAAACTACCTATTATCGCCGCAGATTACAGAAACGCTACAATCAGCAATACGGAATCACTCCAAAAACCATCGTCAAAGGCGTCTCTCACAAAGAAAGCATCATCAAAGGAGCCAAGCACCTGCCAAAATCAGACATAAAGCGACAAATAGTCGATTTAGATGCTCAGATGCGGGAAGCAGCGGAGAAGCTTAACTTTGAACGCGCTATTGAACTGCGCGATGCGATCGCAGAGCTCAATAAAGCACTGTCTCGTAAGCTGGAAAATGAACCTGTGCAGTAGGAAAATTAAGGATTTAACGCAAAAAGGTTCTAATCTACCTGAATAAACTCTTACAAAATATAATCAGATTGAACTTTGGTTTAAATTATGAGAGATAACGTTTCAATTAAGGGTGCACGGGAACACAACTTAAAAAACATCGATTTAGAGTTGCCCCGAAACAAGTTTATAGTGATTACTGGGCTTTCAGGCTCAGGAAAATCTACCCTTGCGTTTGACACGATTTACGCTGAAGGGCAGCGGCGGTATGTGGAGAGCCTAAGCGCTTATGCAAGGCAGTTTCTGGGACTTATGGATAAGCCCGATGTGGATTCGATTGAAGGATTATCACCAGCAATCTCTATCGAACAAAAGAGCACCAGCAAGAATCCACGCTCAACTGTCGGTACAGTCACCGAAATCTATGATTACCTAAGGCTTCTCTTTGCCCGAATTGGGGTTCACCACTGCCCCAAATGCGGTAGCAGCATCCACCCGCAGAGTGCAGAAAACATCACCAGCCTCATTGTGGCTGAAAAAGGAAAAACCCTCACCTTCTTAGCCCCAGTCATACGAGGCATGAAGGGAACACACGAACAGATTTTTGACGACTTAAAAAAAGAAGGCTACACCAAGATTCGGGCTGACCAAAAAATCTACGAATCCGACTCAATCAAAGAAGAAGTCAAACTAGTGCGATATGAGAAGCACTGGATAGAAGCAGTAATCGACACTGTCACCATCAGCGACGAGGAACGCTCACGAATCGCTGAAGCCGTCGAAGGCGCCCTCAAAATGGGCAAAGGTACCATGATTGTAATTGATGCGGCCAACGCGGATGCTGGTAAGAAAAAAGAGCTGGAACGTTTCGAAGGCGAAACCATGTACAGCACCTTTGGAGCCTGTCCAAACCACCCCGAAATCGTCTTCGAAAGCCTCGAGCCCCGCATGTTCAGCTTTAACTCGCCGTTTGGCGCTTGCCCAACTTGCCACGGCTTAGGAGAAATCACTGAGGTTACCGCCGACAAAGTAATCCCTGACCCGTGTCTTTCCATAATGGATGGAGGTTTGGCAGTTTATAAGGGCACAATGGAACTGAGTTGGCGTGCCCAGCAGATCGCGATGGTGGGCAAAAAATACGGCTTCGACGTGTTCATGCCCCTTAAGGATTTCACTGAACAGCAGCTCCAAGTGCTCCTCTATGGCGACAAAGAACCCATTAACGGCAACTGGTCTAACGGCGCGAGCATGTGGATGCGTGACGGCTGGGAAGGCATTATCCCACAGACTATGCGTCTTTATCGGCAGACTGAGAGTGAATGGCGCAAAGAAGACATCGAAAAATTCATGACTTCCCGTCCCTGCGGAACATGCAAGGGCAAAAAACTCCAACCAGTCGTTCTCGCCGTAAAAGTCTTGGACAAAAGCATAATCGACATAACAGACCTCTCCATCGAAGAATCAGTTGACTTCTTCCGAGACTTGCCAGAGAGGTTAAACGAAAATGAATTGTTCATAGCCAAGCAGATTCTTAAAGAAATCAACGAGCGGCTCGGTTTTCTTAAGAACGTTGGTTTGGGTTACCTCTCGCTTTCTAGGGCTGCAAAGACTCTTTCGGGGGGTGAAGCGCAGCGTATTCGTTTGGCGACGCAGATTGGCAGCAACCTCATGGGTGTACTCTACATACTCGATGAACCCAGCATCGGCTTGCACCAGCGAGACAACGCCAAGCTTATAAGCACTCTTCAGCGACTTCGTGACTTAGGCAACACATTAATCGTGGTGGAACACGACGAGGAAACCATGCGACATGCCGACTACATAGTTGACATGGGACCCGGCGCAGGCATCCATGGCGGCCACATCGTAGCAGAAGGGAGTCCCCAAGAAGTAATGACGAATCCTCGCAGCCTCACAGGCAAATACCTCTCAGGAGAACTCAAAATCGAAGTGCCCACTGAGCGCCGCCAACCGATAGACTATCTCACCGTTAAAGGTGCGCAAGAAAACAACCTCAAAAACCTCAGCCTAAAGCTCCCGCTTGGCGTGCTGTGTGGAGTTACAGGTGTTTCGGGTTCGGGGAAGAGTACGTTGATGAATTTGACAGTTATTCCTGCCTTACGCAAAATGTTCGGTGAACAAGTTGATAAAGTTGGGAAACATGATGGATTGGATGTTCCCTTGGTCGTACGTAACGTAATCGTTATCGACCAAGATCCGATTGGACGGACACCAAGAAGCAACCCAGCCACCTATACCAAGCTGTTTGATGAAATCCGTCGCATCTTCGCTTCCACCAAAGAAGCTAAAGCTCGGGGCTACAAAGTGGGTCGCTTCAGCTTTAACGTGAAGGGCGGCAGATGTGAAACTTGCCAAGGTGATGGTGTTCTGCGCATAGAAATGAACTTCCTTCCTGACGTGTACGTTCAATGTAGTGAATGTAAGGGCAAGCGCTACAACAAAGAAACCCTAAGCGTGCTGTATAAAGGCAAGAACATTGCCGAAGTGCTGGATATGACGGTTGAGGAAGCGGCAAAATTCTTCGAGAACACACCAAGGGTTTCACGCAAACTCGAAACGCTGCTCGACGTTGGCTTGGGCTACATTAAGCTGGGGCAAAGCTCAACCACTCTATCAGGTGGAGAGAGCCAACGCATCAAAATCACTCGCGAACTCAGCAAGCACAAATCGGGGCACGTTGTTTACATGCTTGATGAACCCACTACCGGCTTGCACTTTGACGACACCAAACGCCTCATTAAAGTCCTCAATCGACTAGTGGACAACGGGAACACAGTGTATATCATTGAACACAATTTGGATGTAATCAAAAGCTGCGATTACCTTATAGATTTGGGGCCTGAAGGCGGAGCCGCAGGTGGCGAACTTTTAGCACAGGGCACGCCAGAAGAAGTTTCAGAGAACTCGAGTTCGTACACTGGGATGTTCCTTAAAAGAATTCTTCATAAGCAGGCGCCGTTGATTTCGAGTAATTCTTAGTTCCTTTTTTCCCTTATTTTTCTGAGTGTTTTGCAGTATTCGAGAGTTTATAATTCGCCTCTCTTCATCCAGTCATGCGCTACTATCTCAGCTGTTCCCTTTTCGATTGCTTCAACAATCTGTTTTGCTACGTGCTCAGGCGGGTCAGCCTTCGCCCAGGCTTCATCTGCACCTTCTGAGTCTTCCTCCCAATTTTTCGTCTGTGAGCTTTTGATTGTGTTTTTGTCAAAGTCAGTCGATGTTATGTAGGGGTAGAGTACGCTAACGGATATGTTGTCGCCTTTAAGTTCCTCCCTTGCTGTTAAGCTCAGATGCGCAAGGGCCGCCTTCAAGGCTGCATAACCACCCATACCTTCCATATGCATCAACGCAAGCCCAGAGCTAACGTTGACGATGGCACCCTCGCCTTGCTTTCGCATAAGCGGAGCCACCTCCTGCATTGCGACGAGTTGCCCCAGAACATCCAAGTCGAAGATATAGTGGAACACTTTGGGGTCAATCTTCATAACTGGCGCGTCATAGCCAACTCCTGCATTGTTAACCAAAATGTCTACCCGCCCAAAATGCTCATACGCCTGCTTAACCATCCTTTTAACGTCGTCAACCTTGGAGACATCAGCCTCAATGGCTAAGGCGTCAGGAAGCTGCTTAGCAAGCTTTTCAAGTTTATCTTTTGAGCGGGTAACCAAAGCTAGTTTGGCGCCTTTTTGTGAGAGCAGTTTTGCAGTGACTAATCCGATGCCCATTGATGCTCCTGTTACGAAGGCAACTTTTCCCGCGATGTTCATCTTTATCGCCTAATCGATCCTTTTGAGGATTTGTGGGGAGCGTTTCTCAGGCGCTTGTGGAAAGCCATTTTTGGGGTAACCGAATATGATTGCTGCATAGACTTGGTGGTCTTCTGGAACGCCTAGATCCGCTTTGCCTTTTGGAGTATTTGCAGCTTGTACTGCAGCGCCGATCCAGCAGCTTCCTACGCCAAGCGTGTACGCGGTAAGCATCATGTTTTGCGCCGCCATGGAACAGTCATTAACAGCAAATTGCGACTTAACACCTGAAATAAAAATCAACAATGGTGCATCATAGAAAACATTAAACTGTGGGTTCGATAAAGCGCTCCTAAAACGGGTCAAACCCTCATCTGCAACGTCAGGCAGAGAAGACAACAAAAGAGGTTTTGCAGTATCAGAGAGACGTTTTATTTCGGATTTGTTAGTGATTATTGTAAATTTCCATGGTTGAATGTTAATGGCGGATGGTGCATAAGTTGCTGCTTCTATTATGATTTGAATTGCTGATTCAGGAACAGACTTAGCTTCGAAGCTTCGGATTGCCCGCCTCGATTTAATCACTTCCAATACAGGATTAGATATCATAAAAATCTATTTTATAGGGAAATGCGGATTATTAAAACAGTTCTCTAACGCCATTCTCTGATTTTACGGATAAAACCATTGCAGTTCAAATCAGGTTTCAGAAATCGATTTAGAAACTTTTTTCTGAAGCGTAATCAAATAGGACGGCAAACTTTCAACACACTGAATTTCTCGACCAACCAGCCCCTCTAGTTCCCGCCAAAACTTTAAGTTTGCTTTGATTTTTGCAATCTCCAAGTCCTGCTGCAAGCGTTTCGTGCCTTCTTTGCCTCGGCGGTCAAAATCCAAGAGCAAAATAACCTCGCCAGACCCGACTGCTTCTATTTCTCCGGTTGCTTCAAGGAAGGATTTGCCCGCTGTCTTCACCGACAAAATTGTGCCCATAACACCCAACTCTATCAGAGCCGACTCGTCCTTTTTGCCTTCAACAACGATGGGTTTGCCCTTCGCTGACTCTTCTATCAACTTAGAGAGGACTTGCTCTATTTTCTCCACTCTATCCTTAAGATGCGAAGACAAACTCTTTACCTAGTAATTTTTGCCTTGCGAACCGTCTCCAAGCAGTCCTTGGCTTCCTTGTTGTTTTCGAAATAGCGCCGGACGGGCTCAAGGATTGCTGCAAGTTGGGTTGCGACACCGCTTTTGAGGTCCATTGGGTGGAGTTTGCCCTCTGAGTAGGCTAATTCAAGTTCTTGGAAGCTCTGGAAATCAACGTTTCCGCCGAATTTTGCTGGGCGCTCAATGGTGAAGACAGGTTTTTCCCTGAAAATTATGTATTTACAGATGTCCATTATGGGGTTGAATTTTACGATTCTTTCTGGACAGAACGCTTTACTCATCTTTTGTTTAATTTCTTCAGGTGAATCGTAGATAAAGATGCATGTGTCGGGTTTGCTCTTGGACATTTTTGCTGAAGCAACTGCTTCGCGTTCCTGTCCTTCGGGAATTGGCCAGATTCCAGGTTTTGCTAAACCTTGTAGCAAATGGTGATGAACGCAGACGGGTTTCCAACAGCCGATTTTCTCGCCGATTTCTCTACCAACCATGTTTGCTTTTCGCTGGTCCATACCTAACTGGCAAATCTTCACTTTCATCTCGAAGATGTCTGCAACCTGCATGGGCGTGTAGAGGTAGTCGGAGACGTAGTGGGCTTCGCCTTCTTTTCTGCCTGCGATTTCCAGGGTTCGGGTGGTTCGGGCTAATGTGAGATTCTTGGCGATTATGACGGTTTTTGCCCAATAATCGATGTCGCTGTAGAGTTCGTCGGAGTAGATGAATTCGATTTTGTCTCCGGGAACACCCAGTGATAGCCAGGAATGCCTAAAAAGGTCTGCAGCTTTGCGGATTAGTTCGCGATCGCCACCTAGTTTGTTGTTTAACCATGCATGCCACGTTGCCAAAAACGCCTTGAAATGAACGCCGGCATCAGCGAAGTCTTTCATCTTGTAAGCGCAGATAACTCCAGTTCCCAAATGCGCTAACCCAGAAGGTTCCCAACCATTGTATGCGATTGGATGCTCTTCGGTCTCCAAAAGCTTGCGTAGGTCTTCAGGAGTTACCACTTCTTCTGTTGGCTGTCGGCAGATAAGCTCAATTTTTCTTTCTAAATCCAACGAATTATCAACTCAATCGTCATAGCCTAATCATACTTGGCAATTTAAGATTTTACTCACTGTGGAGAGTTTTTCTCGTTTTAGCTTTTTCTTTTGCTCCGACTATACATGATAACCAAGGTTGTGACTGAGAAACCTAATATGATGAGTAACACGGATGGGATAATCCATGGCGGATATTCAGGCGTGGACGGCAAATTAGCGAAAACAATGGATACTTCATGTGTGCTGAAATGGGTTGTACACCATACGTAGTAGTTGTCGCCGTCTTGCACGTATCCTTGGTCAGTGGCTACTTGACTGTCAACGTATATTGTTGGGGTTGCCCCGTTGGGTACTGCACCTTTGGGAATGGTTATGTTGCAAAAACCCCAGTTGCCGTTTTGCCCAATTATAATGAAAGAGATGTTTGTCGCTGTTTGGTTTGCGGATAAGGTGACGTTAGAGATTTGTTGAGCTGTCATATTGCTCCAAATCGGCAGTTCCACGGTGGTGTTGTCGTCTGTGGTTACTTCGATTGTCAGGATGTTAGGGGTTGGGGTTGGTGTGGAAATGTTTGTGAGAAGCGGGGTTGCTGTGGGTACGGGTGCTGGAGTTGTGGTGGGTAGCAGAGGTGATTGGGTTGGAGTCGCAGTTGCCGTAGGCGTAGGTGCAGGTGTTGGTGTAGGTATTATGGTTGGTTCTGGGGTTGGAGTCGCCGTTGGAGTTGGTGTAGGTGATGGAGTGGGTGTAGCAGAAGGGGTTGGATTTGGTATCGATGTTGGCCTTGGGGTAATTGTTGGTTTAGGTGTCTGGGTTGGAATAGGGGTCGATGAAGGTGTGGGAGTAGGAGGGGTGGTTGGCGTGGGGGTTGGGTTAGGTGTAGGGGTTGGTGTGGTTGTTGGGGTTGGTGTGGGAGTTGGCGTTGGTGTAGAGGTTGGAGAGGGTGTAGGGGTAGGAGTTAAGGTGGGAGTAGGGGAGGGGGTCGGAGTTTTTGTGGGGGTTGGGTTAGGTGTAGGGGTTGGCGTGATTGTTGGCGTGGGAGTAGGTGTTGGTGTGGCCGTTGGATTTGGTGTTGGACTTGGTGACGGTGTTGAGCTAGGAGTAGGTGTTGGAGTAAGAGTCAGTGTTGGCGTGGGGGTCTCTGTTGGAGTCGGGGTTGGAGTGGGCGTCGGGGTATCGCTGGGTATTGGAGTCGGAGTAGGCGTTGGTTGGAAATCGCACCTTAGAGGGCTACCTAACCCCGTAACATAGTCATATCCTTCTGTTGCGTTGTAGCCGTTTGAGCCGTTGGTTATGTCTCGGAAGTAAGAGGAATAATCGGTTTTTGCTCTGGTATATAGGTTGGCGTTTGTTGCAGATTCGTTGAGGGCGTGGATTGCTGCCCACTGTGGTGTACCTGCACTTGTGCCTCCAACTGCTTCAACCCGAGAGTTCCAAACTACAATAAATCCTGTTTTAGGGTCAGCGTCGTAAGAAACGTCGGGTACACACCGTTGGGTATTATTGAGTCCATAATTACTTTGGTATTGAGGCATACTTTCATAGGCGCTGACTCCGCCGCCGCTGCCGTTCCAACCAGTTTCGGAAATCACTGACCCGTCTGAGCCTATGTTCAGTGTGGTTCCCCCTACAGCAACCACGTTTGGTGAACTTGCAGGCCAAATCGTTCCTGCCCCAAGGTCACCGGAGGCAGCGAAGAACACTTTTCCGTTGCTGACAAGATGTGAATCGTAGCCCAGTTGATCGTGTGATTCAGTGCTCCCCCAACTCATCGATATTGCAACCACATCTGGTCGACTGGCAGCATAATCCACCGCTGCGATTAGGTCGCTTACCGTGTTGCTGGTTGCTTCCACCAGCAGAATTTTTGCTTCAGGTGCAATAGCGTGAGCCCATTCGACATCCAAACATGTTTCCACCTGCCAGTCGACGTTTGTGCTGCTAATGTTGTCTGACATCATATGCACTTCAAAATTGCTTTCTGTGGGCAAGGGAAAGTCGAATTGGCTGGAAAACAAAGTCAAATCATGCGAGATTGTGGGGGTCTGGAAGGCGTCAATTATGGCGATTGTGGTACCATTTCCACCCGACGAAGGCAACCCATAAGCGGCTTTTATCTGGGATGGAATATACAAGTCTGTGTAGTTGTTGGCAAAAGAATAAACACTCAGCGGAACACAGTAGAATTCGCCCAGCGATTTTGAAACCTGAATCAAACGAAATTCCAGAGTAAAACTACTGAAAACGACAAGTGCAATCGCCAAGACAGTTAAGGCACGGAACAGTAGATGCCTCAAATCTAACACTCCTAAAAGAATATATGCCTAACCGTTAAGGGGTTAATTATTCTATTGGTCAAAATACCCATACGACACAGGTTAAACCGTCGAACACATTTGTAAAAAGCCGAAAAATAACAGCGACAAGTTATTTCCTCTTGATAAAAACTGCATCAATTTATGGCTTCTTTATTTCTTAAGACTCCACGCTATTTATGAGAAAAAGCTTTTTTTACGGGCTGTTTGTCTCCCACGTAACCAAACACTTAACCTCATAGCTGAGCGTCGCTTTAAGCTTGGCTAAGCTCTCTCGGCATGGGACTTTACGCCCGACACTCACCTGTTCCATAATTGGGTAGAACTCTATCGTCATGGGTGCAAGATTTGTGTTTCTTACGTTCCTCTGTTGAGTCCGTCGTTATGGGTGCTCATTTTCGGTGAGGTAAATAACATTAGATTGGCGGTGTTGGTTAAACGTTGCTGTGTCAAAAATCGGTAAGCTTGATGGGGCCGGGGCCGAGATTTGAACTCGGGCGAAAGGCTCCACAGGCCTCTATGCTGCCAAGCTACACCACCCCGGCCGCACTTGACTGTTTTTGCTTGGCTCGTAACTGATGTCTGGTTTGTCCTTATTTTTGTTTTCGGAACACTTACTTATATCACAAAGAGCAAGATAACAACGACCAGAAAACCCACAGATATCGTAAAATCCTCGTTGTGCCCAGTAGATTCTCTACAGGCTCCAGCGATGGTTTGCCCTATGCGAACCCATGACAGCAGCGAAGAATATGCCTAACGTTGCAAAAAGCGCTCGCTTGGAGGGAGAATAGTTTAAGTAGATTACAATTAGGGCGCCGACTGGGAACGCCACCGCTACTACAAAGTCTGCACGGAAGGTTTCTAAGAGTGTGGGGTCAATTTAACTCAATGCTGCATCTCTCAGATTGGAGCAATTTAAATCATTTAAAATATCTAATTATTGTACTATGGGGCTTTCTAATCAGCTTCTTCCGGGCATTCCCTATTTAGCGAAACAGCATTGACCGTTAAGTACAAGGTCGTTTGAGCTCTATTTTGGCCCCCGAGCTAACAGACACACTATTTTCAGACCCAGAGCTACAAAGCATAACAAAGCATTCGCTAAAAAACAGCACTTTTCTCCAAGTAACCCCAAACCTACCTGATGTACGCTTGGCTCGTCAACGCTCTAACACATCCATTCTGAACCCTAGCAAGAGCAACCGCAACCTCGCAAAGCATACAAAGAGCCGCATGCAGCCTTGCCTTACGCAAACCCTTCTCCACCAACCCATCCAAGATCCAGCCAATCCTTCTGGTGTCCATGCGTACCCTCAATGACACTGCGAGGAGAAGAATACAGCGACAGCCAACATTTCCTGTCACGTCTAAACCAAGCTAAACTCTGGTTCCCAAAATAGGCGCCAGCATACTCATGCTCACCCAGCGATTGCTAATGCACAAACTATGTCTTCCAACTTATTCTTCTCAGGATCTGGCTGCAATGCCTAGCTCAGCGAGCTTCCCAAGAGTCAGCTTACCAGCCTTGATCATTTTCGGAAAGCGTAGCTTAAGGGTCTTGGGATTACCTCTCCAACTGAATTTGTTTCGTTTGCGAAAGCCGATGAGCAGTTTGATGCCTAGGAAATTTGGGATTTCAAAGTTGAAGTAATGAGCATAGCCATTATCTAGTGCTAGCAGTTCAGGTTTAAAGTCGTCAGCTAACGTCTTAGCAAGTATGGGAACCATGAATTGGCCTTCGTCAACGTTGCCTGGCGTGACAACCCAGTTTAGGGTCAAGCCAGTCACTGCGCAGATGAGATGATGGAGAAGATAGCATCTCATCTTGTAGTGGCCGTTGTAGGCTGCTTGCTTATCGCTACTTTGAGCGGCTATGTGGGTGGCGTCTGCACAGATTATTTTGCCCATTTGAGTTCCTTGTGCAGCGAGGGTTTGATTGATGATCTTCATCATTTCAGTATGTATTGTTTCAAGTCCGTCGGGGCCTACGCGTTTGTTGAGCCAATGCCAGAGTGTCTTGTAGCTTGGTTTGTGCTTGAAGCCTAGAAGTTTGATTGTTTGGTTGTCGAGTTCTCTGTAGAGTTCGGTTAGGAATTTGTATCGTTTTAGTTTTTGGAGAGCAAGGAGTTTTAGGAATGCTTCCGGAGGATGCCTGATCTTGTAGGGTTCGATGTAGAAGCGTCTTAGGGTATTAACGATTGGCGATAGGTCTAAGAAGACTTATGAACTGTACTGCGTCTATAGGTATATTCGGGGCAGGGTCAACGAAATTGGCCATTTCCCTCTACATATAATATTATGTGTGGAGGCCTGCTCCAATATGGCGACAAAAGCTGATTAGAAACCCCCACTATAAAAACAATAAAAAAGTTGGAAGACGGACCTTATGATACTTTATGCTCAGCCTCAAAGCCTTTAAACTCAACCAGGACAAGTATCCTATAAGGTTCATCGTGAACAAAACACCCGCCTGAGACAAAAAAGACAAGCATTCTATCGAATGACAAAATGAAGCTGTCAGCGCTTTGAGTTTAATCAAACTATCTTATTATGAAAGTTTACGATGTTAAACCTGAGAGTGTGCTAACTTGAGTCATACCCATGACATTAAAAAAACCCATGTATCATTTATTGAATTCGACGATGTTATGTTCACCAAATTGGCGAACACCAGCTATTTTGGTGAAGGCAACTCTAAAGGCAGACTGTTAGAGTTTGATTTTGAATATTGTCTTAATTGCAGCTTAAGGTTGCTCGATGGCAAGCCAATCATGACCCGCGATATTTTAGAGGCTGAGTTCGAAAGATTGGTTCTTCAAGCAAAAAAAGGCAACTATGTAAGTGCTGAGAAGACAACGCTTCAGCACTCTGATTTTGAATGTCTTGAACGGTTAATTAAAAGTGCCTTAGAATTTGGTAAACTAAGAGAAAGAAAACCTTGAATGGTTAGCTGACAGACATTTTTGGAAGCTGAGACCTGTTCATGCTTTTAAATCTAGATAGCGTCATCTTTACCCATGGAAGCCTGTGAACTAGTCAGGCTCATCTTCAACAAAGAAATCGTTAGCCATTCACATCCTATTCTACGCAAGAATCAAAAGCCTCCAAAAACGACACACGCATCCATCATTACCTAAAAAACACACCCCTTCATCGCCCAAAAACTTGGGGCTACACCAAATCCCAGAAGCAGCACCGGTCTTCGCAATGACTTACGCTATGGGCTTTCAAACTAGCGGTCGGCATCTCAGCCTACTCGTTTGCATTCATACTTGAACTGGTCTTATCAGTGTCCAACGTGGCTTTGACTCAGTCATTGCCTCCATCGCAAAATCCTCCAATGCATCCATAGGCTTACACTTCCTGTTTGTGCTTCCGCAACTATTACTCGGTAGGTTCGTTGGTGCATTGCTCTCTTGTGACGCCCAAATCGCAGGCAAATTCGTCCCTAGCCACTACGTTACAGACACCTTAACTTCGCTGTTCCTGAAGGGTGCTCCACTGGGAATCTAACCGTGCTTGTGGACTTGGTGTAATTTCAATGTCATTCGTCGTCATAATAGCAGCCGGCATAGTGCTGAACGCGAAATACTGCAAAATCTACGCCGCTCCAACTTTCCTTTTTCCCTTTCTTCTTTGCTTGGCAAGTATGTTTAACAGCACGTTTTTTAATTAGACTTTAAAGGCTGATTGGTTTGGTTGATACATGGCGTGAACCCTATCATGTTGTAATCGAAGTCGAAAACAAGGAATGCAAGATGGTTGGAAAACTTGCATCGCTTGGGTTTAAGCACCTCAAAGTTGTTGACGTGCGAAGTTCAAACAGCGGCTCCGTTCGACATTTGATGGATGTGGGCGAAGACCAAAGGCTCAAAGTTCCCAAAGAACTCGCCGCCAAAGGCCACGTGGAAGGCAAATCAGCAGTGTGGCTGGAAAGCGAGGGCTGCGGAGTATGCAACACAATTTTGGCTCATGACGCTTTTTTGGTGTCGGGCAAAAGCATGCAAGGCAACATAATAACCTACAGTTTCATGGTGCCGACCGCTGACGCCTACAGAGGCATATTGTCTGATTTGGAAAAAGCTGGTCACAAAGTAAAAATCCTCAAAGTCGGCAAGTTCGAACAGCAAATAGGCGTTTTAACCGAGAATCAAGAGAGAATTTTTTGGTTGGCACTCAAAAGCGGCTTTTTTGATTATCCGCGGCAGATTGGTATGGCGGAGTTGGCGGCTAAGTTGGGCATTAGTGCGGCGACGCTCTCTGAGATTATGAGACGGGGAACGCGGAGGCTGCTGGAGCATTATTTTAAGCGTGAAATATAGTGACGAGAACCGAAACAAAGTAGAAATCTACTGCACGCTCACGGACTACATTACCGGTTTTATGGGAAAAATCAGGGTTTAGCCTTTTGTCTAATATAAATTTTCAAAAATGACTGATGCTATGGTAATTTTTATGGAGGTTTAATGGCTTATTTCAGCGGATTCTTCACGTGTCTTTAGTTTCTCTTCCAAAAGAACGAGCAGTTCCTGAGGTTTCACTGGCTTGACCAAATAAGCATCTGCGCCTTCATCGAGCGCTTTAACACCCGTTTCAAGGGATGGAAAACCAGTAATCATGATTTTAACTGTGTGTTGGAGTTGTTTTTTGAGTTTTGCAAGTAAATCAGTACCATCCATATCTGGAAGCCTAATGTCTACCAGCGCTAGGTCGTAGTGGCCTTTTTCAGCTTTTTCTATTGCTTCTTTGCCTGTTTCTGCTGTTTCAATTTCATAACCGCTCTTTTGCAGAATACGCGTGAAGGTTCGCAGAATCGATTTATCGTCGTCAACAACGAGTATTGTTTTTTTAGATGTTGCCACTTCTAACATTCCCTCTTAATTATAATTTTGGCTTTTCTTAAACCTTGCGCGGTCATAATAAGCCCCAAATCTTTGAGTTATCAAGCCAACTTGATGATTGGTTTGATTCAACAAAGACTTCTTGCCCTTTACCATGGACAATCCTAACAATGTTTTCCGAGATTAATAAACGCTATCCCCCTTGATAAATTCAAAACGAAATGTTAACAATAAAGTTATAACTCAGCAAAAGAAGATAAAATTGAGTATAACCGGTTTTGAGCGCATGGTATCTGCACGCATTTCTTACACAATAGACACCGAAGTTCCATCCGCATACTATGAGAAGCTATTTGACTTCATTTATACGCAGTACCTTGTTCCGCAAAAACAACGATTCACAAACCTATTTCGGGAAACATCTCCGGGTAGCAACAAAATCTCATACGTTGTTCTCGATGCGCAAGGAAGACAAATTATAAGAGTTGAAGTGACAGGTAAAGACACCGTAAACGCTAACATAACACCCTTAGAATCGGATGTTTCAGAGGTAACCCTCAAAGAAGCAAGACAAGATGTTCTCATCGCAACTGAGCTGTTTGAGGAAAAGGCCCGTAAAGCGACATGGTATTTTGCGTGGCGAGAAGGCGAAGAAATTGTACCTGAAAAAGTAAAGCTTCATGAAAAAAGCTTCAACCGCCTTTTCTTGGAAACCCAAGTTTTATTAACCTTCGTATTTATTGGGCTTGGACTGGGACTATTCGTTGTTGTTTTAGCATTTTACCCAAGCTACTTCTGGCTTGTCCCAATAATTTTGATTGCTTCACAATTCGTATTTGTCTTCTACTCAAACAAGATAATTGCCCGGTCAGGTGAGTGGACAATTACCAAGGAAAACCCCTACATACAATTCTTGGAATATCAGCCTCCAGTCGGGTCTTTAGGCACGTTAGATGACTATAAACAAATTTCGCCCGAACAGCTGGTAACTTTAAAGAAAGAAGTCTATGAAGAAATAACCGCCAAACACGGCGCAATCGACTGCCAAGAAGCAGAAAAAATCTTCACCAAATACGATGTATCATGCAGACTCGGCAGTCTATCAGCCAAAAAAATCAACGTCTACGAACTGGTAAAGAAAGTTGCCGACCGTTTCGGGTACAAAGTACCTAAAATCGTGATTTCGAACACGATGGTTCCCAACGCAGCAGCTTCGGGTCCCAGCCCCAGCCGAGGCATAGTTTTGATAACTACTGGATTGCTTGTTCAATTAGAGGAGCCTGAGGTCATAAGCGTTTTAGGGCATGAATTTGGGCATCTTAGAGGCAGAGACCCCTTAATCCTGTTTGGGCTGTTGAGCGCAGAGTTCCTGTTTCGGTTCTATGTATTGCTAGCGTTTTTCCCCTTCATATTCACTTCTCTGCTGTTCTTCATCTACTTCTTCGCAGTTATGACCCTAATATTCTTCATAGCGAAATTCTTTGAAGCCCGCGCAGACTTGACGTCGGCTATAATGATGGGGCAACCTAAGGTGATGGCTAGGTCGCTTGAGAAAATTGGGTTCCACAGACTTTTGTTTGAGCGAACGCCGAGTTTTCGTTTGCAGGAGTGGGTTGGCTTAGATTCGCACCCGCCGATTTACTTTAGAGTGGAACGTTTAGAGAATCTTGGAGATGAGAAGATTAAACATCCACTGGTTCAGTCGATTAAGGATGTGGTTAGAGGTTTTGCCGCTACCCTAAAAAGCTAAAATCTTCCCCGTTTGCAACCAAGTCCACCTTTCCGCATTTTGGTTTTTTGTCGATAAAGCCAAACTAAGACTAATCCCTGATGAAGCTAAAACAACTTAGTAAGAAGCAACATTATTCATTGCTGGGATTGATGGTGTTGAGGAAGGTGAAGTCGTCGGGGTGCAGATGGTGGCAAAGAATAAGCAGGGTTGCCTATCACGAAATTCCTCTCATTATCTAACCCGTAGTAGTAATGCAGAGTTGTTTGTTAAGCACGACTGCGCAACTACTGATCTCTGGGCTTGTTTTGTGTCCACAGTATTCAGCCAATCATAGAATCGCGCATGGTATTCGGTCTGAGCATACTCCATATTGTAAGAATAATTATGAGTTGAAAAACCAATAAAAGAAATACCATTCGTCTATCCAAATAAAAAAGTGTCTTCCTTAAATAAGGACACTGAAATCGTATCAATTATTGTCTTGCGGGATTGTCTTATTTTTTAGATTCATTATTTCTTAGAGTTTGGCAAATCTTAATCAGCGAACTAATTCTATGTCTGCTTACCCAAACCAGTCCTGACAACAAAAACGCGTACCCAAAATACTGGACACTCATGAGGAGGCTAGTTACGCCGATTGGAGCATCATTAAAAAGTGAATAGCCCAAGTTAACATGAGGTTCTACTTTGAAAAGCAAATAATTCCACGTGGAAAATAAATGCACATAATTCATGTTATAACTTATTGCTGCCCCCACCAATATGAAGCATGCTAAAGCAACGAAAAAATAGGGTATCTTGTTTAGTTTCTTTTTTCCCTTGTTTAAATTAATAAGTGAAATGTTTTTGGTTATCAATGATGCAGCTAACAAACTGAAGAATGGTAGTGATTGATAATCATATTTTATTGCGTTTTGATAAGGAGATTTAAGGTCTAAACTTGCCCCCAAAAAAGTGTTAACGCCAATAACACAAATAATAGCGGCTAAAAAGATAGCGTCAAAAACTAAAAACTTGTGAAATAAGCGTCTTTGAATCACGCACATGATTAACGATAAGATTGCTGCATCAATAAAAAACCATCCTAAACCATAGCTTACCAGAAAATTGCCAACAAAAAAATATGACGGAACAATGTTGCTGGGTTCATTGATTATAAAATCAGTATGAACAAAAATGGAGAACAGTCCCAATCCAGTAATTGTTTGATACCATAAATAAGAAACCAGTAACACAGGCAAGAAAAATGCCGCCAACCAGCTTACGATACGCATAATGTTTTTTGGTCTATAATAGAAGAAGAGGGCTAATAATGGGACAAGAACAAAGATCGCATACAATTTTGTATTAAATGCAGCCGCAAAAATAATCCCAGCAGCAAAAAAAAGTTTGAATGAATCCCTGCGAACAGCAATTATTCCTACGAACAAAGCTAATAGACTGAAGAATAAACACTGCACATCTATTAGGAATGTTCTGGAGAGGACAAGGTGCCATGGGCTAAAAGCGAATAGAGCCGCCGCGAAAAAGCCCGTTGTCTTGTCATACAGAGTCTTCCCAATTCCATAAACTAAGGCAACGCATCCAAGCCCAAACAAAGTAACCAAGAATGTACCATTGTAAATTGATGAACCGAAAACTTTGAAGAAAACTGCTATAATGTAAAAGCCTAACGGAGGCTGGTTAATTAAGCACAAACCGTTCGCATAGGGCAAACCATATTTCATTACTCCCGACACAGCATCGTATTCCCATGCTGTATCGCCGTTGTAGTAGGGTCCTATTGAAATAGCAACGAGCATGAACCCGATTAAAATGCTTAACAAGGGGTAATTTTCGATAAAGAATTTTTTTAGACTATCCACTTTTACAGGTTTTTCTACAGTTCTGTTCTTTTGTAGTATTCGGGTAGTTGATGCTCTGTTTTCCAAAGCTATTTACTATCCTTAAAACACCATTTATTGGTCTTTGAACATAAGGTTTTTCTATGATAAGGGTTTAAAAAAGTTGCAAATCAAAGAAACAGTATTTTAAACAGGTTTCAACCGACTATGTTCTTCAGGTAAGGTAACCTCTTTAATGGGGCGATTATGGCGAGGCAGATGAGTAGGGTAACTACAGTTATTAATGGAATTTCTATTATTGGATTGATTGTTGTTACGCTTATTTTAAAGCCCAAGTACCCTTTTTGGAGAGACTCCAAGACTATCACGTGGAAAAGGTAGATCGGCAAAGTATTTTCACTAATACTTTTGAGGACTTTGCTGCCGCGGGGAAATTTAGTTTCTACAGTTTGGTTGGGGATGGCGGCTAAGATAAGGAACAACGTGACTGAAGCGATTATAACACTAAAGCTTGATGCGTCAAGGAAGAATTGACTGTAATTTTCTCCTAATGTGCCAACCAGGAAATATGTTCCCATTATCGTCCAAACGGTGCTTAATGTTAAGCCTATGTAAAGAATTGACGGTCGAAAACGCAGCTTAGCTACGTAAGCTCCCAAGACAAAGTAGCCGATTAAACCAATCAATAGAAAAACACTGTCTCTAAACCACACAGCCTGTGGGCTAATGTTTGCGTATAGAATAAGCAGAGAAACTATACCTGTGCCAACAAACCAAATGAGCAGAAAATACCGTATGATCCGCCAATCAGCATGAGCCACGACCACCCGCAAAATAGGCGTGACAAGGTATAAGCCGATCAAAATGTACACGTACCAAAAATGAACATACGGTCCCGCAAGCACACCCTGGAGGATGGAAACTGTTGTTAGGGCTTGTCCCTTAACCGTAAAGTCCCATGCAAAGAATATTGCGCCCCAAAACAGGACCGGTATCCCAATTCTGTTCCAACGTTTCTTAAAGAAAACCCGCAGTGGCTCATCAGCTTTGTTCGGCTGGAGCAGTAGGGCACCAGTTAACATGATGAACAATGGTACGGCTGTTCTTGATATCGAATCGTAAACGTTTGATGTCCACCAGAGTTGCACACCCTCAGGCGACATAAAATTCAAGGTTGGGTTGGGCTCGATTGCGGCATGAAGTAAAATAACAAGAATTATGGCTACTGTACGGATAAGGTCAACGGGAAGAGTAGTGCCCTGGGTCTTTGGGTACATTTCGATCCCTTAAGTTTTATACTGTGTGTTTTGCTATTAACGATTTGCATTTACGCTAAAAAAAACGTTAGTTTGCATGGAAAAGCAGTTTTGCAAAAAAAATTAACTTACGTTGAAATAATAATCATTTGGGGAACCATCTGGCAACGTTATTGCGTCATATACGTTGGAAGCAATGAGTGATGCACCATCAGGGTTTGGATGCACCCCATCCATAAAATATTCTGAGTGGTTACCAAAAACATCGTACATGTTAACTGTAGGCAAATCTAATTGGTTTGCAACATTGTCAACATGCGGTATCACCGAATTAACAAGGTATGTATTGTTGTAACTTGAGGTAGTGCTGAAAATCGGCGGTGACTCAACAATCCAGATTAGCTGATTACCCTCAAGATTTTCAAAAGAGGTGACCAACTGGATATAGTCAGATTCAAAATTGTCTTCGCTGTGAGCGATTTCTGGGTTAGCATCATTTGTTCCAAGCATTATTACAACTATGTCGGGATCGAAGTTTTCTGCGTTCTTGAATGCGGTCTGGTTCATGTAAGGTATAGTGGAATTTTGTGACACAGTGGATCCGCAGACGCCAAAATTACCCACCGTATAGTTAGAGCCAAGTAGCATTTGAAGTTTGTAGGGATATCCGCTTCCCTGAGTTATACTGTCTCCCACACAAGCAACACGTACTGGTGTACCTAAAACAAGAGGTGTCGTTGCTACGCAGTATGCGGCAAGACCAGCTGACAGAATCATCACGGAAATTACGATTGCTGATACCGTTGTTTTCAGATCCATACCATTTGCCTCGACCATTCAGCGTTTGACACTTACGCAATTGAAATATTGGTTTCTATTGGAAGATTCGAATGCTAAGGTTTTAACCAGAATAGAGGCTCATCCAATATAAAATTTTAGGTAGAAATAGCCTGTTCGTCTTCATCCACGGTGACAATAAATTCGAGTTCGGGCTCCTTCACGATAATGGCACTTCTTCTTTTTATGAGGCTTGCCTTTAGCATTAACGAGCCGCTTATCATAGCTCCTAAACCACCCAAGATACACATGTAACGAGTGTAGCCTCCAAAAAGTGGGTGAACTCCCTCTGACCACCCAAATAGGGCAAACTCTAAGGCTGAGGTACCTACAATTAACGCTAAAGCTCCAACTGTAATTTTGTTTTTAAGATGTTCGATTATTTTAGGCGTTGCATTGCACCTTCTAGGCGGATATTGTTTAGGTGCACATTAAGTGTGGCATGGGTAAACGGTTTATGAAATCAAGGTTCATATTTGAAATATTTTTTCGAAAAAACTTGTTCACCCCACATGTTAATAGTCTGAAAATCAGCTAATGCAGACCTATCCATCTATCGTTTCTGCATAAAACTACTATTAGGTTCCAAATAAAAAAATTTCAAACTGTCGCAGAAAAAGAAAGAGCACTATCTTACTTTTCTCTTTATTTTGCTTCCATCGTCAAATGTAAGAACCCTCTGTGCAGGGTTTACTTTTGGAGCGACTTTTTCAACAATTTTCTTTTCAGTTTTATTCGTGTTTAACAAGCTATCCGTTAGACAAGAGATTCGACTTAAAACTTTGGTGGCTAATAAAATACTAATCGCTGCATTTTAATCACTAGAGTTTATCCATGCTTACTTTTAGAGGTGGTTTGCAACTTCCTTTGTTGGTGTTGTTATTCAATTTTACTATGTCTGTACCTCAAGATAGCGGCGAAGCCTCCTAAGGCTGTGAGCTTGGCTTTTTCCGTCGACTCTGTCGATATCACCTCAACCCTTGCGTCTGTCTGCGAAGCCAAATCCTCCAGAACATCAATTATGTCCTTCTCCTCCACTTCATAATCAACCGCATTGCACCTCGAACATGGACTCGAAATCATATCCCGCGTTGCTTGAACCTTCTGCTCGTTATGCAAAATTTTCGACTTTGATAATCTGCATTTTTTGCACAATAGAACAACTTGAATCATTTCTGTAGTGTCCGCCACTAATGCAACTTCCACTTCACCATTCTTAAGAGCCGCCAAAACCACATCTAAACCGTAAGTAGCTAAATTGTCTTGTTTGCCCAGATAAGTCAAAAGCCGTTGCACAATCAATCTTTCCTCAGGTGCACACATGTTCTTGATGGTCTCGGATGATTTGTCAAGAACCTCTTTCACTCCTTCTTTGTCGGCGGATTGTGTATCAACCGTGCTAACTAGGGCATTTTGGAGTTCATAATGAAGATAATCACCCTTTAGAAAATCCTCTTTGGTTAGCCCCGGTCCCCCAACTGTCAACGCCGTAACTTTGTGTTTTTCAAGAAACGCTTTTGCAGAATGCTCTGCAACTCGGTGGAAATAGTTTGTGAGCGCCATATCGCGTTCTCTTTCATACCTTCGTTGGCTTGACCCGCCCTTTCCAGACTTGCCATGAATCCCCGAAGTAATATTCTCAAGAATTTCAAGGCGTTCACCATTGAGAACCCCAAAGCTTGCCTCCTTTGAATCCAAAACAATTACCCCAACAACTTTTTGGTTTCTCAGCATTTCTCTTATAGGCTCTAACCGAAAATGGTTGTCAACTTCGTAGAGGTATGCGGTAATCGGTTCTGGTGGAGCGAGCTCTTCAACGTATAAAACTTCGTTTTCCGAGTTGTTAGGAGCGAAAGTCCCAGCAAATAAGGCAATTCCATTCTCAGGGATTTGATTCTGTAGTTTCAGTCGTTGGATAATATTCTTGAGAGCATCTTGCAGATGGTCTCTGATGTTCCTTGCGTTCTCGTACTTTGAGGTTGCCTCTTCGGATTCATCCTTTAGGTTTGCAACTACTTTGTCCAGCGATGAGTCTCGTGGTATGTAGAGCGAGATAAACTCCATGCCCTTGCCCTCTTTGTCGGATAACCATGCCACGAGCTTTCTTAGTTTGTGCTGCTTCACTGAATTTGTGGTTGCCATCTGACATCCATGAAAATGTGTTGAAACCAAATTCGACACCTTAACGTTCAGTTACGGGGAATACTAATTTATAGAGTTTCTCAATAAGGGTATTTGTTTGGCAAGAGGAAATATTTTGATGAAGAGAACAAAGATAATATGCACTATGGGTCCTGCTTGTTCTTCAAAGCAAGCTATCAAAAAAATGTTTCATGCAGGCATGAACGGTGCAAGGATAAACACTGCCTATGGAAATCTTGCCCAATATCAAACTGTTATAGAAACGGTGCGGGAAATTGCCGAAATCCCCATCCTTATTGACATTAAAGGGCCCGAAATCAGAATCAAAGCATCACAAAGAAAAATCTTGCAAAAAGGCGACACCTTGGAAGTGGGGTTTGACGGCGAAGCTGTCTGTTTCAATCACGATTTTTACGATAAAATGCAGGTTAATGATGAAATCTACATTGACAACGGAAAAATCAGAACCCGCGTAGTTGAAAAGAAAGACCGAAAACTTTTGCTTCTAACCCTAACCAACGGTGTGGTAGAGGATGGAAAAGGAGTCAACGTTCCCAATAAGTCCCTTGCAGTTCCAACTTTTCCTGAAAAAGACCTTGAAATCATAAAGTTTGCAAAAAAACACGACGTCGAATACGTTGCCCTTTCATTTACAAGAAATGCACAGGATGTAAGAAACCTCTCTGAAACCAACAGCTTTAAGGGAGGAATAATCGCAAAGATCGAGAATTCTGAAGGCGTGCAGAATGTCGAAGAAATTTTGGATGCTTCCAGTGGGTTAATGGTTGCAAGGGGCGACTTAGGTGTTGAGATTGAACCTGAAAGAGTGCCTTTAGTTCAGAAATCACTCATCAAATTGTGTAATCAAAAGGGTAAGCTCGTCGTTACGGCGACAGAGATGCTTGAATCTATGATTAATCAACCTAACCCAACTAGAGCTGAGGTAAGCGATGTTGCAAATGCCATACTTGACGGCTCAGATGCAATAATGCTTTCAGGCGAAACAGCGGTCGGTCAATATCCATTGGGTGCTGTTGAGATGATGACGCGTATTGCAAATGAAACAGAGAAGGCGGTCAAGAGCAACGTTGAAGACACATCCTTCATCAACATTTCTGACACTGTAAGCCGAGCAATCCAGAGGATAAGCCAAAGCATGCCGGTTCACAAAGTTATTCCCCTAACACGCTCAGGATACACACCCCGAATGATAGCCCGCT
>CAVTBV010000005.1:0-69584 GCA_963733095.1 Candidatus Bathyarchaeota archaeon
TAATTTCTTTGTCAATTTTACAGCATCTAAGTCCAAAAAACGAAAAAAAGAAAAGAGAAGGTTGGATGTTACAGTTTTGGTTCTGTTTAGGTTTTTCCCAGCTCACATGACCATTCAAAGTTATAGTCATAGGCAACTTCTCGAATACAGCGCAGATTTTGAGTATGTCATTAGCAAACGCCCTAAGACTCTCTGTTATTCCATACTTGAAATCTCCTTAAACAACGCTTTCACTTCCTTACCTGATCCACTTTCGCTAAATACCGGATTATATTCGACTTCTATGAGGTCTTTCTTCCAAGCTTTGAAACATAACCCAGACATCTTAAATGCCCCCTCAAACTCGGAATTCGGAGACATCAACATATAAACAGACACATTAAACGCTGGTTCATCAGGTTTCCTAAATTCTTCGAATTCTCCGATAGCCTCAGCAATAGCTTCAGATGAGTTTTTGTATGCCGTATAGTTTTACTTTCTCTGCAAGTTCTTTGGAAACTTCTATCTGAACCGTTTCGCTATCAATTTTTTCAGTCAAATTTTTCCACCTGAAAGTGTTTTAGTTCTTTCCTTTCAGCCAATCAAGCTGTTTATTCAATGGCATTTTTGCGAAGGTTTCGAGTGCTAAGCAAACAAAGCAGTTTTCCGATACCTTGAATTGCTTGACTACTTGATCGAGGGCTTTTTCTGCGAGAGACGTCTTTGGCAAGGTTTTCATTTCTACAAAAGGCTTCGAGCCTTTCGGGTTGTTTTTGCAGTGTTTACAGTTTGATGATTCATGGAGTTTCTCTATAGCGGTTTTAAAATCATTTTGTTCTTTAGACATTTTATTTTTCTCCTCACACTATTTTATATCGTTTTAGCTATAAATTAGGTATAATTAAATAATATTTAAATATATCGTTTGGGTAAGAAAATAGTAATAAAGGCGATATAATGGTTAAGAGAATCCTAGTAACCTTGGATGATGAACAGTGCCCGATACCTGCAGAACCTAAGAGGGTTCGGTTACCAAAGACGCTGAAATAATCCGAAATATAGTGATTGCTTACCTCTCTGAAAAGTCCTATTTGAAACAAGCCACAGAGAAAAAGGAATAAGGTGAAATAGTTTTGACATCTAAGAAGCAACTGAAAAAACAGAAAAATGAATTGCCTGGAGAAAAAATCATCTACCCAACTTCCGACGAAATTGTTGAAATCAACAAGGCTGTTCTTGGGAAATAAGAGGCGTTAGGTCAACTGCCAGAATCAATACGTAAGGAAATTGAAGAAATGGCTAAACGCTTCAAACCAAGAGACCCTGCAAGAATCGATAGAATACTTGCGGTAATTGGGGAACTTTGGAAATTAGAGCCAGATACTCGGTTAGGACAGCTTCTTTTGAATTTTGCTTTTCGTGGTGGAGATCACGAGAAAAGACGAACTACCTCATGTACGAGCAAGAAGACGACCTAACTTTGGCAGCTTTGGAAAAGACCTTGAAGAAAGAAAAGCAATCACGTAGAAAGAAGGTATAAACATGGCTGATAACGAAAAGTCTGAAACAGGTGAACCTAAGGAATCCGAGAAAGCAAATGAAGTTGACACATTAAGCGAAAAACTTGAAACCTTGAATATGCGTGTGCGTCCAGCGACAAAGGCTGCAGCTAGAAAAACTCTCACCAGACGGCCAAATGACATCTTTCGTAACTGAGTTAATTGAAGGTGCGGTAAAACAAGGTGGAGGAAAAATTTCAATTGATAGTTCTTACGAGCGTCTTTTGTCTGAAACTGAAAAGTACCGGCGTGAACTCGATAGCATCGAAAAAGCATTAGGCGACAAATTTGAACTTGTTCGTGGTGTGGCTCAAAAGACAATGGCTTTGAATCTTCAAACCGTCGACTTAATAGTGAAAGAACTGCTGCAACACCAAGTAAACCATCATAAAGACGGTTTCAGTGAACGAGACAAAAACGACTTCATAGATTGGCTGGAAACTTGGAAGAAAAACGAGAACGCTGAAAAGCAACTGAAAAGAGTCCAATTTGAAAAGTACGGAGTTACTATACCTGAGAACTTGAATCAAGAGCAAGCACTGGCAAAGCCTAAGCGTTTTATTAGCAAGAAAGATAGGTGTAGATGTAGTAGCAGCCTGAGCACACACTGTTTGAACATAACCAAAGAGCCTTCCATATCCAGGACGGAATGCACCATGGCATTAACCAATTCTGCGATACACCTAAAACGACTACCGAAAGAATTAACAGAGCTGGTAGTGACCACGCCACAAGCAAAGAAGAAAAGGACATGATAGTCAAATACTTGAAAGAATATGGCAGCAACAACCAAAAAGAAATGGTTAATATCTACTTCTATAATCATGGTTTTCCGCCGCCTTTTCCAGAGATCGAGAAAGTCGAAGACCAAAAACCGATAATACTGTGGAAACCTGAAGGCAGAAAGGACGATTAGTTCCGTCTTTTTCCATGGACTTTATACATTCAAAGGCTAAAACAGACTGTAAATCACTTATCTTTAGACCCCAAATGTAACGCTTCTTTCCATACTTAGTATATATATGCGTTACAAAGCTCTTTTTTGCAATACCCCTACAGAAACACTATTCAATTCTTTTAGACATAGAATAATCAAGATTTTCATGGGCGGCTGCGTTACACAATCTCCCCTCAACCATCCTTCTATGTTGTACTTAATCTATATTAAGTAAAAAGGTCTCTGTGTGGAACAACACAATTCAATTTTTTTTTGAAGTTTTTTTTCCTTATAGAACCATGGTTTGATAGTAAACTAACCATATCTGAAAGGCAAAGGTAAACAGAACAAGAAACTTAGAGAAGAATAAGTATAGAGTTAAAACTTCTTTGGTGTAACGTAAGGCTCAACACAAGTTCTCCAGGTTTCTCTCCAACCTTCTTTGCTCTTGCTTGAGTAAACCCGCTTCTGTTCCTCAACAGTCTTGCCCATAAAGAAATCAAGGTAGCGATCAACCGCTCTATTGTGTTCGCTGTCTCCGGTTGTGCTGTCTCTTGCCAATGTGCTGCCTGAAGCCCTTAAGGAATGTGTACAGCAAGTCTGTGCGTTCCCCTTTCTCAAACTTCTCTCCAAGAAAAAGCTCAGCCTTCCTTCTGAAGTAAGCGCATGTTTGAACCTTAGAAGTGGGAAACAGTTTAGTGTCAGAAGTGAGTCCATCTTTTAATTGAGGGTCTAACCACTTGTTAAGTTCTTTGATTCCCCACTTACCAATAAAGCTCATAAAAGGAATATCTGATTTCACTCTCTCAGTGTCTATGCAAAGTGGAACTCTGTTGGCTTCATACTCCTTTTGAATATCCCCGTAAGTAAGAGCTAGAGTAGTGGAGCAATCAATGAAAGATTGAAAGATGAGAACACCCATGCTTCGATACATCTGAGAATCAAACAAGTTAAAGAAACGTACAACATCTTCAACAGTCCAAGCATACTTCTTAAGGTCTGGATTACTAGCAGGTAAATGAGTATCGTTTGTTGAGAAAGGCACATGATATTTCTTTGCTAACTGTTGAACACTTGCCACATAGACCCTAACTGTTTTGCGCTTAAACATCTTAACCTTGAGCAACCAATCCACATACTTTCGAATAACTGTTGAAGCAACATCTTCCGCTTGTCGCCAACCTAACCCTCTATCTCTTTCGAGTTTATCTAAGAAATCTGGAATAGACCCTTGAGGTTTATAGAACTCTTCAAACGTCAAAAGCCCAGCTCGATATACTTCGTGTACCTGGATTCTTTCCCTCTAAGAACTCTTCTATTTTAGGATCAAAGGTACCGAGATATTGAGGCTTGTTGATTTGAGTTAATGTCATCTAGTCAACCTCTATGTGCAATCAATGAACCTTGGTTAAGGTCCAACCAAATACTTTCAATTGAACGTTGATTTCGGTAAGGAGTTGATGTGCTTCAAACGACTGGCCTTCTTCAAGTGATAGTTTGTTTTCTTCAGGCTGTAGTTGATCTTCTGATTCTTCTATTCTTTCGACCTGATACGCTATAGCCTTCTGGGATTCTGTAAGTGAGAGTTCAAGCTTCCGGTGATTAGCGGCTTGGACTAACGTGTACGCTAATCGTTGTGGGTCTGAATTGTTGGGAAGCTTGAACTCCTGGGATGGCTGGTTCCATGTCTGCTTTGCTTTGGCGACTATGATAAAATTCGGATGGTTAGTTTGATTGATAGAATTCTTTAGTGGCACCGTTTTATTATTTGTGTCCTGACGTTTGCTTTTCGCTTCGGCTAATCCAAGACTTACTTTTTTCTTCCTTGTTTTTTTAGTCAATGTTATCAACCTTCTGCAATTAATGAATAACCGAATTGTGCAAGTTCAGATCGCAAATTGGAAACGTACTCAAAAGACGCGTAACTTTGATTTGGTAAAATAATATTTTCCGGTGGTTGCTCAGTTATCTCTGGGTTGTTCGGGTCTGGGTCTTCTTGCTTTGAGACCTTGAATCTTAAGATGTTTTGATTTGATTCGATTAATTCGAGTTCAAGTTCTTTTCTATTTGCAAGAACCTGGACTAACTGGAACGCTGCTTTCTTTGATTCCATAGGAGGCAACCTGCCAACTAGGCTTGGCTGGGTCCACGAAGCAGCTATTTTCACTAAAAAAGCTGGGCTAAATGCTGTAGAAATGTTAGACTTTTCACGGTCTAGTTCATTGTTAGGTGCTGGTGCTTTAAAAGTTGGTTTAGGTTTCTTTTGGCTGTAATGAGGGGCACCACTGTTATGATGACTTTGTTGGCCGTAACCATGACCTCCACGTGCATTATAACCCAATTTCTTGAATCCTCCTTAAACTTTTCTTGATATTAGAACTGCCATTGAACCGAAAGCAGAAAAGATAGCTCCGAGCGCAACTAACAACGGTTTAGTGGGTAACAGATCAAGTATTTGGTTTGATATTGGCGTTGGTGAAGGCGCAACGTATGTTGATCCAGTAACGATTAAAGTGGCATAACAGTTAATTGTAGTTGTTCCGTCAACAGTGACTTGACATACAATTGGATAACTACCAGGACTCCCATAAAACAAGAACATTGAAGAACCGGTTACAGGTAAAGTATTTCCGTCAGCCAACCAATGATACGTTATTTGATGAGCCGAGCCGTCAAACTTTAGAGTGGTAGTAAACAACTGAGATTGATTGACTCCGACTGTTGCTGAAATTGGAGTAAGATCAACAGCATACGCATTGTTTTCGCTATAGAATAGACTTAGCGGCTTAACATCAGCAACAACTAGCCCAATAAGTGATATGCCTAAAAATAGTGAAATTAACCCTGATACAAGAAGAATTTGTTTCGTCTTTTTCGTTGTCAATTCTTAAACCTCTTTAATTGTTTCTTCATAGAAAAAAGGGATACTGGAAACAAGGAATGAAAATTGAAAATAACTTCGTTGATTTGGTTGAAGGTTCCCAGTACCCCTAAGAGACGCCGGAGGACAAGCATCTTCATAGCATAGGTGAGAGTGCCAGTTCGCAAAAAAACTGACCCCCATACTTTAAAGATCACTTGCACTTCCAGCACTCTCAATAGAAAAAAGAGTAGACAGAAGACGTTGATTCTTGCTTCTTTTCTACTTTTAACTGATATTAGAGAAGTATTATTAGCACACTGCTACTTATCTATAATAGTGCCGAGCAATGTCGTGCTCAGAGTATTTTGTAACAAAGGCATCGAACCATTCTACAGCAAATCGCTTGAAAGTAAATGCCATAGCATCGTTGCCTGGTTTCAACAACCCAAGAACTAAATCATGTTGGTCGTGTAAATGTTTTAAAGCAATAATGAATTTAGCGCATGTTCCAGGATCAGGAAAATGGCCGCCTCTTTTAGACTTTGATTTAGGATAAAATCTGTAAATATCAGTCTTTATTATGCTAGGTACGCCTGGGAGAAAAGTTTCTTTTAACTTCTGGTTATCTGCCCATATACGCCCAGGAATATCATTACCCAAAAACTCACAATATTTTTGAAAGATTTTCAACCGTTCTTCAGGTCTTAATAAACTGGCAATATTAGAGTACATTTCATAATCAGTCATGCTGTTCCTTAAGGCCACCCCTTGCCAATTCAATCTTTCTTTTCCCTCATTGTTATTTATTTCTTGTTTTTTCTTCAATTCTTGTTCTTTCTTGTTGATGTAGTGGCGATTTATTTCTTCATCGTTCATAGTAGCATAGTGCTACATTCAAGCTTAAATATTTAACGGTTTTTCAATTATCACCTTGAAATAAGGTTTTTTCTGTGTCCTTTTTCTTTTGACAGTTGTTAAGACTGTCATAGTGAGGTTAGATAAAATTGGAAAAAGGATATGATGAAAAAATCCTCAGTCTACTTGAGAAGACAGACACACCAACAGATACAGAAAAAATTCGATTAGAAGTTGGAATAGGAAACTGGAGCACAGCTTTAGCACATTGCTTAGGATTACTAATGGCTAAAAAGATCAGTGGAGTCAAGACAAGCAAGTCTTGGGTTTTTTGGTCCAAAAACAGATCAGTAGCACTATTTGGCACTCTAGAAAAGAAAGAAGTAGCAGTGGAGGCCTAAGCAAAATTGCCATGCCTTCCATTCCTTTCAATCATTAGACGTCACAATCTTGGTCCTTTGAACGGTTACCTAGATAAAGAAACGACGCCTAAATTTGAAAAACCAAAGATCTGTCGCGTTTGCGATTACTTTCAAAAAGAAAATTATTGCAGACTTAACGCCATGTATGGAATTAAAGAAGAATCCAAGGCATGTTTCCGAGCCATACCCATCCAAAATAAGAGAGGATTACATTGGTATCAAAACCTGTAAAACCTGAATTCTGTAGCTCATGCAATTACTATGAACCTGGAAGAACTTCCTGCAAATTAGGCTTCTACACTAATCCAAGAAATCGTTGTTGCGGAGAAGGAAAACTCATAGAAAAATCGGGTGAAAAACCAAAGTGTCAGACCGTTTCTTTTTGACCGGAAAAATAGTACCAGCCAATTCAGCCGTTCCTTCAAAGTCTATGTTTTAGTTAATGAAGAGTTTGTCTTTATCGGATTGGTAACTCGGAAGGCTTTAGAAGCTCTATTACGTTTTCAAATCCCTCAAGCGGACATTTGTAAATTCGATCAAGCAGCAACGCAAGAACCATTAAATTTTAGCTTGGAGCTGAAGCCATGACCAAGCACCAAGAACAAGAAATCTGCAAGGCTAACGTAGCAGAATCTTACCCTTACAAGTTTGATTTTCAATGTAAACGAGAAGGTAAATTTAGCATTCGAAGTTCAAGGCGTCTTAAAACTAATCGAGAAATAAGTCTTAGAACCATTCCAGGAGACGTTTAACTTTGTGTCCTCCGATGTGTCCTAAAAGTACCCGATGCGCCGACTTCAAAATATTATGCGACAAATGCGTAAATTTCTCCAAGTTCACCGAAAAAATGAACATGGCGCTGGTGTACTAAGTTGGCAGCCAAAAAAATAGAGTCGCTTGTCAAGCTCAGAGACGCATGTACTATGGTTGCAGAGGCGTTAAATGAATATATCGACACACTCGCACCGAAAGAGACCAGAGAAGAAAAAACAGTAGTCAACGAAAACACCTTTACAACTCTAATATTTGATGTGCAACAAGGCTCAAAACTCGGAGCTTTTGAAGTCGCCTATAAGCAAACCAACGTAACAGAGAAATTCCAACTCGCTTTTGAAGTTCTCTCGAAGTCAAACGCAACAATCCAATCTCGGTATCACTGCAAAGAATACGAGTTTTCATATTGGCTCTATGGTGAAGGCAAAATTTACCGGCAAAAACTCAAAGAGGCGTCTAAAAATTGAAGACAGACGTCACATGCAACGGCTGTGCTCTTATCAAATGTGAGGTCCGAGAAAACGCCGACGGCTGCCCTGACGACGAAAAACAAACACAGGAGACGTTTCAGCATTGACCGAGCACTTTTTTAAATGTCCCGATCCTGATTGTAACTGCCTTTTCCTGACACAACACGACTTAAACAAGCACATAACCAAGTTTGGAGAAAAACACGGCCAAGCACTCAAAGAAGTACACCAAAATTCTGACAATCATTATGCCTCAATGGAATTTTCCGCGGCTGACAAACTCCAGCAAGAACTCGGCAAAATAGTTTTAGAACATTATGGAGCGTCTAAACGTTGAACGCAACGCAAGAACAGCAAATCATCCTAGTGCAACGCCTCAAAGAAAAAGAGCTATCAGTTGACCGCTTTTTAAAAGTCGGACCCGACAAAGCAGCCTTTGAAATGGAGTTTCAAAAACTACCCTATAGCCCAAGCGACTTAGCAAGCTACGACCCATGCAACTGCAAATACTGCCACGGAACACAACCACATAAAAGATGGGGAATACTCGGCAAAGACTTCTTAGTTTTAGTTGACACCGACAAAAAAGAAATGTATGATAATTTAAGCAAAGTTCTCCCTGAAACTTTTGAAGTAACAAGCCCACGTAGAGGTTTACCGCATAAATATTTTTGCGTATGCGGCGAACAAGTCCCAAATAAAACTCTATACTTAGAGGGGGATGTTGACGACAAAGGCAGACCTAACGGCGCTGGAGAGATTCGAGCACAAAACGAGTACTTAGTAGCTCCTGGCACAGAAATCACTTACAAAGACTTAACGACAAGTGAAGAAAAAACTGGAATGTACGTTATCTCCAAAAACGTACCAATCGCACGGATCGAATACGCCGAATTTATGGCCGCTGTGAAAACTTATTTCGGCAAAAATCAATCCCAAAATATAACACGTGAAGAAATGGCTAACGGTGTTTCATCTGGAATGCGTCATGCTAAAGGTATAAGGTACGCTTGCCACTTAATCGGAAAAACAAAACTTGACGCAGAAACAGCCTTTTTTGAGATGCAAAGATGGAATCAACTAAACAACCCTCCAATGGATGAAAAAGACCTTAAACGCCAAGTAAGAGATGCTTGCAGATACATAGCCAACGAAAACCAAATTCCAATAGAGCAAGTGATTGGATGCGGTGGAATAAAGAACCCAATATTTGTAGAGATAGACCAAGACGATTTAAAGGCAAAAACAGAACCAATTATACCAGGCGACATAAAAAAAGTCACGTATGCTGAAGCCCAGTCTCTTTTAGCACAAGGTTACGAAGTAACAAAAAGATATGCAGAAACGGTGGTAGTTGAGAGAAAAGCTTCAGGTTCAGAACAAACAAACGACGATGATAAGCCGATTGAAAGTCAAGCTGATCGACTAATAAAATATTGCCTTGATGAAATTCCAGAACTGTTTTTCGATCAACATGGCACACAATACGTCAGGGTTAAGTTAGCATTTAATCCTTTAACGCTCTTAGAAAAGGAGCTTGATTTAGGCAATAAATCACGACATCACGACATTAACGATAAAAGTAACACCAATAGGGAAACCCCAAAAAATGAAGATGAAGAGAAAATAGAGGGTTCCCCTAAGAAGGCAGAAACACCGTTAATAGCGAGATGTCGTGATTACAAAAAGAAAATACAAGAGCTAAAAGAGCAACTTAAGGAAGCAAAAACCGACGACGAACGCGAAGCAATAATTAACGCTATGCAATCGGAAAAACAAAACTTGCCCAAGCGAAACGTGATAATGCCTATTGAAAGTCAACAGTTCCGGAAATGGTTAGCTTATCTTATGTATGAAGCCGAAGAGAAAGTACCTGGAGGCGACAGCGTAAGAAATGCGATAAGTGTTCTTGGAGGTAAAATTCAAAAAGAAAGGCCGACAATTCACGTTATATAACCGAGTAGCCCCGGCTGAAGCTGGAATATTCTTAGACATGTGTGATGATTCATGGCGAGCCATTAAAGTAACCGTTGAAGGCTGGGAGATTGTCAACGAAACCCCGTTTCCGCTTTTCAAACGCTATGCACATCAACAGCCACTAGTCGAACCTTTAACGGATAAAAAACAAGGCTCCGCATGGAAACTTTTGGAATTTATTAATATAAAAAGCAGTGATGCAAACTCAAAATTAGCCTTGCTGTGTTCAGTAATTAGTTATTGGATTCCCCTGATAGCTCACCCGGCTATAGTTGCAAGCGGCGCTCAAGGTACGTGTAAAAGTTGGTTTTTCAATGTTATCCGACAAGTGATTGACCCATCAAGCATTCCACTATTAACTGTGCCTAAAGATGATAGAGAAATGGCTCAACATTTAGAGCACAATTGGTTGACTCCTTATGATAATATTTCCAGTTTACCGAGCTGGGCTAGTAATATGTTATGTCGCGCCGTAACTGGGGGAGGCATTGCAGTAAGAAAACTATACACCGACGACGAGGACATAATCTTAAACTTTAAAAGGTGTATCATGCTTAATGGAATCAACGTAAGTGCTCAGAGCAGTGACCTTTTAGACCGATCCTTCATTTTTGCTTTAGAAACCATAAATAAACGTAAAACAGAAAAACAGTTATCAATCGAATTGGAAAAAGCTAAACCTATTATCCTAACAGGGTTTCTTAATGTCTTGTCTAAAGCACTCAAAATTTATCCATCGGTCGAACTTAAAGAAATTCAACGGTTAAGCGACTTTCACTTTTACGGCTGTGCCATTGCTGAAGCGTTAGATAAATCTCAAGATCAGTTTAGCGAAGCATACAGAGAGAAAGTAAAAGCTCAGAATGAAGAAGCATTAAACAACCAAGTGGCTTTAGCGGTTTTGAAATTTGCAGAGTTAACCGTTAAACCTATAGACACTGTGGATTTCGCTGGAACACCATTAAAATCTTACTGGATAGATCAGCCTTCAGCCTTATTTGCGAAACTAAATTACATTGCCGTTAATATTCTGAGCATTGACATAAAGACTAACAAAGAATGGCCGCGAAGCCCAGGCGCATTAACAAGAAAAATAAACGTTTTAATACCTAACCTGAAAGCGGTCGGGGTAGAAATTGTTAATTATTCGACGCATCCACGGCAAATAAGCATAGACGCAAAAAACCTAATAGTAAAAGAGCCTCCTTCCGATCCAGCAACAAACGCTATGGGAAAACGCTATTGCCGTGGCGAATGCGAAAATTTCCGTTCTGCCGATTGCAAAAGACCCGATACGATGTTTGGGGAGAAAATAAAACTTTCTGAAACCGCTGAAATTCCTAAAGAGTGCCCAGGTTACAGTCAAGTTGGTTCTGGGGAGGCTTCTTAGTTGGAACCTCAAGTTCAAATCGCTAACCTTGTTTGCCCTGAATGCGGCAGCGATAAAGCTTTTAAAAATGGCACTAGAGAGCTACCAAACGGCGAAATAAAGCAGCGCTATATGTGCCGTCAATGCATGCACAGATATACGTTCCCACCAGCCTTAAAAGTCAAGGATAATGTAGATAACAACAACCAAATAGGCGCCTTTAAGGTGAAAAACTTGGTTCTCACAACCCAAAATGAAGTTGTGGGTGATAACGCAAAATTATTCGACTTCCTAGAATGGATGAAACAGCAAGGCTATAAAAAATCAACTATTGATAGAAGGCAATCAGCTTTAACAGGGCTACAAAAACTTAAGGCAAACTTAGAAATGCCCGAATCAGTAAAATCCGTTATATCAAAACAGGAACATTGGAAAGACTCGCAAAAACAAGTAGTGGTATTTGCTTATGATCTCTACGCTAAACATTACGGTTTCACATGGGATAGACCATATTACGAAGCAATCCGCGAACTGCCATTTATCCCTCAAGAACGAGAAATTGACGATTTAATTGCAGGTGTCAACAAAGAAATAGGCTTGCTCTTGCTAATTGCAAAAGAAACAGGTGCTAGAGCTGGAGAAATTTACGGTTTACTATGGACTGACATTGACTTTGAATCTAAAACATTAAGCATAAGGGCAGAAAAAAACAGCAATCCAAGACGCTTTATATTAAAACCTAAACTTCTTAACATGCTTGAATGCTATCCTAAATCAACTGAAAGTATTTTCAGCCGCTACAAATCCTTGAATGACCTGAGACGTACTTTTGAAAGACAACGGAAACGGCTTGCTTACAAACTATCAAATCCCAGGATGCACAAAATAAAAATCCATACATTAAGACATTGGAAAGGAACCACTGAGTACGATAAAACAAAAGATATTCTCCATGTTATGCAAGTGCTTGGACACAAGAACATCAAGAATACTTTGCTCTATACGCAGCTTGTTAGTGTTGGTGAAGATAAAGGGTTTATTTGCAAGGTAGCTAAAACCCCGACTGAAGCAGTTGCATTGATTGAAGATGGCTTTGAATTGCATTGTTGTTATGGCGAAAAAGACGAAGTTAAACTGTTTAGGAAGAAAAAATGATAATGTCGCATGTTTATGACGACACTGTAAAAGTGTCGTATGTTTGTCCAAAGTTACCATGGTGGTGCCGAGGGCAGGGTTTGAACATGCGACGACTCGGTCTTCAGCCGAGCGCTCTCCCAGGCTGAGCTACCTCGGCACATAACCCGGGACACCACATCACAGATGAAATGAGGTGTTTTAAAGTTTTCTGATGCATTCTTTCTCTTAGATGCCCAGTAAAGTATAGTGGTTCATTAGGAGGTATCCGACTAATGCGCTGCCTATAAAACAAGTAAAAATCAAGACGCCATCGTGTTTGTGTTCTTCAAATCGGTCATTCTCATGCAATTTTTTCGTTCTCCTGACTATAGTTTCTGTGTTTGATAGGTAAAGGTTTTATGAAGGAAACCTATGTATTGACAATCTAAAATGCGGGCCGTTAGTCTAGCTGGCTAGGACGTCGCCCTCACGCGGCGAAGATCACCGGTTCAAATCCGGTACGGCCCACCAATTCTTTTATCTATCAAATCAACCGTCTTCTATTCTCTGTTTTATTGACTTAATAATTAACGCTTATTAATCTAGAAAGAGAAATAATATTAGTGACTTTTTATGCATCGAAAAACAACTTTCCTTATTGCAGGAATTTTTCTGGCAGTGGCGTTAATTGTGCCTCCTGTAGTTTTAGTGCTCCAGGCCGACAACGACTTGGACAACTACATCACTTCCCAGAACCCAACTGGGCACCAAACTGGCGGCAACATTACCGTGCTTACTCCTGCGGAATTACAGGAAAATCATAACACAGTCTTTATCGTTGTGTTAGTGGTTGAAGTGGTTTTTGTTGCCTTGTTTGTGGTAACGATGTATTATGGCATTAACCTCCCGCATCCAGAACATTAACCTTCAAATCAACTGATATTTTCCAGTTAAAACAGCCGTTGTATGAGAGTTCCGAAAACCCATACACTTCAAAGGTAGATTCAATTATCAAATAACTACTGAGAAGTCAACTAAGAGACCGCTTGGTTTGATGTTGTACTTACACAGTCACAAATTTATAAAAGCATTCAACCCTCAAATATTTGTAGCGTAATCGACCTATATTTAGGAGGTGCAATTTATGCCTGAAACATCCGTTAACATAACCGAGAAGCTACAACAAATAGGGAAAACAGCTCAAGATTACAAAGACGCAATCGTTAGCCAATTCAAAGACATGGAAGTTGAAGTTAAAGATTGGAACTTCGCGGTTGGAAAAGCTGAAAATGAATATACTGTTGAAGTAAACCTTAAACTTGGCATTCGCTCAAAAAAAGCTTAAGCCAAAACAGGTCAAACTAAACCCCTTTCTTTAAGTTTAGCCTAAGTGATTGTTTGGTTCCAATAGTAAACTTTCGAGTAATTTCCCTGCAGCGCAAATGCCGGATCATCGTAGACTATGTCTAAGTGCAAACCGTATTTGTTGAGAAGCGTTTGGGTATTGTTCCAGATTAAAGCTGATTTGTCGTCTGGACCCCAAAAACCCCAAATCTTATCTGTTGGACTTCTTAGGCCTGAGCCATAATCTTTGGGCAAAACCAACGCCGCTTCAGCATGAGCAGAGTTCGGGCTTGATTTTGTCACAACTTGACTCCAAAAGTTCTCAAGCACCTCGAAATCCTCCTCAGTCAATACACCATAGGGGTTACTAGTTGAGTTGTAGGGGTAGTCAAAGATGGTGATGTATTTTGCTCCAGCATTGAAGGATGTTACTAGTTGATTGTAAATGTTTTCGCTCGTGTCCAGATAGGGCGGCTGTGTGTACTTCCAAGTTATGATTGTACCCCACTCTTTGTTCTGCAAGGTTGCTGCACCTCGCAGGAGCGAGATCTGCTCGTTCACACTGGCATTCCAGCCCAGTTGTGCAAAAAGTTTGTCGTAACCTCCAAGGTAATCAAACCAGTAGAGTGCGTAATCTGAAGTGAAGGATGTTATGTTGTATGTTTTGAGGTCGTTGTGTCCTCTGTTTCGCTCCAGAAGCTGATTAAACCATTGTGCTTCCAGGGTATAATTCTGTGGTGAGGTTCCAGTTAGGTTTGCTTGTTGGAGTTTATTGTAGATTGGAGTTAGGCTAAGAGGATTGATTGTTCCATTTGGACCGAAGATCAGCCTGTTTTCTGCAAATTGCTTTGTCCAGTTCCAATCCAGAGGTATTCCGCCAGGTTCATCATCGTAGTAGGCGCCAAGAAATTTGTCGCCATAGATTGTTCGGGATGTATTTAGGAAGGTAATTTGCCAGGGCCAATTGTTTGGGGTCCATGAACCTATGTTTATTATAATGTTTAAGCCAGCGTCCACTGCGTAGTCGCAAATTTCTCTTGCTGCTGTTTCGTTGGTGCTTATGGGATTTATGCCTGAGTCCAAGATGAAGAGGTTGGTGTAGTTTTTTGTTTTGTCTATGAGGAGTTTGGCTTGGGCTACGGTGTCGCCGCCGAAGGCTACGCCGACGTAAACGGGGTCTTCTTGGCGGCTGTTTTTAGAGTGAGAAACGAGAAGAACAGCGGAGGCAGAGACCAGAATTATGATTAGAATCAGTGCGAGGATGCGTGGTTGTTTCATCCGCTTATTGTCTCCGTTAGGTTAAACGCGCTTTGAGTAACCTTCCTCAATACTATACGGCTTGTTTGAATATAAGAGTTGCAATATCTGCTGGTTGCCCATAGGAATCTTTCGTTGTACCAAAACAGATAAAAACGTGGCTTTGCATCCATCACAACGAATTAACACAAGAGGATACATCCATGCCATCTGAAATTACTGATGTTGAAAAATTCGTGGCCATGAGTGCCAAAGCAAAACAATGCCAAGTGAAAAGGCTCAAGGACACTGTAAAATTGAAGCTCAGAATGCCCAGCCAACTCTACACCCTGAAGATTGAGCCGCTGCGAGCAGACGAAATCATAAAGAGGCTCCAGTGCACAATCAAAGAAGAAGAAAAAGACTAACTCTTTTCTTAGATATTTTTTGTCTATGCCAAAAGGGCAATTCTAAACCCAAATATTCTGTGATATGTCTCTCATATATTTCAATTCATACAATTAGAAGCCATATTTCACATTCTGACCCTAAGACAATCTGAATATCCTTTGCCAACATGCTGTTGAGTTTTAATCAATATTCCTTATGGATCTGGTTTATTGACACAAGCTTTTAGGCCTTTGTTGGTGCTCATTTTCTGCGTTTAGCAAGTCTGCTTATTTTCGTTTTCGTTACTTATCGTGCTTTCCATAGTTCACTAGAAAAAGAGGTCTTAGATGAAAAAGCTTTAACGTAGATAGAATGAAAATCTATGGCGACTTGCTCTTGATTCTTTCCAGTGAATCGAATGATGAAAAGATTATTCTCACTTGTGTCCAACTTAAAATAAATGTTCCCTTTGACAGACTGAAAACCTATATCAGTGAACTAAAGGAACTTGGCTTATTCAGGATGAAACATCATTAAAATTAACCGACAAGGGCAAACAATACCTCAGAGAGTACGAGTCAGTTCTTGATTTTATGAATCGCATGGGTCTAACATACCTTAGGTAATTTGATACGAGTTTGCTTTGAAGTAACGAATTTTTACTCACCTATCGTGAGCGCCCCTTAAGCATAAAAAAGCATTTCTAACTCGAGGTATGGAGGAATGAAGGTGAGAATCGAAAGACCCAAAAACTGAATTATCTTTTGCTTTAACTCTGCTACAAATTATTGTTAAGAAATTGTCCGTCACCTTTAAGTCCCACACATAACCGAAACCCAAACAAGAGTTAGTACTAAAAAATCAGTACTTTTTGCAGTTGTTGGATCTCAGCAATTCTCTTTGGCATAAACTTGTTATTGGAGAGCGATGCAGATGCAAACAGTGTTTTTTCGATTATTCTAATCGTCGTAGGAGTTGTTGACATCGTGGGTGCCAGCTACGCAGCACGTTTTCTGTTTTCTTGCATGTCAAAAACCACGTGAGACTTCTTTATCTTTTTATGCTTGTCCACATTAAATAAACTTCAATATAAACGGTGTAAACTCTTATGGCTGATCCAACCTCCTCTTTCGTACTTCAATTATCGATTTTGCTTGTCGCTGCAATAGCTGGTGGTTTACTGATTAAGAGGTTTGGTTATCCTGTCGCATTAGGTGAGCTCTTAGTAGGGATAATCCTTGGACCTTCAGTGTTTAATCTAATTTCTGAACAAGCGACTGTAAACGTATTTGCGGAGTTAGGTGCCATAATTCTGCTTTTTTACATCGGTCTAGAAACAGAAATGAGTAATCTGCGAAAGCAACTTCTTCCCTCAATTTCGGTGGGCGTTCTCGGCGCCATAGTGCCGTTAGTGCTGTGCTACTATACAGCACTTGCATTAGGTATTTCCAACAATGAAGCACTTTTCTTAGGCATAGTCTTCACAGCGACAAGCATCGGAATCACCATTCGTTTACTAAAAGACATGGGCAAACTAAACAACCCCGTTGGATTAACGGTTCTAGGCGCCGGCATCGTAGATGATGTAGTGGCAGTAATTCTCCTGTCGGTTGTTCTAAACATGCTTTCCGGCAACGTAAACACTTTGGACACAGCATTAGTTGTGATAAAAGCCATTGCGTTTTGGATAATCATAGTTTTGTTAGGCTCAAAGGTTCTAATCCCTATCATCGACCGAATCCGACTTGACAATGAATATTTCATCCTTTTCTTGCTTGCATACGGCTTCTTAGCGGCTTACATCTCTGCAACAATTGGCTTATCAGCCATAGTTGGAGCATTCGCAGCAGGTTTACCCTTAACAAGGAGACAGGGTAAAGTAAAGATGGTTCTTGAACAAACAAAAAGCTTGTACATGTTCTTTGTTCCCATATTCTTCATCTCAATAGGCACCCTGATTAATCTCACTGTTTTCGGTGAAGCAGCCTTTCTTGGACTAATAATAACCGCTGTGGCATTTATCGGAAAGATAACAGGCAGTTTTGTCGCTGCCAGGGCAAATAAATTTTCAGTTCGAGATTCTCTCAAGATAGGTGTTAGCATGACTCCTCGAGGAGAAATGGGGTTAATCATTGCAAGCCTTGGATTGACAAGTGGATTGATTTCTACCAAAACCTACTCAATAGGCGTGATGGCAGTTATCTTAACAACGTTCATAGCGATTCCTATACTGAAGATGATATTAACAAGCAAGAAGGAAGACCCGTTGTTACGTGCCATCAAAAAGAAACCTGACCCAAAAGTCAAAATTCAACCTTCACGGCAAGATGAAAAGTCGCAAAATCAAGAAAATGAAAATACAGAAGAATAAAATAACCCTCTAGAACGCTTTGATGTACATTTGTTCAACAATTATTACGAATACGGTTTTTGTGCAAAGTCTTATAAATGCAGATAGCAGAAGAAAAGTGGGAAACGCCTTGGAGACTTGGGTCTTCGTTGCTATCTTAGTGTTGTCTGGCTTCGTATTACTAAGCTGCGGCTTAAAAGATGCAGGAATTAGCTTTTCCTTTATATTAGCTGGAGCAATCACTGCAAGTTTTAGCTTACTCGCGTTCGTTAAGAAATTCAGGAAATTGTTGGCGCAAATTTAGAAACACTAAGTAGAAACAACATTAAATTTGCTTAATTAAGATGAAAAATACTTAGATTTAGGAAAGGCAAGCTCGCCCTATTTTAAATCATTTTGTTTCCAAACTTGTTGTAGTGAGTGAAATCTGCTGTGTCCCGTCGTACTTGAAGGTATTTAGCTGCTCCAGTTGGATGCCCCAAACGGCAAGTGTAAGCAATCTTTAGTTGTTCAGGAATACCAAGGACCTGCTTTACCTGTTTTTCTACTGGTTGCGCAGCGAAAGCACTGAGAATCTGCAAACTAATTCCCAAAGACTGAGCCATAAGCCACATGTTCTCCATAACGCAACCAAGACTCATGAATCCCAAAACATCGCCTTCAGACGCTGGCGCCCTCTTTTTTGGGTCATAAACCACAATCAGAAGGCAAGGGCTACCCCGAATGGACTGGGTAAGTGGCATAGGCTCACTTTTGTGGGCAACCTCAGCCATTTTCGATGGGTCAACCCAAGCAGGAGGAAACATGGCGCCTAAAATTCCAGTCTTCTTTTTGAGCAATTCTTCTTTAGAGAACGAAAGCTGCTCATAGTTCTCTCGCAGAAACTCTTCAGAAATCCGCGATTTCACATTTCCAATTATCTCTAAAACCTCTTTATCATCGACAACGACGATTTCGAAGTTTTGCATATTGTGGGCGGTAGGTGCCCATCGTCCTGCATCCAAAATCTGCTGCAGATGTTCTTTTGATACTTTTTGGTTGGGGTCGAAGGGGACTCTTGCTGATTGTCTTTCTTGAATTATTCTTTGGACTTCATTCATATTGAGGCGTCTCCAATTTTTAAAACTGCTCTAAAATGGACTTTTGCAGTCATCATACGTTCAAAAGCGGTGGCGGCTTGCTCGAGGGAAAAAACTTCAACCATGGGAACTACATGTGTCAGGACGCTAAAGTTTAGTGTGTCAGCGGTGTTTCCTCCTACCCAGCCACTAACTGACCGAACCGCACGCATCAGTTGCGTTGGAGAAATCTGCATTGGTTCATTAACGAACGTTATGATGATTAGTTGTCCATTGCGAGCAAGCCCCTCGACTAGGTCTCCTATGGCTTTACTGTTGGGCGCAGTGCAGAATATGGCGCGTGCTCCCCCCAGCTTCATGAGTTCCTGACTTGGATTAGAGGTTTCTGCATCGATGTAAAACTTGGCTCCAAGTTTACTGGCTAGCTCTTTTTTTCTTTGCCACGAGAAATAACAGCGGTTTTCATTCCAAGCCGCACAGCAAACTGCAATGCCAAATGTCCCAAACCACCAAAACCCTGAATTGCGATTAAATCTCCGCCCTTTGCGGCGCTGCTTTTCAAAGCACCAAGCGTGGTTGCCCCTGCACATAAGAGTGGTGCAGCTTCCACGGAAGTAAGTTCTTCAGGAATAACTGTTAAAACATCCATACGAGCAACCATATATTCTGCGTATCCTCCGTCAGTTGAAATACCTGTCGCCAAGGGACTCTCGCATGCCCCGTAATCACCTTTTAGGCAAGATATGCACTTTTGGCAGTGACCGCCGCGCCAACCAACCCCCACCCTTTGCCCAACCTTCCAGTAATGCGATTGAGAACCCAACTTCACAATCGTGCCGACCACCTCGTGCCCAGGAGTTCGCGGATAGTGCAAACCAAGAAACCCCCCGTACTTAACGATCGCGTCACCATGACAAATGCCGCAGGCTTCAACTTTTAGGAGGACTTCGTGGTCTTTTGGCGCAGGAATCTCCTTTTGTACTAGAACAAATTCGCCACCAGGATGATTAACTTGGATTGCTTTCATATGCGCCATAAAACTTTCCTATTCAGCTAATAATCCCTTAATATTTAAACCGTATGCACCTGGTATTTTTGAGGTTTTTCAGCCTAATTGCAGGGTCTTTTAAGATTTGTGTACAAAAGCATCGCCAAAACATACAAAATGACTTTTCTTTTTTTAAAATTTTTATCCGGCCAAATGGCAAAAACCTCGAAACTTCCCGAACCTTATATATACATGCAGCGCTTAAACCAAAAATTGCAGAAAATCCTCTTCACGTGTCATAATATTCCAAACTTCAAGTCACAGAATAAAAAAAATAGATGCGCTAAATAAAAGAGTTGAAATTGGCCTTCTTTTAGCCCTTGACCGAAAGCAGAAAAAACCCCGCGAGGGTCCTGAATTGTTTGGTAAATCCTTGTTTCAGTTTTTTTTGGTATCGATGAAACTAAAACCCTATTAAATTATGCTCCGAACAGCTGTAAGCGGCATTTCTAGTTAAGCGGACAAGATTTCTAATTCCTGGTGGCATATTGCAGATTTAGAATTCTTAGAGTTTTTAGAACCTTTTGACCGAAATCTATTTGATTAGGATTATGAGTTGATTTTTCTTAATCGAAAAATGATCGAACTTTCACTATTAACATTAAAAAGTTAAAATTAATATTGCCACTTCGATTAAAGTGATTTAAACATGTAGAAATATCCATGAGATTTATTATTTTTTGAGCTACGAGCAGCGAAGAAGATTCGTTTTTTATTTTTATAAATTTGAGGAAAGGTTATTTCAGCGGATCATCATATATTTTCAAATAATCTATAATGATGGGGCTGGTTGAAGACTGCTGTGAGGGTGAATCGGTTGGATGAGGATTCTGCAAAACTGTGTTTGGGAGATGCTTCTGTATACGGTTCACTCACAAGTCAGAAGGGCTGTGCGCAAATGTTAACGTATTTTGGCGTTTCTTGCTATGTCTATGTTAAATTTTTTGAGGGATAGTCGTGAGTATTGAACGGAATCTGACATTTTCACTCTTAAAATTAACTAAAGAAGGACCTATTTTAATTGAAAGTGTCAATAAAGACGCCAAGATACCTGCGATTGTCGCGAAGAAGTTGCTAGAGAAATTTCAAAACGAAGACCTCATTTATCTTAAAGACAGAGCCATAGAAGTAAACAGTGCCAGCAGGCTCAAACTAGCCGTTAAAGCAGCATCTTTAGGCGGAGACGTGGAATACATAGGCGATTTACTATGTTGGCAAGAGTTCGAAGAAATCGCCGCGATAGCACTCAAAAACAACGGCTACAAGGTGCAAAAAAACTTTAGGTTCAAACATGGACCAAAAAGATGGGAAATCGACATCGTCGGCTGCAGAAAACCCATAGTTATCTGCATCGACTGCAAGCATTGGCAACGGGCAATCTCTTCGTCAGCCCTCAAGAAAATTGTTGACCTGCAAACACAAAGAGCCCAAGCGTTGGCCGATTCCTTGCCCATCTTCAACACAAAACTTGACTGCGTTAAATGGGAAAAAGCAAAGTTCATACCAGCCGTACTCTCCCTTATCCCCAGCGCCTACAAGTTCTACCAAAAAGTCCCCATTGTGCCCGTTCTCCAGCTTCAAGACTTCATATATCAACTGCCGGCTTACACAGAAACTCTAAAGTTTTTTCCCAAAAAATTCAAAACTTTAAGTCATGATTTTGAGGATTGATGTTTTAGCAAGCCTAAACGCGGGGTAGAGGCTTACGATGAACATTACAAGCAAGGCTGCAAGTAGCCAAGCACTTATTTCTACGATAGTAAAGCCTGTAACCAGTGGGTTTTTCATTAAAATTAGCAAAGTTGTGGTTACGCCAAGTGAAATTCCTACTGCAAAACTGGAAATAAGCACGATTGCGGTTTGAATCGCCGAAATAAATACAATTATTCTTGGTTTAGCTCCGAAGGCGCGTAAAATGGCGAATTCTTGGTGTTGCTCATCGGCGGATAGCATCATGTAACCGACTAGGCAGATGGCGGCTGAGGCTAAGGTGAAAAGCGGCAGAAGCATGATTGTTTGCCAATTTGAGAATAGAAAAACCGTGTTTTGTTCGACCAGCGAGTTTAGGTCAAACACTTCTAAATCATAACCTGATGCTTGGACTACACTCTTTATTTCATTAATAGCTGCATTACGATTTGTTGAATTGTTAAGTTTAACCAGCAACAGGTTATTCTCATGCAATCCTGTAGCATTCTGCAATTCCTCGATGGGCGCATAGGCGACATAACCATTGTTTAATGGGTCAACACAGACCCCAACTATCTTAAAAGTCACATTTTCAATCCCTATGCCCTCTTGCAACGGATCAGCCAAACTAATTTTATTTGCTAAATCAGGCACATACATTGTTTCGGCGATTGAATCTCCCACAACCGCTTCAAAAGCAGAACTGTTGCTTAAAAATCGACCATCAATCGACCAAGAACCAACAGCAACAGTAGGGTTTACACCAACTATTATTGATTGACCAACGCGATGATCACCCACAAACTGTGTCTGTGAGCTGTCTTGCGCGAAAGCGAAGCCAGCCACTTCCTTAACATTCAGGTCTATAACCAGCCTTGGATCAACATGTTCAACAGCGTTTAGGGTACTCAGCTGGTGATTAACCGTTTCAGGAACGGCTAATTTTGGGTCTGAATAGTTAAAGGGGCTTGTTTGCTCGATTTTTGAAAAATTCGACAATAACAGTTTGTACTGATTAATCATTGAGCTATACCCGATAGCAAGGGTATCTTTGCCGATTGGTGTTTCGATAGATGATATTGTGGTGTCGCTTGCGATTATTCCGCCAGCCACAGAAACTGTCAACAAAATAAAAACAATCGATAACAAAAAGACGATGCGTAGACTTGCTGATTGACGTCGATATAAGCTTCTCAGGGCAATTCGCAAAGTTATCCCTCGTCTAGAGAGCAGCTTAAGTTTGGTTTCTCCCGTTAAACCGTAGTAGTTCACTGGTGAAAGCGCTTCTATAGCGGACATTTTAGCGGCTTTAAGGATAGGACGTAAACCAAAAAATATGGATAGAACAAAAAACGTGACAAAAACCAAGATCGCGTACCAAAAATTAGGCAGCACATATTCAGAAAAGACCAATTGTGAGACCACAAAGTCTGCTAAAAAACCAAAAACTATGCCCAATATACACCCAACGAAGGTAACCGTCAAGAGCTCTGTCATAAAGTATCCTCCGACAAGACTGTTTGGGCATCCAGCAGCTTTTATTAGCCCAAAATCACGGGTCCTCTGTGACATCATCAAAAAAACAATAAATGAAGTTAAAACTGCACCTATGATAAAAATCAAGATTCCGATGAATAATATAAATTGACTAAAGATTGCGGTTAAACCCAGCGTTAACCGTCCTGTGGCTGATGCGAAACCTACGCCTAAGCGACTGCTAAATAGCAAAAGAAACAGCGTAGAAGCCACACTCAACGTTAAAGTCGCGATTGTTAGGCTTGTTTGCAGTTTCCTTCGAAGCAAATCGTTGATGGGAAAACCGGTACTACTCATTATTACCGACCAATTTGCCCTCTTCTAAACAGAAAACCTGGTCTGCTAGCTCTCGAATCTGCGCGTCATGGGTTGAAACTATGACGGTTTTGCCTTGGGATTTTAAAAGTTGGAGCACTTGGATGATTTTTTGGGCATTTTTTACATCCAAATTGCCCGTAGGTTCATCCGCAAGAATCAACTCTGGATTATTCGCCAGAGCCCTTGCAAAAGCAACGCGTTGTTGTTCTCCACCGCTTAGTTGCGAAGGAAAATGGTTTGCACGATGTGCCAATCCCACCGTTTTTAAAAGTTCCTCAACTCTTTTTTCTGTTTCATGCGCAGGTTTTTGAGTCCACTCCATTGGGAAAGCCACATTTTCAGCTACAGTTAGAGTAGAAACAAGATTGTAAGCTTGAAAAACAAAGCCCACGTTGTTGCAGCGGAAATCTGAGAGGAAATCCTCATCTTGCACGGTCAAATCTTGTTGGGCAACAAATACTTTTCCTTTGGTTAGCCGGTCAATTCCACCTATGATATTAAGCAGGGTTGTTTTACCTGAGCCCGAAGGACCACATAGGACTGCAAAGTGTGCTTTTGGAATCTGCAGGTTCACATCTTTTAGAACGGTAATTTTGCTATATCCAAGGTCGTAGGTCTTTTCTAAGGCTTGAACAGAGACCATTATCCCTTCTTCACTGGTCATTAGTTCTCGTTCCTACCCCTATGTGTTAAGGTTCAGGTTACCTTTAAGGTAATAAGTTTGCGGTACACTTGTTTTACGTGCTTATTGCTGGTAGCTGGTGTCGATGTTAAAGTTTCCGCGGTCGCGTTTTAGGATTCGCACTTTGTCGGGGAGCTTATTTTTTTCCCAGTCAGTCCAGCTGATTTCCTTGAACAGCCACCGTTTACCCAGATGCGCCGCTACCACTGCATGTTTGTTTTCGTTTCCTGTAGGGATGAATTGAGTGAGAAACTGGAAGAGTTTGTCGATTTGTGGTTTGGGAAAGTAGGCGTAGTAGCTGGCGTTTTTTACTTCAAACGCGTAGACGTGTTTGCCTTTTCGCGCCATGAGGTCTGGTAGGGGGTTGAGGCTGGGGTTGCTGACGGGGACACGGACGGCGTTGTAGCCTTTTTTCTGCAGGAGTTTGACTAGGACGGTTTCGCTGTAGAAGCCTCTTTTGCGCCATCGCCTAAGTTTTATTCTGTCGATCTCTGTAGTCAACGGTTTCCCTTCTCTGAAATACCTATTTATTGGGCTCTTGGCATAAAAATTGTTCCTCAGGAGAACCTGGAAAGTGTGTTTTGGGGATGCTTCTGTATACGGGGAGTTTGGGCTGGTGTAGCTGGTGCGGGATGGTGAAGATGTAAATCTAAAGTATTACTAATACAACTATAGCCACTGATTACGTATTTTTCAACATCCACACAAGAAAAATAACCACTATTTAGACTACAGTAAGGGCTTGAAATGTCGCTGTTGATGCAAAAGAGCTGACAAAAACAATCCCTTAGACACCCAAAAAACTAGCTCGAAATCTCAAAACTCCAACTCCGAGGCGTTGCCGTCTACAAGAAAGAAACTTTCAGGCACTATCACCACAAAAAGCACCCAGGCAGAGCAATCACAAAACAGCACAAGCCACAAACAAAGAATCCGCAAAGAAGAACATGGGGTCCAAAAGTCAACGTCACAAAACGAAAACAAGTTCCAAAAAAAATCAATTCCGTTTGGCAAAAAATTTTCTAAAAAAATAGGGCCAAATTGCCAAAGTTTGTTAATTTGCCAAAAAAGCAGTGTTTACCCTCGAAGGATAGCCGAAAAAACAGACATTTGCTTCGCATGGAGATTTTCGGAGGTACTTATATGAGGCTCTGGTAATGTCCATGCCAGTTGTTTATGGCTAAAGCGAATACGATGTAATTGGGGTTTTTTTGATGTTTTGGGCTCAAATTGAGGGTTTTGATTATGGTTTCCATAGAAAAAAATCACGGCTTTTTGCATTTATCGCCTTTCGAATCAAAACAATGGTTTTAATACACATTTGAGCCAAAATGAGCCCATACCCGGGATTTTTTAGAAAAAAAGCCCTAACGAATACCCGAAATTTTTTGAGTTAAAAAACCTGAAACAAATTTGTATTTGATTAGAAGAAAATCAATTCCCAAAACATATTTTGAATTTAAACCAGGTCGGCCCTAACAGTTTAAAAAAAAGTGTGCGAAGAGTTGGATCCGACAAACATTTTTGAGAAAATTGACTCTGATTATGACGCCCAATCGTGTAGGACGCTGGACCGATGAAAGCCATTTGTGTCTGGATCCAGTATAGTATTGACGTCGCCTCAGGGATACAGAATTTTCAACTTTGGCTGGTTGTGTACTAAAGCATATTTTAGCGCTTGAATCATAAGGTCCCCGTCGACTATACCTCAAAAATAAGTTACTTTACTTTTCGTTTTGTCTCATTTTTGACTAAGAAAATCAATCTTTTTTTCTCTCTTTGACAGTTAGCTCCAAAGAAAGTGGTTTGCTAATTTGTGAAAAAGCAGTAGTCAAAAGCCTTCTAATTATTTAGAGTTGGTAGTATATTCGCCCAGCGTCGATGATCTTACCCAATTGTTTTATCTCTGTTTGACTGAGACATTTGTTATGTAGTGCCTTTGAACTCGTCCAATTCTCGCATCTTCTCCTCGCTGCTGGGCAAGGGGTCTTTTTATCTTCAAGTCAGCTTCAACCTCCCGTCTGAATCGGGATCGGCCACTGAAGCCGGATCAACAACCCCACCAGAATCGGCGAGTGGACCATAGAAATAGTTGTTGTTGTTGTTGTTGTTGTTGTTGTTGCAACTGCATTCTGCACACCGGTTGCAACAACTTTCAGATTTAATTTTAATTGTTGAGGTTTACTCTTTATTGCAGTCCGAGTCTTGCCCATAAACATCGAAACAGTTGAGAACAAGGAGAAGAGGATGGTCAAGGAGAAAATTATGAATACACTATTTAAACGTGTAAACACCAGTTACAATGCTTCGAAAGTTTCAAAATTGGCTCTAAAGTCAACATTGAACGGTCAACCCTGCAGCTGTAGAGCCAAAAGTCGTGAATAACTAAAGTTGTTGTACCAACATCTATGCCCAAAGCTGTATACAGAAGCATCGCCCAAACACAGTTTTTGAGCATCTTCGAAAACCTTTTCAACCAAACAACCCATACAACAATGGGGTCTTCAATGTCTGCCTTCAAAGTTGTAAATAAAACCTTCAAGTTCCGCACCCAGGGCGAAATAGACTTTATAGACTTAACCGACAAAATCCAAGAAGAAGTTTCCGACTCAAAAATTAAAAATGGTATAGCCCACATTTTTGCTCCACACGCAACAGGCATATTGGTCTTAACTGAAAACGACGGCGCCTTGCTTGAGGACATTAAAGTTTTTCTGAAAGAACTCGTACCAAAACATCAGGAATACCAGCACCCATCCAATGCTCACGCCCATCTGCGATCCCTGCTTCTACCACCCGACAAGACTTTGCCAGTTATGGACGGGCACGCGGTGTTTGGGACATGGCAGTCGCTGCTTTTTGTAGAGACTGACGTTTATCCAAGGGAAAGAACGATTATTATCCAGGTCATGGGCGAGCAATAAAAAAAGTAAGCTACTCCGGAATTTATCAAAAAAGTTTCAGAAAACTCCATTTTTCGCTTATAGAAAAGAGAAAAAGTAAGCATCAACATCCAAAATTAACTATTTTATTATAAATACGCAAATTGATGCCCACCATTTTCACTGTTTATTGTAAAAAGTTAAGGTTCGAAAAAATTTCGCCAGCTAAAAAATCCCACCAAATTAAACAAGAACCAGAGAGCCAGGCAAACAACGCCAATACAAAAAAACAACTGAACAAGAACTATTATGAGACTGAAAAAACATCAAAACAGTTACGCGCCAAACATTAAAAAGCCAAAATCCAGCATTAATTCCACTGAAATTGCCCGATAACGCTTTCTAAAACCCATTTTTGAGAGCCTGCAGGCTTTCAATAACGTCATAGGCTAAGTTGCCCGCCTTAAATGTGCTTAAACAAACTCGAAACAACTTTTATTAGGTTTGGTGACGGTAAAAATTAAAGGTACCACTTTGTTCTGATAGTAGTTGCTTTTTTTCTCGAGCATTATCTGCATGATTATATAAGGTTCGCCATTCTTCGAAAAAATTTAGCCTTTTCGTTCTGTTCGAATCCGCTTAGCAGACCCTTTAGGGCGCATGCGGGCTTTTTTCTTAACCTCAGCTCTTTGCAAAGGTTTCTCTTCTAACGCGTCAGGCTGTGCTTCTTCGATAGGTAATTCATCCACGGCATCTGGGAAATCTTCGGCTGTAGCTTGCAGGGACCCTTTTTTAAGCATAGTCTCTATAGCGCGGTCAACATCGCCTGGTTCCACATTAATGCCTAAAGTTGCATCAGCAAGCAACACTGTTTCAAAGCCAAGTTTACGTGCATCAACAACCGTGTTCAACACACAGTAATCGGTCGCTAAACCACCCACAAAAAGCCGTTTAACCCCCATAGCCCGTAAATCGTGATCAAGGCTTGTACCGTCAAAAGCTGAATAAACTTCTTTTTCTGGGTTAGTTGCTTTGGAAATGACGACTGTGTGCGGAGGTAGTTTTAGGTTGGGGCTAAACTTTGCGCCGCTTGTTTCTTGCACGCAGTGTGGAGACCATAGACCTCCCTGTGTCTTAAAGGATACGTGGTTCTTAGGGTGCCAATCTCTGGAGGCTAAAACATGTGCTTTAGAACCCTCAAATCGCTTAATGTAGCTGTTGAGAACAGGTATTATTTCGTCGCCGTTTTCGACTGGCAAGGCTCCACCAGGCAGAAAATCTTTTTGTATGTCAGTTATTAAAAGGGCGTCCGAGTTTTTTAAAATGTAGTTTTTACTCAAATAAGTCACCATCTTTAAAATCCACAGTTCTTTTAGAAGTTATGCTAAAACCTGTACTAAATAAGAGAAAAGGTATGGATAAACTTTTTTGCTGCATACGCAGATGGGTGGAAAAGTAATTAAGACTTAACATGAATAGGTTGATGGTGAAATTCATGGCAATTTTAGCGTATGTTCTTTTCAAAGTTGCATCAGGAGCCGAAAGGGATGTAGCTCAAAAACTCATCGAATTCAAAGAAGTCAATCAGGCGGACATTGTTTTCGGCGAATACGATGTGATAGCTGAGGTAACGGTTCAAAGTCTTGAAAAGCTTGAGGAATTTGTCTCGGAGAGCATCAGAAACGTTCCCGGCGTACTTGTTACGTCTACTATGATTATTTCCCGCGAGTACAAGGGAAAAAACTCTCGAGCAAAAAACAAGTAACTTTCTTTCAATAGTTTTTCAAGTTTCAATTTTTGAGAAATTCTGAGCGAGAGCAATCTTCAGGATTGAAGGGCCACATTTCGTTATTGGTTAACATTTTATACAAAGACGTCTATGGTAATTTGTAATTATATTGTTTATTTTTATTAAGTAGTCTATGGTTGTTTCAACTTTTTAATGTAAAAAAATAACATTCGACAGCTTTTCGTCTGGCAAAAGAGGATAAGCAGAACAAAATAGTCAAACTTGGTTCCTCAGGAAGAGATAACTGCAGAGTGAATTAGACAAAAAAAGAGTTGCGTCAGAAGACGTGAGGTTCAACATCACCTAAAAAAACTCTTAATGGTTGTTTTGAGGACAAAATTTTGTTGTCGTTTCGCGTTTATCGCCTGCTCACTATCTAAAAGAAGTAAGGCAGTCTAATTTTGCGGAACTACCCCGTTTCGAACCCACAAGACACAATGTTTTTTTCCTCAAGATCACCCTTTTTAGTGCTGCTAAGCAAAAATTCAAACAAGGTCGGCGAGTTTTCCTATTTACATTTTTTTAGCTTTCATATGAATATATAAGGTTCGTTGAACTTCGAATTTTTTGCGATTTTTTGAATTCAAGATTTCACGGATTGCAGTAAAAAGTGTGTTTGGGCGATGCTTCTGTATACAACCAAGGATATGCTTATCTTTTAACCATACATAACAGTAATCAGGCGTTAATATGCAAGCAAGAAACAAAACTTCAAGCATTACAAGCCGCGAAATGCGGGCTCTAGAAGTCAACGCACAATACTTTGGCATCAGCCTACTTCAACTGATGGAGAACGCTGGACACAGAGTTGCCCAAGAAACTATTTTACGCTTCCAAAAGAACAAGAAAGCCGTGGTCTTCTGCGGTTTAGGGGGAAATGGCGGCGATGGTTTTGTTGCAGCGAGGCATCTTTTAGCTGAAGACTTTGAAGTAACTGTAGTCTTGGTTGGCCGAGGCCGCGATATTAGTCATGAAGCTGCGCTTACTAATTGGGGTATCCTTGAGTCGCTTCAGGGTAAGGTTTCCTTGTTTGAATTTACCGACAGCTCACTCATACCCAAAGTTAATCCCGGCATAGTCATCGACGCCTTGCTTGGAACAGGAACCAAAGGAAAACTAAAACAACCAATAGCCAAAGTCGTCGACTACATTAATACGTTGAGCGGTTTCAAAATTGCCGTTGACGTACCCACAGGTATCGACGCAGACACCGGTGAAGTGTTAGGCACCGCCGTAAAAGCCGACCTCACCATAACCTTCCATAAAACGAAAACGGGCTTAGAGAAAGCAAAGAAATACGTTGGTGAACTCGAAGTGGTTGATATTGGTTTGCCTTCAGAGCTGGAACGGTTTGCGGGTCCCGGGGATGTTTTGCTTACAGCTAAACCTCGAAATCCCAAAGCGCACAAAGGCGACTCCGGACGGTTACTTGTTATTGGAGGCAGTGAGGTTTTCTCGGGTGCCCCAACGCTGGTTTCGTTAGCTGCCCTGCGAACTGGCGTAGACATTGTTTATCTTGGGGCTCCAGCCAAAACTGCGCAAGCGATTTCATCAATGTCACCTGATTTGATAACAATAAAACTCGAAGGCGACAACCTAAACCTAGCAAACGTAATAACCCTCAAGCCCTACTTAAGCAAGGTTGATGCAGTTGTCATGGGTCCAGGCCTGGGTCTGAATCCTGAAACCCTCAAGTTTGTCAAAGCATTCATAGATGAGGTTGAAAAAGCCAAGAAACCGCTGCTTTTGGATGCTGACGGATTAAAAGCCTTCGCTAAAATCAAACGACCTCTAAAGGCACCGTTGGTCTTGACGCCACATATGGGGGAATATGAGATTCTTACGGGTGAAAAGTTGCCTGAAGACCAAGACGAACGTATCTTGGCAATACAGAAAACCTCCAAAAAACTAAACGCCACCTTCCTAGTCAAAGGCAGAGTTGACGTTATATGCGATGCTCAGCGTGCCAAATTGAATTTTACAGGTAATCCAGGCATGACTGTTGGGGGAACCGGTGATGTTCTCAGCGGAATCGTCGGCGGTTTGATGACTCAGAACGTTGATGTGTTTGAGGCAGCCGTTGCAGGGGCATTTGTGAATGGTGCGGCAGGCGACTTTGTTGCAAGTGAGATTGGCTTTCACATGGTGGCTACGGACATCATTGATTGGATTCCGCGTATCTTTGAGAATCCTATGGGACATTTAGAGGTGCGTAACCCAAGTGGAAACTAGCTCAGAACAAACAAAGTCAGATTTACCTGTTAGAATAACCATTTACCATGCCGCTCAAGATGACCCCAAAAAAAACACTGCATTACGGTTAAAACGTCGAGGACTTGCCCGCATTGTTACAAGTGCAAGATTTCTTCCTAAGCGAGCGATAGTGCTAAACCCCTTTGGCGAAATCGCATTTTCTCCGGCAGATAGAGAGAGGCTTGAGCAGTTTGGGTTGGCGGCGCTGGATTGCAGTTGGGAACATGCCCAAAAAGTCATGGGCAAACAAGTTAAGGGAACCAGTCGATGCTTACCCATTCTGATTGCAGGTAACCCTGTGAATTATGGGAAACTTACCAAGCTAACAACTGCAGAAGCCATTGCAGCAGCCTTGTATATTGCCGGGTTTAAGGAGGAAGCCGAGAAGGTTTTGTTGATTTTTCCGTGGGGACATACGTTTTTTGAGGTAAACCAAATGTTACTCGACAATTACGTGACAGCTAAGGATAGCGCGAACATTGTGGAAATGCAAACGCGGCTTTTAAAAAACCAAAAACGCGAGCCAAGTAAAAATGTGTTTGAATGACACTTCTTGTATGTGCGCCTTACGCCATTGTATTTGAATGCGCCTAGTAGAGCCTAAGTTGAAATAACTAAAAAGATTTTCATGTGTTAGATCTTGGGAAAAAGATATATCGATAGGCTCCTAAGAAAGAGTTTGTTTTGATTCTATTTTATTACGTGAATTTTTTTATCCTTCTATATTTGGAGTAAGTTGGATCGGAATCGAAGAAGTACTATTTGACCCACTAACATAAACAACGCTATCGCTGATTGCCTGTAAATAACATAGGCTGACTTATATCAGCCCGACCGATATTTCCTAACATTGCCTCAATTTGAATGTCATTTTGAGTACCAAGCATTAGAAATGTTCCAGATAGAATGAGAACAATAGGGAAAGTGTAGAATCGCTACACGTAGATGGCTAGGCGCGTATCAACCTATTTGGATTTATCGCCGTTTTTTCACGCCATTATTAATAGAAAAACAAAAAGCCTATTGGTAAGGTTACTCTTTCTCCGCAGTATATTTTTACCACGCATATATTCACTATGCTAACTAAGAGATGCAATCGCTTGAAAATTATAGAAAAAAATCTGCACCAAGGCTTCGTTAAAGTGGTTCCCGATTCGCCAGATGACCTTTGGCACCTTTACAATATCATCTACAAGGGCGATGAGGTTTACGCTTACAGTAGCCGCGCCATAAAAAGCGATACTGAAACCAGCCGCCCCAAAAGTGCGGAGCGGGTTTCTGCGTTTATGGGGGTGAAGGCAGAGTCGGTTGGGTGGGACAAGTTTTTGGGGAAGCTGCGGGTTCACGGCTTGATTTGTCATGCTCCAGACATCATTCCTACAGGTGCTCACCATACGCTGAGCATTGCGCTTAATCAGCCTATGACGATTGTGAAGAGGGAATGGCCCAAACATCTCCTCGATCGTCTCACAAAGGCAAGCGAAACCGAAAAACCCCTCTTAATCCTATCCATCGACGATGAGGGCTTTGCTATAGCTGAAACTAAACAGTATGGTTATGAAACCCGAGTGGACCACCGCATGAGGCTTCCTGGAAAAGTTGAAGCGGACAAAAGGGTGGAAGCCACAAAAGCCTACTTCAAACTTGCACTCGCTAGCCTAAACAAGCTGTGGGCGCCAAGTCACAATCCAATAGTTATTATCGGAGCGGGCTACGTTAAAACTGACTTCGTAAAGTACCTAAACGAAGAATCAAAAGAAATGGCTAAGGCTGTTGTGGATGTTAAGAGCGTTAACAACGGTGGAACAGCTGGAATCGATGAGGCGTTGAGGTCGGGGGTTTTGTTGAAGGCGGCGCATCAACTGCGGGTTGTTGATGAAACGGAGACAATGGAGGAGGTTATGAAGCGTTTGGGCAAAGGCGAAGGCACGGTTACTTATGGTTTGACTGCGGTGGAGAACGCGGTGATGATGGGTGCTGTGGAGAAACTGGTGGTTGCTGATACGACCCTACGCGACGCTGATGAAGGTCAGCGGCTTGAACTCGAAGCTCTTATGCACCAAGTCGAAAAACGCAACGCAACCATAACGGTGGTTAGCACGGAGCATGAAGCGGGTGCAAAACTACTTTCGCTTGGCGGGATAGTAGCCTTGCTAAGGTTCCCAATATACCGAGACAAATCTACAAGCGACTAAAATCAAAATCAAACATAACTTTGATCTTTATAACAAAAAAGATCCAAAAAAATCTAAATTGTTTTTCCAATAGATACAAAAGCTAAACTAAACATGGGTTCTAGACCCTTTATAAAGATGATTTATATACCCCTGTTCTATTTAAATACTCAATCGTGAGTTGACATGAGTAAAAGAAAACCCATCATTAACATCCAAAACATCGTTGCCTCAGTCTCACTTAACCAAAAAATTGACTTACAAAAAATTGTGGAGAAATTCCCCCAAACCGAATACAACCCCAGCGTCTTCCCGGGCCTTGTCTTCAGATTAAAAAAACCCAAAACAGCTACCCTGATATTCGGTACAGGCAAAATGGTTTGCACAGGAGCTAAATCAGAAAAAGAATCACGCAGCGCCGTAGAAAAAGTCGTCAAGGAACTGCGAAGCGAAGGCATTCAAATTACAGAAAAACCTGTCGTGATGATCCAAAACATCGTTGCTTCAGCGGAACTTGGCGGAGAAATCGACTTAGAAAGCCTCGTTTACAAGCTTAGCAAAGTCATGTATGAACCTGAACAGTTCCCAGGCGCAGTCTACCGCATGGATGAACCCAAGGTAGTGTTCTTAATCTTCAGTGCAGGCAAACTCGTTTGCGTCGGAGCCAAAAAAGAAGAACAAGTCTTCGAAGCAGTCGACAAAATCCAAGCACTACTCGAAGAAAAAGAACTCATCTACTACCCATCATAGACTCCTTTCTTTTTCAACTATCAAGCAGATTAAATCTCTGCCTTGATTTTTTCGCAACATTTTGAACATTCGAATCGCTTTTTTGGGGTGTTCCTCTGATGGAACAAAGTGTTCCGTAAGGAGAGCTAAATCTCGGTTTAGGCAAGAATATAATTGAGTAGTTGCCTTAATGCACCCTAAAAACAAAATCATTCCATTAATGATTCTGACAATAACGTTGACCCTACTGTTTCCGCTATCAACCGTGCAAAGTTACAACCAGACTTCTCAAACCATTCTGGAAAATCAGGCACTTCAGTATTTAACAGAAGTATACAATTTAGATTTTAACCACTACAACATAACGTTGCACGACAGCTACATGCTTTCATCTGGTCCAAACGACTCAGCCGTTTATGAATCCGTCAATTACTTTCTCAACTCCTCAGACAGCACTTAACAGCTGTATTCGTGTTCAAAGATGCGTACCTCTACCAATTTGCGTTGCGAAGCATAAACGGCTCAGTGGTTGAGGCTAAACCGTACTCCAACCTTACAGTTGCAGCAACCGATTTTATGACAAACTATCAGAAGGTAACTTCGGTTGATTTAACGCCGCTAATAATTCTGCTTAACATGCTAAGCAAAAATGAAACCACCAAAGCAACAATGGGTAACCTAACATTAACTGAAAGCAGCGCCACCTTAATCCCAGGTCACCTTACCACATCATTCACTTGGAGAAACCTCCCTGACCAAGCATGCGTTGACTTACTCTTCGATAATGGTGTATTCTATTCTTTGACAGATTTGCCACCATTCACTGCTCAAGACAGCGCAGAAGCCATGCACACGCTACCACAAACATCAACTCCAACCTCTTCTCCAGCGACTTCACCATCCCCCACACCAACCTCTGATTCACTGTCTTATTTGGGAACAGGAAACCAAAATCCCCAAACAAGCAGAAGCTTGTCGTTAGAGAACAGTTATGTAGTTGTCATCGTTGGGCTTTTGGTGGTTATTGCTATTTGTGTCTGCGTGATTTTGTACACACAGCATAAACCCAAAGTATTAAGGCAAGTTAAGTTTTCATTCTTCGCCTAACTGCAGGATTCTGTTCTGAGAGTTTTTTGAGAGCTAACTCGAAGGTTTCATCTGCAACCAATTCCTTTTTAACGAAAACTCCAGTTCTGCCCACTGCGTCACGCTTGAGCAGAGCATGCACCCTATCCAACACGGTTTCGGCTGATATACCCAACATTTTAGCCGCAAACTCTTCCCTGTCTACGATGCTGCTCTCCACATGGCCCTTCAATGTTGGTTCGATAATCATTAGCCGTTTATCCACGCCTGCAACCCGAAGAGCCACTTTAAGCTGAGCAAGGTTGACCTCTCCTCCAAACCGGTAAAATTCCCTCTCAACACGTCGCATCTCCATAAGTGGAAACGAAACCGTTGTTGTCTCGTCGATTTCGATGTGTGCCTTCATCGCGTAAGATGGGGTAGCTTGAACAATAAACCGAGTGTCTATAGGAATTTTACCTTTTTCAAGAGCGGTTTCTACCAAAAAACTATTCTGTACTTCAGGAATAAACACGTCGACATCGCTGCCCTGTTTGACGTCTCCCCTAGCTATGCTGCCATGCGTAATCGACCTTAAATGAAACGTTTCCAGCGCAGCCATAACCCAAACCGCCCTCTCTCTCAGTTCCTTTAGCCGTTCCCAGCGTGCACTGGAATAGGTTACTTCTCTGTATTCTTCAGGCTTAGTGGGTTTAACTGCCATATTTATCGCTAAAACATGGATTTAGTGTGGCATCGTTTATTTAGTTTAACATCAATCAAAGAAATATCCGTGAAATTAATGCCTGTTCCCAACTGTAGCCGTTGCAAAACCAATGACGCCTTCTTCTACAGGCAATACTCAGGCGAGCGACTGTGCAAAAAATGCTTCACCCAAGCCATAGAAGCAAAGGTACGCACAACCATCACCCGCTACCACATGTTAAACTTTGACGACCACTTAGCCGTGGCGGTTTCAGGCGGCAAAGATAGCCTTGCCATACTTCACATCCTTGCAAAGCTAAAGCATAATAGACCAAAAACCACCCTAACCGCAGTGACAGTGGATGAAGGCATCAAGGGCTACCGTGACGAAGCTTTAGAAATCGCCGCCAAAAGCTGTAAAAAACTCGAAATTCCCCATCACATCGTTTCGTTCAAACAGCTTTATGGCTTTACGTTGGATGAGTTGATTTTGAAGGCACGTGAAAAGGGGCAAGCAGAGTTGACTGCATGCGCTTACTGTGGTGTCTTGAGGCGAAAAGCTATCAACGAAGGAGCCCGACAAGTTAAAGCCACCAAAATCGCCACGGGACACACCCTCGATGACGAGGTTCAGACGGTTCTAATGAATATTTTCCACGGCGACATCGCAAGATTAGCAAAGGAAAAACCAGTCACAAGCGAACTACATCCGCTTTTTGTGCAGAAGATTAAGCCTTTTTGCGAAATTCCAGAGAAAGAAAGTGCTCTATACGCCTACGTCAAAAAAATAGCTTTCCAAGATACACCATGCCCATATGCAGGAGAAGCCCTACGTAACGATCTTCGCGGAATGCTTAATCGCATGGAGGAAAAACATGCTGGAACAAAATTCACTGTTTTCAAAGCCCTTGAACGCCTACGACCTGCACTTGAAGAAACAGCCAAAAAAGAAGATTTTAAAACCTGCGCCGAATGCGGTGAGCCGTCTGCATTGGATTTGTGCAAGGCATGTGAGCTTTTGAGGCATGTTCGATAGTTTATTTGGTGAAGCCTTTTTCGCTTTTTAGTTTGCGAAGAATCTCTGAAGCTTCAAACGCGGTGCTTGCCGCAGCTACCTTTTGAGCCTTCAGAAGGTTAACGTGTGTACCGCAGTAGGGGCAGATTTTTGTTTTTTGGGCTTTGGCAGTCAACATTAAGCCTCCGCATTTGGTGCATTTTACGATGAGTGTGGCGCCCATTTTGGGGTTGCCTCCGAAAGGCTTTTCATCATACAGGTTCTTTAATAGTTTGGTAGGGAACAGAGAGAGCTATGAGTGTTGATGAAGAGCAGTTTAAGGCTAGGTCCCGTCTGACTAATTTGGCGGTGGCGTTCTTCAAGAAGGAAGGCTATAAGGTTAACAGCGAAAACGTCAAGTTGGAAGGCCACAGCGGCGTGTCACGACATTTTGATTTGATTGTACAGAAGGGACGCTTTGAGCAGGGTGTTTGGGTTCGCGACTGGAACCGAACCATCGGCGTAAACGTTATCATCAACTTAGACACGTCCTCGGAAGACGTAGATCTGTCGAGTCCCATCATAATTGGCGAAAAATTCAGCGACCACGCCAAATCCTACAGCAACCGACGAAAGATAACGTTGCTGACGAAACAGAAGATCGGCAGCTTCCGGTAACTAAGCTTTTAAGTACTGGTCTGTTAAGCCTTCGCTTTCAAGTAAACCAAGCCAATCAACAATGCCCGTATAGGATTTTTTGTGTTTATTCAAAACATCAAGGATTTCCTCGATGTTTTCCTCGACGGTTTTTCCCGTCACATCCAACTCGCAAACCTTGTGCTCTTGAGTCTGAATGGCTTCAACTAAGCATGAGTCAAGGATTTCCGCGGAGAGGTTTTCGTAGAGTTTTGCATCTGAGAAGCCACAGTTTTGCATTAATTCTTTGAGTTCTTTGGGGTTCCTGCGCAGAACAAAGACGTTGGTTACGAGTTCGGGCGGGGTGACCGCAGCGGCGTAGTGCCCGTCTACGATGATGTTGGTGTTGGTTGAGGCTTCTATTGTTTCTTTGAGTTTTTGCCGCATTGCTTCTTCGTCGATTATTGTCGTTTTTCGTTCCTCATCTTCGCCTAAAATAAGGTTGTAGTTTTTAGCTAAATCAGTAAGGTTAATGTAGTCTGAATGGAGTTTTGCGGCAAGTTGTTTTGCCGTGGTTGTTTTTCCCGTGCAGGGTGTACCTGTTATGAGTATCACGCGTTTGTTCATGAAGGGTATTGTTGTGGGGGGGTAGTTATTGGTTTTGTCTTCCTTCTGTCGTTTCTGCAATGAGTTTTTTAATAAGATCCAAATAGCAAGCAATGATATTTTTGGTAAAACTTAAATCCTTAGCACACCAAAGTTAGTTAGCGATTTTTAGGTGATTTAATGTCTCAACAATTTGAACAGTATATATGTAAATTTATCCAGGAACAATCAAACACTTTAAAAAGTTACCTCTTAGCTGCCTTAGATAGCAAAGACCAATGCCTCTACTACTTAGAAAGCAGACTAGGTACTATACTTCCTTCTTTGGATATAAGAAACTGTGAATTATTAACTGAAGCAAAACTATTCCGCGAAGAAGTCAAAAATACTATGGATGGACGCAACAGGTATAAACTGTTTTACTTAACTGATTTGGGAAAAGAATTGGCACAAAGCGCCAAAGACTCAAGCATATCTGATGAAATGCCTGAGACACCTCCCGTTGCGCCTAAAAAGCCAGAATAGACAATTTAACCCTGTAAAATCAAAAAAATCTCTTTTTAAAAAAAAGAAAAAGTAGAAATTTAAGTGTTTATGCTGGTGGTGGTGGAGGTGGTGGCGGAGGAGCAGCTACAGATGCGAACGGTTGTTTTGTTTGAACAACAATGGTTCCGGCGTAGCGGTCGGAGAATTTTTGTCGTTTGTCTCCAGGGGTTGCAATTCCGATTAGCCAATCAAGGAATAGTAGCAGTGGGTAGATTTTGCTGATGTTGCGTATGAATGTTTTTCCTATTGGTGCTTTGCCGCCGTTTACCATTTGTACTTGCAAGCCCATAATTCGTTTGCCGATTGTTGCACCCCATGATGCATCAAGTATTGTGTAATAGAGTACTGCGAGTATTCCCCATATTAACCAGAAGAATACAAAGCCAAGGGCTCCAAAGAAATAACCGAAGCCGCCTGAAAATAGCGTTGCAATTGCCAGAATGAAGCCGATTATTGCTGCAGCGATGCTAAGTATGATACCGTCAATAATTAAGGCGATAAGGCGTATAATCCAATGTCCCCAGTCTATTTGCTCAGAATTGGTTGTCATTTTTTTATAAAACTCCTGTTAATTCTGTTAGAGCGTTTGTTATTAATATCTTTCTATCGCTCGTTTAACTAGAAGAAGATTTAGGGCTTGAAACCAATCAAAAGCGCTATTTCAAGCCATTTCCAAACGCAATCGACATCCACAAACCCAATATGTCTTAACCATCGAAGCTGGGTTTCGACGTCTAAGAGCTTGTTTGACGGGTCCTCTGTTTGTGGTGTAAGTCCTGTGGCTGACAAAAATTTTAAGTGCAGGTTTTCTGTTGGGGAGGAAACGTGTTCAAGGTTGCAGAATACGCCTTTGGGGTTTAACAGGTCAAATATTTCTGTGTAGAGTTGTTTTTTTCTTGAGTGGGTTAAGTGGTGAATAGCTAAACTGGAAACTACCGCATCAAAACGCCCCAGTTGCGCTGAGGGTAGCGGCAGACTTAAATCGTGTTTAACAATGGTGACCTGTTTGTCGTTTGCAAATCGTTTTTTGGCTTGCTCAATCATTGGGTCAGAAAAATCCAACGCCATTCCTTCCGCCGAGGTATTATTCAATCTGACCAGCGTCAGCAACCTGCCGTCGCCTGTTCCTAAATCCAGAACCCTTTGGGTATTTGGTGGAATCTGTTCTAACAACGCTTTTTCGCCTTCACTGCGATGCAGCAGCTTATCTGCTCTACCCAAATATGCTAATGCGTGTTCGACGGTTTGCCATTCGCTTTTCAGATTGTCTTGTTGGGGCATTTTGATACATACCGTTAGGATGTGGTAGGGGATTTATAATTAAAGTTTGCGACTTTTTTGTACTAGACTTTTTGTAACCCAGAAAAATAAAACTTATATCCTTTAGGTATGCTTAATGGACAGGTAAAGTGAGGGAATTCTGTTCAATGGAGTTTTGTCCAACTTGCGGTTGCCGCCTTGAACCCAAACGGACGGGTGTCGGCAACTCGTTCGTACTGTCTTGTCAGAAATGCGGATACACAAAGCAACCCATCGATAAAAAAGCTGAATCAAAAACAGGTGCAGTATTGCAGCCTAAACCAAAACCATTTATGACTATTATTTCGGAAGAAGACCAAAAAATTAACACCATGCAAACCATAAAGATGAAGTGTGAGAAATGTGAAAATAACGAAGTCTTCGTTTGGCAAGTGCAGACACGAGGCGGCGATGAAGCATCAACCCAGTTTATGCGATGCACAAAATGCGGACACACGTTCAGAGAATACACTTAATTTTGGAAAGTTATTAAAGCATGTAATCGCTTTAATGTTACACTCGGAGTAAAACCCGATGCCGAAAAAAGAAAAACCATTAACTAAAAAAGAACGCGACGAGAAACGAAAAGCGAAAAAAGAAAAGAAGAGCAAAACGCAGACTAGTTGAGTTAGTCTGAAAATGTTTTGCTTTCCCTTTACGCTTATTTTTTTATTTTTTGAATAAACCATCGGAACTTTCGCAGCACCCATTTCTTTGGGGCATTATTTACTTTATCAACCATAGAAAGTAAGCTATTGAAAACGGGTGTCTGATAAATGGGGTTAGTGGTTCTACGTCTTCGGGCTTCCGCTAATTCTTTATTGTCGATGCGTATGCTCTTATGTGCCTATGATGAAATACACGTCAGTCGGAGCAGGGATTGGTAGTCCTGAGCCATGATGTCAGTTATACGAATTCGGAGGCACACACGTTTCGTTTTTAAGCATAAACTCGTTAACCTATTGAAATTACGGCGCCTGTGATGACAATTGCACGAAAGTATGGAGTACAGGTTACTCTGTTTCTCCGAGATGACTTGCAGAAAAATTGGTTCTGAGGCGCTGATTTTTAAAATATAGGAAAAAAGTTGTGGGGTGGTGGTCTTTTACCAGCCTGCCATGCAGGGGCCATATTCGTAGCCGTACCCATAGTAGCCGCTTTGGTAGGGTTAAGAGGGTGGACAGGGTGCTGAAACTGAACTGTTGGTTGCTGCTGGCGGAGCGACGTACCGGTAGTTGTAGGGTTGGCTGGTTCTTAAGCCAAAGCAAGTGCCTAACCAGCCCTAGAAAACGTTGTTAAGTGCTGCTGTGTTGGGGGTTTTGCCAGTGTAGGGTTGGTTCGCTGCTATTTGGGCAGACAATAGACAACTGCAACCAGGGTTAAGACTGCAACTGCAACCAAGGTCATCATGATTTTTATTGTGTTCATTTTGTTTATCATCATATCACAATATGTTCATAGAGGCTTATTGTAGTTGGCTGAAACAAAATGAAACAAGTCAAACAAGAGAATTATCTCTTCTTCATGAACTTTAGAGTTAAAGAACAATTGGCCTAACGCCATATGAATCGTCAAGCGCTTGTAAGAAAACTGCAACATTAACAGACTTAAAATTTGAAGATTCAAATCTCATGTTTAATTTTTGATAATTCTTTATGTTCTCCATCAATTTATCTCAAAAGCAAAATCATGTTTAATAACCACATTCTTCTTTACTTAGAATGTGCAGACAGCAACATCATTTTTATGTGCCCTAAAAGGTTTCATGATTACGTGCCGAATCTGGGTATGTAAATTGAGGATAAATGAGTATAATGCAAGTTAATATAATAAAAGAAGGTTCTAAACCGAATCAGCGTTTAGCCGATAAGTGTCCAGAATGTTCAAGTAAAAATCTCGTTCACGATTATGACTCAGGAGAAACCATATGTGGAGACTGCGGTCTCGTTTTATATGAACAAATGCTTGACAAAGGACCCGAATGGCGCGCTTTTACCCTCCAAGAGAAAGCCTCAAGAAGCCGGGTAGGAATGCCAACATCATATTCCATTCATGATAAAGGATTATCCACAACTATCAGCCAAATTGACCGAGATGCGTATGGAAGAAAACTACCATTATCCACTAGGTTGCAGATGTGGCGTCTTAGGAAATGGCAAATCAGAAGCCGAGTTCACTCATCCTTTGACCGCAACCTTGCTCAAGCCATGGCTGAACTTGAGCGTTTATCAAGCAAAATAAACGTTTCACCGTCAATAAAAGAGCAAGCAGCCGTCGCCTACAGAAAGGCACTCGACAAAGGACTAGTCCGAGGCAGATCAATCAATTCTATCGTTGCAGCCTCACTATATGCGGCTTGCCGCAAAAGCGGATCACCCAAAACCCTTCGCGAAATCGCCGAAGCAAGTCTAGTGAACAAAAAAGATGTTTCAAGGTGCTACAGACTTATGCTGCAAGAACTGGATTTTCACATGCCAATAACAGATCCTTTGACATATGTTTCAAAAATAGCGGAAAAAAATGGGGTTTCAGGTAAAACGCAGGGAACGGCGATTGCAATACTTAGGGATGCCAGACAAAAACGATTTTCAGCGGGAAAGGATCCAGGCGGGATGGCTGCAGCTGCTCTCTACATAGCATGTCAACAGAATAGCGAAAAGATAACACAAAAAGACATTGCAGAAGCCGCTGGAGTCACAGAGGTTACGGTGAGAAACAGATACAAGGCACTGAAGAAACAGCTAAAAATCGAGTTACCGGATCAAAAAATTCATCTAATTTCGTAATTCTTATCTAATTTCGTAATTCTTGTTTCAATTCTTAATAAATAAAAACTCTTTTGACCTTTGAATAAACTTAGGGAACAAGCTCTAAAAGGAGAACCTACTATTTCTTTAGTTATGAGGTGATTTTGGAATGAGTAAGAAAGGCGAAACACGCGAACAAGATAGGGGAAAACCTCAACCTCGGAAGAAGAAGGAAAGGGAAGAAACTCGCAAGAAGAAAAAAATGGACAGAGCTGGAAGACAACAATCAAGGCAAGCCTAGATGGATTAATTTCAGCGCAGACTCATTATTTACATTGTTATTTCTTTCTCTGAATCTTCTGTTCCACGGCACAAGTATGTATTCCTTGCATTGCAATCCAACTTAAGCGATCTCAGTCACCTAAGGAACACATTCAAAGAGATAGCCTGAATCTCCTTTACTTTCACAAGAGACTCCACTGCTTGCCCATGTTCTTTGGAGGCACTATTTAAAAACCCAAAACCGCCTTTTGCTATCCTTCGACAATAGGGAGAATTGAGAATTTGAGTCAAAACATTGCAGTAAAGACGACGCTGTCTCAACCGGTTTTTCCATTAAATTTGAGGAACGTCAAAGAGGTTTTCCCTGGGTTCGCCTTGGGTGATTTTGCCGTTCTACAAGGAGCTTCGATTTCATCTTTAACATCGATGTTATGCGTAAAGGCTCAACTTCCAACTCAACTGGGCGGTTTGCAATGCAGCATTGTCTTCATCGATGGTGGAAATACCTTTAGGCTCTATCAGATAGCTCGGTTAGCACAACTTCATCAGCTCAACCCAAAAAAGGTCCTCGACAACATTTACATCTCAAGAGCTTTCACAGCCTACCAAGAAGCTTCACTTATTACACAACACTTAAAGGAAGCAATTCAAAAGTACGACGCTAAACTCGTGATAATTTCAGATATTGCAGGCTTCTTCTTGGATAAGGACATTCCAGAGGATGAAGCCCAAAGAATATTTGGACAAGTAGCGACTTTTTTGTCAAATTTTGCCCGAGAAACCCAGACGATAATCATTGCAACCTACCCCCAACATGCAGATACATCAAGAAACAACCTGCTCCACACCCAAACAATCAGAAAAGCAAATGTCGTGCTTTCGCTAAGAAGAACAAGTTATGCGAGGCAATTTATCTTAGAAAAACATCCTTACCTCCCATCGAACATTGCTGAGTTGCCCTTGGAGGATTTGACGTTGGCTGATTATGTGGAGGATAATGCGTAATGGGCAAGACCGTGGAATCCTACCGCATGGCGCTAGAAGATGAGATTAGCCGGTGGAATAGCTTTGGAAAAGCCCTACGAATTGATGATAAGGAAGCTTTCGAGGCTTTGATGGATTCTTGCCGAAGCTATGCTTCAGCAGGAAGCAACGCCACTAACCCCATACTCTTTGAACCTATGGTTATGTCGATTCTATTAGCCCAGCAGAAGAAGATTGGTCGTTTAGAGAAGGCTTTGGATGCAATCAAACATCAGCCCTAAAATCCGCGGTTGGATATTCGACGTATACCCAACGAGCGTCGGAGAAATGGCGGTCTGGGTCATAAGCGAACATGGCCAAAGAATCAGGTTAACTGATAAGTTTCAGCCCAAAATCTATGTTTCTGGCCAAAAAGAAAACGTGGAAAGGCTGGTTGGGCGTATCTACTCGAACCCAGAAATTGCCCATTGGAACTTTGTTTACAAGTATGCGAATCCAACTGATTTTGAGAAATCCAGAGTTTTAGAGATTACTCTAAAGGATTGCAGAAAAGTCTCCTCTCTAACAAGGCAAATCCTAAGGATAGGCGATTTCTCACGCTACGAAGTTCATAACTGCGATTTGCACGGTGACAGAAGCTATTTTTTTACTCATGACTTATTTCCCCTTGCCTTCTTGGAGGTTGAAGCCCTAAAATCAGGCTTAGAGTACACTTTGATGGATTCGGTTGAAAGCATCAACTACTCCCTTCCGCCGCTGAGAATACTGCAGCTCAAAGTAGAAATCGCCAAACAAACCAAGATTGCAAACCTCCAAGACCCCATAGCATGCATAAGCCTAGAACAGGATGCAAAACAGTTAACTATCGACGTGGGCGATGAAGCAGATAAAATTTTGCAGTTGGGCAAAACAGTAAAGGAACTTGACCCAGATATAATAGTCACAACAGGAGGGGACTCATACCTTTTCTCTTATCTACTCCAGCGAGCGACTGAAAACAACTTGCAAGACAAGTTTATCTTAAGCAGAGACGAAGTTCCGCTTGCCTCAAAAAACCAACAGGGAAAAACCTTCTTTTCCTATGGACGTACATTCTATAAAGCGCCAACTACTCGACTTTATGGGCGAGTTCACGTTGATGCAGGAAACACCTTCATTCTAAACGAAAGCAGTTTCCAAGGACTATTCGAAATAGCGAGAATCTGCAGAACACCTTTGCATACTTCTTCACGTTCATCAATCGGGTCAAGCATGTCTTCTCTACAGTTCTATCAAGCGTTCAAACAAGAGATTCTGATTCCCCGAAACAAGAGCATCCCTGAAGCCTTCAAATCAGCCTATGAACTCCTCGTAGCCGACCGAGGCGGATTTGTCTACGAACCAAAAGTAGGCATACACGACAACACAGGAGAGGTAGATTTCTCCTCGATGTATCCCAGTTTGATGGTTAACAACAATATTTCAGCAGAAACGATCCTCTGCAAATGCTGCCCAAATTCTCATTTGCGTATTCCAGAGTTGAACTATAATATTTGTGAAAAACGAGTTGGTGTTGTTCCTCAAGCCTTGGAGCTGGTTGTTTCCAAACGACTGCAATACAAGCGATTAAAAGAATTAGTCCAGAATCCTAAACTCAAAGAGACTTACGATAATAGGCAGATTGCTCTGAAATGGATTCTAGTCACCTGCTTTGGATATTTGGGTTATAGAAACGCAAAATTTGGAACGGTAGACGGACACATCGGAGTCTGCGCGTTTGGACGAGATGCGTTTCTTAGAGCTGCTCGCATCTCGGAGAGCCGGGGCTTTGAGGTTCTTCATGGCATTGTGGATTCGCTTTGGCTAAAAAAGGAAGGTGCAACTTTAGAAGAATATGGCAGCCTCTGCAAACAGGTAAGCAAGGACATTGGGATTCCGCTCAATTTTGAGGGCCGATACAAATGGATTGTATTCTTGCCCTCAAAGCTGCATCCGAACATCGAAGTTCTAAACCGCTACTTTGGAATTATGGAAAGCGGAAAACTAAAAGTCAGAGGCTTAGAGGTTCGTAAACACGACACACCCCGATTCGTTTATGACGCTCAAATGGAAATGATAAACGTGTTTTCCACGGTGAATAATTCGAAAGAGTTTATGCAAAAAATTCCTGAAGCGCTCAATGTTGTAAAATCTTATAGACAAAGACTAATCGATGGCGAAATCCCCATTGCGGACTTGATTATTTCTAAGCATCTATCGAAAAATCCCAAACACTACAAACAAATTGTGAGCCAAGTTATAGCTGCTAAACAGCTAATCAAGGAAGGCTCCGAAGTCCATGCTGGAAACAGCGTTAAGTTTGTTTTCACCCATTCAGGAGATAGGCGACATGAGCGCAGGGTTAAAGCAGCGCAACTAATAGAGGAAGGAACAAAGCCAGACATCAAAAAATACCTATTTTTGCTCTACTCCTCAGCTGAAAACTTACTCAGCTTTGCGGGTTACACAACCCAAACTGTCTGTGAAACAGTTTCAGGACAAAGCCAAAAAAATCTCTCAAGATATTTTCAAGAACCCGGTGACCCTCGTGGTTAAGTTGCGCTTTAGTAAAATAATAAAACGCTGCAAGAACGGAAAACGAATCTATCAGTACGAACAGGTCTCATTGAATTTTCCTAAAGAACTTCACGGAATGTTGCAGTGCCTTCGGAATCGACAACTCCAAATTAAAGCATACCGAGTAGACGAAATTATCTTCATTCAGTTGATTGAAAAAGAAGAACATTAAAAATATATGCTATTTGGTTTGGCGCCCACCGCAATCAAAAAATCTCCCGACTATCTGAGTATTTTACTCAGAAATGTACCCTTCAAAAAAATTCTAGCCTAGAAATCGGCTTCCCTGAACGCGAGTAAAACCGACCGTTAAACTTTCGAGGAATGTTGATATTGCATCAAAAATAGCAATTTGGCTATATAAAGACAGTTTCTAAAATATTACGCAAGGTTTTTCTAGGCTAGAAAAATTTTGCCTCGAACAAAACTCAGAGAATCTTCACAAACAACGTAATAGGTAACATCCCAACCTGATTATTTTAAGGTGAAACAGTTTGGCAAAAATAATCTACAAGAGAAATGGAATCGACCCGGCTAAAATATCAGGTCCGTATTCTCTTCTTGCAGTGATGCTTTTGGTGGCTGAAATTCTTTTTGCAATTTGGTTTTACAAATCTCAAAGTTCCATGGAAAGAACCATTGCAGGTTCAATAATAGCACTTGTTTTCATCTCTCTAATGATTTTAATTTTTAGAATGAACAGAACGTCCGACCAAAGAATACTAATGGATTTCAACAGCAAACCTGCTTAGTTTCTATGGATATGTAAAAAAACTGTCTACGATTCAATTAGAGGATATGAGAAACAATATCTCAGTATTTCCAAGCTTATTAGGCTTGTAGGATTGCCAAGTTTAGGATGAATATACCCAAACCTCTTCCGGTTGCGTTATAGTGTGGAAGAGTTGGGGTGATTTTTGAGTTTACCTGTTGTACAATTTCTTTTTAGCGCAACATCGGGTCGAAATAGTTATTTTAATGACATTTTTTACGTATTAACTGTCTTTGTGTACAACAATTAGGCACTTTGAGTCGTTTTAATATGCTTGCATTATGTGCAAGGGTTTATCTGGCTGTTTATTCACTATGAAGACAGTAGAAACGTGTCTTAAAAGACGCGGAAAGATTTTTGTGTTATAATTAGAGGAGAGGAGAACAAATTGACAAATAATTTTCAAAACGAAGTCCAAACAAAACTCGCTAGAGGACTCTTGGAGATGATTATTCTTCAATATTTAAACAATGAACCCATGCATGGATACCAGCTAATGACTAAAATCCGAAAAGGGTTCGGTGTTTACTTTGGACCAAGCAGCATCTATCCAGCACTGCGAATATTGGAGAAAAAAGTCTGCGTAAAGAGCGCATGGACCATGGACTCAGAAAGACCACGGAAAGTGTACAGTCTTACAAATGAAGGAAAACGTTATCTAAGCCTTGCCCAAAGCTCACTCAATTTTATATGCAAAAACATAGTGACCGATAACAAAATCCAAATTCAAGCAGCCCCGATACTGTCTGCCAGACTAAAATATTAGATAAGGAACTAGACTCTTATTTGTAAATCACCTGTAAGAAACTTGCAATATTTTTAAGGGCAAACTTGATCAACAAGGCGATCGCGGCAAGATGTGCCCGTGGTGGAGAGCGGCAGGTTTTAATGTTCAGAAACAAGAAACTCTTTAACCAACTTCGAAGCCTCACCCTTAAGAATTTCGCCGTGCCCCGGCAACATAATCTCGAAGTCTAATTTTGAGATTTTCTCGATGGACTCCCGCTCTTTGCCGGCGTCCCAAGTGAACTGTTTGGGCGCTCTCGTAACCTTGCTGCAATCAAACCTCAACGTGTCCCCCACAAACAAAACCTTTCTTTTTGAATCAAGCAAGACGACGCTTCCAGGCGTATGACCAGGAACCTCAAAAACGGTTAAGCCCCCGATTTTGTCACCTTCCCTAAGAACAACTTCAACGTCGACTGGCGCGGGTTTGATGAACGAGGAAACTGCTCTAAAGAGCAGGTTTTTGGGTTTAGGGTAAGGTTTTTTCCCCGAAATGAAATCTGCATCCTCCACTTGAGCAGCTACTTTAGCGTTAGTTGCGTCTACTAGATCTTTAGCGCTACCCGCATGATCCATATGGTAATGGGTTAAAATAATGGTGGAGACCTCGAAGGGTTGATGACCAATCTTTTGAATATAATCAACGATTTTCTTGGCGTTTCCCGAGGTTCCCGTGTCAACAACCACCAAATCCTTTTCGTTGATAACTAAGTAAACGTTGCTGTGTGCTATGTTACTGCTGGCGGCATCAATTTTGTCGATTCCTTCAACTATCTCCATAAAACAACCACACAACTATCCTAAACAGGAAGAGAAATGATGTATAAAAAGAATTAGAAACAATTTGTTTTATAGGCGAAGATAAATCTAAGTTCAACATTAGTGTCAAACGATGACATTAGCCGCACATAACACAAGGTTCAGGTTGCTACGAAAGAAAGCTCCGCAAATAATCGGCGCTTCAATAATTATCATCCTTGCCATCTACGTTTCTTTTGAGTTTTTAGAAGATGTACTCATCGAAGGTACACCCCTAACCAGCGGCCCCTTAGTTAGCGCCATAATGTCCTTCACAAGCAACGTAAGATACACTGTCTCATCATGGGGGTACCTGGGAATTTTCGGTTTAATGATTCTTGAATCCAGCTCTTTGCCGGTTCCCAGCGAAGTGGTGCTTCCATTTTCTGGTTACCTGGTTTCGACAGGGCAACTTGACTTTTGGGCTACCGTTGCAGTTGCAACCCTTGCCGCCATTGTCGGTTCAATTGTAGACTACTACATAGGCTTGAAAGGTATTGAAGTGCTCACAAAACGCAGAGTTCTGGGAAGAGTGTTGTTTTCGATGGATCAATTGAAGTTTGCGGGACAGTGGTTCGACAAGTACGGGGGATTAGCGATTTTTCTGGCTCGTTTGGTTCCTGGAATTAGAACGTTAATCTCTTTTCCAGCCGGAGCTGCAAATATGCCATTACCAAAGTTCTTGGCTTTTACCACGGCGGGTTGCATCTTATGGAACAGCCTTTTAATCTACGTGGGCTTCTACTTGGGAGGCAACTGGACCGAAGTCGCCAGCATCTCACATTACGTACTCATCGCGGTTGTTGCAGGATTTGCAGTTATGGTTGCAGTTTACTTGGTTGTGCGGAGAAGAAAAATAAAAATACGAAAAACAGAAACTAAGTCAGCGTGATTATCTTCGGCTTAACTTCCCCTTCAATCCCGAGGGCTTTGGCTTCTTTCACTTGCATCATGCAATCCACATCAGAAGCATCATTCAGCACCTTGTAATCAACCATCGATAGGAAAGCAGCATCGATAGATACTGGCGACTTAGAAGCAAATATACCCACATCTTGGAACACTATTTTGCCCGGGTTAGGTAAACAATCGCAACCCTCAGCTATGTCCTTTGCAAAGCTCATGTAGGAGACTTTTTTGGGTTCGAACGTGGATAAGACACCAAAAGCGGCAGATGCCAGTGCTTTGCCAAGGTTTTCTTTATCAACAAAACTGATAGCCTCCAACGGGCAGGCTCCTATACAAATTGGGCAACGCATACACAGCGGCGAGTTATTATGGGCTTTTCCCTCGATGATTTCAGGAATGTCAGCGGGGCAGGCTTCTTTGCATTTTCCACAGCCCACACATTTTGATGTATCGATTTTTAATCCAACGGTTCTGTGTTGACGAATCTTTCCATCTCTTGGTGTGCAACCCATGCCCAAATTCTTTATGGCGCCGCCGAATCCGCTGAGCTCATGTCCCTTGCAGTGTGAGACGACAATCATGGCATCAGCTTCAGCGATGGCTCCTGAAACTTCAATTTCTTTTAGGATTCCCTTGGTTTTTATAAGCCTAAAGTTTTCGCTCTTCAGTCCATCTGCAACGATGAACGGCGCCATGTTGAACCCGTTCATCAGTGCCGTATGCATGTGGTCGTAGGCGTTGTTTCGTTGCGCGTGGTAGGCTGTGTTGGAGTCTGTGAGGAATGGTTTGCCGCCTGCATCTATAACTCTACGAACGATGTTATGGATAAAGCATGGTTGCACATAGTAGGGGTTCCCTAATTCGCCCACATGCAACTTAACTGCTACCAAGTCACCTTTCTGTATACAATCGAAGGTTCCTGCTTCATCGTAGAGGCGATTTGTCTCTTCAAGCAAGTTACGGCTGGTATCCCATGGAACTAAATGAACAGTCATAGTAATTCCTCACATGTTAATGTAGCATAGTTTAGGCGGTATAAGCTTTAGCATTCCATAATATTGGTCGGAACATTTTTACTAAAGCAAAAGTAACTCAATAAAAACGGATTCAGAGTTTTCAGGTAGTCAATCATGGGTAAACTCGAATGCAAAGAGTTAACAAAGATCTACCACGACCACCGAAAAGCACTCGACAATGTTAGTTTTTCAGTGGAAACCACGGGCATTTTCGGGTTAATCGGCAGAAACGGCGCAGGTAAAACAACACTTATCAGGATTCTCGCCACTGAACTCGAACCAACCTCTGGAACCGCAAGTATCAACAACCTCGACATACTTACAGGCACTAACAAGCTAAGGGAAAAAATCGCAATTGTTCCCCAAGAAGCCCGAACCATAAGGTGGATGACACCAAAACAAACAGTGAGTTCGTACCTTCTCTGGCGTGGCTACCCCTATAAACACGCAAACCAGCTTGCAATGGAATCGCTTAAAACACTCCAAATCGACCAATACGCGAACGTTTTGAACACACGTCTATCTGGAGGAACAAAACGAAAAGTCCTCATCGCCACCGTAACAGCCTCAGATGCCGACATCATTTTTCTCGATGAACCCACAACGGGCTTGGACCCAATCTCAAGAAAAGAACTTTGGGAAATCCTCAAAGAACTTGGAAAAGACCGTTTCATCTTCCTTACAACCCATTACCTTGAAGAAGCAGAGCAACTTGCAGACCAAATTGGAATCTTAAAAGAAGGAAAACTTGTCTCCATCGGATCTCTCTCAGACCTAAGAAAAAGCTCAAGGTTCCAGTACAGCATAAAGCTGCCGCCGAAAACGCAGGTTCCAGAGTTAAAAGACGGAGAAGCAACAGTTGGAAGCGACGGATATGCTCAGATAATGACGAATGAAGATGAAGCATTTAGCTTAGCACGTCTGTTTTCTGAGCAGGGAACAAAATTCTCGATTACGCCAGTTACCTTAGACGACATTTTCTTCCATCTTGTTGGAGAAAAGGCGGAGGATCAACATGAAGCGTAGTAAGCTGAGCCAAATCCTCGCAGGAGTACTCGTTAACGCTATCTACGAAATGAAAAATTACCCTGTAGTTCTAATTAGTTCGGTGATTGCGCCGCTTTCTCTGTTGTTTGTAATAACGTTTGTTAGCAGTGGTGCACTTTTGGGTGCGGCAATCGAAGGCGGATTAATTATGGTTTTCTTTTCAAGCGGCATAGCTCTCCAATCTGACCTCGCTCACCTAAAGAATGACTTTAAACTTCAAGATATGATTGTGAGTTCGCCCACTAGCGCACGTATGTACATGAACGGAATGGCTCTTGCAGAAATCGTGTACTCTCTTCCTGCAATAGTTATTCTTGTTGTGCTCGCCGGAATTTTTCTTCACCCAAATCTTCTGCAAATCACAATTTTATCTTTGGTTCTCTTGTTAATGTTCGCAGTTTCGGTAGCTTTAGGGTTTATGTTGTCTACTCTTTCAAGTGATGTTGTGCAGAGCTACGCTTTTTCAAGGTTACTCTCACTATTGTTTGCTACGTTGCCACCAGTATATTATCCTATAAGCTATGTGCCATCGCCCTTCAATTATTTAGCTTACCTCTCGCCGACAACTTATGCGGCAGAAATTATGCATTCAGCAACAGGCTACTTAAACCTCTCAACAAACATGCTGATCCTTGATTGGGGAGTCCTGTTGGCAGTATGCGCCGTAATTATGTTTATCGCCGTAAAGAAAAACCGGTGGAGAGAAAATTAACCGGCAACTAAAAAACGTTGCAAAAGCCGTGTTAGAATAAAAAGCAAGGCTATGCTTTGCTTGCTTTTTTAAAGACTTGTGCAATTAAATGGTCTGTTATGAGTTCAGCGTCTGCTTTAGAAGCTTTGACATCTTTAGCTTTCTTCTGATGTTTCTCAGCATGAGCTTCAATAGCTTCACTCATAACTTTAACGTCGGGAACCAACAGAATCTCAAACCCACAGGAACACCTAATCGTGGTCAAACCTGCCTTGCTACCGACAACTTTCTTAGACTCATTAATAGACATAGTCTCAACCTTTCCGTTTCAAACCATAATGCAAGGTTAGCTTTAAAGGCTTATTTCTAAATTCAACTATTTCATGTTCGGAAGGGGATTAAAAAATAATGGAACAAGAGAAAACAACAACTAATTTCAAGATGGCAAACCTAATACTTTTTTCCTAAACTAAGCTTCTTCTGAATTTCACCTGCATCCACTTGACTGTCAGCAAGAATATTAATCCATAACTCAAACTCAACTTTTGAAATTTCCTTTTGGATAACTCCCTGTTGGTCGCCCGAAAAAAATCTTGCTGGTTCATAGGCAAACAGTTTCACGTAGAATATTCTGTCGGCGATGACTATCTTGGAAGAACAGTTGACTTGTTCGCCAGCAGGGTAATCGATTTCATAGCCCATTAAAGTGTAACCTTCTATGAATGCGTTGATTAATGTTTACTTAAATTTTCTGATTGAAAACAAGAATTATCAAAACTAAAGGGCAATCACTTCTTCGGTTGTATCCGCTGTTTCTTTGCCGCTGCTTGATTTTCTGCGCTTATAAAACAAAAATCCTGAAGCTAAAACAATCGTTACTATAGCGGCGACTGCGGCAACCGTAATTATCGGAAAAGGAGAAACGTTGAAGTAAATTGTTGTTTGGGCTGAATTGCCAACTTCGTCGGTTGTGTAAATTGTTAAACGGTGCGAGCCATTAGACAACGCTGGCAGAGTGACGTTTCCATTAATTTTTACGTTCTCTTGCCCATCTAAGCTGTAAGCTAGATATGTGACTGCTTCGTTAATTGTAAACGTTAATTGAACATTGGTGGTATCGTAGGTTTTGTTTTGAGGAATCATTACTTCAATTTTTGGGGGAAGTGTATCTACAGAGAAATATGCTTTGTTTGAAGAACCCATATTGCCGAGGCTGTCATTCGCGTAGATTGTTACGCTGTGGGACCCCTGTGAAAGACCGGAAAGCTCTGTTTCTCCCTTTATGGTCACGTTTGCTTTGTTATCTAAACTATAACCCATCCATTGAGTACCCCTATTAACCGTAAACCCCAACGTTACATTAGAATAAGTCCTGTTTTCAGGGGACGTAATCTCGACTTTTGGCGCTACGGTCCCATACCCAACTGGCGTAAACCGTTCATTTACACCAAGCCAATTTTGCCCGTCAAAACCGCCGATTGCATAAAGCACATCGTTCACAACCGCTACTCCCAAGTAGGCACGTGGGGTGGGCATGGGGTCAACAATGCTCCAAGAATTATTCACAGGATTGTACATTTGAGTTTTAGCAGTGAATTCGCCATCGGAGTAGCCGCCTATGCAATAGATTCTTTGGGGCGCCATTACGCCTTCAGTTGCGCCTGCTGCCCCGTAACTGTCTACGGCGGGTAATTTTGCAGTAGAGCTCCAGCTGTCATTTTGAGGGTCATATACCTGGTCTGCCGCGCTGATGAGAGTTTTTTCCAGTGACAATGACTCAAGTGACCCGCCCATAACGTAGATTTTGCCATTGACTACGGCTGAAGCGTAACCCTGAACTGGAGTGGGAATCACGGTTTTTGTGCTCCAAGTGTCGTTGGTTGGGTCGTAAACTTCGTTTATGTTAGTTTCGTTGAAGAAGGGAGCTGTGTTTGAATATCTTTTTCCTCCGATTAGATAGATTTTATCGTTAACTACGCTTGCACTCAAATCCGCTCTAGGCGTAGGCATGGATGCTTTTGTTTCCCACATGTTAGTTGCTGGATCATAGACTTCGTTGTTTCCAACATACCCGTTACCAACCGTTCCGCCTATAACGTAAATTTTGTTCTGGTAAACGGCTATGGCAGAACCGCTTCGGGACGTAGGCATCGGCATCACACTTGTCCATTCGTTTGTCAAAGGATTAAACTCTTCATTTGTGCCAACGGGAAAGTTGTTTCCGTTTAAGCCGCCGATGGCGTAGATCTTTCCATCCACCACCGCTAACCCAAATCCTCCGCGCGGGGTAGGCATAGGCGCCAGACTGGTCCAAGAAGACCCTATGTCAGCTGCCTTTGTCGTTGGCAAATTAACGTTGAGTGCTGGAAGAAGGGTTAATGTGATAAGCAAAACTACTATGGCTTTTAAATGCTTATTTATCAACTTACCCCCAATGGCCTTACTCAATAGGTAAAATAACACTTTATACTTATATGTTGAAGGGTTAAACATCGAAAAAATGACAAAATCAGCTAAAGGAACATGGTGGACGGTTTTGTTATTGAGGCTGAGGAAAAGCTTAATGGCTCTAAAAACATATTTTTCTGCGAGTGAGTTCTTTGATTCGTAATGTTCTGGTTGCTGTGGATGGGTCAGAAAATTCAGATAGGGCGCTTGATTTTGCTCTTGAGTTGGCAGAAAAATTCGGTGCGGCTGTCAGGGTTTTGAATGTTAGTGAGTCGCCGGCAATGGGTGCCGTTCCTTTGGAGCCAACGACGGTTTCTGGGGACAGTATGGTTATTTTTGCTAATGATTTGCGGAAGTTTCATGAAGAAATTCTAAACAAAGCGGTCGCCCACGCAAAAACGGTTAAACCGGATGTGGCGGTTTCCTGGAAATTGAGGGATGGAGATCCGTCGTTGGAGATTGTTGCTGAGGCGAAGGGGGAGGGGTTTGATGTTGTTGTGGTTGGGCATCAGGGACAAGGAAGGGTTAAGGAGCTTTTTTTGGGGAATATTAGTGAGAAGGTGGCTCATTTGGCGCCTTGCCCCGTAGTAATTGTAAGATAATTCTGATTTTTCAGAAAAGATTAAATATTCTTACAAATATTAATTCCTCAGTGAAACACATAATGTCAAAAGAACACCACAACAAAGAATGCTGCAAAATCGACGCAGTCGTCACAGTAGACGCAAAAGGACAAATCGTCCTCCCAAAAGACCTCAGAGAAAAAGCCAAAATAAAACCCAACGACAAACTCGCAATCATCGGATTCCAACGTGAAAACGAAGTATGCTGCATCGTCATGCTAAAAGTTGACGCCCTATAATGCACAGTAAAGAACCTTCTAGGACCAGTTTTTAAGAATGTATTCCAACCAGAGGTAGAAAAACAATGAAAGAAGAAAAAGTTCACAAAACCGTAAGAGAAAGATATGGAAAAATTGCCAAAACAAAAACAGAATCGTGCGGTTGCTGTGGTGGCAAATCAAACAGCGAAGAAATCGGCTACAGTAAAGCGGAACTCGCTTCCGTTCCAAAGGGTGCAGACCTAAACCTCGGCTGCGGAAACCCAGTAGCTCTCGCACCCCTGAAAGAAGGCGAAACCGTGATCGATTTGGGTTCAGGCGGAGGCTTAGACTGCTTTTTAGCTGCCAAAAAAGTGGGTCCGAAGGGCAAAGTAATAGGCATAGACATGACTGCGGAGATGCTGGAGAGGGCACGTACGAACAGCAAAAAAAGTGGCTACAAGAACGTGGAGTTCCGTCTTGGAGAAATCGAAAACATGCCTGTTGCAGACAACACTGCAGACATAATCATCAGCAACTGCGTCATAAACCTCTCACCCGACAAACAACGTGTTTTCCAAGAAGCCTACCGAGTGCTAAAGCCCAAAGGAAGATTGATGATTTCCGACATGGTTCTCCTCAAAGAGTTGCCTGAAAAAGTGAAAGATAATGTTTTAGCTTATGTTGGCTGCGTTGCAGGTGCAGATATGAAAGAGGATTATCTGGGCAAGATCAAGAAGGCAGGATTTAAACAAATGAAGGTGGTTGCAGAAAATCATTTGCCTGAACTCTTCCAAGAGGAGCCTGATTTTAAAGCGTTTATTGAAGAGCAAAAGATGACCAATAAGGAAATTGCTGAGATTTCCGATTCAGTTGTCAGCATAAGGGCCTAACCCCTTTTTTACTTTAACGTAAACCATAATTTTCTTAGCACCAAATAGCGCTTTAGTTATATTCTAGTTTTTAATCATGTTTTCTTGGTTGATTTTATGATAACTGTTATTGGAGCTGGAAAAGTAGGCAGCGCTGCAGCTTTTGATATTTTGCGCTACAGCATAGGTGACGTTGTTTTAATAGATACTAACGAGAAAGCGGCAAAGGGCGAAGCGTTGGACATGATGCAGGCGGCACCCGCCATTGAGTTTGACGGCAAAATTCGGGGCACAAGCGACTACAGGGAAATGATGGGGTCGGAACTGGTAATAGTAACTGCCGGTTTGGGTAGACGTCCCGACATGACACGCTTTGACCTTATGAACACCAACGCCAAAATCATAAAATCCATAGTCAAAGAAATCGTAAAGTACGCACCCAAATGCAAAATCATGATGGTAACCAACCCCGTGGACATAATGACCTACATAGCGGCAAAAGAAACAGGGTTTCCACGTTGCTGCATGTTTGGCATGGGCAACATTTTGGATGCCATGCGTTTTAGAACATACATCGCAAACGAACTTGACGTTTCAAGGGAAGACACTCGGGCACTCGTGATTGGTGAGCACGGCGACTCGATGGTGCCTCTGATTGAATATGCTTCAGTTGCTGGCATACCCGTAAAAAACTTGCTTACTGATGAGCAGATTGACAAGATAACGCGTTTAACTGTATCTTCAGGTGCTGACGTTATTCAACTGAAAGGCAGCACTGTGTATGCTCCGGGAATGGTGATTGCAATTATGGCGGATGCTATTTTGACAGGAAGAAACAGGGTTATGAGCGTTTCGACCGTTCTTGAAGGCGAATATGGTACCTCCGGATTATCAATCGGGGTCCCTGTGGTCCTTGGAAAGCAAGGAGTTGAAAAAATAGTTGAATTAGAATTATCAGAGAAAACAAAAGAGCGCTTTAATAAATCAGTGGCTATTGTGAAAGAAGCAATAGCGGCTCTGAAAGATTAATTTTTTTAAAAAAAGAAGAAAGGTTAAACTGTTGTTTTGATTTTGGCGCAGTAGAAATTCCCATTCTGCCTTACGAACGCGGGGCATTTGCCGTCGTAGCAATTCTTTAGCCACTGGCAGGGTGCCCGAACATCGTATATTCGAGGCATGTATCCATGTGCATTTATGCTTTCTTTTGGGGTTTCTCGTTTAGAAATTTGTTTTAAAACTGCTTCCATTTTTCAAAAACACCTTCAAGTTTTCGCTACTTGGATTGAAATATATTGCTCTGGTCAGGTTATTAAAAATGTGTTGCAGTCGTTGTACTACAACAAAAGCATATAAGCTCTAACAAGGCGCAAGAAAAACTCTGCCTTAAGCATACAAAGTGTTATTTAGCAGTTGGCGGCTTCTTGTTTTTGGGTACGCACTTTGGAGTTCAAGGGAAGAGACATAATATCAATCGAGGATTTCTCGCAACAAGAAATTAACCATATCCTTGACGTTAGCAAAACCATGGAGCCGCTTGCTAAGACAGGCTCAGACATGTTGAAGGGTAAAATCCTCGCGACCTTGTTCTTTGAACCGAGCACGCGTACTAGGTTGAGTTTTGAAGCAGCTATGCTGAAGCTGGGTGGCTCCAACATAGGCTTTGCTGAACCAGAAATAACCTCTGTTCGTAAGGGAGAAACCCTCGCTGATACCATTCGTACGGTGGAAAATTACGTTGATGTTATTGCTCTTAGGCACAATTTGGAGGGCTCGGCAAAATTGGCGGCGGAACTATCGAAGGTTCCCATAATCAACGGCGGTACAGGTGCTCAAGAGCATCCGACGCAAGCCTTCACCGACCTCTACACGATGCGCAAGGAGAAGGGCAAGATTGACGGGTTAAAAGTGGCGTTAGTAGGCGATTTACGGTATGGACGAACAGTACACTCGCTTGCCTACGCGCTCGCGCTCTACAATGTAGAGTTGTTCCTTGTCTCACCGGAAACCCTGCGGATAAGAAAAGATGTACTGCAAACAATCAAAAACAAAATTCCAGTAACAGAAAACGCAAACCTCGAAACCATAATCCCCCAAATCGACGTCCTCTACATCACCCGTATCCAAAAAGAACGCTTCCCAGACGCATCAGAATACGCCAAAGTCAAAGGTGCCTACAAAATCGATTTAAAAACCCTCAAAGGCGCCAAGAAAGACATGATAATTCTGCATCCGCTGCCTCGCGTGGACGAAATTGCGGCGGAAGTGGATGTGACGCCGCAGGCACGGTATTTCCAACAGGTCTGGAATGGCATCGTTGTACGGATGGCCTTGCTCTCCTTAGTGCTTGGTGCGGTTAAATAATCAAGTTGATGTGAACCGGTCGAAGGTTGTTAGTGTGCTCATGGAGCCGCAGCTAGGGCATTTGTGGAGGGTTCCAAACCAGTTTTGGCGGCAATTGTCGCAGAAGCTTATGAGGCGGTTGTAGGTGAAGAATTCTATAGATTGGTTCTCCATTAGGCGTAGTGTTAGGTTCATGAGGGTTTCGGGTTTGTATTCGGCACTTTCCAATTCGATTATGCCAAGGTTTCCGCCAGCGTTCAACCCCTTCCACCTCAAAGCGGTCTCAAGCATCTCAGTTTGAATGCTGAGGAGTCCCGCATCTTTAACTCGGAACCGTCTAGCAGTTGAATAGAACGGTTTATCCCTAGTTCCCGAAAACTTTACTTTAGCAACACCGTACCTTTCAATGTCCAGTTGCGCAAGCCGTTCGGAAGCTTCAGCACTGCCGAGGATGATTGGGTATAGGCGTTTGCCGTATCTTCTGCCAATTTTCTGTTTAAAAGCCAAAAGGTTCTCGATTGTTTCTTCAGCCATTTTTCGGCTTTCCTCTGAGTTGATGCTTTTTTCGGTGAAGGCTTCTATGGCTTCGCGGAACCCCGCCAAGTTGATAATACGCGAGCAGTTTTCAAGCCGAAAGTATGTGTCACGATCAGCCTTTTGAAGCAGAAATGGCAGAGAATTCTTTCCAAACTGCTTGAGCGCACTGTTCTTTATACCTAACGCTCGGGCTGCGAGTTCTAAGCGTTCGCGCATTAAATCGATAAACTTGTTTTTGTCCTTCTCACATTCCAATACAATTCTGGGCAAGTTGAGGGTTACGCATCCCAAAGAACCCGTACGCAACGTATCGGTTTCCCAGTCGCCTGTTAAATCCACTGAGAATTTTACTCCTGAAGACGAAAAAGCAGCATTTTCATTTTCTTTTTTTGTCATGTTGGCGAAGTATGTTATTCCACTTTTCGATGCCAACTGGTGGGCTTTAAGCAGAACAGCCTTTGCGTTCTCTTCTGCTAAGGCTTCACTGTTGATTTTAATAACCAATTTTGGACTAAGCAGCGGTTTGCATGTGCTTTCTTCAGCAAAAACATCTATGATAAGTGAAGCTATTAGCTGGCTTTCCTGGGTATAGTCGCCGTAAATGCCCTTTGTTTTGCCTTTTGGTCCGATGGCGTCTTTTTCTGCGGTTAACTTCGGAATAGAAAGGTCAAGCCCCAATGTGGCTTCAGCGTGCTGGTTGAGGTTTTGTATGAATAACCGTAGGTTTTCTTTAATTTTTGCAACTTCGTTGCCTCTGACGTAGGGTGCGAGGAAGACGTTGAAGTAGTTATAGGTTTGTGTGCGGTTGGTTTCTTTGCTGGCGTGCAAGAGTACGTTGAAGGCGGTGGATAGGGCAGATTTGAGGTCGCTGGGTGCTTCCATCGCAGTTTGGAGTGGATTGTCGAGTTTTACGCCGTGTTGAAAGAAGTATCGTAGATCGTGGATGACTTCGTTGGGTTTCAGGATCCATGTGCCTAAGCTGTCAATGTGGATCGCACCTGATAGGTGGGCGTCGGCTATGTCTCGTGGGAAAATGTTAAGCAAAGTGTATTCACCAAGGACTACTTGGCCTGCCTTGCTAATCGTGGCTTCGCAGTCTTGCGACGAGTCCTTGGTTTCGACAAGAGCGGCTACCTCATGGATTGGCATACCTACGCGTGTGAGTTTATTACGGTAATCTTCATAACCCTTCTCCACAAGAATGCCGTTTACAACTTCCCTGATTAAAGAAGCCGTAAGATACTTTGGTTTAGATTTGACAAGACGCTTCTCAGCTTCTTTAGCTGCCTTCTGCGCCAGCTCAGCCGGCACCTTTGCCTCTCTGATTAGCGAGTTGGCAATTTTGTTAACATCAAATTCCTCCACCGTCAAATGCGAGGTGCGAACCAGCATACCCCGCGGCTTAACCGCCTTCTTTTCAACGCGGTCAGCTACGTCAAGAACCATCTTGCCAAGATCGGTAAGAAAATATTTTTTTGCTTCAACGTCCGCCTCAACCAAATCCGCCTTCAAGAGGAATTTTAGGTGGTAAGCGAATCTGCCTGCATCTCGGCTGGGATTCATTTTAAGTTGGTTCATCAGTTCACTGTAGGAGAGGGCGCTTTTGTCGAAGAGTAAATTGAGAATTTGCAGCCTAAGCGGTGACGAAACGGCTTTTAAAACTTTGACGCCGCGTGCACGAAGCGGAGGCTGATTAACCATACACTTTTCTCTCCCGAAACCCCAAACTTGATGGTGCTCTACATATTATTCGAGATATCGTTTAAACTTAACTAAAAAAGTTCCCTACTATGTCTTGCCTAACTTTTATCCGTGGGTTGCTGTTGACTAATACAGTGGATAGTGCCAAAACCATAAACCAGGTCAGCACAACGTATTCCGACCACTTTCCGCGTTGGGAACTGTTCCTGCAGAATAGCAAGCGCTTTCACATCGTTTTCGTGGTCAAAAATCGGAACTAGAACCTTTTCGTTGCCGATGTAAAAGTTTGTGTAGCTTGCGGGAAGGCGGTATCCTTCGTCGCTGACTACTTTGGGCATGGGCAGCTTTACGATTTTTAGTTTTTTGCCATCTTGGTCCGTTGATTGATTGAGGATTTCATAGTTTTCTTTTAAAACTTGGTAGTCGTCGTCGTTTTCGTCTTCTTGGTAGGCGCAGACAACGGTTGTAGGGTTGACGAATCGGGCTAAATCGTCGATGTGGCCGTCAGTGTCGTCGCCTAGAATTCCACATTTAAGCCAGATAAAATGTTTTACTCCAAGGTAATCGGAGAGGTATTTTTCGATTTGTTTCTGGTCTAGGTTTGGGTTTCGGTTCTTGTTGAGAAGGCACTGCGCAGTCGTGAGCAAGGTTCCTTTGCCGTTAACGTCAATTGAGCCGCCCTCAAGCACGATGCCGGGCTTGAAACACCGCAGACCCATCGTTTGGTTGATGAAATCTGGAACCTGTTTGTCCTTTAGGAGGGTCTCATATTTTTCGCCCCAAGAGTTAAAGTTCCAATGCAACATAGCCAAATCATGGTTTGGGCTCTTGACAAATATAGGACCATAATCCCTAAACCAAACATCAGCGTAACCGAAAATGAAAAATGTAACTTTGGACGGGTCGATGTTTGCTTCTTTGAACATTTGGGTTGCTTTTTGTTTTGTCTGTTCATCTTTCACAAAGAGGTTAACGCGTTCGCCTTCATGGATTTCCTTGACAATCTGTACGTAGGTCTCTTCTACCTTTTCAACGCGGTCGGGGAAAGTCGTTGGATCGTAAGGCCATGCTAGCCAGATGGCGTCGTGTTTTTGCCATTCCGCAGGCATAATGTAGCCTTGTTCACGACAGGTTTTAGCCTGACTACTCACTGCTTGCGCCTCCGTTTTTAGCTTCTGTGATGAGCTTGTATGTGTTGGGGCAACGGTTCCTAAGAAAACCCCATCCATCCTTAATTCGCTTATTCTTGCTTAAGTCAACTTGCACGATTACAACTTCTTCTTTTGTGGTGCTTGCTTCCGCGAGAACTTTACCAAATGAGTCACATACAAATGAGCCGCCCCAAAACTCCAATTCACCTTCCACACCCACGCGATTAACTGCGGCAACGTGAACTCCATTAGCTATAGCGTGGGCACGTTGAACTGTTTTCCAAGCGTCATACCAATCACCATCTTCAGAAGTGTAACCGCATACATAACCAATCGCTGTAGGATAGAAGATGATTTCTGCGCCCTTTAACGCGTTAATTCGGGCAGGTTCAGGGAACCATTGGTCATAGCAAATAAGCACACCGATGCACCCAAAGGTAGTCTCAAAAACTCTGTAGTCGGAGTTTCCCTCTGCGAAATAGTCTTTTTCGTAGAAGTAGGGGTCTTGGGGTATGTGGGCTTTACGGTAAGTGCCAATGATTTGGCCGCTTGGGTTGATTACGGCGGCTGAGTTGTAGAATTTGCCGTTTTGAGCTTTTTCAAATAGGGGCGCGATGATGACCACTTTGTGTTTCTTTGCCAGTTTTGAAAACAGGTTTGTGGATTCTCCAGGAATCGACTCCGCTAAATAACGAACGTCTTGGTTCTCTCTTTGTGGAAAATAGGTTGTCCGGTATAGTTCTTGGAGACATACTATTTGGGCACCTTTCTGTGCGGCTTCCTCAATTTTTTCCGCGATTTTTTTCATGTTTTCAGTTACATTTTCTGCGACTGATGTTTGGATAAGCCCAATCGTGACTGTTTTTTCAGTTGCCTTCTTTGTTGCAGATGTCTGGTCGGGTTTGTCGGCGGGTATCTGGTTATCCATCCTTGTTTTCAAATGATTTGTGTGCTGTTCGTATTAACTTTTTTGAAATCTAAAAGAAAAACCAACCTGAAACTATGGCTCCTCTTCGATTCTTCCCCTCAAATACAGAGAGCAAACCCTATCGGATAAAATCAATTCTTTCATTTACTCTGCTGATTCTTGTCTGTTTGACTCAATAAGTTTATATCGCATGTAGGGTCGTTTTGACGGCAAAATAAGCAAACTCGATAGCATCAGCATGCCAGCGGTTCGAACAAAATCGAACCCTACTCGCCAAGCTTCCAAATAATATCAGCTATCAAACTTGCCTAAGAAACGAGAAAGGACTCTGAAACATCATTGCATATAGGCAAAGCAACTTTATCCTCCAATGAAATTGGGTACCTTAGAAAATGGGTTCCCATCGCTATCTTAATAGGAGTAATCAGCGGAGTAGGTGCCCTATTATTCGATGCCGCAATCAACTTCTTCAGCAGTATACTTCTGGGCAATGTAGTCGGTTACCAACCGCCCACTCCGATAGGCGAAGGTGCGCTGTTGCCTTCACTTTCGTTTAACCCATACCTGCTCGTGCTCATAACAACTTTAGGCGGACTTCTCAGCGGAATCATAGTCTTTGGTTTAGCACCTGAGGCCGAAGGCCACGGAACAGACTCAGCCATAGAAGCGTTCCACCATAAAAAAGGGGCAATTCGTTCAAGAATTCCCATAGTTAAACTTTTGGCATCCGCTATAACCATCGGTTCAGGAGGAAGCGCAGGCAGAGAAGGCCCCACCGCGCAAATGGCGGCTGGTTTTGGTTCACTTTTGGGCAAAGTTATGCATTTAAGTAATCGTGACCGACGAATCGCACTCGCAGTCGGCATCGGGGCAGGTATAGGTTCAATTTTCAAAGCACCTTTCGGCGGAGCCATACTATCGGCAGAAATCTTGTACATAACAGATTTTGAGGTAGATGCCCTGTTTCCTGCATTCATTGCGTCGACAATAGGCTACAGTATCTTCGGGTCGGTTAACGGATGGACCCCCATCTTTGGTTCTATGAATTTAGGTGCTTTTCAAGACCCCATTAATTTGCCGTTTTATGCAGTCTTAGGGGTAGCATGCGGTCTGTTGGGAATAGGTTACGTTAAAAGTTTCTACGGCATCAAAGATGTTTTCCACAAGCTTAAAGTTCCCAATTTCGTCAAACCTGCCATAGGTGGATTTGCAGTAGGCCTTATCGGGATATTCTTCCCCCAGATTTTAGGGGTAGGTTATGGTTGGCTTCAGCTTTTGATTAATGGAAACTTTGTACTTGTGCCTCTGTTGATTCTTCCAATAATTATGATATTGAAGATTTTTGCAACATCGTTAACTGTTGGTTCTGGCGGTAGCGGTGGAGTTTTTGGTCCAGGCTTGGTAATCGGGGGTACGCTTGGCGCAGGAGTCTGGGTTATCTTTAATGCTGTAGTGCCGAATTTTCAAGTAGGTATTGCCGTGTTTGTCATAGTTGGCATGATGGCGTTCTTTGGAGGTGTAGGAAAAGTGCCTGTTGCAGTTATATTAATGACTAGTGAAATGACAGGAGAATTAACGCTTATAGTGCCGTCCATGATAGCGACAGCAATCGCCTACATAATTACTGGCAAATACTCAATTTACAAAAGCCAGTTGCCTACCAGAGCGGATTCGCCTGCTCATAGAGGGGAATACTCAACTCCGCTCTTGCAGAAACTCTTTGTGAAAGACGCCATGACCAACCATGTGATTACCGCATACCCCGACATGCTCATTTCTTCAGCTTCAGAGATGATGGAGAAAAATGGAATACGTGGCTTGCCTGTGACAAACCTGCAAGGGGAATTAATAGGCATAGTTACTATCTCCGACATTTTGGAAACCCATCCTGACGAGCGTTACAAGAAAACGATCAAGGAAATCATGACAAAGGACCCAATCGTAACGCATCCAACCGAAAATATATCTTCCGTTCTGGACAAGTTAACTGGTAACCAAATAGGCAGATTGCCCGTGGTTGATCCTTCTAACAAAAAACGCCTGTTAGGTATAATTACTCGGGAAGATATTTGGCGCGTCTACAGAATCGAAGTTAATGCGTGTCTTGAAGAAGGAAACAAGCTTTCAGGAAGCGTCCCGTAAAATCACAAGCCTATGTTTTCGTCGTCTGGAGCCAGAAAAATTTCTGGCAATTGCAGATTGAGCAAGACTGATAAGAACGAAGGCCAAAAAAGCAAATTGACATATTTGCGCGTGGTTGATTTCAGGCTAAGTGGAAACGTACATTAAGTAAATGAGGTTCTTTTAGGTTTGCGGCAACGAAACTATTTATTAAGACAATGCTGTAACAATGCATAGTTTATCGGGGCTAAAACATGAAACTATTCATAGTTCAATTTCCCTTCGGCGTAGCAGCCTTCGACGAAAACAACGGCTTAGTAGAAAAAGCGCTGTTTCCAAAGAACGCTCAGGCCGCCGCGAAGAGCCTGCTTAAAACCGAGTCAGGAAAAATATCCGACCAAGTCTCATCTTTAATCAGCCTTCTAGCAAGCGTAGGCTATGACACCTTTGTTTTTGAAGCCGCCAACCTAGCGGAAGAAGCCCAAAGAAAAATGAAAGTCGCCGTCGAAGTTGCTAAGCCAGCAGAAACTGCCGTGCTGCATTCACGCATGGGTGAAGTTGCAATCGAAGTAGGCTTTGCCAAAGACGAACAGGAACTCAGCACTTGGAACCGCAGTGTCAGCTTAGAACTTGCCAAGCTTCGCATCAAGGGCGCCACAGGAAAGCGGGACCTAATTGTTGCTCAAGGCATCCAAACCCTCGACAGCCTAGACCAAACCGTCAACCTCTTCATGGGCAGACTCCGCGAATGGTACGGTGTCTACTTCCCCGAACTCGACCGCCTAATAGAAAAACACGAAACCTACTCAAGGCTCGTCATGAATCTGGGCGACCGAGAAAACTTTACTATTGATAACCTGGAAAAAGAAAACATACCCAAAGAGCGGTCTCAGCTTGTTGCGAAAGCCGCAGAATCATCCATGGGCGCAGACGTCTTAGAAGCCGATTTAGAGATGGTTCAATCCTTAGCCAAGGACGTTTTAGAGTTCTATTTGCTGCGCAGGAACATGGAAGACTACGTCGACCACACCATGGAGGAGCTGGCGCCTAATGTACGCGCAGTTGCAGGCGCACTTCTGGGAGCACGCTTAATCGCCATGGCTGGAAGCCTCCAAAACCTGGCGATGAGGCCGGCAAGCACAATCCAAGTTATAGGCGCAGAAAAAGCGCTCTTTCGAAGCCTAAAAACGGGAGCCCGCCCCCCAAAACATGGCTTAATCTTCCAGCACACCCTGCTTCATGATGCGAAACGGTGGCAGCGCGGAAAAATCGCGCGGGTCATCGCAGGCAAACTAGCCATCGCCGCCCGAGCAGACGCTTTCGGCAGTCACTTCATCGGAGACAAACTAAAAGCAGATATCAACAAACGCTTAGAAGAAATCCACGAAAAATACAAAGAACCCCCAGCACCAAAAGAACCCAAACCACGCCCTGAAGGTGGATTTGAACACCGCGAACAACGCCCCCCGCGCAGAGATGACCGAGGAGGATTCAGGGGCGGCGGCAAAAATTTCGGAGGCGGCGACCACAGAAGACCACCCCACCGAGGCGGCGGGGGCGGCGGAGGACGCAGCTTCGGCTACGGCGGGCGCGATAGAGGAGACCGACGCGGCGGCGGACCGAACCGGGGACCAGACAGACGTGCACCTCAAAGTTAAACCGCACCCAAAATTCAAAGAAATCTACCAAGTAAAGCTCGAAGACGGCTCACAACGTTTAGCCACAAAAAACCTAACGCCCGGCCTTCGGGTTTATGGCGAGAGGCTCTTCAAGTTCAAGTACGTTGAGTACCGCGTCTGGGATGCTTTCCGCAGCAAACTGGCGGGAGCCATCATTAAAGGCGTCCAGAATGTGCCAGTTGAGCCGGGTTTTAAAATTCTTTATTTGGGCGCGGCTTCAGGAACCACTCCCAGCCATGTCTCCGACATCGTGGGAGAAAACGGACATGTTTACTGCGTAGAATTCGCTCAGCGATCGCTCCGAGATTTAGTCAACAACGTCGCAGCCTACCGAACCAACATCTCTCCCATGCTCGAAGATGCACGCCAACCCCAACGCTACGCCATGTTCATTTCAGGTAAAGTAGACACCATCTACTGCGACGTAGCACAGCCAGAACAAGCCAAACTCCTCGCCGACAACGCAGACGTATTCCTCAAACCCCAAGGCTGGATCATGCTCGCATGCAAATCCCAAAGCATCGACGTCACCATGGCACCAGAAGCAGTCTACAAACAAGAAGCCAACATTCTGCGCACCAGAGGTTTTGACGTCAAAGAAATCATAGACCTAGAACCCTACGACAAAGCACACGCCATGATAATAGCACAAAAACTCTAAATTTTGAACAAACCCAAAAAAGCAAACCCGCCCAAGTTCCCTAAAGGGGGTTTACTTCTCGAAGAGGGGCAGGGTTCTTTTGGCGTTTTTGGAGCCATTAACTCTCCCGGAGTTCGTGGACGGTTCGGTTTTCTTTTCCCCGTGTGGCTGAGAGGACGGCTGCTACTGCGAGCATGACGATGGAGGCGTAGAGTGCTGCTTGTATGCCGGTGATGAAGGAGGCGCTTAAGCCGCCGGATAGTTTTACGGTGCTTATGAAGACTTCGAAGGCTAGTTGACGGGGGATGGAGGCTGAGGCGACGGTTATTGCTACGACGAAGCTGCTTAAGATGCCGACGTTCTGGAGGGTTCGCAGAAGTCCAGAGACGCTGCCATAGTTTCCTTGTCTTGCTTTTGCCATGACGGCGGAGTTGTTGGCGGGGAAGAACATGGCGGTGCCGAAGCCTGAGATGGTGGAAGCGGCTATGATGATGTAGTAGGATGAGGTTTGGTTGATTTCGGTGAAGAGAAGCGTGGCGGCGGCTAAGCAGATTATTCCTATGGTTGCGATGGTTCGGGCGCCGATTTTGTCTGAGTGACGGCCCATAATGGGGCTAAAAAACGCGCCGACCACGTAGCCAGGAATCAACAGAAGCGACGCATCCAGCGGCGACAAGCCCCGGACGCCCTGCAGGTACATTATAATCAAGAAGACGACCGAGATGTAACCGACGCTCACAAAGAACGTGGCAAGGCAAGAGTTGCGTAAAACGCGGTCTTTGAAGGCTCTAAAATCAACCATAGGAGTCTCCAAACGATTCTCAAAGAAAACGAACACCGGAACCAGAATAATACCCACCAGAAGCGTTGTAGCGTTGAAGGCGGTTAGTCCTTGGGAAGTTAAGCTGGTTGCGCCAAAAGAGATGAGCAACAAGCTGGCTGCAAGTAGCACCATGCCGCCCAGGTCCAGTTTAGCCTTCACTTTTGGGGCGGGTTTTAGGTATTTGAAGCCTAAGAGCAGGGCGATTGCACCTATGGGGATGTTGATGAAGAAGATAAATTGCCACCCAACGAAGGTTGTGACGATGCCGCCTAAAACTATTCCGAGCATGCTTCCGATGGTCCAACCCAACGAACTAAACCCATATGCTTTGCCGCGGGAATTCGGCGGAAAAGTGTCGGCGATTATGGCACCGCTATTAGACTGCATCAATGCACCTCCCAGCGCCTGTACGATGCGGGAGCCAATCAGAAAGTAGATGTTTGGCGAAAAACCGCAGAGGGCGGAGCCGGCGGTGAATATGCCGAAGCCGGCGTTGAACATGGTGGTTCGCCCGTAGAGGTCGCCTAAGCGCCCCAGCTGGGTTGTTGTGACGGCGATTACCAGCAGGTAGGTTAGTATTATCCAGATGGTTGTGATAAAGTCTGCGTGCAAGCCATCGGTTATTGCGGGAAAAGCCAAGAGCACAATGGTGCTGTCTAAGGCACCCATCAACGTTCCAAGGACAACGATAACCAGAATGATACTCTTACTCTTCACCATAAACCCTAGCGATGAAGAAAACCGCTTTTTATTCTTTTACCCATATCTTACATAATTGCAAAATGTCCAAAGGAATTCTGGAATTACAAAAATGCATGTTAAAGCATGGTAAAAGCCGCAACAAAAAGCCGCAATAACACCATAAAAACACGCATTAAGGTTTTAACTCCAATTTGATGGAAACCAGCATGGAAACCAAAGCCCTAATTGCGGCTTTTTTGGTTTTTGCGTTTCTCCTATATTTCGGTTGAAGCGGTGAAATTCGGTGTCTTTTAGGTTAAAACACTTTGAAACCAGCCTAATTCAATATGTGAACGCGCCTTAACCGTGTATTATACATTGAAAGGCGCTTTTTTGACTAGTTGACTTTTTCACGTTAGAACCGCGTTTTTATTTTGAAGTCAACTAGTCGTTTTTTCCGATTTAGTTTTAACTAGTTAAAAATACAGCTCGCCAGCCATTGACAAAAATGTGTTAGCAATTGTATAAACGGTTTGAAACCACTA
>CAVTBV010000006.1:0-138970 GCA_963733095.1 Candidatus Bathyarchaeota archaeon
TTGGAGTTAAATAGCAAGATAATAACCAAGGACGAAAGGTTAATGGTCGCCCTTGTGAATCCCAAAGTATACAAGTATTTAGGCTTTGTTGATGAAGCCGAAAGGACTGAGCAGTTAAGAGAAGCAATTTCAAAGGAAACTAAATACTAAGAGAAGGTTGTTTAATGATTGTTTTTGAAAAATTAGCAAGCCAAGTTAACGTTGAAAAGATTAAGGAAGTTACAGCTAACAGGCAAGATGCAATGAGGGGTAGAGTAAGAACTAAGTTAAGCGAGTCAGAGGATTTAGTAATTAACTTGCCTCGAGGTCAACCTATAGGGCAAGGCGACATTTTTGGGCCTTCAGAGAAAGGAGACTATTATAAAATATTAATCGAACCAGAACTTGTAATAAAAGTGACTTTAGATAAAGCACGGAGCGATGATGCTGTAGAGAAAGCAGCAAAATTGGGTTACAATTTAGGTAATCGGCATCTTGAGGTATTGATTGAGGATGGTGCTGTATTTGTTCCACTTACGATAGGAGAAGAAAAGGTCAGGAAGATACTGGAGTCTATGAAGTTGCCGATAAAGTTTGAATCGGTTCAGAAGGTAATATCAATGTCTTCAGCAGGATACCACGGAGGAGAAGAGGAATAATTTTAACTGAAAACGCGAAACTACTAAATTTGCTGAGGACCTCAGACTCGTTTTTTCCCATGGGGTCCTTCACCATGTCGCAAGGCATGGAACAGGTTATTAATGAAAACTTGTTGCCAAAGGAAAAAATGGCAAAAATTATAGAAATTTATTTAGAAAAGATATGGAAAGCATTCGACCTTGGCATCTTCTATCAAGCGTTAGATGCAATCGAAAAGAAAGATATTGAATTGCTAAAAAAAGTAGATGAAGTTTGTTATTCTTCTAAGGTGACTGAAGAAAATAGGTCAGCCATGATCAAAATGGGAAGAAGCATGATGAATGTAACCGAATTCAACGAAGATACGATAGGAAAATCTTACAAGGGGTTAATAAAATCTGATGCTGCCTATGGAACTTATCCAGTAGTTTTAGCGCTTGTATCTGTTCAGTTTAACTTCAAAGATTTAGGGGCTCTATCTCTTTTGTATGTTAATATCATGGAAGTCATTGCTTCATTAGTGAGAATGGGAATAATCGATTACATTGAAGCGCAAAAAATTCTAATTGACGCTGTAAAATCAATTCAGATAAAGCCTCAAAAACTAACTGACTTGCATCAGACTTTTCCCTTGGCGGATATCGCCTCGATGAGACACGAATTAAGCACAAGTAGAATGTTCATGAGCTAAAAAAGGAGACTGATATGAAAAATGAGTAATAGAACTGTTAGAATTGGAATGGGCGGCGCAATAGGCTGTGGAAAAACTGAATTAATTGAGAAATTGGTCCCAAAGCTAGTTGAACAAGGCTTCAAGGTTGGAGTAATATCAAACGACGCGTACTCCAAAGAAGATGCAAGAAGACTAGCAGCAAGACTTGGCAAAGACATCGACCCAAATCTAATCTTAGGAATAGAGACAGGAGGATGCCCCCATACTGCCGTACGAGATGACCCGTCGATGAACATAGATGCTGCTGAGAAACTTGAGCGAGACAATCCTGGATTAGATGTACTCTTGATAGAATCCGGAGGAGACAATATAACATTGACTTTTAGTCCAAAATTAGCGGACTTCTTCATTTATATGGTTGATGTGGCTGGCGGAGACAAAACGATTCGGAAAGGGGGATTGGGAATCAAAAAATCCGATTTACTTGTTATAAATAAAATAGACTTAGCCCCTTATGTTGAATCTACCATTCTTGAATCGGGGATTAAGACTGCCAACCTTGATCTTATGATGCAAGATGCAAAGAAACTACGAGGTGACAAACCAACAGTCATGTTGTCTTTAAAAGATGGTACCGGATTGGATGATGTGATGAAAATAATTAAAGAAAAGGCACTTTTCAAATGACACAGGAAGTGTTTCAAGAAGTGATTCAAGACCTAAGCGGTTTACCGTCCGCTTTCTCGGAGTTTGAGGCAGAACAAACGAGGCTTGCTGTTGGCTCTCCAGGCAAAAATGCTGTCGCAGAATTAACGTTCACGAAATTTGGTGACAAGACATATCTTACTGATGTTTATAATGAAGTTCCAGCGAAAATTCTAAGAGAACTCTACTATGACCCTTACCTGCCTGGGTTGCCTTATATTCTTTTCATGAACCCGACAGGCGGGATAGTTCAAGGTGACCGTTATTTTTACAAATTTAGATTGAAAGAGGGCGCAGAAGCATTCATCACTGACACAATGGCTACAAAAATATACAAAATGGATTTAAATTATTCTAGCAAAGAAATAGATGTTTATCTTGGAAAGAACAGTCGTTTGGAGTTTTTGCCCAGGGAAACTATAGTTTTTGTTGATTCGCGTTGGCATCAAAGAGTAGTATTTCATGTCAGTGAGGGTTCAAAACTTCTTTATTGTGACATTTTCTGCCCTGGACGGATTGCTATGGGAGAGTTTTGGGACTTTGAAATCTATTCTTCCAAGGTAGTTATTGAAAAGGATGGAGAACTCTTGCTTAATGAAAGCACTATTTTCACGAGAAAAGACAAAGAAGTGCTCGATGTTATTTTCGGTGATAACAAGTTTTATCTGAAGGCTTATTGGTACTCTGATAAAGCAGTTAATGCTAAGAATGAAATTGATTTTGGAAATACTTATGGCGGGGCTACACAAATGGCAAACAATAGGGGGCTCATCATCAAGGCACTTTCTAAGGATTTAAATGATTTAGAGAAGCTGCAAGGTGAGATTTGGAAGGTTTTCAGGAAAGCTGAGACTGGAATGGCCGTTCCTTCACTTAGGATGTATTGATTATCCTCAAAATGCATTCTGGTTAGGATAGGGCGGCTATTATACTGGCGAGCGCAATAGCACTCAATGAAAAATAATTATCCAGTTATTTGTTTTGTTGCAAGTAGACGAAGAGGTTATCGGTGGAAAGCCTCTTTGATATTTATGTCTGCTCAAGAGTTCCTTGAGCAGCTTTGATTGCAGCTTTATCTATAATCCGTCCCCGTAAAATGTAGGCAAAACCAACAGCAATGAACCCACCTAAAATTGGTCCCAAGACGTACAGCCAATAATGAGCAAAATTCAACAATATTAGCTGAGGGCCAAAAGAACGTGCAGGATTCATCGACGCACCGCTTATAGGACCTGCCCAGAGCCCTGCGAGGGCTATGTAACCCCCGACAGCAATAGCTGAGAGTGGTCCAACATTCTGAGCCTCGGATGCGGTTCCCAAAATCGTGCTCACTAAACCAACCGTAAGTATAATCTCCATTAAAAATGCTTGGAAATCATTTATTCCAGCGCCAGGTAGAGTTGCCCCAAACATTCCCACTTTTCCGAACATAGAAAATAGAAGCAAACATGCAATAACTGAGCCAATCAACTGAGCGATTATGTATCCTGGAACTCTACGCCACGGAAAGTCGCCCCGAGCAGCAAAAGCTATGCTTACAACTGGATTTAGATGCGCTCCAGACACATTTCCCATGAATAGAATAATCACCATCACCATTAGACCAGGTGCTACAACTACTGCAATAGGGCTAATTGCTCCAGCATTCATCAAGTAAACTATATTTCCACCCACAGCAACTAACACAAGAAAAAATGTGCCTAAAATCTCTGAGAACAGCCGCCTAAGCTCATGCTTTGGATCGTCAATATTCCTTCTCTTTGGACCCTCAAATTCTAAGAATATTTCTAGCCTTTCTAAGAAACTTTTCTTGCTCTTTAACCTGGATTCAGAAGTAGACAATTTCCAATCGCCTTAATCCTCACTGTATTACATTAAACGATTTAAAATATTAAATTTAACAAACATACAATTTCCAAGAAAGTTTGGCAGAACCTCATTTTAATCCATTGATATTAGGAAAATTCTACTGAACCTGTTTTCTTACAGTTGTAGATAATCAGGGTTATTGCTTCAAATATTAACGTATTGGCTTGTCACTTAGACACGGTCAAAGCAAACTAAGCAGTAATGGTAAAGTTATTAGCCGTTCAAATTAAAGAGACGGGCATCGCAGTTTTCAACTCCCTTATACTTGCCATCAGGGCAAAAAAAGCGCGGCGTATCAGGGTACATTTGTTGCGAAGATGCGGCGGATTTGGTGTGAGGATTGCCGTGTAGTTCAGATGCAGTTTAAGCAAACAAACGGCAAATGGGAATAAAGTGTGCATGATTCAGAACAGAGAACCAACTCAAACGGTCTGCCAAATAAGATGTAAAATAAGGAAGAGCGTGCGCATAGGACGCAGTTACTTGGCTTCTTCTGGAAAGAGATTCTTTCCTTTTTCTGTGATTTTGATAGCACCTATTTGTTTAAACATATCTATGTTGTCAGTGACATTCCAGTATTCTGCAAGTTTGCCATTAACTATGCGATAGATGTCAACACCCTTAGTTGTTATCTTGTTGCTAGTAGGCGCCAATCCAAAAAACTCGTCTTTATGGGTCCCATTGTAAGTAAGCCGAACCCACACCTTATCCCCTTCAGCAATTATGTCTTCAATAGTTTCATGCCAATCGGGGAAGGCTTTGAGACCCATAGCAAATAGTTGTTTGAGTCCTTCTCGGTCTACCTTGTTGGTGTGGTCAACATAATCTGGTGCTATAAACTCGTCAAAATCCAAGTTTCGCTTATTGTAGGCTTCAATCCACCTACGAACAATTGCCTTATTCTCTTCCAATGACATATAACATCACCAGCTTGTTTCTCTTTTTTAATACTTAACGGTTCTGATTTAGGTTCTGAGCAAACTCTTCAGCATGCTTGAGGTCTTCAACATTAGGTCTACCCATTTATTCCCCAACTAAATTCATCAACAATACCATGCTCTACACTCAACTCATTGGGATGTTGTTTTCAAGAAATAGAGCAATAGATTCTGTCAGAAGTAGTAGAACAAACAATTTTTTGTATACTACTACTTTTAAGTCTCTAAACTTTGGATTTACATCTACAACCAAAAATCCCAACGTCGACCTATTGATAGAGTAGCAAACCAAACATGGCAAAATTAGGTTGAATCAGGTTGCTTTGATGATTTGTTCATTGGCAACGGGAGCTGGATGAACAGTAGGCGCTGTAGAAGTTGTTGTTGTTGTTGCTGCAACTACATTCTGCACAACAGTTGCAACAACAATCAAAGACAAAAAACGTACCCAAAAATCAAACCTAAAATCATTCTATTTTTAGAGTCTTGAACTTATTCTACGAATTGTTCAAGATACTTTACGATTGACTCATAAGCTTGTTTATAATCAGGACCAAACCTGTCGCCGTTGCGGTCACATCGAATTAGGGCTTCACCATCAAATTCTCCCACAGGCTCATTGTACTTAATCCTGAAAACACAAAAGGTAACCTCCTCCCCGATGCTTGAAAGGTGAGCAAAGGATACTTGACCCCTGGCAGATGTAAATCATATTTTTCATCGGCTCTGGGTTCGAAGATGAAATCCTTCGTCTCCTCAAGCCAAGAAGACTCTGCAAGAAGCGACCCATTATACAGTGGGAAACAAGATTGCTCTTTCAATTCAGCCTTTTTCCTAACCTCACCAATCTTCTCAGTTAAAGTATCGCTGTCCCAAAGTTCAAGTTTAAGTTCTGTGCATCTAACTTTGCTTGCTCACTAAAATAGGCAGTAGCTAAGACAATTACTCGCTCGCAACCAGACGAACGCTTTGCCTGATGAGACTTCAAAACGGTTGAACTCGAAACCAACTCAGTTTTCGGGTACCTTGCGGCTTGAATCGAAACTTTCTCGCCATCCTTAACAGCTAAAAAGTCAATGCCTGAATCCGATGAATGCTTTCCAATTTGGACTTCATATCCCAATTCTTCAAGAAGCCATTTAATAAAACGATCAAATTCCTTTTCAGACAGACTCTCGACTGAATAAGCACTTGCTTTAGAAGGGGGGAGGGCTTCGGTTTTTTCCACGAACGTTTTTTCTACATTCGCATCCGTTGTGGCAATAGTTTTCAGGTTGCATTCTTTTTCTATTCTCCTAGCCAATTCCTCAGCTTTATCGAGGGGAATTCCCAGTCGGTCCGATAGAAAATCTACAAGGTCGATGTTTGAGTACTGGTCGATTATTTCTTTTAGGACGCCGTTGAACTTGGGGGACTGCATTTTATTGCTCCTTTGGTTTGTTTTTAGGTGCGTGTTTGGGGCATAATTTTCGCTTAAACTCGTCGGTGTATGAGAGGTTGATTTTTGAGTAAATTTTTCCGCAGGTATCGCAGAAGTCGTAATGGTGAATGCATACGCTTGAGTTGTCATGACTGCACTTGAACTCTAAGAGTCGACTGTGCCTTTTTCCACACACCGAGCAGATAAAACCTGAGTCGTGTTCAAAGTATTCATTTAGGGTTTCATCCAAAGTTAGGGGTGCTTTTTTTGAGTAAATTTTACCAGTATCTATGGATTGTCGGATACAGTTACCGCAGACGTAGAAGGAATCCTGCGTTGCGTAACCTTCCGAGAACGTTTTTCGGCAAATCGGGCATGCAACTTCACAAGTATGGTCTATGCCTAAAATCAGTGAGGAGCGTATGGTTGAGTTGTTATCGAGGGTTACTTCAAACCTAAGTTTAGTTGTGTTGATTATGAGCAGGTTGATGAATTTTACAGAAATGTAAGTGATGTACGATTCTTCTTCTCTCTTCAGTAGCATCTGGTAGTTAGCATGCCATTCTTGAACGTCAAAATCGTGTTTTCTGGAGATGACTTTTTCGCGCCGCTCCCTTCTAAGCCTCTTGTCAAAGCTTCTTAGTTTAGATTTTTTCTCTTTGCTGAGGGTTAAGTCAAATAGAACCAGCTTTTCCTTAAGCAAAGCGGACAATTTTTCTTCTGCTACAACTTTCAGCTTATCAAATACTGAAGGTTCAACTTTGGCTTTAAAATCTTGAATCTCCAACTCTTCCACATTCAAGACACTTACTTCACCAATATCCCCAAGTTGAACGATATTGCCTTGTTCATCCATCAGTACAGTGATTATTTCCTCGTTTTTTGGTCTCAGTTTGTTCTGGAAGGTTGCAGAAAAATAAAACTGGAAATACCTAACGGGCTCTTTTTTGAGGACTTTAACTGAAGATATTTTTCCATTATTTATTTGGTGATAACATTGGCGAGATTCTATCCCGGCACTGCCCTCTTTTTCTTCGTCGGTAAGTGCCTCGTTGCAATGTTCACACGCAAAAGAAGCATCCTTAAAATAACTTCTAATCGATGCTTCAATTTTTTTCTTGGGGCTGACTAAAATTTGGCATAGAACACCGTTTTCTAAACATTCTTTGAGTATCTGCTGGAATGCCGGGCTTCCGGATGTTAGTAGAGGGATTTTTTTCTCTCGTGACAGCGCAGGGTGATATGTGTATTCTTGGCTTGTATTGTTTGGGTAATTTACAGTGAAGACATCCTCAGATTGATCAGTTATCTCGCCTTCTTTCGACTTGACATATGCTTGGATGAATTGGCGAATTTGTTTATCTGAGGACTTTGTGCTCAATCAAGAACCCCTTGGGTAAATTTTTCCGCTAATTCCTGGTTTTTTCTAGAAACCGTCAGGTCATTTGCTAGTTTTTCAAGTTCTGTTTTGAGGTCTAAACGCGAGTTGCTTCTGAGTAGAATATCTGCAATGGTTTTTTGTATGTCTTGTGCTCCTTCTTTTAGTTCGGCAAGGACCGTCTCCATCTTGCCTATGGTCATTGTGAAGAGCTCTATTTTTTGGTAGAGGATATGGAGAACATAATCGTCGATGGTGTCTTTGACGCTTAAGTTAAAAACTGTGATGTCGCGTTCTTGTTTAAAGCGGTGGATTCGCCCTATTCTTTGCTCGATCTTCATGGGGTTCCAGTGCAAATCGTAATTGAACATGACACAGCAGTTCTGAAGGTTCAGGCCTTCAGCCGCAGCGTCGGTGGCGACAAGATACCTTATTTCCCCATTCCTAAAACCTTCGATCACTACATCCCTTTCCTTCTGGTTCATATCGCCCAAGTAAACAGCAGCCTTCCCAAACTCCCTATCCAGCATATTCTTAATGTTGTGCGCCGTGATCTTTCGCAGGCAAAATATCAACGCTTGCTCCTTTGGAATCTCGTACAAAACGGTTCTTAGCAACTCCATTTTTGCACCCTTAACTTTCGCCGCCATCTCAATCAACTTACCTGCGACTTCAGCTTCCATCGGGAACCGCTCTTTCCTCCTAGTTAAGGATTCAACTGCGGCAGCCGGCGAACTCGAGAAGGACTGCTGAAGAGTAATCGCTTGAAAAACTAAAATCGCGTTGCTTTGGGACTCACTGAATCGTCGATTCGGATTCTCCGCCATGAGCGCTTCAATAGTCCTGAAATGGTTCTTGCTTACGTCACGCAAATATTCGGTTGCTTGATCGATAAATTCTCGTTCGCTCTGGTTTGCTTCAAGTGTTCTTGAGTCTACACACCGTTTTGTAAATGGGATGCCCGTTTGTTCTCTTCGGGTTCGGCACATTACGTCTCGAAGATTTTGTCTTAAGTGATAAACTTGTTCTGGTCTTACGACGCGGCTTTTGGCGTCTTCGGCAAACCTGGAAATAAACGAACGTTCACTTTCAAGAAGCCCCGGCTGAATTAAATCTACGATACTGTACAAGTCAGTTAGCCTGTTGCATAGGGGCGTGGCGGTAAGCAGCAAGAAATGGTTCTTTCTTAGGTTTGCCAGACAAGCCCTGCCTTTGCTGTGGGTATTTCTGAATGTGTGAGCTTCATCGACTACAATCAAGTCCCAGGTTCGGCTTGCGACCTCATCGAATTTTCTGGCTAAAAGGTTATGGGAACATATTATTCTGTCATCGATCTTGAGGTTAACATGCTCCTTTGAATTATTAGCTATCGTGAATGTTTCTGAGAATTTTTCAGACATTTCAGCTTTCCATTGCGACAGTAGGCTCTTGGGTGAAACAATCAGAATGGAGTTAATTTCCTCTCTTAGAAGCAGCTCTTTCATGATGATGCCGGCTTCGATTGTTTTTCCAAGACCTACTTCGTCAGCAAGGATAGCGTTTCCATTCATCTCGTTTATTACTTGTAGTGCTGTCTGCATCTGGAAATTATAGGGGATTAACTTTGAATGTATGGCGTCTAAGGAGATGAGTCGATCGATTTTGCCAGTTTGTTTTATTTGTAGTGCTTCTAAATTGAGTTGAAATGTCTGAAATTTTGAAAATCTCTTCGTTTCAATTTGTTTTTTTATGTTATAGGGGTCTGAAAAGCTGAGGAAATACTTGTGTTTAGTTTTTTTGCCCGCTTGAGTATCTTCTTCATATTCGCCAAAGAAGGTTTTTTCGGGCGACTTTACGGATTCGACTGGCGCTTTTTTGTGTCGTGACGCTTTTTCCGCGTTTTCTTTCGAGGATTTCTTGGTTTTTGGCATCTGCTCGTCAATTGTCATTAGAGTTCCCTCTTTACTGAATAGGATTGCCGGCACTCGCGGCATTTAGCTTTGGAGTTATTAGGCAAGAGAATCGCGGAGTATTTGGTATCTGAGTATAAAAAGATGAAGCAAGCAAAAACTTGGTTTTTGCAGGGTGTCTCATGTCTTTGGATTGAAATAATTTACTGTTTCAACTAAGTGAGGAAGGAATATTTCGTTTGATAGGGGATGCACCTTTTGACTTGAGGGAGGTTTAATTCAAAAAGCTTCTTCCAGCTATAACCAAACGGGCTTTCCATCAACAACTTCCCTATGTTGCGGCTCAGGACATTGCAAGCCCAAAGCCGAAAAAACGCTCTCTTCCGTCTCCCCAGCCACCGCAACCTCCTCTTTCATCAACCCTTCACTGTACTTCAACCTAAACCCCTTCGATATTGCATAACCCGCCAGCCACATGTTATGGTCCGCTGAACCCGTGCGAATAAGCTCTTGAACACCAAACGTCTGTTCAGTTGCACGGTAAAAATCAACCTGAAAAAGACAGCCCTCAAAAGGATAGTTTATCTTTATCACACTTTTCCCAGCACAAATTCCCTGAGCTTTCTCTTTTTTTAATAATTGAACAATCTGGTTCCAGTTACAATCAGCGCCAACCGCCACAAAATCGACGTCCCCGACTGTCGGTTTCTGTCTTCTAATAGAGCCAACAACAGCAAGCCTGTGACATAAGGGCTTCACAATATGTTCAACTCGATTGGCGAGTGTCTGTGCTTTTGCTAACTCAAGCTTTTTTAAAATTACAGGCCCTTCTCCGCCGAATAACTTTATTTGCTTCATGGTCAGTTCCGTTCAATGGTGACAGGAAATTTACGTATTTCGTTCTTTCCCCAAAGCTGAGTTGATAGAGCTCTTTTAGATGGGTTTTCTGTGGTTTATGATGTCACACACTAAATCAGGGTTTTTAGAGGAAAACACAAAGATTTTTCCTTGATTGGGAGCAATCTCAACAGCCTCTCCAAACGATGTCGTATGAGCCAATGAACCGTCAATTCCATACCTGACGCCAACCCCAAAGTATCTGCCGAGAGAGGCTCTGGTTTTTTTGCAGGATGAAATTTCGTTGAGCGCGAATGATTTCTTATCGAGCCGCCCATACTCAACTAAGAGTCTATCGTTATTGACTTGTATGCGAAGCCCTCTATAATTCCAAAAGACCAACAAAAGAACAGCCAAAATCGCCCAGGTGAACACAACCCAAAGAAGATCCTCAAACATCAACCCTTCTCTGAACAGGACAACCCCAAAAGTCACAATAGCACCTATCAATCCAATCATAACAAATAAGCCCTTAACTAAAGCCCCTGCAGGCACCCATTCGCTGTACTTTACATTTTCCATATCTACGCTATCATTGGGTGACCAAATAAATTTTTGCCAAAACCCCAAGCGAGAGGCACACAAAAATGCGTGCCTACGCCTTATGTTGTGAGGCTTATTTTTCCTTCAATTCTGGGATTTGTTGGGTAATCATGTCCCAGTCTTCAGCAACAGCCTTTTTTATCATGGGTTTGACGTTTGCAAATACCTGTGGAAGCATAAACGTCATCCAGCCTTTAATGACCACCACTTGGTCTTTGAAGTTTAGCAGAGGAAACAGCCATCCAATTGCTGCGGGAAATCGGTCAGGTGGAATTTTACTCGACATGATTCCACCGATTGAAGCTTGTTGCGTTATCGTTGTTCTTTCTCTCAGAATCGGGTAAAGATGGGCGTCTTCTTTGTCTAAATGAATCCGCAGATGCGAATTTAGAACCGCCGTAGCTCGGGCTGTGAGGAGTGGGTCGGGCGTTTTTTGAAGATGCATTGTTTTTAGCACGTCAACCATCTTGTCGAGTTCCCGATGATCCATCAAGTACGCCCTAGCCACAAGAGGCGCAACATTGTCTACTGCGGGAAAAACCGCTGCTTCCTCTCCCTTAGCATGGTAATCCAAGATTTCATCCATAACATGCAAGCGATTCAAAACAGGCATCAAATCCCCGCCGCCACGCGCTATGTTAAGGACTGAGGAATCAATCTGCGTCATGTCTCGGCGAAACGCGTTATGGAAGCAAAGAACTATATCGATTGGGCTTGACAAAAAAATAACTCCACTATGGAAAAGGGGTAAAATGGATTATTAACATTCCTGTAAAGAGGGCACTTTTGGATGAATAATCCTATAGCTGAACAAAAATTTTGGTTAAAAAGAGGAATTTTTACCCCGTCCCGAAAGACTGGGGTTTGCCTTGATAGGTCGCTAAAGTCTGATTTTTGCTCATCATCTCCTTCCTTGTCTGTTTTCGGTTTTAATTAGCTAAATTTTCTTTGAGAAATCTTCGGTATTTTATGTTATAGTACACAAAGGCTGCGGTTAACGAGCTTGTGCATAGCACAATTAGGGGAATGCTTGTTTCTGCAATCACATTTTTTCACCTATACGTGTGGGAAGTACAGGGTTTCTTTTGGAGCGATTTTCTTTGGGTATATTTTTTCCATTTTTCCACCATTGTTTTTGATATTGATTAGTGGTTAAATCGATATAAGGGTGTTTGTGATTTGTTCATAATTATTATGAAAAGTTGAATAAAAATGATGTTTTAGCTTTTAATATAACGCAAAAGTATTGAGAGTGTGTTGTAAAATGAACGTTTGACGAATAATCACACTAAATTTTCTGAGCATGAATCACATTCCAGCTCGATTTTCTCTTCCTAAAAACCTCAACAGAACCATAGCCCGCAGAATACAAAAGCTTCTTCATATCTTCCAACGGCACAAGACATACCTGCGTCTTAGCAATGATTTCTGCGTTCTTCATTTCGTACACTCCATCCTTAATCATCTCATTTACGATTAGCAAGAATCCTCCCTTCTTTAAAACGCGCTTTATCTCTCGGAACGCATCAGCAAGGTTGGGCCAGAAATAATAGGTTTCAATCGCTGTCACCAAATCAAAAAACTCAGCTTCGAAACCCATCTTCTCAGCTAAGCCATGTACAATTTCCACACTGTTCTTGGCAACGAGTTTTCTGTTGATTTGTCTTGAATAATCCACCATGTCTAATGACTGGTCTAAACCGTACACTTTGCCCTGACTAGCCCGCCTCGCTAAGCGACTTGTGGTTTTGCCTCCCCCACAGCCCACATCCAAAATTACAAAACCTGATTTGATGCTTACGTGTTTTAGTCCCCAAGTGGTCAAGTCCCAGTGTTCCTTGTTCATGTTTGCAGCGACTGTTCTGCCTAAAGCACCCTCTGGGCACTTATACTGGCTCCAATGGTCCTTGCCAGGTGTGTTTTTGTTCTGGGGTTGCATTCTGAGAAATCAAGAGCCCAATTTAATAAACTATATGTGCCTTGAGTTGATGTACAAGTTTAGAATGCTCGTTGTCGAGCGGTATGGCGTTTTGGGGGAAGCTCTTTCTTCTTTGGTTTACCTTTTGGTCGCCTTTTGATTCTAATTGAAGAAAGAACTTCAACAACCTGCTTTAGTTGATCATCATTAAGCACCGTTTCAGCGGGTTTCGCTTTGACATTTATGTTTTTTATCATTTCAAAGAATTTTTTTCTCTCCAGTGCGTATGTTTTTTCTCTCATGTATGCACAGTGAAGGTCTCCATCATCAGTCTCTACTCGCGCCTTATCACTTACCTGCAAAAACTCAATCCCTACTTTGCCACGTTTACTCAAGTCAGCCAAGTAGGCATAATCTCCAAGTTTAACCTGACTAAAAAAGTGGTAACCGACATCTCCCAAAACTGAGAGGTTAGTTTGCCAATTTGTTTCCTTCTTTATTTGGCGTTGAGTTTTTTTAGATATTCCAGTGGAAACCCCAATGTACCATGTATTGATATGAGCGTTTGTCCAATCTTTGATTTGTGTGTGAGGTTTAGGTTTTTTCAGGTTTGTTTTTTTTGTTTTCTTCTGGGCTGAATTCCACATCAGCTTATATTTTTTTAATTCACCCATCGATTTGGAAGTGTCCCATAAGCTTTGTGAAAAGAAGTTTTTTGCTTCTTCTGCTTCGGGTCCTTCAAGTAGGATTCCTGTTTCAAGGTTGCTTTCAAACGCCGCTTCTGTTAAGGTAGCTGATGTTATTAGAGCGGAATCGTCAAAAATGTAGATGTTTGAATGAAAATTTTCATGCGATTTGATGCTGATGCCCTTGAAGTGTTCCATGAGGTACTGTATTTCGTACGGATTGACTTCATCGGTTTTGACGGCAAAATCATTTACTCGGAAGACAAATCGGATATCTGCTGGAGGGTTTTTTAGGATTTCTTGTGAAAAAACTCGGTGTGCGCCCAAGCCAATGGATGGAGTGCATACCCATAGAATCTGTTTTGTGTCTAATGATTTCTGAAGAATCGTTTCGTATAGTTCTGTATTGCACAGGAATCTGGTCATAGGTTGAAGATGTTTATTATGAAATAAAAGTTTTCCCAAAGTTCAACCTATGATATCATTTAACGTGAGTTAGCTGAATGCCTTTAAACTGCAGTCGTATCTGTCTAGCTGAAGGGGCTTCTGCATTTCCCCTTTATCCTTTTGTCTCCAAAGCTCCATGTTACCATTTGTTCTATAAACAAAAGATAAAAAAACAAACGCTCACAATACTCTTCTGTCTTGGTGTTAGAGTTGGCGTTGGATTGCTTTCTGCCCGACAAATCTATCCTGATAGATGCCTCAGGATGGAGCGACCTTTTGCTAGGCGTTGTAATAGGCGCACTCAAGCCGCCCCACCCAATGCTTATGGAACGCCGAATCCCCACCTCATCCTTCCAACCACCAAACTTCAAAAACAAAAAATACTTAGAAGACGCCGTAAAAATCGTCAACGAAATAATCTCCGTGATGCAGCCTGATTCTGAAACCTGCTTTAAGGTTTGTTCAGAATACGTCCTAACCAGCGTTGCCCTGTACCTGGAAAGTCAAGGATTCAAAGTTCAAAGAGTCGAATCCACAGGAGAGCTGAAGCCGCTGGTTGAACGAGCCTACATTCGGTGGTGCATCGAGAAGGGTGTTCCTGAAGAAATGCTCAAGGACAAAAGGAGGTTTTGGAATTTTTTGGAGTGGGTTGCTGAAAACCCACATCTACGCGAGGGTCTTGTAAAGACGGGTTGGTCAAGCTGGGAGCAAAAGTGGCGGGAAGAAATCTTTAAAAAACCCCTAAACCTACACCGCTAAAATATTCAAAGTAGAAAGGGATTTTAAAAGTCTATTATCCTTTCTAACTCGTATGTCCATGAATCGGCAACTTGAACAACGTTTAAGGGATCTTAGGGCTGAATATGTCTATGGGCAGGAATCATTAGTTGAACTGGAAAGCAAGTGGGCGGCTCTTGAAGGCACTCTTCTTGGTTTAGGCAGCACAATTCATGTTTTAGAAGAAGAGCTTTCCAAAGAAAATGGCAGACATAATGGACTAAAACGGCAAATCAGGTAAACCAGCGAAATGTCGAGTAATCCCAAAAAACCCAAACAATTAACTCTGGACAGCCTGCCCCTTGCTCAAAAGCAGGAATCCACAAAATCAGCGGCTGGGGCTAAAGAAAAACAAATAATCATAACCGGAATTGCCGCATCAACCAAAGAGACTGAGTTAACGCTTAAAGTAAGTCTCAAGTTGGTCCCTTCAAAGATCTCTTTTGCGAAGGTTCACTCTGACCTATGGTTTGACGACCAACCAATCAAATCAGTCGCCCTTAGAGTATTGAAGGGGCCTTTGGCAACGGATGAATCCGAATACGCCGCCGTTTTGGACATGACTGGGATACCTGCAGGCACGCATAAGGTAAAAGTGGAAATGTATGAGTTATGGTCTCCAGATGAAAAATTCTGTCGAACCTTCAAGGAAGTAACGTTGGATTATCTTCCTCAAACCCGCGAATCAAGGTTTGTGAAGGTTCCGAATGTGAAAAGTTTTGCCTGTAGAGATCTAGAATTTGTCTTTGAATCGGAGAAAGAAGTTTACCGGGATATTGAAATAACAATGAAGAAAGAGCAGTTACGCGAAAGGGACGATTGGTAGTCCCTCTGACCAGCTTAAGATTATTTCTTTTTTCCTTTAGGCGGAAGTTGATTTAACAGTGCTTTCTTTTTTGCTTCTTTTTCTCGTTCCTGTTTCTTTTTTTGTGCAAGCTGTGTGTTTTTATTTTTTCTGCTCATTGTACTCATATTTCGACACTACAAGCAAACAAGTAACGGTTCACACTCTAAAATGTTACCTTTTTTAATTAAGAACCTTCCATTTGTCAAAATACTTATCCGCTGGTTTTGAATCGAAATCATTATGAGGCAAAGCTAACTTATTGGTTTAGCATACTCTGTTTGAAGTGTGTAAGTTTTGACGACTAAGACTTTACTTTGCGGATGTGTTTACGAGGAAAACGAGTGGATGCTTGTTCGCATTAAAGAATGTGAGAAGCATCACAAGGAGCGGCATAAAAAGGTCGAGTACAGGCCGAAAGCGGAATGTAACCGAAACGACACCCGAGGCGAATAGAGCCTCAAGTGTTATTCAGCTTTGTTTCTGTTTCTGCTACTGGTTTAGCGGGTTTTCTGTAGAAGAGCAGGGGTAACCCGACTAGTGGAAGCGACAGCATCCAAAGATCCAGATTGTGACCCAAAATCCACGCGTACCACTGGTTCCAACCGCCAAAGAAAATCCATGTCAAATAATTCCACAAAAAGTATACACCTAATGTTGTCAAAATAGCACCGATTGCTCCAAACCTTAAATTCTGCACATTTTCTGTTCCCACCGATTTCATGGCAAAGTAAGCTGTGTAGATTGCGAGTGCAATTAACCCAACCAAAGTGGCAAAAAAACTAACAAAGTATTGAGGGGTGCTGAGGACATATCCAAATCCCTGTTGAATTACAGTGACCAACCACATTCCGCTATTGTTAAGCCAGAAAGACAAAATGTAGAATATACCCGCAATCATAGACCATTTAATCGCTGCCTTCTCCGGTTTGTTTATCCCCAGATTCCTTGCAAGCGCGAACAGGCAAATCGGGATGCTTATAGATCCTACTAAGCACGGTAACCCTGTTGATAAAAAGAAGCTAAGGTTAATTCCAAGTTCTGTTGGTAAGGTACCCCAGATGCCTGACGGCAAGAGACTTAACCAGTACAGGGCTTCTAATACCAAGACTATCTTCAGAACCTTGTAGGTGGAGGATTTCGGTAGACCTTTTTTGGTTAAAGCAAGAGCAACGGCGACAAGGGCAATTAGACTGCCTGCGAATCGGACTATAAGACCGGGCAACGCTGATATATCCGTAATGAAAATGCCGAAATTGAATGTATTCCCGATATTCCATTCGCCCCACCATTGAAGCGTGAACATTGCATGCAAAGTAAACAAGAAGTATGAGGCAACAACTATCAGCAACCCTACTTTCAGCGGAGTAACTTCTTTATGCTCTGCCATTAAAATCACCGTTGGATTGAAAAACAATCGGTTAGCTGCATATATTATACTTTCGGTTTGTCGCTTTATGATGAATTAAAGTTTTATATAATGAAACTGTTTGTTAATATTTGATGAGGGCTTGCTTTGGAAAAAACCAAAAAGATGACTCGTACCCTGCTTTTTGTCCTCGAAGGTATAGGCGCAGTTTTTGTCGCATTTTTCTTGGCTGCTTATCTGGGTGGCATGGTTATGAATCCATCAACCACCGTCTTGCACTCTGAACCCGCCTTCAAGATTCCACTTGCCATTTTCGGCATAGCTATTCTCGTTCTTACCCCAGTTATCGCAATAATCTCTAAGAAAAAATAGTTTAAGGAATTTTGGGGATAGCGCTCTTTTGGCGTTAGGCACATTTCAAATTCGGTTTTCCAACAGTTTTCTTAAGGTAGTTTTTAGAGAAATAATAGTGTCTGCAACCTTGACCGAATACAATCTACTTCTTTTTTAACTAAATATTTGCCTTTCCCCGTTATGGAACAAGTAAACGTTGTTTATAACGGATAGTTCGCCTTTATCACAGATGAGCGCAGATCCTTTGGGAACAGCAAAAATATCCTGCTCTTTTGACAACTCGATCAATTCTTTATCCCGACCTAACCTGTAGTGGGCTTTGAGGGTTAAATCCACAAGTCCAAGTCCTTCGATTACTTTGACTTCTGAGCTGCTTCGGTAAGTGATTACGCATTTTCGACAAAGCGCCAACGCACCCGCACTCCGCCCCACAATCACGCCCTCAAAATCCCGAAGCAAACTGTCAACTCCAAACTCTCTCAAGCGCTGTATCAGCATGCTAGGAACCCCACCTGTCAAGTAAACGAGGTCTGATTGGGCGATTTTTGTTTTGATTTCGCCGTTTGTGCTGAAGTAGTCTACCCTGTTGACGGTGCTGGCACCTAAACTGCGGAAGTAATCGAACAGGAGTTTGCTTTTTGTGTAGGTCTTGTCAAAGGATGCTCTTGCCCAAGAAAACACAAGAATTTTCGGTTCCGCTCCTGCGTCGTTGAAGGCGGATTGATTGACTTTTTCTGCGTCTCTTCGATGGGTATTCTCTCCGCCTAACAGGTAGAACTTGGGCATACAAGGTTTGAGGCTTTATGGTTTAAAAAACTTAACTCTAAGTTGAAATTGCGAGTTTGACTTGTTTTGACGGTTGATTCCAAGAACATTATAAGCTTTGCGTCATCCTTAGAAGCTGAGTGCTTGCTGTGCCAGTTACCCCTCTTCACTACCCACTAGCATTAATCCTCCACAAACTAGACTTAAAAATAAGTCTTAGCCTTCCCGCCTTAATTGTCGGCTCAATGGTTTCAGACCTTGAAGTGCCCTTCATATGGTTGTGGACGGGTACTTGGACGCAAGATCGATTGGTTCTTCACAGTTTAATCGGCGGCTTAACCCTTGGAACACTTATCACTGTGGCATTAACCGTTTTCTTTTATCCCCGGGTCGTGAGTAGAATTTTCTCAATCAACAAAGAGAGTGTTAAAGAAAACTGCCGCCTGTCGCTTGCACTTGTATTTTCTGGTTTGATTGGAGTGCTATCTCATGTGCTGCTAGATGTCGCAAACCACGCTTACAATCCGTTGTTTTGGCCATTCGTTTAGTTGTTTCAAACGCCAAGCCCCATAGTTCCTCTGCTGGGCGGAAAAGATGTGGCTTCGATAGTAGTATCTGGCGTTATGTTTGCAGTTTTAGTTGTCATCTTTATTAAGAATCGTGGGAATTTCTGGGAACGACTCTTAGTAAGTTAATCGGTAAGGTTATTAGGCTTAAAAGAAGAGTAACCGCGATCTAACATGACACCTGACGGGTACACTGAATATAAACGCAGGGAATTCTGTAGAGACGTCAAATGTACAGTCCAGCTTGAATTGAATGAGCAAACCGAAGGGTCACCTGCGTACGAGAAAACTCGCCAAAAATGCAGCGTCGCCTGCCTATACACAACATGGCAGTTTCACCACTGGCTCATAGAAAAAGGCTACTTAATCCTAAAACCGAAAACTTTCAAATAATGCTTAGGTCCTGATTTCTAAATCTCAATAATAAAAAATAATTTGTGGTTGACCGACCTCAACACTTTTTTTATGGAATGTTTAGAGAAAGGTCATTTAGTTCGCTGTGGTATTGTACAGCGTGGAGTTCATCGTTTTGCATTTTGGACATTGGTAAAAAATGATGCTTCCGTCTTTCTTCTTTCTGGTCCAATGCTGTACTACATTGGGACACTTGTGCATATTTGCAATGGTTATTCCAATTACACTTGCGATTGTATGGATTGTGGTTTATACGGTTTATCTTGCTCGAAAAACGGGTAGTAGCATGAATAATCAAATAACGGAGACAAATTAGATGTCAGTTGAAGAATTTGTTGTAGAAGTTCCTTCAGGTTTAGGACTAATTCCTCTAATAGCGCTAGTCGTAACTGGCGCAGTCCTCATTATTTTAGCTGTTGTTACTGGAAGACGCGCAAAAACCATTAGACGAACCTTCATTGTTCTCTTGCTGATTGGGATAGTGCTCATAGGGTTTGGTGTCTTTCTGTATTTTATCACGGGTGTCTCATCCTCGATAACTGTGGGCTCAGGATACGTTAGCATAACGTCTCCCGGTTTTGCAGGTGCAGGCAACATAAACGTTGCCTCCAGCCAGATTACCTCAGCATACGTTTCGCAGGTAGGTTCAGGAAACCTTACTCTCTCAAAGCAGCATGGTACGAACTTTGGCGATTTTAATGTAGGCGTGTTTACGCTTGGAAATGGGCACACCGCCCATGTCGTGTCCAATAATTCCACAGATGTCCTCTCGTTCAGTTGACCAATGGCGAATACTTGGTGATTGGAACATCGAATGCTCAGGCACTTGCAGAGAGCTTTTCACAGAATGTTTATCCTTTAGTCAATCCTTGATTCTGAAGTCTGGATTGCACTAAGCTTATTTAATTGCATAACAGAAAGGTTCCACGGTGTAATGAACAATGGAGTGGGGAATGAAAAACCGGTTAAGTAGACTCATCCAGAAAGACGGCAAAGCCTTGTTTTTACCAATTGACCATGGATACTTCCAAGGACCAACACACGGCCTTGAACATCCTGGCGAAACAATTAAGCCAATTATCCGTTACGCCGACGGCCTTATGCTCACACGCGGGGTCTTGCGTAACTGCATCGACCCAGCAATCGAGAAACCCATAATAATGCGCGTTTCAGGCGCCGTATCCGTTGTCGGGGAAGACTTAGCTAACGAAAGCGTTGTTACATCCATTGAGGAAATCCTTAGGTTAAACGCTTCAGCAGTTTCGATGTCTGCGTTTGTCGGAACCAAATACGAAAATAAAAGCCTAAGCAACCTTGCTAAACTTGTCGATGAATGCGAAGAATACGGCGTACCTGTTATGGCTGTTTGTGCAGTCGGCAAGGAGCTTGAGAAACGAGAAGCCCGTTACTTAGCCTTAGCTGCGCGCATCACCGCAGAAATTGGTGCCCGAGTCGTTAAGACTTACTATTGCAAAGAGAATTTTGAGAAAGTAGTTGATGGTTGTCCAGTTCCCATTGTGATTGCGGGAGGACCAAAAACCGAAACCCAACGGGAAGTCTTTGATTTCGTCTACGACGGCTTGCAGAAAGGCGCTATAGGAGTTAACTTGGGCAGAAATATTTGGCAAACCGAAGCCCCTGTAGCTTCAATAAAAGCTATCCGTGCCATAATCCACGAAGGCTACACACCCCAAGAGGCAGAAGACTTCTACACCCAAGTAAAAGCAGGCAAAGCTTAACTCTGTTTTGGTGATTAGTTTGCTTGCTGCCTTTTACTATAACAACCACGATGTCCGCGTTGAAGAAATCCCCGTTCCACCTATTGGCGAGGAAGAGGCTCTGCTTAAGGTGATGGCGAGCGGCATCTGCGGCAGCGATGTCTTGGAATGGTATCGTATTCCCAAAGCACCACGTGTGCTGGGACATGAAGCAACGGGCGTCATAAGTATAGTTGGCAGCAAAGTCTCATCCGTCAAAGTCGGCGACCGGGTCTTCGTCTCGCACCACGTTCCATGTAACAGCTGCCGTCACTGCCAACGTGGAAACCACACGGCATGCCACACCCTCCACACAACCAACTACTACCCTGGCGGCTTCGCACAGTACATCAAAATCCCGAAAATCAACATAGACCTCGGCATATACAAACTGCCCGACGTCATGAGCTTTGAAGAAGGTACATTTATCGAGCCCTTGGCATGCGTTTCACGGGGGCAACGCCTCACTAACCTGCAAAAAGGCGACAGTCTCCTAATCATCGGTAGTGGCATTTCAGGCATCCTGCACACGCAGTTGGCAAAATTCAAAGGCGTAGAAAACATCGTGGTAGCCGACATTAACCCTTATCGGCTGGAGATTGCCAAAAAATTCGGTGCAAACCACGCTATCAACGCCAAAGACAACCTCAAAGAAAAACTCAAAGAAGTAAACGATGGACACTTAGCTGACCAAGTTGTCGTTTGCACAGGCGCAACCTCAGCTGCCATGTCTGCGATGGACTGCGTCGAAAACGGCGGAACCATCCTGTTCTTCGCCGTTCCTGATCCAACCGTGAAGCTGCAAGTTCCCATTAACCAGTTCTGGAGAAACGAAATCACCCTGCGCACAAGCTATGGTGCAGCCCCAAACGACCTCGAAGACTCACTCAAATACTTGGCAACTGGGCAGATCAATGTTAAAGGCATGATTACGCACAGACTCAGTTTGCGCGAAGCACAAGAAGGTTTCCGACTTATGGCTGAAGCGGGGCAATCGCTCAAAGTAATTTTACAACCCAATAGTGCGTAAAAGGGATAAAAACACAAGGCTCTATACAATCAAGTATGACAGACCTCTTCGACGCAATCAAGCAAAGGCGCAGCGTAAGAAAATATTTGTCCAAACCAGTTCAAAACACGGTTGTTTTGAAGGTTTTGGCGGCTGCTGGCTGGGCGCCGTCCGCGCATAACTCGCAGTGCTGGCGGTTCATAATTTTACAAGATGCCTCCGTCAAACGGAAGTTGGCGGTTTCTATGGCTGATGCTTGGGCAAAAGATTTGCAGAGAGACGGCATAACGGTTGAGGTAGATAAACGTCCGGAAAGGGTAGAGCGGTTTGCAACTGTGCCAGTACTCATTTTGGCTTGTTTAACCTTGGACGGTCTGCGAAAGTTTCCTGACGCTGAGAGGCAGATGTGTGAGCGAGATTTGGCAGTGGAGAGTTTGGGGGCTGCCATCCAAAACCTACTTTTAGCGGCACATGCGAAGGGTTTGGGAGCTTGTTGGTTCTGTGCACCAGCGTTTTGCAAAGAAACTGTAAGGAAAAACCTTAAAATTCCCGATGCAGTAGAGCCTCAAGCGTTTGTTGCTATGGGATATCCTGCTGAGAAACCTCAGGTGCCGATTAAAAAATTGCTTGAAGGCTATTGTTTTGTAGATGTGTGGGGTAGAGCGCTTTAGGATTTTATCATTGTTAAGAGCATTTTGAATTTTGTTTTTGCGGTTAGAGCGTGGGTTTCGTTGGCGGGCATGATGGTTATTTCACCTTTTTTGACGATTAGGGGAGTTCCTGATATGGTGACTTCCACTTCGCCGTCAAGCACATAAACCATCGCGTCGAAGGGCGCCGTATGCTCGCTTAAACCCTGATTCTCATCAAACGCAAACAACGTAACGGTTCCAGATTTTTTGTCGATTAAGGTGCGGCTTACAACTGAGCCCTCTTGATAATCGATCACGCCCTCCAAATTCGAGGCTTTTGCAGTAAATTCACTATTGTTCATAGCTTAAATTCACCCTACCTTCGATATTAGCCTTGCCGAAAATGGTTACTCCAGAAAAGGCTACTCTTGCTTGTCAGGAACAAAATCCATTGATATCGAATTCACACAGTGCCGCATATCTTTTTCTGTGAAGTGTTCACCAGTGAAGACGTGCCCGAGGTGGGCGCCACAGTTGGCACATTGAATTTCTGTGCGTACGCCGTCTGGGTCGGGTTTTCGTATAACCGCTCCCGGGATTTCGTCGTCGAAGCTTGGCCAGCCGCAGTCGGCTTCAAACTTGTTTTCGGAACGGTACAGTTTTGCGCCGCATCGTTTACAGACATAGGTGCCTTTCTTCCAGAAAGCGTAGTATTTGCCTGTGAAGTGCCTTTCTGTTCCTTTGTGGATGATGACTTGTTCTTCTTCTGGGGTTAGTTTCTTAAAATTGTCTTGAGTTTGAGGAGCTGACAATAAAACACCACATTAAACTAAATATTTGGAGTGTAAAAAACGCTTCTGCAACAATCGGCCTCAAAAAACAGATATAAAGAAGCGGTTGATATTTACTATCTGAAGGGTTTTGAATGGTTGAAATCACAAGGTTATTTTGGAAACCCGCTGTCACTTCAGACGGTTTTGTGCTAGGTGAAGTGCAGAGCGCAGAATTAGACTTGAGCAACTGGCAAATAATCAATCTCTTTGTCGCTTTATCTGAGGAAGCGTCGAAAAAGATGGGTTTTAAGCATCCCTACCTTGGCAAAGTCTTGGTTTGTTTGCCCGTTTCCGCAATTGAGTCTGTATCTGATAAGGCAGTTCTGAACAAAACAATGGATGAACTGCGTACTCTGAGGCAATGCAGAGAATAATCTGCTCTCTTTCTTTATTTTTTTAATTTTTTTGCTGTCTCGCCATTTAAGGTACAACGATAAGATAGCACCGAACAGGGCTACCGAGGCAATGATTAATGCGGCTATGATGAATGGTGAGGGCAAGGACTTTGTATCTGTGTTTAGGGTTTGTTCATTGTAAGAAGCTTTAACAGAAGAAACTGGCACCAAACAAGATGCCGCAACCAAGACGAGCATAAGCAAGAGCGATACTGCTTTTTTCATCTGATTCCCTGTTTTTATTGGGCTGGTTTTGTGGTTAAAAGCGTTGTTGTCAAAGTTTCTTGACTAACTGCCCGTTTTTTAGTAAAGATTTCTTGACTAAGTTGTGTAACATCTTGGGGCTCGTGAGATTTTGGGGGTAATCGGAGCCTAATATCCAACTCTTGCATAGTGCCTATAGAAGGGTAGCCGAGTACCAACCTATTAGGATCCTTATAGTTAATCATTGCAAAAACAATAGAGGGGGGCGGGTCCACAGAGGGGTGGAAATTATTGGCGTTTTTTCAAGCCGTTAACCCATCAAAACAAGCCAATCGCTAAATCGCAACTTGTTCTTCCATGAGAAACAGGGAAGAATCTGTCAAGGTTTGGCTGAAACTTTATTAGTGGTTACAAGCTTTTCTGAGTGAAGCACCATGGTGCAATGAATTAACTGTCAAGGCTAAACTTATGACTGAGGCAGCAGCAAATCAAACCCAAGATAAACATCAACCCATAAAAGCTTCAGAAATTGAACCGAAGTTCAAGTATGAACTGGTTAAAATGCATGGAAGCGAAAAAATTCTGAAATGTTTCCAGTGTGGAACATGCACCTCAGATTGTCCCGTTGCAAGATACAGCGACAATTATCGTCCCCGCACTCTTATCCACATGGCACAGTTGGGCTTAAAAGACCGCGTGCTAAAAAGCGACACATTATGGCTCTGTGCAGCCTGCTTCACATGCACTGACCGCTGCCCACAAGATGTCGAAGTAGCGGCCGTCATACGCGTCTTTCGCAACTTAGCAGCTGAGAAAGGCTGTGTCCCCCAAGTTTTCAAAGACCAAGCCCAAAGCCTCCTCGAATCAGGCTATGCGTTTAAAATTCCTGAACTCCGAGTTAAAAAACGTGAATCCCAAGGGCTTCCACCCCTACCTAAAGGCTGCCCAGAAAAAGTCTGCAAAACCCTCAAAGGCGTAAAATTCATAGAAAAAATCCAAAACCCCCACGGAGACAAACCAATTGGGCAATAAATACCTCATATTCCTCGGATGCGCCATTCCATACCGCGTTTCTGGCTACGAGATTTCTGCACGCAAAGTCCTATCTAAATTGGGTGTGGAACTTGTTGAGATGCCAGAGTTCAACTGTTGCGGTTTACCCCTGGACCCCGTTAGCCATGAAACTATGCTAATTTTGGCTGCTAAAAACTTGGCGTTGGCAGAACAGCAGGGCTTAAACATTCTAACGTTGTGTCCGGGGTGTGCTGGGACTCTAAAGAAAGTTAACAAAATCCTAAAAGCTGACAAGGCTCAAAGAGAAGAAATTAACACACACCTCAAGGAAGCAGGTTTAGAATTCAAAGGAACAATCGAAGCAAAACACCTGCTTCAACTCCTCAAAGAGGATGTTGGCGTAGAAAAAATTAAAGCCTCAGTCGAAAAACCACTCACAAACTTCAAAGTTGCAGAGCACAACGGTTGCCACATACTGCGACCCAAAGAATACATCGGCTTTGATGACCCCGAAGACCCACAAACCCTAAAAATGCTCATCGAAGCCACAGGCGCCACATGCCTAGACTACATCGATGAAACCGAATGCTGCGGTGCACCAAGCGTCGGCGTAAGCGACAAAGTAGCACTTGCACTTGCCAGAGACAAACTTAGCCATGTTAAGCAGGTAGAAGCCCAAGCCTTAATCACGATTTGCCCGTTCTGCCACATAATGTATGATACTAACGAGTTGCGTATAGAAAAAATGTTTAATGAGGTCTACGGTATTCCGATTCTGCATTATCCTCAACTGTTGGGGTTAGCTATGGGTATGGCGCCTGAAGAGTTAGCCTTTAATGAACTTCGAGTAAATGCATCAAACCTACTAAAACAAATAAGCCAAGGAGCAAACAAACCATGAGTCAAAACAAACTAAAAATAGCCTTCTATTGGGCTGCAAGTTGCGGCGGCTGCGAAATAGCTGTCTTAGACTTAAACGAGAAAATCCTCGACGTAGTAAAAATAGCAGACATAGTTTTCTGGCCGGTAGCCATCGACGTCAAGTACAAGGATGTTGAGGCGCTTCCAGACAAACGCATAGACATAACTTTCTTCAACGGTTCCATCCGTAACAGCGAACAAGAATACATGGCAAAATTACTCAGGGCAAAATCCAAAACTTTAGTTGCATTCGGCTCATGTGCCCACGAAGGATGCGTACCGGGACTTGCTAACCTGACCGATAAGAAAGAAATTTTCGAGCAAGTTTACATCAAAGACCAATCAAACATCAACCCTCAAGGAACTACCCCAAAAACTCAAACACAAGTCAAAGAAGGCACCCTAAAAATCCCAGAATTCTACGACACGGTAAAAACACTTGCCCAAACAGTAGAAGTCGACTACTACCTTCCAGGTTGTCCACCTCCAGTTAAACTAATCGCCGCAGCAGTTGACGCCATCGCAAGCAACAAACTTCCACCCAAAGGCTCCGTGCTCGCACCACTCAAAGCAGTATGCGACGAATGCCCCAGAAAACGCGAAAACAAAAAAATCGACAAAATCTACCGCGTCTACGAAAAAGCTCCTGAACCAGAAAAATGCCTAATGGAACAAGGCATACTCTGCATGGGGATGGCAACCCGAAGCGGCTGCGGTGCTCAATGCTTGAAAGTTGACATGCCCTGTACAGGATGCGGTGGACCAGCTCCCAGCGTTCCAGAACAAGGTGCAGCCATGATAACTGCTTTAGCATCAATCCTTGGCTACGATGGCGTAGAAGGAAAAACCAAGTACACAGAAAAAGAAATCGAAGACCTAATGAACCAAATAAAAGACCCAGTGGGCACAGTATACATGTACAGTTTGCCAAATTCTATCTTAAAAAGAAAGGTGATTAAAAAATGAAAGAAATAGTAATAGACCCAATCACTCGGCTTGAAGGACACGGAAACGTATCCATCTTCTTAAACGACCAAGGCGAAGTAGAAAACGCCTACCTCAAAATTCCCGAATTGCGAGGGTTCGAAAAATTCTGCGTCGGCAGAAGAGCAGAACTCATGCCCCAGTTGACTACACGCATCTGCGGTGTCTGTCCTGTTGCTCACCATTTTGCAGCAGTCAAAGCCTTAGATGCAGCATTCAACGTTGAACCAACCTCAGCTGCGAAGAAACTCCGCGAACTAATGTATGTTGCCTACTTCATCTACGACCACACCCTTCACTTCTACTACCTCGGTGGACCAGACTTCATCGTTGGACCCGATGCACCAGCAGAAAAACGCAACATCCTCGGCGTCATCGAAAAAGTCGGAATGCCGATTGCTGCAGAAGTTATAAAACACCGGGCTTACGGCCAGAAAATTACTGAAATCATCGGTGGCAAAGCAACCCATCCCGTTTGTGGGTTGCCAGGTGGAATCTCTAAGCCTCTTAGTGAAGAGAACAGGCAAGAAATTGAAAAGATGGCTGCTTCTTGCGTTGATTTTGCGAAGTTCACATTAAAAATCTTCCATGACATCGTTTTAGGCAACCAAAAATACGTTGATATGATTACGAGTGCAGCTTACACGATGCCAACCTACTACATGGGCATGGTTGACCAAAACAACAAAGTCAACTTTTACGACGGAAAAATCCGCGTAGTCGACCCAGCGGGCAAAGAATTCCTCAAGTTCGAATCCAAAGATTACCTCAAACACATAGGCGAACACGTCGAAGAATGGACCTACAGCAAATTCCCATACCTCAAAGCAGTCGGCTGGAAAGGCCAAGTTGCAGGCGCAGACAGCGGCGTCTACCGAGTTGGACCACTCGGACGCTTAAACGCATCCGATGGAATGGCAACTCCACTTGCACAAGCAGAATACCAAGAAATGTACAAGACCTTAGGCGGCAAACCAGTTCACAGCACACTCGCGTTCCACTGGGCAAGACTCATCGAACTCCTCTATGCTACAGAAAGAGCTATGGAGCTTGTTAAAGACCCCGAAATCACAAGCACAAACGTCCGCAACACCCCAGGCGAACCGACCGAAGGCATCGGCATCGTTGAAGCAGCAAGAGGAACACTGATCCACCACTATACCCTCGACAAAGATGCACTCGTTAAAGACGTAAACCTAATCGTTGCCACAACTAACAATTACCCCGCAATCTGCATGAGCATCCGCGACGCAGCAAAAGGCTTAATCCACGAAGGCAAAGTCGACCAAGGCATCCTAAACAAAATTGAAATGGCATTCAGAGCATACGACCCATGCTTTGGCTGCGCAACACACGCTGCAATCGGACAAATGCCCCTAACTGTCGAAGTCTTCAACGCACAAAAACAGCTAATCAGCTCTATTAGCCGTTAGTTAGCCTTTTCTTTTGGCTTTCTTTATTTTATCCTTTTTTGCATTTTATTTTCCAAAGTAAATCTTATATTTCATTACCCTTGAATAATCGTTGTTAAGGGATACGTTTGAAAAGTTTAGTGGTCTATTACACAAGGTCAGGTAACAGTCGTTTCGTGGCTCAAACAATCGCAGCAGAAATAGGCGCAGACGTAGACGAAATAGTAGACCTCAAGAAACGAAGCGGCGTGTTTGGCTATTTGAGTGGTGGTTTTGATGCTAGGCGCGGCAGAGAGACTGAAATCGCTCCAACTACAAAGTCGCCGGCTGACTATGACCTGATAATCTTTGGGAGCCCTATTTGGGCTGGAAGGCCTGCTCCAGCAATCACGACATACATCAAAAAGAACGATGTTTCAGGCAAGAAAGTCGCCGTTTTCTTTAGTCAGGGAGGCAAAAAACCGACGGGTTTTGAACAGACTAAGGCATTAATGCCTAACTCGGAATGCATTGGCGAGCTCTCGCTGACTGCTCCGCTTGGCAACAAAGAAGACTGTGAAAAACAAATATCTGATTGGTGCAAAACCTTCACCGCCAAAATTTAATTGGCAAATTTCTCTTAAAACCCTAACATTTTAGGGTAAAGTCTTATTTGAGCCAGGCGCTCTAATTTATAATTGTGAGCTTGAGTCCATGCAGCCACAACCACCCAACCCAGAACACAAAAGAATGAAACGGGAAAAACAAACCATAGGGTACATGGTAGAAATATACTGCAAAAACCACCACGGCACACACGGTGAGATATGCCAAGAGTGCAGGCAATTCCAAGAATACGCCTTCATGCGCCTTGACAAATGTCCTTTTCAAGAGAAAAAAAGTACCTGTGGCAAATGCGTCATCCACTGCTACAAACCTGACATGAAGGAAAAAGTCAAAGTAGTGATGCGTTACTCAGGTCCACGTATGCTTCTTCATCACCCAAGTTTAGCGTTACATCATGTTTGGGATGCGCGTCGAAAACCACCAACTTTGGACAAGAAAGCAAATTAGTGGCAAACTTTTTCAATCTTCAAGCCTATTTTTTGTTGGTGCTTCCATGGTTGATGCAATAGAAGAGGAACTGAGAAACTGGTTTTCTGGATCCAAAAAAATCGTTATAGCAGGAATTGGAAACCCCATTCGATGTGACGATTATGTGGGCTTAAAAATCGTTGAAGTATTGCAGAACAAAGTTAAAGAAAATGTATGTTTACTTGAATGCGAGACGGTTCCAGAGAGCTACCTCTTAGACATAAAAGAGTTCCATCCTACACATGTTCTATTGATTGATGCTGCCCTTTTGGATCTAAAGCCTGGGGAAGCCTGCCTTGCTGAAACAGAAAAAATCGTTGATTATCCATCAATTTCAAGTCATATGCTGCCTTTGAAGGTTTTCTGCGACTATATCAAAAAGGCTACGGGTGCAAAAATTGCCCTGTTGCTTGTTGAGCCGAAGTCTATGGAGTTTGGTGAGGGCTTAAGCGTTGAGGTTGAGGAGTCAGCTGAAAAGTTAGCAAAGTTGCTTGTTGAGTTGCTTGGTTAGGTTTCTTTTCTTTTGAAAACATAATTGACGCTGAGTTGTAGTTTACCTTTTGAAAAATCTGTTTCTTTTACTTCAATTTGGTCTTTGCAAAGCCAGTTTACAGTTATTTTTTCTTCCAAATCCTCTTTTTCGTAGAATCCCTTCCAGTTGAATTCAAGGGTCTTGTCATCTTTCCAGTTGCCCACATGGTCGTGCGCTTCGCCTTGTGAGGTAACGCTGAAAAGATGCACTCTACCGCTGTCTTGGTCAAAACTCCAAAGGTCATTCTCCACGTAATCATCGTAGCCTTCGATGTGCATGTTCATTTCTGAGTTTATGCCAAGCTTGGACGGCGTTTCTTTGGCGGTCATCGTTCCGCAACCGGAAAGAACTTTGCCGTCGGATGTTTTCATGGCTATTCCCACAACCCATTCGCCGATTAACTGTTCAAGCAACTTTTTTTCTCTGCTTTGTTGTGTCATAAAATCAACCTTAAAAAACTAAGCATCCAACAGACGATTTAGGGTAATAAAGACTTGTGGTTGGTAGCTTGCAACAACGGAAAATTTGTCAAGGAAAAACTGTTAAAAACCGATTTAAGCGCAATTGAAACATTAGACTTTGAGGAAAGCAGATGATGAAACAAACTGAACAAATCGAAAACGTCACTTTCCAAGCCTTAGCACATCCAACCCGAAGAACAATAATCAGGCTTATCCAAGCAAAAAACCAAGGAATATCATACACTGAACTCATCACCGAACTAGGAATGTCAACGGGAAAACTCAACTACCATCTGGAGCAGTTGAAGGGTCTAATCGAAAAAAACAGCAACCAACATTACATTTTAACTCCTTTCGGAAAAAAAGCCATCGAACACCTAAACCTGATAGAACAGAAAACCAGTTCTGAAGATGAAAAATACGTCAAAATCGCTGTTTTATCACAAAAAACCAGCCTTCAACCCATTGTGAAAGCGTTCCTAACGATTAGCATCTTGCTATCGGCTGTTTTAACTGCTGTATGGATTTTTCTAGCTTACGTATTCATAACTGAGGGTGCGCCATTCATAGTTTACCTTCTTATGCCAGTGTTGATTGCGGTTGGTTTTGGCATGCTTGGCACATTGGTGTATGCTTTAGTTAAGGCGCCTTCATGGGTTAAACGGTTTGAGCAACGATTCTTCGGCGAACCTTAACGCATCTCTTTTTTTTAAAAAATTAATTAGCTAGTTTTACGTAGTGTTGTATTGTGAATTAGTCATGGCTGGAAAAGCAGTTATCATTATGGGTTCAGAGCGGGATTTAGATTTTTCCCGTGAAATCGCCAAGTACCTCAAACTTCTAGGCGTTAGCTATGTGTTTCGGGTTGCTTCTGCCCATAAGACTCCAGAGAAAGTGCTTGAAGTAGTCAAGGAATTCGAAACCGAAAAAGTCGTATACGTTACCGTTGCGGGACGCTCAAACGCGCTGAGCGCTTTCGTCGATGGTAATACAACAAAACCCGTTATCGCCTGTCCACCTTACAGTGAAAAATTCGGTGGAGCAGACATTTACTCTTCGCTTCGGGTTCCAAGCGGCATCGGCAGCGTTGTAACAATCGAGCCGGAAGGAGCAGCCATTGCAGCCGCAAAAATTCTTTCACTCCAAGACGCAGATGTTGAAGCAAACATAAAAGCTTACCAAGAAGGCAAACGCAAAGACCTCGACAAAGCCAACGAATCAGTAAAAAAACTCAAATAACTACAAATTTTCAACATTCTAATGGCTTGGGAAAACGCCAATAACGGCCTCCTCTTAAGATAATTATCCTGCCCCTCTATCTTTTCTGCAATGAGTTTCTAATTGAATCCGAACGTGGTCATTCATCCAACAAGTGTTTGTAGCACACTAACTGAAACGCGATATTTGCTCTGTTTTTAACTCAAATAGCAGATAAAGCGATATAAGCACAAAAACAATAATTACCAAACAATTTGAGGTAACCACAATGGGCAGCGTAAAAGACCTACAAATTATCCAGAAGCCAACCCAAACAGCCATGGGGGTTGGCAGATTCATCTTTTCTGATCGTTACAGCGTTTTTGACTGGGGCGAGATGCCTGACCATATCGAGGGTAAGGGTGCTGCTCTCTGCCTTATGGGCGCTTACTGTTTTGAGCAGTTGGAGAAGATTGGGGTTGAAACTCATTACAGGGGCTTAGTGAACGAAAAGGGCAAAGCAGTTAAAGTCAAGGAGTCGAAGGCGCCTTCCTGCATTATGGAAGTGGCTTTAGTCAAAGTTTACAAACCTCAAACAACCGTTGCTAACGGCAAAATAATGCATGACTACAGCATGTACACATCGGTGCTGAAAAACTGTTTAATCCCTCTTGAAATCATATACCGTAATGGGTTGCCCGACGGCTCATCGGTTTTCAAACGCCTCGCTCAGGGAAAAATTACCCTACAAGACCTCGGCTTAGACCACTATCCTGGGCCAGGCGAAAAACTTACCAAGCCAATCTTTGATGTCAGCACAAAGCTCGAAGAAACCGACCGTTACGTGAAATGGGCTGAAGCACAGAATATCGCTGGCTTAACCGACCAAGAATTATCCGAAGTTAAAGCGGTGTTGCTCAAAGCAGACGAAACCATAACTAAGGCTGCGTCAAATGCAGGGTTGAAGAATGAGGATGGCAAAATCGAGTTAGCCTTCGACGATGAACGAAAACTCATGGTCGTTGATGTTCTTGGAACTCTAGATGAATGCCGCTTCACTTACGACGGCGTACACGTAAGCAAGGAAGTCGCGAGGCAATTCTACAAAAACACCAGTTGGTACAGCGATTTGGAGCAGGCAAAGAAAGAAGCCGAAGCCAAAGGCATCCAAGAATGGAAAGCGCTCTGCAAGTCGCAGCCTCCAAAACTTGACCCCAAACTTAAAACAATAATAAGCCAAATGTACATGGCGGCAGCAAACGAGATGACCAACATTAAACTGTTCGATACTCCAAACCTTGCCAAGGTAATTGATGATTACAAAACGTACATGAGTGAGCGAGTATGATGATGAACGAGAAAATTAAAGAAACAATATCAAGGTATGATCCAAAGAAGATTCGCATAGGCGTTTTAGGTTCACACTCTGCACTTGAGATTGCGTCAGGTGCCAAACAGGAAGGGTTTGAAACCGTAGTAGTTTGCCAAAAAGGCAGAGACAAAACCTACACCAAATACTACAAAGGCGTCTTTGATTATGTTTTGATGCTTGACAAGTTCTCCCAGATAACCAGCCCTGAAAACGTAAAAAAACTCACCGATCTAAACACAGTTTTTGTTCCCAACCGCTCCTTCTCAGTCTACGCTGGCTACGAAGCAATCGAGAACCAGTTTGCCGTGCCAATGATGGGAAACCGCGCCATGCTCCGAAGTGAAGAACGCAACACCCCCAGGAACCAGCTCTACTTGCTCCAGCAAGCAGGAATCGCCACGCCAAAAACATTCAAGTCACCCCAAGATATCCACCGCTTAGTCATCGTAAAAGTTGCCGAGAAAGAACGGGCAATCGAAAGAGCGTTCTTCTATCCTTCAAACCCAGTTGAATTCAGCAAAATGGCAAGCGACCGCATCGCACAAGGCATCATAACACAGGAAGCACTCGACCACGCCTTGATTGAAGAGTACGTTATCGGCGCTAAATTTAACGCTAACCTATTCTGGTCACCGTTAACCGACGAAATCGACCTTTTAGGCTTTGACAGACGCATCCAAACTGACCTCGACGGCGTTTTGGATTTGCCAGCGAAGGAGCAGCTTGAGCTAAACATTCCAACTCAGAACATCGAAATTGGACACATGGGTGCCACGATGAGGGAGAGCCAAATCGAGAAAATTTTTGAGGCAGCCGAAAAATTCGTTGAAACCTGCAAACGGGAGTATCCTCCGGGTATGATTGGCTTGTTTGCGTTACAGGGCGCTGTATCTAAGGATTTGGAGTTCTACGTTTTCGACGTTAGCCCACGCGTGCCAGGATGCCCCTGCGTTGAACCCACCTCACCCTACATGAAGTACAAGTACGGCATCGAAGTTGGACCTGGCAGACGCGTAGCCATGGAAATCAAACGTGCCCTCAAGGAAGGAAGACTCAGCGAAGTGGTCACATGATAACCAACACTGAGATCGGTGGAATCATTGAAAAGTACGACCAGACTAAGATCGCAATCGGCACTTTGGGCTCTCATAGTTCGCTGAACATCTTCAAGGGCGCCAAAGAAGAGGGTTTTCGCACCGTCTGTATCTGTAAAGAAAAAGATGCCATAATGTACCAGAAGTATCCGCTGGTTGACGAATTAATCATAGTTAAAGACTTCTCGGAATTGCTCAGCGAGAAGCTTCAGCAGCGATTGCGGGAGCTCAATGTGGTTTTGATTCCCCACGGCTCTTTCACCGCATACCTGAGCACTGAACAATTAACTGATAGCCTCATGGTGCCGATGTTCGGTAACCGTCAACTCTTGCATTGGGAAGCTAACCGCAAATCCCAGGAAGAATGGCTCCGCCAAGCTGGACTTCGTCTGCCCGCAACTTTTAAAACCCCTGAAGACATCGACCGCTTAATCATAGCTAAACTGCAGGGCGCCAAAGGCGGCAGAGGATACTTCCTCGCGAATTCCCCAAAGAATTTTTACAAACAATTCAACGAGATGGTTAAACGAGGCATGCTAACACAAGAGGATCTGCCAAACATTCACCTGCAAGAATACGCCTTAGGCGTAAACGTTTACCCCAGTTACTTCAGCTCCATCATAGATGATGATGTGGAAATGCTCTGCGTTGACCGACGATACGAATCAGCAGTGGACTCAATAGGCAAAATACCTGCATGCCAGCAACTCGAAATCGACATAAACCCCACCTACACAGTAATCGGAAACTTCCCCATTGTCCTCCGAGAATCACTATTGCCCGAAATCATACGCATGGGAGAAAACGTACACAAAAAAGCCCGCGAACTCGCGCCACCAGGAATCATCGGACCCTTCTGCCTTGAAACGGTAATCACCGACGAAGCAAAAATCTACACCTTCGAAATCTCTGCACGCATCGTCGCAGGCACAAACGTTGGCATCGGCACTTCACCCTACGCCTACCTAAAGTACGGCGAAAACATGTACATGGGCAGACGCATCGCAATGGAATTCAAGGAAGCCATAAAACACAAAAGAATACAAGACATCGTAGCCTAAAACTTTGGAAGGCACATTTCGAGTAATCCTTCAAAGTTTTCCCTGTTTTCATTCTGCTTAAAATTTTTTAAAACTGAAATCAACTCTGACTTCTGTTTTAAACCGAACACTTCGCCAAGCATCTTTGCTGCCCTGCTGTTTCCCATAAAGAGAAACTGGCAAACCGAAGTAACATTAATCACTCTTCGAACGATGCTTGCAGTCTCAAAATCCACGATGAAGGGTCTGTTCTCTTTATCCACCAGAAGGTGTTTGGGTGCTTTACTTATTTCCCCATGGTCCAAACCTGCTTCGTCCAGCCGCCAACACTGCTCTAAAATGTCAACCAAAACCTTGCGAATAACCCCTTTTTCTTTGTGAGTTTCAAGCCAATCCTCAAGCAAATCGCCATCAACAAGTTGGGATAACATAAAATTGTTGCTGACCCCTATGAATTTGGGGCCAACACCGTTAGCGTTGGCTTTCTGAAGCATTTCGGCTTCGTGCCTGAAGTCTGGTCGGTCAGCATCTACTCGACGCATCTTCAACGCCGCTCTTTTTCCAACTAAATGCGCAACCACTACAACACCCACATAGCCTTTGCCCAAAACAGGAATGTTCGAAGCAAACGTTTTTCCACTGAACTCAAGCGCTTCAACGCCAAGCTGCCGAAGCTCCTCTATTCGTACCTGCATTTCTGCGTTGTTTGCTCTTGGGTAACACACTACAGATGCGTAAGGCTCAGCGCCGAGGTTTTCCACGGACACTAATGCTGGTAGCTTCACTTCGAATCCTCTTATGGCTATTGCATTGGAGTTAGTTAATTAAAGCTTAATTGGAGTTTTGTAAAGTAGTTTGGAGTCGTGGGCAAGGCGCAGGAGGCGAGCGAATTGAATTTACCTGCTTGGGTTCGGTTTCGTTTGGGCAAGTGGCAACTGGTCATAGTTGCTTTTGCGTTAGTTTACGCTTTTCTTGTTACCTTAAACTTGGCTTATATTCCGTTGCAGTGGGATGAAGTGAACCATTTCAACGGGGCCCTCCTCTTAGTTCGGGGGCAGTTTTGGCAGTACGCAGCTATAAACTCGTTCTATCCGCCCTTGTACAACCTGGTGACCGCCGCCTACTTTGCCCTATCCGGTGCAAGCGTACTAGCTGGCAGGCTCGTGTCGGTAACGTTCTCGGTGCTGTCCATATTCTTCGTCTACAAAATTGCCAAAGAAATGTGCGGCGAAAAAACGGCGGTGCTCTCTGCTGTGTTGTTTGGGGTGATGCCTGGAATCGTTTGGCTTTCAGGATTGGCTCTAATTGAAATGATGTTGCTTTTTGTCTTCTGTGTTTCGACGCTGTTCTTTTTTAGGTGGCTGCAAACAGACCGAAAGTGGGATTTAACGTTAAGTCTTGTTGCGTTGGCAATTGGAGTAATGGTGAAGTACCAAATTATTGTCGTAGCACCCATGACAATGATTGTCAGTCTGCTTATTTTTGGGAAAAGCGAAAACCTGAAAACCCAAGCAGCCGCGTTTATCCATTCAAAGCGTCTGTGGCTCGGTGTTTTGCTGGTTGCTCTGACTGCGGTTTTATTGTATGCTTTCTATGCGTCAGGGCTGTTGAATGTTTGGTTATACGCTATCCAAGTTGGCAACGCAGGTCAATCGTGGTACAGTAACCGTTTCTTTGCCCCAATTTTCTACCTACTGGAGATGGTGGTGCCGTACAACGATAAGCACCCGATTTCGCTGCTTCTTTACGGGTTAGGACTCGCAGGTTTAGCCTTCTTGGCATATAGGCGTAACCCGCAGGACAAGTTTTTGCTCGTCTGGTTTATAGTAATTTATGTTGTTTTCACTCTGATTCCTAATAGGCAGTGGCGGTATGTTACGCCCTTGTTTCCTGTGTTGGCGATTTCTGCCACAACGCTTGTAGCGTCAGTAATCGGCTATGCACATAAAACTTGGCAATCAGCAAAAAATAGTCTCACAAAAAAGCGCTTGGCAAAGTTTTCAGCGGCACTCTTGATAATTTTTGTAGCAGCAGGCGTTTTCTACAGTTCGTTGGATGCTTATAGTTGGGCGGCGCAGGGTCAACCTAAAATTCCCATCGCTCAAGCAACCGCATACGTTTCATCTGTAGCACAGACAAACCAATCGGTTTTAGTGCTTTGCGCGCATAATTTTTTCAACCGAGACATGGTTTGGTTTTACCTAAACAGCAAAAGTGCAAGCCAAACGCAGGTTTACCAGTATCCAGCATTGGCTACTGATGCTTATGCGCCTGATTTTAACCTAACAGAACTGGTTAACTTTTGCCAGTCGAATGGTACAGGCTATGTTATGCTCTACGAGTACGGCGGAACCATAACATACTTTGATAGCAGCTTGACTGAGCAAGTAGTCTATGGCATGTTAAACAGCACTGGCAGATTCAGCTTGCAAGGAAGCTTTGGCGAAGCGCCTCAGCGAATCTTTGTAATGTCTTTCAAATAACTAAAAAAGATAATATGGACATAAGAGCATTCATAGCGGGTGAAGGTATGCCGCGGTTCAAACAAATCGTTGAAATGCAACAGTTAATGGGCAGAAAAGAACTCATCAGAAATATAGGTATAATTGCGCACATTGACCACGGCAAAACCACGCTCGCCGATTCGCTTCTGGCTGGGGCCGGGTTGCTGTCGACGCGGATGGCTGGTACGGCAAGGGTGCTTGATTATTTGGAGGAAGAGCAGAAACGCAAAATCACCATAAAAACCGCCAACATCAGCCTTCTCTACAAAACCCCAAGCCACCCTTACATCATAAACCTCGTTGACACTCCGGGACATGTGGATTTCACAGGCAAAGTCACAAGAGCCCTGCGCGTCATCGACGGCGCAGTTGTCGTGGTTGATGCTATCGAGGAAATCATGGCGCAAACCGAAATCGTAACGCGACAAGCTCTCGAAGAACGAGTGCGCCCAGTACTATTCATCAACAAAGTTGACAAATTAATAGTCGAGCTGCAGCTAAACGAGGAACAAATCCAAAAAAAACTCGACCAAATAATCAACCGATTCAACGACCTCATCGAAACCTACGCGGAACCACAATTCAAAAGCCAATGGAAAATCAGCCCTTCAATGGGTAACGTTGCTTTTGGTTCAGCTCTGCACGGTTGGGGCTTCACCATGAACATGGCAAAGGAGCATGGAACAAAGTTTTCAGAAATAACCAAAGCATACGCCAGCCATCAGGAGGCGAAACTGCAGGCAACTTTGCCTGTGTATGAAGCTGTTTTTGAAATGGCAATTAATGTGGTTCCAAACCCGCGGGAAGCACAAGCGTACCGCACCGAGAAGGTTTGGGATGGACAAATTAGCTCTAAAATTGGCAAGGCACTTGTTGAATGTAGCGATGTTGCACCATTAATCATGTATGTAACAAATGTGCATTCTGCCCCAAACAACGACACGCTGGCAACTGGAAGAGTGTTCTCTGGCAAAGCCAAGAAAGGCGTCAAATTGCATTTGGTAGATGCCCTCTCTGAAACCGAAATTAAAGAAGTCTCCATCGACATGGGCGCATTGCGCGAAGAAGTCAGCGAAGTTTCTGCTGGCAGTTTAGCCTCTTTTACTTTGAGTGGGCACGTTCAGGCTGGCGAAACGTTGGTTGATTTAGCCCATAAGGAAGGCATGGTGCCCTTCGAGGGAATCTGCTATGTTTCCGAGCCAGTTGTAACCTTGGCAGTCGAACCCAAAAATCCTCAAGAAATTCCGCTCTTGCTTGGCGCGCTCGAAAGGATTGCTGGAGAAGATCCTAACCTCAAAGTAGCAACGGACAAGCAGACTGGAGAGTACCTGCTTAGCGGCATGGGAGAGTTGCACTTGGAAATAGCCACCAACCAGCTAAAGAGAATCGGCATAAACATAACTGTTTCTTCGCCAAGAGTTGTCTACATCGAAAGCGTCCAGAAAAAAGGCGCCATTGCTCTAGCAAAAAGTTCTAACAAACAGAACAGTTTTTGGGTGCAGGTTATGCCAGAAACAGAAGAAAATGAACATCGGGCTGATGCGGATTCATGCAATATTATTTCGTTGGATGAGCATCGGAACGTGCTTTTGGATTGCGGCGGAAAAACCGAAGCAGTCTCCGAAGAAGCCTTGGAAGCGATTATCGTCGGGTTTGAATATGCTTGTAGGGCAGGTCCATTATGCGGTGAACCCGTACGTCGTCTGAAGGTTAACATAGTGGATTTGCAAACCTCTGGCGGCGAAGGTGAAGGTTCAGAAATCATGCACGCAGTAGGCAAAGCAGTCTTCGGTAGCTTCCTAACCGCCGACCCCGTGCTGCTTGAACCCATCTACAAAATAATAATATCCGTTGCCTCCGAACTATCTGGCGAATGCTCAAGAATGCTTAGCATGAGACGCGGGAAAGTCACATTATTTGAGCACAAAGGTCTCCTCAACATAATCAGCGGCTACATCCCCGTATCCGAAACCTTCGATTTCTCAAGAGAAATTCGCTCAGCCACTTCTGGCAGGGCATTTTGGCAAACCTTCTTTGACCACTGGGAAAAAATGCCCCAAAAACTTGCTTTGCAAGTAGTCGCTGATTTGCGGCGGCGAAAGGGTCTTGCAGTGGAGATTCCTAAGCCCGAAAAATTCATGGAGTAATTGAAGATGTGGATGAATGTTGCGTTTGATTTGGATTCTTCGCTTTGCTGCGGGCAAGTGTTTAGGTGGCAGAAGCAGGATGGATGGTGGTATGGCGTTGTCGGAGAGCAGGCGTTTAAGATTCGACAGTGTGGTTGTGAATTGGAGTTTGAAAACGTCAGCGAAGACTTTGTACGCCACTATTTCGGATTAAACGATGATTTAGAACAAATCAGCAGGTGCATCGCCAAAGACGATTATATTCTTAAAGCCCTGCGCAGGTTTGAGGGGTTGCGGCTTGTTCGACAGGAACCTTGGTCATGCCTCATCGGCTTTATCTGTTCCACCTACAAGAACATAGCTGCCATCGAGTTAATGCTCAAAAAACTCTCTGAGAAATATGGAGAAAAAAGGGTTTTTGATGGCTACGATTTTTATCTGTTTCCTACTGTGGAGAGGTTAGCCAATGCAAGTGAAGGTGGGTTGCGGGAGTGTGGTTTAGGTTTTAGGGCTAATTATGTGAGTTCGACAGCCCAAAAAATCCTTGCTGAAAAAATTAACCTTGAAAACCTAAAATCCATGCCTTATTTGAAAGCCAGAAAATTTTTGCTTGATTTCCCCGGTGTCGGGTTGAAGGTCGCGGATTGTGTGTCGCTGTTTTCGCTGGAGAAGATGGAGGCTTTCCCCGTGGATGTTTGGGTTAAGCGAGTCATCCTAAAACACTATGCCAACGAGTTGCCGCAGGATTTAGTTAAAAAAATGCAGAGCCACAGCTCTTTAACCAACGGCGAATACATCAAAATCGGTGATTTCGCCCGAAACTACTTCGGAATCTACGCAGGATATGCCCAAGAATACCTCTACCATTACGAGCGAACACAACATTAAAATGGCAAAAAACCGCATTTCCCTACTGGTGCGAACTTTGAGCGATGGTAAAATTGACCAGTTAATCAAGCAAAAACGAGTTTTCCTAAGACAAGCCATGAAAGATTACTCCTCAGGCGGCAACGACATGCTCGACGACATCGAAAACCTGCTAAAAGAGGCAAAAGCAGAAATCACCAACAACTTGGAACTTGCCAGTTGCCTAAAAGAGGAAGATGAAGAATCTTGGCAAAAAGAATGTCTATCCATGTTTAACGCATGGCATGAAAAATGGTTCGGCAAGCCCTAAGCCTTTTCAACCGTTTAGTTATATCTCGATAGCGGAAAATGTTTAAATCTTAACTGGAACAGCAATATTAGAGAATAGCACTGTGGGCCCGTAGCTCAGCTCGGCTGGAGCGCCAGACTCATAATCTGTTGGTCGCTGGTTCAAATCCGGCCGGGCCCACATTACTTTTATTTTGTAATCTAATGGATTAGCAAGTAAACAATCATTAATACATTGAAAGTGATGAGCGAACAAACGCTTATAATGCTTAATGTTTGAACGCTTTTTCTTTTTTGTACGCCAAACAAGCCTAAAACTCCCGCCGTCACTGGCACAGCAGCAAAAGCAGCTACAACCTCAAAGCTGATTGGAGAAGCATTAATTTGCAAAGCATAAAAAAGAAACATCGTAAAAGACGCAGTGGACAAGGCAAGGACTAATCCAAATACCGCCTGAACTCCGTATGCCATACCGAAGGTTTTCTTGTTTCCCAAGCGGTCGCCTTCTATGTCCGGGGCTTCTAGGCTTAGAGAAAGCATAAAGCCATAAAGCACGAAGGGCAAAAAGAAAAACCCATACCAACCGTCAAGTTGCCCCTTTATGGAAAGGTATCCTGCTGCTGGAATAGCAAAACCAACCGCCAACGCTATGGCAGCTTCCCCAAGACCCCTTGACACAAACCGTAAGGGTGGAGCGGAATAGAACCATCCTAAAAAATTTGCACCCATCATAACTAACAGTAATTCGATAGGTGCAACTTGGAAAATGACCGCCAAAGCTGCCAAGACCAAAGACACAGAAAGTAGAGTAATCGATAATTTTTTAGTCAAAGGCAACAGGTTTGGGTTAGACGTGAGTATTTTATCTTTAGAAAAAGACTTTTTTCTTTGAGCAAGCTTGTCTTCTTGGACATCAAAGTAGTCGTTGCTGAAATGAGTCGATAAATCTCCGAAAAAAACCGTAGCATAAAACAAAATAAAATTTATCGGGTTAAAGTCTCCGCCGTTTGCAACCCCCAAAAACGCGCCCACAGTGAACGCTAATAAGCCACCAAACACGATGTGGGGTCTTATCATTTTAAGGTACTGCTTAAACATCAGCTCTTCGCCTCTGTCCTATCTATCGATTCTATAATGAAACTACTTATATCTTAAGTGGGCGAATTAAAAATCAGGGGACTATACTTGGCTCAAAGAATCAAGGCCTTCATGGATCTGCTGCGGCTACATTTTTTCTTTGTATGGCCTACTCTTTTCTGTGCTGGACTTTTTTTGGGCTTTGGTTTTTACAGTGGTTTTTCGTTAGCTTTGGTTTTGCAGGCAGTTTTTATCGGCCTTTTCGGGTTTGAAGCTGGACTTGTCCTTAACGATATCGTGGACGCTCGCATAGACAGGAAAGAATTGGGTTCGGAGAACGCTTTAACTAAGTATTGGCGGCCCTTCGGCGAAAGACCAATACCAACCGCTTTGATTCCTCGTCGGCAAGCAACCGCTGTGTTTGCTGTGCTCGTTACCGTAACTACATCTGTCATTCTTACGCTTCCATTTCCCCATTCTTTGTATGTTTTCTTTATCATGCTGAGTTGTTACGGCTTAGAGGTTTTCTATCAATTTAAAAAGCGAAACGAAAAAACTCCAGTTGCCCAAATAATCGGACGGATAGATTTCGCTTTGTTTTTGGTGGCGGGTTATCTTTGTGTGGGCAACCCCGATTTGAATGTGCTTTTGTTGTTCCTTTTCTTTTATCCTTTAGCCCTTGGGCATTTGGGTGTAAATGACCTTATAGATGTCGCTAACGACAAAGCGAAGGACATGAACACAATTCCCACCCTCTACGGCATCAACGCCACTGTGTATTGGGTGTTGCTGTTTAGCCTGTGGCATGGTGGAATGGCAATTATCTTATTGGCCACTTTGGGCACGTTTTTGGCATTTGGCGGAATTATAGTAAGCTTGTTACTCTTGTCGGTCGGTAACATCAAGATTTTTCGGGAAAGAAACCCTCAATCCACCATCAAAGCATTGCCGTTTTTCCATGTGGCCATGTTAATCTATGCCATAACAATAATTGCTAACTACTCCATCGGTGCTTTCCTTTAGAATGGGAAATTTTTACTTTACAATTTCCCTGATTATATCATTTGCCAGCATTATTTTTGCGTTGTAGGCATATTCTAAGTATTTGAGTCCCTGCTCTTGGTCTTCGGCCGTGAATGCTTCTACCCCGTCTTTGGCGATCATGATTTGGTAGCCTCGGAAAAAAGCGTCGGCGGCAGTGTGACGTACGCACATATGGGTGTGTAAGCCGCCGAGGACAACCGTTTTTACTCCTTCACCTTTATAGAGGCTCCGCAAAAGTGGATCTAAGCCTGTCTCGTAGAAACCACTGTACGTTCGCTTCTCAACAATGTAATCCTTGCCTTCCTTTGGCTTAAGTTCAGGAATGACTTCTGCACCCGCCGTGCCTTTTATGGCGTGGTTGCCCCATTTCCGCGTCACCTCAACATCTTGAGGGTAATGGGCATCGTTGCTGTAGATGACTGGCACATTGTTTTTGCGTGCAGCAGCAACAAGTCGTTGCAGGGGCTCGATGACGGTTTTGGCACGTTTGACCTCTAAAGCTCCCGTAACAAAATCATTCAACATATCTACGAGAATAATAGCTGGATTATTAATCAACAAGTCATCTCACTATATAAAATGGCTCTGGGATTAATTTAGTTTTACTCTAAGGCATGCAAGGTCCAACGGTCAGTATCTCGGCGCCGTTTTTGGTGACAAGGACTGTATCTTCTATTCGGACCCCGCCAAAACCCGGAACGTAAACTCCCGGCTCATCCGTCACCACATTGCCCGCTGCTAAGATGTCTTTGCTGTCAGGGCTCAAGGTCGGTGCTTCGTGGATTTCTAAGCCCACGCCATGCCCAAGGTTGTGGACAAAATACTCGCCGAAACCCGCATGCTCAATCACGTGCCTTGCTGTTGCGTCAACTTCGATTGCGGAGACTCTAGGTTTTATGGCTTCAAACGCTTTCTCGTGTGCCAATTTTACGGCGTCGTAGATTCTTGCCTGTTTCTGTGTAGCTTTGCTGGCAATGAATGTTCGGCTGATGTCTGAGCGGTAGAACTTGTAGGTTGCGCCCAAATCAACCACTACAAAATCGTTTTCTTCAATCCTTTTTTTTTCCATGGATGTGCCGTGAGGGTAGGCGCAGCTGTAGCCTGAAGCAACTATGGTGTCAAAGGCTGTTCCGTCTGAACCTGCTTTGCGCATGGCGTACTCGATTTCTGCGGCTGCGTCCTTCTCTTTTAAGCCCACACCGATGATTTCCTTGGCTGTCTGCATACCAATAGTTGCTAACCTGCAGGCTTCACGGATAAGTTTGATTTCTTCGGCGTCTTTGACGCTGCGAAGCTCCCGAATCAGATTGTTGATGAGCTCAAGTTTTTCTTCTCCGCCGACGGCTTTGGATAGGATGCGCCAACTTTCAATCGGCAAAGTGTCAACGCCGAGTTTTTTTGGGGTTTGCTTAGCTATTTTTTCCATCACACTCTCACCCCTCCTTATCTGCTCTACAGCTATCCCTTTGACTTCAGCTTTTGCTTGTTCAAAGTTGACGGTTGATACGTATAGGGTGGAGTCGCCGTCTTCGGGGATGTATAGTGCGGTTGCTGCTGGGAAACCTGCGAAGTAGATTAGGTTGGTTTGGTTAAAGATTGCGAAGTTGGTTGGTTTGCCCTGTTTGATTGCTGTTTGTTTTAGCGCGCTGATGTGCTTCATGTTTCTGCCTGTATGAGGAAGGGGTCGGGTTGGTTTAAGTATTCGCTTCCACGTGTGTTTAGGAAAGGCTGTTTATTGCGTTGTGTTGAGAAAAACATGTCGAAAATGACCGTGATTTTTTAAACGAAACTGCCATTAACTTAATATAGTTTTTAACAGCCTTCTATCGTACAAGACATGAGGGGAAAAAAGCATGTTTGCTTATGCAGGAAAAATTTTACATATTAACCTCACAACAGGGGAAATTAAAACTGAGCCCTTAAGTGAACAGATGGCTAAAGACTATATCGGTGGAATAGGCTTAGGCATCCGCCTATTGTTCGATAATTCAAAACCCGGCACTGACGCTTATGACCCTGAAAACCCAATAATCTACTTGACCGGTCCACTCAGCGGTACCATGGGACCAACAGGTGGAAATAGCTACGCCGTCGTATCCAAATCCCCCGCCACTGGCGGTATCGGCAACGCTGAAGCTCACGGCTTTTTCGGTCCAGATTTGAAACGTGCAGGTTATGATGCTGTAATAATCAAAGGAAAAGCACCCAAACTATCTTACCTCTGGATTGACGATGACAAAGTAGAAATCCGAGACGCTGAATACCTTAAGAACAAAACTGTCAACGAAACCGACCATATGATTCGAGATGAACTCGGTGACTTCTATATTCGTGTTTCAGCAATCGGTGAGGCAGGCGAAAAACTCTGCCGTTTCGCAGCCATAATAAATGATGAGTTCCGCGCTATTGGCCGCAGCGGCATGGGCGGAGTAATGGGTAGCAAGAACCTCAAAGCCGTTGCCGTTCGAGGAACACACGACGTCAACGTTGCAAACCTGCCTGGCTTTATGGAGTTTGTTAAGCTTATCCATGAACGCATGAAGGGTCCAGCAACCAAAAAATACAAGACTTTGGGTACACCCGAAAACGTTTTAGTTCTCAACTCCCTCTCAGCGTTGGCAACGAGGAACTGGACAAACGCAACTTTTGAAGGTGCAGACAAAGTTAGTGGCGAATACCTAAACGAACATTACGTTAAGAAAGTTGTAGGTTGCGCTACCTGTGGTATGCGTTGTGACCACATCGCAGTGGTTCCCGAGGGACCCTACAAAGGCGCGACTTCACGACTTGAGTTCGAGTGCCTCTGGAGCATGGGGCCACTCTGCGGCATTGACCGCTTAGATGCAGTTATCGAAGCCATGCGTATCGTAAACGAGTATGGCATGGACGGCATCTCAATCGGGGTTGTTGTCGCATTTGCCATGGACCTCTATGAGCACGGCATAATTACGAAGGAACAAACCGATGGAATAGACCTTAAATTCGGCAACGCAGAAGCATTAATCGCCATAATCCACAAAATCGGCAAACGTGAAGGCTGGCTTGGCAACATACTCGCAGAAGGAGTAGCTAAAGCATCGGAACTCATCGGTGGAGACGCATACAAGTACGCTTGCCACATCAAAGGCTTAGAACTTCCAGGATACGACCTGCGAACCCTAAAGACCGCAGCGTTAGGATTTTCCGTCTCATTCCGGGGTGCCTGCCACCTAAGAAACGGCGCTTACTCACCCGACGTTAAAGGGAAAGTTAACCGCTTCAAAATCGAGAAAGGCAGAGGAAAAATGATTACAGACGAGAGCCTTATGTACAACATCATCGACTCACTGATTGTCTGCAAGTTTAGCAGAGGCACATACTATGACGGCTGGAAAGACCTTACTAACTATTACACCTTAGCCACTGGCATTCCAATTACTCCTGAAGAAATGATGGCTGACGGCGACCGCATCGAAAACCTCGCACGACTCTTCAACATCCGTGAAGGCAAAGGCACACGCAAATACGATGATGTCCCCTACAAGATAAAGAATTATCCAGTACCAGATGAGGGGCCAGCTAAAGGTGTCTGCGTCAACGATGAGGAAATGGCAGTCGGCTTAGACGACTATTACGCTTCACGCGGATGGACAGTTGATGGTATCCCAACGGTTGAACGTCTTAACTCGTTGGGATTAGGCGATTTAGCCTACATTGCGGAAGACGCGATGAAAGCTGCTAAAGAAGCTAAGCCTCAAGCAACCGTAGCGACAGCAGGAGGAAACTAAGATGGTGCGACCCCAAGACCGAAAATTCGTAACTTCAGACCCTGACAAATGCATCGGCTGCTGTGTTTGCGAATACGCGTGTAGCATGATTAACGAAAAAACCTTCAACCCTACCAAATCCCGCATACGCGCCATGCGCCTTGGACCCTTAGTGAACCTTGCAGTAACCTGCAGACACTGTGAAGACCCCGCATGCGTTGCTGCTTGCCCAAGAGACGCTCTAAAACAGGAACAAGACTCCGGCATAATTCGTGTAGACGAAAACGCCTGCAACGGCTGCGGCTGGTGCATTAGCGCCTGCCAATTCGGCGCCATTAACATGCACCCAGACAAACATGTGGTATTTACCTGCAATAGCTGCACTGACAACGATACCAAAGAACCCCAATGCGTCAAATGGTGCCCCGAAGAAGCCCTAACATACGTTACAGCAGAAACCTTGGCACAGAAATACCGTCAAAAAGCAGTCAAGAACCTCTTCCAAACAGCAGAAGAAAACAAAGCAAAATAAACCCGATTAGCGCTTTTTTAGCGCTCCGTGTTTTTATTTATTTAAATGCATTTTGAGTTTGCTTTTTAGGTAAAATGTTGGTTTAGCCGCCTGTCATCAGCGACATTAAAATTACGTTGTCGCCGTCTTTGAGCGGGGTGTTTACGCCTTGAATTTGATCCATCAAAACGCCATTAATCATTGCTACAAATGTCGCTTTCATCTCTTTCTTTGCTGGGTCGTAAACTTCGGCTATGAATTGTTTGCCGTAGACGGCGGCGATTTTGTCAAGCAATTTCGACAGTAGGGTGTCGTTTGGAAAGGTGAATTCGTCCTGGCTTTTGTTGGTGTAGGATTTTACCAGGCTGATGTAGTGAACTTTTATTTGCATTTCTTTTACCTTCTGCTCTATGTAATTGATTCTTGTTGGGTTCTGATATTTCTTTTCTTTGCTTGCGGGTATTTTATCGTGAAAACTCTGCAGTCGTAGCGTTGTGTTCATTTGTTCATGACGCAAAGCGGAACGCTACACTACGCCATGAATTTTCCAACAAAGAACCCATTAACTTAATATATTGTTCAACAGCACTAAATACTTTAAAAATCTTGGAGGAACAAGGTTTGCTAGGTTACGCAGGAACAATCTTATACATTGATTTAATTACAGGCAAGACCCGAACCGAAAAGTTAGACGACGAAACCGCCAAAAAATACATCGGCGGAATAGGTCTTGGCATGAAACTCTATCTATCCAACTCAAAAGCAGGTATAAACCCGCTTAGCGCAGAAAACCCGCTTGTACTTGCACTCGGACCGGTTTCAGGAACCATGTTTCCGACAGGAGGAAACGGTCACGCATTCATATCCAAATCACCAGAAACAAACGCTGTTGGAGAAGCAGTAAGCCACGGCACCTTCGGCGCAGAACTAAAAAGAGCAGGATACGACGCCATAGTTTTAACTGGCAAAGCAGAAAAGCCAGTTTACCTCTGGATTGACGATGAATCAGTCCAACTTCTTGACGCAACCCAAATCTGGGGCAAATCTCCTGGCGAAACCGAAGATGCCATCAAAAACGAAGTCGGCGACTACTATGTTCGCGTAGCCTCGATTGGATTAGCGGGAGAAAAGCTCTCTAAAATTGCAAACATTATAAACGAGAAAACCCGTGCCGCAGGAAGAACAGGCCTTGGCGCAGTTATGGGAGGCAAAAACCTCAAAGCAATAGCTGTCAGGGGAACCCACGACATAGTCGTTGCGAAACCTGACGAATTCATTGAAATGGTAAAAGAATTCCATGAGCGCATGAAAGGTCCAGCAGCACAGAAATACCGCACGCTGGGAACATCAGAAAACATCATGGTTCAGAACTCATTATCCTGCATGCCAACCCGCAACTTCAACAACGCTCATTTTGAAAACGCAGAAAAAGTCAGCGCAGAAAACCTCAACCTGCACTACATCACAAAAATCATCGCGTGTAACTCATGTGCAATGCGATGTGAACATGAAGCAGTCATTCGCGAAGGACCATATAAGGGCACGATGGCACGGATGGAATACGACAACATCTGGGCGTTAGGACCAAACTGCGGTGTAGACAAACTGGACGCCATAATAAAAGCTGCAGAACTCTGCAACTACTACGGCATAGACGCAACGAGCGCAGGTGTAACCGTTAGCTTCGTGATGGATTGTCATGAGAAAGGCATCCTAACACACGAAGACCTTGGCGGATTAGATGCTCACTTCGGAAGCCCAGAGGCGCTGGTACAACTTATTGAAAAAATCGGCACACGCGAAGGAATCGGCGATATACTCGCAGACGGTGTGAAGGCAGCTGCAGAAAAAATTGGCAAAGGCTCCATTCAGCTGGCTCAACAGATTAAAGGTTTAGAAGTCACAGGGTACGACCTACGATGCCTGAAAACTGCCGCGTTAGCCTCTGCAGTTTCGTTCCGCGGAGCAGACCAAAACAGAAGCGGCGCCTACACCATCGATTTGAAAGGTAAAGTTGACCGATTAAAAGCTGAAAAAGGACGAGGAAAACTCGTTAAAGAAGCAGAGAACATCTATGCAATAATCGACTCACTTATAATCTGCAAGAATGCCAAAGGCACCCTCTACAAGGAACTCAATGACATGGCAAAACTCTACAGCTTAGTTACTGGCATTGGCATGACTCCTGAAGAGCTTGACACTGCAGGGGAAAGGATAAACACCCTCGCCAAGCTCATCAACGTTAGAGAAGGCTTAAGCCGCAAAGACGACAATCTGCCTTGGAAAGTTATGAACCTGCCAATCCCGGATGAAGGACCGGCAAAAGGCGCAATTGTAACCCAAGACGAACTTGACATGCTCCTCGACGATTACTACCAAGCTCGCGGCTGGAACGTCGAAGGCATCCCTACAAAAGCTAAGCTCCAAGAATTAGGCTTGCAAGATTACCTAAGTATAATTGAAGGAAAAGAGGCATAAAGAAATGGTAAAGATGCATGAGAGAAAATTTGTTTCCACTGACCCAGAGAAATGTGTCGGCTGCCAAATATGCGAGTATGCTTGCTCATTCACCAAGGAAAAAGTTTTCAACCCGCTTAAATCACGTATACGTGTGGTTAGGGTTAACCAGTTAGCTAATATGGCTGTTACCTGTAGACTCTGCGAAGAACCAGCCTGTGTAGCTGCTTGTCCAAGAGATGCTCTCACGCAGTCAAAAGAAACAGGCAACATTGTACTGGATAAGGACAAATGTAACGGCTGCGGCTGGTGCATCGAAGCATGCGACTACGGCGCCATAATGTTGCACCCCGAAACTAAAGTCGTCTACGTTTGCGACATGTGCAAAGACAAGTCTGAAGGACCTCAATGCGTCAAATGGTGCCCCGAAGAAGCCATAACAGTCGTAACAAGCGACGTGCTGGCACAGAAAGCAAGAATCGGTGCAATTAAAAAACTCTTCCAAGAAAAAGAAGAGTAAACGAGCATTTCTTTGCTCATCTCCTAATTTTAAAGTCAAAATTTTACCCAAATCGTCCTATTACACTCCACCTGGATGCTCTTCCATGCAATGTGCCTCATAATCCTCTCTGGCATCTTGCTCTTGATTGTCCACTTTGCATTTGTACTTGCCTTTGAAGTCATTTCGGACTCAGGAACAGTGGATTCTTTATTCTCTAAGACTTCACCTCCATTGGCACTGGTTAAAAATCCATGTTTCCTATTCAATGGACGGTCCTTAACCTATGTGACTTTACCAAACCAACAATTACAAAAGCTTCTAAAATTTATTGAAGCGAAAAGTTTAGATTCGCAAGTTAAACTGTATTGAGTTTAGTTCTTTGATGGTGCTTTGAAGGTTTTTGTTTATGTCGCCAACGTAGACGGTTCGGTTCTGTATTCCCTTTTGTACTGCTCCAGCCACCAAAAAACCTGCACCTATGATTTCGCCAACCGGTGAAGGGTCAGGAAACATGATGCATGCCATGCCGATTTTTATAAGGTTGGATTTGTTGCCTTCGCGCCAGAGTTTCTTTGTTTTTGCGGTTTCTTTCGCGCTAGTCTTTAGTGCTCGGTGAACCTCTGTATAGGTTTCGATTAGCTCATGCACTGCCTGCGTTGTTTGTCTGGCTCTTTCCAACTTACTTCACAACTCTATAGTGATTCGGTCAAAGAAAAACTTTAGAATCAAATAGAGGCTCGCTTAGTCAGCATTTCTAAATGATATCTGTGGATGTTTATGTTAAGCCTGTAAATTTTAGGTGCCATTACACTCGCAATTATATATTGGCGTGCCTAAAAGTGATAATGGTTTTTGCTCGGTGGGGAAAATATTTATAAATTTTCACTTTTATCTTGGTTGCCAAAGTGATTTTGAATGAACAACCAAAGCGGAAAAAATTAGAATCCTATCATTGTGCGGCGTTTTGGCACCCGTAATCTATGCTGTTGCTTCGGTTGTCGGCAACATTTTGGGCCCCTCTTACTCGCAGGTTGGAAAAACCGTAACCGAACTCATCCAGCGTGGCGCACTAAACCGCTTCTAAACAGAAAACAAGTTAATTCAAGTGGGTCCATTCTGTAAAACCTATTAATAACAACTTCCAACAACGTTTGCAGGTGCCTAAGGTTTGCTTGACCAACTGCTCACCACGATAATCCTTGGTTTGATTCAGGGCTTCGAAGAGTGGTTGCCCATCTCAAGCACGGCGCATCTGAGGATCACGGAGCATTTTTTGGGTTTTCAGGCAACCTCTCTCTTCAATGTGTTTTTGCGCATCGGCACCCTGGGCGTTGTGGGTTTTATTTTAGGCATGACATCAAAATTATACTCACTGCCTTGGTGCATAAGGATTTTCACTCGAAATATGGCAGATTTATTCCCCTGATCATCGTTGCAACAATCCCCACTGGAATAATTGGGCTGCTCTACAACAAATTCATAGCCGACACTTACCAAACCATGCCTAATAATCGGCATAACCTTTCTCTTTGGCGCCGCCCTACTGTTTTCCTCCAAATTCGGCAAAGAAAACCGAACCCAAATATCCTATCGCCAAGCACTTATCATGGGTGCAGCGCAAGGAGCGGCCAATTTTCCCGGACTTTCCCGAAGCGGCTCAACCATTTCCACTCGGCTTTTGCAAGGCGTTAAGCGGGAGATGGTTTTCAAATTCTCTTTTTCTGCTTTCTATCCCGGCTATATTAGGTGACTTAGGCGTTGAGGCATATCTACAGCTGGGAAGCTTTTCTGAAGGTGTTGGAATCAGCCCTCTTAATTTGGAGATTGGTTTAGTGTTTATGGTTGTTGCAGGTTACTTGGCTATTGTGTGGGTGAAGAAGCTGGTTTTAAGTAAACGTTTCCTTTACTTTGCAGCCTACGCCTTTGTCCTCGGCGAAATCTTGATTACTTTGGCTCTCTCAGGCTTACAAGGAAGAGATGACTATGTCAGGCGAATTTGAAAACCAAATACGAAAAATAACCAACCCGCAAGTGGCTGAAAAAATAGTTAAAGTCATCAATTCAGCTGGAGAGGAATTTCCTTGCTTAACCTGCCCCTCAAACGCTGAATGCGGCAGTTTTAAATGGTTTACCAAGTGGTTTGGAAACTTCCGCTAAACTATAAAGATTGGAAAGAAAAAGTTTAACGAGAAAAAAAATGCGTTTAAATGATTTTTTCTAAGTCGCTGATGAAGCGTTCAAACACCTTCAAGCCCCCCTTCCAGAAGTCGGGTGCAGCCACGTTTAAGCCGACGATTCCTCCGATTTCCAGTGGCGACAAGCTGCCTCCTGCAGACAACGCCTTCACCAGTTCAGATACAAATGCTTTGCCTTCTTCAAGGTAGCGTTTGTAGAGAGCGTAGACGAACATTTGAGCGTAGACGTAGGGGTAGTTGTAGAAGCGGTAGTTTGCCATGTAGTAGTGAGGTTTTATAGTCCATTCTGCGTCCATTTCGGGGAACCATGTGACGGCGTCTCCGAAGATGCGGTCGCGGCTCCTTGTCCACTGACTGCAGATGGTCTTGTAATCTAAGTATTCGCCTTGTTCGATGGATTCGTAGAGTGCCTGCTCAAACCACACTCGCGCAGTAACCTGGAACGCAGTCATCCCTGCCTCATCCAACACCAAGCAAAGTAGCGCTTTTCGTTCCGCCTCAGATTTAGTAGCATCCAGCAACTGGTCTGTAAGGAGCAGTTCACCAAAAATTGATGCTGTCTCAGCAACAGCAGAGGGAACGTTTATGTTTAGAAGAGTTTGACTCCTTGACATATACCAGTCATGGGTCGCATGCCCGAGTTCATGGGCCAACGTAAAAACATCGGACAATGTGCCGTTGAAGCTTTGCAAAATGAAGGCTGATTTGCCGTTGTAGTAGCCTGCACAAAAGGCGCCGTTGCGTTTGCCAAAACGTGGCGTGGCGTCTATGTGACCTTTTTGAAACATTTCTTTGACTGCGGATGCGTAGGTTGGGTCGAAGCGGCTGTAGGCTTTGGTGATTAGGTCTTCGGCTTGTTGGAAGGTAAATTTGAGTTCTGCAGATTCGGGCAAAGGAGCCACAATGTCATGGTTCCCCAGAACAGGTACCCCCATCAACTTGGCTTTCAGCTTAAGGTAACGACGATACGTTCCAGCGCCTTCCTCGATGGTTTTAAGGAGATAGCCAATGATGCTTTGTTGGGTGTCGTTGCTGATTAAGCTGGATTCCATGGGTGAGGCGTATTTTCTGCGTTTAGACACAGTTACCCAATCGTTGCAGATGCTGCGAAGCGCTGCCGAGAAGACTTCACCATCCCTGCCAAGCAGCCCATAGATTGAGCGGTTCGCGGATTCTCGGGTGGCTCGGTCAGGGTGAGGCAGCAAACCATTGGCGTCTCCATAGCTTAGTGTCTTCTTTTGACCCAAAACGTTTACGTCAAAGAGGCGGGTGTTGAGCCATTTGCTCTGCAGTTCTTCCCAGGCGTTGACGCCGAACTGGTCTTTTTCGATTATGATTTGCTCTTCCACCTCAGAGAGTTGGTGTTCTACGCGGCGGCAGACACGTTCCAGCAAATGCCTGTAGATAGCTAAGGTTGGCGCTTCTATTAGTTCAGGGTTGCTTTTCACAAGTTTCCCTAGTTCAAGCGAATAAAACGCCAACTGCTTTCCTACGTTGGCTGACAGTTTGTCTACTCTGTCGTTTAGCGCCTGTGCTTTGAGTTGAGTCATGTCTGCAGAAAACGTGAGGCTTGAGTACAGGGTTAGGTCGCTGAATTTTGCTTCAAACTCCTCAATATCGCGGAGGCACCGCAGTAAACCGTCGGCTGAGATGTTCGATATTTTTCCTCGGTAAGTTTTCTCGAATTCGTCCGCTTCACTCTTAACTTGTTCAATGGCACGGTTGATTTCAGGGTCATCTATGCCCAAAAAAAGTTCAGTTAAGTCCCATGTAACCTGTCGTCCGATCACATTATGTACCTCTCATAAGTAGTCTCAGCTGTGTTATTTTGGGTTTTGTAGACAAAAGCAGAGAAGAATTGAAAAACCGTTTATTCCATTGTTTTTTGGAATGCAGCAGTATCAAAATAAACGGCTAAAGATTCAAGTTTGCCATCTTTTAGTTTCCAGATTTCTGCAACCTCTCTTGAGAAGGTGTCTCCTTTTGGTAATTACTTAAAAATGAGGGAAATTAAAAAAATTGTGGGAAAAGACATCTTATTTATGAAAAGTTTTGCTTTCACAGTTCGAAGTCCATGCCTATTAGTTTTGGTTTAAGCCAAGATTGGTGCTTCACACATTTGGTCTGAGTCAAAGTTTTCGAGAATTATCTTGTTGCCTTTTTTGATGGTGAAGTATTCGGTTCCGCAGACTGGGCAGGGAACGAATTCGTTTGCTCCCACGGAGTCGAACTCGAATCTCACGTGGCATCCCGGACAAGTAAACATTATCGATGGGGTCTGTTTTATCATTTTCTATCCTCCTAAAAACTTGGTTTTCGTATTCAATTAACTATATTAACTTATTTTGTGGTAATTGTATAGAAACAGCTTATTTGTCTCTTAAAATTATACGAGAGCTGACTAGGTATTAACTTTTTCCGTAAAAAAACAAATAAAAGTATGTTACTTTAACGTTTTGAGTTGTCCAATCAGTTCTTGTTTCATTTTTTCGTCAGCAACAATTGCCTTGCGCGCTTTTTTCCAGTCTGCAGAGCAATGTCCATAACTCGACTTCTCGCCAATGTACTTGTGTATAACCGCATCAACCTTCTCTTTGTTGCTTTCGTTTAGTTCTACTCCAGCCTCTTTCAAAAAGGTTCCAAACCATTTCCAACAAGTCATATAATCAAAACACCATTACAATAAAAAAGCTTAACGAAACCTATTTGCTTTTCGCATCTCTTTTAAATTCAGGAAATTTACTTAAAATTCTTTTTCAGCTCTATCTAACTGTTCTTGCAGTTTTTCTCTGCATCTATCCACTTCGTTTTCTTTAAGGTCAATTTGGCTTGCATCAAAACTCTTAATCAATTCTTTGTCGCTCAGGTTAACCAATTTTTCAGCAAGTTCTTCGATGAGCTTGCGGATTTCCTTGAGTTCCAAAGCTATGCCCCTGAGGTTTCTTCTTTCCTCATCTGTGAGAACTATTTTAACCAACGCAAGTCACCAAGGTAAGCTCTTATTTTACAAACGTTGGAAGTATTAAAATTTCCCTAAAATCGAAGTGAGCATTGGTGCTAAGGGCAGGATTTGCCCCTCCAGACAAGTATTTTTACTATACTTTCCCCTTTTTTCTCTTCCATCTGCCATGACTATTAAGGAGGTTTTCTTTTTTGAATGCTGACCGTGTAAAGCGTAAGCTTCCAAGCTTACTCGTCAATTGCAGCACAACAGAAAAGAAAAGTTGGAATACCCTCATGCGTTACCGTTATCGGTTTACTCAGTTAAAGAAGCGACAACCTGAGAAATTTAACTCTATCACTAACCGTATTCTTTTAGACCTGACTGATTTAGAAAAAGCGGTTAATGAATCATAGATCGCTGTCTTTTGGCAACAATAAGCTTAATGAAAGATTCTTTACAAAGCGATTCTTAATTAGACTCCACAGAAAACGGCGGTTTCTTATACGGAATTTTGGCGCCGGGAGAGGGATCCCAGAAACAATTTACAAGCAAAAGTACTTGCCCCAAAACTGGGGATGGACATCTGACTTGAAATATGAAGTCCTACCATGTTTAGGCTTTAGTGGAGTTGTTTGCATAGATTATTACCAATCCACCAGTAGGTAACCGGCATATAAGATTAAGCCTAAGTGACAACGAGTCGAGCGTCAACCGACACCTTTTTTCGTTTATTAGAGAAAGGAAATCATTAGCAAGATAATTTTTAATTAGTATAGAAAATTTTGGGATAATTATTGACCTATAACTCATCTTGTCTTAGTGGTTTTTCGATGCCTTCTAAAAAGCAGTAGAGATAAGATAACAATAGCCACTATGATGCTTGCAGGTATAAAGTAATATATCGGGTCTAAATGCGGTGCATTTCTATCTGTTGGTGAAGAGGGCGTCGCAGTTGGGCTAAGAGATGATGATGCAGTCGGCATTGGGGAGATTGTTGGCGTTGGAATTGGTGTTGGTGTGGGTAAAGCAGTTGGAGTTGGCGTTGGTAGAGGTGTAGATGATGGAACACTCGAAAGGGAGTCAATAGTTAATTTGGAAATATCAACTGGAGAGGAAAGTGGATGATTATCAACGTTACTCTGGTCAATCACATAATTTCCTTGTCCATTATAGCTACTCCAATAGTTACCATCTTTACCGTCATCCCAAAAGTTTACTGAAACCGCGGAGGTCACGATGGCTTCATTGTACACATTTTGACCACTCCCTACAAAATTATTCTCGTAGATTAAATTGCCTTCTGCACCACCCTGAGAAATCGCATATGACGTATGAACGCCTACTTGGTTGTGGTCAATTTGGTTTCCAGCAATTACATTATTTGGTCGAGTGGTTACACGTAGTAAATCTATCGCATACCCCTGAGTCCCCACAATCATATTTCCAAAAATTTTATTGTTTGAGCCATATAGTGAAATTCCATAAGGTACAGGATTTTTCCATTGGTCGCATCCTTGAAGATTGTTTCCTGATATAATGTTGCCGTTGCCTGCAACGCTAATCCCTCTGCCTTTATTTATCGTGTTATTTGCAACTAAATTTCCATTACCACTGCAATCCAAACCTGTTCCATTATTCACAGTGTTGTTAGCTATCACTAAGTTAATTGATTTGAGATAGCCGTAAAAAATTATTCCGCCACTCTCAACAACCGTATTTATGACTGTTGTACCTGTTACCCCATCCAATTCTGAATTACCTTGAACTGGTATTGGACCGTAAACTCCCCTTACTGCATGTCCTTGTCCGTCAAAAATGATGTTGCTCTGATCTATTACGATGTAGCCGTCCAAATCAGATGAAAGTAGGTATGTGTTACCGTTCCTTGTAATATTTGCCGATTCAGGAGTAATAGTTCCGTTTGACTGTATTGTTGCACGTAGCAAGTCAGGTTGAGGGATGTAAGAACCTGTCGATTGTGCTGTTGTCATCACCGTTAGATTTGTAATTGCCATTAGCAGAATTATGATAAGCGGTGCTACAATGGCGGTAAATCTCATGAAGTTGAATTAGTTGCAAGAGATAAAAAGCATTTTTGTACAAGGGGCTAATACCTATTTTGTGTTTAAACCCAAATTTTAAATCGTTAAAATAACTCTCAGGTTAAGCGGTTTTTAACCACTTAAGGCGATTGCAGGCAATTCGTACAGGAGGTTAAAATAATTGAGAAATATTTCCTTAAGAAAGAAAAAGTGTTAGTATGAACAAAGTCAAACTCAGCATCTCACAACAAGCAGTTTTAGGATTAATTTTTTTAGCAACAGTAGTTTGGCTTGCGCTTTTCCTTCCTGCAGGAAAATTAACCTATTGGCAAGGATGGCTCTATTGGATAGTCTTTTTTTCCATTGTAACATCGATTAGTCTTTATTTCATAAAAAAAGACCCTCACCTTATATCAAGTAGAGTCAAGGTGGGTCCAACAGCTGAAGAGAAAAGCAGTCAAAAAATATCACAGGCATTTGCTGCAGTTTTCTTTATTTTGCTGCTTCTAATACCCCCATTTGACTTCCGATTTGGGTGGTCTAATGTTCCGATATACTTAGTGGTGATATCTGATGTTTTTGTTACGTTTGGTTTTGTGGTTATTTTCTTGGTTTTTAGACAGAATACGTTTGCTTCAGCAATAATCGAGGTTAAAGCTGAGCAGAAAGTTGTTTCTACAGGTGTGTACAGTGTTGTTCGCCATCCGATGTATTCTGGAGCTTTGTTGCTCTTGTTATTTACACCGTTAGCTTTAGGCTCATTTTGGGGTATGCTTGCTTTCTTTCCTTTATTTGTAGTAATCTGCTTCAGGCTTATCGATGAAGAAAAAACTCTGTCAAAAAACCTGAAGGACTATGATGAATACCGGAAAAAAACTCGGTATCGTCTTATCCCTTACATTTGGTAAACTGCAATATACACGTTTTAATTAGCCTGGCGCACGCGCTATTTGTATTTCGTATTAGCACTAAACTTGCTGGAAACTGTTATTAAGATAAAATATTTATTTGAATAATTACAATTAACAAAAAAATAGGTGATTGTTATCAATCCAATCCTTTTAGAGGGCAAGAAAGTTATTGGGACCGAAGGCTACATCTTAGGGGAAGTAGATGGCGTGGAAATTAACCCGAGAACTTGGCAAGCCGATACTTTCTGTGTTAATTTGAGCGCTGACGCAACTGCAGAACTTGGATTCAAAAAACCTTTCTTACGCAAAATCACAGTATGTTTACCAACCCACCTTGTCGAAGCTATCGGTGAGGTAATTACTCTTAAAGAACCAGTGAGGAATCTCAAAGATATTGAAGAAAGACAAGTTTCAGTTAGTTATGTTAAACTTAGAGGGAAGAAAGTGGTTGGTGCGCAGGGTCGTATTGTAGGTGAAGTAGAAGGATTCGACTTAAACGTTGACAACTGGCAAGTTACAGGTTTGCAGGTTGGTTTAACTGATGATGCTGCAACAGAACTTGGGTTTAAGAGCCCTTTTCTGAGCAGGGTGGTAGTAGTGATTCCTTCAAAGATAGTGGGCGTGGTAGGTAATTTCATAAATTTAAGTGAAACCATAGAAGACCTTGAATCACTTGTTGAGTGCATTCGTTCCTGCAAGAAAATAGAGTCATAACTGTTGCTTCAAGATGGTCGTATTTCCCAATTAAGCTCGCGGGCGTCCTAGGAGATTTGAACCTTGTCACTCAGAGATTTCACCCTCATTTCCCTTTTTTCTCTTCAAGGAAGGGCTTCTAAGTTATTCATTTGATTTTAGAAGTAAATATCCCGAGCAGATTGAGCTGTAAACAATCAAAAGGTTACCTGCAAAAAAGGGATGAGTTTAAACCGACTTAATACCTTGTTTCTTTTCTACTTTCTTTGCGTTTCTTAGAAAAACCAAAGCTGCAAAGGCAACCGCAACAATCACCACTACACTTACACCAACATAAACTAACCATGACGAATCTGAAGATACCGTGGAAGGTGTGGTGGACACGGATGAGGGTAAGTTAAATTGCTGTGTTGAAGTTTGAACTAAAAGAGAGTAGCTTGAAATTTTTACCACCAATTTAGGTGACGCATCAAACTCACTGACCGTGAAGTTCGCAGAGTTATTTGGACTTAAAGGTCCCTTTAAGATAACAAATCCCACTGCAACTACAATACCCGCATTGTTATAGTAAGTCCCAACTACCTTGATGTCGTTCGCCGTTTGACTACCACTATTAGTTATTGACCCCGAAACCACGTAACCATCGTTAACAATACCATTGGAGGTAACAATCGAGGAAAGACCGGGATACTGAATATAATTTGCTGGAGGATGATTAGAAACATTGAAGCCAAAAGTGAGAGCGTTTGGAATAGTGTTAAAATCGATTTTGCCAAAATCAAGATAAAAAGGCGCTTTTTGCTCTGGGAGAAAATCATTTACATAAGCAATCGTGGTGCCACTTAAAAATTGTGACCCATTAACCGCAGAAACTACAACATCCAAAGACGCATTCCCCAAAACATGATTGCCAGTGTTCTGCACTTCACCAACTACAATAAAATGACCACCTGAACTAATATAACTACTATGACTCAAAACAGTAACGCCAGTATATGCTGCTTGAACAAAAACGTTTGAACTCGACACTAAGCTAAAAACAAAAACAGTGCAAACTATTACTGCGACAATGGGCGTCTTATCCATGCGAAGAAGCACCATTCAATCCATTAGCATTTAAGAACTATTAAAGGTCTTTTGCTTTTATTGTTCCACAAAAGATGAAATTTACATTTAATAGCATGAGTTGATCGTCTTGGCCATGCCATTCGTTAATTTAAGCAAGACCAGAGTTTCACCAAGATTATGAATTGATGTTACAATGCTGTATTAATTTAAGCCTTTCATCAGACTTACAGTTTTGAAATTATGTTAAGCTTTTCATTTTTGTTTTGGGGTAAATTTGAGGGCAGACTGGCTAAAAATACTGTATATTTGAGGAAGCATCAACCTCGAATTGAAAAATTACTTCAAATTAAGGGGGTAAGTCATTTCGGAAAATGTTTCTAGACGCTTAGAATTGTTAAAGCTCGAAGGATTGGGCTTCTCGCAAGCAGAGATTGTGAAGGAATTGAGCCAAAAAGTGTCATGTACTGAGCGCACAATTTACTATGATTGTGCCTTAGCCCTTTATTCCGTCAACATATTTTCTTCTTATCTTCAAAAAACTAAAGGAATCTGCATACTAACTGGACTAAAAACATAAATTGAACTATAGTATAATACGGACCCATAGTTTTCTGGAGACATATCCCGCAAACCCCTTTTTTTAATGATATAAAACAATGCACGCTGGACTAATGCGCTTAAGCTGAATCCCAACTTCTTTGAAATGAGTTCAGTGCAAAACCAACTAGGCACGGATGATTTGTTAGTATTAATGGCGATTCTACAATACTTCTATCGGGGTAGTAGCTGAAGCTTAAGTTTTTTTGGTCAAAAATCACTGAGTTTACTCGAAAACGTCCGACAACTTTTTTTACTATAGTGTTTTCATTTTTATGCGCTTCTTTTATTTCGCGGGGTAGGTCTTGCGAGGCGTTAGGTATTCCAAGGAGTATTCTGTATTTTACACCTCTTTCTATGGCTTTCTTATAATTTTCCATACATTCACTAGCAATGTAAAGAAATCTTGGTAAAAATGATATAATATCGATAGATAAATTAGCTGAGTCATGCTGCTGCTTGATTTTTGCTATAATTCTTCTCCTCCCTTCGATTGAAGTTATATTGTATTCCGTTTCTGGGTCTGGCTCCTGGTTGCTTTCAAACTTCAGAGAAAATTTTTCTAGGGTTTTTTGCATTTGTTTAATGTCATGGAGTTTGTGGTCGATAAAGGCTTTTAATCCCAGGGAGGGAGGAACCGCGATGAATTTTAATGGGCAACTTAATTCTCTATCGACCAAACCGTTTTCCTGAAGTTCATTCAATGCTCTATAGACTTCTGTTCTTGGGGAATTTGACCAGTGGGCGATAATGCGAGCTTCAGCTTTGCCATAAAGCAAAAGAGTAAAGTATATGTTGGCCTGCATCCGGGTTAGACCAAGCTGGATTAAGTACTGTAAGCCTTCGTTTTTCGATGTTTTTGCATCCATTGCATTCTCCAAATTTTGCAAGAAATCTCCAAGACTCTTATCGTTAATTTCGGTATATTAAATTAACTAATGATAGCTCGCTATGAGATCCTAAACTAGGCAAGTGTAGAAACCTAACATCCGTGTCTTTAAGCAAAATGTCACCTCTCAGTATAACTATCAAGTTTACAGTTTTCTGTATTATTAAAGTGTTAAGACAAAATTATATTAGCCTATCTTGGGAAATAGAAAATCGTCTATATTCTTATAGACCTAAAAAGAAGGAGAAAAAAATGTCGTTAATAAAGAAAAAAACGCAACTTTCTACGATTGCTTTGATTCTACTGTTGACATTGTCTGCTACAACTCTTGTAACTGAATTTAAAGTGCACGCACAAGTAATTGATATTCCAACATTCTTATTTGTAACCGCTTCACCTGACCCTGTAGGCGTTGGCCAAAACGTTTATGTCGGCATCACTTTCAGCAAACCCACACCAACAGGCGCGGGTTACACAGGCGATCTCTATGAAGACATAACCCTCGAAATAACAGACCCTTCCGGAGATAAAACCACTTACGGACCATACCTCGCAAGCCCGGTCGCAGGCGTAGTGTTTAGCTTTACACCCGATAAAGTCGGCAATTACACTTTGCAAGCCTTTTATCCTGGACAAGTATTAACAGGCAATAATCCAAATAATCCCACCCTCAGTAGCAGTAGCCGAAATCTGATTGGCAGTAAAATGTTGCCGTCTGAAAGCAACATAAAGACCCTGATAGTAAGGACAGAGCCAATAGAACCAATATATCAGACTCCTCCTCTTCCAACTGAATTCTGGACGCGTCCAATATATGCAACTAACTGGCAATGGGGAACAATAGGGTCTAACTGGTTTGGAGTAGGCGGTCAAGGGGCATACGATGCTAGCGGAAACGTCTTGCCATCTGGTCCAGCACCAAACTCTGCCCATATCATGTGGACGAAACCAACCCAATTCGGAGGCCAACCAGGATCACCCATCGCCAGCGATTCATCCACTGCTTACAGTTCGGTCTCGCTAATTCAATCGTACTTTCACCCAATATGTATCCTCAACGGAATACTCTATTACAATGTATATGACGGTAGTCCAAATTCTAACGTGTTAGGCTGGAGAGCCGTAGACGTTCACACAGGAGAAGTACTGTGGGACAAACCTGCGGGTAAATCAGGCATCGAGACAATTGCATGGGGTCAAATAGTGAACTACAATAACTATCAGGAGTTCGGATCAAATGCATTCCTATATAGTTCGCCGGGAGCCGGCGGGGCCTTCTCCTTTGCAGCGAACTGGATGGGAATATACGATGCATATACTGGAAACTTTTTGGCAAACGTTACTAACACTAGAACTGTATCTCGTCTACTTGATGATGAGTCAGACATACAAGGAACAATAATCGGCTACTACGTTTCTCAAGGCAACCTTTGCCTATACAACTACACAAGGCTACTAGCCCCATCTGGTGCTTTTGTTCGCGCAACAGGTACAATTAACGGTTCCATGCCATCGGCTACAGAGTGGCAATCGCCACTTCCAACTACATTCAACGGTGACAACATCAGCCTTAGCATTGCTGCAGTAACCCCTGAAGTAATACTTATGCGTCAAGTGCCCGGGGCGGTTTCGTATCAAGGAATGACTTTGGGCTATCAATACGTCGCAGGCTACGATGCAAAGACAGGCGCTAAACTGTGGGGACCAATAAACCAAACTCTACCCGCATATGAAGATACAAGTGTACTTTGCGCGCGAGAGGGCTACTATGTGATGCATAACAAGGATAGGGATTTGGCTTGGGGCTATAGTCTGACAAACGGTCAATTGTTATGGGGTCCAGTTCAACTACCCGGAGGCGGTGATAGTGCTGTTTGGCGTGATGGTGAAATCGCTTATGGCAAAGTCTACATCTTCGACCTCGGAGGCTACATAAACGCCATCGACCTTGAGACAGGAAAGATCGCATGGACATATTATGCTGGAGACGCAGGCTATGACACTCCTTTCGAAAGCTATCCAATTTTCGGCTACAATCGACATAGTATTGCAGATGGAAAACTATTCCTCTCAGAAGGCATCATGTACACTCCGCCATTACATCCGAGCTATCGACTTGCCATAAACTGCACTGATGGAAGTCTAGTATGGAAAATACTAATGTACAGCAGTACAACTAGTGGTCCTGTAGGCGACGGCTACTTGATTTCATGGAATAGCTTTGATAACCAGATATACAGCTTCGGCATGGGACCAAGTGTCACCACAGTTACAGCGTCTCCGAAGGTTTCGGTACATGGCAGCAGCGTACTCATTGAGGGTATGGTCATGGACACATCTGGTGGCACGACGCAGGACATAATCACAACACGGTTTGCAGATGGTCTTCCATGTGTATCTGATGATAGCATGGAAGCGTGGATGGAATACGCATACCAGCAGCAGATTAAACCGACAAACGCAACAGGCGTCCCAATCAGCATCGCGGTTATCGATTCAAACGGTAACTACCGCAGTATTGGAAACACAGTCAGCGACGCAACCGGAGCCTACAGCCTACAATGGACACCTGATATCACCGGCAAATACACTGTCATAGCAACCTTCGCAGGCTCAAACTCATATTATGGATCATCAGCAGAAACATCGTTTGCAGTAGACGCAGCAGCAGCAACCCCAGCGCCAACTCAAGAACAAACACAATCAATGACTGATACATACTTGTTACCTAGCGTGGCAGCAATTATTGTTGCAATCGCAGTAGTCGGTATAGTGCTTGCATTGTTGATGCTAAAGAAGCGGTCATAAAGACAAACAAAAATAGTTTCCTCTTTTCCCCTTTTTTAGTTCGTCTAGAATATTGGAAAAAAAACATAGGTTGAGAGAAACATTGGAAAAACTGAAAACGACATTGCCGTTTAAAGTAGATAATCAAGTGCCTTCTGCTTTGGAGGTTCATGGTTCTAAACGAATTAAGCCTAGAGCTCTCGTGTTCAAAGCGCATGATGATGATCTTCATAAAATTAAAGAATTGATAGAAACGCAGTTTCCCGATGTTGAGCTCCTCTACGTTACGACTGGTCCTGCTAAGGGTTTTCTTCACGTTACTAAATCGATGCCTTTTGAATTGCAAGATTCTTCTGGGAATCCATTTTATAGTGTTGAGGGGTTGTAGATTTCTTTCAGTTTCTTGCCTGAACAAAAACCGTTTTTGCTTCTCTTTTTAGTTAGGAAAATGCGTTGTTGAAGAGTTGGGGTTGGGTAGGCTCGGGTTAATTTAACGAAGTCAATCAGAAAAGAGTTTAGCATTTCTGATAAAATGCCGCCTGAAACCATAACTGACGACTCCCCACTAATCCGAGATGAAACCCGCAGAAAACCCAAAGGTATCAGCACAAAACAACTAAGAAAAACCGTCCACGACCTTTGCGTCAAGGCAGGCTTCATTAAACCTAACAAAACTGTAACCATGTATAATCTCAGAGTCCACAGTATTCGCAAATACTTTAAAACTCAAATGCTTGCTTTAGGTGTACAACCCGATTACGTTGACTACTTTATGGGACACACTGTTGATACTTATCACGATATTCAAAGCTTAGGCATCGACAGAATGCGATCCATTTATGCCGCTGCCGGATTCGCAATAGGAAAGAAAACCCAAATCAGCAAACTTGTGGGCAACATATCAGCAGTTGGAGAAATTGAGAATCATCAGTTATCGGTTCTCACGGTGCAACTTAGGGATATACTTCGCAAAGCCGCGGAGACGTAAAAATGCTTATCTGGAATGGTGCTACGGGCAGGATTTGAACCTGCGAACCCCTGAGGGAAAGGATTTCCCATCATAGGGCCTTGCTGGCCAAATGTTTGATCTTGAGTCCTTCACCTTTGACCTAGCTTGGTTACCGTAGCACACGTTTCGGATAGAAAACTGTCTGCTTCTATCTTATTAATCATTTCCCGTCTACCGCAAAAGTAAAACACTCATCCAACGATACATTACGCAAGCATGCAAACCCACCACAAGGTAATCCTTGGAAATAGCCAACAAATGACTGAAATCTCCAGCGGTAGCGTCGAGTTGATGGTGACTTCGCCACCATACCCCATGATTGCGATGTGGGATGAGCTTTTCTTTAAGGCTGACCCAAATATTGCAAGTTTGTTTCAAAAACTTGATGCAGATAGTGGCGACGGAATTGCGAGACAAATCTACACTGCAATGCATAACTATTTAGCTAAAGTTTGGGCTGAAACCTACCGTGTCCTCCTCGACGGCGGTATAGCATGCATAAACATCGGTGACGCAACCCGAACAGTAAACGGCAGATTCCAACTCTTCCCAAACCACAGCCGAATCATCGAAGTCTGCGAAAAAATTGGCTTCACAACGCTACCCTATGTTCTATGGAAGAAACCCACCAACAAACCTTCTTACAAGGGCAAGGGTGCTTTTTTGGGTTCAGGTTTCCTTCCCCCGAACGCTTATGTTACGCTGGATTGTGAGTTTATTCTGGTTTTTAGAAAAGGGAAGCTGCGAAAATTTGAACCCAAAGATGTGTTGAGGTATGAGAGTGCTTTCACTAAGGAGCAAAGGGATGAATGGTTTAGCCAAATCTGGTCAGTAAAAGGAACGCGGCAAACTGCCAGCGAACTGGAACGCAGAACCGCCGCTTACCCTCAAGAAATCGCTGAGCGCCTAATCCGAATGTTCAGTGTCAAAGGCGAAACCGTACTCGACCCGTTTTTGGGCTCAGGAACAACCACAAAAATCGCCATGCAAAATGAACGCAACAGCATCGGATACGAAACAGACCCAAATTTGTTACCTTTAATAAACAAAAAAACAGACAACAGTACGGTACAAGGGGCATGGCTAGAAATAATCAAACGCCTAGAAAACTTTGAAAAATTTTAATATATGCTTTAACTATTTTCAGACGAAAAAAGGTATAAGCTTAATTGGTTAAAAAAGACTCAGACAACAGAAAACCCCTGGGATTTGGTAACACTTCAAGGAGATTTGCTCATTCAAACAGGCACCAGAAGGGTGAGATTGCTCGTGATCGTTTTGCATTTGATCAGGCTATGCAGGGGCATGATTGCCAAAAAATTCGGCGCGACGGCGATTTCGTGGTTCAGAAGCGTGATTTTTTTGGGAACAAAATTGGTGAGCCCACGACTTTTGAGGTTAAGATGGGGGATTCGAAGTTGACGGAGGCGCAGTTAGAGAGGCAGCGTCGGTTGGGGCGGAATCGTTACAGGGTTGTTCGGTACTAGTTTTCTGGTTTGCTTTTGGCAAGTTCCACAATCAACCTGAGCGTGTACTGGGCTTAGAACATTAAAATCAGCGAGGTACGTTCTTTGTCAGAGGTAGTTGTGCCTAAGAAGCTTCTTCACTACAACTACCTCTAAAAACTACAATCTGTAAAAAACTGCTGATTTCGCTTCGACGGGAACAAAGAATCTGAATCTTCTGTTTTTGCAGGTTTCTGAGGTTTCTTCTGCCGCAATTCAGCTTTGGCTTCACACAGCTCCGAGCCGAAAAGTTTTTTTCAATCAGATGCACTATGAATGTTTATTAGCGATTCAGTTTAGACTCATAATGAATAAAAATGTTTATATGCAAGGTATGCGGCTTGTGTTTGTGCTCTTAGAAAAGTTAGTTGACCCTTTTTCGAGTTGGACCTATCCAGCATCGGAGGAAATGAAAAATTGAAAACACGCTTAACAAAAATTCACAGGCAGCATTACATGTTAAATTTATGGGAGATTTGAAAACTTGACTAATGTACAAAAAGAAGATATCCATTATCTTTTGAAAACTTTCTTCAACGAGAAAGGATTAGTTCGCCAGCACCTTGACAGCTACAACGAATTTATCGACCATGGACTCCAAGAAGTCGTAGATGAAGTAGCTGAAATTCCCATTGAAGTTCCCGAAAGCCCCTACAAGGTGAAACTTGGTCAAATCTGGGTAATTGACCCGCAATCACGCATTACAGGTCCATACGCAACTGAGGTGGATGGAACAAAACATGAAATTTACCCCATGGAAGCAAGACTACGCAACTTGGCGTATTCTGCTCCAATTGCTTTAGAAATGACTCCCGTCGTAGATGGAAGAGAACAGGACACTGAACTTGTTTATATAGGAAATATCCCGGTTATGCTGAAAAGCAAACTTTGCTTCCTCAGCCAACTCAGCAAAGAAGAACTCATCGCGGCAGGAGAAGATCCTGATGATGCAGGCGGATACTTTGTTGTTAACGGCAGTGAACGCGTCATCGTAGCCATGGAAGACTTGGCTCCAAACCGCGTAATAGTCGACATAGATGAAAAAGGCACCTCACCGGTTTATCAAGCAAAAATTTTCTCAACAACCGTCGGCTTCAGAGCTAGAATCGAACTTAAACTCAAATCAGACGACGCAATCTACGTCACCATGCCGGGAGTTCCCACAGAAATCCCCTTCGTCGTCATCATGCGCGCTTTAACCATGGAAAAAGACAAAGATATCGCCGAAGCGGTTTCACTGGACCCGGACACCCAAACTCAACTATCCGCATCATTCGAAAAAGCCATCGGCGTAGACACACCATCTGACGCCATCCTCTTTATCGGCAACCGCGTTGCCCATGGACAAGTCGAAGAATACAGGCTTCAAAAAGCAGAAACCGCCCTAGACAAAAACTTCCTCCCACACCTTGGCAGAAGCGACAAAAACCGCAAGGAAAAAGCCATATTCCTAGGTGAAATGGCATACCGCGTTATCCAACTAAAAACAGGAAGACGCCAACCAGACGATAAAGACCACTTCAAGAACAAACGACTAAGACTTGGTGGTCCATTGCTAGCTGATTTATTCCGCGTTTCATTCCGCAACTTAACACGGGACATTAAATACCAGCTTGAACGCATCGGCGTTAAAGGCCCAATCATAACCGTCTCCGCAGCTGTGCGACCGGGAATTATCACTGAACGTTTCCAGCATGCACTGGCCACAGGTAACTGGGGAAGAGGCCGAGTCGGTATCACACAACTTTTGGACCGAACAAACTATATATCAACTTTAAGCCACCTGCGCAGGCTCCAATCACCCCTCAGTAGAAGCCAACCAAACTTCGAAGCCAGAGACTTACACCCAACCCACTGGGGACGCTTATGCCCCAACGAAACTCCTGAAGGCTCAAACTGTGGTCTTGTCAAAAACCTCGCACTATCAGCCTCAATCGCTGTAGGAGTAAACCCGGACAAAATTAAGCAGCTTCTCTTTGAAATGGGCACGGTGCCAGCATACGAATCCTCCACCGACTTGCGCATTTCAGGCGCCAAAGTCTTCGTTGACGGCAACATAATAGGCTACTGCAACAACCCGCAAGAGATGGTGCAGTCTTTCCGCCAGAAACGCAGATCAGGAGAAATATCAACCGAAGTTAACGTAACTTACTTCTCTAAAGCCCAAACTGAGACCGAAGAAGTCCACGCAAACTGCGACGAAGGCAGAGTCAGACGCCCACTCATCATAGTTGAAAACGGGGTTGCAAAACTCGGCTCCAAACATTTTGAGAAAATCGGACTTGGCGAATGGACTTGGGAAGACCTTGTTAAGAACGGTTTAGTTGAGTATTTGGATGCTGAAGAAGAAGAAAACGCTTACATCGCACTCTGCTACGACGCCATTGAACCTAAATCTACACATGTAGAGATTGCAACATTCACAATTCTTGGAATTTGCGCCTCAACCATTCCCTATCCAGAACACAACCAGTCACCACGCAACTCATACCAAGCCGCAATGGCTAAACAGGCACTGGGAGTCTACGGAACAAACTTCCACCACCGTGTCGACTCACGCTCACACATCCTACACTACCCACAAGTCCCAATGGTTCAAACCGAAAACATGGATGTCATGGGTTACAAACAACGTCCCACAGGACAAAACTGTGTCGTTGCCGTGCTCAGCTTCGAAGGCTACAACATGGAAGACGCCATCATCTTCAACAAAGCATCCATCGAACGAGGCTTAGCCAGATCAACTTTCTACCGAATCTACGAAGCAGAATGCCGCCAGTACCTCGGAGGCTTAAAAGACAAATTCACTGTTCCAGAACCAGGTACAAGAGGCTACCGTGGTGAACAATACTATCGTTTACTTGAACCCGACGGCATAATCGGCTTAGAATCCCAAGTTGTCGGTGGCGACGTCTTAATCGGCAGAATCAGCCCTCCAAGATTCCTTGAAGAATACAAAGAATTCGAAGTTAAAGGCCCCTCAATGCGTGACACATCAGTAGACATGCGCCCCTCCGAAACAGGCATCGTTGACGGAATATTCGTAACGATGTCGGGCGAAGGAAGCCAACTTGTCAAAGTCCGCGTCAGAGACCAAAGAGTCCCAGAACTCGGCGACAAATTCGCTTCACGCCACGGACAGAAAGGAGTCATCGGATTAATCGTTCCCCAAGAAGACCTACCCTTTACAGAAGACGGCATAGTCCCAGACCTAATAATCAACCCACACGCAATCCCCTCAAGAATGACCATCGGACAATTCATCGAATCACTCTCAGGGAAAGCCGCATGCGCAAGAGGCAAACCAGGCGATGGCACACCGTTCTCAAACGAAGGCCCCGACGAAGTACGCAAAAACCTAGTCAAACTCGGTTTCAGCCAAACCGGCAGCGAAGTCTTCTACAACGGCGCAACAGGCGAAAAATTCGTTGCAGACGTATTCGTTGGAATCGTCTACTACCAAAAACTCCACCACATGGTTGCTGATAAAATCCATGCCAGAGCCCGCGGTCAAGTACAAATGCTCACACGCCAGCCAACTGAAGGACGCGCTCGGGGTGGAGGTCTACGTTTCGGAGAAATGGAACGCGACTGCCTCATCGGACACGGAGCCGCCATGCTATTACGAGACAGACTACTGGAAGAATCTGACAAATACACTCTCTATATCTGCGAAAACTGCGGACAAATCGCTTACTTCGACATGAAGCAAAGGCGTTATGTCTGCAAGATATGCGACGAGAAAGCAAAGATTGCACCAGTCATCGTATCTTACGCTTTCAAGCTTCTGCTGCAAGAACTGCAGAGCTTATGCATCACACCAAAATTAAGGCTAAAGGAGAAGGCATAACATGTCACAGGAAGAATTAATACATAAAATAGTAGACGAAATCTCATTCGGTTTAATCTCACCTAAAGACCTCCGTAAACAATCAGTCGTAGAAATCCAAACACCAGACACCTATGACGAAGACGGTGCACCAATCACAGCAGGGTTAATGGATGGCAGACTAGGCACTCTTGAACCAAGGCAAAGATGCAAAACTTGCGGCAACACAGCAATCCGCTGCCCAGGACACTTCGGACACATCGAACTTGCGGTACCAATCGTACACATAGAATTTACAAAGATTATTTTTGACCTCTTAAAAGCAACATGCCGCACATGCGGTCGCATTCTCCTCTCAGAAGACGCATCCAAAAAGGCACGCCAAAGACTCGAACGCTTCAACGACCTTTTGGGAACAATCCCCGATGAAATCTACAAAGAAGTCCTAACTGAGATCAAAGCAAAACAATGCCCCTACTGTGCAGCAGCCCAATTCAAAATTACCTTTGAAAAACCAACAAAGTTTATTGAGCAAACTGAAGCAGGCTCAGAACCTCTAACTCCCAGCATGATACGGGAAAGGCTGGAACGCATCTCAGATGAAGACCTTGAAATTTTAGGTTTTAACCCCAAAGTTGCACGTCCAGAATGGATGGTTCTTCAGGTTCTCCCGGTTCCACCAGTCTATGTGCGTCCATCAATCACTCTTGAATCAGGTATCCGCTCAGAAGACGACTTAACCCATAAACTCGTCGACATCATACGTATCAACCAGCGTTTGAAAGAAAACATGGAAGCAGGTGCACCAACCCTAATTATCCAGGACCTATCCGAACTTCTACAATACCACGTTACCACGTACTTCAACAACGAGGCATCAGGTATTCCTCCAGCACGTCACCGTAGTGGTAGAGCCCTAAAGACCCTCTCTCAACGCTTGAAAGGTAAAGAAGGACGTTTCAGAAGCAACCTCTCAGGAAAACGTGTCGACTTCTCAGCTCGTACCGTCATATCGCCCGATCCTAACCTTGACATAAACGAAGTCGGTGTTCCACAAGATGTAGCCATGCGACTTTCAGTTCCAGAGAAGGTTACCGCTTGGAACATCGAAGAAATGAAGAAATTCGTAGTTAATGGTCCAGAAAACTATCCAGGTGCACTCTACATAATCCGCCCAGACGGCAAACGTATCCGGCTTGAATTCGTTGTTGACCGCACAAAAATCGCAGAAGCAGTAGAATTAGGCTTCATAGTCGAACGTCACCTCAAGAACGGTGACATAGCCATCTTTAATCGACAGCCTTCACTTCACCGCATGTCCATCATGGCCCACTACGTTCGTGTTTTACCCTACAAGACTTTCCGTATGCATTTATGTGTCTGTCCACCTTACAACGCAGACTTTGACGGCGACGAAATGAACCTCCACGTTCCACAAAGTGAAGAAGCCCGAACTGAAAGCTTGCTGCTCATGCAGGTTCAAGACCAAATTCTCTCGCCAAGGTTCGGCGGACCAATCATCGGTGCCATCAGAGATTTTATCACAAGCGCCTACTACTTCACCAGAAAAGGAAACTACCTGACTCGAAGTCAAGTAAACAGACTACTAACTTCCACCGGCTATGTAGGCGAAGTACCCACACCCGAAATCAAGGACCCTCAACCCATGTGGTCAGGAAAACAAATCTTCAGCCTATACCTGCCAAAAACACTAAACTACGTCTTGAAAGCCAACATTTGCCAAGGCTGCACGAAATGTGAAGAAGAGGCATGCAAACATGATGCATATGTAGTTGTCCGAAACGGCCAACTCGTCTCCGGCATTATTGATAGACGTTCAATCGGTTCTGAACAATCCGAAAGTCTGCTTCACAGAATCATCAAAGACTACGGTACACAAGCAGGAAGAGAATTCCTAAACAAAGTAACACATTTACTCAAACAATTCATCTCTATGCGTGGCTTCAGCTACACCTATGACCAACTGGTCCTCTCACCAAAAGCCCGCAACCGAATGACAAAGACCATGGACCGTATCCAAAAGAAAATCGACGAACACATCGAAAACTTCCGAAACGGAACCCTCCCACGCTTGCCAGGACAAACCCTTGAAGAATCCTTCGAAATCTACGTCATGCACGAATTAGCCGTAGCCCGAGATGAATCAGGCAAAATAGCAGACGACGACTTCACATTGGAAAACGCAGGCATCGTCATGACAAGAGCAGGAGCAAGAGGCTCAAGCTTAAACATCGGTCAAATGGCCGCTTGCGTTGGGCAACAATCAGTTCGAGGCAAACGTATCTTAAGAGGTTACGCAGGTCGAGCATTGCCACACTTCGTCGACGGTGACCCAAGCCCAAGAGCCAGAGGCTTCGTATACAACTCCTATCAGACTGGACTCGATGCGATTGAGTTCTTCTTCCACGCTATGGGTGGCAGAGAAGGTCTAGTTGACACAGCCGTTCGCACACAACAAAGCGGTTACATGCAGAGACGATTAATCAACGCACTTGAGCACATTCGTTTAGAGTACGACAGCACTGTCCGTGACTCAGCAGGCGATATTATCCAATTCCGCTATGGAGAAGACGGCGTTGACCCAGCAAAAAGTGATCATGGTAAAGCAGTCAACGTTAACCGACTGATCGAACAGATAAAGCTTGGTGAAGAAAAAGGCGAAGTAGCATCCACGGAACACATTAAAAAACAACTAAAGAACGTAGAAAACCAGTTAACCCCCATCTTGCTAAACCAGCTTAAGCAAAACTTTGCAAAGAACAAGCTTACAGCAAAAGCAGTAACGAAAGCTGCAACTCAGACAGCTGAACAGTACAAACGAGCCTTGATGGAGCCGGGCGAAGCAGTCGGTATTGTTGCAGCCCAATCAATCGGTGAACCAGGCACTCAGATGACCCTTAGAACCTTCCACTACGCTGGTGTCAAAGAACAAAACGTCACCTTAGGCTTACCACGTCTAATCGAAATCGTAGACGCACGCAGAATCCCTTCAACCCCAATCATGACCATCTACCTGCAAGGCGACCACGCAAAGAGCAAAGAAGGCGCCGTTGAAGTTGCACGAAACATCATCTACACTTCAGTTGAAAACTTGGCTTCAGCAATCTACGAAGACCCCGTTCGCGAAGCAATAATCATTGAATTAAACAAGCAGATGATGGATGACCGAGCTATAACGATGGATGAGCTAAAAGAACGCATGGAACTGCAAAATGCAACCGTGACAGTCACAGACACAACCGTCGAGATTAAACCAAAGAAAGCTGAACAACTCAAACGCATGTTGGCTAAGGTTCCAGGATACCAGGTTAAAGGTGTTCCAGACATAAAACGTGTCCTAGTTACCGAAGAGAACGGTGAATGGGTAATACGCACTGACGGCTCAAACCTGTCCAAAGTCCTCGAAGTCATAGGCGTAGATACATCACGAACAACCACCAACAACATCCACGAAATCGCTAAAACCCTCGGAGTAGAAGCTTCAAGAAACGCATTAGTCAACGAAGCCAAAGGTGTCTTAGAAGACCAAGGCTTAGACGTAGACGTACGCCACGTAATGCTCGTAGCAGACATGATGACTACCACAGGCGATGTACAGCAAATCGGCAGACACGGAATCAGCGGCAAAAAAGCCAGTGTCCTCGCGCGCGCCGCATTCGAAATCACGGTCCCCAACATTGTTGAGGCAGCCGTGAAGGGTGAAAGTGATCCTTTGGCTGGCGTAACAGAAAACGTTATAGTTGGGCAATCAATACCAATCGGCACAGGCTTAGTTGAACTGTACATGTCAACATTTGAAACGCAAGAAAAAGATGGAGGAAAAACAGAAGCATGATAGACATAGATAAAGCATTAGCGTCTGCAGTGAAAACAGGAAAGGTATCCTTTGGAACCAACGTTGCATTGCAAAACGCCAAAACTGGCAAAGCTAAGATGATAGTTTTAGCCACAAACTGTCCAAAAGACATAAAAGAACAAATAGAATACTATGGAGAAATCTCTAAAGTCCCCGTCATAACCTACAAAGGTGGATCAATGGATTTAGCGGAAGTCTGTAAGAAACTCTTCATTATATCTGCCTTAAGCATCCGCGAAACAGGGGATTCAGATATTCTCAAAGTAACCGAGGAAACTCAGGTACAAGAATAAAAACGGAGGAAAAAAAGAACGAGTGGCATAAAAATTACCTGCGACGAAATGCGATACATTGCTTTATTTGAAAGCATCAGCGGCGCAAGCGTAAAAGACTGTATAGTCGACGAAGTAGAACAGCGAGCTATATTCATCGTCAACCAAGGTCAAGTAGGCGTTGCCATCGGCAAGGGCGGACGAAACATCCACACCCTTGAACGAATGACCGGCAAAAAACATGAAATCATTGAGTACAGCGAAGACCCAGCAACATTCATTAAAAACGCCTTAAAACCCGCAGCAGTTAGAGAAATCCGCGTCACCGAACGCACTGATGGCAAAAAAATGGCAGTCATAACCGTCAACCCGAAAGATAAGGGCGTCGCGATAGGTAAGAACGGCAAGAACGCCGAACGTTTGCGCTTTTTGGCAAAACGGTATTTCGACATTCAGAACGTCAGCATCTCCTAAGAGTCCGTAACTGGCTATTAGGCGATGAACACGTCGGTGATTCTCATCGTGTATTGTTAAACCTAGACTGTATAAGGCTCCAATTTTGGTTTTCCAATCACTTTAATTGGTTTATCGTCGATTTTAGCTGTCAGTCAAGAAACCTTTACTGGGTGTAGTCAACAAACCTTGACGAGAACCCTTTAATTTTAAACTAGATTCAGAGATTAGTGGTGAAACGGATGAAACATCAAAATTCCATCATCACTTTCGCTTTTTTAACCCTACTGATATGCATCGTTTTAACCGCTGAAATTACCCTGCAAAACGTTGTAGCGCAAACCCAGGCAACCACCCCATCATTAAACGATGACTGGTCGATGTTTCATCATGACCTAAACCGCACAGGAACATCCAAATCCAATTCATCCAACGGCAATCTGCTTTGGCGATTCTTTACAGGACCCTCCATAACCCCCTCAGTGGCTGACCGGTTACGGGCATCCCCAACAGTTGTCAACGGCGTTGTGTACATTGGCTCAGACAACAGCATTTTTTATGCTTTGAACGCGACAACTGGTTCCCCAATTTGGCAAGTTAATGTGGGCAGTGTTGTGGAGTCATCGGCTGCGGTTGTTGATAATGTGGTTTACGTTGGGCTTTTGTGGGATGGGCATAACGGTTATGTCGAGGCTTTGAATGCTACCTCTGGCTCAGTAATCTGGCGGTTTGCAACCAACAGTGGCATCGAGTCCTCTCCTGCAGTCGTCAACGGAGTAGTCTATATCGGCTCATTTTCCGGTTATGTTTATGCATTAAACGCTACAGACGGCACGGTGATTTGGTCATACCTTACTGGCGGCACAACATTTTCTTCTCCAGCTATAGTTGACGGGATTCTCTACATTGGCTCAGGCGATGGAAACGTCTATGCCCTAAACATCGACAACGGCTCGTTATTCTGGAAGTCGCACGTCGGCAACCAAGTGTATGCTTCTCCCGCAGTCATTAATGCCACAGTATATGTCGGCTCTGATGATGGTCATGTTTGTGCTTTGAGGGCAACTGAGGGTTCAATGGTTTGGCAAGCCAACATCGGCGTCGGAGATAACTCTGACGACTCTCCCGCCGTAGCTAATGGCATCGTGTACTTTGGTTCCCGCAACGGCTACTATGCATTCAACGCTACTGATGGCTCACAAATCTGGTTCTTTGCATCCCCATACTCTTCCCGACAGTTTACAGGATATGTGTACTCGTCTCCTGCGGTTGCTGGTGATGTTGTTTACTTTGGGTCATGTGACGGCTACGTGTTCGCTTTGAATGCCTATGACGGGTCCATTGTCTGGTCGTACCGTGCTGGCATCTTTGTGTTTTCATCGCCTGCCATCGTCAACGGCGTCGTCTATGTGGGGTCCTATGACGGTTATGTTTACGCTTTAGGCACAACAGGTTCAACTCCAACTCAAACCCCAACTCCAACTATTCAACCGACCGTGTCTCCCTCACCAACTCCGACTGCCCTCCCAACTGTTACCCCCACCACTATCCCAACCCCACAGCCAACAGAACATCCAACATCCAAAACACACCCAACCCCAACTCCAACACAAACTCAATCACCACCCCAACTATACATAAATCAACCAACAACGGGACCAGTTGTCGCCATCGACCCGAACACTTCTGCAAACTGGCTAATACTCGGTGCTAGCATCATTGCAGCATTGGTAGCGGTAATATTCTTCGTGCAAATCTACAGAACCCCGCAGGAAACTCACTAAACCCGCTGACCACTTTCACCAAAACAAGCTATCCCAAGTGAGGTGACCCAAAAAAAGAATTCTGCACCGAATAGGAATAAATCTGCTCGAAGAAAAAACAATCCTCTTTTTTCTATTTTTGTGTAAATTTTATAGCTTGCTTATGCATATGTACTTGTGATTCGAATGGCTGACTCCCACGAAGATGAAATTTACTCAACGATGTTTAGTTCACTTAAGCATCCGGTCAGGCGCAAGATTCTTCGAATGCTAGGAATCAAACCCATGACTTTTATGGAGATGGTTGAGGAACTTGGAGTTTCAACGCCACATTTAACCTATCACCTTGAAAACCTCGGTGAACTGGTCTCTAAAATGGATGATGGCAAGTACAAGTTGTCTGCTTTTGGATTAGCCACTGTAGGTGCAATGAAGGGTGTCGAAGATGTTCGGGAATGTGAGCCGAAACGCGGTGTGGTGACTTCAAGGTGGAAACTCTTTTCGGTAGTGATGCTGATTTCGGTTTTGGCTTTATCGGGTGTGGCTGGTTTAGAGTATTATTCTATTAACCAGCTTTCTGGGGCTCAGAACTCGATTTCCGTTGAGAATCAGCAGTTATTGTCTTGGGGTATAGGCGCGGATAAAGTGGCTAATTTTCTTTCAAATCTGACGCAGATTGAAACAAAAAACTATACGATTTCCCTGATGAGTGATACAATGCAGTGGCGAGCTGATTTTGGCGGTGTCGCTGAAGAAGTCACGCAGTACTCACTAAAGAGCAGCATAAGCGATTTGAACGTGTACTTGCGTTACAGGAATAATCACTTCTCAAGATACGAGCTTAACATGATTGAAAGCTCACCCATATACTCGCAGGTCCAGCCAAACGATGTCCTGCAGAACGCAAAATATGTACTCTCTCGCTACAGAACCTACTCCGGCGATTCATACTTAAACAACATGACTAATATTTTAGCCGCAGTCAGCACCATAAGTAACATGAATGTTACTCAGGGCAACATAAAATTGCAGATTACCGTTTCAGGAGATACCGTGACATTTCTCTGGATGTACACCGAAAACGGCATAGACTACCAAGCCAAGGGTTTACAGATGACCTTCCAAAACAACGTGTTAACCGTGTTGTCCGATGGCTATTTCCTATTTAATGTCGGAAGCACCAACATGGCTATTAGTCAAGAACAGGCCATAAACACTGCTAAAAATTACGTCAAAACATTAACCTACAACATCGAGAACAAACCAACTTCTGGCTTTAGCGTCATAGACCCACCTGTGTCTGTTCAACTCATCCCACATCCAAGAGGCAACTCAGTCAACCTGATTCCTTACTGGTACATTGAAATGAGCCTTACCCAGACTTATGCAGGAGGTTACAACGAAGTTGCTGTCGGAATTTACGCTGACACAGGAGAAGTATCAGATGTACAATTGCTAAGCAGTAGCACAGAAATATAGACTTTGCAGCTTACGTTTCCGGGAAAAAACTTAGGTTGATCTAGTTTCATACACAATAACTGCATCAGTCTTAATCTGCATGACTAAGTCGTGTCCTTCAACAATTTTCCGTAGATTACCCATGCTTTCCTTTGAAAGGTTTGCCTTGATGTTGATGTGGTAACCGTTATATAGTGGATACATGGCTTTCTGGGGTATCAAGGTGATGGTTGCTCCATCTAACCCTGGACACCTGTCCACAATTTCTCTCAGTAGGATTGCGATTTCCGCGAACTTCATGAATTTAACCTATTAAATATTTGTAGTATAAACATAAAAAGTCTTCACATAAAAACCTGTTGATGCATATTAAATTCTGCTATTTTTGTGTGGATTTGGCTGTCAAACCTCTTTTTAAAATTCATTCTTTTTATTAGTCTTTGAGCTTTCAGATGAATGAAACATAAATCTAAGTTCGCTAATAAAATTAACGAAACTATTATTGCCACCACTTCTTTTTCGGTTTAATGAATAAAATTTCCTTATTTTGCGTTAGTTCAAAAATCTTGCCTAAAGAGTATTCGGGCGCTTTGGCTTCGCAGATGCCCCCCGTAAGCTCAACTTTTACAGTCCCTTTTTTATCGATATCTTTTGAAAGTATAAACCTTTTAAATGGGGCTCTATTTCTGAGATTTTCAACCCACTGTTGAGGCGATATCGGTTCTTTTTCTAACCTAATAATTTTTGCAATGACATTTTCAATAGGTTTATTTTCAAAATCGACAACTTTTGCAATAAGCATGAAAGGCTTGCTGCTGGAGCCTTTTGAGTTTCTTGGATGTCCAATTGTAAATCGCTAATTTTTTAATCTGTTGATAGTACATTTAGCTTTTGAGCATAAACCACTTTAGCCATTTCGAAAAATTTTTGAAAAACAAAATCAAGTTTCGTATTACTGTTACTTGTCAGGGGTATTCAGGCAACAGTCATTCCTGATTCTACCCCAATTAAAACAGGATTAAATTCTCCATCAAGAATAACTATTTGCTCGATATTTGAGAAGAAAGCAGCAGTTGGAGAATAGACTTCAGAATATTCCAGTTTCATCTCTATAACGTGGCAGTCAGAGAAGTTGAAGTCATACGCCCATTCTGTCATTTGGTAGCCCGATTGGTTTCTGTAAAAGAACTGCATGTGAACTGATTCCTTACGCATGAGTGAACCGTCAGGGGTTGTAGTAACGATCGTAGTATTGTGCCAAGTTGCACCTTCAGGAGCTGGACTGTTAAAGATACGAAACTCAGAACGCCTAGTGACGTTTGCTTCATAAGATAGTTCTATCTGCTTAGGGTCTCCTCTTCCCTGCATGTTATCATACCTTGTTTCATAGTAGTTTATGACCGCTGAGTCGATGAAGTTCGCTGACGTATTTGTTAAGTAAGTGTCTGGATGAAGGTAAGCCTCTGGGTCTGATGAACCAGTGAAGGGTTCTTTTAAAAGAATGGCTGAATAGTTGATAGACTCTGCTGTGTTGAGTGCTGTTTCTTCTTGGTTATCTAAGTTTCTATAGATGCTTTTCTGGTATTTTAGAGGGATTTGAGTGCTATCCCAGATGAGCAAAGATATAACAATTATGCTCATCATGCAGACAACAAATATTACACGTTTCTTATTACGCACCCTGCTGAACCTCAGTCTTGTATTTGTATGCTGCTGACTTTTAAAACTGGTCCTATAACTATTCAAGTTAATGAGCTATCAATCAGGTTATTGAAAATAAAATCTGAAATTTCGTATTAATGTTAACAACTATGGGCGCAGTCGGCTTCTCTCTCGCTTTCAGGTATCTGGCGGTTTTCACGTTTTCTTTGTTATATCAGCCAGTGTATCTTTGTCGACACCATGCAACTTGACCGAGTAATAAATTTTGTCATTTTCATTAGCGTTCTAACCGACATTCAATACGCTTGTTTATCGGCTTAGATTAATTGAAGTCTCATCAGAGAAAGGCGTAAAGAGCCCTAAATTGCCATATTAAGAAAAAGGGGAACATTTGCGGGAGATATCGGCATTTTAGTCAAAATTGTTTTAATAAGACGCCTTTCAATAGTGTGAACGCTTCAAAATAGAGGCAAACAATCTTGTTAATCAAAGAAGTCATCCTTGAAAATTTCATGAGTTACGAATACGCCAGAGTCCCCTTTAAACAAGGCGTAAATATAATTGGAGGGCCAAACGGCGCAGGGAAATCCTCCCTTCTGCTGGCTATCTCAGTTGGTTTGGGGCAAACCTACACTGAACGCTCCCGAAAACTAAGCGATTTAATCCGTTGGGGACAAGACCAAGCCCGAGTCACACTCATCCTCGACAACAGCAAACAAGGCAACAAACGTCCAGTCTCAAAATATAGCAAAGACCAACTCTTCCTAACCCGCGTACTGCGACGAGATGGAAAATACTTTTTTGAACTCGAAAACCGAGTTGCCAGCAAACAAGACATTGAACGGTTGCTCGGCAAATTCGGAGTTGACCCCGACAACATGCTAATCATCATGCATCAGAACATGGTGGAGCAATTCAGCGTTTTAAGTAATGTAGAAAAACTGTATATGGTTGAAGCAGCCGTGGGTTTGGAACCTTTCAGAGAAAATGTCGTGCAAGCCAAAACCAAACTGATGCGTATACTGAGCCAAGAAGAATCAGTCAGCAAACTCCTTGAGCAAGCCCAACAAACCTTGGCTTACTGGCATGAACAATACGAGAAGTACCAAGAGAAAAAGCAGTTACAGCTAAAACGCCGGTTTTTGGACCGTGAACTAATCTGGGCCGAAGTTGAAAAACGCGAAGCCGCAATCAAGGATTTACAGACCAAGTTTAACAAGAACCAACAGTTTTTGGGCAAGATTGAAGATGACCGACAAGCAATAATCGGCGAACTCGATGGCTTACAGACAAAGCAGCAAACCTTGAAGGACAAAGCCAGTACTGTTTTTGAACAGCGAGTAAGCTTAGAACGTGAGGTTGCACAAAACGAATCGACCTTATCGTTTATTGAACAGTTGCTCACCGAAGCCCAAGCTATAGAAGCCCTTGCCAATAAGAGCCAGTTTAAGCTTCTTCGAAGCAAGAACCTTGAAAAAATGCTGGAAACCTCCAGACAAAAAATCGAAAAAGCAAACGAGGAAATTAAAGAAACCAAACAAATGAATCTTAAACTCGATGACTCTTCTGAGAAAATTTCCTCCGAGACTCTGGAAAAACGTGTAACTCTTGGTTTGCTGGAGTTTAAGCGGGCAAATGCAATCGCTGACATGAAAAACATCGAGAAATCGATTAAGGAAGCCGAAGAAAACCTCAGTGTTGCAATCCAAAAAGCTCAACCTTCTGGCGAGCGCATAGCAGTCCTTAAAAGTAACGCAGAAATCCAAGACGAAATCGCCTTAACCAATGGGCACTTAGCTGCGTTGGCTGACGTTTCAGAGGACATTGAACGTCAGTATGAATCGTACTCAAAGCTTTATTTAGAACTAAAAGAGAAGGCGCAGTTGGTTGCCGAGAACCGCGAGAAAACTCTTGAAGAAGTCAAAACCCGCATGCAATCTTGGCGGACCGTTATGGAGAATCTGATTGAACGGGTAAATGTTGAATACCAGAAAATTATGAGTCAAACCCGTGCAACTGGAGAAGTGAAGCTTTCAAGCGTTCAGGATGTTGAGACTGCTGGGCTTGAGATTTATGTTGGGTTTAAAGGAAGCAAACCCGTAGCGTTGGACGCTTACACGCAAAGCGGTGGCGAACGAACCACAGCGACTATGGGTTTTCTTTTGGCTTTGCAGCAGCATGTGCGCTCCCCCTTCCGTGCAGTCGACGAATACGACATTCACATGGACCCCAAAAACCGAGAAATGATAGCTAAAGTCCTTGTTGCAATGATTAAAGATGCCAGCGCACAATACGTTGTGATTACTCCCAGCCAAATTACTTTTGCACAACAGGACGCTAACGTCATCACTGTGCAGAACCTTGAAGGAAAATCAATCGTGCGTGAGGTTGCCTAATGCAGACCGTGAAACATAACAAGAAGCTGGGCAAAGAAAAACTGGAACGCATAATTGAAATGTGCCTTGCCATAGAAAACCACACTGTCGAACCCTTCACACTCAACATTGACGAAATAATCAAAGTCGTAAAGGAATATTTCCCCAATTGGGCAGACACCGAAGAACTAAAACTCGACGCCGAAACCCTTCACCACTTAGCCACCGTAATTAAAATTCAAAGCGAATGGGTAAAACAGCGATCAAACTCGCTCTACGCGGACCCGTTCTTGTTGGAAGAAAAAATCCGCCAAACCAGCAAGCAGGGCATAGTTGATGTGTTTTTGGCGGCTTGGAGTCCGCTGGTTGAGTTTGAGCAGCTTAGTCTCCACCGTCTGGCACAGGGGTTGCTGTATTGGGGTGCGTTGGCTCCTATGGGTGATCGCTGGAAAGACATAGATGTTTCCCAAGTTGCCATGGGTTCAGTTAGCCGCGACGAGCTGGTTAAGCAGCGGGTTTTAAGTGACCGCGAATTTTCTGAGGAGCTGGAGTGTTACTGGCATGAACTCAAAGTTAAAGTCCAAGAAAAAGGGGCAGCTGGTAAGGTTGCCTACTGGGATTTCATCGGTGCCGACACGTACGAGGAAACGGTGCAGCGGGCTTTCTTGACGAGTTTTCTGGTAACTTATGGTTATGCCACATTAGAGATTGATAGGTTAGAAGAGTCAGTCTTCATTTTGCCCTTCGATAAGCCCCGCAAAGAAACACTTACGGAGCAGTCGACGTCGGTTCCAATCGCTGTGTCGTGTCAAGATTGGCAAAAATGGAAACGAGGCGAAAAAATTTGAGCAGCAAGAAAAAAGGTGTCTACGCAGGCAAAGTCAAGAAAGCAACCCAGATGCTCTTCTACAAACGCCACCAGAAACCTGGCGTAAAAGGGTGGGAACTGCACAAAGCCTTGGGTTCCGATTATCCTAAAGTGCTGGATTTGTTGGAGGATTATCTAAAGCCGCTTGATTTGCAGGTTAAAGTGGTTTTTGAAGAGGAAAAAGCCCCTGAAAAACCAACCCTCGAGGAGCTGGATAAAGCCCGATTCTTCGTTGCGCTCGCAAACGGCTCAGTAATAAAAGATAAGCTCATGGGTTGGCGAGTCGACGATTTAGCAGGTCTAGCCATAACAATAAGCTACATAATCAGCAAAAAAGGACAAGCTGCACGAAAAGACATCGAAAAAATGTTAGCTGAAAAAATGCCAAACTGGAAAATCGGTTTAAACCTTGACAGATACATCCGCTACGGCTACCTTATGCAGGACGAGAAGGGGCAGCTTTTCTTGGATTGGCGTACACGCGCGGAAGTTGACCAGAAAGCGCTCATCAACATGCTGCTTAACGCGGAGAAACAAGCTGAAGAAGCCGCCGAACCCGCATCCCAAGAGCAGGAAACCGGAGACTCAGAAGAAGCTAACACAGAAGAAGAAACCAAGTAAGCTAAACCGCTAAAACAGCAATATAACAGTTCACGGCTTCTTCATCCACAAACGTATTAACCTCCATCCCTGAACCGTCAAGGATATCCATGAATTTTTCTAGCGGAAATGCCTTCTTGAGCCCCGTAACAATAATCCTGCCACCGGTCCCAGCAACGCGCTTTAGCTCTTGCAGGGTTTCGGAGGGTTTGGGCATGTTCTGCAATATGGTAAAGGCGAATATGGCGCCAAAATAGCCGTCTTTGAAGGGCAGGTGGTCGGCGTCAGCTTGAAGGATATGGGTGTTTTGGAAGGGGTAAACGTGGGATTTGGCTTTTTGAAGGAGTATGCGCGAGAAGTCAACGCCTATGGCTATTTCAACTTTATCGGCAACTTCACGGAAAAATAGTCCCGAGCCGCATCCAACATCCAAAACCTTTTTTCCCTCTAAATGAACGTTTTCCAGCGCCTTATCGTATTTCCTCTGCTGCTCCTCGCCGTACTGCTCATCGTAACTCGCCGCTGTCACATCATACCGCCCCATCACCTTGCGCTTCTCTTTCCAAGCCTTCAACGCGTAATCCTTCAAGAAATCTTATGTACCCAAACCCACCCTAAATAGTTGGCTGAAACCTATGCTGCAAAACAACAAACTCACAGTCCTAAAAGAGCCCTCTATCGCGGAAGCCGCTGTTCTCATCGAAAAAGCCTTCGCCCAACGAAGAACTCTTGTCGTCGCAGGTACCTGCCATGTCCACTACGTCGGCAGAGCACGCAGCACCCTCGAAGAGGGCGAACGCCTCCTCATAATCAAATCCGACGGCAGCCTCCTCGTTCACCGCCCAGTCGGTTACGAACCCGTCAACTGGCAACCCGCAGGCAGCATCTTCCACGTCGAAATCAAGCAGGAAGGACTCGAAATCCACGGCGTGCGCCAAAAACCCCGCGAAAGCGTCCGCGTAACCTTCAAAAACATCTACATGCTCAGCGCCCTCCAACTTACCGATGCAGGAGATTTCCTTTTGCATGCCAGCGAAGACGACATGCACCGCGCCATTCTCCTCAAACCCGAACTCCTCGAAGAAGGGTTTAAGCCGATTAGCTGGGAGAAAAAAGTGGAACCCGGCTTCGTAGATATCTACGGGGAAGACAAAGATGGCAAACTCGTCATCGTGGAAGTGAAACGCAAAATAGCGTCCAAAGAAGCTGCGCTCCAGTTGGCTAAGTACATTGAACCCATAAAAGCCAAGGTGAACCGTGAAGTCCGCGCGGTTTTGGCTGCTCCGAGTTTGGGGAAGGATGTGCAGAGGTTGATGGTTACGCTTGGATTAGAATACAAAGCTCTGGATCCGAAGGTCTGTGCTGAAGTGCTCAAGAAGACGGAGAACTCTAAACTCGAGAGTTTCTTTAACCAAAAAGAGGTTGTCTAAATGAACAGGAAAGTGGTAGCCGTTGCCTTAGTAGCGGTTCTCGCAGTCTCAATCAGCCTATTATCCTTTACTCTCAAAACCAACCAGAACCCAACCAAACCAACGTATACACCCCAACAGGCACCTTAAACTACGCACCAGGACACGCAATCTACCCTGGCACCTCAACAACCACCGTAACTCCATCCCTTTCGCCCAGCCCATGCGCAATAATGTTCTCGGAACAAGACGGACACGGTGGCACAACTAACCGTACAGTCGACGCCTTCATCTATGTCAACTTCATCGGTCAATTTACGTTTCCACCAAACTCCTCCTCTGGCATAGGCTTTCCCACAGTCAGTCTGACGTAAAACAGCTCGCCTTAAGATGCAAAAAAATATGCCTAAAACAAAAGAAAGAGAAGAAAAAAATTATTCTTCTTCTGAGGGGAGACCGATTTTGCGTAAGTAATCTTTGGCGTATTTGGGGTTGTAGGCTAAGAGTTCTTTGCTGCGAAGTAAGCGGCGGTCGAGGCGGTCGAGGGCGACGCGGAAGGTGGGTTCGATGCCCCAACCTTCGGATGCGCTGTAGAATGTGCCGCGGGCGGTTCGGAATTGGAGGCGGCAGTGGACTAGGGGGGTGTCGCGGACGCCGTTGTTGCCGTGGCTTTTCATGTAGACGAAGAGGGTTCCGAGTTGGAAGGCTTCTTGGTAGCGGTGGGAGAATGAGTCAAATTCGTCCATCATGTATGCTTGTTGGTCGGCGGACATTTCGACGCCTTTGGTGCCGAATTGGATGGTTAATTTGCGTTGCGCTTCGCCTCCAAGCTGTGAGATGGGTTCCAGAAAATCGAGTTTGGTTACGACGCCGACGAGGCGCTCGTTTGCGACGACGGCGACGCAGGAAATGTTGTGTTCATGCATCTTTTTCTCCGCCGCCTGTAGGCTCGTCTTAGGGTCTACCGTGATGGCGGGGCTCGACATGATGCCTTTAACCGCGACGCCCAACGTCTCGATTTTTTCGCCCACCATGTCGCCTTGGGTCTGGTGGCGTTGAGGCCAATAGATGTTCTGCAGGATGTCTTCCATGCTGACCATGCCGACGAGTTTGCCGGCCTCCAAAATCGGAACGTGGCTGATGCCGTATTCCCGCATCAAACCCAAAACTGCGCCGACACTTCGGTTAGACTCCAAGGTGTGGGGGGCGCGGCTCATGACTTTTTCAACGTCGGTTTTGCCCCAACCGTTTGTTACCGCGCCGTGGATAACGTTCTCGTCAGTTACAAACCCCAGCAACTTACCTTTCTCGAAGAGAGCCAGTTGGCGCATGCCGCTGCCGATCATAAGCTTCGCCACTTCACTCAAAGAAACATCCCCGCTGACCTGGGGTGCAACCTGCATGAGTGAACGTACCTTGGCGACGGTGGGGTCAAGGCGCGAACGTAGAATTGCCCGTCGAGTAATCATGCCGATGTACTTGCCTTTTTCATCTAAAACGGCGAGCACCGGAGGCATGCCCTTCTTGAAGGCTTCTAGGCACCTGGAGAGTGTGTCGTTGTCTTGAACTGAGTTAAATCCTGTGGAAAAAATATCCTTTGCAGAAACAGATATGGGCATAAGATTTCACTGGAAAGCTATAGTGAGAAGGAGAATTTAAACGTTAATAAGCCCAAATTTGCCATGGCGCAGAGGGTGAAATCTTGTTAAACACCTTAACCCCAACATGCTTCATCCTCCATCGGAGGACCCATAACCACATAACCTAGACTTGGTTTAGTGGCTTGCAGGTCACCAATTAAAGATTGCTGCTTTCTCAGGTTTTTTCCGTGAGAACCCAAGTTTTTTCAAGCAATATTTATATCAAAAGCACTTTATTCACATTTTAATCTATAATTTAGAGGGCGTTGGACTAATCTTTGCCTGGCGCCAATTAAAATCTTTGGTGGTAAAATATGCCGTTAAAAACCATAAAGAAAGATGCGGCAGACGCTTTAACATTAGAATGGGTTTTGCAAGTTAAGGATTACAAGTTAATCCTTGACAAGAACCGCTGTGTCGGTTGCCAAGTGTGTACAGTGGCTTGTCCAAAAGAAGCCATAAAAACCGAGAAACAGCCTAAACTCAAGGGAGAAAAGGCAAAGAAAGCCAAAGTTGACGTTGACTTGACAAAATGCAACTTCTGCGGAATCTGCGACGTCACCTGTCCATATGGGGCAATCAAAGTAACCCTAAACGATACACACAACCTACCTATCCTCGAAAAAGACAGTTACCCCCAAATGGTCCGAGACTTCGCCGTAGATACAAGCAAATGCGAAAAAGAATGCGTTGAATGCGAAAACGCATGCCCACTCAAACTCATAAAACTCTCAAAAGTTGGCTTCGACGGCATCCCAGTCCAAAACGTCCTGGCTCTCACACCAAACGAGAAAAAACGTGTCCAAATCAGTCTTGACGTCCAAAAAGATTACTGCCCAACTTGCAAAATATGTGAGCTCAAATGTAAGCAGGGCGCTTTAAAAGTCAAAAAAGCTTTCGAAGGAAAAACAGAAATAATCCAAGCAAAGTGCCCTGAAGGTTGCACTGATTGCTTAGATGTTTGCCCTATCCCTGGAGCACTAGTGCTGGGTGAAGACAAGAAAGTACACGTTAACGATTCATTATGTACCTTCTGCGGCGCATGCAAGAATGTTTGTCCAGTGGAAGATGCTTTGCGTGTAAAACGCACAAAAGTCCTGCATACACCCATCCATTCGGGCACATGGAACAAAGCCTTAGAACGAATAACCAGCTCCGCTGACGCAGCTAAGGAATTAAAAGCCCAAGCCGCCGTGAACAGACGCAAAGTCGTCGAGAAACGATTCGTGTCTGAGGCGCTCAAAACGGAGGAACTCAAATGAGTAATTCACAAACACAAACTACACAACCAGAAACATGCGTCGCTTACAAACCAGAAGAGTTGCGAGTTGGCGTTTTCGTCTGCCACTGCGGACTCAACATTGCAGGAACCGTGGACGTTAAAGCAGTAGCTGAATACGCAAGAACTATTCCAGACGTAGTTTTCGTCAAAGAAAATCGCTATACTTGCGCGGATCCCGGTCAAGCAGAAATCCGAAAAGCCATAAAAGAACAAAACCTAAACCGCGTAGTCATCGCTGCATGCTCACCCAGAATGCACGAACCCACTTTCCGACGAACAGTCTCAGAGGCAGGCTTAAACCCGTTCCTCTACGAGATGGCGAACATTCGCGAATTCGCCTCATGGTGTCACCAAAGCGACCCCAAAGCCGCAACGGAACGCGCCAAAGACTCCGTGCGTATGGCGGTGGCAAAAGTACGTTTAATGCAGCCTCTCCAAACCATCGAAGTCCCAGTCACCAACAAAGCACTCATAATCGGCGGCGGAATCGCAGGCATGAACGCAGCCTTAGACCTCGCCGAAATGGGCTACAAAGTCTACATGCTCGAAAATACCCAGAGCATCGGTGGCCACATGGCAGCGCTCGACAAAACCTTCCCAACCCTTGACTGCAGTATTTGCATCGAAGGACCAAAAATGGTAGATTGCGCACGCCACCCAAACATCACAATATTCGCTAAATCGGAACTCGTTAAAGTTGACGGTTACATCGGCAACTTTAAAGTAAAGATCCGCAAAAACCCTCGCTACGTCCTCACCGACAAATGCACGGGCTGCGGTGAATGCAAGGATGCTTGCCCAATCGAGTACCCAAACGAATGGGATATGAACCTTGGAACCCGCAAAGCCATCTCCGTGCCCTTCGACCAGACGGTGCCCCTGATTTACTCCATCAACAGGGATTACTGTATTGAATGCTTCAAATGTACTGAAGCTTGTGGTGAGCGCCAAGCCATTGACTTTAACCAGCAGCCTGAAGAGGTCGATTTCGATGTTGGCGCAATCATCGTTTCAACCGGCTTTGATATTTACCTTCCATACGACATGCCCTTGATTGGCTACGGAAAATACCCCAACGTCATCACCAGCATGGAATTCGAACGACTAATCCTCGCAGCTGGTCCCACAGGCGGCAAAGTCATCCGCCAATCCGATGGGCAAAAACCCCACAAAATTGCGTTCATCCAATGTGTGGGCAGTAGAGATAAGACACACTACCCGTACTGCTGCAACTTCGGTTGCATGTACACGCTCAAGCATGTTGTTCAACTTAAAGAGAAGTACAAGGAAGACATTGAAGTCTACGTTTTCTACATGGACATACGCAGTCCAGGCAAAGGCTACGAAGAATTCTACGATCGCGCAAGGGAACGAGGCGTAAACTTTATCCGCGGACGAGTAAGCCGCATCGACGAAGACCCCAAAACCCACAACCTAACTGTTCACTCCGAAGATTCACTGCTCGGAACCCCAATTGAAGTAGACGCCGACATGGTTGTCCTTGTAACTGCAGCTATACCCAAGAAAGGCTCCGAAGATATAGCACGCATCCTAAACCTCTCACGCGGCTCAGACGGGTTCTTCATGGAAGCCCACCCCAAACTCAAACCCATGGATGCACCGACCGACGGAGTTTTCTACGCCGGTGCATGCGTAGGCTTAAAAGATATTCCAGCCAGTGTTTCCCAAGGCAGCGGCGCCGCATCCCGGGCAGCAACAGTTATCAGCAAACCCAAATGGAAGATTGAACCAATAATCAGCATTGTTGACGAAGCGAAATGCAAGAAATGCGGCGTCTGCGTCGACAAATGCCCTTATGGCGCAATAAGACAGGAAAAAGGCCAACCCGCCAGCATAATCACTGCAAGCTGCCACGGCTGCGGAACATGCGTTGCAGAATGTCCACAACACGCAATCACACAAATGCACTTCACCGACGCCCAAATTATGGCGCAGGTTCGAGCTGCACTTCAAGAAAATCCAGAAGAAAAAATCTTGGCTATACTCTGCAACTGGTGCAGCTACGCAGGTGCAGACCTTGCAGGCATAAGCCGATGTGACTACCCCGCAAGCGTAAGAGCCATCCGAGTCATGTGCAGCGGCAGAGTCGCCAGAGAATTCGTCCTCGAAGCACTAAGACTTGGTGCAGGGATGGTTCTTCTTGGTGCATGCCACTTACCCTACGACTGTCACTACATCAGCGGAAACTACAAGATGAAAGCCCGAACCGACGCCCTCAAAGGCATGCTGACCAAACTGGGCATGAGTCCAGAGCGGTTCCGAGTAGAATACGTTTCAGCCGCCGAAGGCATCCACTACGCTGAAGTCATCAGAGAAATCGACGCCGACATGAAAGCATTGGGCAAAGAGAAAATAAAAGCAGAAAACGCCAAACTCAAGCCAATCCTTGAGAACATGCTAAAGCGCAAATAAAAGCCCTCCTTATACTTTATCTATAACTACCTTTTTCCACATGCTAATGCTGGCTGTTTTCAGCCAACTGACTTACCCTTTTAGATATAGACCCCTCTATCGTTTCTGCGATGAACCAAATTAGGATTCTAATAGGGCTCCAAATAAGCTGAATCTTAGCTAGCTGCTCGTTTTCTTGAACCATGCGATGCCTATAACTGCTACAGTTATGGCTGTTAGGGCTGCTATCGGGTTGAAGGCTTGCAGTGCAGAATAAGACTCAATCAAAAATGCCATCAAAGCTACAATCGAAACCAAATATACCGCTGTTCCCACCGCTAAACGTTTATGGCTCAATTTCCAACTCACAACCCGTGCTTTCAGATACATTTAAGGGTTGTTTTGATATAATGCTAAGCAGACGAACAGGCTGTTCAGATATTAGGACAGCATGCTAAAGCGTAAAAAATAAAAATAAATTAAGATCTAAAGAAAAATTTAATCTTCTTCGTAGAGTTTTCTTTCCTTAATTTTCAGTGTTTCTTCGTCGCCGATAACTCTGAAAGTTTCAGATAGCTCATGCTTGTGCAGGAACTTTTTAACGATTATGCGCACGTACTTCTTTGCTAGCGCTTCACCTTCACCTTTTACTGTTACGGTTTTTCCTTCTGTGGTCACATCTCCACCTGTCTTGTCCTTGAGGAAATCAGCCAGTTTCTCGAATAGTTTGCTTTCTTCGCCTTTAAGTTCTGAAGCTTCAACCTTCATTTCAATCATTTTTCTTGTTCACCTCGATTCCTGTTGCGCCAATTAACTTTGATTTAGCTACTTTCTCACGGTTTCTCTATTGATAAGTTTTATGCCGCCCCTTGTCAGTTCGCCCGTCGAGTCCTTCTCACTGCATAGCTCAGACTCTAGTGCTCATCATCCAAACAGGTATTTAGCAACAGAACATAAGACTGTTACGCTGCTGTTGTGGAGAAACATTTTTTTTGCGCAATTTTGTCTTTAATTAAGTAGTTAAGATAGTATGGATTTGTCAGATGCCCTTTTGAAGAGGAGAAGCATAAGAAACTACAAGAAACAGGAATTTCCGCAGGGCACTGTTGAGTAGCTGATTGAAGCAACAAGGCAAGCTCCGTCCGCAGGCAACATTTAGCCAAGGGAATTCAATGCAACAAGTAATCAAAAAACCAAATGCGGCATTTCATATGCTGCCTTTGGGCAAAAAGACCTTGAAGATGCGCTGTATTAATCGTTGTCTGCGCTGATGAGAAACGCGCAGCTGAGAGCTATGATGTGCGGGGTGAGAACCTTTATTCTGTTCAGGATACAGCCTCAGCTATCCAAAACATCCTGTTAACCGCTTGAGTTTAGGTTCATGTTGGATTGGCGCTTTCAAGGAGGATGAGGTTAAAAGGTCATTAATGCACCAAAAGATACGTCCTGTTGTGTTGATTCCAGTTGTATGCCCTGAGGAGTCTCCAACCGCGCGGCAAAGATGACCTCTAAACGAAAGTAATACACAAAGAGATCTTTTAAATTGCAGGGTTCTGCTGAAATCGTTTAGTCAAAATCTATATTTCAATATTCATAAAGTTTAAAAGCGCCTTTCCTATCTATGGTTGAACTTCAATGGATGAATGTCCATGTGTGAATCGGTAGAACGCTGGTTCAACAAACATGTGACAATTCGACACTGAAAGAATCATAATCACAAGGAGGAAAAGAAAAAGAAATGTTATCGCGAGATTGCGATGGATGCTCCCAAATGCGCTCCTGCAGTAAACGATTCGGTATTGCCAATAAGGGCGAAAAAGTTTACTGTCCAGATGGAACAGCCCATTTAGTTGACGGCAACTAAACCGGCAAAAACTGTAGTTTAGGAAATAAAATTTTTTCTATTTTCTTTGTTTTAACTTTTCAGTATTCAGTATTTTAGATGACGTTAGCGCTTTTCTAATTTTTTCTTAATTTCGCTTAGTATTTCTGAGAAATCAGCTTCTTGGTCCGGTTTCATTCCATTCTTGGAAACACTTAGTATTGTAGTGTAATCTTTGGAATATAGGGCTTTATTCATCTCTTTCATGGTTCGGTTGTTGCCGAATATGCGGTAAGTGCAGAATAGGATGGCTTTTTTGCCTTCCATGTTAGACATGCCTTCCATGAATGCTTCGGTTTCTTTGGCAGGGCTTAAACCTTCTACGTGTGTGCTATGGATTACGAGGTCGTAGGAATCAGTAGTTGATGGTAGCGTCCCGCTATGTCAAAGATTAGAACTTTTGCTGCTTCAGCTATGGCTTGGGCTAAACGTTTTGTGTTGCATGTTCTGAAAAATAAACTACACATGTATTCATAGTTCAAATTAGATTGACTTCAGACAAAAAATCCTATTCTATTACAGGTAGTAAGTTTAAAAGTTCAACCAAATAGTATTTGTGTGAGCGAAAAACCATGGATTACGCCATAATCGCCGATGCCTACGAAAAAATCGAAGCAACCCCCAAACGCCTAGAAATGACTGATTTGCTTGTTGAATTGCTTAAAAAAACCCCAAAAGGAATCATTTCCAGAGTCGTTTATTTAACGCAGGGAAAACTGTACCCCGACTTCATGGGAGTTGAGATGGGTGTTGCTGAAAAGCTCGCCATAAAAGCCTTGACTCGTGCTTCTGGGCATAGAGAAAGTGAAATTCAATCTGAACTGCAAAAAAGTGGCGACATAGGCGAAACCTCGGAAAAACTACTCGCTAAACGCAAACAATCCACATTCTTTACAAGAAAGCTTACAGCTGAGCGGGTTTACGAGACTCTTGATAAATTGGCGAAAACTTCAGGTAGCGGCGCGGTAGATACAAAGATGACGCTTCTCTCGGGACTGCTTACTGACTCGTCATCTAAAGAGGCAAAATGGATAATTCGAACCGTGACGGGTAACTTGCGGTTGGGCATTGCAGATATGACGGTGCTTGACGCCTTAGCGATAGCTTACGGCGGCGGAAAAGAATCTCGTGAACTCATCGAACGCGCCTACAACATCTCGTCCGACTTGGGCAGGGTCGCAAACGTCGTTGCCGAAAAAGGCATGGAAGGAATCAGGCAGTTTCAAGTTATGGTTTTTGAACCAATAAGGCCAATGCTTGCTGAGCGACTGGGTGCTCCAGAAGAAATTTTGGAAAAGTTCAGCGGCAAATGCGTAGCCGAATACAAGTACGACGGCGAAAGAATCCAGGCACACAAAAAAGACGATAAAGTCATCCTGTATTCTAGGCGCCTCGAGAACATCTCTAACCAATATCCCGACGCGGTCGAATTAATAAAGGAAAAAATCGCGGCTAAAGAAGCCATATTAGAAGCTGAATGTGTTGCGATGGATTTAGAAACAGGAGATATGCTTCCCTTTCAGGAATTGATGCATCGTCGCCGCAAATACGGGATAGAAACCGCCATACAAGACTACCCAATCTCGCTTTTCGCCTTCGACGCCCTCTACGTCGACGGCAAAGACCTAACCCTCGACCCCTTCCTACAAAGACGCAAAGCCCTCGAAAAAATCATCAAACAAAGCGACAGAATAAAACCAGCCACACAAAAACCTGTCAGTAGCCCCAAGGAACTCGAAGACTTCTTTGAGGAAGCCATATCGGAAGGCTGCGAAGGTTTAATGTGCAAATCAGTTGCCAAAGACTCGGTCTATCAAGCGGGTAGTCGCGGTTGGCTTTGGATAAAACTGAAGCGTGACTACCGCAGCGAAATGACCGATACCGTGGATTTAGTTGTGGTAGGCGCCTTTCACGGCAGAGGCAAACGTGTGGGTGCTTATGGCGCTTTGCTCTTAGCCACCTACAACGATGAAACAGACACGTTTGAAACCGTAACTAAATGCGGCACAGGTTTTACAGATAAAGACTTGGCGCAACTTCATCAGATGTTACAGAAACATGTAATTCCACGCAAAAACACCCGTGTCCAATCTACTATGGAGGCAGATGTTTGGTTTGAGCCCGCGTTGGTCTTGGAGATTTTAGGTGCCGAAGTTACCTTGAGCCCGATTCACATGACTGCAATGCACTCCATACGCAAAGGTGCAGGCTTTGCCATTCGGTTTCCACGCTTTACAGGCAAATACCGCACCGACAAAGCCCCTGAAGACGCAACAACCTCCAAGGAAATTGAGGAGATGTACCGTGGGCAACTAAAGAAAATCGGTGAAGCCCCAAAAAGCTAAAACTGATAAGTCTCTTTGCTTAAGTAGTTGCGAGTGCTGAAGCTTTGTCGATTGACCCAGAAAAAATGAAAACTATGATTGCCTTCAAAAAACGTCTTGAAGACCGGCTGGAAAAATTAAGCGCTGAAACTGCAGAGGTCCAAGCAACCCTTGATACCGTTAACCAGATTCTGCTCGAAAAAGGCTTCAAACGCGGCGACATAAAAGAAGTGTCAGTTTCTCCGATACCTGTTCCCAAAGAAGTGGTCTTGCCCAAACACGAACCCGAACCACCCACACCTGTACCTACTCAGCAACACACGGAACCTGAAAGCGTCATACCCCTAAAAACCATGGCGGAAGAACCCTTGGCACTCATGTACTTTGACAAACAAACCATACATGTAATGCCTGATGAAAGCAAAAACTTCAGCGTAAACACGCCGCCATTCACAAATTTCCTTGTTGAGAAGGTTTTCTCTAAGATGCAGGAAAAAGACAAAGAACTGGTTAGACTGGGGCAGATTGGGACTGATAAAATGTTCTCTTACAACATCGTTCGCGAAGGTGATTTGATACGCGAAATAATCATCAAGAATGTCGATGATGAGCGACTCAAGGAGCTTAAATCGAGCATCCGCTGGACTTTCGAGAAAATGTATGAAAAAATGAAAATTAGCAGCTAAGCTACATTGAATGTTTTTGCAGGCTATCAGTTATTCTGTTTTTCGGGCATAAACCTACGAGTCTTTCTGCTTCTTTGCCGTCCTTGAAAATTATCATAGTTGGGATGCTGAAGACTTGGAATTTTTCTGCTGTAGCAGGGTTCTCGTCAACGTCGAGTTTGCCGATTAAAACTTTGCCGCTGTATTCTTTGGCTAATTCCACGATTGTTGGAGCTAAGGCTCTACAGGGACCACACCAGTTCGCCCAGAAATCCACAAAAACCAACTTGTTATTCTTGATTGTTTCTTCAAAATTTGTGTCGGTTACATGAAAAGGTTCAGTGCTCATTTGTTACATTCTCCATTTATTGACTATACTATTTTTAGGCTTGTTTGATATAAACCGTTCGCGACGACCGAAAAGTCATTGACAAAGCTCAATTGTCAAAACAAAGTCTCGAACTCACCAAAGAATTCTTTGGTTTATCGATTAGTTTTTCTTTCGTGGTCTTTTTTTTGTTTAGTCCATTCCTGATGTTTATGGAGTAGGTTGCGGAGTTGCTGGTTTATGAAGTCGTCTGCGCTGAGAAATTCTCTGCCTAAATCGGTTAATGCTTCTTGGATTTTATCGTACTCGTCTTTGGGGACTTCGACGCATGTGTATTGTTCTTTTATTGAGCCGAGTTATTTTCGAAGGGCGTCGCGGATGAATTCTTCCCGGCTGGTGTAGCCAAGTTGTCGGTTGGTTTCGATTAGGTTTTGGGTTATCTTTAAGAGTTCAGGTGGGAGTGACAATAGACTAAAAACACTTCCGAGAAATAGAAACCAAATACGGGAGAGAAAAAAGAAGCACCTTCAAAGATCGTCTAATCATTATAGGCTTAAAAGAATACATAAAAACAAATAATAAGAAACAGTGAGAGCTACCGAATCGATGGCAACTATGTTACCAGTGACCACAGTAGCCCTAATCCATCCGTCTGCCGGACCCTAATCTATATGCCATCTTTTCGCAACTTTCACAATCAAGAAAATAATGAAAGCAACGATCAAGAACGTAATCAACGCAACTAAGAAGTCACCGATACCGAAGGACTGACTCAATACCCTCGCTGAATATGTGGCTAAATTAGATAAGTTAGGTATTGCTAAACCTAAGAGCGGAATGATGAAATCTTTCACAAGTGCTTGAACCAAGATTCCAGCGTACAAAGCCAAGAGAATGCAGCAGCTAAGCCAAGAATTTTGTATTTTGACAAAAAGTCTTTGAATTCATTCCATAAACCTTTGGGCGGTTGTATAGGTGGTGCTTTTTCCAAAGATTCGCGGATTTTCCTTAACTCTACTAACATTTCGTCTTCTTTACTCAATCAAAACCCCTGACAGTAAGTTTCACCACTAAGCTTAAGAATAAATCGCTCCAACATTTTGACATGTGATTGATTGCTTACTCCCACAAAACCATATACTCAACTAAAAGGTTGAGACCTTGAACCTCAAGCACCTTAATTCTTAAACAAAAATTTTGGTCTTCCAATTATGAATCGCAAGGAACTTTACTGGATTTTCAAGACATCCTATCACGGTTGGTTAGAAGATAATGCCACCCTCCGGGCAGCAGCACTTACATTTTTCATAATCTTACCCTTACCAACGCTGTTGCTTATTGTGATAGCAATTTTTGCGGCGTTTTTCGGTCAAAGCCAAGCCATCCAAATACTTGTGACTCAAATTTCTGCGGTTGGGGGACCTGCAGTGGCAGAATTATTTAGGCAGCTCCTTTCTAATGCCTCTTCACCTTTCACTTCGGCCTGGACCGCTGTTGTCGTGGTTGGTTTTTCTATTGGCGGTGCGATTGGAGCTTTTTCAGTTTTGCGGGACGCGATGGATTCTATTTGGGAAGTTAGGGTACCCAAAGGGAGGTCTTTATGGAAAAGAGTTAGGCAGACAATCGGACCGTTTGTTCTTGTTTCTGCGCTCGGCTTAATAGTCATAGTTTGGACCGCGATTGCCGGCAGTTTGTTTAGCCTGATTAAGTGGTATTCAATAAATGGAACTCTAACCATAATTGTCATAGCAATAGCTCAAGTTGTCTTATCGTTCGCAGTAGCAACATTGCTCTTAGCAATAATCTACAAAATGATTCCCGAGGCAAAAGTTCACTGGCGCGATGTTGTCGTGGCATCGGTCACAACAGGTATCGTATTTACCTTGACGAACTACATTTTTGGGACATACATTCAGACCTTCACAGTTACCACACTCATCGGAACCGCAGGTGCATTGGTTATTATTCTACTTTGGATTTTTGTTCTAAATCAAATAGTGCTCTTCGGAGCTGAACTCTCCAAAGTCTACGCCACAAATGCAGGGAAACATGCAAGGCAATATTTGCCTGCAACCTTCGAGAAAATTGTCGAACCCCTTGAGAAAGCAGGTAAGTTAATCGAACAAGCAACAAAGAATGAATTTGAAACCGAAGAAAAACCCATTGGTTCAATTGTGGAAAAAAAGAAGGAGCAAGAGAAACCCGAGCAATAAATACTCAAGCCTGCAAGTCTGAGTATGTTTTTTGCGACACACAAATTGTTAATACCAAATTTTGTCTTATCGTGTTAGCGGGTTGTCTATGAGGCGCTCCAAACTTGAAATGGAAGTCGATATTCTAAAGGTTCTGGCGAAAAATGGGCCTTTGCAGCTAACACACATCATGCATCAAGCAAACGTTAGTGTCAATTTGCTGAAAGAATACGTCGCTTTTTTAATGAAACAAGGTTTGATTGAAGAAGTGGCTATCGAGAAGAAAAACGTAGTTTACGCAAATACTAATCGTGGAACCGCCGTCCTTAGGTTCTTTGTAGTATTGGATACGTCCCTTATAGTCAAAGAAGAAGGCAAATTCTTGCCTGTCCCTTACTAAGTCTAGCTTTAATCAATTCGAAATACTCCTGTTCCACCGAATATTCCGTTCTCATCGTCTAAACCAAAATAAATACATATCCTTTGTCCTTTATCGGTTATAAAATATAATGTTTTGTTTTCGAAGTTTTTTTCTCGGATAAGGTCTAACCTGATGAGGAAATTGAGGAATTCGTTTGGGGCGATTGCGTTGATTTGAGCTTTGCGCATTATTTGTTGTTGTGTTATAGCGTCGCCATTGTCTAGAACTTTGATGATGGCGAGGTACATCTCCATTCTGGAAAGCACTTGGTTTTTCGTCCCTTTCATGGATAAAAATTGAGACTCGACGATTATTAAGGCTTTCGACTCAAGTCTGTTATCACGAGAAACGTCTAAAGTGTTCTCCCCTAAACAAAACATACCGTCAACTTTTGATCAAAAAAGTAATTTTCCACCGTAAAAAGTTTAAAAGTTCCTCCAAGATATTTTCAAACCGTAATCTTTTATGAAAAAAATCTTCTCACTCATCATCATAATTTCATGCCTTTACTTAGGCTCCATTAACACAGTTTTTGGTGAAATGATATATCCTCCAACGACATGGATGTCTACTATGACCAAGTCACTGAAATGATGGTACAGTGGCGCCAAGAAAGCCTTCAGACAAGCGGCCCTCTTCAGACCAATTGCACACAGGTGATGAAAATGATTTCATCTAATGTTTGGACAATTCCTGAATTCTCACCGTTTAATGTCGTCACAGCATTCATTATAGGCGGAGTAGTCTCAGCGGTAATTTTCGGAGTAGCTAAATTCAAGAGGGCTTCTGTATAAAAATGAAGTCTAAGTTTAGGTTGAAACGTTAGATTAAGCCTAACTTAGGGGTTATTTTTCCCAAAAGTCTGTGGATCAATCTGCTTGCGTTTGCCGTCTTTATCTATTACGTACATGTGGAAGTCGTATTCGCTGCAGTAATTCTTGAATTCCATGTATCTTTGCATGTTGCCCTCAAACATTTCTGGGGTTGCTATTTCACAAATCCTTGTCACGCAGCCTTTCTTTTCTGCTTGAACATCAGGACGGTAACCCTTCGCAACCTCAGATGGTTTCTCGTAGCCCGCCACGTCAGCTTTAACTAACCAGTTATCTCGTTTCAAATCTTCAGCAACAGCTTTAACACACGCGTCATGGGTCTCTTCAGATTTACTTTTTTTCTCAGTCATACATTGAACCTCATATTCATTTTTGGTTTGTTCTACTGTTTTTTCTGATTCTTTTAACGCCTTGTTATTCCAGCATGCCCAAGACATGCGAATGTAAAACAGATAGCTCAGACATTTTCTTATTTGAGGTATCTTTTACTCATAAAAGGCGCCTAATTATAAACTATTTTTCGGGCAAATAAAACTTTTTGGAGCTCTCAGCGTCCAATCAAACTTTGCTAAAATTATGCTAAGGGTTGTTTGCTGGCTAAGTTGAAAATTTGGCCAATTAGGAACTGCTCAGCGCTCAAATGCTTAGTCGCATGATTCTTTAATGCCACTGACATGGCTGCAACATCTGGGACTAACAAAATTTTTGCGCCGCAAGAACATTTCACAAGGGGCATTTTTGTTTTGAACTTTTCATTATTTTCCCAAGTGAATGATTTTTCGGATTTTAATTTAGTTCCTTGAATTTTCTTCATGAGTCAAGCTTCCGATTAAAATAAGGCGAACAGTTATCTCTAAATGCTTTAGCGCTGGCTCAACATAAGTATTTGTTGTAGGTACAATGCAGTCACAATACAAAAGATTTGTAAACATAGTGTTTACCAACAAGTTTTCTGTAATTTTATGTTTTTTCTTAAAGGTAGTGAATTTGTTTGGAAAATTTCATATGAGAGTTAATCTGATAAACTATCGAATGTGCCCTGACATGACACAAATTGAACTGGATACTATCGATAGACGTTTACTGGAGTTTTTGCAGCTTGATGCAAGAGTCTCGTTTGCTGACCTTAGCCGCAAATTAGACGTTGCCGAGGCCACTGTCCGCTTTAGAGTTAAGCGGCTTGTGGACAAAGGTGTAATTTCCCGGTTTGCTGCTTTGCTTGACCCTGCTAAAGTTGGTTTTGGTGTGAGTGGAGCGATTTTGCTTAAAATTGACCCTGCCTATCTGGAGGCGGCATGCAAGGCGCTGGTGGCTTTTGATGAGACACTGTACTTGTTCCAGAGCACGGGTGAGTATGATGTGGTTTCGGTTATCTTGGCTCGCGACATGGTTCATCTAAACGACTTGGTTAAACGCACTAAGATGATTCCCGGTGTGAAAGATGCACGAGTGTCGGTGACGACAAGGTTTTTGAAGTTTGATCCTACTATAAAGTTTTAATTCCGTTCGTGTTGCGGAATACGCAACACCTGTGCATGTCAGCTGAGTTTTTCCGCAACATTAATACGTCGTTCTAACATGACAGTAACCTCAATCGGTTACCCTTTCCAATGGGTACCTGCCAGAAGTAAACTTTGCTTTAGGATGGTTGAAATTGGTGAGTGAAAACTCTAAAAACTTCGATGAAATTGACCGTAAAATAGTGCAAATCCTCCAAGACGACTTCCCAATAGTTGAGCGTCCATGGAAAGATGTAGGTGACAAACTCAACCTCTCAGAAGACGACGTAATAAACCGCTTAAAACGCCTCAACGAACAAGGCATTGCCCGAAAAATAGGTTCCATAGTGGACGCCTCAAAGCTTGGGTTAACAGCTGCAACTTTAGTTGCGATGAAAGTGCCAAAAAACAAAGTTTCTGAAGTAGCCAGCATCATCAACTCATATGGCACCATCTCGCACAATTATGAACGTGAACACGAATACAACGTGTGGTTCACCATAACCGCTTCCAACAACGATGAGTTAACTATAATACTTGAAGACATCAGGCAAAAAACAGGAATCAGCCCCGGCGACATCCTCAACCTACCCACCAAAAACCGCTTCAAAATAAACGTCCGTTTCCAACTGACTTAAGGTGACTGTGATGGACGAAATTGACCGCAAAATCCTGTCAGAAACCAACAAAGGTCTCCTTTTAACCCCTGAACCCTTCAACCAAATCGCAGCCCAAATAGGTATAACAACCCAAGAAGTTATTGCTCGAATAGTCAAACTGCAGGAAAACGGAGTTATTAGGCGGTTTGGCGCTTCAATCAAACCTAATGACATTGGTTTTTCAGCAAACGCCTTAGTCGCGTGGAAGGTGCCTGAAAACCGCGTTCAAGACGTCGGCTCCCGTTTATCTAAATTCGGTGAAGTTACACATTGCTACGAACGCACACCTGTTGTTGGCAAATGGGAATATAACCTCTACACCGTTATCCATGCACGAGAACGCGGAGCAGTCGAGAAGTTAGTTAAGAACCTTTCAGAGGCAATTGCCGTGAGTGATTACTTGATTTTGTACAGCACAAGAGACCTTAAAAAAACATTAGCCCACTCACCCTCAACCATCCTGTTTCCAGAAGAAACTGCTGTTGTAGCATCAGAAAATCTTAAGGAGACAAGAAAAATTTGATTAACATTACTAAACTTTGGTGCGGCACTCCCGGCTCTATGGACCAGCTGCGTTATGGCAGCGCAGTGCATCAGAAACCCGTCGTCGTTTGGAATACCTCACGAAGATGCAACCTGAACTGCGTACATTGTTACTCTAAATCCGAAAACAAACTCTATCCAAACGAATTAACCACAGCCGAAGCAAAAGCCTTTGTAGAGGACATTGCAGAATTCGGCGTTCCAGTGCTCCTTTTCTCAGGCGGTGAACCCTTGATGAGAAGTGACCTCTTCGAAATTGCCAAACTTGCAAGCAACAAACGTATACGCGCGGTCCTATCCACAAACGGGACCCTCATCACTGAAACCGCAGCTAAACAACTAAAAACCGCAGGTTTCTCCTACGTCGGCGTCAGCTTAGATGGCATCGGAGAAACTAACAATAAATTCCGAGGCAAAGAAAACGCCTTCGAAGCCGCAGTTGCAGGAATCCGAAACTGCCTAAACGCAGGAGTTAAACCCGGGTTACGCTTCACCGTCACCAAACACAACGTCAAAGACCTGCCTGAGATTTTCGATTTTATAGAAGCTGAAAAAATCCCTCGTGCCTGCTTCTACCACTTAGCCTACGTCGGAAGAGGAAGCGCCATAGCAAAGGACGACCTCACACATGAGCAAACACGAGATTTTATGGATTATATTTTGGCACAAACCGAGGCGTTCCATAAAAAGGGAGTGGGCACGGAAATCTTGACGGTTGATAACCATGCTGATGGGGCCTATCTTTACTTGAAACTTAAACAGAAAGACCCTTATAGAGCTGAGGAGGTTTTGCGGCTTTTGAGGTTGAACAAGGGCAATAGCTCTGGCAGGGGTATTGGCTGTGTAGATTCTAACGGGTTTGTGCATCCTGACCAGTTCTGGCGGCATTACTCCCTTGGCAACATACGAGAACGGCGATTCAGCGAAATCTGGACCGACAACAATGAGCCCCTTCTCCAAGCGTTGCGCAACCGAAAAGACCATCTCGGCGGAAAATGTAGCCAATGCCGATTCCTCGAAGTATGCAATGGGAACCTCCGTGTTCGTGCCGAAGCCATTTACAGCGACATTTGGGCGTCTGACCCCGCATGCTATCTAACCCAGCAGGAAACCGCGCCCCTATAGGACAGACAAAAATGACTAAACCAGAAAAGCATAACTCCGCTCAAACTCTTGCTTTGGCGCCCAACGTTATAGCCTGGGAATCTACCCGAGCCTGCAACTTTGCCTGCGTCCACTGTCGCGCCCAAGCCCAAAGGCTACCTGACCCAAACCAACTCACCACCCAAGAAGCTCTCAACTTAATGGACCAAATCGCTGAGTTCTGCAGACCAGTCTTAATCATCAGCGGCGGCGACCCCCTGCAGAGAAACGACATTTTCGAAATCGCCTCGTACGCTTCAAGCCGCGGTATCCGAGTTGTTATGTCTCCCAGCGGCAGCGACATCACGCTTGATATCATTCAAAAAATGAAGACTTCCGGAGTGAAAATGATTTCAATTAGCTTAGATGGCTCCTCGCCTGAGATTCACGATAAATTCCGTCGGGTCCAGGGCGCTTTTGAGTTGGCTATGAAGAATATGTCTTTAGCACGTCAGGGTCATTTGGCTTTCCGAGTTAACACAACTGTTACCCAGCATAACATCAGTGACCTTTCGGGTATCCTCAAGTTGGCGGCTGAAGTTGGTGCTAAAGAATGGGATGTGTTCATGCTGGTGCCCACGGGAAGAGGCAAAGTGGATATGGAAATCTCGCCCAGCCAGTACGAGCGGACGCTGCAGTACATCTACAATGCCAGCCGCACCTCACCGATTCCCATTAAAATGACCTGCGCACCCCATTATATGCGCGTAATTGCCCAGCAGAATAAACATGAACCTTCTCAACCCTTAGCTGCGGGGCGAGGGCACAGTGGCGGAAGAGGCTGCATGTCAGGCAACGGTTTCTGTTTCATTTCGCATGTTGGAGACGTTTTCGGCTGTGGTTTCCTTCCTATCCCTGCGGGTAACATTCGGCAGCAAACCTTCAAACAAATCTACCAACAATCCCCACTTTTTCTAGAGTTGCGCAATCATAACTTATTGAAGGGCAAATGTGGGGCATGCGAATACAAAACAACCTGCGGCGGGTGCCGTGCAAGAGCTTTATCCGTTCATAAAAGCTACTTGGAAGAGGAGCCCTACTGCATCTTTACACCTAAAAAGCAAGCCTAACCTTCCCCTTTGGTTTCAACATAGAACAACTTTTGGATCCAAATAGTCTCCAAATATAAGTTAAAATCTCGACAAGCAAACTTGGTAAGGAAGCCGATTGGAGGTGAGATGATGGTGGGCCGAGGCGGATTTGAACTGCCGACCTTTCGATTATCAGTCGAACGCTCCAGCCAAGCTGAGCTACCGGCCCCCATTTTTTGAGGTGACACAAATCTAATATTATGTGGGTTTATAAGAATTGCCGTAAATCTTTTAATGCAACTCCATCATTGAGTTGTAGGGTTTAGGGGTTCGTAGCCTAGCACGGCATATATCGCTGCTGGTGATATCACCTTTAAATTCTCTACCTACAAAATGCATCTTCCCTTTTTCTTTTTTTGGCTTATTTTTTTTGGGTCTGCATATCTCATCACTGTTTACCCTCTTTCTTCCTACCAGTGGAGGCTCTTGATTGACTCAGGACAACGATTTTGTTATTGTACCTTTTAAAAGCAGAAAGCGTCTTTTCCGCTCAGATAAGGGTAAGCGGCATAACTATCCCAAAGAACGCAAGTTTTGGAATTTGATGTGTCATGGACATTCTGGCTCTAATTTAGGTTTTAACCCAACAGGCGCCAATAGTGCTGTCATGGACAATGATAAAACGTTCAAGCATTCGACTGAGCTGCGTGAGTATTGGCAGCTTGAGAAGCGCAAGCAAAGAAACCAAGCGAGGAGCGTCAAGGAAGCTAAAACCGAACAAATCAGGAAACTGGGAGGCGGTGAGCGACTTGTTTGAAGACTTCAAAGAGAAAGTGCGTAAGCACAGCCAAATCGAACAGAAGCCGTTGAGTGCTTCACTGTCTCCTCAGATCCTTGAGAAGCTTAAAAAAGAGGGCGTAGACCCAGATAATTTTACTCTGAAGCAGTTATGGCCTGAAGTTCTAGACAAGGATGGCACTGATTTATCTCTCATGTCCGGCGCAGAAATGGAAGTGATGGTGGCTTATGGAACGCTTCGTAAGTATCTTATCGAGAAGTATCCGCAGTCTCAACAAGAAGCCAAGGCGCTTGGTCAGGTTTGGGATGAAGAGCCGGACGAGCCCTACCAAATCAACGCAGTTAAAGCCCGAGAAGATCCGAAAGGCAAGCTCTTCTGGCAATCGGTCCTAAAAATGGCAGCCATATTTGACAAAGTACGTGTGTTGCAGACTCAAGCCTTAGAATACGAGAAAATCTGTATCCGCATGTACTGGCATCTCTCCTATAATTGGACTCATGCTCCAAACGTCGAGGTTTTTAGAGGCAGCTTTGAGAATCGTGACGGTGACATTTTCGAGATAGTGGAGACCTACTTCAAAATCTGCAGAAAATATCATGTTTCAACCTTTGAGAAGCCATACTACTTTTTGCCTGATGAGCGTAAGCGAGACATAAAGCTGGAGGGCGACATGCTCAAGCGCACGGGCAGCTACAATGAAAATGAAATCCGCATTTCAATTTTGGAAGGAATACCGTGAACGATATCCTCGAAAGACGCTTAGAATTCCTAAAGCTCGAAGCAAAAGGTTTAACGCTCTGTGAAATTGTGAAGGTTCTAAGCGAAAAATACCAAACCTCAGAGAGAAACATCTACTACGACGCAGAAAACCGCGACACCTGGCAACCCGTCCTAACCCAACTCTTCGACTTAGACAAAGCACGGCTCATAATCGTGAATCGGTACGACTATCTTTACCGTGTGGCAAGCCTCCATTTTCAGACTGCAGGGGAAACGCAAAAACCAGTTTACCTCTCTAAGATGGTTGACATAACTGATCGCCTTGTAACCTTGCTGGGGCTAGAGACGCTTAAAGAAAAACAAGATAAAGAGAAGCACGAAGTGGAAATTGAAAAAGAAATCGCAGAAAATGAAGCCTTATTGCAAGCTTCAAAATTTGGGAGGACGTAGTTATTACTTTTCACCAAAAAACTTAAAGTATTGCCCTGCATTTCACCCAAATAGAGAGCCGCACTCTATCCTTGTTAGTAAACAAGTGGATTCGACTAGCCTATAGTTGCCCTGTAAACCAAAATGTTACTGCGGATTTCTTGTGCGAGGAGCAACCTATGATTACTATTTTACTAAATAGAGGAAATCTGGATCATCACCAAATAACAAAAAACGCTCTTCAATGCTTGTGTTTTCTAAAGTAAGTCAACAATGTTAATGCTGTTGCGGTGGTGAATACTGTGAGAATTGTCAATGGTGAGAACTCTGGAACTGTAGGAGTGGGTGTGGGCGATATGGACGGCAAAGAGTCATCGGAAACAAATTGAATGGAGCTGTTACCCATAGCAAGCATCAAATTCTTTCCTGTATCGTAAACCATGAAAACGCTGCTTATAGGAACAGTTTCAATAACACTTCTTGTTTTATCTGATATTATGTAGGTTGTGTTAAGCGCAGTGCCCGCAAACAAGACACTCTTTACTGGGTCATAAGCAACACATATTGGGTTATATTCCAGCGGAATGGAGTCTATTACTGTATGGGTTTTATCGGATATAACTAGCACAGACCTATTAGAAGGCAGATATATTTCGCCTGTTACGGCGTCATAGGCTCCAGCAGCCCCTATACCACTGTCTAAGGGCACGGTTGCAATAACGGAATTAGTGGCATCCGATATTACTGACAGGAAATGTATCGGGTTTTCGCCTGGTCTATTTTTTTCACGGTAGACATATATTTCTCCCTTTCCAGAATCGTAGATTAAGCGTGATGGAGGCGGATCGTCTCCTAAGGGTATGGTTTCCACTACTTGTTTGGTTGTCTCTGATATGACTAAGACCTCGGCAGTGAGAGTGCTATAGTCATAGCTGCCGACGAATATTTCGCCTCTGCCAGAATCATAAACTATAAATCCGATACCTCTATCTCCTTGGCCTGAGTTTTTGTTCAAGTCGATAGTTGCCATCACTGAATTGCTGGCATCAGATATAACTGATATAGTGCCTGAGCCTTGATTTGCAACATAAATTTCATGAAGCGCAGAGGCATAGGCAATGCTGACTGGATTTTGACCAACTGTGACATTTGCAAGAACTTTGTAGTTGCTGTCTGATATTGCTGCTACTGTATTGGTTGGCTTGGAAAGCGGCATTCCCAACTCATTGGTGTATGAATAATCTGTGGTTACCCACACTGCGCCTTTATAAGAATCATAAGCCATAATTGGCGGTCCATTATATGGAATCGATTTGACTATTTCAATTGCTTGAACTGGAATTATAGATGTCAATACCACCAAAACTGCCAGAAATAGAATAAACAAGCAATTCGCGGTCTTCATTTTCGATTTGCTCCAATTAGACAGTCGGTTGTGTTCCTAATAGATATTTGCACAGTTTCGTTTGTTGACTAAAATTTCCCCAACAAGATTGAGTAGTTGGCGATCGTGTCTTCCGGAAAAGTTACAAAGACAGAAAAAACTACTTATAAAGTAAATATAATGAGAATCGAAGAGTAAACGTAAGCCTAATACCCTCTTAAGCCTGAATAAAATAGATAGCCCTCCCTTCTGTTATTGAAACCTCGACATAACAATAGAGCGGTACTGCCTTAATAACGCAAAGCCTCGATTAAGCCACAATTTTGGTCATAAAGTTTAAAGCGTATAAAAAAAGGAGATGGTTGTTTGAACAGATTCTTACGGCTAAGCAACAGGTCGGAATAAATTTTCTCGTGTCAACTGAGCTGAGGGAACAAGATCATTGTAGAGAAAACCGCTTTCATAACTGCCAAGCTGTACTACATCTTTAGGAGCACTAGTTAATGGGTCTTCAAAGATGGAAACTGAACTGTTTGTCATCGTTACGTAACCAATTCTGTAGACAGTGACTGAGACGGAATTTGGTTTTCCTGCACCAAATAGTCCTAACGCGCTAACCGGTGAGTTAGTGTACGATGTAATGGTACCAAGTGTGTCGGTTAAAAACGATTTGTTGCTATCCCATTTAAATTTAAAGTTGCCTGCAAGGTTGCTATAAAGACTAGCGTTATACAAGTCGGGTACATATTGAATCAAAGTCGATAGGGAAGCATTAGAAAGCGAAGAATCATAGGTGGTTCCCATAAAATAAGCACGGTATTCTGCAGGTCCTGTATCTGCAGCAATTTTGATTCCATAGACTTCAACAACCGCATCGCTACCCGGAAACTGCACTTGCGAAGTTAACGTGATATTCAACCGTATTACTGACGGATATTGGGTGAAAAGGCGCATCGTCGTGTCTGTTCCTTTCTCGAAATATGTGCTTACATTGGATGGGGCGGGTCCAACATATGCGTATGCTACGTGGACTTGAAATTGTGTCTGTGGAGACGCCACTTCATGGGGGGCAGTAGGAATGCTTGTTTGGGAGGGCGTTTGGATGGTGTCAGGAGGTTGGATAGAGCCAGGAGGTTGGATAAGTGTAGGAGATTGGATAGAGGTAGCTAAAGCGAGTGAGATTGGAATAGTAAGCATAAGTGCAATAATCAAGCCTAATGCAATCTTTCGTTTGTCAGAAGATAGAAGTTTATTGATAGGGTTATGCATAGGGATCCAACCAATCACCGTAAGTGGAAAACTGGCTGTAATAATGTGCTGTTAGGAAAGCATAAGACGAAATTTCTTCTGGCATGTTGGACCAATACCCGCTAGTCTGGGCATATTTATAGTAGACAGTCCAAGGATTATTGATGTAGAAGAATGCACCCCGAGTCATGCCTTCGGCTGAATAGCGGTCGCCAAAATCCCAATTCCACTGAGAACCGACGTAATTACAATAGTAATAAACATACTGCTGACCATTCCAATATCGAATGTCCGGATGTTTCCATTCGTCATATTCATAATACCAATAGGAATTCAGCCATTCACCGCTAGAGTAGTCATAAGTAACGTAGCGAGTTGCAGATGGTAGACCGAAATCAACGTCAAAAGTCATTTGCATCGGCGGCATTGTACGTACTGGAGAGTCATCATAAGTGCTACTACTACACCCTGCTTGGGTACTAAACCACCAGTTTCCGTAATTGTAATATGGATCATAATAGTAAGCATAAGGGTCATAGTCTGTATATAAGCCGAGTCCGACCATCATGTTGTCAGATGCACCTAGGGCAGAATGCTCGCAGTCGTTAAAACACGGGTAGTCAGAAGGAGGATTATAATTATCACTGCACCAGCTTTTACCCGAAGGCCCAACTGCTAATGTCATTGGCAATGAGATCATTAGCATAACAAATACAAGCGCAAATATTGTTATATGAATTTTGTGCATTTCTATCACCTGTTTGTATTGCCTTTGTTTGTTCTCTTTGTGCCCTTCCCTTAGGGCTAGGCGGTGACACGCCCCCAAGGCAATCAGCCCTGGCTTCGCTAACTTATTTGATATTGTATGAGAGCTAAAGCAAGCATGCCAGTCGTGTTAATTGTGACAAGAAGTCGCTGATTTTTTAGTCATCCGTTTCAGCCCTCATATTCTTGGGTGAAAGCGTTTGCTTTCCAACCCGTCTATCTAGCGGGCTTTGCTTATAAAATGCTATTAAGCCTTAGTATTCCTAATCCTATTCCTAATCCAATCATGACTAAAACTGCATAAGTGTTAAACAAATCAAAAACGAATTGTCGAAAAAGTACTGCTTATAAACTGGTAAGATTTAACAATTTTTACAAGAGAAGGTGCTTGAAAATGGAGAGAACAAACGTTCATAAGAAAATCTTCGTAGCCTTCTCAGATCTAGCTATCATGGTAGCGCTGAAAAATCAAATCATGACGGGCTATGCCATCAACAAGTATTTTGTGAGAAAAACCGGAGACATAGCAAGCACCAGCACGGTTTACTCTACACTTGCAACTATTGAGAGAAAAGGCCTAATAAAATGTGTTAGGAATAAAAGCGGTCGAGCTTATGCTTTAACAGACGAAGGCGAGAAAATCGTCAACTGTGTAAGTAGCGTAATTGAAGAAAGCAAACGATTCATCGACAAACTTCTCACATAGCGCCACTGCAAAAACCAAAGATTTTTGATTTATTGTTATTTTTTAGGTGTTGTCTATTGGTAGAGTCTTTTTTACGAGCAAGCTTTGCTTCTGGTTTTTAGGCATTATTTCTTTTTTTGTGTTAGCGGATGCTATAACTTGCAAAGTTTCTTATACCGAATTAGCGCATGGATAAAGAAAGGTGGGCTGATGAAAAAGAAATTCATTTTAGCAATAGCAGTTGTAACTATTCTGTTAGTAGCGATTGGCGTAGGATTGTTTTTTTTCAACGGTCAAGCTCCTCCTGAGGTTAAAGCCCGTGATTCGGCAATCAGTTATATTAAAGACAACCATTCCGAAACGTCTTTTATGATGCATACTTTTGCTTGGGAAGGTGGAATACGATATAATTTTGAAGCTGGAAAAGACTCCTACATTTACTCGAGTCCAGATCAGGGGTGGAGTCTAACCATTCAACGCCCTGAAGGCGCCACTGACGCAACTTATACCATACTGGCTGTCTGCACTTCAGGCGGCGCTGTTCTTGAGTGGCACGGAACATACCACGACGGAGTAATCACCGAAACAAGTTATCGGCTTACTCAATAGAAAACAACGCACTAAATCCCTACTTTGTCTGGTCCAGAAAACGTCAAAGTACCAATATCAACAGTAGTATGCTTGGGTTCGCAATGAAGAAAGCAATAGGCTGACAAATGCCAATGCAAGAAGCCAAGGCAAATTAAAATTAGGTTTATTGAATCTAGCCATTGTTGGAGTGATAAGCCCTTATTTTTTGAGCGATTGTTAAAGTGGGGATTGTTTTGATTGAACTATTCCCCTCTTCAACGCTAAAAAGACAAAGAACTGAGCACATGCCGCTACAACAGCTGCTTTCAATGCAGATAAGCCCTCCAGGCCAGCAACAGACCCCCCACCCAAAGTGCTAAAGAAGGTTAAGCCGCTGATGATTGCAGCATCAACAAGCGCATCTTCCCAGTCGAACTTTTGCATTGAAATATTTGCCAAACTGTTCGTGCAATAGATGATTAATCCCTTAACAGTTAATCTCGGAATATAGTTTCTTTCTTTTAGGATACTTGTACATTTCTTTACTGTCGCCATTTGTCTACCACTTTTTTTTACTTTTGGTTTTTTTACAAAAAAGGAAAAAGGAAATTATTTGCTTTGACTTCTAGTTTTTGCTGGTTTTCTGCTGATTCGCTTTTAAGTCAGCGTTCTCCTTTTTTAAAGTGCCATTCTCGTCCATAATTGTCTTCATTACACTGTTGAGCTGGGTCATCATGTCGTTGATGCGCAGGTTAAGCATGCCGATCTGTTGCATGACTGGTGAAGCTTCAGCTGTGTTTTCGGTCAATGTAGTCACCTCCGGGCGAGTTTGATTTTTGGTTGAGTGGTGAGTTATGCTGTTGTTAACTTAGTCTTCAATTGTTCAACTTCTGCATTTAGCTGTTCAATCCGTTTTTGCAATTCTGCATTGACCGCGTCGTTCTCATCAAATTTTTCTACCATCTTGCGCTGCACTGAAAGATGCCAACCATTGACTTTACCAACTTCGCAGAAGCCGTCTCCGTCTAGCAAGTGCTTAATGGTATCTGGGTCAATTATTTCTTTGCCGTCTGGGTCTGTTTTGGTTTTCATTCTGCGGATCAGGTCCAAGTCGTCGTAAGCATCAAACGCGCCATGGCTTGTTTTGTATAACAGATAGTTTGCATAGACCGATCCCCAATATGGATAACCAGATACGCCTGCACCATTTCCGCCTAAACTGCCGTTGTTGTCACCGTATGGGTATATGCCGAGCCCAGTTGAGTAGGATTTCATGTGGTTCATGAAGTAGAGATAACCCGTTGCGGTTGGCTGCCAATAGTCGCATTTCATTATTGAACAGTTTAGAGCGCCAAGTCCACCTGAACCGTTATCGATGGCCAACACGTTTGCGGCAGCTCTTCTCATATAGACGTCCCAACCGCCCGATCCGTTTGACCAGCCAATGTAGTTGTCCCCGCCAATTTTTATGTACCCCGCAAGTTCCATAGATCCAACGCCATTGTCTAAACAGCTGTTTGCCGTATATATCGCGCCGTTGCTACGCACGATCTTTAATCCCTGCCCTAAAAATGAAGCATCGTCTCCATATCTAAGCAAGAGATAATCGTTGCCTGCATTTCCGCCAGAAGTCGTACCCCATAGATATTCCGCCCAAAAGCCTTTGCCAGATTGACCAAATAGGTAATGGTGCAATGAATTATCGGCAGTTTGTTGAGTGACTATGTATGATCCAGCAGTGATCGTTCCTGCAACTCCAAAGCTGCCAGAAGCGTTAATTTGTCCAAGTTGTGACCATCCACCGGCAGCTGGCATTCGATAGAAAATAAATGAGTCATCTGCTCCAACGGCTATGGACCATGATGGATAAGACGCACTAGCTTGTGTATTAGTAGAACGGTTCCAATTAGAGCGCATTTGAAAATTATTTAGAGCCTCGCGAGAAACCATGTTTTCTTGGAATTGTGCGTATCCCTGCAATGAGAGAGCACCTGTTAGCGTGCAATTTCCTGATGCATCAAGAACCATTCTGTTACTGCCGTTTTGTGTGCCCCAGGTAAATCCATTGTAGGACTGGAAATCTAAGGTTCCACCGTACGTGCAGGCAATATAGTTTGCATTGTTATCTCCAAGATATATCCAAGCTTTGTCACCGTTTGTTGTCCAACGGTTTGAAATTCTCAGGATTGAACTTGCATCGGAGGTATTTTTTATGTCTAAATTAATAGATGCCCCATTGTAATCTATTATAATTGGCGTTGAGACTGTACCACCGTTCCATCCGCCTGATGTTTGCCACGTGGGGGAGCTGCCTGAACCGTTGCTCGTTAAGACTTGTCCTGATGTGCCTCTGCTTCCACCTATGTTTAATGGACAGTTGATGTTTATGCCTGCCGGGCTTCCACTGTTTAGAGGCTGCAAGCTGTTGATGAAGATCGAGCCGACGTCTAAACCAGCCTTATCAGTGACACCGTTAACGTCGGTTACAGCTAAAGTTGTCGTATTAACCCATGTCAATTTAGCATTGTTGTTGAACTGCGCATATCCAGAAATATTGGCATTGCCACTGACTGTTAAACCGTTGTTTATGGTTAGGGTTGTCGCTGAGCTGATGCTGTTTGCTGTGAGGTTTGTGCAGTAGATTGCGTTCCATTTTTGACTCGATGAGCCCAAGTCCAATTGCTTTCCTGAAGCCGGTAACAGACTACCCGAGCTACTGCTTGATGTTATAGTTAAAATTAAGCCAGTGTTATCGATGCTGAACGTTAGGTACTGTGGGGTTGGCGTTGCTGAATTATTACCCAATATTAGATTGCGAGTGTACATATTTTGCCACATCTTGGTTGACTCGCCGATGCTAGAATGATTGTCGGTGTTAGGTTTGATTGAGTTGTCGTCTGCAAGTGTCAAGACTCCATTAACAAATAACCCTGAGACAGATGCGTCAATTTCGCCATCAACAAGAAGGTCGCCATGGACAGTTAGGTTACCCAAATCCAAATGAGCAGGCGTATGTCCATCAAACTGGAATAGGAACAACGTATCATAATAACCTGAGAAATTACCCGGATTCCATGAGGATCCATCAAACATTTTGTGAGTGCCGCCCGAGTTGTACAATTGCCCTGGTTCAGCATTGCTTGGAAGATAATTATCACTGGAGACATAAGGATATGGAATACCCGAGGAATCCAGTGAAATACATGGAGGTGAAGATAATACAGGTTTGCCTCTGAAACCATGGTTAAGTACAATTGCCCCTTGCTGGCTAGCGACCAATCCACCTACCTGAAGGTCTTTTTTTACGAGAAAGGACTCATTCGTTCCGAGGAATGGAATATGATCACCGTAAGCAGGGTTTGTTAACAGAAACAGCTCTGAATACCTTTGATTATAGCCTTCGCCAGTTGTGGTATCCAAAAATCTTTCGGCACTTTGACCTTGTGGCAGCTCACCGGTTAGGAAGATAGCTTTGATATATTCATCTTCAATTACTGCATGAGCGGTTGCTACCTTGCGATCGGCTAAAGGAATTGATGTATCAGTTGGTTCTGAAATTGTAACGATTGTTGTATCAGGTGAGTAACCGGAGCCTTCATTTGTAATGTTGATTCTGGTGACTCGTTTGTAGGGTGAGCCTTCATATTCTGCAGTGGCAGATGCTCCTGAACCTGCTCCAGATATTGAAACCGTAGGAGTAGAGATATAACCAAAACCACCTGCTTTTCCTTTTGCACCTGTTAGAATGATTTGTTCAACGATGCCAGTCTGAAAATTAACAATTGCCATAGCACTTGCTGTATCACCCGCTTCCTGGGGGTTCGAAATGTACACTGCAGGGAAGGAAGTGTAACCGCCACCCCCACTGTTTACCGTAATTGATGTAACGGTTTTATAAGTTGAGTTAATTGTTGCAGTTGCCGTTGCGTTTGTGGTGGCACCACCGCCTACAATAGTTACCGAAGGAGCTGAAGTGTAGCCGCTACCTCCACCTGCACCCACTTGCAAATGAGCCATCATTTGAAGGCTGGGTAGCGAAGGTGAATTGCATTTCAACTTTACAATGTCTGTGAAATCAGTCATGCTTTCGCCTTCTTATTATTTAAGAGGCCATTCTTCATTGTTTGAAACCGGAATCCACTAAAAAGATTCCCAGAGTTCAAGGGCTGAGCGAAATTTTCGTCCCAGCTATTTTTTGGTTTTGATTTTTGTTCTAACATTTTAGATCATCAACTAAGCACTCGCATTTTTGTAATTTAAACAATTTTATGGCTTTTTCAGCATAAAAAATTCATTACTAACTATTCGGTAAGAAAAATTTAGCATGATTTTTTCATAATGAACTTTTCAGCATGAATTATTCAAGCTGAATTTTTGGGGGTGAATTATTAGTCATGAAAGGAAAATGCTGAAAAATCAAGAAGAGTGTTTATTAAGGATTGCATGTCGTCTTTCATTTTCATTGAATTTAGGATTGGAAGGAAAAACAAGCAGTTTGCCATAAGCCTTTTAACAACAACAGTTTATTTAATTTAATATGGGCGAGGTCATCAAGTATTTCTCGTTGATCCTTATCGCTATTTTGGTGTTTTCAAGTTTAATTATTATTAAATCTGCATATGCTCAAACAACGCCTAAGCCAATTGTTCCTGAATTCACTCTAGAAGTTGTTCGCAGTTCTTATGAGCATCCTGCGGTTTACTCAATAGACCCGTATACTGGGGAAAATGTGACAATTGTTCAAGCAAGAGTTGATTATGTGACGGAGATAGTTATTACGATTAAGAATCAACTGTTTGCATCATATAAAGACTCAAATGGCAACTGGATTGAACTTTTCTACAATATTCAATCAAAGGGACATTTTTCACATTCGTGGAATACTATTTCAAATATGTACGATATCGGTCCACTAAAACAATCAGACACTGGCTTTACAACTCAGAGCTATTGGGCAAACTCTACTCCGGCAAATGCCCAAATTGATTTCAGAGCCCAGGCAATGATAGGGTTTTATCATGATGTTTACACTGGTCAAACACTTAATGGATATAGTCCAGTGTTTGTTGGAGAAAACAGCGCGTGGAGTAGCATACAAACTCTTAATATTACCGATAGCTCGACAATAATCTCCGAAACAGAGCCTTCTTCATCTCCTGCATCGCCCTCGCATAACCCAACCGAGACGCCTCAGCAACCAAAGATTAAAACTGGGGTTTTGTTTGGTCTCAACTGGGAGCAAATAGCCATAATCCTGTTAGGCATCACAGTTATTTTTTTAATGATTACATTAATTCTTTCAAGCAGAAGAAGTGCAAAGCAGACCAGCAATGTCGTTAATGCTTCGTTTCCTCAAGCGCTTTTAACATTGTTACTCCTTTATCGGTCATAACATATTTGGCTCGATATTTGGGCGAGTTTTTCTCGACATAGCCACTAAAAACTAAATGGGTAAACGTATTTTCAAAACTTGCATGAGTACCCGCTTTCGCAATGGTGCGTTTCGCTAGTTCTGTTCGGCTCAAAGGCTGACGACTAAGCTCATGCAAAATGATTTTTGTCAATTCTATGTTCAAATTCTTCATCAAGCCTTTAGTCCTCCTTATGAACAGATTACCAATTGCACATTTCTAACTGCAGTCTTCTTCGGTGTGCCAGACGGTCCATATGCGTACGCCATAGCGTTTCAATAAGAGTTTTAGAGCCAGGATTATGAATGAGACAACTCCAATTTCTTGCTCAATGGCGGTTATCTGCTCAAATAAAATTCGTATCATCCATACACTTCCAAACTGTTTATTACCCTTTATTCTTTTAAACTACAAGATAAACCGACACTCTAGAGTCGGGGAGGGTTAAACGAAAGTGAAAATTACTGCTTTTACTAATCAACACCTAGGTAACTACTGAGCTGTAACTTGTTTGAAAAGAAAACGGGTGAAGAAGAGGAAGACTGGCGCTACTCCTGATGAACCTTATGATCTTGAGGATGAACCATAAGTCGGTCTTTTTCAGGGCTTAGGTTTCTCCAACATTGATTGAACTTTTGTGTAACATGTAACTTAATCTTTATCGTTTCCTCTGGCATATGATAGCTCGTGCCACAAAGGCGCTTATAGGTTTCAGCGTAAACTTCAACCGATAATTTCTTTGACATAAAACCCAATCATCACTAACTACCTGTGAAACTTGCTAACACTAAGCATGAAAAAGACCCAACTTCCAAATCAGTCATAGTTGTAGACACTACTTAGCCTTGCTTTTCAATCGGTACTCTAATTTTTTCAGACATAAGTTTAGGCAAAAGTAAGTCCCGAGTATTTGTTAAATTGCGTAACTCGCTTTCGTTTAGAAGAACTTTACCATCTAAAGCTTATATCAGTTCACCAAACTTTTCCTGCAAATCCTTTGATGAAATAATTACCTCAAACTCATTCACATCTTGCTTATTGACTTGTCCTCTATTAATCAAGCACATTAAATCGAAGAAGATAAAAGCTCTTTGACCTGATACTTTCATCACTCGAATGTTTCCTACTTTAGCCTTTCAACAAGTCGTTTTAGAGGCGCAAGAGTGCTTTGGTTTTTCTGCTCAATTTCAGTTGTTACTCTTGAGAAAATTTGATAAAGATTTTCGTTGTGAAGATTGCCGTTTCCATGCAAAAATGAAACCTGAAAAGCGAATGCTTCAATAAAAATCTCGCGCAATGTTATCAACTCCATATTTAGGAATTCCTTTATGTCCAATTCAGCATCTTTTGCACTCATTCCCTGTTGATCTATCATGATTTTCTTCACGTAATCTACGTTAGGCAATTTATCTTTCGCTATGGCCTCTGCTGCGGCATTTACTATCGCTCGATAAATATCTGATCCATAATGCTGCTCAAACCAATCTATCTCCTTGAAAACTGCAAAATCTAACGTGACACCGCAGACTTTTAGAAACTTTGCTAAATCTTTTAGATTACACGGCTTTATCTTGCTAACAATAACTTGGTTTGATAGGTCAATTGTGTAATTATATTTGCCGTTTGCTGATAAAAAATCACTAGATGTCGGCACAATCGAGTTTAGAAAAGTGAAGACACCTTTGAGAGTCAAGGCGTAAATCTTCTTTTCTTTTCCTCCTTTCTCAGAAGGTTCAACCCTTACTAACTTGATAAAGCCTTGACTTTCCAAGGGCTTGAGAGTTCTGAGGATAGTCCGATAGCTAAGACCTGTTTCTCCAGGCATTTTATATTGTTCTAATTCAGCGGTTGTTAGAAATGCTCTCATTATTTTTGTTTCAGTTTTAACTGCAGTCTTTGTCCTTGACAATGTGACATTACCTATCGTATTATGCCAAACAATGCTTATAAGGTTATTGGAACATTATACCAATCGATGTGACAAAATATGCCCATAATCAGGAAACTGACAACAGTAGGCGCATCAAAGGGAATAACCCTGCCAAAAAGCTGGCTAGAGAACGCCGAGCAACAAACAGGTGAAAAAATAATAGCAATCGCCCTTGAAGTTAACGATACAATAACTATTCAGCCAGTTTTTGCAAAAAAGGAGAACCAACAATGAGCGGCGAACACAAGATTGACCTATCAAAGCTCAACGATTTTGAAATCTCGACGCTAATAATCGAGCGCAATACTTGTCAACATAAGGCCGAACAGATAGACGAACTTCTAAACAAGATCGGGGAAGCCAAAGGATATACCGATGCAACTCTTCCAATCAAGAGTGAACCGAGCCAATTGCCCGGGACAGACTTCGATAAGCTACCATGGAAGTCCTATAGAACTAAGCAAGCCGCAGGTCCAAATGAGGCCGCATGGATTTTCTCCAACACTAAAGGTGATGAAGCGTTACTAGCTGCTTTAAAGTCAAAAAACGGAAGGGTAACCATTGAAAGTTTTGAGTATCAACTTCAAGGAAATGCAAAGCAATTCGTTGCTAGGAACCCAATCAAATAAGGAGTTAAGTGAGTGCTGGCAGTTCAATACTATGTTGAAAATTCTTCAGATGAAACTCAAGCGCTCAATCTGTTAAAGAGACTCTTTGTCAACCGGACTGATTGTTACTGCATCCAACTCAAGCAACAAGGATACACTCGCATAACCGAGCCGTTAACCGATGAAGTATTGCTGCGTCATTTAAACGGCGACATGACAGTTGGGTCATATCAAATAGACGTTTACAATTGTGTTAAGTGGCTGTGTTTCGATTTTGATCCTGAAAAGTTACCTATTCCAAAAGGAGCAGTTAAACAAGTTTTATCAATAATGCTGGAAAAACAAAAAGGAGAGAACGGTACCAAAACACCAAGAATATGGCCCAACAGCATTATCTTGGAGTCTTCACGCTATCCTGACCCATCATACCATATTTGGGTGCTATTTCAAGACGCAATTAAAGCCAAAGCTGCCCGATGGTTGGGGCTATACATTCTTGAAATGGCAGGTTTAAGTCCTAAGCAAGTTGAAGTTTTCCCCAAACAAGATGAAGTTACACTAGAGAGACCGTTTGGTAACTTTGTGAAGTTGCCTTTTGGGAAGCATCAGGTTGAAGGTAAATGGAGCAGAATGTTGGACTTAGAGACCTTTGAGCCATTGCCATCTGAAGAGCTAGAAAGCAAATATGGCTTAACTTTTAGTGAAAAGGACCTGGAGCAACTTGAAGGGTTACAAACAAAGAAGAACGTTCAAGTCAAGTTTGATGCGCCAACAGTTTCCAAGGAATTAGGGGGCAAAGATGAAGAAAAAACTGCACACTTTCTATCACGATACTGGTTGCCCGGGTACAGAAACGATCTAACTCTAAGTTTTTGTGGCATGTGCATAAAACAAGGCATCAGCCACAAATCCGCAAAACGAGTAATAGGGGAAGTCTGTGAGAGAACAGGTACTTCTTCTTGTGAGACTTCGGAATTTCTTCAGAAAGTAGATTACCAGTTTACCAATCGAGCCAACCTTGGAAGTTTGAAGGGCAGTTCCGGTATCAGAGAAGTCATTGAAGCGATAAAAGAAAAACAAACCGTTCAGGTGCATACTTAATGTTGAGCAATAAACTAGAAAAAATTGAAAAAGATGTAGAAGAAAAAGACGTTTACGTTCAAAAGCCAACGGTAGTAACTCGAGAGTTTATAGCGGAAGAAGTCTGGGACAGAAGAGATCATCCTCAATATTTAGTTTACCGCTTCAAGGAAGACGCCTTTGAAACCCAAAAAGAAATTTCATCAGGGGAAACTAACGCTAAAGGACAAAACATCATCTATGTTCCGGTTTACAACGATTCTCTAAAGAAAGGCCTGATAATTGTTCCGAGCGGATTTAGTGAAACTACGTTTAAGCAATTGTTTGAGGAGATAGATAAGTTTGCGCTGCTAAGTTACGATCCTTGCGGACAGGATGCTCTTGTTAACTTGCTTACACGAATCTGCGTTGGATCATGGTTTCTTGACCGGTTTGTTTCTGACCCCGTTTTTGACATAGCTGGAAGCGGAAAATTTGCACCTATAATCCCAATTCGTGGACCAAGCCAAAGCGGCAAAAACCGCTTAGCCTTTGTTCTAAGATTACTAAGTTACAAACCATACTTTGAAATGTCGACTTACCGAATACCCAGCCTTTACCGACCAATGGATCTCTGGCAAGGAACACTTGTGCTTGACGAAGCAGACTTCGCAAACACTAACGAGAAAAGCGAACTAGTACATTTCTTGAATTGCCGAGCAACTGGAACACCGTTAAGTAGACAAAACCCAAACAACCCAGGAGTCACGGATACTTTCACCAATTTTGGTCTAACAATCGTAACGCAGCGTAGGCCTTTTGATGATAACGCAACAGAAAGCCGAGCTTTGCCTTTCTACAGCGAAGCCAGCGACAAGCGCCTGCCAGTGATTGAAACAGACGAAATGCTCAAGCAAGGCTTAGAACTGCAAAACAAGCTCCTGTACCTGAGAATGAAGTATTACCGACAGGTTTCAATAAACAAGGAAGCCTGGGTCGATGAATTAAATGACCATCGGCTAGTAGCTTCACTGTTGCCTCTTATCGCCTTAAGCAGTCATGAGCCAAGCCTAAAAGACACCATAACAAAAACCGCTAAAGAGGTAGAAAAGGCAAAGATAGAGGAAAAAGCTAACAGCATGGATGGTCTAATTATCAATTTCTTATGGGATAAAATCAATGAAGGCCTATTCGACAACTGGCGACCCAACATCTTTTACATACTAGATAAACGGGAAATAGGAACTGTAGATGATGACAAAGAAATAGAGCAGAAGACTGCTTTAACAACAAAAGAACTAGCGGACCAGTTTAAATGGAGCTCACAGTCAATCCGTAAGGCTTTAGGCAGTTTAGGCATTGCCGAAAAAGGGTTGCCTACTCAAGTAAAAGTTGATGGTCGCAATTCTAGAGTTATCTTTTTTGATCCAAGGAGAATTGAGAAGCGGCTTAGAGAATTTGTAGTTAATTATTCACCTGGAAAGGTAGCGGAAGTAACGCGAGTAACGGATTTAGCATGCGGTATACCTGATAGTCCGTTATTTGCTTTTTCAAGAAAAGATGAAATGCTGCATAGAAAAAGCGTTACTTCCGTTACCAGCGTTACCGAGCCTGAGCATTTCCTTTCTGATTTTGAGGATAAATGTGAACCGCCAAGCGAGGAGGTATCCTGAGAGTTTATGGTTGAGGTTCAGGGAAAAGCGTCTGCCTCTCCCGGCATACTTGGCAGTAACAGCGTTGACGATGGCACATGTCTTAGTGCTGTGCTTGAAGCTGGGACGCTCCCAAATGAGCCTCAACCAAACGTTACCACAACCATATCCCCGGGTAGCTACGATGCACCCATTAAAACGGTCCAATGCCCCGAGTGCGGCAGCACTAAAGTGTTCCGAAACGGCTTTTCCGACAGCGATTTTGATGCGAGAATTCAGCGTTATGTCTGCCGATCCTGCGGCCGCCGCTTTTCTGATCCAGACGATCTAAAGAGGGCAAAACAAGTCGCAGACAATTATCTGCATACGTTGAACTTAAAAGTGGCAGACACTAATATCGAAGATAGCCAAGTATGCGTCTTAAAGGAAGAGGCGAAAAACTTGACACTCGAAACGTCTGAGAAAATCAGCGTTTTGCAGGGAGAAAAACAAGCAGCACGCGGAATAGACCTTATCGTCAGAGACTTTCAGTGGCAACTCAAGATAGAAGGCAAAGTGGACGTCACTATCAGAAACTATGGTTACTCGCTTCTACGGCTCTCAAAGCTAGGTGTTGACCTATTCAACCCTGAATCCTTCAAAGAAGGCATGGCATTCAACGATACCCTAAAGAAAATGACTCCCATAAGGCGGCATGGGTTAACCAAAGCCTACAAAAGTTTCTTAGCTCACAACGGCATTAAAGCAGAGATACCCAAAATCAAATTCAAACGCAAAATCCCCTACATACCGCCAAAAGAGCACCAAGATCAGCTTTTCTCACGTTGCAGCCCTCAAATGGCGGCTTTCTGCTTCACGATGCAAGCAACCGGTGCCAGACCCATTGAGGCTCTTAGAATCGAATGGAACGACATCGACAGATCCCACAAGCGAATCAACATTAACCATCCAGCCAAAGGCGGCAACAGTCGAAGTATACCTGTTAGCGAGCAACTCATAGAAATGCTGCTGATACTGCCACACGTCAACGGTAAACTGGTCTTCACATACGGAACAACCGACAACGCAGGGAATGTCTTTAGAAGAATGCGCACCAGAGCAGTCAGACAATTCGGCAACCCAGAGCTGAAAAGAATTAGCTTCTACAGTTGCCGATACTGGAGAGCAACCAAAGAACGCCACGCCAAAGGCAACCCCGACGCCGTCCAATACCTACTAGGACACAGCTCCTTAGCCTACGTTCAAATCTACGCACAGCTAGCCGCTCAATGTTTCGGCGACCAAGAATATGATGTGATAGAAGTCAGAGATGCCCAGACACTAAGAGAAGTCGGCAGGAAGGGCTACGAGAAATACGGCGAACTCAACGGCGTATTATACTACCGCAAGCCCAAAACGGATTGATGCGACATGAAAAACCTAAATACACCGTATACCTCTAAAAAACCGCTATCACATTTAGCACCGTGTACTAGCAGTTCATCATGGAAAAGGGTTCGTAGCCTAGCACGGATTAAGGTGTCGGCCTTCGGAGCCGGAGATCGAGGGTTCAAATCCCTCCGGACCCGCTTTTCTGGAATGATTTTTTGAAGTGACCTATTGTTGATGTGTTTTCTTTTTAGTTTCTAGTAAATCTTAAATCGCTAGCTCATACATAATGAAGCCTTGAGCAAGAGGGCGATAATATGGTAGATATAATTCAAATTATAGCAATAATTGTACCCATAGTAGTACTCGTATATGCCTTTCTCTCTGCACTACGGATAGTTAGACCCACCGAAAAAGGCTTAGTTGAACGCCTCGGCAAATACCACCGCTTCGTGCACGGGGGCATAACTTTTCTTGTGCCCTTCGTGGATCGCATTATAAAAGTCAACATCACCGAACGCATGACGCCAGTACAGCGTCAAGACGTCATCACAAGGGACAAAGTCTTCATGGGTGTCGACGCCGTTGTATTCTACAAGGTTAAACCGGATGAAATTTCTGTGAAAGCCTCGCAGTATTATGTAAATAACTATGAATCCCAAATTGACACTTTGGCAAGGACGGTTCTCAGAGATATCATAGGCGGCATGGACATGACTGTAGCAAACACATCCCGACCAACAATAAACCAAAAACTCAAAGAAGCCTTAGATGAGCAGACCAGAGATTGGGGAATTGAAATCGTTCGAGCAGAAATCAAAGACTTAGAACCGCCCAGAGGATTAATGAGCTCTATGGAATCGGTCCTTAAAGCCGACAACGAAAGACAAGCAGCAGAAAAAACAGCAATTGCCCAAGCAACTTTAGCAAGCGGACAGAAGAATGCTGCGATTCAAGTCGCAGAGGGACAAAAACAAGCAGCAATCCTACAAGCTGAAGGACAAAAAACCGCTACTATCGAGATAGCTGAAGGTGACGCTCAAGCCACCAAACTCCGTAATGAGGCATTAACTACTTACTTCAAAGACAGCGCTATCACGTTCAAACAACTGGATACTATTTCCGCTTCATTGATGAACAACACAAAAATTATTGTTCCCGAAGGCAAAGCCATTTCATTGATCCTAAACGAACAGGAAAACCTATCCAAAGCAACCATACTTCCAGTTCCAACGCCGCCATCACAGAAAAGCAGCAAACAAATGTAACATCCACAGTAAACCTCTCTTTTCTTGTTTTTGAGGTTCTTTGTTTGCGAATTGCACTTTGTAAGTTAGACAATTTCATTTCGCTAACAAAAATATCCTCTTTTTACCTCTAACCTGCCAAATATGGTAATTGGAAAAATTAGTAAACCACACTTCTCAAAAACGCTTAATTCACGTCAAGCACTATAGGCGTTGGTTAACGGGTACCGTGACGGCTAAACCAACATTAGACAGCTTGCCCGTAGCGTCGAAAGAACATAGGTGGCATAAAAATCGTAACAATACTCTTCGCAGTTGCTCCCCTATTCATGCTGCTGATTGGTTTAATACTGGGCGTTGGGTTCGAGTTAGCTCCTGTGAAGCGATTAAGAAAAAAATTTTTGTTTTTGGGAGTTTTTGCTTTAATTGCAGGTCTCTGTTTAGTCATTTCTGCATGGTTCTTTAGTTCCAGTTTATCTTCTGTTTACTTCTTTGGGGATTTCTCTTCAGGTTTTGGGGCCTCGTTCTTTAATGGTTTGGGAAATAGTTTGCCCTTTGTTGAAGCACTAATTTTAATTGCTGTTTTTGAAGTTAGTTTAGCAGTGGGGTTTGTATCATCATTGAAGGTTGGAGAGTTTCAAACTAAACGTAAAAGTAAAAAAGCCGAGAAAGAAAACGTTGAGAAATCAGTCTCCGAATCAAAAAGCCCTGAGAATAATGTTTCCTTAAACGGCGGGTCAGTAACAAAGGCTTCTTCTGTTTCTATGGAGTTAGATACAGATGCTTTTGAAGATGAGCAGGGTCTGCGCAAAGACGAACAGAATATGATGGTTCTATTCCTCTATGGCAAAGTAACCCAAATCACCCCAGTGGTTGATTCCACAAGACCCGAAGGCTACTATTTTGATGGTGTTCCACAGCTAGATTGGGATACTAAACGGTCAAGGCAGGCGATTGATTCCCTTGTTAGGAAAGGGTACCTTAAAGCTGAATTAGTCGACAAAGTTATCGTTTGTACTGCTTGTGGGTCAGCGGATGTTAGGCTCAAAAAATTGTGTCCTGAATGCATGTCTTTGAGGTTGCGCAAGGAAAGCATTATCGAACATTTCTCTTGCGGCACAGTGGAGCGGCAAGTGGCGTTTGAAACGGCAGATGGCGATTTGGTGTGTCCTAAATGCAAAGCAAAGTTGCAGCTAATCGGTTCAGACTATCGCATATTGCCTCCTGCCTACGTGTGTTTAGGCTGCAATGTACGAAGTAGTGACCCTCTACTGGTGGTTAAATGTGATAACTGTGGCTCGACAGCGCAACTAGATGAGGAACCTGAAGTGTTTCTCTACAAATACACCCCGAACTCGGAATCACCAATGAAGGGGCTGCAACAGATGAGGCCCATTGAGGTTTGTGCAAACTTCTTCAAATCCCTCGGATACACGATTGTTACGCCTGCCTTTGTAAGCGGACGATCCGAAACACAGCACCTCTTTGACCTGTTAATCTTGGGTAGAGTCGGCTGGTTAGAACCTCAAAACATGTTGGCGACAAAATCTGAATTGCGCAAAGATAACGGCACCACCGTCGTTGACATTTTGATTTCCAGCAGACTGATCAATATAGAAGAAATGATGCGTATCTATGGCATGACAAACGACATTGACTGTGACTCGTTGATTTTTGTCATTCCCGGTTTGACTGAGAATGCACGTAACTTTGCCGCAGCCAACAACATGAAGGTAAGTGAAGGCAAAACAATCGAGGATGCCTTAGCGAATTCCAAGATACCTAAAGTCAGCTGCAAAACAGTTTAAGCGCTTCTCTTATTTTTTGAGGTAGTCTTTTAACATTTGTTCGTGTTCAAAAGCCAAAGGTTTCGGCAACTCGTTTAGGTTGAAGAGTTTGATTTCTTGGATTTCACTTTCTTGTTTTTTGATTTCTCCGCCCACAGGTTTGACGACAAAACAGGTTGGGTAATACTCGTATTCGACATCATCTTCAACGCCCTTCTCCACGTATTCACCTAGTTTTCTAACGATGTTTACGTCGAGTCCGGTTTCCTCCTTCACTTCCCGAACAATGGTTTGTTCGATGGTTTCGCCAGGGTCCATTCTTCCGCCTGGCAATGCCCAGTAACCCTTGAAGGGAATCGTGTTGCGTTTAATCAGTAAAATTTTGTCTTCGGGAAACGGAATTATCGCGGTCGAAGTCTTACCGGTAAACTTTTTAATCAAAATCAATCCTACGTTGTTAGTTTGTATCTCCAGTTAATCACGATGGATATGGCGAAGATTATGATGCCTGCGAAAACAACCAGCGGACCAGGGAATGGAATAGAGGAGGTTGAACCTAAAAAGAGGCTCCAGACTAGAACTCCTGAGAACCCAGCCACGGCACCAAAAACTGAACTTAGCCATGAGTATCTGCGCATGTGTGAACTCAAGTTTTTTGCGGCTATCGCGGGCACGATTACGAGGAAACCTACGAGTAGTGTTCCAACTATTTGGATGCCGATGGCGACGACGATAGAGACTAGGAAAAGATAGAGGAGGTTTACTCTTGCGACTTTGATACCTTTTGAGATTGCAAGGTCCTCCGAAATCATTGCCAAGATTAATTTGTCGTAGATGACTTTTGTTAGAACTATAGCTGCGACGCATACTGCTGCGGCTACTGCGGCGCTTAGAAGTGTTACTTGGGAAATGTCTCCGAAAAGCGCCGCCTCAAGTGCATCCAAATTATCCCCATAAATCAAAATACCGATTGCTAAAGCAAGAGTAAACATTGCGCCCACGAGTGCTTCGAAAGAAATTTTTGTTGTCCTTTGGATTTGCCAAATTATGGCTGCGGAAACAAACAAGAAGGCAAAGGCACCAAGAAACGGGTTAAAATGAAAAGAAATGCCAATAGCCAAACCGGGTAATGCAACGTGAGATAGTGCATCGCCCACCAGAGCCATCTTCTCCAAAACCATCAAAGAGCCTAAATAACCAGTGGCTACGCCCACAAATATTGATAGGGCTAAGCTGTAGAATGTCGAGTCAAGCATAAAGGTCAGGCTTCTCCCCGTTCGGTTTCAACGCAGACGGTTTCACCGTAAATCTGCCTCTGGATGTCTGGTTTAGCTATTTCCCCTGAGGGTCCACAGAAGGTGACGCATTTGTTTATGGCAAGCAAGTTGTCAGCATATTCTTGGACGATGTGGATGTTGTGTGTAATTAGGAAAATGGTTATTTTCTGTGTTTTCTTGATTTCGTTGAGCATGAGGTAGATGGGTTCTTCACTGTCCATGTCCACGCCGGTTGTAGGCTCATCCAAAAGCAGTACGTTGGGGTTGTCGTTTAGTGCCCAAGCAATCAACACCCGCCGAAGTTGCCCACCCGATAGTACTCCTAACCGCTTGTTCAAGATATTGCCATCAGTCAACCTTACTTTTTTGAGGGCATTTTCTATGTCGGCTCCATTTCCAATGGACAAGAACTCTCTAACAGACATTGGAATGTCGGAAACTGCGACGTACTGGGGAACATAGCCAATTTTGACTTTCTCTGTCCAATCTATTGAACCCGTGTGAGGAACCAAGTTCAGGAGTGTTTTAAGCAGGATGGTTTTTCCAGCGCCGTTTGGTCCAAGGATGGCTAATGTGGTTCCTTTCTTAACGTTGAAGCTGATGTGGTCTAGTAAGACTTGGTTCTGCAGTTTTACGCCAAGATTTGAAACCTTCAATACGTACCCGTTTTCTTCCAAACAATAACACCTTTCGCGACCAAATTGGCACAAAGCGCAGATAATATCAGTAAGAGGAGTGCAATAAGTATTTTGAAACAGCCAAACACTATGGTGATAATTGGTTGCTTAAAACCAGTTGCTCCTTATCGGATAGCCAGCCTTCGTGTTTGAGGGTAACTAAGCCCTTCAAAGCATTTTCAATGAATAAACTATTATCTAAAAGATTGTTTCTTTGAGCTAAACCGTTGAGTTGGCTTTCAAAAACAATGTTTTGCTTAGTTAAAGCCTCAACCTTGTCAATCAGGGTAGTTACTGCTTTGAAACGAGGTGAAAGCAAGGCTTTAATTTTTGACCTACCAACGACACTTTTGAGTTTCACAGAAAAATCAAATGGGCCAACCGTGGAAGGCGGAATTACAAGGTAACGCCTAGTTAAGCCAATTTCAAAGCACGCTAAATAAAACGGAACAAAAAACAAGCAAGGATTCTTCAACCCTTGACTTTGCATGCCCAACAACTCAAGATTGACGTTAATGGATTCTCTTAACTTGATGCTTTTGTTTAAGTCTTCAATTAGGGGCTTTTCTTGCCTCAGCAACTTTTCGTTTATCACTTTGAAGCTAGCCATTTTACTGTCGCGGTCAACTTCAAGGTCTGCGATGGGTTGACGTGCAAACTTAATCTCTGCATCAAGACTAAAATTTAAATTGGCGATTTCATGCGCCTTTTGTTTGCTTAGCTTTTTTATATTGTTTTCAATGTTCTTTAACTCTTTCTTTAATGTGTTCTGTTCTTTTTGTGTCTGCTTGATTCTCTCTTCCCAACGTTTCTCGTAAACAGCATGCTTCTTTTCAGCTTGGGCTTCTGCTTCACGCTGGAAGAGCCTTATTTTTTCCTTATTGTTTTCCATGAGTTTTTGCGTTTTCGTTTTTTGTTTTTGTTGCCTTTCGATTTCTTCATCAAAGCTTTTTGTTAATTCCTTAATTTTTGTTTTGTAGTCCTTAGTGAGTTTGGCTATTTTTGGGTTCACAAGTTCCTCTAGAGCCCTGATTTTCGCATCTGCTTCCTCCTTAACAGCTCCTGCTTCAAAGTCAAGCTCCATCAGGTACTGGCTTGTCGCCGCATTTACACATCTGATGCATTCAGGGAGCTTATCCTCTTCTATTTTTAGAATCATCTTGAGTTTATCAAACTCGGTCAGCATGGACGAGATTGTGAATTCTTGAAGGTCTGGCTCAAACAGACTCGCATTTGTCCCACCTGCTACTTCTGCGGCTTCTTTGAGGTAAACATTAAATTCATTCTTAAAATCTAAGTCGGCAATTAAACCTCTTAGTATAAATTGTTTTTCTTTTACATTTTTCAAAAAAAAGTTGCTGTGGTCTGTTAGGAAGGCTTGGTATTTTTCTTGTGGTCTTGAATTTGCCTCCAAACTTTCAAGGAAGGCTCTAGCCGACGGCATCTCCACGTATGGAATGCTGCAGCTGCAATCGCCAAACCCGTCAAAAACTAGGGCTACGTCATTTTTGGGAAACAACCACAGCGGATAGCCAATTTTTGATAGGACCACCATTCTTTCTTCAGGCTGCCGTACGATTAAGCCGCCGCCTTTGCTTCTTTCAAACTCTGCAACGGAAAAAACGGTTGCTGCCTCCACTTCGACTGCACTGTTTTTCTGTTGTAGAAAGGGCAGAATGAATCGTTTGGTTGTGGAGTTTAACATTGCGGTGTCAGGTGAAGGTATAAAGGGACTACTTTCTTAAAACTTGCCTTTAACTTAGCTGTTAAAGAAGTCAGTTATCTTCTTTTGGAACAGCGCCCTCTTCAACAGTTCACTCTGCAGTATCCACCGTTGCATCGGTATCTCGAACCTACCGCTGATGAACTGCAAGGATTCAGCGAGGGACTTGAACTGGTATGGTTTTTGGCGCATAGCGTTTCGTACATTTTCGCGGACTTGCCAGACTCCGATGGGCATAATGTAGCCTGGTCTTGCTTCCCTTAGTACAATGGCTGTGGCTTGGCGGCGCTCTCTTTGGAGTTGTTCGCAGACTGCTAGGCGAGCGGAATAGTAGCAGCCGCCGATTTGGGCGTAGGTGGTGCGTCCGTTGTTGCCTTCCCAATCTGAAAAGATAGAGATGCTTGTTCCGGCAGGGTTCCAAACGGTGCCTGGGTACCATGCTTCCATGGATTCGTAGCTCCATTGGGCTGGAATCATTAGGATTTCAAAAACGTTGTCCATGTAGATTGATTCGTAGACTCGGTATTCGTTGATTTCGGGGAAGGTTTTGACTTTTTCCCGTAGGTTCTTCGAGATGATGTCGTCGACGGCAGTTATGCTCCAGCGTGTTGGAACCAGCCGCCGTTTCTTTTCAACCCCAAATGCTCCGACGCTGAAGGCTTTCTGAATTTTACTTACCATAACTCCTCGGTTGTACAGGTCCACTACAGCTTGAGTGGCTCGCAAATCCGTGTCGTAGTAGGCTTTCTCAATTTTGTCATCGTAGCGAGCATTACTTATATGAAGGTCTCGGATGGGTGCAGAAGGACCAAACGGCTGCACATCATCGTCAAGATAGATGGATCCCCGCGGCTTTTTTGTCAGGTTTAGCTCGATGTCAACGCTGGTGTCGGCAAGAGCAAGTTCTCGCGTTTGATCCAAAATCTTACCCCCATCCATGAACTTGGTAACGTTAACCCTGTGCTTACCACGTACAAGCAAGCTGCGAAAACCTACAATCTCATCCATAGACTTCCCAAACCACCGCTCAGGCAAATCATAAATTCCCGTATCCTCATGAACGGGCGGAACGAGTGGTCCAGCGTAAACGTTTGGATACCCGATTCTTCCAATAAAAACGCTTGGAGGTGACATCCCATCGATATCTTCGCTTGCCATTAGTGGAGCGCTTTTGAGGAAATAGTTGACTTTAACCATTATTGGGCAGCGGGTTTTGCCGCAGAGGGCTCGGGCTCCTTTGCAGAGAATGCAGAGGCTGTTGTTTCTGGCGCGGGTTGTGATTTGTTGTTGCTCGATGGCGTTGCTGTTGACTTTTTGTATGATTTCCATTAGCCAGTTGCTGGGTTTTGTCGATGCTTGAGCTTTTTGGGTAAGCGTCATGTATATTAGACTATCTTGAGGTTCTCTCATATGGTTTTTTCTACATAAAAATGCTTAAAAACCCTGTTTTCTTGGAGTTTGAATGCGTTTTTTCCTGTTTACTTTTCGAATAGTATTCTGGTGATTGTTTTAAAGAATAAAACCAAACGTTTAGGCAGCATTGGCTTCAATTCATCCACCTTTCGCAAAACAAAAGGAATCGGAATACTCGCCACATTGGCATCAATAATTTTTAATTCCCCCTTGACCATTCTCAGGTTTTCTGATTTAACATCAAAAACACCATACCTGGAAACAACCCGTCTCAGCCGAGTTAGGTCTTCTTTGGATACCTGAGCTGGAAACCCATACTCCTGCAACAGACAGTATTTGGTGTGCCAAAAAATCCTCGCAAACACCTTATGCCGTATGCTTTCGGGCACTCGCTTGTAGGCACGGTGATCGCCTTCTATGCTGTTTTTGGGTCCAACTTTGAGAACGATTTTTTGATCAATTGAGTGAATGCCAAAGACGATTTTGTGCCAACCAACATTTGCAACATATAAGTCGGGATACTTTTTCAATATCAAGCTTCTCAGTTGGTCTATGGGGATACTATAGCTTCCGTTTGAATGCATATAGTAGTCTATTAGTTGGTCAATTTGCCTAGCAGTGTGATGGAGTGTTTTGTACTTCACGGTTTAGCACTCAAAAATATTTCTATACTAATAGACCATTGGCAAATAATAAACGCCTCAGACACACGAGACACGCCCTACTGAGCAAGAAATTTTTCATCAAACGACGTATTGGGTTGCAGTTTCTGGAAGCTGAATTTGCGTCAGGGCTGGTTCGAAACTCAATTTAGGAATATGCTCAAGAAGCCAAGCTGAGAGATCCTTGCATTTTTTAGGGTTGCAGGAGAATTTTTTGTATTTCTTATCCCACGACTGGCAGGTGCCGCAGGGAATTTCTTGGACTTGCTTCATGTAATCCTTTGATTTTTTGCGGTTAGCTTGATTTATCGTTTATGAAAACCAAGTATTGAGTCAAACTTTGAATTCGAACTATTCAAAAGATAAGTAATGGCGCCCAGGCCGGGATTCGGACCCGGGTCCTGCGGGCGACAGCCGCATATACTAGACCGAACTATACTACCTGGGCATAAGCGCCGCAACAATACACGATGCTTTAATTAATTAAGGTTTCTCGCAAAAAAAGTAGTTGGCTAAGAAACGACCAACCTCTGCGTACTTAATAGCTTTATTTCTCTGATTTGATGGTTCGAGAGTTGTTTCTTCAACTTTGGTCGTTTGTGTCTTTGCAATTTGTTGATATTAAAAAATATGTTAAAAGTCGGTCCTCGAGGATTAATGTTGGCAAACCCTCTTCCAATGATCCCTGCGTCAGTGAATTGATTAGCTAGAAGGTAGCTGGTTTGATAAGTACTGATGGTTGGTTTAGCGACAATTTTAATACCATTTGGAATTATTTACTGGTATGTCGTTTGAGGGTGGGTGAAAAAGTCAAAAACAACGAGGCATGGAGGGGGACTCTGCAAAAGTATTGGATCCCTATACTGCTGCTTCTGTTAATGGCTGTCTCGTTTGTTTCAGGCGAGGTTGGCGTCTTCACCGCGTTAGTCTTCACTTTTCTGGTTCCTGGCTTAATTGCTTACAGGTTCTTCCACTTAAAATCCTCTGAAATCTGGGCTTTCATACCAATATTCAGCGTTTTAGTTTCCGTTTCTCTAATTTACTATGTATCTTTAGCGGTGGGTTACACGCAGCATACTATCCTTGTTTGCTTTCTCGCTTTCACCGCAATCTACGCTTTGGTAGTTTACAAGAAAGGCGAATTGCTAAAGCCTCCAGCACTCCTAAAGGTTAGGCGAATAAAAAAAACAAGTCTGCTTCTTTTCGCCTTGATTTTTCTAATTTCCCTCGGGGTTTTGTTGGCAAGCGTTTGGCGCGGCAACGAGTACGGCATAGTGTTGACGGGTTCAAATTGGCAGGACACACCCTTCCACTATGAAATAATAGAATCCATCAACCAAGGCAACTTCCCACCCCAAACCCCCAACTACATTGGCACCCCATTGACTTATCATTACTTTGTTGATTTCCACACTGCCATAATCGAAAAAATGTATGGTTACCTCCCCACGCTTTTGCCTGTTTTGAATGCGCTGTTCATCTTGGTGTTTGGTTTCGCCATCTATGCGTTAGCGCGTCCTTATGGCAGACGAGCTGCAGTGATTGCCACGGTTTTGGCGGTTTTCGGTTGGGGGCTTAGCTATTTTGGCTTGTTCTCAGCGCTTTTTAGTGGGCAGTTTGATCCAAACCAGAATTACATCTACCAGTTCGGCAAGATGTTTGGTTTGCCTTCGATGTTTGATAATTTGCTTCAGCAGCGTCCGTTGTTGATGGGGTTGCCAGTTTTCGCGTTTGTGTTGGCTTTGCTACGTGATATGAGTGATCGGAACCGCTTGATTTTGGCGGGGATCGTCACGGGGCTGGTTTATCAGTTCCATAATGTTGCGTTCTTCTGTTGCTATGTCGCCTTCGCCGTTTGCCTTATCCTTAGCTTTAAACACCTAAAATTTAGCTACCTAACCTTCATAATATCCAGCGTGTTTGCTTTGCCCTTTATCTTCGGCGGCGGACCACCCTTACACTTTTCCCTCAGTACCGCCTTCATAACAGATTTCGCCCAAAACCCCTTCATCTACTACTTCCTCAACCTAGGCATCCCATTCGTACTGGCGATCATTTCTTTCATGAAGCCTGGACACGGACACCTCAAGATAACTTTCTTGGCGCTTTTCCTGATTCCCAACCTTCTCTTGCTCACGCCTTGGGATTGGGACATGTACAAGTTCTTTATGTTCGCTTGGATTCCTATTGCGGTTTTGGCTGGGATAGTTTTGGCTAAGACGCCACGGGTTGTGATTGTAACATTGGTTTTGCTATCCGTAATCACTACTGCAAGCGTCATCATCTACAACACTCAAACAGAGTACACAGGAGCTAGTTGGGGTGAGTACCAGCTTGGGTTGTGGGTTAGGGATAATACTCCTCAGAACTCGGTGTTTCTTACTTATTATGGTATTCATGAGCCAACCAGCATGATTGGCGGGCGACTAAGGGTATCTTCGTATGTATATTGGCCGTATGGACATGGAGAACCGCTTGACCAAGTTTACCAACGCGAACATAACATCGATAATGCATATACTGGCAACGAAACCCAACTAGCAAGTGTAATCCGCGAATACAACGTAACCTACGTTTACGTTGGCGCTGAAGAACTAAGCAATTATCCAAATTGCATTGCGCATTTCGATTCTATCCCGTGGCTTATTCAGGTTTACGAGGCTGTGGGCTTGAGAGTTTATCAGGTCGAGTTGGCTGAGATGGGCAGTTGAGCGCTGACAAATTTTAAATACACAAACGAGTGAAAAGTTTACCTATGACAGCTAAACCAGTCAATTTAGACATAATTCACAGAATCCTCCTGTTTTTCGTTGCAATTAACATCATCGGCGAAGTCGGAAACGTCATCGCTTGGTGGGCAGTTCCCAGCATGCAGATTTCCCTCAACGGCGGCGAATTAGAAGGCGTAACCTCCCCCGCAAGTCTGCTAAGCACTTGGGTCGGCAAAGAAAGCGCTCTCATAATCGGCAGCGTTCTTTTACTAGCAATTGCAGCAATCTACGCTTTCTCGCTACTCGGGCTTTCAAAAAAACAGAAACAGGCACCGGTAACGGTTATGGGAATATCAATCGTAAACCGAATCATCACAATCTTCATCTTCGCCCTAAGCGCTGCGTTTGCGTTCTGGGCAGTATGGACCGTCATCCTCGTTATCGTTTCATACATAGAATGGAAAAAACTGAAAGCACCACCATAACCCAACCCTTTTTCTTTTGTAAGTTACGTCTGGGTCTTTGGCGGAGCTTGATGTTTTTTGCCTGACATGTAAGTTATGTCGATTCTGCCCATGGTGGTTCTGTCGAGTTTTTCAGGTTTTATCTTTGCAAGTTTCTCTTCAGGGTTCAATGAGACCTGCCGCACGAGGAGTTCCATAGCGTGTTGTTTCTCCGTTAAATCTGTGATTAGAACGAGTTTGCCTTGGAAGTGGACACTGGTGTAGGCATAGTCGCATTCGTCGGTAACTCCAAAATCGAGAATCGCTTGTCCCCAAACATTGGGGTTGGTTTTTGCGTAGATGATTTTTTTGCCTTCGGGTGCGCAGTGAAAGTAGAGGCAGTTTTTGTTTTGGTCATAGCCATGGCTTAATGCGACAAGGTAGGGTTCGTTATCCATGCAGAGGGCAACTGTAACGTACTTGGTGGTTTTCAGAACCATCTGCAGCTCATTTTGGTCGGTGATTTCGCGTTCTTTGCGTCTGACATGAAAAGTCATACTTTGATTTTAATCAGAAAAGGTAATATTAACTTTTTTTGCGCCGCACCCGATGGTAAGAGTTGACGAATTTGTTTTTTAGGAAGCCTACCACGTCTGGGGTAAATATGGAGAGTGCTGCCAAGGTGAAGTTAAGTGGGAACACATATGGAGATTCAAAGAGGTTGCCGCCGTAGGAACCGTTGATGTTTTGTATGTAGCCTACGAATTGGAATAGTGACCATAATGCGGTCTGGAGCCATGCGCCTCCGAGGCGTGCAATGTACTTTTGTTTTCTGCTAAGAGGCTTATTTTTCTGGTTTAGGTAGAAGACTTCTCCTGCCACCGCTCCTGCGCCTCCGGGAAAAAACGCATTAACCAAAACTTTTTCCACAATGTTGCGCGGTACAAATGGGGTTGTCCACCATGGCATAAATGCGCTTAATATTGGCAGATGTACGTTGCCGGTTGCGAGTCGAATCGTGGCAGGTATCGAGTAGATAAACGCTCCGCCTATCTGCCAAACCCAGAATCGCTTACTGAGAAGCGTATTTTTGATGGCTTGCCAACACATAGCCTTTAAGGTAACTGTGAAGTTTTAAAAGTCTTCTCAAAAAACAAATCCTGTTTACACGTGTTGGAGAGGGGAAAATTGAGTGTTGAGCGGACCAAGCCATACGCTAACATCAGTAAAGTGCAAAATTCGAGGGGGGCACACTTTATCTGGTGTTGGCAGCCAGACCCGCCAAACGAGGGGTATTAGCTTTTTCTTCTTGGTACTTGTTACGATTGGTTATGATATAAGATGATGTTGTCTCAATGTGAAGCAACAAACGAGAATTAAATTAATTTCAGGATTTGCGGGTTAATAGGACACTTTGAAGTTGGTGCCGCAGTCGAGGCAAGTGTAAGCTGCTAAACAGAAGGAAGAGTTCTCTAACTTTCTATCAGGAACATATAGTTTCCTTCCGCATTTGGGGCAACTAACAATTACCGTACAATTTTGAAAATCAATTCACCTATAGAGAGTATAATCATGTTCATATCCTCTGGAATGAATAAAAGAATTTGTGTGTACATTCAAGCAACCACAAGTGTACTGAAGTGTTTTTTAGGCGTTTAAGCTGGTTATCAAGCGAAGAAGTAAGTGTCCACTCGGGTGGCACATTTGGTCCGATGCAATAGCTTTTTTAATTGTTGCTTCACCCTTATTTTGCGGTGCATAATTACGGAAGAAGCAGATATTTGGACTCCGATGGATGGAGACACCTTTGTTACAAAGGATGGCTTCATCATGAACACGTTTGGGTATGAACACTCCGACGACAGAGTTTTCGCGTTCCTCAAATACATTCCTGCGCAGTACAAGCAGCTCTTCAACGTGGAAATGCTTACTCGCACATGGAAATTCGGTACGAGCCAACTTACCAACCAGCTTTTCCGCGCCGAAAAACTCTACACCGCCAAAAACTACCAAACCTTCATCGAAGCCTTCCGCAAAACCTTCCCAAACTACCTTTTCTTTGATCAGACCCGCGGCAAAGAGCTCATAACTGCGCCGCTTGACAAAATCGAGCAGGTTTTTGTTCCCAAAGACCGCCTGGTTTGGCTTCAGAACCTCAAGAACCCCGATAAACTTCAAGCTATGTCGCTTGAATTAATCGATTTAGTCTCCAAAGAATCGGTCGTACCATGCAGCGATTTGGGCATCCACGGCTCCATCGCGCTGGAAATGCATGCACCCGAATCAGACATAGACTTTGTTGTCTACGGCACAAACAACTTCCGCATAGTTGAAGATGCCATTCAGCGGCTTGTAAATGAAAACAAGCTTACCTACATCGCGGGCAACCGTATTGAGGCGGCAAGAAAATTCGTGGGTAAATACCAGGGCAAAATCTGGATGTACAACGCAACTAAAAAGCCAGAGGAAGTCAAAACCCAATTCGGCGACTACACCTACACGCCCCTAGCTCAGCTTCGTTTTGCCGCGACAGTTTGTGATGACACAGAAACCATGTATCGCCCCGCAATCTACAAAATCACCAACTACCAACCCCAAGACGGTCAATCTGAACTTGACCTCGACAAAGTTCCAGTTCAAGTTGTCTCAAACATCGGTTGCTACCGAAACGTTGCCCGAGTGGGACAGCAAATAAAGGTTGCAGGAACCCTTGAAAAAGTCCAGTCCACACGTGACAGCAGTGTCTTCTATCAGGTCGTTGTTGGTACAGCCACTTCGGAAGAAGAGTACATATGGCCGATTTAGCGCTACGGGACCGTGATGCGATTCAAACGCGGGAAGGCTTGATTTTCCGCGTCTTCGGCTACAGCCACCCCAAAGACTCCTACATCTGCGACGTCGAATATGCCTCTTCAAAGATTTTTAGCTCAACCGACCCCAGGGCACCCCGAGAAGGCAGAAGTGAGCTTTTCTACAAGTTCTACAACGACGAAGGCATGAAGCTGGTTGCCAAAAAGTATCCCCAGTACCTCATCAACCATGAGATGCTTGCGCTAAAAATCGTCGGCGTACCTCATAGTTTAATTGCTGAAGCTAGGCAACCGCAACCGCGTCTTGTAGAGCTTCTTAGGGCAGGACCTACCGACCCGTTGCTTGCGGCGATGGAGAGGGTTTTGGATATCGCCACGGAAAATTCTGGTGTGGGGGCACAGAGTTTTGGTGTTTTCGGTTCGATGTTGCATGGTTTTCATCATCCCAAGTTTTCGGATATTGATTTTACGATTTATGGTAAAGCGGAAAACGCTAAGGTGCGAGAAGCAATGGAGCAGCTGTATTCCGATTCCAATTCGGCTTTACGAAATGAATTCGAATCTGAAGACGCTATGAAAGGCAAAGATTGGCGCTTCAAAAACTTCACCGTTCCAGACTTCGTTTGGCACCAACGCCGAAAAATGATCTACGGCTTATACGACGACCGCAAAGCAAGCGGTCGAGTGATTAAAGCCGAGTTTGAGCCCGTGAAGGCTTGGAACGAAATCCAAAGCGAGTACGACCCCAAAGCGAGGATCAAGCAGAAGGGTTGGGTTAAACTAAAAGCCCGCATCACCGCAGACGATGAAGCACCATTCATTCCATCCGTCTACGGCATCGAACCCCTAGAAGTCTTAAGCGGACCCAAAGAAGCCCTTGAGGCCACGCGGATTTTCAGTTACATGGAAGAGTTCCGTCAGCAGGCACAAAAAGACGAAACCGTTATTGTAGAAGGCAACTTAGAAGAAGTTGAATCACCAACAGAAAGTTTTTGGCAGGTTACGTTGACTTATTGTCCACACTACTATGAACAAGTCCTCAAAGTCTACCATTAATTCACTGTTAAGGATTAGAACGCGTTTGGGTTGATTGTTGTTGCAACCGGTCTGCAAATTGCAGTTGCAGCAGCAACAACAACAACTTCTCTGGCTCCTCGAGCTCAGACTAAATACTGTAATTTGGGTTTAGTTTTGATAGATGGCAATAGTCACTATGCAAAATCATGTTGAAGTAGCATCAGCTTCTATTCGCTGTTTGTTTTTTTAAATTCGGATGCTTAAGCACCATATAATCTGAGGGTTTACTGCCAATAATCAATCGGTAGTGTTCGCTTGAATTGCATTTGTTAGTTACGAGTTCAACTTTTCCCTGCGCCTCGACTTTTTCGCCAGCCACCGCTTGTTCACAG
>CAVTBV010000007.1:0-173664 GCA_963733095.1 Candidatus Bathyarchaeota archaeon
AATGAGTAGTTTAAGAGAAAAATTAGACAGACTCAAGCGTTTAGAAGCTGAAAAGAAAAAGCTACTTTGTGAGATTAAAGAATGTAAAAAATTGAATAAAGCTAGAGTTGGTTTGTACCAAGATAGTTTTATAGAAAGAACAAAACGAAGAACCCAAATTTTTCTAGAAAAATTTTATAGTGTTCTTCGGTTTTTCTCATTTTTCATCTTCAACCTGTACTCTATTTAGGTATTTAATAGTCGTATTTCACTTCAAGGCATATCCCAAGAATCGACACTATCAATGGCTACCTTAGAGGGGTCGCAGACCAAATTTCCTCAATTCGTAATACTATTATCTCAAATTACAAGTATAATATCACGCGTCTGATAAAATGAAAAAAACAGAATCCAGACTTTTGGGGAACGTAAAAAAAATCCACCCGTTAAATCGTGTCCAACCAAATGTTTGCCATGGACTTATTGCAGTTCCGTGGCATTTATGATGATGCGTTGGAGCTGGTGTCGGGGAAGAGCTTAACGTTGGGGTTGGCGTTGGTTTGGGTGTTGTTGAAGCTGTTGGTGTAGGCGCTGGAGTAGGACTTTTTGTCGGTTCAGGAGTAGAGGAAGGATTAGAAATAGGCGTCGGAGTGGCAGTCGCTGTTGGCGTTGATGTTGGGGTTGGAGTTGCTGTTGGCGTTGATGATGGTGTGGGTGTTGGATATGGAATTACCGTAAGTGTAGGTGTAGGTGTTGGCGGAGTCGGTGAGGTAGTGACGGTTGGGATAGGTGTTGACGAAGCCGGGGGTGTAGGCACTGGAGTTGGAGTTGTCGTCGTTTCAGGAGTTGAGGAAGGAGTAGGACCAGGAGTTGGAAAAGTTGTAGGCACTTGGGTGGCAGAAGTCGGGGTCGGATTTGGTGTTTGAGTGGGGGTTGGGGTAAAAGTTGGAGCAAGCGTCGGTGTCGGGACCTGACTTTGAGAAGTTGGATTAAGCAAGTAAGGCGAGACCAATAACCCAATTACTATGAAAAGGAGGATTAAAAGGGCACTATTTGCTAATCTTTTGTAGATCCTTGGCATATGAAGCCTATTCTCTACCGCATACGTGAAAACCATTCTCTTGCTTCGTCCTTTCTCCATTAAAACAGTAGGCAGTGTGTTTATTTATACTATTATTACGTTAGTAACAATATTATGAAAACTACACATTTGTTATTTTAGCTCCACCAATCGTTAACTCTATTATTTGGATTATTGATCGAACTTTGTCTACTCGATCTATTCAAATGGCCTCGCCTCTTTGAAAGGAGGAAATCTTTGTAATCAATGGACCAAAGAGTCCTCTCAAACAGTCCAATCTTAATTCCCTGCTTACCCTAAACGCTCTTTAACGCACAATTTAAGACCACTGAATTAAACTTTGAACGTTTTGTTCTTACATTTTTTGCTCCCAGTCTTCATTTTATTCAGACCTAAGCGTAAGAAATCAGCAATTTTGACTTTGTTCCGCAATGCATTGACTTCATTCTCCAAAGCAGTAGCCCTTGCCTCAGACAATTTTTTAAGCTCCTCAATCTCAACTAAAAGACTCCACTTTTCCTCTTCTAGAGTTCTTATTTTTTCAATCGTATTTTTTAGGCTGGCTATTTCCTGTTTATCAGAATCAGTCAGCACAGCTATATTTTTGTACCTATTTTCAGGCAACCTATAGATAAAAATCATTGCAACGATAATTGCAACGGCGACAAGCACAAGCCCCAACGACGGCATACTAATCACCTGTGCAGTAACAGTAGAAGCCTCGCAAATCTCTGTAGCTGCCCTAACTTCGCCAATATTAAACAAAATAAATACAAGAAAAAAGCAAATTTGACCAACTACTCTCTGATTATTCATGTTTCGTTAAGCTCTCTGCTTTTCTATTGGTTTTCAATTTCTATGCTATTTCTGTTGCTCGGTTGTTTTTGTTTAGGCTTGTTTTTTCTTAGCGTTATTACGGCATAGGGTTGTAGGGCGGAGATTGGCAGATGGTATGCTTCAGCAAATGAGCAATTATTTTTGTATTCTTTATTTTTTGAATTTCCGATCCGACTTTTGCTCTAATCCAGTAAATAGAATTTTTAGCGATTTAACTTCGTCCCGCAGTGCGTTTACTTCATTCTCCAAAGCTACAGCCTTTGCTTCAGACATTTTTTCAAGTTCGTCAATTTCAAGTAGAAGGTTTCGCTTTTCCTCTTCTAGAGTTCTTATTTTTTCAATCGTATTTTTAAGAGTACTCATTTCATGTTCCCCATTAATTTTTAAATTAAAACCTATTCCAACATTATCTTCATCTAAATTTGTGGGTGAAATAGACCGATAATTGCTCTTTTCTGCTATTTGCTGTTTTAGGTAAGCCCTGGTTCTTTCCAAGAATTCGGTTTTTTGAGAATCAGAAAGTGAAAGCAAATCAACAGTTGTTTTTGACATTCTATCTTACCTGTGTTCTAAGAAAATGTTTTTTCTTAATAAATGACTTATTTCAGCAGGAACCATGTATCTAAATTTGATATGTTCTAATCTTGCATTTTAACTCTTATGTTAATAAAATTTTAATCTAATAATTGGAAGTTTTCTACTATAACGTATTTTCTATTCTGCGGATATATTTTTATTTTTTTTATGAATTAACGATTTAACAATATCGATATTAGACTTTTAGCTAAAGAACCTTGACAATCTTGGATTCATTGCTAAGGATTATCCCAGAAACCTTCCAAGACATTTGGGTCCGTTATATCTAGTTGCTGAGTTAACCATTTTTTAAGAATTATGGAGATGCTTGGAAGAGCGCCTGTATACTTAATCATTTGGTTTCCTTTAACTGCATGAGCCTGTAAAGCAGCCTCATCTTCTTTATAGCTAAAAGACAAGGTTTGCGCATGCATTGCTAAAGCTGCAAAATCCTCCCATTGTTTACAATTCAACAACAAAGTAAGTCCGCTTTGAAGCACTGGTTTTGAAAAGTCATGTGTTGCCAGTGTCTGAGGCGCCTGATTCTCTTCCTTAGCTTGTGAAGCCTCTTTGGGTACGTTTGACTGGTCACCAATAATTTGTGTTACTTCATTTTGTATGACACTTATTTTTTCTTCTGCATTTTCCACTTTGCCGTATAATGCACTTATAGATTCCAAATGTTCAGTAAGCGTTGCCAACTCTTGAATCGACTTATCTAAAATTTGTTCATGTTTTTTTAAAATGTTAATAATGAAATCCAAAGCCTCAAAGTATTTATCCTCCGACCCAGAGTTTTTGGCCATATCTTTCCTTTTCCCATCTAAAACTTCCTCCTTAACTTCTTAAGTTGTATTTCGATAATTAGAATATTTTATTTCTGAAATAGCGTGGGCATCCGCTAAAGTGCACTATATTTCTAAGGAAAAATCAAGGTAGTTAATCAAGGCAAGTTTTCTCAACTTGCCAACCAATCGGAGTAAGCAAAAATAGTTCGTCCAGACATGTGTTAATCTCAATCAGCCTTCTTGCGAGCACATTTCAATGCATCTTCATCAAACGGGGTTGATTGCGAACTGTCTTATTACTTATTGACGTTGGACTTAACCTATGGTGAACTAAAAAACAAAACATGAAAAAACTTAAGATAAAATTCAGGAGCAACCGTCTCAAACACGTCTATTTCCTCTTAATTGTCCTTTTGGATTCGTTTCAACGACATTTTTTAGAAACCTCGCAATCTAAATCTAATCTTAAAAACCTGTGTTTACACTTGGTTTCCTTGCAACCGTAAAGCAAGAGGTTGGGGTTGGTATAGTTGGCTGTTAAGACTTCAGTGGTTGACTTGCAGTTTTCACACCGCTCCGCTCTAACTTGGTTGTTTGATACGTGTCCTTTGATTAATAAGACACTCCAAGACTTTTCTTTAAATGAATTAAACACCGAAACCTGCCCTTCTAGAAAAAACTAAAATCATATCAGAATTACATTTTCTAAGTTAAAATGGTTAATGTTGTTTAAATTTGTTTGTGATTGTAGATAAGCAACAACTATTATTGGACTAAAAATCCAACAACAAACCGATTGCTGCATCAAACAATAATTTACACTGAATATTTGAATAAACAATAACAAACCTGAAGCAAGCATAAGTTCAACATTAACCAAAGTGACCGCAAGCTATCGTGACACACATAACAATTATTACAAATGAAACCCTCCAGCACAATCAGTCACGAATAACTAAAGCAATTCATCATTTACATTAGACGAAGAAAAAAAAATAACGTCTAAAAAGAGCCGGAACTAAACATTCAAAGTCTTGCGGTGAAGTTGGGTTTTTTCCTATTAATCTTCGATTCATATGTCGCTTTCATAAGTGAGTTATATACCTTCAGCCATCTTGGATTGTCATTGTAATTGGGAGGATATGTGTGAATTATGAAACAAATTGCGGATAAAGAAAGAAAAGGAATAGAAACCAAGTTAGCGAATGTTTTCGACAAAGAAATCAATTGTTTGTCTACCGAATTGCGTGAAATATTGCTAGATGACATGGTGACAGCCTTCGAAAATAGATTAAATGTGTTAAACAATTTGGATAGAAAAACTGCAAATTGACCCCTCAAATGGACAAAAACACTGATCACTAATACACAAATGATTTATAACTAAACAGAACATTAAACAAAAAAAGAGGAAGTATACAAGTGCGACGATCAAAACTGGAAATGTATATTGACATCCTTACAGTGCTTGCCCACCGAGGACCACTGAAGCTAACTCACGTCATGTACAAAGCAAATGTTAACTGCAGTGTCCTCAAAGAGTATTTAGAGTTCTTGATAAAGCAGGGCTTAGTTGAAGAACGCACCGTAGGAAAAGCACGCGTAGTTTTCGCTGTCACGCAACGCGGCATTACGGTTCTGAAGTACTTCAAGGAACTAAAGCAAGTCTTGCCAATAGTAGAGGAAGCAAGAAGCCAAACCCCAATTCCCTACTAAACCCAAAACTTTAGTTTGTTTTACCCCTTTTAAATTATTCAACCCAATTTTTGTATTTCTTCAGTTATCTAGATGGCTTTGTCGGTTTTGTTTATTTACTTCAAATAACTACCACAGTGTCGCAAGACTTAATAAATAGCAAATCCTTAACACTAACAAACTGTACACATGGAAGACAACTCGGGGAAAGCACGTGATAAGAAACGAACTATCAAATAAAAAACCGTTAAACATTCTGGAAAAAATAGAAGAAAACCTCGAGAAGCTCAACGATAAAATGGAAATCATGATTGAAATTCAAAAGAATGGCAGCAACAGCGATGGCAATAGCCAGAGAACATCTCTTGCGTTGCCTGATGCTTCATTGGATGTTATGACTCTACTGTCAATGCCTGATCACCTACGTAAGACAGCTATGACTATTTGCAGGAATGGAAGAGCAACAGCTGAAGAAATCTCAGAGCAAACAAAACGTGCCCGAGCAGTGGAAAGCGCTTACCTTAATCAACTGGTCATTATGGGTTACTTAAAGAAGGAGCGCAAAGGCAGAAAAGCATACTTTTTCATAGATAGGGAAAACCAGAGTTGAAAACTATGAACAAAATAATCGCAGTACACTCATACAAAGGCGGAACAGGAAAAACCCTCCTCTCAGTAAACTTAGCCGCAACATTCGCCAAGAACGGAAAGAAAGTCTGCATCTTCGACCTAGATTTTCGGGCCCCAAGCTTATTTGCCATACTCAAAGCCCCAAACGCAAGTTTCTGGCTCAACGACTACCTAAACAACACCGCCGACATAGAGAAAACCCTCGTAGATTTAAGCAACCGAATATCTGGAACCGGCAAGTTTTACGCCTGCCTAGCAAACCCCTCGACAGAAGCAATCAGAGACATGTCCTCAAAAGACCGCAAATGGGAAATGCGAGCATTAGGCCGACTTCTCTCCCTTCGAGAAACGTTACTCAACAACGGAAAGTTTGATTACTTAATCTTCGACACCAGCCCCGGATTACAGTACTCCTCTATCAATGCAATTGTAGCAGCGGACTTCGCAGTTGTCACAACAACAGGCGATCGATCAGATGTTGACGGAACAAAACGCATGCTAACTGAACTCTACAATTTGTTCGAAAAGAAAACCGGGTTAGTGCTAAACAAAGTGCTCGATACTTCAGTAACCGCTAAGAAAACTGAGATGCAAAACAAAATCAAAGTTGACTACCAAGTGCCACTACTTGGAATCTTGCCATGTTTCTGTGAAATATTGCGTGCAGAAGGAAACTTAATTTTTGTGCAAGATAAACAGGATCATCCATTCACGAAGATACTGGCTGAGATGGCTAAAAAAATCGAGGATGACAAAGTAAACTAAGCATCACTTTTTCCTTTTACGAAAAAGCTTAAACTTTACGGCACGTGCTAGAATTTCCAAGTAGGAGTAAGATATGTTGGATAGGTCAGCAATTATTTTGGCAGGCGGCGCTTCAGATGGATTCAGCGGCGAAAAAGGCGTCTCAGAATTAAACGGAAAACCCTTAATCAGCCATGTTGTTGATGCTGTAAAAGGTTTAGTTGACGAAGTTATAGTTGTAACAAACTCTCAAGAACGCGCAGACTTGTATGCTAAGGCTTTGTCTTCTGAAGTCAGGTTTGTCGTTAACACATCCGAGGTAGAAGGATTTTTAGTTGAAGCAATAGCAGGCTTTGAAGCAGCTAATGGCGAGTATTCGGCGCTTCTTCCATTTGACAGCCCATTTGTCTCCCAAGAGGTCTTATCTTTGCTCTTTGACTGCAGCATCGGTAAAGCGGCGGTTATTCCAAGAACCACGGATATGGAATGCGAGCCCGTACACGCCGTTTACCATACAAAACTAGCCTTAGAAGCTGCTAAAGAAGCGTTAGAGGAAAACGAGTTGGATGTTCAGGCGATGGTTGAGAAGCTGCGTGGAGTAAGGTATATGTCTATGATGGTTATTGAGCAGTTGGATCCTGATTTGAAGACTTTTTTTAGAGTACATACAACTTTTGATCTTAAGAAAGCAGCAGTTATGGGTAAGCCTAGAAAGACATCGAAGACAAAACCAAACAGCGTAAGAAGATGGTAGTTACTAAGAAGATTAAATCCTAACAGGTAGCAGCGCATTCTCCTCCATAGTTTCTGCAATGAGTTCCTAATTGGGGTGCAAACAAGTTCGTGGTATACATGAGTTTCTTAAGGTTTTAACTTCAAATTACATTCAGTTTGTTGTTGCGTTACTACAACCACATTGTTTTTTATTATTCAAGCCATATTACTGGATGTCGAGCGCGAAAGGAAGCAATAAAACCCTAAAGCGCCTATCGAAACAACGATTAACTACAAGGCAGAAAACTAAACCCTGTCTCCTAACATGTTAACCGCGATTCAGTAAGAAAAACAATGGAGTAATAGCCTATGGAGCTTTGTGAAGAATGACGCTTCGCAGAAAATAACCATAAACTGAGTGAAATTCGAGGAAACTAATTTTTTAAAAAAGGCTAAAATGGAGAGTGAAAATTGGATAATTACCTATTTTTAGATTGCTTTGTCGTTGAAGCAGAAGTGCTCTATAGGCTTCCCGGAAACTAGGCTGTATTCTTTGTAGACTTGGCATGTGTTGCATATGCAAGCTTTATTGCTATCCAGGTCGGTGCAAGCAGCTTTCCCGATGGAACAGAAGGGTCCAGCCAACTCCTCGGGCTTGGGCATTTTCATCTCCCCCATCTGATTTGGCATCGCGCTCATCGAACCCGCAGGCATATCTGAGCCTTTCATGCCTATGTTGGATCGCATATCCATCATCATCTTAAGCTTAGGCACCGAACAGGTACTCTGAGCCTGCACAGGACACATACCACACATACACTTCATCACAACATCATTGTTTAAGGGAACTTTTTGAGCTTCGTTTTTTCGTCCAAATAACGGCATTTCTTCACCTCCCAAAAAACAGGTTAACCAACAAGAAAAGGGGTGTTATAAAGGGATATAAGACTGTGTTACTGCGTGAACACACCAACAACTGCTATTTCTCATCTTATCAGAGAAACTTTATCCGCGGTTAACAGGCTCTTGCAAATTTCAAAAATGTAAATTTAAGGCATATTTTTGCGAGTTTTTGGGTCTTCGATTGACCTTTGCCGCTTAAAAAGAAAGCACTTAGCAATTACCGAAGCAGAGGCCATCAACCCCAAAACTTAAGCCGAGTAGCTTAACTCGACCATTCTTGGCAAAAACTCATAGACGCCAACCAATCCGAACCAACCAATCCGAACAACACAAAGATTATTGCGGATAACCATTTTAGTTTGTGACGTGGAATCCGTCTGCAGAAGACAACACCGATGACTATTCCTATGCAGTCTGCGACAAGCATTGCCAAAGTTGCACCTAATAGAACGCTGATTGGACTTTGGTATTGAACAGCTAAACTTAAAGTTGCAAGCTGTATCTTATCGCCTAATTCTGCAACAAAAAAAACTATGCCCACCGTTGCGATTATTCCGAAACGTGAAAGCTTAACACTCCGTCTTCGGTCTTTTCTTCTCGTATCGTCCAAACTCCAAACACAATGAAAGCGATTGAGCCGTCAAGGAAATCGCATCCAGGGGGACAACCTCTTTTAAGAGCTGACCGATTAGTATAACGATGGCAAGTTGGCAATCGTACCCAAGAAAATTGCGAAGAGTACCTTGTAGGGGGTTTTACTTTGTGGCGAAGGTCATGGCTACAAACTGAGTTTTGTCACCCATCTCAGCAAGAACAACCAGCAGAAAGGATGCGGAGAAGGCGGCTAAGCTCAGGTCAATCAATCTATCCTCTACAGGGGAGGTTTGGCGATTTTTTTATTATTCAATGTTTTGGTCCACTGCTTAAATTCAGCGGATATAGTGTGGTCGCGGTAGAGTTGTTTTCGCTTTGATTCTAAGAAAAGGTTTTCTTTGCCTGCATACTCTGCAGCGGTCAAGATTCTGTGTCCTGATTGGGATGCTTTCTGGAAAACCCCATCCATTTTCGATCTCCAAGATTCATCCCTGAGCGCGTGATGCTCCAAAATCACCAATGGCACCGCCTCAACAATTCGCTCTAGATTCCTAAGCCCCCGTTCCAACTGCGCCAATTCAACACGGAAGCCTCCAAGATAAAGCGGCGGACCGCCCAGCATAATAGCCGAGGGCTTAGCAGCCAGAATTAACTCCAACGTATGGGTTGACATGGGTCCTTGAATGTCGGGTGCAAACATGAAACGTTCACTATCGTGTTCAACTATAGTCATTATGACCCAACCCAACATCGAATCCTCAGAACCATGAACCACAGCCTCAGAAAACCTCAGAATCGTCCTTCCGTAGGTGAATGTTTTGCCGTCGGCTGCTTCCAACGTCTTGGCGTGTTTGCCGCCTGTTTTTTGGAACATCCAAGCGCGTTGTCGTTGGCTGGCGTTGATGTTTTCTTTGGGGTTTTTGGCGAGGACGGCTTTGTTTTGGTAGATTCGGCGTGCGGTTTCGCCGTCTTCGGTCCAATTGACTACCCAGTCATCGAACGATGGGGTGTGGTGGTCGAAGTGGTAGTGGCTGATGGTGGTTACTTGTGCTTTGTCAGCGGCTTCGGCTATCCTTTTGCGGAGACTGGCAATGGTTTGGAATTCGAGAGGATGCGGCGGTAGGTTGAAGCGGTAGGGAGCCAATGAGATTCCGCCATCCAAAAGCACCGCGACATCAGGAGTTTCAACTAGGGTGCACATTGAGCGGACACCGAAGCTTTCCGCTGCCAAAGGAGAAACCTTGATCGACCTTAAGGGATTGTTGGTTTCAATTTTTTCCATCTCAAGTCACACGGGAGTTCTTAATAGTTGACTGAGCGCAGAAAGTAAAATGGATTCCGCTGACTTCCTTCAAACTCCAAAAAATAGTGTTGAGAAATGTTTTGTCAATACCTTTAAATATTTACGTCAACCCACCTTTTTCAGGAGTTATTATTTTTGTTAGGTAAATCTGTTTTTGATTCTTCTAAATGTGATGATAATAAGTCTCGTAAGGATATTGCCGTGGAATTCTTGAATTTGGTAGATTCAGGTAAACCCAAGGATGGACTGGTTTTCTTTGACCCTGACTGCAAAACCCACAATCCATACACGGGTGGCGGGATTAATGAATTAATCGACTCCATGATTGCGGTGCAAAAGCAGGGATCTGAGGGAATAATTAAAGGGTCGAAAGCTGACTTTAAGCTTACAATCAGGGAGGTTCTTGCCGAAGGCGACTTTGTTGCTGTACATACTCAACTCGCAGGATCCAAACCAAACTATGGAGGCTTGAGGCAAGTGCATCTTTTCCGTTTCAGCGGTGAAAAAATTGTTGAGTACTGGGACATCACCCAATTTGTTCCTGAAAATGCGCCTAACGCAGAAGGAGCATTCTCCTAACCCCCTAATCGTAAGTGACAGTGCGATGACAGTCACAAACAATTAAGTCCTCAAAGCCACCAGCAATAGGATGTACAAGGTGTTTTTATTTGAGTCAGCAACCCAGCGAAAGCAAAAACTTGGAAGTAGCAACGCTTGCGGGCGGCTGCTTTTGGTGTACTGAAGCGGCGTTCAATATCATAAAGGGCGTTGAGCGAATTGAACCGGGCTACACTGGCGGCACAGTGTCTAATCCGTCGTATGAAGAGGTTTCAACTGGGAAAACTGGGCATGCGGAGGCTGCACAGATATATTTTGACCCCGAAATCATCAGTTACAAAGAGATTTTGGAGATTTTCTTCACCATGCATGATCCCACATCACTCAACCGTCAAGGCGCAGACGTTGGAACCCAGTACCGCTCAGCCATCTTCTACCATATACCAGAGCAAAAAGAGACTGCAGAGAAACTTATAGACGAACTAAACAAGGAAGGCATCTGGAACAAACCCATAGTCACCGAAGTCGTCCCGCTAAAAGTATTCTATACCGCGGAAACCTACCATAAAGACTACTACAAAAAACACCCCAAAGAACCTTACTGCCAAACCGTCATCGCCCCCAAAATCGCCAAGCTGCAGCATCGGTTTATCGACAAAATCAAGGTGCCTCTATGAGCACTCAAACACCAGTCAGCAGCGCTGATGAGGTTTTGCGGCTAATCGAGAAGGCATCGGAGAAGAATTTCCTCCCAATCATTGGACCAAATAAAGGTAAGTTTCTAGCTGAGGAAGTTCGAAAGGCTAAGCCGCGACATGTGTTGGAAGTTGGCACATTGATTGGGTACTCTGCGATTCTGATGGGCAAAGAACTTGACGCCAAAGCCGAGATTGTAACCATTGAAATCCACCGCGATGAGGCAGAGTTGGCGGGAAAAAACATAGTCAGAGCAAACATTCCACCAAAGATAAAAATAATCACAGGTGACGCCCTGCAAGTAATTCCCACTTTGAAGGGCCCATTTGATTTTGCTTTCATAGACGCTGAGAAAAGCGAGTATTTCCAGTACCTCAAACTATCCGAGGATAAGCTAAAAAAAGGCGCCGTGGTCTTTGCGGATAACGCAGGTGTCTTCGCGGACCAGATGGGCGACTATCTGGATTACGTTCGAAAGTCAGGCAAGTACGAGAGTCGCTACACCCAAGTGGGCGGCGACGGCGTAGAAATAAGCGTGAAGCTTTAACCCAAAGTTTTAATCACTGTTGGGCTGTGTCTTGTTCTGGGTGGGCGATGACGACTCTGGCCCCGAAGACGTAAGGATGATGAGGATCTTGAGTGTGAGACAGTAAAAATGATAACTTTCAAGTATGTACTTGGACTAGTTTGAGTTTACTTGTCGAAGAGCCCACCTATTTTAAAACGCATGAGGATATCTTTGAGTCTCTTTTTCTCGAGTTTATCTAAATGTTCTAGCGAACGGTTGAAGATAACAAATGACATTTAGATTTGTCACATCTATGTTTGAATGTTTTACACCAGCTCCCCGAAATTATGTTTGCAAATACCGCTTAATCGGTTGAAAGAAAGAGTAATAGAATCAGGTTTCTTGTCGCGCGGAAAGGATGAAAGAAATCTATGAGAAGGCAAATTTGAGAGTATTAGTTGACTAGTACTTCATAAAATATAATAAAATACACAGCTACAAATAGCAAATTATGCGCAGGCTACCAAATTCTACAAAAATGAATATTTCAAAGTCGTCAAAATATAGAAAAAAGAAACCTGAGAAAGCTAATTTAAACAAAGGTACTGTCAATGATGACGAATGGGCTTTTCTTGAATGGACTGGTATCGAAAGCCCAAAAGATTCGATACTGGAATAAAATTGATATTTTAAGTGTTTAGGCGCTTAGCTGTTTCTCTCCAATTTGAAAAGCTAATTCTGACTTTTCAGGCGCGGGCTACTAAGAATGATTTCGATTTATTCTATTTATTTTAATATGCAGATTCTGGAAATGAAGATTATATTGTGAATTATACTCGTAATATTCCCTAAAGGAAAGAACATACATGAAGCTGCCAACCATCTATATTTTGGCTGCGAACCTCGGCTGCCTTTTACCCGTCAACATGATAAACTTTACAATTTTGTTGAATGGCGGGATTTTGCTTGTGGAACCGAATTTGGCAATAATAGCCGGTGAAACAGTCGGAACCTTATTAATAACAAGCTTGACAGTGGCGTGGTTGCTGCAGAAAATTAGAGCTCACGCTAAACCTCAGCCCGATTCAACAGATATTTCGCATTATTAAGATCCCTGATTCCTACAACATGCTTGTATTCGCAGGAGTAAACGCGCGCTTTCATAAAATATTTCTATTTTTATTGCTAAAACATACTTGAGTGCGTATCATGCATTTGAGTTCCAGGTGCATGCCTAAGAGCCCACCTAAATGACTATGCCAAAAACAAAAAAATTCAAGCAGAAGGCGCTGATTTTCCGGATTTTATCATTTTAACTTCTTGAAGGATTCTTTTCAAAATATCTTCATCACCTAAAACCCCAGACGGCGCCTCCACAGCTTTTTTCAGAGGCAAAGGCACACGATCCATGCGGTAAGCTGTGCCTTCAGTTTCGATGCCTACAAGCGTTGAAGGAAACACCACGTCAGCTATCAACGATGAAGCGTTCAGGTGGGGATCAATAACAATAAGCGGAATCTTAGCAAGTTGATGCACCGCGCTCTTTGGAAAACCAGCAGCTGGATCCGACGCAACAGCCAAAAATGCGTCTGCCTCGCCGCGATTGAGGATATCGACAACGGATGTTTCTCCGGGATTATATCTTGGATAACCCAAAGAAAAATCAACTCCGAAAGGAAAACCAGTCTGCCAGGTCAACACAATGTTTGCCCCAGCCACGTTAAAGTGACCTCTCATAGGCATCATTGAAAACTTTGTGTGAGCATTAAGATCCCTAACTAGCCCAATGAGGGCTTCTATGTTTCGTGATTTGCCTGAGCTCTGAGATAATCCCATGCCAAAAAAGATAACGCCAAACGTGCAGTTAACCAAAGAATCTGCAACTTCTCTCAAGTATTCGATGGGGACACCTGCGACGTTTTCAACGTCGAGTTCTCCATCGTTTATTAATACTCGCAGCGCCTGAATTATTTCAAAGTCCCTATTAGGTTCAAGCTTAATGAAGAAATCAGCTAAAGCTGCGGTCGAAGTTTCACGGACATCTACAACTATGAGGTTGCGCCCCTTCTTACTAGAAGACCCACCCAATTGTTTGTCATTGGGGCAGTCTGTTTTTTGGTCAATGGAATCTGGTTGAGTCGCTCTAAGTCGGCTCCTTTCGAACCTTCCTTCGGCAAAACTGGTGTACCTTTGCATATGTCTTGGATGGGAGCTTAGCGGGTCACAGCCCCAGTAAATAATTAGGTCAGCTCGGTGGCGGACTTGCCCCAGCGTGCATGAAGGAATACCTTCTTCCTGCATACCCAAAGTTGACGGTCCGTGGCAGACCGTTGAAGTGTTGTCAAATACACCGCCAACTTCTTCAGCTAATTCCACTCCAATACGTTGAGCTTCACAGCTTGTGGAGCTCCACCCATACAAAACAGGATATATTGCCTTAGCTAGAATTTCGGCAGCCCTAAGCACAGCCTCTTCTAAGGGAACTTCCACTAATTTGTCGTTCTTCCTCATTAAGGGTTTTAGGAGCCGGTGTTCTTTGTTAAAGTTAAAAAATTTTGCTTGACTTAACGCGCAGCCATTTTTGTTTCTCACTATTTTTCCGTCTTCAACGGTTATTTCAATATCATCACATACGCATCCGCAAACGGGGCACACAAAAGAAGTGATAGTTGTCAAGTTATCGACCACACAAACTTAGCTGTCATACTCAACTCGACAAGTATTAGATTCATTTATTGAATAAATAACTATTCATTTCTCAATACAAATTGCCACACAAAGCCCAACACGCGGATATTTGACTCTAATTCTATTAAAGTCCGGTTGTCCCTGCTAACAAGCTAATCCGATATAAGCGAGATTCCAACTATATCATACTGTATATCAAACTGTTTAAACAGGATGTCTATAGGGGGAGAGCTAACAAATGAAAAAAGAAGAACAGTGTAGCCGAACAATCGAGATGTTTTAAGCTATATTAGGAAGAAACCGCTATTTATTTGGGCAGTGACTTGTTTTGGTTTTAGCTAGGATGTCTGTTTGGCACTTTAAAGAGGGCAAAGGCGAAAAAGGGTTCTCAGAGCTTGACATTATCCTCAACACTTTAGCCCATCAGTTTGAAGGGTACCGAGGAGCAATCTCGCTTGTTGCCGACGATGACCCCAACGCCGTGACGATTCTTACGCTTTGGTTAGACCAAGAGGCTCTTGAGAAGTCAGAAAAAGACGTGTTTTCTCAAGCGCTCAAGAGAGTAGAAGATTTAGTTGATCGCGACCCACAAATCAAAAATTACAAGGTGTTCTCAACGGAGCTCTTTCAACGTTCAAAGTGGCCGTTCCGCTGGGCATAAGCAAAAAGAAGAAAGAGACATTGTTATTCTGGAGGTTTCTCCCATAACTCTAGCTTTTGTTTCTTGAGTTCGGTGCGTTTCTTCTGCAGGTAACTGTAAACTGTGTGGTGCTGGCAACCTTCAACAATCATTTGCACAGCGTTGCGTGCCGCATCCGCCTCCTCGAAACTGCCGATAATCCCTACTGTGTGACCGTAAACCACTACGTCGGCTTCGGTGAGTTCTTCGATTAGTTTTCTGGTTTTGCCTTCAGTACCGATTATTCTGCTTTTTACCCGTTTCATGTCGGATTCGGAGCGCCCAAAAATCAAGCGTAAATCCACTATGTCAAAGATGTCGTCTTCATTGCGTATTAGGCGGAACGCTGTTTCTGGCTTAAAGCCTCTGCCGATGGCTGTAACTATGTCTTTGGCTCTTAGGAATACTGAGGGGTCAGGTATGTTTTCTGGAAGCGTTATGGTTACGCTACCTTCTTTATCAACTTCCAGTGTGACGTTTAGTTTTGTTTCTATTTCCTTTTTTACTTTGCCTTCGGGACCAATCAGTATACCGACGCGTTCTTTAGGTATCTTTACAAATGTATCTGAACCAGGCATTATTTACCAACAACCATCTTGTATAATTCTTCAACTGGATAAACATCTACGTCTAACCGCTTAAAGAACCTATTCACGTTCTCCAAATCGCGGCGCAGCATAAAATCCGCTAGGGGATGCTGAATGGAAACAGATTGAGAAACGTCGAAAACGACGGGTTTGCCCTTCCACATCATGATGTTGTATTCGCTTAGGTCGCCATGGACGATTTTGGCCTTCTTGTAGAGCCTCTTGATGTAGGTCACTATTATTTTGTAGACTTTTTCCGGGTTTTCTGGCGGCTGCTCCTTAAGAGAAGGGGCACTAACACCTTTCTCCCCGATAAACTCCATGACTACAACGTTACTTTTGACCGCGATAGGTTTTGGAACCCGCACCTTTGCGGCGATAGCTTCCCCTAAATTGCGAAACTCTTTCTGAGCCCAAACAGCCATCAGTGATCGAGTGTCATGTTTGACATCTTTGAATCGGGGGTCACCTTCGATGTATTTGTGCATGCCCTTCTTGAACTCCGCGGAGGAAGTTAAGTAAATCTTTACGGCTAAGTCGGTGCCTTCTTTGGTTGTGCCCCAGTAAACTTTGGCTTCCTTGCCTGAACTCACCGCACCGTTGAGTTCGTAGAGAACTCCACTGTTTAGTAAATCGAAGACAACCATACGGGTGGTCTGGTCGAAAACTTCTTCGACGGTAGCGCGTTCGCTGGATTTATCGTGGTTTAGCATTTTATCTCGACGTTCGATTCTTCTTTCAGTATGGGCAATGCGTTCTTGGGCTTTACGTGACATAATATCAAGCATGCAATAGGCTTTTGGGTATTAAAACCAGTCTAGTAGAAACGCCATTTGGAATGTTGAGTGCTAAAATTCTTAAGAATGTGTAGGTTGTATAGCTGTTTTCCAAGCCGTTAGCAGGTTCAAATAAATGGAAATAATAAATAAAATTTTAAATTAAAGGGTTAAAATTCCTTTGCGTCTAAGTGTATCTGCCTGCGAATGAGTGTAACGCCATACCACGTCGCCGCGTGTGTCGGTTTGGAAATCCCAGGGTGAAACGATGACTATGTCGCCTTCTCTTATCCAAACGCGTCGCTTCATTTTACCGCGGATTCGGCACAAACGTTCGGCGCCATCCTGACACTTTACCAATATACGGTCGAACCCCAGCAGTTTTATGACTACGCCCAAGACTTCGCCTTGTCCAGGATAGACTAATTCGCCGATTGCGCCTTCACTTAAGACTTTCTTCTTTCCCAAACAGTAAACCTCGTCTGATTTGAAAAAAGTATGTGTAGCTTGCTTAAAAGCCTAATCATCCTGTAAATAAGCTTCAACAAGTCAAGAAACAGTTTTTCTACGTAATTGAGCCAAGAGCGTTAGCAGACGGTCCGCGTTTAATGTAAGTTTAAATGTTCTCTTTAAATAATATTGAATATTGGAGCATCAAGCAAGTGTCCTATGTCTTCAACATACCCTACCGAAACAACCCGAAGCTTAAGGTAGTCATGGAGAAAGTGAAAGATGACAAAAAACTCAAAACGTACTGGCGATGCGCCAACGTTATGGCTATCGAACGTATGGGCTACACTGACCATGGACCCACCCACGTTAAAATCGTAGCCAACCTAGCCCTTAAGCTCCTGAGGATTATGATTGAGAAAAAACTCGTCACCCCCAGCATCGTGGAAAGCTACCAGATGACAAACGACGACGCCGAAGTTGTGGTGGTTTTAGGCTCGATATTCCATGATCTGGGAATGATTGTGCAACGCAACAACCATGAAAGATACAGCGCTTTTTTAGCCCTTGAGTTCTTCGACAAATTCTTAACCCCAACCTACAGCGAAGAAGAAAAAGCAATAATCACCTCTGAAGTCCTCCACGCCATCGTAACCCACGAAGAACACCGCAGGAATGAACCTACCAACAGGATTTTAACCAAGGAAGCTGGCATCGTCGGAATCGCTGACGCCTTAGACATGGAATCTGGACGAGCACGCATTCCCTTCCAATCGGGCAAAGTAGATATCCACGCAGTCTCAGCCTTATCCATAGAAAAAGTAGACATAGAATTGGCAGAAAACGGTGCTGCAAAACCCATCAACATAAAAATCAAAATGTCCAATTCTGCAGGCGTCTTCCAAATCGACGAGCTCCTTAAACCAAGAATCGTCAACTCTGGGCTCGAACAGTTCTTTCATGTTATTGCGGAAATTACAGGTGAAAAAGAAGCAAAAATAATAGAGAAATTCGAAATCTAACTTTGGAGGCAAATCATGATTCATGAATACGACGTTGTGGTTATCGGAGGCGGAATCGCAGGGTTATATACGGCGTTGACGGCTTCAGAAAACGCAAAGGTAGCTGTCGTCAGCAAGGTGCATGTTACACGTTCGCATTCGGTTGCTGCGCAGGGCGGTATCGCGGCAAGTCTGGGAAACGAGGAAGAGGATCATTGGGAATGGCATATGTACGACACTGTGAAGGGCAGCGACTACCTCGCCGATCAAGAAGCAGCAGAAATCTTAGCCAAGGAAGCCCCAAACGCAATCTACACCCTCGAGTATATGGGTGTCCCATTTAGCCGAAACGTTCAAGGCAAAATTGAGCAGCGCCGATTCGGAGGACACACCAAAAACTTCGGCGAAGCCCCAGTCAGACGGGCCTGTTACGTCTCAGACCACACAGGACGAGCAATCATGGATACACTCTATGATCGATGCTTCCAGAAAGGCGTAACATTTCACAACGAAGTATTCATCCAGCACTTGCTTTTTGCTTTAAACGATTGTTGCGGCGCTGCGGGATACGACTTAGCTACGGGAACCCCGCAGGTTTTCCATGCGAAAGCAGTCGTTTTAGCAACAGGTGGATGTGGCAAAATCTTCAAAACCACCAGCAACGGCTTCGCCTCAACAGGAGACGGATTCGAATTAGCCCTCGACTCACTCTTGCCTTTGGAGGATATGGAGTTTATTCAGTTCCACCCCACAGGTATCTATGGGTTTGGGATTCTCTTGAGTGAAGCTGCTAGAGCTGAAGGCGGCGTTTTGCGGAATGGTTTGGGCGAGCGCTTCATGGAGCGGTATGCGCCAACTTTGAAGGATTTGGCGCCCAGAGATATTGTTTCGCGAGCGATTCTCAAAGAAATTAGTGAGGGCAGAGGGGTGAATGGCAAGGATTTTGTTTACTTGGATTTACGGGAGATTGGCGAGAAACGCCTAAACCAGAAACTTCCTGAAATCACCTCGTTTGTCAAGACTTATTTGGGAATTGACCCCGCCGAAGTTCCGGTGCCTGTTGCGCCAACATGCCATTACATGATGGGCGGTATACCAACCGACGTTAATGGACACGTTTTAGCGGATAAGGTTGGCACTATTGTGCCTGGGTTGTATGCTGCTGGAGAATGTACATGTGTGAGTGTGCATGGCGCAAACCGTTTAGGTTGCAATTCACTGATTGACCTCATTGTTTTTGGGCGCAGAGCTGGCTTGAGTATTCTCAGGGAGATTAAATCGAGGATTTGTCAGCCTCTTCCTGTGCAGGCTGAAAGTATTGTTGTGGATAGAATCAACGGCTTACTTGATTCCAAAGGCACTGAACACGTTGCGGGTCTGCGGGAAACGTTGCAGTGTTTGATGACTGAGCAATGTAGCGTCTTCAGGAACGGTCCGACCCTCGAACAAGCCTTAGCCCAGATTCGCCACTTAAAGTGGCGCTACACAAACATTAGCTTAACCGACAAATCCAAGGTTTTCAACTATGAGTTGCAGGAAGCCTTAGAGTTAAACAACATGCTCAGGGTCACAGAGGTCATGGTTTACTCCGCGCTTAATCGCACAGAGAGCCGTGGAGCCCACTTCCGCAGCGATTATCCAGAGAGAAACGACGAAGAATGGTTAAAGCACACTTTAGTAAACGAAACACCTACAGGCTTAAAAGATAACTACAAGCCGCTTGCAATGGGCAGGTTTAAACCCGAAAAACGGAGATATTAACATGAAGGTCACCCTGAAGGTTTATCGTTTTAACCCTGAAACCAACAAAGAACCACACTATGACACGTTCACGGTAGAAGCAGAGCCTAACGAGCGAATACTCGACTGCCTAAACAAGATTCGTTGGCAACATGACAGCACCCTCGCCTTCCGCATGTCTTGCGCCCATGGAATCTGCGGTTCCGATGGCTTAACCATCAACAGCCAATCCGCCTTAGCATGCCAAAAACTCGTCAAAGACTACGATTACACCAAGGAAATCCTGATTGAGCCGCTTAGGTATTTTGTTGTTGTTAAAGATTTGATTGTTGATTTGAAACCGTTTTTTGAGAGAATCAAATCGATTAGCCCACAAACGCCGCAATCCATCGAGAATGTTGTTTTGGAGAAGGAAAGAATTCAAAGCCCCGAAGAACGCCGTCGATTCGATGATGCCTTAAAATGCATTCTGTGCGGTTGCTGCTATGGCGCTTGCCCAGTTATGACGGAACAGGATCAGGAATTCGTCGGGCCAGCCGCAATCCTAAGAGCGCAACGATACATCTTCGATTCCAGAAACGCAGATGCAGCTGAGCGCATGCATGTTTTAAAGAAGCCTCACGGTGTTTGGGGCTGCAAAAGCTACTACATGTGTACTGTGGTTTGTCCAAAGAAGATTAAAGTGACTGAGGCAATCTTAAAAACTAAAAAGAAGATTATTGAGCAGCAACCCAGAAAGGAATAGGTTTGAAAAGACTATGGAAACCCGAAGAGAAATAGACCCTTTAGGCGAGCGCGAAATCCCAAAAAACGCTTACTTTGGAATTCAAACGTTGAGGGCAACCGAGAATTTCCCCGTCAGCGGAATCAAAGCGCCCTTGCCCTTTATCAGGGCTTACGTTCTAATTAAGAAAGCCGCAGCCATCGCCAACAATCAGGTTGGATGGCTTGACGAAAAGAAGGCTAAAGCGATAATTGCGGCATGCGATGAGGTTCTCTCTGGTAAACTACTTGACCAATTCGTTGTGGATGTTTTCCAAGCGGGTGCGGGCACCTCATTTAACATGAACGTCAACGAGGTGTTGACGAACAGGGCACTGGAAATCTTGGGCAAACAGAAAGGCGACTATAAAAGCCTCGGACCCAACGATCACGTTAACATGGCTCAATCCACCAACGATACATACCCAACGGCGTTGCATGTTTCGGTTTTGATGGCTTTGCGGCCTTTGCTTTTGGTGCTCGATGAGTTGGCAGCGGCTTTTGAAGAGTTAGGTAAGAAGAATGCTCATGTTTTGAAGTCGGGTAGGACGCATTTGCAGGATGCGGTGCCGGTTACGGTTGGTCAGGAATTTAGTGCTTATGGTTCGGCCATTGCTAATGCGGCTGGTGAGCTGCGAAGGAGACAGGAGAACCTCTATACGGTGGCGTTAGGAGGCACAGCCACAGGCACAGGAGCTAATACACACCGCGATTACAAACAGAAATCCGTCGCTGAGTTGGCAAAACTGACAGGTTTTCCGCTTTACCCAGCTAAGAACAATTTTGAAGCCTTGCAAAGCCACAGAGCCGCGCAGTCGGTTTCGAGTGGACTCAAAGAATTGGCCTTAGAGCTTATCCGCATCGCCAACGACCTGCGGTTGCTGGCCTCGGGTCCAACGACAGGGCTCAACGAGATTACTTTGCCGCCTGTGCAGCCTGGCTCATCAATTATGCCTGGAAAAGTGAATCCAGTTATGGCTGAATGCCTTGACATGGTCGCCTTCCAGGTGGTCGGCAACGATTTGGCAGCATCCATGGCGGTGCAGGCTGGGCAACTGGAACTCAACGTCATGACACCCGTAATAGCCTACAACATGCTCTTTTCAATTCAAATCCTCGCCAATTACATCCCAACATTCACAAAGAAATGCATTCAGGGTATGAGCGTTGACGAGAAACGATGCGAACAATATCTTGAGAAAAATCCTTCTTTGGCTACGTTGTTAGCGCCCAAAATCGGCTATTTGGAAGCCGCCAAAATCGCCAAACAAGCCCAAGCAGAAAACCGAACAGTAAAAGAAGTCGCATTAGAAAAAGGATTGCTCAAAGCTGAGGAACTGGACAAGATTTTTAGCCGCAAGAACTTGCTTAATGAAAAGTAATTATCCTACGGTGCCGTAGCCGCTCACTGTCACGACGACGTCTGTGGTAGCTGAGCTTGTTTTTGCATCAACCAGAATAGTCCAAACTATATCCTGGGATGGAAATAGCTGCATCATGTCGTCATCCGACAACCAAACTGAGCTGCTGTTGGTGAAGGTTCGAATGACTGGGTCGGAGATAACGTTGTCGATGAATTCTATGCGTACTCTGACAGTTACGGTTTCGCCGTTGGTGAAGCTGCCGTCGACTGCAATCTTTGGTTTGAAGGAGGAAATTGTGAGGGGACGAGTCTGAATGCTCTGGTTTGCGCCATATTGGTTGTTGGTGCCGACGGGAACGTTGATGTTCTCGCGTTTGAAGAGTGTATTTCCGCCGGATAGCCATATGCCTTGGGAATCGTGGATTTTAGCTGTCCAGTTGCCCAAGAAGCTGACGCCACTGTCGAGGGTGGGTGCTGGGTTGCAGTTATCGCCGATGTCAATGCCAAACAAGTAGACTGGGTCAGAAGTAAACGACTCAAACACCACCCCAAACAACAACGTTTGATACATGGAGCCGTCAACTAAAAGCCCTGTTTGGTTGGCTCGTCCGTTTTCGCCAATCCAGAACCTCACATCCTGAATTTGGCTGTCCGATAACTCGGCTAATTTTTCAACTTTGATGCCTACTGAGAAGTCAATGAGGTTAAAGGAGCAGCGTTCGATTATTGAGCTGGCATATGAGCCTGTGGCGTTGATTTGGGGAGTTGACGGTGGGCTTTCTGCGTAATTGAAGACGGGGGTTCGGAACGCTATGCCTTCTGTAGCGTTTATGAATTGGCAATCGTCGACTTTGTTGTATTCGCTCCATGTGTTGGTGTTGGCAAACTCGATGCCTGTGGAGGTGTTTTCAAACTTGATGCTTTGGATGGTTGTTCCAAAAGAGTTCTCGACTCTGATGGTGGCGTTGATTAAGGTTAAGCCCGAAATGACTGTATCTTGTGATGTCGTGTAGTTGTCGCCGTATACAATTATTTTGTGGCCGTTGCCCATTATGGTTGCGCCGTTGTCGCCGACTATTTTGGCATTCATCTTATTCGAAATGACGACATCGTCGGTTAAAATGTAGGTTCCTGAGTTGAGGTAAACAGATTTGCCCGAATTTAACGCTGAATTCAACATAGACGAGGCGCTCTTTGCCTGCTCAACAACATAGCCTGTTAGCATGTTCTTTAGTTTGTAGTTGTTGCCTTCTTGTGAGAGCACGTAGTCGTAGTTAACTGCGTTGGTGCTCATGGATGATTTTGTTCCTTCAAAAATTAGGTAAGTATTAAATGCCGACAAAGCAAGCAACGCTACAAGGATAATAACTATAACGCGTTTAGAAGCGATTTTTTTTAGGGCTTCTTTCATGTTGAAGGCTCAGCGGTTTTGAATTACCATGTAAGAGCTATCGTTAATTAAATTTATTGTTAAAGGCTACAAGAACACTGCAAAGTTGCCGAGAGCGAAAACAAGAAGGTACTGCAAATTGCCCTTTACAAAGTCTGTTTTTGGCAGTTTAGAGTTTCATTATTTGAGCGTGAGGCACGCCTTCTATTTTTATCACGGCTTCAGGATGAACATATCCCTGTGCTATCGCGGATTCAACGCAGTTCTTTCCAACAAGGTTCACAATCGTTGAATTGCTAATCAATCCAACAGCCTCATCAACGGTGGCTTTTCGTCCATTGTAGAATTCGTCTTTTATTTTAAAGACAATTTTGCCTTCCCGAAGAGTTTTTCCAAGCAGATTGCAGTCGCAAATTGCTAAGAGCACGTTTTGCCCCACCTTTTTGATGTTGAGGTAAACTTCCAAGTTCAGCGCACTCATAACTGTTTAATCGATGATTTTGCGCCGCAAGCGTTACAAACCAGAAAAGACAGGCGCTTTTCCTTTACTATTCTGGTATCGGGGCGTTTACAAACTGGACAAATAACATAACCCTCAAGGTACCTGGTTAGCAACCTCTCGAAGCTGTCACGTTGGAATTTACCTTGGAAGATGGCACGGTTATCAGCGAATGTTGCTGCTGTCGCCATTTCTCGGGTTAGGAACTTTAGGATGTGTTGTGGGTCGCGGTCTAAGGCGTCAGCCACTTCTTTAAAGTTTGAAATTATGGTGCGCATACCAACTGTGTTGATGTACAGTCGGGGAAGCTCTAAGCGTTCGCGTTTTTCGGAGACTTGGGGCATTTGAGCGCAAGCTCGCTTTAGCAGATCATCGTAGTTGAAGGTCATGTTTCCATCTCAACCAATCATGGTGCCAGCACATATTTAAAATTATAACGTGTGAAAACACGAAAGCAATGGTTTTGATGTGTGTTTAAAACTAAATCAATATAAATTCCGATAACAAAGCTTAGGTATCAACTTTCAACATTCAGAGGCTCATGTGTGACCGAACAAAAAACAGGCTCAGAAGGAAACATCAACCTTCAAATAGACAAACTAAAAAAACAAATTGGCGAAGCAAACAATCAGATCAAAAAGTACGTTGAGAAACGGAACCAATTACATGAGCAAGTTCGCAAGTCCCGTGAGGAAATCAATCAGATAAAGACGGAAAGGGACACCTTAAACCAGAAAGTAAAGTTGCTCAAAGAACAAAGAGACCTCATAAGAGCCCAAGCAACCCCAATTATTGAAGAGATAAATGCGATAGATGAAAAAATCGCTGAACTCAAAAAGAACGTGCCGCGCGTAAGCCAACGTGATCTACAGGAAGAACTCGATGCGATTGAATGGAAAATTTCTACGACGTCGCTTGACTTGCCTGAGGAGAAAAGGCTTGTTGGTGAAGTGAAAGAACTCGAAATTCAACTTAAGAGTTACAAAAAGATCGATAAAAGGCATGAAAAAATTAAAGAGTTAATTGCCAAATGCAAGGTAATTGATGCGCAAGCAGACGTTTTCCACAAGGAATTAACGGAATTAGCAAAGAAAAGCCAAGAACTTCATGCCACAATGATAGAAAAAGTGGAAGCGGTGAAGAAGGATCGTGCTGAAGCCGATAGTCTGCATCAAGCGTTTGTGAATGCCAAGGAACAGAATAATCTGTGGTATGCACAGATCAGTGAGTTGATTGGTCAATCAACTAGCCTTAGAGCTAACTATAGGGAGCAGTCGCAGGCCAGAAGAGCTGAGGAAGAGGCTAAACGAAGCGTGGAGCAGGCGAAGCGGAAAGAGGAGCAAGCGCAACGAGCAGTTAAGGAAAAAGAGATTAAAGAGAAGATTGGATCGGAAGCAAGGGTTAAGTTGCAGCGTGGCGAAAAGGTCAACTGGGAAGAGTTTCAATTTATGCTTGGCGACGATGAAGAAGATGATTCAAATACGCAAGTTTAAAGTTAAGTGTCAATATTAACAAGATAGAGATTTGCGATGGCGAAAAAGGAAACTCAACCCCAGATGCAAAAGCGCATCCTAATTTTATGTGTGGACAGGGATGGCGATATAGAAGCTAAAGCAGGCATAAAGACGCCGCTTCTGGGAAGAACCGCTAACCTCGATGGGGCAGTTGCCTTAGCCCTCAAGGATCCTGAAGAACCAGACGCCAATGCCATGTTTGAGGCAGTTAGGCTCTACGACAGGCTACGAGATGAGAAGCAGCCTGAAGAGATCTTTGAAGTCGCAACTATCTCCGGCAACGAGTTGGGCAGCGTGGGTGCAGACAGAAAACTGGTTGCCGAATTGAACAGCTTACAAGATTCCTTTAATGCCAACGAAGTTATCTTGGTCACAGACGGCTATTCTGACGAAGCAGTCTTGCCACTGGTGGAGTCAAGAGTGCCCGTTTCCTCCGTGCGCCGAATAGTGATTAAGCACAGTGAATCGATCGAAGAAACCGCGGCGGTCTTTACAAAATACGTCCGATTACTGGTGGATAACCCTCGTTATGCGCGTATGGCGCTGGGGTTGCCTGGAATTTTGGTTTTTATCTTCGGCATCCTTTGGGGAATCAACCTGTTCTATCCAGGCACAATCTACTACTACGGTATAGCAATTGTCATAGTCGTGGGCGGTTTCTTGCTGCTTAAAGGCTTTGGCGTTGACAAAGCAACCAAAGACTTCTACAAGTGGGCACGAGACTATTCGCCGCCCTCACTTCCTGTACAAATTTCAAACTACACCATCATAGCTGGAATATTGTGCATCGCCGTAAGCGTTTACCTTGGCGTAGCAAACGTAAACATCAACGTGGCACCTGCCGCTAACTTAGCTGGTTGGCTCAGCATAGCTCCGAGAGTTGCATACTACTTCATCACTGGAATCGTCGATCTGTTAGTGGCAGGTACAATCATTATTCTGCTAGGAAGAAGTGTAAGATTGTATGTTGAGAGGGATTCAAAGTTACTGCGAAACGTTGCGTTGATTGTTTCAGTTGCTTGGACACGGTTTGTTTTGATTGGAACAGCAAACGTTATTCTTCATTATTACACGGATAAATTAGCTGTGGTTGGGTTAAGCGACGACATTTTCTCAAGTTTTCTATTCACAATAATAGTGGGTATTCTAATAGGTGTTGCCTCGGTTCTTCTAATATACATCGTTAACCGCCAAGCAAGAAATTTCTTCAAGAGAAGAACTGAAAAACCTGAAGAACTATAAGTTTTCTGCAAGTTTTTTTTCTCTTCAATTAGAGTAAGCTTTAATTGAACCTATCATGGCTTTAGCTATAGTACATGGTAGAAAACGCCTGTGCAAAATCCTTCAGACATGAGAGGTTCATTTAGTGCTTAAGAGGTTTCTATCTGTCATCGGAGCCTACAAGGCTTATGAGAAATGGCTGTGGCAACAAGTTAAAAATGGCACTAAACCTGAGCACATAGCTATAATTCTTGACGGAAATAGGCGCTGGGCAAGTGAGAATGAAACTCATCCCTTGCTGACAAGGGACAGATGGGGACATGGAGGGGGCGCCGATACTGTTGAGCAACTTTTAGATTGGTGCCACATGATAGGCGTAAAATATGTTACTCTGTACACCTTCTCCACCGAGAACTTTGGTAGGCACACAGATGAAGTTGAACAGATTATGCAGATTGCGGAAGAGCGTTTCCGTAAGCTCTTAAAGGATGAACGTCTCCACCGAGACAAGATACACGTAAAAGTAATCGGCAGAACAAACATGCTGCCTGAAAGCTTACAGAAAATCATCGCAGAACTTGAAAAAGCCACCGAGACTTATGATTGCTTCTTTTGGAACTTTGCATTCGCCTACGGCGGCAGAGCAGAAATCGTAGATGCTGCCAAAACCATCGCAAAGAAAGTGAAGGACGACGAGATGAAAATCGACGACATCACCGAGGAAACGTTTGAAAAATACCTCTACACATCCCACATGACTAAACAAGACCCCGACATGATTATTCGCACATCTGGTGAAGAACGGTTAAGTGGGTTTTTGCTTTGGCAAGCTGCCTACAGCGAGCTTCTTTTCTTGGATGTGTACTGGCCTGACTTTCGCTTCATCGACCTGTTGAGGGCGATTAGGGTGTTTCAGCACCGCAAACGCCGTTTCGGATCATAAGAAGTGTGTTAGGCGCGTTTTTTGGCGCTCACTATGGAGATGACGTCGCGGTCTTTTAGGATGGCATCTTCGCCGATTCGTCTTTTGTCTCGGGCGTCGATGGCGTAGAGGAAGCTTTCGCCGAGTTCACTGTGGATTAAGTAGGCGAATAGGTGGGCTGTTGTGCCTTTGGGTACGAGGTATGTGTCTGGTAGGACGCGTCCGTTGTGGTCGGATAGGTGTTCGAGGTCTTCGACTGGGTAGACGGTTATCATGTCAAGGAGTTTGAAGTAGGCTGTGTTTATGGCTTCCTGCACTCCCGTGGAGCCGTTGGGTTTGAGGATTTTTTCTTTTACCTGTTCTAGCGCCTTAATTTGACCAGCCGACAGCTTTATAGGCTGAGTTATCTTGAAGTCCGGGTCGCCGGGCTTGTAATCGATGAGTTGCTTCTCTGCGGCGCGCCTAAGCACCAGCTCCGCTTCAGCTGAGCAAGGGATAACGATGTAATCGAGTTTTTTCATACGCTCAACGTTCGCTTTTGCTGTTGGTAAATCAATCTTGTTGGCAACAATCAAAAGCGGTTTAGATATGCGGCGCAGATTGTCCACGAAACGGTAAAAGTCCTCATCCGTCCAAGAGACTGGTTTGTCAAGGTTCAAATTTGACCGCCTAACAGCCTCCCCTATACAATTGCGTTTAATGCTCAAGCCCGTTAAGCGGTCTTCAAGATGGTGAGCTATACCCTTCTTGTCGGCTTCTGCGGTGCGGGAGATTTTGGACCAGTCTTTCTTGAGGATGGTTACCATCCACATGGTGATTTCGCGTTCCAAAAACTGCACGTCTTCGAGGGGGTCATGTTCGCCTGGCTTGCAGGTTTTGCCTTCGCAGTCGGTGCCGCCTGAAGCGTCGACCACGTGGATGAGGGCGTCTGCGCGCCGGATTTCATCGAGGAACTGGTTGCCTAAACCGCGTCCTTCCCAGGCTCCTGGCACGATGCCTGCGATGTCGATTAATTCAACTGGGACAAGTCTGGTGCCGCCTAGGCATAGCGAGTTTTTGGGGTTGTCTTGGACGTTGAATTCAGGGTGGACACAGGGAGTTCGAACGTAGCCGACGCCTCGATTTGGCTTGATTGTGGTGAAGGGGTAATTGGCTATTTCCGCCGCAACCAATGTCGCAGCGCTAAAAAATGTTGATTTTCCAGTGTTTGGCTTCCCAATAACACCGAGAACACGCGAGTAAGACCTTTGCATCAGTATCACTGCAGTACTGTGCAATGCATAGTGCTATATTATTTGCGCTTGCAACAAATAAAAACATCGGCATTTGAACCAGATTTCAACATGTTAATGTGTATGTTTTCAGCCAATGCGCCCTATACCTCTTAGGGCTTTTTGACTTCCTCTACCGTTTAGCTATATCACCATAGGATCCAAATAGGTTCGTGCGGGATTAATTTGGAGAAAATGGTTTAAAGGGGCTTTTACTTCTATGATTTAGTGGCGTTTGCTTGTGAATGTTTCTTTTTGGCTTCTAGACATTAACCCCAAAATCGATAATGACAAGGGAACAATTGAGTTGTGGCTGTGGGGAATCGATGCAGTTGGAAATCGAGTGCTGGTTGTTGACCGCAATTTTGTTGCTTACTTCTATGCTGTGGTGGCTGAGGGGTTTGATGCGTCGAAGGTTGCAATGGCAATCATGGCGGGTTTTGGTCCATCAATTGTGAAGGTGGAAGTTGTTTCTCGCCGCTTCTTTGGTGCGCCTGTGCAAGCAATAAAGGTCTGTTGCATGGTGGCAACTAAAACTGGGAAGCTTGCAAAGCAACTTCGAAGCGTCGAAGGCGTAAAAGATTGCCTCGAAGACGACATTCGCGCTTCCATGCGGTACCTAATCGACAACGATTTGGAGCCCTGCGGATGGCATGAGGTAGAAGCCGACGAAGAAGAGAACCCGGAGAGCGTCAGGGTCTCCAAGGTTTATGCGGCAAAAGCGCCGCCAACGCAGATGGATAAAGTGTCTGTGCCAGCCCTGAGGGTGCTTGGTTTCTCGATGATTTGTTACAGCCGCGAAGGCTCACCAAAACCCGACCGCAACCCCGTCCTGATGATTTCAACCGCCGCCAGCAACGGCGAAACCAAACAGTTCATCGCAGGCGACGACAAAAACGACAAACCCGTCATCGAATCATTCATCTCTTACATCTGCAAGTATGACCCTGACATCATCGCTAGCTACGGCGCCAACACCGTCGACTGGACCTACCTAAAGGGCAGAAGCCATAAACTGAAAATGAAGCTGAACTTTGATCGAGCCAAACAGGAACCGCACACCAGCGTTTACGGGCACGTTTCAACCACAGGTGTCGTGAATGTTGATTTGGCTGATTTTATGGATGTGTTTCCTGAGGTTAAGGTGAAAACACTGTGGAATTTTGCTGCCCATTTAGGCGTCATGAAGGAGCGGCGGAGTGTGGTTGAGGATGTGGAGTTTGCGGATTTTTGGGATGACAAGCAGAAACGTGAGGAACTAATGTGCTTTGGGTTGGATAGCGCCCGAAAGGTTGATGGTACGGCGGGGTTACTTTTGGATTTTGCGATGCAGCTCACCAGTCTAACCAGCCTGCCTCTTGATCATGTGATGACGGCGGCGGTTGGTTTTCGTGTGGAATGGTTCCTGATTAAACGGGCACAGAAAATCGGTGAGCTTATCCCTAAACGCGTTGAGCAGCCCTACCGAACTTATGCAGGGGGGCTTGTGCTGTCGCCCAAACCCGGCTTGCATGAGAACATCGCCGTTTTGGACTTTAAATCAATGTACCCAAACATCATGATAGCCTACAACCTCTCACCCGACACCTACATCGCACCCGAACAACCCCTGCCACCAGGCGGCGTCTACACCGCGCCCGAATTGGGGCACAGATTCCGCAAATCACCCCCAGGATTCTACAAAGAAGCCCTAACATACCTAATCAACGTCCGAGGCGCAATCCGCCAAAGAATGAAAAACCTCAACCCCAAAACCGTCGAATACTGCGTTCTCGATGCCCGACAAAAAGCTGTTAAAATCATAACCAACGCCGCCTACGGCTACGCTGGGTGGGTAGGCGCAAAATGGTACATTAAACCCGTCGCCGAAGCCGCTTCAGCTTGGGGCAGACACATCATCTTGACAGCGTCCCAGATGGCGGAGAAAGCTGAAATCGAAGTCATATATGGAGACACAGACAGCCTATTCCTAAAATACAATAAAGCTAAAGTGGCGAAGTTGGAGGACGAAATCAAGAGTGAACTAAAACTTGACGTGGAAGTTGGGGAAGTTTACAGGCGCGTATTCTTCACCGAGGCAAAGAAACGTTATGCAGGCCTACGGCAGGATGGCAGTTTGGATATAGTGGGTTTGGAGGTTATTCGTGGTGACTGGGCCGAGGTGGCTAAGAAAGTGCAGGAGCATGTTCTGGAAATAATCCTCAACGAACCCTCGCCCAAGAACGCAACCGACTATGTACGTTTAGTGATTGCGGACCTGAAACATCGAAGAGTTCCCTTGCATGACCTTATCATTTGGAAAACCCTTACCAAGCCGCCTGAAGACTACGCCATTAAGGCTCCGCATGTGGAAGCAGCAAAGATGCTGCGGGAAAAGGGTTGGCGCCTTACGGGCGGCGACAAGGTGGGCTACGTTATATTGGAGGGAAAAGGGCGCCTCTACAATCGAGTGAAACCCTACGTCTTTGCCAACATCGATGAAGTGGATGTGGATTACTACATAACTAATCAGGTGTTGCCTGCGGCAGCGAGAATATTGTCTTTCTTTGAGGTAACAGAGGAAGACCTACTGAAAGAATCTAAAGAAACAGAAGAAATTAGGAGCCTAATGGATTATGTTTAGGCTGGAGGGATAATGCTTTGGAACGTTATCAAATCAACGTTCAAGGCTGGTTTGACTGCTTCGGATACGCGTGATGCAACGACGCGTTTGATGCTCTTGTCGGCTGCGATGTCAACGATTCTCTGTGTGATGATTCCGTCGAAAACCAATGTGTTCACGCCTGTTGTTTGTGAGAGTTTCTCTGCTAGCTGGCTTACGGGTAGGCGTTCGATTAATTCGAGTTTTTCGCTTAATAGGACTGCTTCAAGTGTGCCGACTAAGGCTTTTGCTGCTTGAACGATTGTGTCTGGAACGTCGATTTTGATGCGTTCGGGCACGACTATCTTCTTTGGAGCGGGTGCCGCTGCGGGTTTGGGAACGACTGCTGCTGCCGCCTCTGCGATTGGCAACTTGTTGTCGAGGGCTTCTGCAATTTCTTTACAGTTGCATTCTTCGATTTCTTTGCCTCTTGGAGCGCGACCGACAAACTTTACGCTTGTTACTTGCATGAGCTCTTTTAAGATTAGGTCTCCTCCGCGGTCGCCGTCGAGCAACGCTGTTGCGGGTCTTTCTTTTGTAATCTTTTTGATTGAGTCTGGGACTTTTGCGCCTTCGAGTGCAACGGTGTTAAAGATTCCGCACCTCATTAGGTTGATAACGTCTGCGCGTCCTTCAACGACGATTATTTCTTTTGCGCCGTCTAGTCCTGGTCCAGCGGGCAGGTCTTCTGGTCCATACTTTTCGACTTTGCCTACTTTCATGGTGTCGCTGATTTCTTTGTAGACTTCGTCGACGCTTGGCATGGATTCGATGTTCCATCGGTGGAGGATTTCTTTGGCGCGGTCGATGATTATTTTTCGGCGTGCTTCGCGGATGTCTTCGATTTTGTCAAGGGTTACTTTGGCTGAGCAGGGTCCGACGCGGTTTATGCTTTCAACGCTTGCTGCGATGAGGGCTGTGGAGACGCGATCGAGGCTTGTTGGTATGGTTATGGATCCGTTGGTTCGGTCGTTCTTAGAATGGAGGTCGATTTCGATTCTGCCGATGCGCCCGGTTTTTTGGAGTTCTCTTAGGTCGAGTTCGGGACCGAAAAGTCCTTCTGTTTGCCCGAAAACTGCTCCAATAACGTCGGGTTTTTCAACTACACCTTCAATTTCAAATCTAGCATGTACAACGTACTTTATCGTAAATGTTTGGGATGTTCCCGTAAGTGTGCAACTCCTATGTAAATTATACTTATTTGATTATGTTAATCGCATTATGCGAGTATTTCTCGCAATGATGAGATTTTAATTTGTTACTAATTTAGAATTTAGGTGCATGCCGTCTAATAACCCTTGTGGGTATGCGCCCATAGATTTTTTTGTACAACATTACAGCAATCAGTAAGTTATGGATCTTAAAACAACTTATGCGAAAAATGAAACATTATTTTAAAGAGATTATTTTGGATTCAGCAATGTGAGCGTTATTTGTGCAATCAAGCTTTTTTTGCTCGATGGATTGATGTGCAAATCGCAAAACTATTATAGTTCGTAACCGCTAAAATGTATGAGAACGTACGTGAAAAGAGAAGAAGCGGTGTCTCTTCTATAAGAGTTAAATTCTAAAATGCTAGTCCAAGCTCTATCATTTCAGATTGAGCAGAGAAAACCCGATAAATACCAAATAAGAATTAAGGGTTCCTATGACCTTGAGTTAATTCAAGCATATGCAAATTTTAAAAATTTAGTAGCAGAAGAAAACGAAAAAAGACAACTAATTATTTTTAAGCCGTAATGTTTCTTCTATAGTTACCGCAAGTAGATGTAAAAGTAGGTTTGACGGAGCAACGTTGTTAACTTGATGCGGTACTAAAATTTTTCTGGGAGGGGCAAGGAGAGAGATCAGCCGCATCTTGTTAACTTTTGCTCCGTCAAACTTTCTTTGGGCGGTTTCATACGCATATGTTACTTATCTCAAGTAAAAATAAAAGAGTATGTTGTAGGCATGAGCCACGTATTGTTTTAGTGTTAAACTTGAAGAATCATTTAACCTTTAAGGGTGTCTTTGTTGAGCGCGTTGAAAGACGCAAACACAGAATAGATATGGTAGCAGACTTCTCTTTTTTTTTGCTACCTATTTTGGCTCTACAGAAAAAAAATTATATAGAGGATATCGATAATAGAATATGGGGAACGTACACTTGAATCGGCTAGAAGCCATGGCATTGTTGAAGGAATTGGTTGCTAGCGAATTAGTTAACCCTGATTATTTGTCGATTCATAAAGAGAAGTCGGGCAATTGCCAGATACAGATTAAATGTGATTATAACAAGGCACACCTTGAAGAGTACGCAAAAAAGAACGGTTTAACCATGACAGAGGATAAGGAAAGAGAATACTTTGTTATCGCTAAACCCTAAATGTACCTAGTGATAATCTGTGAAGGATGCATCACAGTTTTCACATTTATAATATGCCAAAGTAAAAGCATGGTTTTCTAATTTTTTCTTTGGAATTGGAACTTCTTCTCCGCAATTAGGACATTTAGCCAAACAAGCCCCTGCCCAAAGTTTATAGCTCAAACCAGAGCAATAAAAAATATAAAGATATGTTGGAACAGAACGCTACAACAAGCAATATCTAAGCCGAATTTAGCCAAAATTTAGTTCAAAATCTATATGCGCCTCATATGTGCAATTGAAGAATATTTGGCTACACACTGAAGACTACATCAAAGCAAGGGCTGAATAAATGGACTTAGAACCTGTCAACTTATATAATAAATCAAACAAAGAAGAGGTCGATACCCATGAGCCTGCACCTGAACCCAGAATACGACAAACTCCTGCCAAAGATGTCAGAAGAAGAATTCGCTGAGCTTAAAACCTCCATCCAAACCGAAGGACAACACTACCCCATAATCGTCAACGAAGACCTCGTTGTCTTGGATGGGCACCACCGTTTTCGAGCCTGCATCGAACTTGGGCTTGAACCTGATTTTGAAGTACGCAAATTCGACGATAAACTCTTAGAGAAGAAATTTGTCATCGAAACGAACCTAAGACGCCGCCACCTAAACAACTTCCAGCTTGTAGAGTTAGCTGTTCCGTTGCTTGAAATCGAGAAAGCCCTTGCCAAGAAAAGACAATCCCAAGGCGGCAAGAATGGCCGTGACACGCAGTTGGGGTTAGCGTCAGACGACGCAGAGCCTGACCTTGTGCCTAAGGCAAAAGCGACTGAGGCGGTTGCTAAGAAGGTGGGGGTTTCTGCGCGAACTTTGGAGCGGGGCAAAAAAATCATTGAAAAAGCAACCGAGGACGATAAGCAGAAACTGCGTGATGGAAAAACAAGCATATCCAAAGTGTACCAGGAAATTGTCTCCAGCGAAAACCCTCATCAGCAGGATGAGGAGGCCTTTGAGGCGTTTGCGCATCAGGATTCTGCACATGAGGTTCAGAATAAGGCTGAATTACTCGAACTTTTGGATCGGATGGTTAAGCAGGAGTTGTTCTGTCCATCCTGTGGCACGTCGATGTTCGAATGCAGCAAATGCCACACGACCCTAAAGGAAATGGTGCATGAGAAGAAGGCAGGGAAGGCTGATGACCAAGAAAGAGAGTTTTAGCTTTTAGGTGGTTTTGTTTTTTTTTGGGATGTGGCTTTGGATGTTGGTGTCGCGGTTGTCTATTGGGGCTTTGAGGTTGTGGGTGATTTCATCTAGTCTTTGTTTTGCGTATTGTTTGATTTTTGTGGGTTCAGCTGCTGCGTAGATGTGGTAGTAGCGCCGCCTTTTAGTTTTCTGGAACCTGTCTAATGGTTGTTGTATGTGGTTCGCCCAGATACATGTATTGTTTGGTATTGACAATACCGCAACATATTTATAATTTCTCAGCCACATCAACTCATACAAATACAACAAAGGTAAAAATTATGGAATTAAAATTAAATTGCCCCCACGGAATTCCCGAAGAAGAATGCTGCGGCAACCCAACCTGCAGAGCCCGAATAGTATGGTTGAACGCCAAAAAAGAGGCAAAACTATGATCGACCCAGAAATAGAAAGAATCCAGAGAAAAAAGATAGCTGAAATGCTGGAGCGAGCTACAACGCAAGCTAAACCAACCGAACTATCGGCGGGTAAACCCATACCTTTGACCGACAGCAATTTCGCGTCTGAGATCGCAAAACATAGCTTGATGCTGGTTGATTTTTGGGCGCCTTGGTGTGGTCCTTGCCGAATGGTGGGTCCACTAATTGAGCAGCTTGCAGCCGAGTACGCCGGGAAAGTCGCGTTTGGGAAGATGAACGTTGATGAGAACATGTCGGTTCCAAGCAGTTTTGGAGTCATGAGCATTCCAACAATGATTGTTTTCAAGAACGGCAAACCAGTCGAAACCCTCATCGGCGCGTGCCCCAAATCGCAGATTGAATCCAAGTTTAAACCCTTCATGGACAAAACCCAGTAACAGGTGACTGAGTGAGCGTCGCTGATAGTGAGAAAATCGTTGCCACCAAATCCCTCCTCTTATCGGGCACATCGCTTCTTTCGATCTGGGTGGTCTTAGGCACCCTCTCAATCTACCTAATCAACCCGCTCTTCGGCTGGCTCTTTTTGGGCTTCTCCGCCTTCGCAGTTTTGATTATAATTCGGCGTTTGCTGTGCAATTCGTGCTATTACTGTAAATCCTGCACCAAAGGATTCGCCAAACTGTCCAAACTAACTCTGGGAAGCAAGCACATACCAGGAATAAGCAAAGGCTCAACAATCGGCATGGCCACCACAATGTACGCCATACTCACAGTCATCCCCAGCGCGGTACTCATAAATTCGATGCTTAGCGCCTACAATCCGGTAAGTATCCTGTTGTTGGCGGCGATTCTTCTGGTCACGGTCTACACGTTGGTGGTTAGGGCAAAAGGCAAATAAAATTCAACCCGAAAACAGTGCTGAGCGACCATGACTAAAGCCTACATCGACCCCCAAAAGTGCATTCGATGCGACAAATGCAATGCTGCCAAAGCTTGTGCCATAAAAGCTATTTTCCGCATCAGCCCAGAAGACCCAAACGTTGTGGAGTCACGTCTTTGCCGTGGATGCGGAGACTGCGTAGCAGCCTGTGCAGCTAATGCGGTTGTTTTAAAAGAGGGCTAAGCCACACTTTTTTTTTAAAAAACCCTTTTTAGGGTAGTAGTTGAAAGCCAGCTTTTCTGAAATGGCTGTCAAATGTAAACGCTGATAGCACTCTAATCTCTCGCATTTACACAAGATAACCTCATGACAATTTCAAATTTAAATGGGCCGGGAGGGGGATCATAGCCCCAATTTACCAGTTAAAAGCTATCAAGGCTGAGTCGGAGCGGGCTTACCCCTGAAGCGGTCTGAGATCTCCCGTATATTCCATTTTTTTCAATTTTCCTTTTCTATTTTTTGTCGGCTATTTTCCGTTGGGCTTTTTCAAATGGTTTTTATGTGAGACTATCCTAGTTACGAGTGGTGTTTTTGAATGGTTGAAGATTTTGAACAAGACGATTTCGACATGATTGACCCCACAACCAAAAAAGTTCTTGTAACCCTTTCCCAATTTGAGAAAGGTCTCTTGGTGACGGTAGACCTCTTACACAGAAAAACAGGTTTGATGCCTGAAGCCCTAAACGACGCAGCGCGGCACCTGTTAAAATCCAAGCTCATCGACATACCTGACCCGACAAAACGACATGGTCCCTACGATTTCGAAACCATCGAAATAACCGACTTCGGAAGGCAAGTGCTCACAAAATTCGGGTAAAATGCCACAACTAAGCCCTCATCTTAAATAGCAACGATACTTTTTTCACTGATTCTCTCTTTTAATTTAACGAATATTTAGAGTTTTCAGAAAGTAAATTACTGTGACTTTTAGAGAAGTTTTGAAAAGTCATCGTATACTTTTTTCTCGTCACCGACGAAAAACACCATTACTGTATTTTGGTCCAAGTCTATTTCATAGAGCGCTCGGTAGTCACCTGATCCTGACTCTTTAATTTGGACGGTTAAAAGCCTTAAGATTATACTCTTACTCTAAGGTGGAGCATTAGATTATTTAAGATAGTTATCAAGATTTGTTTCTCCTACTGTAAGCTCAGGAAATGTCGCGATCAGCTGTTTTGCTAATTCAACTATTATCATTTTAACTCCCTCTGTTTTCTCAACATTAATCTTTGGATAAAGCCTAACGACAACTCCATCGTTTCTTCCAGATATCATCGTAAGAAAAGAGGCCTTCTTGTCAGAATCAATCTCTAACGAATAGAAAAGTATCGCATTTTTTTCGCGCTCAAGATAAACATCCATGGTTTTTAGAATACTGTTTTTGTTTCTTATCATCAACGGTTTTAATTCTTTGAAAATGTTCTCGATTGCAGCTTTACCATTTAGAACAACATGAGGCAAAACAACTCCTCCCTTATTCAAGTGATTAGGGGAAGCAAATATTAGATTTTCCAATCTTAAAAGCAAATGACCAAACAAACAACACAAAACGTAGCTGTTCATGTACTCAAAGTTGCCGTCTATTGCAATAGCAAAACTTTTTTCGCCCGAATTAGCTACTTTGAAATCTGGACTGAAGAATACTAAGCCCGCAATGCCAGAGATAAGAAGGCTTAAGAAACAGGCACACCTCTCCTTTTTTAATCATCCACTTAGAGTATATCGAGGGCGTTAGATGAGGGAATTCGCGAAACCTGTTGTAGTAGTCTCAAAATGTATTACTTTCGAACCTGTTAGATGGAATGGCCAAATAATAGCAAGCGAATTCGTGGAAAAACTTAAGCCCTACGTAAATTTTATCCCTGTTTGTCCAGAAATTGAAATAGGACTAGGCGTGCCCCGCGACCCTGTCAGAATAGTATTAGTAAACGGAGAAAAAAAACTCCTGCAACCAGCGACGGGTTTCGACTTCACAGACGAAATGACAAAGTTCTCAGAGTTTTTCTTGGATTCTTTGGATGCAGTTGACGGTTTCATACTCAAGAGTGCCTCTCCGAGTAGTGGTTTTAAAAATGTAAAAGTCTATCCAAGCATTGAGAGAGTCTCGTCAATAGAGAAAGCTCCTGGCTTCTTTGGAGGAGCAGTTCTTCAGAAATTTCCAAATTTGGCAATTGAAGACGAGCGCCGCCTGCTTAATCCAAGGATAAGAGAACATTTTCTTACGAAACTTTTCACTTTCAGCTAGTTTTAGAGAAGTAAAAAAATCTGGGAAAATCAGAGATCTGGTCAAATTTCAATCAGATAACAAATATTTGTTCACGGCGTACAATCAAACAGAGCTAAGAATCTTGGGAAAGTTGGTGGCAAACCAAGAACACAAACCTTTTGATGAAACAATGATGAGTTATGAGACCCACTTGTATTCTGCTTTGGCGCGTACTCCCAGTGCTGGTGCGAACATAAATGTCATGTTAAAGATTATGGGGTATTTCTCGCATCAGCTTTCCAAGGAAGAGAAATCCTTTTTCCTTAATTCTGTCGATAATTACAGAGCAGGAAGGCTGCCGTTGAGTGCATGCTTGAACGTTTTGAAGGCTTGGATTGTTAGGTTCAAACAAGAATACTTATCGAGTCAGACTGTGCTTGAACCGTATCCTGAACAGCTTGCAGAACTGGAAACTGTTTTCTCAGAGGTTGATGGAAAGAACTACTGGAAATTGAAAAAATGAATAACTAGGCAACTTAATCAAATTTGTTTTTCAAAAAATTGTTCACTCGCCAGTCTTTTATTGCCAAGGTAATTGCTTTGATGGCGCTTTTTTCTTTATCTTTGATCTCCAACATTACATCGAAATCGAATTGTTTGGTCTGTTTCAAAAATAGGTCAAAGTCTTCTATGTTAATTGTTTCGGTGTGTTGCCTTGGCGATCCATTTGGTTCTTGAGAGCTATAGTCAACCATTGGAATCCCATCTGTTTTTTCATGCCATGTCTTTGTAGTAAGTTTGAAAGATTCTTCAGTTGCTAAATTCCCTGAATTGTTGAGTTTGTCATGAAAGACATCAAAAAGAATTGGAAGTTGAGTTTGAGCATTTATTTTTAGGCAGTCGTTCAAATCGTAAAGTTTATCATCGTTCTCGATTACTAAACGGCGAATTATTGAATCATCAAGTTTACTGAATCGTGTAATAAATCTTTCAGTGCTTTTCTCTTTGTCTCCGTAAGCTCCACCGACATGGATTTGGATCTTTGCCGATGAATCTAGTTTCATCAAATCAAGTATTTCAGCGTGATATTTGAGTTCATTTTTGCTTCTTTCGAAAATATCCTCTTTAATTGAGTTAATTAGGGTAAACTGGTCTGGATGCATTGAAAGTCGCATTCTATTTTTTTTAATGAACTGGCCGATTTCTTCAAAATCTTCTTGAAAATACTCTTGCCAGTTGAACTTATTTATCGGATGAGACGCAAAAGGGACCAAGTCTGAGGAAATTCTAAAAAAGAATAGCATATGCTCAAGATTGAACTGCAAGATTCTTGTCAAGCAGTCTAGATTATTTTTCATTGTCTGCTTAAGTCGGGTTTCAGAGTAAGATTTTAGACGAAAAGTGCTGTTTGCGGTGCAGTCAATCGTTCTATTGATACAAGGATAACCTATTCTCATTACTCATCCTTCTTCCTTAAACTTAATTGATCATCTATCTTAAAGCTCTCCATTTTCGTAGTCACAGCAGAATAGTCTTGCTTGAATGATGAGTACTCTAAAAAAGGAAAAGGGATAATTTAGTAATTGCTGGTGTTAGAAATGACGAAGGTAAAGATGCCAAAAATGAAAGAAAAGGAGGTCGAACAGTTAATTAGAGAACAATTCCTTTGTCGAATAGCTTTCAAAGGTGACTTGCAACCTTACATCGCTCCTTTTCAGTACGCTTATGTTAATGGTATTCTTTACTTTCATTTCACAGATTACGGTAAGAAGATGAGTTTTTTCAAGCAAGAAACTCCAGTTTGCGTAGAGATAGAACGATATACGCCAAATCTTAGCGAATATAGTTTTGTAGTGCTTACTGGAAAACTAAGATTAGTTGAGGATCAAGAAGAAAGAAAAAAGGCTATAGAAAAGATGGCTGAAATAGGCAAACAGAAAATTTCAGCAAACTTTCTGATAGCTCATGGCTTTTCACAGGGCTCCGATTGGACCGATTTTACTGCAGACAAACCGATTCTAATCATAAAGCTTGATGAAGTTACTGAAAAGATAGGGCTTAAGTCACCTTCTTACCACAAAAACTATTGCTCGTAGAGGAAGCGGGGAGATGTGAAAAGTGCATTTGACGATTTCTCCGCGAAACGCGCTGGATAAGCATAAGAAATATTAATTGAGAATCTGGAAAGCACTAGATAAGGAGAAAACAAAAATGGCCAAAGGAAAATTAGAGAAAACAATTGTCGATCCCTATTTACCCAGCAAGATTGTTCCTCCTGAGTATATTCGGGACGTTTTGCACGAAGCAAATAACGATTTTCCAGCAATTGAGTTTGAATATGAACTACCTCACAAATGGCTAGACGAAGAATACAAGAGTCGATACGAGGAATTGGAACGCCAAATGATGGAAGTTCTAAACTGGCGATCTCGCTGGTTCGGAAAGCTGGATGCAAACAAATAAGTCACACACAACTTTATTTAAACTCCGACTAATATGCTTAAAGAAATCAGTTCACGTTGAGTGTTTGCCGTGGGCTGAAGCCTATTTTTTTCAAAGACATATCGATGAATTCGATCTTCTCAGGCTCTACTTTAACTAACTCTATCCCGGTCTCGGGGAATGTCTTAAGGCCAAGTTCCTTAGCAGCTTTTTCCCATTGATACGCTGCCAATCCTTCTTTAAATTCTGTTGAGTTCTCTCTGGAAATTATCTTTGCTTTTCCGGTGATTTGTACTCCTTTGGCGCTGTCCCAACCTGTGTATGGGAGGAAAATGCCGATGCTGACGTTGGGATTCTTCTTCATGTTTTCCAGTTTTGTGCCTGGTTCACCCACGAAGTAAATAGTGATTCCTTTGGAGTGATACTCAATCGGAGTAGCCCTAGGAAGCCCATCGCCACATGTCGCAAGCACACACATATTCTGTTCCTTAAGAAACCCAACAATGCGCTCCTCCAAAACTTCGGTTGGCATGTTCTTAACAAATGTTTGATCTCTTGATTCAGAACTCATAACACTGCACCTTATGTTTTCCTATTTAGCAATTTTTTCTATTTAGGCATAGCGTTTCCGATCAGACTAACACGATTTGCTGATTCATAATCCTCCATACAAAAACTGGTTCAAGCGATAAAACAAAAGCTGATCGGGTAATAAAGGTCCACGATATTTCGTAAAAGTAAGCATTAAGTACCTAAATAATACAGTAGATAAAGAGGAGAGAAGCTTTTTGAAACATAATTCATCGATATGTTTTGCAATAGTTGCTTTAATATTTGCTTCTATTTTGTTGCCCCTGGTCGCGGCTCATGCACCCTTGGGAACAGGTGATAACGAATCAATAGATAAGGCCGCTGTCATTCCAGACCCTACCAAGTCATGGGCTCTCTATTCCGTGTTAAACAAAGACGGTGATCCTCAATACTACACCTTTACGATCATTGCGGGCCAAACAATCCATGTAACCACGTATAAGTCCATGAGAGATAAAGACGTAACCTTTACCCCCAGACTGGTCATTATTGGACCAAACGTTACAACACAAGGGAATATCCCTTCAAAAATAACTGTGCCAACAGGCTTTAACGCTCAATTGATAAACCAGATCGCTCCCACGCCAACTTTTGAACCTTTCTCACCAGGCACATTTACAGGTTTAGCAGACACCACCCTTGAGAACCCAACTCCAGGCAAATACTACCTTGTGGTCTTTGAGCAATCCGATACTCCAAAAGGCGGAAATTACGGTTTAGCCATCGGTGACCGAGAGACATACACCATTGACGAATGGGTACTAATCCCCTTCAACCTCATGAACATCTACCAATGGGAAGGACAAAACCTCGCACTAATTCTAACACCCATGATCACTTCAATAGTCGTTGGAATCATTCTTGTGGCTTGGCAACTAAGAAGACAATGCAACCTTGCAAACCCAATGGCTTGGCTAGGTGCTATAGCTGGTCTAACATTCATAGGCACTGCTTCCACAACGCTAAGCGAGCTAATTTCTTGTGCAACAAAAGTATCGGTTGGAGTAGAAGCTGTGATTACTCTCATCTTTGCACTCGTTCCCTTAGCCTTGGGGTTCGTTGCGCTTCGGCTGTCAATTAAGAACAGCCAAAAAGCAACCCTTCGAAAACGCATATACTTCTTAATCTTAGGTGTTGCAGCACTGTTCATTTGGGCTGGACTCATTGTGGGGCCAATACTTGCGATCATAACATCCGTAATGCCAACTATTCTGAGAAAGAAAAAATAATCAGGATTATTGCACTGCTAACATATCTGAAAATAAAAAAGTAAATAGACACTGAATCATTGTATTGAAAGAGCTGCTATTAAAAGCGGCCTTATGACTTTACTGGAGAGTTAATGCTTTAGGAGAATATGTAGTTGCGTAGACGTTACAAAATATTGATAATTGTTCTGCTTGTTGCCTTAGTGATTTTCACAGGGTTTATTGTTTGGGCTGAAACCCCTCAATCGCCTATGAAGCAAGCCATCGACGCCTTAAAATCCGATTCAAACGTCACAGTGATAAACGGTCAATGGTTGACTTTTAAACCCACAAATGCCAATTACACCACCGGCTTGATTATTTATCCTGGTGGAAGGGTAGATTACCGCTCATATGCACCGCTTGCTCATGCAATAGCTAATGAAGGATACTTAACAGTTATCGTGCCTATGCCTCTTAATTTAGCGGTCTTTGGAGCTAACGCAGCAAACGATGTAATCGCCTCTCACCCAGAGATTACCTCTTGGGCCATTGGAGGGCACTCTCTGGGAGGAACCATGGCTGCACAGTATACCTATCAGAACCCATCGAAAGTACAAGGGCTTGTACTCTGGGCGGCATATCCTGCATCGGGAAATAACCTGTCAAAATACGATCTGTTAGTAACTACTGTCCACGGAAGTAACGATGGGTTGGTAAGTACTTCCCAAATACAGAATTCTCTGGAGATGCTTCCCCCAACAACAGTTTATGTTGAAATAGCAGGAGGAAACCATGCGCAATTCGGATATTACGGCGATCAATCAGGAGACAATCCGGCGACAATAACAAGAGAAGCCCAACAAAGCCAAACGTTAAACGCTACAGTAGAATTATTGCAGAAACTGAAGTAGCTTCAAGGGCAGGAATTCATCTAAACATGCTTTGTTGACACGCTTGATTTTGAAGGCGAGAGTTCTACTTCTACGGCTACTTCGTTTCTGCGCATAAACCAAGGGGTAAAAGGTCCGTTATATCGCATTGTAAACACTTGACCAACAGTTTCAATTTCTGCTTTAGTGAGCTCTTCCAGCATTTCTTTAGATTTCTTTTTGAATATTGAATTTGACCAACGACCTGAAAAACGCAGGGCATCAACAATTCTTTCAGGTATTTCAACGATTTTAACGCGTTCATCAAGTGGCTCAGGCGTGGTTTCAAGCGTTAACCCTTCAGGCATCACAAAAGCCAATGACTCAGATTCTGATAAGACAGGTGCAGTCATGGCTATTTGCTCCGAAACAACAGGAGCTGTCATCGCGATTTTTTGACTTTTGCCTATTATTACCTGTGATGAAACTAAAGAGAATATTGAAGCCGCCATCGCTATAACCATCAACCCTGGCGATCACCAAACTTGGGTAACGTCTAATCTCAACTTTGTTGATTTCTCTTAGAACTTCATATTTTGCCTGCTCGACCATAACCCTATACTATAAGCCCTCTGGATATATTGATTTTCTTGAGCGCATTAGTGTGGTTTCTCCATTTATTTTATGAATGGATTCTTCATCATTGCCGTTATTGATCTAATTTCAAGTCTTTTTCTGTAAGTGCTTAGGTTTCTAAGATTCTTCTTTTGTTATTTATCTGATCGTTTACCTTTCAAAATCTAATCTGACATTGTTCGCTTTTAAGGAAGACAGGAGAACGCGGAAGTTTTTAATCTCGTACCTTCCTAATGATGAAACAGTTCAATAACTCAAAAAAGACGCAAAAAAGTGTTAGTGTAAATCCGCAAATTAACAAATCCTTAACTATTGGTATAGTCTATATATAGTAAGAGATGAATTTTTATGGCAGATATAGTTGATACCGCAGTAGCGGCAGGTACATTCAAAACTCTTGTAGCGGCTGTAACAGCAGCAAATTTAGTTGACACATTAAAAGGCAAAGGTCCATTTACGGTTTTTGCACCAACTGATGATGCATTCGCAAAATTACCTAAAGGCACAGTTGATGGTCTATTGAAAGACATTCCAAAGTTGACGGCTGTTCTAACATACCATGTCGTCGCTGGAAACGTTCCGGCAAGCGATGTAGTACAACATCCAAAACTAACAACGCTACAAGGTCAAGATCTAAAAGTCGACACTTCAAAATGGCATATGCACAAGAACGTGAAGATAAACGACGCCCAAATAGTTAAAGCAGACATTGCTGCAGACAACGGCGTTATCCATGTGATCGACAAAGTTCTATTGCCAAAGTAGAGTAAGGTAGAAATACCTTTTTTTTAATTATTTAGTCTAATGGTGGCTTTTAGCTTGGAAGATATAGTAATAGACGATAACCTGCATAAAACTTACGGAAAAAACGTAATTGCTGTAGACACATTTCATTTACGGTTAAGAAAGGAGAGATTTTCGGTTTCTTGGGCCCAAATGGGGCTGGCAAAAGCACAACCATTAAAATTCTCACAACATTGCTGGAAAAAACCTCTGGAAAAGCCACAATCGACGGACTAGACGTTGATGCTGATCAGGTAAAAGTTACCTGAATAATCGGTTACTCCTCACAGGAAGTAGGCGTAGATGACGATCTTACAGCACGAGAGAATCTTTTACTCCAATGCAGCTTTCACCACATCCCAAAAGAAAAAGCAAAAACAAAGGTAAACGAACTCCTGCAAACTATCCGTCTTGCTGAGGCTGCAGATCGACGATTGAAAACATTTTCTGGCGGAATGCGAAAACGTCTAGATTTAGCCTCATCCTTGGTCTCAGATCCAAAAATTCTGTTCTTGGATGAACCAACAACTGGATTAGTTCCTCAGAGTAGACAAGACATCTGGGAGTACATAGTAAAACTGAATCGTGAAGGTATGACAATTTTTCTAACAACACAATACATGGAAGAGGCAGATCGGTTAGCTAGCCGATTATGCATAGTGGATCAAGGCAAGATCGTAGCCGAAGGAACACCCGCCGAACTCAAAGCACAAGTGGGAGAAGACAAGATCACACTACGCTTTAAAGCAGATGCTCTTGAAGGCTGCCAAAAAGCCAAGGAGTTGATGGCAAAATTGCAAGGAATCGAAGCAGTGGGTAAATGTGGAGACGGGTTAGCTGCTGAAAACGGCTTAACAATAATGACCAAAAACGGCACCGCTTTAGTCACACAGGTAGTAAGAGCTTTAGATGGAGCCGGAATCAACGTGGAACAACTCAACCTTTCAGCTCCAACTCTTGACGAAGTCTTCCTAAAGCTCACAGGAAAAACCTTGAATGTGGTGGAACGCAAGCAAACAACAGGTTGATGGGGAAGAAGGAGAAGATAAAAATGATAGAAATGCTATCCGAAATCGCAGCGATTTTCTCTCGTTGGAACAAGAAATTACTTCGCCAACCTATCTTGATCTTCTTTAACCTTATTCAACCGTTAGTATTGTTCTTGCTTTTTACACAAGCCTTCTCGGCGATCGGAAACATTCCTTAAGTTGCTTACAGGCTCTAGCAGTTATATTACTTTCTTCACTGCAGCAGTTATAATACAAACAATAGCTTCTTCGGCACTTAACACCGGTCTTGGTTTGGTTAATGATTTTGATAGCGGTTTTATGGATAAAATGAGAGTAGCACCTATTAACAAATCCTCGATCTTGTTCGGCAGACTCTTCAGCAGCGCACTTACCGCAGTCATCCAAGTAGTCATAATATTAGGTATCGGTTTAGCCTTGGGAGTAAACATGGCTTCGGGTATCGTAGGCGCGATAGTAATTTTCATTTTAGATGCCCTGTTTGGAATTGCCTGGTCGGGCGTATCCTTGTTTGTCGCTCTAAACACAAAGAACGCAGAAACCACACTATCAGTGGGTCTGTTGACCACCTTTCCATTGCTATTCTTGTCTGCATGAGTAATGCCAATCGCTCTACTTCCAAGTTGGGTACAGCAAGTCGCAAACGTTAACCCCTTCATTTACATAGCTGAGGCGTTTCAATCACTCATCATAAATGGCTTAGTCTGGCAAAAAATAGAATACGCCCTAATCGCAATATTCATCGTTGGTGTGCTAAGCTTAGGCGCCAGCATCTTATTGTTCAGACGAAAAGTATCATAGCTAAAACAAAAAGCCTACAAATTTCACTAAGCGTCTCAATTGACACAAAAAAAGAAAAGATGTTTAGAGTTTTTCAGGGGCGCATAGGTTTTCTGCTTTGGCGGCTGTTCGCATGCAGCCTTTGCAAATGTATTTTGCATCTTTCACAAGGGGCTTTATCTTCTCTCTTGTTACTTTGTCCTCTACCATTTTGCGGAGGTGTTTTTCATGACCTGGATGAGGTTGAGCTTTCGACAAATATAACACCTAAATTATAAGAAAAGACTGTTGAATACAAATTTTCCACCTAAACCTTCCTCAGGTTCAGAGGCGACCGTTAGTCTAATTAATGTAAAATACTAAAATAGAACAAGGAGAAAAGGAGGAATAACAATAAATTACAAAGAAAGACAGGAAATAATTGCTAAATCCCCCATATCTCTTGGATACCTGAAAAAGTTCAACATAGGCGCAGGGACACTTCAGCTGATTAATGGCATTGTAATTCTAGCGTTGACTTTTCTTTTAACTTGGCCTAAAGGAACTGACATCTACACCTTCTACCTAACATTCGCCCATGTTAGTCCAACAAACCCTGCAATTTTCGCAGCGCCAAACCCCCAAGTACTCTTCACTGTAACTCATCTGGGGCTGCTACTTGCTGCTTTCCCGCTGATCTCAGCACTCGCACATTTCACTATCGCTTTTCCAAAAAACAAAGCATATAACGAAAACCTCAAAAAAGGAATGAACCCCTACCGATGGTACGAATACGCTTTTTCAAGTTCGATAATGATCTGGATAATAGCTACTTTTGTTGGAATCTGGGACTTCTGGTCGCTTGCAATGATATTTGTTTTGAACGCTATGATGATAATGTTTGGGTATCTTATGGAGTTGGTCAATCAGAAAACGGAGAAAACAAACTGGTCATCGTTTATTTTAGGATGCATATCTGGCGGTTTTCCTTGGGTTGTCCTGTTTGCTTACTTCGGTGGCGCTGTAGCCTCAAGTGAGGGCAGTGTTCCAAACTTCGTTTATGTGATATTCGTTGTATATCTGGCGCTGTTCATGAGTTTCGCGGTCAACCAGGTTCTGCAGTACAAGGCTGTTGGGCGATGGAGAGATTATCTTTATGGCGAAAGAACCTACATTGTTCTTAGTTTTGTAGCGAAAACTCTTCTGGTTTGGTTAGTGTTTATAGGGCTATTCAAACCCTTCTAACCCCCATTTTCTTTTTCATACTAAAATCATTATTCAATTGACCTTTAACAAACGTTCTTTACACCAAGTATTGAGCGTTATCCTCATTTGCCGTTTGTTTGTTTAAACTGCATCTGAATGGTTGTACCAGTTGTACTCAGTTAAGGAACACACTTACCGATTACAATATGGATCGTTCAATGTAAGCGCGATTACATGGGAGGAGTTAAAAAAAAAATATACGTTCAAGTGATTTTATGAGCGCAGCACGCTAATCTTGATTTCTTAAGGATGAAAACTAAGTTAAGCCTTCAAGCGACTTCTTTACCAGCTGCTTGACGATTGTTTTGCTTATGACATCCTTCGCTACAGAACTAGAAAAGTCTAACCTGTCAAAATAAATTCTCAAACTCTTTATCTTTAAGTTTTCAAACACTAAAACCTCAGCCTGCTTCGAACAAGCTTTTTCCCCATCCATGAAACACTGCGTCTACAACAAATTCTTCAAAGAATGTATTGTCCTCAACCATTATCGTAACTGGCAGCCAACTTAATCTCGGCAACATGCTTGAATAACCAATTGAACCATTTCTTCACGCCTTCTTTCCCAAATAGTTTTACGCTGAGAAGTTCAATTTCACAATCATCAGCAAACCTTTCAACAATCGTGGGCAGATCTTTGCTTTCCAAAGCTTTGTCAAGAACCATAGCTGCCTTACGTATCTCTTCAGATAAATCAACACTGTTCAAAATTAATCACCCTTCTTTCAGTAAAGAAGTTAGCGTACTCTGGTAAATGGGTTTTTGGGTTTAGAGCACGCAACATAATGGATCAAGAACTTAAAGTCTCGATTAATTTCCTATACCGTTTGTTAGTGAAATTCCGATCGAATTCTATAAAATCGTCAAGCATTTTCTCCTGCTCTTTGGTAGAGAAATATTTCATAGAAGGATAAAAGAACAACTCATCTTCTTTCCGAATGTGTTTTGGATAGAGATCAATCAACGTTTTCAACAGGCTGATGATGCCACCAAGTGTCTCCGTTTTTCCTGCAACATAGTCTTCCTTTAGACTATCTAGGCTTTTCACCGTTTTTCTTGCTAAAGCATGCTCCATTACTAATTCAAGCATAATCTTTTGATCAATATCTGATAGTTTCTTGCTTGAGAGCCCCTTAAAGAGGATGCCCTCTTCTTTACCATGATGATATCTATCTGCATAAGTTCTAAAAAAATCAACTGCAACAACAATAAAGTTCGAGTCAATTTTTTCACTGACAACTATTCTTTTCATTTCTTTTTCTAAAAGTTTAACCATCTGCTCAATCAAACGATGCTCACTAATTAGAATCTCTACAGCCAACATGACAAGAACACTCTTGTTAAGATAAGCACGTCGTAATGTTTTAAGGTTTTACAGCCCTGTTTGTCGGCTGGCCTCGAGACTAACTATTACGGACACTACTCCCATTTGCCGTTTGTTTGCTTAAACTGCATGTGAACCACACGGCAATCTTCACACCAAATCCTGTTCATCTTCGAAACCGGACTTTCATGGGTGTCTTTGGTGTAGTGGCGGGTTTCTTTCTTGCAGACAGGACTCATTAGCCATCCTGCAAAGTGCGCGTCAGCTTGTGTCAATAAAATGCACGCTATGTCTTAATCAGTACGTGGGTTCAAATCAGTCCACTGCCTAATTGCCAGAATAACACAGGCTAAAACCTCAATCAAGAAGTTGTTTTGGTTCTCACCAAAATTAATTGGATTCGAACTAAAAATGGTTCAGGTCTCTACCGGACTTACCTTCAAACGTGTAGGAGCCAAGCCTTTGGGAGCCAATTTTATTTGTAATATTCAGCCTAATTTATCAACTCTCGGAACCCACGCGAAGATTTCTCAATTCTTAACCACTTTCAGCTTTTTGTTGAAAACAGTTTTTCCTGTTACTGCGTGTGTATTTTACCTCTTACAAATCATTTGGAAAAAGTCAAGTTTCTTCCACTGGTGACATCCAGCTTTCAAATCAGCCGTCCAATTTATATGCCTCAAGCCTAAAACAAAGCCAGTCATTCGAGGAGTAATTGATAGATGAAGATTTTAATATGTGGCAAAGGCGGCAGCGGAAAAAGCACCGTTGCTTCTCTGTTAGCCAAGAACCTGCAAGTCGAAGGTTACCGCGTCTTAGTTGTTGATGCTGACGAATCAAACTATGGCCTCAGTGCTCAACTGGGTCTGGAAGCCCCCAAAGAGATCATGGAGCAACTTGGCGGTAAGAAGGCGGTGCAGGGCAAAATGGGTAGAGTTCTCGGTGATGGCCACAAAGCGCCGGTATTCACTGAGTTATGGCGCATAGAAGATATACCTTCTGAAAGCCTTGCAAGAAAAGACAGCCTGTATTTGGTGCAGATTGGAAAAGTCAAGCATTACGGGGAGGGATGTGCCTGTCCCATGGGTGTGCTTTCCAAAGATTTTCTCAACCACCTAACCCTGGGGGCAAAGGATGTTGCTATCATTGACACTGAAGCAGGATAGAACATTTAGGCCGAGGCATAGCCGGCAGCGTAGACCTTATTCTCTGCGTTATTGATCCCTCTTATGAGTCGATTAGGCTGTCAGAAAAAATATCTGCCATGGCAAAAGAAAGCAAAAAACCCATACACTTCATAATCAACAAAGCAGAGGGAACCCTTGCAGAGAAAATGACTGTTAAAGTTGGCAAAGAAAAGGTTATCGGCATCGTAGCTTTCAGCCCATCCGTACAGGAAAAGGGACTACTCGGCCAAGCACTTGATGCCACCTCACTCAATATCGCAGCCGTCACTAGCTTTGTCCTCCACACTTTAAACGAAAAACAAACTCCTACTTCTTGAGGCTGAATTGATGAAAAGCCGCGAAGACCTTGCCGAGCCCTGTACTTGTTAATATTGTTAGGTAACTTCAGATTTTGTTTTTACAGTTCACTAAACTATTTCTTGCTAAAAGCAACCATTTTAGGGGTCTTTGGAGTGAAATAGGGCAAATTTTGGGCTTAATCTTGAAATATATCTTAATATCTAATTCAAATAATAGAATAATTGAGGCTGCAAAAGGCTCTGTCAACCAGCAAAATAAGGGTTTAGCATTTTTTCCTCTTCTCCTTCAAGTAGTTAAGAGCCTAAGCAACCCCCTTCTCAAATAAACCTTTAACACTCATAACGTGGGCTGGTCATTCTCTGTTTCATTCATAAAATTGTTTTAATTAGAAATACCCAAACAATAGGGTAAAACATAAATTAGTGAGACGACAACTTCCCAAAAAGCCCATAAGAATCCCCATTTCAACTATGTAGACTTTACACAAAATAAAGCAAAACAATGATTTGGTAAAATGGTATTGGAAGGGGATCATAGCCCCAATTTACCAGTAAAAATGGGTGACGGGCTGCATTTTCCACGAGGTAAAGCTCTCTTGGCATTATTGGGTCCATTTTCAAAACTCTTAAGTCTGCGTAGCGTAGAAATAGGTTTAGTATGACAAAGAGATCTGTAGCCTCCATTGTCATTGCCAATTTCGTAATGGGTTTGTTTCTTTATCTTGCCAGCCAAGCAATACTCCTTCACCTTGCTTCAACTCAGCCCCATCTAACAATTACAGGAGTGAACATCGACAAAATCGACATAGGCGCTGTAGCTTCTTCATCGCCTACGCCACTTATCATTACGCCATATCCTAATTTTCCATTCTACGTCCTGTGCCTTCCTCTGATAGCAAATGCCTATTTCATCATAAAAGTCCGCAGAAGCTCAACTATGGCAAAAAGATTCCCTGTTTTCATTAGCGCTGCAAATATCCTGATGAGTTTGTTTATGTTTCTCTCCAGTCAAAGGGTTCTTCTGTCCCTTGTTGCTGTTCAGCAAAGTTACCAAGGAGTATTTGGAGTTAGTTTTTGGTCATTTTCTACAGCGGCTGTTTCCGTTGGCGGTTCACCTGTCCCACTGGTCGTTATTGTAAGACCAAACTTACCATCTTACGCCTTTCTACTTTTATTGATAGTAAATGCCTATTTCATAATAAGACTTCAAAGAGCAAAAGATTAGAAACTAAACGATTATGTTTGTCTTCTTCTATTCTGTTAGTGAGCGCTTAAACGTATGATTAGTAAGCTGAGAATTTCTTGAACTGATTTTCAAAAAAAGTTTGGGGATTTGCAATACTGTTTAAGATTTTCGTAATTGTGGTGCAATTGTGGAGAAGCTTTAAATCGAAGCTTTTTAGAGAATAAACTGTCTTCGAAGGTGAAAAACTTGAGGAGGAATGATGCAATTTTACTCTTAGCAAGAATCCTTAATTCTTGTAGACCAACTGATGTGACTTTTATTTCTTTGAAAAAGTCAAATCCAAAAACGGATTATGCGTCAGAAGGCTATGAACTGCATTTTAAATGCGCTATAGATAACAATGCATTCGAGATCATGAATGGTATTATTGAATCAAATGATTTTGTTTTTAAGGATTATGATGGTCTTTTTATTATCTATACGCCCAAAAGAAGCGTGGATAACATTATAATTGCTTAGAGTATCTTTCAGGAGTTGTCTGAGATTATGTACTTAAGGTCTGAACATGTAGAATTAGATATCAACCTCTGTGAACCAGTGGTTTTAGTTAATGTGAAAAACAAAATAGATAGTTTTCTAGAAATTTCTGTTTGTGTTAATAATTTTAGGCGAGATTGCAATATTAATTTGATTTTGAGGAAGGAGGACATGATATATGGATGTACCTGAACAAGCTGTACTTGGCAACAATAGAATGCTAGCTACAATTGGAAAGCATGGTGAGCTTCGATGTTTGTTCTGGCCCACTATAGATTACCCTCAGCATGTTCGAGGCTCTTTGCCCGGAATATTCTACTCATTCAAAGGAGAATATCATTTTGATTGGCTCACTGATCCAGCATGGATGAAAAAACAAGAATACTTGCCCGATACAAATATTGTTCACACCTTTTTCAAGCACCAAAATCCAGACTTGAACATAACACTAACAGATGCGGTCTTGCCGGATTCTGACACGCTGATAAGACAATTTGTATTTCAGAACCTCAGCGATGAAGAAGGTTTTCTTAGATTATTCTACTATAATGATTTAGCAATATCGGAATCGCCAATTGACGATGCCGCCACCTACTTAAAAGACAACGATGCCATCCTTCACTACAAACGCGATTTACACTTTGCATACACGGGAACATTGCCTTCCTCGGGTCACCAATGCGGGGTGCATAGCGAAGACTCAGATTCGTTTAGAGATGTTTATGACTATAAACTGTCAGGGGGCTCTCTTACATTGTACAGTGGCTTAAGAGACGTTAACTCGTGCTTAAGCTGGGATATCCCCAATTTGCGTGTCAATGAATTAAAAAAGTTGGCAATCATAATCGCTATGGCCGCAACGGAGAAAGAAGCGCTGGAAACCCTTGGAAAATACAAAAACGAATCACCAGAAAAACAAATCAGTGGAACAGAGGAATTTTGGAAAAAATGGATTACTAATTTTAAAATTGATAATTTAGATGCACAATTAGCGAGAATGACAAGACGGTCTTTGCTAACACTTAAACTATTAACGTCTGAAAGTCACGGCGGCATAATCGCCGCACCATGCATGGATCCCGAGTACCGTTTCTGTTGGCCCAGAGACGCCACCTACGTCGCCTATACCTTTGATAGATGCGGCTATCATGAAGAGGCAAAAAGTTTCTATCGATGGTGCACAAAAGCTCAAGAACCCGAAGGTGGACTATACCAACGCTATTACATAGGGGACCGCCTAAAGGGTCCTTGTTGGAGCTCTCAGACAGATGAAATCGCAACTGTCATATGGGGCATGGGAAAACACTTTGAACTGACCAGTGACCGTCGGTTTGTTCGCTCAGTGTGGAACAGTGTAAGTAAAGGTGCAGACTTCTTGGCGACGCAGGTTTCTCAAGCTGATGGTCTGGTTGAAACGGTTGGTCTTTGGGAAGAGCAGTTCGGTAATCACACATACTCTAACGCAGCAGTTTATGCAGGGCTGAAATCAGCCGCCACTCTTGCCAAAGTAATAGGAAAAGACGATTTAGGCAGTAAATGGGATCAAAACGCAATTAAACTCAGGGGATCCCTGCTCAACTTGTCGTGGGATGCACACTTAAATCGATTCATCAAAACAGCTAGCCCAAGAAACGAAAACCTTGACGCCAGCCTGTTAAGTTTATCCTACCCGTTTGATGTTTTGCCTGCAAATGACGAGAGAATGAAAAAGACTGCCTTAGCAATAGAGTCTGCTTTCACGTTTAAGTCCGGTGGCGTGGGCAGGTACCCCTTTGATCAGTATTACGGTGGCAACCCATGGATTCTAACAACACTATGGTTAGCATTATATTACGAAAAAGCAGGTGAATTGGGCAAAGCAGAGCCGCTTATTCGCTGGGCATTTGACCACTCCACCGAATTGGGATTACTCTCGGAGCAAGTTGACAAAGTAAGCGGAGCGCCTGTTTCTGCAATACCATTAGCATGGTCCCACGCTTTCTTCATCCTATCCATTCTTGACCTAGAAAAAGCAAAAAACAATTTCAAGCAAAAGAAATGATGGAGCACACGCAGATGAAGAACAAGGCTAGAGCCGATGGACAACGTTTTATTTACATCGCTGTAGCAGTCGCGGCTCTCGGTGGTCTGCTCTTCGGCTTTGATACAGGCGTTATCTCTGGAGCTATACTATTCATTAAACAGCAATTTTCTCTCTCGACCACGATGGAGGAAATCGTTGTCAGCTCCGTTTTAATTGGCGCCGTTATTGGCGCGGCTATTGGAGGTGCTCTGACTGGCCGCTTCGGACGTCGCAGACTGATAATACTGGCGGGAATTATCTTTACTGTCAGCGCCGCTTCTACGGCTCTGGCACAAACGGTTACCGTTTTGATTGCCGGTAGGATAGTTGTCGGAATCGCTATCGGTATTGCTTCGTTTATCTCTCCGCTGTACATTGCCGAAATAGTACCAGCAAAAGTCCGAGGTTCACTGGTGGCAGTCAACATGCTTGCTATTACCACAGGCATCGTAGTTGCTTACGGTGTGGACTATGCATTGTCAGGCATCCAGGGATGGCGAATTATGTTTGGAGTAGCTATAATACCATCAATCATCTTGGCCTTTGCAATGTGGCGCCTACCCGATAGCCCCCGATGGTTAATCAGCAGGTCAAAGGTGGAACAGGCAAAGCAGGTTTTACAGCGCGTCCGTACTGAATCAGACGTAAATCCAGAGATCCAAGACATCCAGCAAAGCCTGGCAAAGCAGAAAGGCAGTGGAGTGATTGAGCTATTCAAACCTTCTCTCAGGATGCCTTTGATTGTCGGCGTTGGGCTGGCCATATTTCAGCAGATAACGGGCATTAACACGGTTATCTATTATGCTCCGACTATTTTCGGGTTTGCAGGTTTTGAGACCGCGGGGTCTGCTATACTGGCTGGAGCGGGTTTGGGGCTATTGATGTTGTGTATGCACGTTCTGGCTATCTATTTGATGGACCGTGTTGGACGGAGGCCTTTGTTATTAATCGGTGTTGCCGGTCAGATTATTGGCATGGCGATTTTAGGTGCTGCTTTCCAGTTCCAGCAGTTGTCGGGTTTTATCGGTTATATTGCCATTGGCGGCCTGGCGATATATGTTGCTTGTTTCGCTTTTGGACTTGGGCCGGTCTTTTGGCTTATGATTTCGGAGATTTATCCCTTAAAGGTCCGCGGTGCTGCCATGAGTGTGGCGACAGTTGCCAACTGGGGGTTTAACTTGGTTGTGGCCGTGACTTTCCTGACCCTGATAGGGGTTCTGGGGCACTCTGTGACTTTCTGGTTATACGGCGCAATAGCTACGGCCGCATGGATCTTTTTCTATCGGTTGGTACCGGAGACCAAAGGGAAAAGTCTTGAACAGATTGAAGAGCACTGGCGAGCAGGCAAGCATCCACGTGAAATGGGGAAAAAATGATGCGCCCACTCGCAGTATAGGCGAAGATGTAGCGCCCGATGAAAATGCATAAATTCCTATTCTCATTTGATATTTTAGGAGTGGTTGTTTTTGAAGAAAATTGGAGAATTAGTTCAAGAAGCCGATTGGAAGATGGAGAAGCATGTGCCTGTTATTGAGTGCGCGGACTCGGTGAAGGCTGATGAGCTTTTTGAGGTAAAGGTTACAGTTGGTAGAGAGGTTGCTCATCCGAACACGACTGAGCATCATATAAGTTGGATAACGCTGTTTTTCCTTCCTGAGGGTGAAAAGTTCCCCTATCAAGTTGCACGCTATGAGTTCGGAGCGCATGGCGCATCGGTTCAGGGTCCAAACACGAGTACGGTCTATACACATCATGCGGCGACTGGTTGGGTGAAGACGGGTAAAGCGGGAACTTTCATTGCGGTTTCGATGTGCAACATCCACGGGCTATGGCAGTCTTCTAAAGAAGTTAAGTTCGAATAGACTCGGTCTTGACGAAGTATTTAATCTACTTTCTTTTTTTGTTTGATTAGGTTAAGATATACTTGGCTATCTGGCTTAAGCTCTTAAATATTACAAAATGTTTTCTACAATTCTTTTCTACACTCTATTAATGTTGTCTTCTTAAGAACCGATAGTGTGGAGAGTTTTTTGGTTTCGGGAAAAAGAGGGATAATAGAAAATGCCTCAGGCCAATTTACTGGGAAAAGTAGGTCTTCAAAATCGTTTCGGAATCTTGCGAAGGTGTCATCAAACGCTTGCTATTCATCCAATGCTGAAACATCTTTCAATGCTATTACTTCAACGACGTTGATATCAACATTGTACACTTGAATCTTAACAGCAATTCTAAAAGATTGTTCTTAAAATTTACCCTGAGAGATTGATCAGTCTTTCCCATAACAGCTAAATCTCCAAACAATCTGAAACCCTAGATATTATTTTTATTCTCGGCAAAAGCATCAGCAAAAACAGCACATAAATTGTGTATAGCTTAAACAAAAACAAATAGCGTGCTAAAAAATAGATTAGGTGGACACTTGCTTCGAGAGTAATTAACAATATGTTGAATAATCAAGTTCTTCTTCACTGTTTTCTTTCCTTTTTTTTAAAAGAACTAACGCTGCAATAGAAAAAAAGAAAATAAAGATGACCACTGTGGCGAGGATTGCTAACTGGAATTCAGCTGGTGAAGCGGTTGTTGCAAAAACGATCGATAATTCATAGTTAATGAAAATTGTTTTGTACCACACGTAATAGTTGTTAGCATCTTGCGAAAAACCCTGATCCGAAGCGGCCTGCGAGTTAACATAAATTTTCGGCGTTACCCCAAAAGTAACGGCTGCTTTAGGAACCGCAATAGCGTTAACATTGCCGGTTGAGTTTTGCCCAATGATATTCAACGATAAAGTCGTTTGTGCAGCGACTTGATCTGTTTTGATGACGGCGTTCGTTACTGTTAAAGCTGTTATTCCATTGACTCCAAGATAGACGATTGTACCATTGCTGAGGGTCGCTTGTAGGGTTTTTGAGTTGAAGATTGGGTTGGGTGCAGGTGTTGGGCTTGGCGTTGGTGAGGGTGTTGAAGTTGGCTTTGGGGTGTTGATTTGTGTTGGGGTTGGGGTCTCGCTAGGAGTTGGCGTAGGAGAGTCTGTTGGTGTTGGAGAGGGGGTAGGACTTGGAGTAGGATTTGGCGTTTGAGTTGGCGTTGGGGTAGGAGCAGGAGTTGAAGTTGGCGTTAAGGTAGGAGTTGGAGTAGAAATTGGTGAAGGAGACGGTTTTAGGGTCGGCGTTGAAGTGGGATTAGGCGTCGGGGGAGAAGTTGCAGTGGGCGATGGAGTATGAGTTGGCGTTGGCCTTGGAGTTGGCGTGGGAGTTCGTGTTGGAGTATGCGTTGGGGAAGGTGAAGGAGTCGATTTTTTTGCTAGTGGTTCAATGTCAGAAGCTGAGACTTTCGTTGGCTGGATTAAATTTGAAGAGATCAACAACAGTGAAATCACTGCAAATACCGCTGCGCTTAAGAAAGTTTTTTTAAATTTACCTATTTGTGATCCCTTCATCTGCTTTTAATGGAAAATAATCGTCTAAGCGCTGACTACTAATTATTTCGACATCTGCTTTTTTTATTTTTATCTTTAGTTGCCAATATATACCGTATACCGAGATTTTAGTGATTGAAATTTCTAAAATGATCAAATAAAAGAAGAAGAACAAAGACTCATTTTTTTACTATTGTTCGATGGGTCTTATCGAAACAGGGTGTTTGTTCACACCAAGTGCGTTAAGCCGCACTACTTCTTTTGTCTTACAGCGACCTTAGCTTTCATTTCAAAGATAGTGTCTTCGCCGGTTTTTCCAACACCAAAATTCCATTCTAACACATCAACTTCCATATCTTTGAAGTGAGAAACCCAAGTCTCCTGGAATTCACTCCATTTCGCACCCATCTTCTGTATCTGTTCTTTGACATCTATTTTTTGCTCTGACATAATTTGTTACACCTCCCAAAATACACTAAAATTTTGCAGATCTAAGCTATTGTTACTGGTTTTAGGTACATGTGCAGGTTGTCTTGTGCAACTATTAATACAATCTATTGTCCATCCACATGTCTGTTCCTTTCTTATAGCTAGTCCTTGGTTGGTTTAAGTGTATGTGACTGTGAGGCTGTGGCTACAAATGGATAGTTGAAGTAAAAAGTTAGGCAACTGTTACCGTTTATTGACAGTCACACATCTTAAAATAGACTGGCGAGTTAAGGGTAAGTGAAGTTTTTGAAAATGGGAGCACTTGATTTTCTTTTTGTTGTTGCTGTGATATTTATTATCCTATGGCTTCTGGGTTTTGTTTTCTTCAACCTTGGCACCATAACATGGGTCCTGCTCGTCATCGCTGTCATCATAATACTTTTCCGACTACTTTCAGGACGCAGAGTATAACATCAACCAAAAACGTATATGCAGCGCCAGACGCTGCTTCCCAACTTTTTTGTAAACAAAGAATCGCGTTTGTTTTTGGTAGGTAAGGTCATTCATTACGTTTGATAATTATCTATCAGTGCGCGTGCTCTCTCGGAAAAGCAGAAAAAGCGCAGAGGTTCTTTAGGGGATAATAATCGCAGAGAAGACGGAAGAACCGTGAAGGCCACATGCATAAAACAGAAATATTTCCAGCACCATATTATTGGGTGAGGCTGTTAGGATGAGCCAATACGTTAAGGGAGCTGAACCTGACAGGTGGCATTGGATTAAAGATTGCAAGATGTATCCTCGCGTAGTCATCCAGAAAAGAGGCATCAGACCAACTCGTGACCTCTGCGACGAATGCCAGGAACTAGAGAAAAAGATACTTCTCAAAACAGCAGCAACATAAACAAAACTTTCTCCCTAAACAAAGAATTGCGATATCAAGGTAGCTTGCGCTCTAAACTTGAATGGTGGTTTGAGCGGCAGGCAGAGAAGGATTTGAACCCGTCTGAAGTAGAGATGCCACCCGCAAACCTCCTTTTTTGTTCCAGCTGACTTACTATTTTGTTTTTGTGAACGCAAGTTTCAATGATAGATCTTTTTGAAAGTGGTCTAATGGAGAACCCAAGATGACCTCGTTCATTGGAAAATTGTAACCGACTGCTTTGGCAAGATATCCAAGCTTTCTGTTGCTCGGTAGCCTGCTTTGATCATTTCTTCGATGATTGTTTCTCCAGTAACTCGGTGCTCAAAGAGTCTGTGAATGCCTCCGCCGCCCTTGTGCTCAACTATGGCTTTCTGTCCCTCTGGTTTTAATGATTCTTTCAATTTTGTAAAGTACTCCACTCTGTTTGGAATTTGATTGTAGACGTTTCGCAGAAAAATCAGGTCAAGTTTCTCGGGCACAGAGAGTCCTTCTTTTCTGACGAGAACTACTTCGATGTTACCTACACCTTTTTCTGCAACAGACTTTGATGAAATCGACTTTTTCAGCAAAACAAAAATAGTCGCATACACGGAATCAGTGTATCTTGTGATTTCAAGAATGCCGGCAGATACGTCTCCTACGATAAGCCACTCCTATAAGAAGTGGATAGTAGGTGCAGTATTTTTTGGCTACATAGCACTTGCGCTATATATTTTCTATATCGTCGGCATAACCAAGTTGTTCTCAGTTTTGGAATCCGTAAACTTGGGCATATACTCAATAGCTCTTGCATTTGTCGTAATAGCCCTAACTTTCCATGCTCTAGTTTGGTTCCAGCTCCTTAAGTCTCTATCAATCAGGGCTACCTTCCGCCGAATCTTCGTTTTAAACTGGGTTGGAGTATTCGTTGACAACATTATTCCAGGTGGCTGGTCAGGAGACCTGTTTAAGGCTTATTTGTTAAACAGAGACCCGACTGTAGAAAGCGGAAAGGCAGTTGCGTCGGTTGTCGCCAAAAATATGTACGAAGCCATATTCGCGTTAGCTACCATGATTTTCGGTGTAACTTTACTCGTGTTTAACTACCGTTTTGAAGGCTCCATTCTGTTGACGCTTGGAGTTATAATGCTTCTTTTAATTCTGCCTCTAATTGCGCTTCTTTGGGCAAGTTTCAATCTAAAAGGCGCACAGAAAATAGTTGCTGCTGTATTCCGTTTTCTTTCTCGTATAGGCAGAAACAGCTGGCACCTTGACGTTCTTCAAGCTAAAGTGAACAAGGCCTTGGGAGATTACCATGACGGAATGAGGATTTTACTTGGAAACCCGCGGATGTTTCTCAAACCCATGTTGCTCTCTTTTTTTGCATGGGCCTTTGAAGTTCTAACGTTTTTTTTCGTTTTCGCATCGTTGGGGCAATTTATTCCAATCGACAAAGTCATAATTGTTAACACCATCGCAAGCAACGTTGAAGGAGCCACGTTAGCTGGTCCGTTCCAGATCATCACAACCGAACTCTACAGGGCACTTGGTGTACCATTTGCATTAGGCGCCTCCGCGGCTCTGTTGGGCGGTGTTGTAGTTTTCTGGTTAAAAACGGGAATTTCCTACACTGCGTTTCATTACACAATTTTCTCTTCATACACCAATTCTATTTACAAAAGGTTTGGAGACAAAGTAATGAACAAAACTCGCAAAGCTAACAAACAAAACGGCGCTCAGGAAAAAGCTGACAAAGCCGAGTCCTTTGCCAGTTAATGCTTCCGTTGGTGATCGAATCGATTTTCAGGTACAGGCAATAACAGGGAATGATCTGAAATGTATGTTCGTTACCTCTCTATTCCTTAAGTACCGCCAAGTCAAGAAACTTTGCAAAGCGCGTTGACTTGTCCCTAAATTGAAAAGCTTATATGAACGCCATTGGCAGACATGAAAAAGCAGTATCACCAAACTTTATTCAACACCTAATTTAGATGGATGGTGGGGATAACTGCGATTATGCCGTTTATGATAAATTGTATCGCAATTGCAAGTACTATGATCGCCATTAGTGCACTTGCCACGTGTAATCCATCGTGACCTAAAATCCTAAAGAGCCGTGGAGCGTAAATCATGCCGAAATAGGATAATACAATTCCAACAGCTATTGCCAAGAAAACAATGCCTGCTTCAATAACATTATTCGCTTCTGAAAATAACAATATGACAGTTGTTATAGTGCCTACGCCTGCAGTGAGAGGAAAAGCAAGTGGAATAATTGAAATATCTTGTCGATCGGAAGTGTAGACTTTCTTTTCTGAAAGCATTCTTAATGCAAACACCACTAAGAGGATACCGCCTGCTATTTGGAAGGCGTATACTTGGAGATTGAATACTTGAAAAATGAGTTGTCCCGTTATTGCAAAGAAAAACAGAACGATGATAGATATTTTCATAGCCTTCACGGCGACTTTTCGTTGTTTTTCAGGGTTAAGATCTTCTGTTAGACTTGAAAAAACTGCTACAGTGCTGATTGGATTCATTACAGCCACGATAGAAGAAGTGGCTACCAATACGAATTCAAGGGGTTCCAATATTTTTGCCTTAACTGAATTAAGGCATTTTTGTAATATAAGCATTAACAAACAAGTCAGCAAGGCTAAACTGAAGGGTATTCTTAAAAAGGTTATAAAAATGCATAATTATAGCCAATATTGTTAGTAAAATATCGGGCTTGGTGTGAGGACTGCCGTGTGGTTCAGATGCAGTTTAAACAAACTGGTAAATGGGGATAAAGCTCGCTTGATTCTGAAATATTATTGAACTGAGAGCAAAAAATATGAATCATTTGCATTGAAGGCGTTAAGACAATAGCGAGCGTATATTTCTTTGGTCAGTGGGTGACACAAGCATTTCTAACTATTTTCATACTCTTTACTGCCTATTCATTACCGCAGCCTTGATTGAATGAATTTATAGGCAGCCAAAAACACTTAACCATATTGTCCAGAAGATAGCTACAATCGCCTCAAAAAGTTCTTATTCTTCGCAGAACTAGAAGAATACGATATTTTTTGAAGAGAATAAATGTCACAATAACTTCAGAACAGTCTGAAAAAACTCAAAAAATCTTTGAAAAACTCAAACTTCCGGTTATTGTCTCAACAGGAACCCAAGATGACAAGGCTGTAAGCAATTTTTCAGCGCTATTACCTGATGAGCTCGTAGACAATGCTATCGAAGAATTAACAAAAAACATAGATCTGCGTATAAAAGAAAATGTAATCAGCATCTACGACGTAGAAGCCTTTGTCTCAACTGCTCTTGACAAACTCAAAGAGAAAGCCATAAAAGAGAAACCTAAAGAGAACCCGTTGGAAAGACTGATTAACCAAACAGACAAACACGTAGTGCTAAATAAAGACACGTTAGTCATGGCATTGTTTGCGACCCTTGTAGCTTTCGCCGGACTTCTCTTAGACAACGTTGCTATCGTAATAGGCGCAATGCTTCTCTCTCCCCTTCTAGGTCCCTTAAACGCATTTGCTGTCAACACGAACCTGGGGAGACTACGAAAGGTCGCAATCAGCCAATTGTCGATTCTGGGTCTTCTAGGCGCTATAATCACTTTGTCTGCAGTCGCGACGTTTCTTGTTTCACAATTTGTTAGTGTACCTTTAAATTCCGGTCAAATCGTTTTGCGAATGCATGCTTCTCTTTCAGACATTGGAATAGCATTAATAATCGGGCTCGCTGGTGGATTGGCTTTGTTTGTTGCTCTTCCTGAATTGCTTGTTGGAGTAGCAATCGCCGTTGCCATCGTTCCTCCTGCCACCGTTGCTGGCATAGGTTTGGCTTTGGAAAATGGGGGGCTTTTCGCCGGAGCTTTGACTCTCACGTTTGTGTATTTAATTGGACTGGAGTTGGGTTCTAGCGTTATGCTTAGAATTAGAGGGGTATCGCCCAGACATTACTATCAGAAAGGGGAAACCAGAATAAAATTCGCTTACTCTATAGCAATCCTAGCTGTACTCTTTGCTATTTTGAGTGCTATAGTTTTTTTCCTAAATCTCTAATTGAAACACTTAATAGAAGTCTGAAAAATTGGAGCTGCGATCTACTCAAGGATTTGTGCATTTACTATTTCAATCTTTTTCCAAAATAATATCTTGCTTAATTATTAATTATAATTCGTTCAATTTTATTTTTCTTAGTTAAACTATCTTTTGCAACGTTCATGCATTATTGTTCGGTTTCGAAAGCTAAAAATCTTGGGTTACATCTCAATTCAGGACAAGCAGAAAGAGTAATAGTTGTGGTGAAGGAAAAGTTGTTTGAGGGCAAAACCATTTTTGTTTGCGAAATTTGTGGTCTTGGCTATTTAGAGAGGGATGATGCCCAGAAATGTGAGGATTGGTGTGGAAAGAACCCTGGAACCTGCAATTTTCAAGTATCACAAAAGGCAGTCTACCCTACTGGCACGCCATCTTATGCAACAGAGCAAAAATAATCAGTACGCTTTCAAGGGTCGATACAGTATAGCGCTTCTTATTTTTTGCCGGATTTTCTTTGGTTCTTTACCGCTTTAATTTCTAGGGCTTTATCGATCATCTCGTTGAATGCAGGGTGGCAGCAATGTCCAGTTGGGTTGTTAATCTTGCAGTTGCTCTTAACGTTTCCACGGAGACTAATCATGATAGGTCCAGCCTGTGTCAGTCCTTTTTCTATGACTGCTTTTGTGACCTCTTCCTGGGTTATCTTTCTGCAGTAGCACGCGTATTTGGGGTTTGCGTCTTTCTTGTACCAAAGAGGCTTCTTGAGAGCAGATTTATCAAAAACTTTTTCGGAATTGTAGTATGAGACATTGCAGTCTGGGCTCATACACAAGCAGTAATCCTTTTCTCCAATTTCTTTTTCAAATTGGGTTTTTAGAATGTGTTTTACAGTTTCATTGGCAACTTTTTGTCCTGTATTGCCACATGTTGGGCACTTCAAAGTTTTTTCCTGCCGAGAGAAAATACCTAATTCTGTTTTAAATATCGAGTGATTTTTAGATATTTTGCTTTCGCACTTTCGGTTTTTGCCTGTCTCTTAACCTTCCCTTGGAGCGCAAGAAAAGAGGAAAAACAAATTATGGAACAGACTTACACCATTAGAAGAACAATCAAAACTTACCAATGCACTCAGACAGCACTGGTCTGGATTTTATCTGTGCATGAAGAGTTCTTTTTTCCAGTGAACGTAGCCGTAGAAGGAAGCAGAACCGTAGATGAAGTAGTGCAGCATGATCAGGGCGTTTCCAAGTGTGAATACTTTCTTGGTTGCTGTATAGAAATCAGTATGGTTCTTAGGAGTTGTTGGTTTGGTGTGGATTTGGCGCCAGAAGGGTGATCCAAACCTCAATTTACCCGTAAAACTCACTTTTAAAGCCGTTATTTGCATTTAGCAATAAAACAATCTGTGTTCAAATTCCAGGTTTTTTTTAAAATATTTAGCAAATCTTCAATTAATGGCACGGAATTCAAAGCGGATAAATTATTGGCTGGAGCGATTAAAACGTTTACAAAGTGAGGCTTCTAAACAGTGAGAGTAATATATGCGTGCTTGTTTTCTTTTAACATGAAGCATAGAAGTGAAGACTTTGCTCTGAACTATGGATGAATTTCTTTAACTTACCATGCTTAAAGCACGACATTCTAATATTAGAATATCATTGGAGTGGTAAATGATGATTCAACATATAAACCAACCAACCCAGATAGTTCATGGTCTTGAATCTGTTTCAAAACTGTTTCAGCGAACTATCTTATCACTCCAAGACATTAGTATATCATAATAATATAAAATGAGGTAAGAAAAATGAAAACTTGGAAAATATTAACATTAGTTAGTGTGGCAGTTGTTGCAGCTGCCCTGCTAACCACATCTGCTTTGGCCTCAGGCCTAATGGGAATCCCAATCGGAGGATTTGGCGGAATGATGGGAGGAGGCTACGGCTACGGATACAATAACAACGGCAACTACAACAATTACAACGCGGCGCACTCAACCCAATACTACCAGCCAGTATACCCCTTCATGTTCGGAGGAGGCATGATGGGCAGACTAGGCAATGGCTATGGGTTCGGCGGAATGATGGGCAGCTATGGGTACGCTGAACCCTACGCATACAATGGAGCGGAACTGAACATTTCCACTGCAGCAGCTATAGGACAAAACTATGTTGCATCAATTGGCAACCCTGACTTAGCAGTTAAAGAAGTCGAAGAGTACTCTGCCAACTTCTACGTTCAAGTTTATGAGAGAAGCACAGGCATAGGGGCTTTTGAGCTCTTGGTCGACAAGTACACCGGCAGCATCTACCCAGAAATGGGCCCTAACATGATGTGGAACACCAAATACGGAATGATGAGAAGCGGAATCCTCGGCGGAATCTTTGGATCACCAACATCAACAATGCCCGTTTCCGCAGACCAAGCTAACATTGATGCACAGCAATGGCTAAACGCTAACATTCCTGGAGCTACGGTCGGAGAAGTCTTCCCATTCTACGGCTACTACCACGTTATGGCTATGGTTAACGGTGCCAACTATGGAATGATGAGCGTCAACGGCTACAGCGGACAAGTCTGGTACCATACATGGCATGGAAGCTTCATACAAGATATAGACCTTAGCTAAACGAAGCTACACTAAGTCCCCTTCTCCATTTTTTGTTTATGAGAAACATAGAAGGCTGAAATTATGTTAGAAAATTCGAATAGAACGGAAACCTCAATGACAAAAAAGGATTTCGACGTGTCAATCTACGATTTGCAAGCGGAGATTTCAAAAACACTATCTCATCCGCTGAGAATAGCTCTTTTGCATATCTTAAAGGATGGAGAAAAAACGGTTAATGAACTAGTTAATGTAGTAGGTGCAAGTCAATCTAATATTTCACAGCATTTAGCGTTAATGAGGCAAAGACAAATAGTTAAAACCCATAGAGTCGGCTCATCTGTCTATTACCGAGTGTCAAACCCCAAGATCTGCCAAGCCTGCGATACAATGCGAGAAGTGCTCATGGAGCAACTAAGCCAAAAACAAGAAATCGCAAACAACTATTCAAAACAAGGGATAATTTGAAAATGGCACCTTTTGGTTTAGGTTGTGGTTGTGGCTCAGAGTCAAACGAGCAGAAGAAAGAGGTTCCTCGCGAAATTGTTATGATGCCTTGCAAATATTGTGGCGCACTTTTTCCTCAAACAGCGACGTTTTGCCCAAACTGTGGAGCTAAAAGAACCGCATAGTTATTTAGCATAAACTTGGTTTAACATGTAGGAGATGTTTGTTTGTCGAATTTTAAATTCCTCTCATCACTTGTAGTGGCTTTAGTTATTTTGGTAGCCTTAGCCCTTCCTGTTTTTGCAATCCAATACAATCCGGGAGTTACAGAAGGTCAATACGTAAAGTATGGTAACTTTGTTGGAAGTGGACCCGGTTATGAATCTTTCATCGATTATGGTTTTCTAAATCTTCAAGTGGTAAGCGTGTCTGGTAACACGGTAACATTGCTTTCAACTGGGCAATTCAAAAATGGAACAGCCCTTCCGGGTAATAACACTACAGATATTTGGAACCTTGAAACTGGGACTGACAATGGAACTCCAAGCACTCAAGGACCAATTATAGCTGCTAATCTCAACCAAGGCGACGGCATACCTCCGCCAAACACCTACTCTGTTAATCAAACAGTTAGCAGAACCTACTTGGGAGTTGAAAGAAGCGTTAATATTCTTAATGTTGCAGTTTCAACTCCTGATTACAACTCAACATTGACTTATGTATATGACAAGCTTTCTGGAATGTTATTGGATGCAACATCTACGACAACTACTCAAGCCCAACCATCGCCCGTAACATCAACCTACTCCTATAGCATAATTGAAACTAACATTTTTTCATCCACAGGTCCGTCTCCTACTGTTCCGGAATTTTCTAGTAACATCTTAGCCTTTGCATTGGTGATAGTTTTGGTATTTGCTTCTGGCACGATTGTTCTGCTTAGAAAAAGAACTAAAAACAAAAATATGTATCCATGACCTTTCGTTTTGTGATCTGTGGTCTGGAACTTTGTTTTTGGGTATCATTGAGGTACATTTGAATGAGTACTAAGTGGATCCAGTTTTATGGACTGTTTGGCTGTTACTAGTTTTGTCTATGGACACATAACTTTTGAATCCTGTTTTGTCTATTGCTTTTCGAATAATTGATGAATCTACGAGTTTTGGGTCATAGTCTATGAAAACTTTGTTGAGCATAATGGCAGGTTCGACACCCTTTATTCCGTTTATTTTCATCACCTGTTTTTGAATAGCCGTTGCGCAAACACTGCAGTTTATTTCGCTTACGGAAACGATCATTCGAGCGTTGTCTTTTTTCTCTTCATTTTTCGCGTTGTTCATTTTCATGTCCTTCTGTAATTTTCGAATTTCATGGAGTTAAGGTCTTAGAAATCAGGCTTGAACCTCTCTAGTAGAAGTGAATTGCTGATTACTGTCACGGAGCTGAGAGCCATCGCTCCTGCAGCAAGAAAAGGTAGGACTGTGTAAACTTGCACGCCAAAGAAGGGGACTAGTGCTCCTGCAGCTATGGGAATTAGTGCTCCGTTGTATATGAACGCCCAGAACAAGTTTTGTTTAATCTTTCTAACTGTGCTTTTGCTAAGTTTTATTGCGATAACAACATCTCGGAGGTCTTCTTTGACGAGAACTATCCCGCCTGTTTCTTTCGCAACATCAGTTCCGCTGCCTATCGCTATCCCTACATCCGCTTTGGCTAAAGCCGGAGCATCGTTTATCCCGTCTCCAACCATCGCCACTATCTTTCCTTCAGTTTGAAGTTTTTCGATAACAGCTTCTTTTTGCTGTGGCAAAACCTCTGCGAAGACTCTGTCAATGTCAAGTTTTCGAGCTATTGATTTAGCTGTACGTTCATTATCGCCTGTAAGCATGATTACATCTATATGCATTTTCTTGAGTTCTTCAATGGCTTCTTTTGCATGTTTTTTGAGAGTGTCTGCTGCTGCTATTATTCCTTCTAGTTCACCGTCGACCACCAGGAACATTAGTGTCTTGCCGTCTTCTTCAAATTCTCTTATTTTGTTTTCATATTTTGAGAGATCAAAGGACATTTCAGTCATGAGTTTTCTGTTTCCCAAAACGACATTTCGGTCTTGGATTTTGGCTTGGACTCCTTTGCCTGGAATCGCTTCAAATTCAGATGGATCGATTGTTGTCAAAGATCGTGCTGAAGCTTCTTTGGCGACAGCTTCTGCCAATGGGTGCTCTGAGCCTTTTTCAACTGATGCTGCGAGCATTATGATGGTATCGGCGTCGGTTTTGGCAGTGGGTAGTACGTTTGTAACGGATGGCTGTCCGACAGTTAGCGTGCCTGTCTTGTCAAAAACTACAGCTGATACTTTGCGGGCAATTTCAAGGTAATCTCCACTTTTAATTAATACGCCGTTTTGTGCGCCTTTGCTTGTGCCTACGAGGAGAGCAGCGGGCGTTGCAACTCCAAGTGCGCATGGACAAGCGATCACAGTTACTGAAACAAATACCAACAAGGAAAACTGCAAACCTATGTTTCCAATGAAGTACCACGATAAAGCTGCCGCAAACGCCACGATAGTTACGAATGGTACAAAGTACGCTGCCACTTGGTCAGCGATTTTTTGAATGGGTGCCTTGCCGATTTGTGCTTCTTCTACTAGTTTGACTATCTGTGAGAGAGTTGTGTCTTGACCGACTTGTGTAGCTTGGACTTTTAACAAGCCGGTTTTGTTGATTGTTCCGCCTATTACCTGGTTGCCTTTACTTTTTTCTACTGGAATGCTTTCGCCTGTAATCATAGATTGATCGATTGATGAGTGTCCTTCCGCGACGGTGCCATCTACGGGTAGCCTTTCCCCGGGGCGAACGATGAATATGTCGCCTACTTCGATCTGTTCAACGGCAATTTCAATTTCTTTTCCCTCTCTCACTACATGAGCGAGTTTAGGCTGCATATCCATAAGTTTCCTAACGGCCTCTGATGCTCTGCCCTTGCTTAGGTGCTCGAGGTATCGGCCTGCGAGAATCAAAGTTACTATGGCTGCTGCAGTGTCGAAGAAGACTGCGGTGTACGATAATAAGGAGGGGAAGAAGGTGACGACTGTGCTGTATACCCAAGCGGCGCTTGTGCCTAAAGCGATTAAGGAATCCATATTTCCCATTCGATTGCGGATAGCATCAATTGTTCCATGGTAGAAGCGCAAACCAAAATAGAATTGAATTGGCAAGTCAAGGGCAAAAAGCACATAGTTATTGATACGCATTGGCAAAAGAGCTACAAATGTCAAAATAATTATGGGAATGGTGAGAGCAGCGCCTACGCCAACCGCGATTTTTAGCTTCCTTATTTCAATCTCAGGCGATAGAAACTCTTGCATACATGTGTGACTGCAGAAATAGTATGTTGTTCCTCTAACGGTTGTTTTAAATTCGGCCGTTTTTTCATCTACATACATTCCACAAATAGGGTCCTTTGCCAATTAAAAGTCGCCTTAACAATCTATAGTAAAGGCTATGCTTATTCTTAAATAAAATGCTCAGCAATCCATCTTGATAGGAATTTTTTTCCGATACAAGCTAGAATTAATTGCAAAAGAACTAAGAACGAAAATCTTGAAGAGATACGTTTATTCGTGCTGTTGAGACTGATAATTTAACTTAATATTTTGATCTGAGCAAGGAGGTGGAGTGATATGGTTAAAGACCCTGTTTGCAAAATGGATGTTGATGAGAAAACTGCAAAATTCAAATCTGACTTTAAAGATAAGACATATTATTTCTGTAGCTCCTCATGCAAAACAAATTTTGATAAAAATCCTACCAAATATGTAAAGTAACGAATTTGTAGGCGATTTTCCAAATTAACTTAGTTTACTATATGTGCTGAAAGAAAAATACAATGCCAATTAAATTCATTAAGCGAATCCTCATTTTTCCTTAAAAGCTTGAAACGTGCGCGCTGGGACTCGAACCCTAAAACTTTGTTTCCGGTATCTATTCGCGAGAGAATTCAACAGGAAACGACGATAAAACGACGATTAACCTAATTTCAGGTTAATAATACATAAGCAAATGCAATGGTTAACAGGTTAAAGGGTTTAGAAGATTCCCCTCGAAAACTTTGTGGATGCGGAGCAAAGATTTCTGTGTCATTACCTGTCGCGTCAAAACTGGAGGCTAAATCTGTGTTTATGGTGCAGACGGGTTTTCTTTGTTTTTACAGTTTATTAAATTGTTTCAGCATAAAGCAACCATTTTAGCGGTCTTGGGGATGAATTAGGGCAAGTTTTGGGGTCAATATTGAAATACACCTTAATATCTGCTTCCAATACATAATAATTGAGGCTGCAAAAGGCTCCGACAACCAGAAAATTAAGGGGTTGCATTTTCCCCTTTCTCCTTCTCAAAGTGGTTAAGAGCCAAAGCAGCCCCCCTTCCCAAATAAACTTTTACACTCATATAGCGGGTTGGTCATCTCTGGTTTATTTAGCGCGCTCATTGTCTGTTATACAGGCCACAAACAAAAACAATTTCGGCTCTTTTTGTTTTGTAATGTGCCCATACAGATTCTTTTGTGATTCTAACATAAGACAACTCAACAACAAATTGGCTAAAGATATACCATGGCTAAACTAACCCAATAAAATTGGGGTCATTCACTACGCGAGTTGTCTTACTTTTTAAGGCTCCTCTTGAGGTTCAAATCCCAGCGGACCCGCCATTGGATTCGCTTAAAACATTAAACGAATCCTTTTGAAGTTTTTAAGGTTCTTTACTGTTTGGCTTTTGGGGGCAAACGAATAAAGAAAGTGGTTCCTTTGCCTTCTTGGCTATCAAAAGAGACGGTGCCCCCTAACGCTTCAGTCATGCGCTTAATCACAGGTAAGCCGAAGCCTTGACCTTTGGATTTTGTCGTCATCATTGGTGTAAATAGTTTAGGTTTGATTGCTTCTGGTATTCCCACACCCGTGTCTTTGACGGTTATAAGCACGTCGTCCGCTTCTTTGTAAGCACGTATGGTTAGTTTTCCGCCTTTGGGCATGGCTTGAACGGCGTTAGTGACCAAGTTGTTCATTATGCGATGTATGAAAGTGGAGTCAGCAAAAACTTTTTTTGCCTCGCTTTCCACGTTAACGGTTACTTTAATGTTCTCGGGTAAACCGTTCTTTTTCAACAACTCATCAATTATCAGTTTCACGTCAATTTCTTCAGCATTCGGTCTAAGCGGTCGGGCAAAATCTTGAAGATCCGCCACAATCTTGTTGATGTAATCGGCGTTCTTTTCAATTTCTGTCAGACATTCTAATGCATTCTTTTTCTCCTCACTCTCAGGAATCGAAGCTAATTCCGTCTTAACCAAGTAGACATCACCGGTTATAGCCTGCAGCGGATTGCGAATATCATGCCCAACCATACCGGCAGTAGCGCCAATAGCAGCTAAACGCTCAGCATCTTTCAACTGAGCGGCTCTTTTCTCTGCAAGCTCCTCCATTTGATTAGCATACTCTTCAACTCGAACAGCAGACTCCTCAAGTTTAATCTGCAACTCTTTTCGGTCAGTAACATCCACATTTGACTCTAACAGCTCAATAATTGTGCCGCCTGCACCAAATTTGCCCAACCAATAACTCTGCACAATCATTCTGTTTCCATTAGCGCATGTGTGGACAATTTCGCCGGACCATTCACCGTCTAGCTTGAGCTTGTTTAGGATCTCATCCAGTGGTTGTGGGAATTCCGTTTTTAAGAGGGTGTTGATGTTTTGTCCAATGGCTTCTTCTTTGCTCCAACCGTACAGTTTCTCCGCACCTTTACTCCAGAAACTGATGGCGCCCTCAAGCTTTCTGACAATAATGGCGTCGGGACTAAGATCAATAAGTTCAGCTTGCCTTGCCGTAGCTTCCTCTACTCTCTTGCGCTCGGTGATGTCTCGAAATACGAGGACGACGCCCGTGGTTTTACCGTCTTTGTCTTTTATGGGTGCTCCGCTATCGTCGATTGGAACTTCCGCGCCGTTTTTTTGTATCAAGACAGTATGGTTTGCCAATCCAACAACCGCACCTTCTTTGAGAACTTTGGATATTGGGTTTTCAGCTTCTTGGCGTGTTTGCTCGTTGATGATGTTGAATACTGTCTTCATCGATTCTTTTGAAGCCTCATTTAGCTTCCAACCTGTCAGTTCTTCAGCTTCGCCATTCATGAATAGGATTTTTCCTGAAGTATCAGTGGCTATTACTGCGTCTCCGATGCTTGCCAGAGTAGTTGCCCAGCGTTGCTCACTCTGTTGTAGAGAAGCTTGAGCCTGTTCCAATTCAGTTTTGGAGGCGGTCACGGTTTTCAAATTAGTTGTCATTTTGTTGAAAGATCGTGATAATTCTCCGATTTCGTCATTTCTGTTTTCAGGAAGTTTGAAGTTCAAGTTGCCTGATCCTATGATAGCTGAACCAGCTTGCAGGTCTGATATCGATTTGAGAGTGCGCCGAAAAGCCTGAAGGTATATAACTGCAATAAAAGCTAAGAATGCTCCTATCATGACAAAAATTAATGCTAGATTTATTGTGTTGAGTTGGTTTTCCTGGACGTTAAGTAAGGTCGACAGTTGTGAAGCATCCGATATTACTGCTTGACTTTGAATGGATATGCGGCTCCAAGATACCTGGAGCGTTGATAATTCTTCATTTGGGTTTGACGTTAGATTCTGAGAATTTTCCACCGACGAAACTATACTGTTAAACACCACTTGCATATTTTGTTGATTAACTTGTATGTCATGTACTAGCGCTTGCTGCCGTGGGGTATTTAGGCTTAAGTTGCCAATGTAGTTGGAAAGCGATGAATAGCTTGCTTGCCATTGGATAAGCTGTGTTTCAGAGTGGTAAAAAACGTAATCACTTGAGAGATAAGTTAGTTCAGTGGAGGCTTGCACAATGCTGTGGGCGAGGCTTTGTTGCATTCGAGTTGCGCTGGATTGTTGAGAGGTAATTACTATCGATGACCCGATAACAACCAGTGCCAAGCTAAAGACGATGAGAATAATTTTGAATTGACTTGTAATTCGCATTGCTCTTTGCCTACTTAATGATTGTAACTGATTGGGGGTCCACAGTTTCAAGACCGGTGGTGTATATGTAGTTTGTGAAGTTGGGAATTTGCGTTTGATTAGTAAGATGGTTGTTTATCATCCATTGAGCCTCGTCCTGCATAGCTATAACAAGTGACTGATCCAAGGAAAGGGCAAAGGAATTGTCTGGCCAATCCTGCAATGTATATGCACTAGTGTAATTTGAGTCGTTTTGGAATATCGTTTTTGCCTCATCTGGATTGTTAATTGCGTATTCTTCTGCTTGCTTGAGTGATTTTAAGAGTCCGACTATTGCATCAGAATGACTGGATATCCAATCATTTCTGCACGATACAAGCCAAAAAGCAGTTTGTCCATTTTGCAATTGTAAACTGATGAAGTCACTTCCTAATAGCTTCTGAACCTGGCTAAAATAGACGTCCTGAGCTACAAAAGCGTCTACTGTACCATTCAAAAGGGAATTGACAGATTGCGAAAGAGGAATATTAACCTCAGTTACATTCGTTATATTAATGCCGTTTAGGTTAAGATACCTGCCGAGATAAAATTCTAGTAACGTTCCTTGAGTTACCCCAATTTTCTTTCCTATAAGGCTTGTTGCGTTTTCGATTCCGCTGCTTTTTTTACCTATTACGCAGATATTCTGAAATGCATCGATATTTCCTAAAATGCTGATGTTGGCATTGTTGAACGATCGTGAAACAATCGGATACTCCGTGGATATCGAAACATCCGCTTTATTGTTTATCAAGCCAGTTAACGCTGCTGACCCTGAATCGTAATCTTGAATTATAACATTTAAGCCATTAGCTGCAAAGAACCCTTGATTTTCCGCGACGAAGATTAATTCCGATTGACCTGTGGATTCTTTTCCAATTATTAAAGGCTCAAGTTTTTGGTTTAAATTGTTAGTTAAAATGAAAAACGAAGCAGTAATAATCAGAATTAAAAGAATAACAGCGGCTGTTCCGATTGCAATATTTCTCTTGTTCATTTTTGCGTTCATTTTTTTGACCTCAATGAATGATAGTTATGGCTTCAGGATCAGCAATCATTAAGCCGTTTAAGTAAATGTAAGTCAGGAAGTTAGGCACTGAGTTTGCATCTGTCAAATTATTGCCTATTAGCCATTGGGCTTCATCCTGCAAAGCCAAAATTTGAGCCTGATCAAGAGAAACCGAGAACTGATAATCTGACCAAACAGTTGGTAAGTACGAGCTGGAATAATTTAGGGCGTTAGTTACTATGGCGATGGATTGGTTTTGATGGGTTAAAAGATAGTTTTGGGCTTGAACCATTGATTTTAAGAATCTTACAATTAAGTCAGGATTTTGCTGCGCCCAACTATTCGTGCAGATCAAGTCCACATAAGCAAGCTGATTGGATTGCACTTGCCACTCTACAACCTTATTTCCCAAGGAGTTTTCAATTTCGTTTACGTACGGTTGAAGCGTTACTACGGCATTAACTGAGCCATTTGCCAAAGCATTCTGAGCCCCTGTCAGGGGAACATTAACGAGTGTTACGTTACTAGGGTCTACACCGTTTAGGTCAAGAAATCTGCTAAGGTAGAATTCTCCGATAGTTCCGAATGCAACGCCTATTTTTTGACCATTCAGGTCCGAAATTTTATTAATGCCTTGGTCTGTTCTTGCAATCACATAGAAGCTTTGGAACTTGCCTATAGATGCGAACGTGCAAAGGCTCGCATTGCCTAATGCTTCTTCGGCAACAACGAACTCGGCTGCCACTGCCAGGTTTACCTCACCGTTGAGCATCCCTTCTGCGGCGGCTGCACCTGACGCATAGTCTTTGAAGATTATGTTTAGACCGTTATTGACGAAATATTTCTGGTCTAGAGCTACGTAAATTAATGAACTTGTTTCGTTGGGAAGTATTCCTAACGTTACTGATTCGACTTTTCCTGAGTAAGGTTTTTGAGAATTAATGAAAACAAATGAACTTAAAACAATAGTTGATACCAAGATTATAACCGCTAAGGCCACCAAATTTCGCCTCTTCAGCGTCACCATCACAAACGTCCTCGACAAGAAATTTGATTGTTTAAAGTAAACATTGAACGTATTTATGAATATCTAAATAACGGCAAAAACACATTTTTCTGATTTTGACTAACTAAGAATGTTTACTGAATTAAGGGTTCGCTTAGACATTTAAGGCATCCCAGCGGACCGCTCCTTGGTGTTCCGGGAAAGACGGCTTCAAAGCTTGATTAAAATTTGCGAAATTGCCTTAACCGGCAAGTTTGAGCAAAGGGGCCAGACCGTTTCTGGGTAAGCATGTTAGAGACTTAATCTGGTTTATGATTGAATCCAACCTATCAACAAAAGAAGGGGGAACTGTGTGTTTGGTTGGCTAGTATTTCTAAGCCGCGGGTTGGGTTGTCTGGGGTGCTGATTCTTGGGGTGAAGTTTTTCCTTCGAAGAATGCCAGGAGGTCTTCGTTGATTTGCTGCTTGTGTGTGGTGCACATGCCATGTGGGGCGCCTTTGTAGATTTTAAGGGTTGCATTCTTGATGATTTTGGAGGAGAGCATTGCCGAGTCTGCGATGGGAACGATTTGGTCATCGTCGCCGTGAAGAATCAAGGTTGGCACATCGATTCTTTTGAGGTCTTCGGTCATGTCTGTTTCTGAGAATGCTTTGATGCAGAAATACGCTGCTGGAAAACCTGCCATCATGCCTTGATGCCAGAAATTCTCGCGCACGCCTTCCGAAATTTTCGCGTTTGGTCTGTTGTAGCCGTAGAATGGCATTGATAGGTCTTTGAAGAATTGTGAACGGTCGGCAATGACGTTTGCGCGTATTTGGTCAAAAGCTTGTATTGGTAATCCACCGGGATTGGCTGCTGTCTTAACCATTATTGGTGGAACCGCGCCGATTAGAACGGTTTTCGCCACTCTTTTGTTTCCATGGCGACCTATGTATCTTGTAACTTCGCCGCCGCCAGTGGAATGACCGACTAATATTACGCTTTTTAAGTCAAGTTTTTCGATGAGCTCATTTAGGTCATCCGCGTAGGTGTCCATGTCGTTTCCGTTCCAAGGTTGACTTGAGCGCCCATGCCCTCGACGGTCATGTGCAATGCAGCGGTAGCCTTTGGGCACTAGATAGAACATTTGATCTTCAAAAGCGTCTCCGTTTAGCGGCCAGCCATGACTGAAAACAACGGTTTGCCCTTTGCCCCAATCTTTATAATAAATTTTCGTACCATCTTTGATAATAATATTAGGCATTTCAAAAAACTCCTGTTCCAACAAAAGGAGCATAAGTATTTTAGCATTTGTGACGTCGCACCAACTATAACAGGTGTCAACTTCGACTGTTTGCTACGTCAACAGAGCTCCTACTGATTATAGCATTCTCGACCTTACCTTTTGGGGTCTGGAACCCAGCGGGCCTGCCATCGCCGAGTGAATATGTACTTTTAGCGCGAAAAAGGAAGGCGGCTACAGATGATGTCTCCCTTCTTAGAGTATAACGCAACGGCTACTCAACTTACCAGGGGGTGAAAATTCGAAGCCCACCTCCAGTTTCTCAGTTACATCGTATAGATTCAATTCTTGCCAAAGCGTTCTTATCCATCATTTATTACCAAAGTGATAGACCTGAAGCCAGTATGAGAAAAGACGCTTTCCTAAAACCGCTCCCATTCATTCTAGTTGTTATGCTTTGCATGACTTCCCTTATAGTGACTGTGCGAGCTGAAAGTTGGAGCTGGAGTAAAGTGGCAAGCCCCGCAGGGGAATATCTATCAGTGGATATGGTCAACTCATATGATGGGTGGGCAGTGGGATTTGACGGAGCCATAATTCATTGGGACGGAAAAAGCTGGAACAATGCGGCCAGTCCAACCAGTTATAAATTAGTCTCAGTGGATATGGTGAGCTCTACTGAAGGATGGGCAATTGCCCAAAGAATAGACGGTTACCAGACTAATCAGTCAGTAATCAGATGGGACGGAAAAAGCTGGAACAATGTAACAAGCTCAACCGCAGCCATGCTAACATCCGTGGATATGGTTAACTCAACTGACGGATGGGCAGTGGGATATGGTGGCATGGTAATTAGATGGAATGGAACAAACTGGAACCTTGTGGAAAGCCCCATCAATAATCCGTGGGAATCGGTAGATATGGTTAACTCAACTGACGGATGGGCAGTAGGGAGAAGAGCGCAGTATACAGGCATTAACAGTATAATCCATTGGAACGGAACTATCTGGAACCTAGTAGAAAGCCCAAAAATCGTTGGAACTCGAACATTATGGTCAGTTGATATGGTGAGTTCAACTGACGGATGGGCTGTTGGTGATAGCGGAATAATAATCAGGTGGGATGGAACGAGCTGGAACAAAGTAATAAGCCCCATTCCAGTTACCAAACACTTGTTTTCGGTGGATATGGTTAACTCAACCGACGGATGGGCGGTGGGCTCAGATGGATGTATAATCCATTGGGATGGAGCAAGCTGGAGCAACGTTACGAGCCCAACTGGAGCTTGGTTGTATTGCGTGAATATGGTTAGCTCAACAGATGGGTGGATAGTAGGAGCCGATGGAATATATCGTTGGCAGGAAGTTACTGGTTTTCCTACTGATTACTTTATTATCATAATCGCAGTTATCGTTGCCGTTATCGTGGTTGTTTGGTTTTTTATAAGAAATAAGCAAGCCCAAAAACGCACTAGAAGAGTAGTTCTCGAAGAGGGTTCGAGGTAACTGCTGCTTAAAATGCCAGGGGTGTAGCTTCTATGTCCTGCAAGCTTCATCTTTCTTGGAGAGTTAAACTCCCCATCATAGGTACAATTTGCTGCTTAGAGTTCGGTTCCCCAGATATGTTCCTACTTATGGCAATATGTTGTAGCCAGTTATCAATCACAAAAGGTTAACTTTCAAGCGCCAGTTAATCTTCTTGAGGTTTAGTTATTTATGGAAAAAGAACTACTTTTTGAAGGAAAAGAAAACACCAGCTCAGTCAACATAAAGGAATTCACTCCAGCAGGCGTAAGGCTTGAAATCACAGTCGCAGGTAAAGTTAGCGGCAAAGTGGCTGGACAAATTATGTCTACACATAACATTCTCATGAAGCCAGGTGGAACAAGCGATCTTGACCTGAAATCAATCATATTCAGCAATGGCGAACCTATCTTCGTAATGGGAAAAGCCAGCGGTAAACTCATAGACCCAACTCCTATTGGACAGATTGAGGCAAACCTGACATTCCAGACCCCTTCTCAAAAACTGGCATACTTAAATACAGCCAAAGGCTGGTCAGAAGCAACATACAACATGGCAACAGGCGAATACACCTTTAAGGTCTATGCCGTCAAATAGCACCAACGATCATCCTTTTTTCATTCTTTAGTCGCATAAATCAGTAGTTCTTTCAAATGTTACATTGGGGAAAAAGGGGAAAAGGTGGGTGACATCTCCGCTCTAGTAAGAGTCCAACGATATTCAAGTTATCGTCCAAAGCAACTCAAATGTCAATCCCCAATACAATTAGTAATATGGATGCAGAGGGTTCGGTTCCCAACCGTATACACTTTCAGGCTAAAACAAATGTACAACTCGGAACTTGCTATTTTCTCTGCAATGATGTTTACTATCTCTATGGCAAGCATTAAATAGCTAACAATCTGATAGACGCTAACCTGGAGAAAGGGGTCAAAATGGAGTCATACAAAAAGAACGCAATAGCTGCGGGAGTATTATTTGTAATTGCAGACCTTGTAGGTTTTGTGAGCTTACCCTTTATACAACCTATGAATGATACGAATTATCTTGTAAGTGTTTCTGCAAATGCAAACAGGGTAACTACAGCAGCCCTTCTTTTGTTCATCGGTGCAATGCTTAACGTGCCAAGGTTTCTCTTCCCTGGAATAGTTGTTGGCTATCTGTACAAAAGGCTGCACGAATCAGGAATGGCTAAGAAATAAAGTTGGAAAGAAGGGTTTTCGATGAAGTGCTTGCTAATTGTGTATTCTTACCATCACAACAACACCCAAAAAATAGCAGAAGTCTTCGCAAAGGTGCTTGATGCGGAAATTAGAACTCCCCAGCAGACTAACCCTGAAGAGCTTCAAGATTATGACTTAGTAGGCTTTGGGTCAGGGATAGACACTGACAAAAACTACAAAGAACTCCTTGACTTTGCAGATAGACTACCTCAAGTCACAGACAAGAAAGCATTCGTCTTCTCAACCAGCGGAATGCCCGTTGGAATTTCAAGTCAACAGCGATTGGAAGAGTACACAAGCAAATGTCATACGACTCTTAAAGAAACTCTTCAATCCAAAGGCTACACGATTGTTGACGAGTTTGGTTGCGCGGGTTTCAACACTAACAAATTTCTCAAGTATTTTGGTGGAATAAACAAAGGAAGACCTAATGAAGAAGACCTCAAACACGCCGAATCCTTTGCTGAGAAGCTTAAAGTTTAAGCCAGAAAAAATTGGTGCCTTGGCGAGCTATCTGCGTAAGACGTACTTAAGTCTCAGAGTCATGAAACTTCAATATTTAGTTGTGTTCTTAATATTATGGTAACTTCAGATTTTGTTTTTACAGTTCACTAAATTTTTTCTGCATAAAGCAACCATTTTAGCGGTCTTGGGGATGAATTAGGGCAAGTTTTGGGGTCAATATTGAAATACACCTTAATATCTGCTTCCAATACATAATAATTGAGGCTGCAAAAGGCTCCGACAACCAGAAAATTAAGGGGTTGCATTTTCCCCTTTCTCCTCAAGTGGTTAAGAGCCAAAGCAGCCCCCCTTCCCAAATAAACTTTTACACTCATATAGCGGGTTGGTCATTCTCTGGTTTATTTATGAAATTGTTTAATTAGAAATTAAAAAACTGGCTGAGATTTTATTTTTTGTTAACCTATTATGTTTATTGTGTAGAATACTGGTTTTTGGATGCTAAAAAAAGAGAAAGAAAGGTTTAGTGTTTATCTGGGTATCTTTAGGGTTATCGCTGTTGTGTGTGTAGTTGTTCCATCGGTTCCTTGGATGGTGATTGTGTAGGTCCCTGTTTGAGTAAATCTTGGCACAGTAATTGTTAAAGTTGAAGCTGTAGCTTGAGATGTTATTGTTACGGGGTTTGTGCTAAAGCTGTATGTTACACCTGTTGGCGTGTCACTAGTAGCTGAGAGGGTGACTTTGCCTGTGTAGCCGTTGATTGGGGATATGGTGATTCTGTCGGTTCCTGATCTGCCTGTTTGGATGTTTAGGTTTGTTGAACTTGCTGATAGTGAGTAGTCAGTGGGCGATGTTACTTGTACGTTTATGGTTATTGGGTGGGTTATTGCTGGATTGCTGTTGTCAGTGCCGGTTATCATTACTTGGTAGGATCCCGCTGCGGTGCCTGCTGGTATTGTGAGGGTTGCTGTTTCAAAGCCCGTTATGGACGATGGGTCAATTGATACTCCAGTTATTCCTGTGGCTGTTAGCTGGACTGTGTCGGAGAAGCCGCCAACTGAAGCGATGGTTATGGTTGAGGTTCCTTGGCTACCGTAGGGTATTGTTAATGTTGGTGGGTTGGCTGAGATTGTGAAGTCTGGTTGTGGTGGTGCTGCAAAGTTGGTTGTTAGTGGGCTGCCTATTCCTGTGGTCAGATCATATCCTGTTCCTGCTGAGTAGCCGCCGCTTTGACCAATGGTTACGTCTCTAAAGTCTGCGGAATAACTAGTTGTTGAAGCGTAAAGGCTGTAGAGGTTAGTGCTGGTTGCTGATTTTCCGAGGGCTTGGATTGCTGCCCATTGAGGTGCTCCTGCACTGGTGCCGCCGACGACGTACCAACCCTTTGTTGGCATGAAGGTGTCGTATACTGCGAATCCTGTGTTTGGATCGGCGTTGAATGAAACGTCTGGTGTTGCCCTGTGTTTGTAGCCTAAATTGGCTATGGCTTGGCCTGAGGATACTGGTTCATAGCTGCTTACTCCGCCGCCGCTTCCGCTCCAAGCTGTTTCTGACCACTGGCCGTTGGTGTTTGTGAGGGTTGTGCCTCCTACTGAAATGACGTTTGCGCTACTGCTTGGCCAGATGATTGCTCCGCCGGTATCGCCTGATGCAGCAAAGAATTGTACGCCTGTGGTGCTTGTGAAGTAGCTGTCGTAGCTGGTTTCGCTTGAGAATTCATTTCCGCCCCAGCTCATGGAAACAGACACTACTCCGGGTTGGCTTTTTGCATAGATGACTGCGCTAAGTAAGTCATTTAAGCTTGCAGATCTCGCTTCGACGAGTAAGATTTTTGCTTCTGGAGCTATGGCGTGTGCCCATTGAACATCGAGTGCTTCTTCCATTCCCCAGTTGTAGTCATTGGAAATGCGACTTGACATCTTATGTATAGTTAGACTTGGGGTTGGTAGGTTGTTGTATGTTGAGAAATAAGCGAGGTCAGAGGCTAAGTTTGGGTTGTTGTATGCGTCCACTATCGCGATTGTTGTTCCAGCTCCTCCATCCGAGGGAAGGTTGTATGCTGTTTTAATGTCAGAAGGCCAGTAAACCACTGTGCCGCTTGTTGCTTGCTGCTTTATGTGGTGCATTGGTTGTGCTTGCCAATCTGTTGTTTGCGCGTTTACAAGTGAAGGTGCGATTGCTAAAATCATGAGGAACATTAAGGTTAGAGTTAATATTTTCAGCGTTATTTTCGCCAATTTCTTCATTCTCCATGCATTTTTTGTTAAAATTGCTATTAAATTCTTGTTGATGTTCTAAGCATATAAGCGTTATCTTTGTATGATGGTTAGCTATACTTTTTGTCAGGCAAAAACTAGCGGGCAACATGGCATTTAACTCGTGTTTACATTATGGCATGTGTTGATGATGTATTAGGAAAAAAATGCGAGCAATAGCTGAAACAAATCATCGCCTTTTGTTCGAGTTCTTTAAGAATTAATGGAATAAGAGGTGGGTAATTAGGGTTGGAAAAGGAAAAAAGGGATTGTTCACTGACTTCAACTATTAAGGGAATAGCAAATTAGAAAAGGAAGATTTGAGCTAGTGATCTCTTAGTTTACTTTAAGTCTAGGGTGGCATGTCAGGCTGCAGAAGTCCAAAAGAGTTCCCTTCTGGGTCCGCGACTACTGCAAACCAGCCTACTGTGGGTATTTGTTTTTTTGGAACCAAGATCTTTCCGCCTTCTTTCGTAACCTTATCTGTGTATTTGTCGATGTCTTCTACGCTGATGTAATTGACTTGTGGAGCGCTTTGCATTCCTTGAGTACGCGGGTATAAGCCACCGTTAACGCCTGGGCGCTGAAGCATTCCTTTCTCGTCGATGGGAACCGTAGCTATATTGTAGTATTCGACATCTGGCATGGAGGTTTTCGTGATTTTCCATCCGAGGACATTTTCATAGAATTTTTGCAGTTTCTTAACATCATTTGCAGGAATTTCAAAATGAACAACTGTATGATCCATTTTCAAACAACTCTTTGTTTAGGATTTCAAAGTTTGCCGTTAAGTTAAAACTATGTGTTTGTTCTATGCCTACCACAAGCAGTTAAGCCTTAAGCATGTAGAATCAAAAAATACTACTTGTCGCACCGAAACTGGAGGCTGCATCTGCGCTTGTGGTGCAGACGGGTTTTCGGGAAGTTGATGTCCGTGGTTATTTTCACTGGGCTCTTACGGACAATTATGTGGGAAAAAGGGTTTGGTCAGAAGTTTGGATTGTTCTGTTGACTTATGAGACTAAGTCTTGGAAAGCAGGAAAAAGGGGGAGGTTCTTTAGGGGATAATAATCGCAGAGAAGACGGAAGAACCGTGAAGGCCACATGCATAAAACAGAAATATTTCCAGCACCATATTATTGGGTGAGGCTGTTAGGATGAGCCAATACGTTAAGGGAGCTGAACCTGACAGGTGGCATTGGATTAAAGATTGCAAGATGTATCCTCGCGTAGTCATCCAGAAAAGAGGCATCAGACCAACTCGTGACCTCTGCGACGAATGCCAGGAACTAGAGAAAAAGATACTTCTCAAAACAGCAGCAACATAAACAAAACTTACTCCCTAAACAAAGAATTGCGATATCAAGGTAGCTTGCGCTCTAAAACTTGAATAGTGGTTTGAGCGGCAGGCAGAGACGGATTTGAACCCGTCTGAAGTGGAGATGTCACCCGCAAATCTCCTCTTTTTTATGGGCTTAGGAAAAAAGCGATAACTATTCTCTAGTTCTGGGGATGGGCTTTTGAGTTGATGTACGATTCCCTACCCCGCTTAGGCTTCAAGGGAGTGGTTTGCATAGGTTATTACCGACCCTCCAGTAGCTTGACTGGCTTATAAAAATGAGCATCACCCGCCACCTTGGGGTTGGATTCGAACACTCTGTGGATGGAGAAATCACCCGCAAAACTCTCCTTTTTGTTTAACATATAGCGCGCGCTATCACAGGGTATTTTTTCAAGCTATTTTTCACTACCACTTATGTACTCTCTTCTTATAATCGCTGTATTGTTGACCCAGTATTCGTGTCAGGTCTTTTTCCTCATACGTTGCCATCTTATCAATGAAGATGAAGAATGCAATCCACACTATGAAGGACAGGATTGAGAGTGTGGCTATCGAGAAGCCTAATAGGATTAGCAATTCTCCCAGATACATTGGGTGTCTAACCCTTCCGTAGACTCCTATATCGATAACTTTTCCCTCGGTGTTGCTGAATACTACTGCTGCAGATTTTCTCACAAAATAGACTCCAACTATGAAGGAGATGACTCCGATGGGGACTGATGCAAAGAGTGATGTTAATCCTAACAGGTTTAACGTATAGTGTAGTAAGAAGGAATCTATTCCCCAGATTATCAAGAAAATAAACGCGAAGACGACTTGTGCACTATCGTTAATGGGGTTCTCTGCACCGATACCATGACGTGACATAGTTATCAGATTCTCATCTGTCTTGGCATTTTAGGTTTCTGTTTTTGGGTCAACAGCTTTTTTTTCGAGCATTAAACCAATGATGGTTGGTGCGATGATGCCTATAAAATATGGAATCCACGTTCTAACATCTGAGAAGTAGCTAAACCCTGTGAAGGGTACTGCAACAAAGCAGACGTCAAGTAGAATAAAAAAGCCTGCCCAAACTGCACCTATAGTTAATCCCTTCCTAAAACTAAGAGGTTTAGCTATAAATGCGAACGCAAAAACAAGTGCAGTCACAAAAACTGTTGTTACAACCCAAACCCACCAAACGTTTGAGTCGAAGCCAAGCAATACTATGGCTGCAACCTCTAAAGAAATGATGACATAAATTAAAATGGGGTAAAGAAGGAGCTTCTTTAAATCTTTAGGCATAAGCTAAATTGTTTATCTATCTAGTTTATTTATGTTTTTTGTAAATGAATCATACGGCGGTAAAACCCTTGTGCTGTTTGTGTTCTTTAAGCATCGTTTAACGCTTGTTTCTTTTGCCATTTGCGCCTTTTTCCGTGGATGGTGGACTCGCTGGGATTTGAACTCTATTTTCTCGATCTCCTTACCAAGTAAAAAAGATTCATAACCAATGAAAGACCGATCATTATTCCTTCAACGAAAGCTGAAATAGAAAAGCCCAAATACTCAAAATCTGTAAAGCGCCCTAAAAGAATCCCGATAGCTAAAGAAATCATGCCTATTGACAAGGCAGTTTCATCCTTAAGCCCCATCTAATTCACCAAGAATAATAGTAAGCCTTTTTCAATTAAGATTTTTTGGTCGTTTGATCCTGTACTGCAGAAAAAATAATTCCCACAAATTCTTCCATCCATAAGGAGCTTGCAGGGGAACCAAATCCCAAACTTCAAAATAGAAATTGTGCTGGGGATGGAGTTTAACTCTCCAAGAAAGATGAAGCTTGCGGGATATAGAAGCTACACCCCCCTGGCAACTTGAGCAGCCGTTGCCTCGAACCCTCTGTGATTGGAGAAATCACCCGTACCACCTCATTTTTCATTAAAAATACAGGGCGATTTGGTATTGCTGATTCCGCAACAACCTACGAGTATAAACGCTCCTTTGGGGTTGCGTGAGAAAGGAACGGTACCCTGAGCTTCGGCAAGACGGGAGGCGTATTTCACCCCAAAGCCTGCATCTAAGACCAGATAAGGCAACGTTAGATCTCGCTTGCCCGCCCCACGTATAATACTTCATAAAAACTTCGTTGTGATGGTTGGATGAGTTTATTCATGATGTAGCAACAACCTCTCCATCGTAGGTTTGCAGGACAAGCTTATTCCAAATACCGCTTTCCCGCAACCAGTTTCTATAGTTTTCAGCTCCTACTTTTCCCAGCTCCTCGGATTGCCATTCAGCTACGGCTACTGTTACTTCTGCGCTGGCACGCATCAGCCTATAACTTATGAACCCCGCCTGCTTCTGGAAAACCTTAATGCCTTCATTATTTATCCTTTCAAATACCTCCTCTGCCTCAGGTGAACTGAGGTCTATACTCCATTTCCCTATGGAACAACGAAGATACGTCAAAAAATTTTCACCCTTGAAGGTTTAGAACAACGCCATAATTAACAATTTTGCTGAAAAGCGCTTTAAATGTCTGATTGAGTCACTTCTCGTTTCTTGGCATTAGTTGATTCGCATCGCATCAGCTGGTGAATAGGGAACCGAACCTTGACCATCCATCTCAGTATTTGTACTGGGGATGGGGGTTGAACCCATGACAGGCTCGGGATTTCACTCGCATAACCCCCTTTTTCTAATTCAGTTATTAGGTTGTTAGGCTGCTTTGTCTTTTCTTATTCAGGTTGTTCGCCATCTCCACATGCTAGTCCAGTCATAGCTTTGACGTAAGCTGATGCTTCTTTAAATGTCTTGAATGGTCCATAAAAGAAGTCGTATTGAGAATGGGATTCTTTGGTGGGTTGCGTATCAGACTCGATAGTTTCGGGTCTCTTTCCTTCTTTAAACCCTAAGTAAATTTGCAAGTCATTAACGCCTTTTAGTATTTCATACGACGAAGTGACAGGTACAACTTTATTTAGCATTCCGCCTACGGACCAGTATTTTTCTTCGGAGAGTTTGATTGAACATTCTCCATCTCGAGGCGTCCACTCGCGAAACCCTTTGGGCACTATTTTTTCTCGCGTTTTTTGCCTAATTTGATTAAGCTTCTGACTCGCTGCCCTCCGCGTTGGCCGGCTTCTTCTAAGCTGACTTTTTCCCGAGCTCCTTTTGAGCCTTCATGCTGCTTGGCCCGTTTGGCGCCGACGACAAATTGGCTTAAGATATACCATGGCTAAACTACCCCAACAAACTCGGGGTCATTCACTACGCGAGTTGTCTCACTTTTTAAGCCTGTCTTCGCTTTGCCCCCAACTAATACCGTGTGTAGCTAATGCGGTTTTTCTAAAAGAGGGTTAAAGCCCAATACTAATTAGCTTAGACGCCTAGAAATGTAAGTTGGTAATCAAGTTTGCCTGAGTTTCTTGTCGGCACTGGCGGTTGGGCTTACTTCAAAGTTCCAAACAAGTCCTCTCTTAAGGCATACTCTGAAGTGTTCAACTTTGTAGAAGTCAACTATACATTCTATGAATATCCCTCAGTTCAGGCGGTTCAAAGATGGCGCAAGACTGTTCCGAGTGATTTTACTTTTTCAGTTCGATGCCACCAAGACCTAACCCACAGCAAAGGTTTTGTACCTACCAGTCAAGCTTACGAAGTATTCTATCAAATGAGAAATTATTGTAACCTGCTCAACTCTCCATACTTAGTTTTTGAAACACCCGCCAAATACGAGATTAATCAGGAGAATCTGCAGGATGCAAAAGATTTCTTTTCTTCTTTAAATTTTGATGGATTGAGGCTGGTTTGGGAGTACAGGGCACCTATAACTCAAACAGTCGTTGACCTCATGGAGGATTTTGACATTATTCAATGCGTTGACCTATCAAGGCAACGTCCAGGTTACAGTGTGGATGTTACTTATTCAAGGCTGTTTGGCAAAGGGCAGCACAACATCTATCAATTTAGCGACGTTGAATTGGCAGAGATAGATCATAAAGCTCAAGAAACAAATTCCAAAACAGTAATTTTATCATACCACGGCTTGAGAATGAACTCCGACGCCATACGCTTCAAGCACTACAAGAGCACAGGGCACTTTCTCCCCGTTACTTCTTACACAGGTGTTGATTCCGCGAGAGCAGTCTTAGCTGAAGATATGACTTTTCCGGCTTCGAAAGCCGAGTTGAAAGCTAAGCAAGGATGGAAAGTCATCGACGCAAGCAAGGATAGACGAGTGCATCTTTTTGAGTTCTTGGACAAGATTCCTGACAAAACATATTCTAACGTTGATGAGGTCATTGAAGAGTTGAGGGCGATGTTTTGAGCAACGAAAATATTCTTCTTGGAACCTGTGGCTGGAGCTACAAGGAATGGGAAGGTGTCTTTTACCCCAAGAAAAACATCGAAAGCAAGCTCAGGGCCTATTCAAGAATTTTTAAAACCGCTGAGATAGATTCAACCTTCTACCGTAATCCAACAAAAGGCACAGTTATGGGTTGGCTTAGGTATTCGCCTCCAGATTTTGTGTTCACGGCTAAACTGCCCAAAACTATAACGCATGACAACATGCTTGGATTAAAGAAAGAGGTTAAGGCAGACTTGGAGGTTTTCTTGGATTTGATGAGGCCGTTGCTGCTTGGGGGTAAACTCGGTTGTCTGCTTATTCAGCTACCGCCAAAATACTCCTATAACCCTGAGAACCTTGAAGCATTCTTTGGGATGCTTGATCCAACTTTTCGTTACGCGGTGGAATTCAGAAACGTCACGTGGATATTGCCGGAAACCAAGACATTCGAACTTCTAAAGCAATATGGGGTTGCTTACACGATTGTTGATGAGCCGCTTCTGCCCCCAGAAGTTCATCTAACGACTGATTTCGCCTATTTTCGTTGGCATGGCAGAGGTGATGACATTTGGTTTGACTACCTTTACACTGAAGAAGAATTGGCGCCTTGGGTGCCAAAGGTCCAGGAAGCAGCCAAGAACGTCAAGAAAGTCTACGGATACTTCAACAATCACTATCACGGCTACGCGCCTGAGAATTGCCTGCAAATGCTTGAAAAACTTAATTTGCTGTCAGAAAACCAAAGGAAGGTCAAGTATAAACCGAAGACTAAGCAAGCCCAGTTAGGATCATTCTTCAATTAGTTTGCTCCAATTACCGGATGTTGTTTGAAAAACCCCTTAATTAGAAGAAAGAATTATTTGAAATCTTGAGCAAGGAAAAAAAGAAAAGAAGATGATTTGTGTTTTGACTTAAGGTCGTTTTCTTACTGTTAGCAATGCGAGCACTACAAATCCTATTATGATAACAACGATTATCGCTGCAACTGATGGAACAAAGTATTGGTCGGCCATCGATGGTGCCGCAGTAGCCACTGGTGCTGTTGTTGGTGCTGGATTTGCTGCGTTAAAGTGTGTCTCAGCAGATGATGGGTAATATGATTCTGAACCCGCGAAGTTAGCAAACACAGTATAGTCACCTGATATATCTGGAGTCCAAGTCAATGCAAACGTGCCGCTGACATCGCTTGTTGTGCTTCCGATTTGTCTATAGTTGCCGTTAGAATCAACCACGCTTATGGTTACTGGTACACCGGTTGTGTTGGTTAGCATTGGTTGCTGCTGATATACTGTTTCCATGAACCGACTCATGCTTTCATCAGAGACGCATGGTAGACCGTTGGGGAAGTTTGCTGCTACCGCATCTTGCTTTGTTCCGGCGGAAATATCGGTTATTGTACCACTGATCGTTATTGATGTTGAAGTTGTTACACCAACATTAGGAGCTGTGACTGTCAGGTGGCTTGGTCCTTTGCCGTAGGAGTATATTTGATTGTCATAACCGTTGAACCAAACCATATAGCCGTCGGCGACAGCGGGTGAACTGCCGATGTCAAAGCTTAGGCTATCCCAGATTAAGTCGCCCGTCGTTGCGTTTAGGCAGTAAAGCTTTGCGCCTTTAAACACTGGGGGCGTATAGTCGTGTCCAGCTCTAACGTAAATTTTGTCGTCTGCAAGAATGTAGTGTGACCACCAAGTACCTAAGGGCCAGGTGCCATATGGCGTATCGATTCCGGCATTTCCAGCATACCAACTCCACTTAAGCTGTCCAGATGTACCATCATAGCAGTAAACTGAGCCGCCTAGTCCCCAGGTGTAGAAGTTACCGTTGCCAAATGCGCCGTTGCCGCTAAAGTCATAGTAGTCCCATGAACTGTTTTCTGGTGGAGTTGTCCATAGTTTCTCGCCTGTTGTTACATCATAAGCAGTCCAGGTCATAGTTTGTTGAGTGTATTCAGCGTATTTGTCTTCACCTGCTTGTGTAACAACAGTGGTAAAGGGTGTTAGTGTTCTGTTTACGGGTCCCCATAGCAATTGTCCTGTGCTTGCACTGTAGCCAGCGTCAATCTCATAGCCCAATTGAGAGCCTCCAGGTGGTCCTGTGAATATTCCTCCCGGGATTGCACTTGTCAGTACTACATTATCTGTAACTTTGGATACGGCCAGTCCGGGGATTATTGGTACTCCGCTAATATTGGTGGCTAGAGGTATACTCCATTGGTATCCGTCATTCCAATCGATTGTTGCTCCTTGAGGAGGTCGCCAGATTTCAGCAGAGCTATAGGTTAAATAGAACAGGTTTTTCTGAGAGCCTGCTGCGATGCATTTTGTTGAGTTCCACATGTTTAACTTGCCGTTTGCTGCAGTGTAACTTAGTATTTCGCCGTTTGGACCCGCGACAAGCGTTCCAGAGCTTACGTTTGCAATGTTGAGAATCCAAGCGCCAGTCATAGCGTCGTACATTTCCCAGTTGCTTCCAGGCGGATAAGGAATGAATCCGATAGTTGCTGGTGCGCAGAACAAGTAGGCGTGGCCTCCGTATTGATCTCCGGTTATGAAGTTGAGTATCATTCCGCATTTTAGTGGGGTGGTAATGTTTCTTTCCCAAACAGTTTCGCCTGTTCGCATGTCTACAGCTTTCAAGCCTGTCGGATTGTTTCCAGCTCCCGGATATTCACTGTAGTAGAGGATTCCATTAAGAATAACTGCTCCAAACTTGGTTTCATAGGCCGTCCCAGTAGCGTAGAGACCAGTTTCTGAACTGCCAAATTCGCCTCCGATTTGACCGCCGAAAGCCTCTGGCAGAGTCCACATAACGTGCGCGCTATTGGGAGCTGTCGTGTATGGATCATAGTTGCCAGTGTTTGCATATAGTCCTGTTGCGCCAAAGTTTGTTGCTCCAAGTCCAAGCCAGTTCCCGCCGATTGAAGCCCATTCTCTATTCATCGAGCTTATTGGACGTGTCCAGTAATTTGTCGGTAGAGGATTAGGTGTATATGTTAGGCTTACTGGATCTTGCTGCACAGTGAGAGTTGCGCTTGCACTGCTCGCTAGATAAGTATCGTTTAAGTAGTCAAGCCCAAGAGGAACAAAGCCGGCACCATAGGGATAGGGATTTTCATTTAATGCTACTTGACCGGGGTATTCCATGTAGAATTTGTATGTTCCAGCGACAGTTGGTGTATATCTTGTTGATGCGCCGCCGTTTACGTCTGAGTTGAAGCTTCCCAGCGTTTCGTTAGTTCCATCTGGTTTGGTTACGGTGACTTTCATGTTGTGCCATCTTGAACCCCATTGTCCTTCTGCGCCAATTGGCACTTTATCAAGCCAGAACGCGACAGTAGTTTGTTGGCCAACTCCTATTGGGTTTGGTGCAACGACCATGAAGGCGTAGGTTGGAACTTGCCATGGAGGTGTGTGTGCACTTGCGGCTGGGATTAGCGTTATTGAAGGTAGTGAGGATAGCATAAAGAGCAATGTTGTTGCAATTGCAAGAAATTTACGTATTTTTTTCATTTTTATTCTCCTTAGAATTTAAGTCATGAAAAGTGCTTACAAACGCGTTTTCACAACTAACGACTTATGGGTTGTTTTAGTTTAAATAATTTTCCATTAAAATATTCTACCAAAAAAATAACAGAATAAATGTTGGAATTTAGTCGAGCTTCAATATTGTTGACTTATATCAGTCATTGTAAGATAACTGCAAAGAGCTCTTTTTTCGTACCCTCCGATTGAATCATAAATGGTTTTTTCGGTGAATATGAGAAGCTAAGCAAACTTGCCGCCGAGGAATATAGGAGCTTTTGGTAGGGTTTGTTCTTAGTTGCCAAACCAAATCCATTCGAGTGGTTGTGTGTCTGGACCGCCCACATGTTTGCTTTTTATCTGTGCATGAAGAGTTCTTTTTTCCAATGAATATAGCCGTAGAAGGTAGCAAGCGAACATAAAAATGAGCCTCCTCAGGATACGAGTCCCCTACACATAATTACTTAACGTAGACGGTAAAAGTACCCAATTGTCTAGCATGGGAAATGCTTTGAAAAAGCGGTAATAAAACGCTTGGTAATGAAAGCAGCTTGAGATGTTTTGAACATAAAGCTTTTAACCGTTCAAATTAAAGGATCAAACACACAGTTGAACTCACTTAAACTTGCCACCAGGGCAGAAAAGCGTCTGCAAATTGATATTAAATGTTTAGCCCGCCGTATTACAACGTTTTCTTTTGAGGAGAAAAAAAGAAGTCCACCAGTTCATCAATTTAGTGATGATGGTGAGTTAGTGTGCACTGATGTTGGTTGATAGCTAATGCCAATAGTTGCGAAAGAGCTGCCGGTGCCTGAGCCATAGTTTGGGCGTCTAGATGTCCTCCAGTTGGTACTACGATCATTGTGTATAAACTGGAATGCCCTGCGGCTGTTAGGGCTGTTTGGTATTCGATTGTTTGAGAGAGTGGTACAACGAAGTCAGCGCCACCTACCAGACTAATGATTGGAACTTTGATGTTAGTGTTGTCGACTGGGGATAGGTTTGTGTATGCCTTTGGGTTGTTGTCTGGTGTGCCGTGAGCTTCTAGCTCGATATCCGCCGTGGCTATAGTGCAGAAGTCCTTGAATCCTTGAACGACTGAGTCAGGAACTGTTGTAGGCCAGCCTAGCAACGTTCTAATTTGGCTGAGGCTGCTGGTGGCTGTCACTGCACCTGCCTTGTATATTAGCGCTAAGTCTTTGGGACCACAAATGTCTAAGACTCCGCTGAAGAGATGTGGGTACTTGTCTGCTAGTAGCAATGCAATTTCACCGCCCATTGACCCTCCGAAGATGAAGATGTCACCTTTGACGTGGTAGTGTGCGACAACGAATTCAGTTAGCTGATAAGTTGCAGTCATGCCTTCTTTTACACAGTATCCTTGGGCTCCGTAGTCTGATGCTGCGTAAGCGTATCCTTGGGCGATGAATGGTTCGGCAAGAGCATCAAATTGGAATTGAAGATTAGATTCACGAGTAAATGAGTATGCGTGACATCCAATTATTAGCATACCATTCCAGTTGTCGGGGAGTCGTATTACATAGTTTGCATTATTTAGAGTTCCAGTTATCTGAGTATAGTCTACGCCATAGGCAGTGCCGCGAGTGGTTGTTGTGGTTGATTTGCATGCCATTGCTGGGTTTATAGAAATAAGTGTAATAGTGAAGATAAGCAAAATTGGAACGATCATTTTTGCAAGTTTGTTCGTTTCTTTCACCTCCGTTTCTGATAGCCTTTAAGTTCAAAAAAATAGTTAACTTTTTTTTATGTGAAATATAGCTTGAAAAAGCTTGCAAATGGCATCAAAGGTTTAATACATGGTTTTTTTTAATTTTAGAATTATATTGGCTGATAAAAAGCTAAAATAAACTAAAATTTAGGTTTGATGGTTATTAAGGGGTTAAAATAGCGTTATTGATTTTTCTTGCTTCGGATTTGGTTATCAACGTGCCTCTTTATTGTGTCTTTTTCATAGCTTAACCTGAGGCGCATAATTTTTCCTCCTCGCCCTCTTTCTCCTGTGAAGAACCTTACCTCGACCAACCCTCGTCGTTCCAGTTCAACTATCGCTCGACCTCTATGGTTCTTAAAACCGTAGAGGCTTGATTGAGGTATCTTCTGGTTGGTACTGATTTCAATGAGTGATCTCCATCCTGCTTTCTCTGCTGCTAATCTGTGTTGCATATAATCTTTGATGAACTCCTTTGTTAGGTAATTGAACACTTTTTCCGCAACTTCGGAGGTAAATTGAAAGTGCCCTTCTCTTGGTTCTTGATTAATGAATTCAGCAGCAGATTTCTCTTTTAAATTATTAAGATCAGATTCTTTAGGTTCCCCTTCTTTGTTTGAGGTCTGAACGGTAATGTTGATTGGCGTTTCGCACATTTTGGTGTTCCCTTGTTCGTCTTTGTACTTAACGATAGAAGTGATGGTAAATTGTCCGGTTTTTTTGGCCTGCATCGCAAAGTCGACTGTGATTACGCTGAATGGTTGAAGCTCAGTTTCCTGCAGCAATAATGTTGTTTTATTTAGTTTTGAGGTATGCGATTGTTCGAGCACATCAATCTCTGAAGGCACAATACTGCACATTTCTATTGAAAAAGCTCCCCTCGAGACATTGATTATGTCCAACCTGCCATGGAATGTTTCGCCCGCAATGACTTTTATGGGTGTTATAAAATATGCCTTGACATTTGGCTTGGCAAACTTTTGGTCCCATTCTGAATTTGTTTGTGTTATTTTTTCTCTAATTGTGTTTGCGTTACTTTTGTCGCCGCTTTTTTCTAGCACCCATGCGTAATCAGATAGTAGGAGATTGAGTAATCGTGGATTCGAGAATTTCCTGTGAAATATGGTGATATATTTTTCAAGTTGTTCTGAGGCTTGTTTGAATTTGCCTAGTCCAGCAAGCAAAACGGCTTGAGCTAGGGCGTAGTAGAATATCAATATTGTCTCGCGGTTGGTTTCTGTTGGTGTAAATATTGTTTTTAGTTTGGCGTCATATTCCAATGCTTTGGCTGTTTTTCCCAGTTTTACGAATTGTTTTACCAGATTCGAGTATACCATTGCAAGGAATAGGGGTGAGTTGGCTTTGTTGGAGTATTCGATAGCTGTGAAGTTTTTTTCTGTCGCGCCTTTTAAATCACCTGTTGCACTGAGTAGCAGGGATAAAAAGCAATTTGCCTTTGCTAGGATGATGTGATTGCCCATCCTTGTTTCTTGCTCGATTGTGGAGACTTTTTCCAGCATTCTTTGTGCTTCAGGGTAGAGTCCGCAGTAGATGAATACTTTTCCAGCCTGATTGTAGGCTTCCATCATTGAACGTAAATCGCCTAATCCATTGTATATTGCGAGTGAGCGCAAACAGTAGGCTATTGCTTTTTCCACCTCTCCTTGTCCTGAGGCGAAATCGGCGACTACGAACAATAACCATGCTGTGTCGGAGAGGGCGTATTCTTCTTCAAAGATTCTTAGGGATTCTTCGCATAGTTTTATCGCTTCTGGGATTTGGCCATATAGGTTTGTCTCCACGACTCCTTTGTAGTGAAGGATTCGGGCTTTTTCAATTTGGTTTAGGTTTTCTTCGTTTTCTTCCTTCTTTATCAGGTTTTCAATTTCGTGTGTGTCTCCTTGGAAAAAGGCGGCGCGCATGGCTTTGATTAAGGCTTGTTGGCGAATAGGTCGGGTGCTGATTTCAGCTAAGGTCTTGTATGTTTTTATTGCATCTTTGAAAGCGTTATTTGCGTAGAAGGCCTCACCTAGTCCTTCTAAGACTTTCTTTCTTGTTTCTAAGTTCTCTGGTGTATCGTTGATTGTTTGGAGGGCCCAGGTAAAAAGCTGTATGGCTTCAGTGTTGCTGTATCTTGCTAAGGCATCTTTGCCTGCCAGGATGCTGTATTCTATTGCTTTTGGGTTATTTCCGGCTTGAGTGTAATGGAAGGCTAGTTGATTTACGGAGAAACCCGAATCTTGTTTGTTTTCCATTTGTTGCCCGATTCTTTGGTGATAGGCTATTTTTAGTGGCTTTGAGATTTCTTGGTAGAGAACTTCCCTTGTCATGGCATGATCAAAAGTGTAGACGTTGTCTTCTAGTCGTAATAGGAACGTGGTATGGAACATTTTGTTTAGTGTTTCAAGAACGATCAGGCTGTCAATTGAGAGGACAGAGGCAATTAGGTTGCCGTCAAATTTGTCTCCTATGACTGCAGCTACGTCAAGGATTCTTCTTTCTTCAGGTTTTAGGGGTTCTAGTCTTCGGAGGATTATTTCTCTAACTCTGTAAGGGATTCCTATCTTGTTTTTTAGCTGCCATGTTTTTTGTTTTCTGACGAGGCCTCCGTTTTCTGATAGCATGCGGATGGTCTCTACGACAAAGAGGGGATTGCCATGGCTTTCGTCTGATATGCTCTGTATTAAGGCTGGATCAAGGAAGCCTCCGAGCATGCTTTTGGCAATCTTTCCTATGTTTGTTTTATTTAGGTTTGCTAGTTTGATTTCTTTGAACAATGCTTCTCGACCCATTAGATGCAATGTACTGGCAAGTGGTCGGGAGCCTTCTCCGCTAGTTAATTCTTCGTTTCTGAATGTTCCCACTATCATTATTCGTTCTGAGCCCATGGCGCGGGACATGTAGTGAAGAAGGGCTAAGGATGCGGTGTCTGCCCAATGTAGGTCTTCTAGTATCAACACCAACGGTTTTGATGCGGACAGGAAAAGTAGTTCTTTAGTGACTGTTAAAAAAGTTCGGTCTTTCCAAACGAGCGTTGGTTCATGGGTTGGTCCGTCGTTTTGTGGTGGGGAGCGTTCGGTTAGGTAAGAGGCCATTTTTGATACGGTATAAGAAAGGTTGCCGTTAGCTGTATTTTCTTGATCGGGTGATAGAAAGGAGTTGAAAGCTTCTACGAATGGGAAATAGGGAACATTGCTGCTGCTTAGGCACCAGCCTAAAAGAATGCTGACATTTTTGTCCTTGGCTATGTTGAGGAATTCATTGACCAATCTTGTTTTCCCGCTTCCAGCCACGCCTGAAACCAGGACTGTTGATCCTTTTCCTTGAAGCATGGAATATAGGTGCTTTTGTAAATCATCCAATTCGGTTTTTCTGCCAACAAAGATTGGCTCACCCAACACGAGGGATTGTTGCATTGGTTCCCGCTCTATAGGGTTTATTTATCTCGTTGATCCTTAAAAATTGTTCTTTTGGTTTGCAACAATGGACTTGCAGAAGTTAGCATTAGGAAAATCTTAAAAACAATCTTGATTCATACCTTTTGAATTGTGAAGTAGTTTTGCAAAAAAAAGATGCGAAGAAGTCTGGAAAGCTCTTTGTTCCTGCGCTTATTATTTCGTTTTTTGCAGTAACCCTTTCGGTTCCCATGCTATCGTTATTGACTGTTGATATATCTCAGACCTTTTTTGGAAATACTGGGGCCATTGCAGTAGGGCAGGTTGCGCAGGTGAGTACTATCAATAAGTTGTTCGAAGTGTTATTTGCGTTGGTTATGGGTGCCCTTACTATTCGTTTTAAAAGTAAACCCCTTTTGCTTATGGGCGTAATGTTTCTGTTCGTGTCTGCAATCGGTAGTTTTTTTGCGCCCGACATTTTTTGGCTGCAGTTTTTCTATGCAATAGAGGGAGGTGGAAGTGTCATTGTTGCAATAATGGCGTTTACATTGATTGGGGACTGGTTATCCTCGAAGGAAAAGCCAAAAGCGGTTAGCTACCTCAATGCGGCGGGTTTTGGAGCAATCCTGATTGCGTCTCCTATAATAAGTGTGATTACTAACATCGGTGGTTGGAGACTGAATTATGTTTGGTTTGTATTGCCGCTTTCCTTAGCTGGCTTAGTGCTCGCATACATAGGGCTTCCTGGGAGGCAAGTTGCTTTAGTCGGACCAAAACCTAAACAGTCTTTTTATAAAGGTTACAAGGAGGTCCTTAAGAATAAATCGGCAGTCTCTTGTTTAATTGCAGGTTTGTGCGGTACGGCAGGTAATCTTGCAGTTTTTAGTATAGCATATTATAGACAACAATTCTTAAGTAATAGCTCAGTTGTGGATCAGGTTAATTTTAGTACCGTTATATTAATGGTTGCAGCGACGTTGTTTATAGTCGCAACTATAGTTATGGGCCGTCTCCTGAGCAAAATAAACGCTGTTACCGCAACGGTGATTGGTATTGTTGGAAACGGCGTATTTACGGCGTTATTCTTCTCGATGCAGGCTTTATCCTTAGCAATTACCATGCATATGCTCCAGATTTGGTTTTTTGCCATGGCGGTGACCCCTTGGAGTCTTTTGGCGCTTGATCAAGTTCCAGCTTTTAGAGGGACCATGATGTCGCTAAGATCTATTGTTCTAAGTATAGGTTCGGCTATTGCTACTGGTGCAGGCGGTTTAGCACTTATTTTTCTGAACTCATATGAAATCCTCGGCATTATCTTGGGAGTAATAATTCTGCTGGGAAGTCCACTCATTTACTTTTTCACTAAGGACCCAAGTGAAAGCAATAACCAATCGATGGCGTTAAATTACTCCAACGAGCTCTAATTTATTAGACACCGATATAAACCAAGAACCCAAAATATGCAATGAAAGCAAAAATACGCTTTAACGCGGCTGGTTTCCAAAAAATTAGAAGTAAGGATTTATTGCAGGGTATTGCGGCTATTTCCATCCTTCAACATGTAAGGGCAGAAATAATGGTCAAGGCTAAACTCGGGGCTGTTGAGAGTACAACGCATCCTAAACCTGCTACCACACTAAAAGGAAAGTAGCGGGATAAATGTTCCTCCGGAGGGCATACCCCGTCGAACCCCCATTTTTTGACTTATTTTTGTTTTTCTTTTACCATTAGCTAAGCAGTCCTTTGTGTGGACCACAAGAAGAACAATCAAAACTTACCAATGCACTGAAACAAAAACCTCATGGATGTTATCTGTGCATGAAGAGTTCTTTTTTCCAGTGAACGTAGCCGTAGAAGGAGGCAGAACCGTAGATGAAGTAATGTGGCATAACCGAGGCGTTTCTAAGTGTGAATGCTGTTTTGGTTGCTGTATAGAAGATCCGTATGGTTCTTTGGAGTTGTTTGTTTGGTGTGGATTTTGTCAAGTTGATGTAGCGGAGGCCTGTGGTGTTCCATTTCTGTTTTTTCTTAATATTGATAGGTAACTTCAGATTTTGTTTTTACAGTTTACTAAATTGTTTCATCATAAAGCAACCATTTTAGCGGTCTTTGGGGTGAATTAGGGCGTGTTTTGGGGTTAATCTTGAAATATGCCTTAATATCTGCTTCATATAATGGAATGGTTGAGGCTGCGAAAGGCTCCGACAACCAGTAAAATAGGGTTTTGCATTTTCCCCTATCTCCTTCCTCAAGTGGTTTAGAGCCTAAGCAGCCCCCTCTTAAATAAATAATAAACCTTTAAACTCATATTGGGAGCTTACAATTATGAAGGGAACAGCTTTGCTATTTCGACATAAAGATAAACCTCAAATGGAATTCAAAGTGGACTTGGGCGACTTGCAAAATGAAAAAGAAAACCTAACTAGTTTTCTGCAGTTGCACCTTAAAGTTTCCGTTTCCCAAGTTGAAGATAAGTTGAGTGTGGAGTCTGAAGTGGTTTCTTTGCAGGAACTTGAGCATGTGGTTAACAAGTTTGTTTACCATCGGGACTTAAACAGGACTCATTGGGTCTCCGTTGAGGGCACAACCGTGAAAATCAACAAGTTTAAGGTCACCGAGAAAGAGAAGAAACCCGAGAGAGAGCCGCCCCATCAAACTGCTGCGCAGAGCTGGGGACTGTAAAAAGCAGTTCTTTAAGGTTATAGAGGCGTCTCCAAACCATTTGCTATGCTTAAAAGTTTCAATAAGCTGGCGCGCTGCTTGTTTGGGCTTCCTGGTTGGTGTGGGATAATTTGTGTTGGGTTACTGCGTGCGCAAAGACAGTTAGTTTGGCTGTGTGTTTTAGATAATGGTTTTGTTGGAGATGGTTAGGTTTTATAAGGTGTTAGAAGTCAGAAGGGTGTATTGAGAATTATGAATTTATGTGCGGTTGGTTAAATGAAGGTTTTGGCAGTTAATGGTAGTCCCAGAAAAACTTGGAATACGGCAAAATTGTTAAGTGAAGCTTTGGAAGGTGCTGCTTCAGTTGGGGCAGAAACAGAACTGGTTCACCTCTATGATCTTAACTTTAAAGGCTGCGCAAGTTATTTTGATTGCAAGCTAAAAAACGGAAAATCATATGGACGCTGCTCTATTGAAGATGACTTATCACCAGTTCTAGATAAAATACCTGCAATCGACGCTTTGATATTAGGCTCACCAATATACCTTGGCACGATAACTGGCGAGCTGAAAATGTTTCTGGAACGGTTAACATTTCCGTATTTAGTTTATGATGCTGTGCGTTCTTCGTTATTTCCCAAAAAGCTGCCTGTCGGCTTCATATATACTATGGGTGCACCTGAACAGTTTATTAAAAATATGGGGATAGATCAGCATGTTAAACTAAATGAGAATTTACTGGCTCAAAGATTTGGCTCGGTCGAGTCACTGCTCGTTACAGACACATATCAGTTTGATGATTATTCCAAGTATGTTCAAGCATTTAACGTAGAAGAAAAAACCCGTAGACACAAAGATATCTTCCCAATCGACTGCAAAAAAGCCTTCGAAATGGGCGCAAGACTCGCAAAACTCTAAAGGACAAAAAACAGCGCGCGTCACGCTAAATATGGTAAACGTTTCTTGAGAAACTGGGCTTCTTTTCTTAAATAGCTGGTCCGGAGGGATTTGCCCCTAAAAGGGGGTCGGAACCGTTGCTTTGAAAACTTAATTTTTCAGATTTTAGTTTTTCTTGGCGCAGCGAAACCTATATTGAGTTTTATGAGATAGGCTTTAGAGGTGAATAAACAATGACGTCATTGAGGTCATTAGCCCCCTCATTAACAAGAATCACCACTGCCGCAGCTGTTGGCGCAGCCCTCCATATCGGTAAAGGTGACGCTGACAAAGTAGACCAAACAGCACTCGATTTTTCCAGAGCAGCCCTAAACCAGACAGAAGTCGACGGCGAAGTAATCTGCTGCGAAGGACCCAAAGACAATGCACCAGCGTTTAGATGCAAAGAAAAAGTCGGTACAGGTAATGGACCCAAAGTGGAGTTTGTTATAGACCAAGTTGATGGCACAACAGCTACATCTAAGGGGAAGAAAGACGCCATATCAATTTTGGCATGTGCTCCAGTGGGATGCCTGCAAGTTCTTCCCGACGATGGTTACTACTTCAAGATAGCAACCTGCGGCAAATCAAAAGGGAAAATCTCTGCCGATATGTCTATTGAAGAAATCGTACAGACTGTAGTTTCTCAAAAGAACATGCAGCTTTCAAACTTCACAGTTATCATGCTTGAACGTGAAAGGCACGATGACTTACTTGCAAGATTACGCAAGATGGGTGTTAGAATTCACCTTATTAATGACGGCGACGTTGCAGGGGCACTCCTCACATGTCTACCTGACTCGGGTGTGGATTTGCTTATAGGCGCTGGTGCAGGTGCAGAAGCAACGATTGCTGCTACAGCCATAAAATGCTTAGGTGGAACCATGCTAACTAAGGTTTGGCATGACAAGAAAGATGATGCAGGCAGAATGGATCGATTAAAAGCTGCAGGCGTAGACATAGAGAAAACCTACACGGAAAACGAGTTGGCGAAAGGTAATGAGCTCATCTTTGCAGCGTCAGGCATCACTAAAGGTGAATTGCTTGATGGCGTACGGTTTACTCGGTTAGGCGCCATTGTGAACTCCATCTGTACGAGGTTTCCAAGCGGCACGGTCGAGCGTTCAGAAACCATTTTGAAGTACAGTGGTCACCCAATCTACAGTCAAATAACCTAGCCACTCTATTTAGTGCTATAAACACCGCCAAATTTTTTGTAGTTAGGCGTTTTGCCCCAAATAGCTTTTGCCGCTTCAGTAAGTTCTGCTGGGTAGTTTCCAAAAACTTGTGCAATTGGACTAATTACTCTCTCAACAAATGAAAGTTCATGAGTGTACCCTCAGGGCAAGCGCGCACATGCTTAAACTCGGCGAAAAAATTGGGCTTCCAATGCCCATCAACCGAGCAGTCTACGAATTAGCCAAAGAACGGTTTGGACCGAACTTTCAACCGATGACTAAAAAAGAACGCTATCTCCAATCCAAGAAGGAATTAAATGTGATTTTTCGAGCTGAACTATCTCTATCGTTTTCTCATTTCGGTTGCAAATTAGCCATGAGACTCAGTCCGACTGAGGCTCTATTAAAGACTTTTCTTGAATCTTGAATTCCTCTTTGAAAATTGTCTCTTTAGATAGGTTGTTTTTTGAATAGATCACGGTTTCAGCTTAATTTTCTTGAAATGTCGGCGTACAAGAAGTAAGTTGCGGCGATGGCTATTGACACTATAGTGTAGGCAAGTAAGATTTCTATTGATAGGCTAAGTGTGGGAACGGTTGTTGTGGGGTTGAGGTTCAAAATTGTGGATACGCTTGAGGGCAGTTTTGGCAGGGCATACTGGCTTGGCAGGCTGCTTGCTGGGCTTGTTGGCAAGTAGGTTTGAATTGTTCTGTAGATTTGTTTATCGGTTATTCGGTAGATTAAACCCATAAACGAGCTGATTATGAAGCTGGCAAAGAAGGTTGCAGAAGAGAAAATGTAAGCCAGGCACAATCTGGTTTTTGACCTCACAAGCAATAAAGCCAAGATATGGCAGTACTATAATGTTCCAAAGTATGAACCTGAATACAATTATGACAAACTCGTTAAAGAAGGTAGAGAATTACTCGAAGATGCTGTGAAGGTTCAAATGGTCGCCGATGTGCCCGTGGGCGCTTTCTTAAGCGGTGGCTTAGACTCAACCACAACTGTGGGTGTCATGAGTCATTTTACCAATCTTAAGAACTTACATACTTTCTCTATTGGGTTTGAGGGCAAATATGACGAAACCACCTATATCGATATTGCGAAAAATTTCTTTAAAACTATACATCATCATAAACGCTTCATTGAGGACGATTTTGAAAGACTTTTTGATTTTTACGCTTGTACTTTTGACGAGCCTTTTGGTGATTATTCAAGTTTTCCGACTTTAACCTTATCTGAGATGACCCGCAATTTCGTTACTGTAGCTTTAAGCGGTGACGGGGGCGACGAAATCTTCGGTGGCTATCCTGAACATATAAGCGGCTACAGGTTTGAGCTTATTTCAAAGATTCCCAAGACCCTACGGCTAATTTTCTCAAAGATTCCGGCAAGAAAAAACTTGGACAGTTACTTTTCACCTTATTTGTTGAAGAATGCATTGAAGGTTTCTCTTGGTGATCGATCTGACTTTTTTGCGAATGCACTTACTGACGACTTAATGCTACCGGATATTTATAAAAAATGGACTTCCGAAAGATTAAACGACTGTTTTCAAACCGGAGTCAAAAATTTTGGTGATGTACTTCGTTTATACGATTTAATGTTCAACACTTTGCCGGATAACTATCTTTCAAAGGTAGATAAGGCTTCGATGGCGTTTGCTTTGGAAGTGAGAAGTCCTTTTCTTGATTATAGATTTGTCGAGTTTTCGCAGCGTATACCGACAGAGTGGAAGGTTGACGCTTTTAGGTCAAAGAAACTGATGAGGGAAATTACAAAGGATATAGTCCCGAATGAAATATTGCATAGAAGTAAAAGGGGTTTCATACCGCCTGTTCAAGAGTGGATACATGCTGCTTGTTATGAACCACATCTTCAAAAAACAAATGAATTGCTGAGAAGTTTGGATACAGCTCTTGCTAACTTTTTTGATGAAAAAGTCAATAACAGTAAAAATAAGTTGTATGGTCGCTATAAAATTAGGCTTTTCATGTTTGGTCTTTGGTATGAAAAGTGGATAAACAAACGCGATTTGCGGTTTCCTGATTGACACTAAGCGTAAACCTACCCAATTATCAACGAGAACAACTTTAAATTTGAAATATTTTGTTTCTAGCATTTAGGATACGTTTTTTTCAAATATTTTTTTCATTAAAATTCAGAATTGTTATAATTACGAAGACACATTGAACTTTTTCCACATATCATGCTTTTACTTAAGTTCTAAATAAGTCACTGAAAATGATTTTATCTTCACGTAAGTGCGGCCAAGGAATCATCGATCGATATCACATCTTCAGTGAATGCATCCGTCAGAAACCAAGAATCTTATTTGTATATTGGGATACACGTGGAAAATATTCTGATGATGCGCTCCAAAAAAACTGTTGCTATATTGACGTTCTTTACATAAAAATAGATTTAAAGGAACTATTATTTTGGACAAACCTACTGATGTGCACTCTAAGAATCTAAAGCTATGGTTAAGAAAGGCAAATTCAGTTTAATCAGCAAAGAAATGCTGATAAATTGGTTTATCAGGCGACCCAAATATCTATAAAACTGTCTTCAAAAGTTGAACAGCACATTAATTCAGTGACAGTGAAACCTGATCTTGTAATTCAATGGATAGGTATGTTCGCGCCTTATGTTGATTCCCCAAAGACCCTTTTGCAGTAATTATCGACAACTATTGCTGACCCGCCAAACTCCTTAACTAACAAGAACAAAATCAGAGGTTGGAATACAATCTATGATGAATCCCATTTTTTGTTTGAAAAGAAACTTTTTTCCCAGGCAAGATACATTTTTAGCCTTTCTAAATGGGTCAAAGATGGGCTGTCAAATGAATACATGATTGAGACAGAAAAAATTCATTCGATAGGATGGGGACCTTGTAAAAAGATAGAAACAGATAAAACTTTTTGCAAAAGAGAAAAAACAATTTTGGCCATAGGAACTGATTACAAAGCAAAAGGAATAGATATTCTAATAAAATTCGCAAACTACTTAAAAGATTTTTCAATCACAATTGTCGGAAAAGATAGCTCTTTTGACAAGACTATCATGCCATCAAACGTCAAGATCATAGGATTCGTGCGGGATGAGGAATTAATTAGTCTTTATAAAAAATCTGAACTAATTTTTTTATTCTCTGAGTTTGAACCATCCGCACACACATTATGGGAAGCACAAGCTTGCAGTTGCGTTGTAATCGGATACGATGCCTATGGAATTTCTGAAGCAATCATTAATGGGAAAACTGGATTGTTGTTGAAAACAAGAAATCCCAAAACGATTGCGGAGAATTTCGCCAACTGTACCAAGACACTTCAGTATTGAAGAAAATGCAGAAAGCGGCAATTGATAATTATGCGAAAAATGGAACTTGGAAAAAGCATGCCAGACGTTACTTTCTTATTGTGGTCGAAAGCTCATGATTGGTATCGTCTTCAACAACGAAAACAACTCAACCCATTTCTTGACGCCACAAAAGCAACACTAGACTCACTATAAACTCGTCTTGGATCAACTTGGTGCAATCAGGGAAAACTCGAAATCTCCTTTTGGTTTAAGCAAGTTGGGGCTTCAAATATAATTAGGACTTTATGATTTTTGAAGGAGCCAAACCCCAAGACCTTGACTGTATGTTTCGACAACTCAAGCTTTCAGAACGCAACATTCGCATTCGTGCTTATTTTTGGCGATATCTGATCGACTTGAGATTTCGTATAGCTTCAAAATCCTACCTATCCCTGCGCGTTATTCAGAATTTGCTGCAACTGAAATGGTAGTAAATTAACGAGCTTTCTATGAAATCTGCCACTTGATGATAGAAGCAAATGAACTAACATTTAGGAACACGATACAAAATTTAGGCTCAATTGAACTTTTTCTTCCAAACTGACAGAAGTTGAAAATACAGATTACTTGTTATATATATAAGAGAATTAACAGAAAGTTAAAAAAAATGATCTGATTTGTTATGGAGAAACCACATGTTTCTGTCGTAATTCCGACAAAGAATTCATCTAGGACTTTGAGCGATTGCCTGCAATCGCTGGTTAGGCAAGAATATAAGAGTTTTGAAATTATTGTTGTCGATGCGCACTCCAGGATAATACTGTTGAAATTGCGAAGAAATATACAGACAAAGTCTTTTTTGAAGAAGGCGGAACTCGTGCCTCGGGATGAATGTCGGAATCAGTATGCTCATGGAGATATTATTGCTTTCACAGATGATGACTGTGAAGTTCCAAAAGATTGGTTAAAACAAATAGTTTCAAATTTTGAAGATGAGACTTTGGATGTTTTAGGTGGTTTAGCTAAAACACCTGAAGACTCGAGTAAAATTGAAAAAGCATTTGGAGCAGTCTTAAATGATTTATTATTGATAACTTATTCATGGGATGATTGGGAAAAAGTAATAGGCTGTAATTCAGCCTATAGAAAGGCAACACTTATTGACGCAGAGGATTTAGAGAGAACCTGCTAACGGCTGAGGAAACAGAATTACATTTTAGGTTGAAACAAGCAGGCAAACGGATTCGATATTTAGACAGTCTGTTTGTCTTACATAACCGTCGATGCACTCCTAGACAATTTTGGAAGCAGCAATTCAGGTTTGGCGTTGGAAAAGGAAAATGGTTACGTTCAAATCCGTCAGCGATTAAAGCAAGCAACTTTTTAGCCCAATTATTGCTGTTTGTATCTTTTGTATTCCTTCCTATGTTAGCCATCATAGGCTTTCTAACGATTGTAATCGGTATTCTATTGGTGGGTGCATTTCTGCTTTCAGTTTTATCTTTGTATGCAAGTGTGAAAGAAAAGGAGCTTTCTCTTTTCCCTTTTATCATTTTAGCTTCAATAATATGGATCTATTCACAAGGTTTGGGACAATTAAAAGGATTTTTCAGTTAACACATATTTCTTGCTGAAATGGTAAACAAAATTTCTTGTATTATCATTTTGTTTTATGGCTTCTCTATTTTTGGGTTTTAAAACAAAAAGATTTGCTCATATACTTAAAAATCCAGATTATTTGATAAACCAATTAAGGAATAACCGATAGGCTGGTAACACAGGCTTGAAGAATGCCCGAAAACTAATATTTTATATCTCAATTGTTGCTTCGTTCTTCTTGCTCTTCGGTTATCCTTTTTTTAGGATTAGTTATGCGCTATATTTTGAGCCTAATTCTGGGCCGCCCGATATTATTAGCATGCTCCCATTGTCTTATTGGTTTTTTACTGCGCTCGTTTTATCTTTTGTAATAATTCAAATTGTTTTCGCAAAAAGTAAATTTGAAATTAAGTTAGAAAAGTTGTTTCTCACCATTTTTGTACCGTGGATGATGTACGGCTCTCTTCCCATAAGCCAGTTTTCGTCAATTTTTACGATTAATGATGCGGTTGTACATTTAGCTAATGCTGAAAACATAATTTTGAATGGTGGTGTCCATTATCCAGCTTCTGGGTATCTTCAGTTTCCAGGGACTTTTCAGATGGCTGCTATCATTGGAAACTTTATTGGAGTAACCAAAGGAGCATCATTTCTTGACCTAGGTATTATTCTTAATACGATATTTGTTTTGCTTATTTCTTTGTTTTTGTTGATTATTGGTCAAAGAATGTTAGGCCCCAGAAATGGGTTTATTCTTCCGATTCTCTATTTTCTTGTAAATACTGGTTTTTTCAAGCAGTTTTGTCCTCAAAACTTTGCTTTACTTCTTTATTTTTTTGGCATTTTTGTTTTTTTGGTTTTGGGCGAAAGCTATATTAAGTCAAGATACACAACCGGCATTCTTTTACTTACCAGTTTTGTTTTATCAATTACTCATCCTATTACGAGTGTGTATTTTATTGCAACTTTCTTCGGAGTCTACTTAGGTCAAAAACTGTTTAAGAGAAAAATCGGGGTAACTATTTCAAAAAAATTTCTTCTATGCACAACAGGAATATTGATTGCTTGGTGGGTTTTTTTTGCAACGAAAATTTTGAAGCTCTTATAAGCTCCCTCTTTTATTTGTTTCAAGCTGGGATCCACTCACCAATCAGTCTATTAAGCCCACCACTCTCCTCATTTTTCTCGGTATTCCTTTCATTTTTTACAAAAAGCTTTCAATTCCTTATGGCTGGTGCTGCTGTTGTTGGATTAATCTATGTCTGGCGCAGGCGAAAAACAAAAGCTGTTCCATTCGTGTTTTTTGAGTTTCTTATAGGTCTATTAATCATAAGTATTTTCCCGCTTCTTCTTTTCACGGGTTTGTGGTCCGATCGTGCTTTACAATTTGCTTATTTTCCTTTGTGTGCTTTAGCCATATACGGTTTTGAAACATTATCTCATCTAATTGGTAAAAGAATCCAATTTACTAAGAACTTGAGAACACTGGGGCTTTGCTTAATTATAGTAATTCTTCCTTTGCTTTTATTTACCATCATCAACTTGATTCATACGAAAATGTTTTAAGTTCAGATTTTTCTACCACTGCTTTCTTAATAAATTTCAGTCTTCAAACTGTGCCTGTAGCCCTCCCTTGGAGTAACGGAGGATATGCTACTTATTTCTATCAGGATCCTGCAATTGCGGACATTCAAATATCTCACTCTCCCAGCTCACTTACCCAACCCTACATATTTGTGGCATGGCTGAGCAATCCTCAAGTGATTGTTTTTTCACTCAAAGAAATTCGCAGTTTTGAATATGTTGGAGCAGTCAGCAACGATTACAATAATAGAATTTCTTACCTGAACGGGTCTTCCACTTGGAACGAGTATATGACAATCGTTTTAATACAGTATATGTAGCATCCAGCTTGGCAAATGATACTTACCCCCTTGTTTAGGTGCTGCAATTTAATTCCTTGGGAATTAGATGAGTAATGTAATAATGTTCCTTTTTGAAAATTGGCTGATTTGCTTTGAGACTTGAGCGCTATCAACAAAAAGGATTTTTCTTGGCGTTAACAAGAAATAGTCTATTAAAAATTAGTTGTCGCAGAGTACTTTTTATCGATTAATAGAATTTTGAGAGTTGTCATTACTTCATGAAAATTTGCTTGGTTTCGATGGAATATCCTCCAGAGACAGGTTGGGGTGGTATTGGAACATATACCTATAATCAGGCGCATGCCCTAGCCAATTATGGGAATGAAGTGCATGTCATAGCACTTGGGATCGATTCTGGACGAGATTACCTTGACGGAAGCGTGAATGTACACAGAATAAAAACAATTAAAGTAATAAAAACTAAAAATCCTCACTTCTTTGGAGATTGCGTGGCTCACAGTCGTAAAGTATTTAAAAAGATAAAACAACTCAATTTAAACTTTGACGTCATAGAAATCCCTGAATGGCGAGCAGAAGGAATCGTAAGTGTTTTTCAAGATACGACTCCATTGATTACCCGTCTTCATACTCCGCTGTATTTGGTAAACCATTTTTCAGAAAAACAAAACACCTTTAAGACGCGTTTAATTGCACTCAATGATAGTTTAGTGAATATTCTTGAAAGAAACCAAACTATGTACAGTATAGTATTACTGCCCCTACTGAGGCTCTTCGAAAAGAAGTTGCCAAGACTTGGAATATTGACCTTTCTCGCATAAGTGTAATTCCAAATGGCATTAACATTGAGAGAATTAGATCGGCCAGAATTGAAACAAATTCAATCGGATCGGAGTACGTTATTTATATTGGAGGCTTGAAGCACGGAAAGGAGTTTGTTCTCGCCAAAGCTTTACCGGAAATATTTGCTAAATTCCCAAATCTGAAGGTGGTATTTGTGGGGATTGATATGCCTTATGGCAAGGGAACTATGAAAGAGCTGATTTTAAGAATCAATTCAAAATACACTCATAATATTATTTTTACCGGTTTTGTGACAGAAGAAAATAAGTTTACATTAATTAGAAATTCTAAAATTGTGGTTTTGCCATCTATTTGGGAAGCTTTTGGATATACTTGTTAAGAATCAATGGCACTAGGTAAAGCTGTAATAGCTAGTAATAATTCTGGTTTTGAAGAAATAATTGAAGACAATTCTTCTGGCTTTCTTGTTGAATCTGGAAATTATAAGGCATTGCAGAACAAAATAATTAGTTGCTTGGATTCAGCCGATCAACTTAAAATAGTGGAAAAAAATGCGGAGAAACGGGGAGAAGAATTTGACATCGTTAAGATATCGCGAGAATCTATCAATTATTATGAAAAGATATTGAACATGTGCAAGAACCGCTATTCTAAGAATACTTGAAACAAAAATTGTCAATAAAACCAGAGAAAAAGGGCTGACGAAATCCTTATATAGCTGCCTTAAAGAAAAAGAGATTTTCTTAACAAAGAGGCAAACAAAGGCAATTGAGATTGACAAAATAGCTTTGCTAAATCTTCAACTTAAATAAATAGACAAAGTCGTTTGATTAAAGTTTGCCTTATTCTATTACTTGGGTTAATAATCTATCAAAAGGCGATATCTTTTTTGTTAGAATATGAGTTCAGAGAATCCATCTTACATCTTCTTTGATAATTTTTGCTGGGATGCCAGCAACCAAACATGCTTTTGGAACATCTTTTGTGACAACTGCCCCTGTGGCAACTACAACCCCCTCGCCTAGCCTAACACCTTTTAAGATTACTGCTCTACTACCAATCCAGACATGGCGACCAATGAAAACTGGTTTGGAGACAATAAAATCATCACGAATTATTCTATGAAAATCACTATCTCTTATTTCAACATCATATGAAATAAGTGAGTCGTCCCCAATAGAAATGTTATTTGCACAAATAATCTTGGAATCAGTTCCAACACTTATTCGGTCCCCAAATTCTAAAGTTGCATTTTTGTCAATAAGAATTTTGGCGCCATTCCCGACGCAAACGGATCCGTTAACTATCATTTTGCTGTTCTTACGCATTTCGAAGGTGCTGGGATTGCGAGATGCGAAGCTGGTCTTGAAAGTTCCAAGACTAAACACACCTTTATTGATTATCCGCGCGCTTTTATCAACCGCCACTGCCGAGTTTCCATTCACTAACAAGCAGCTTAAGCCTTTGCCGTTGTCGCCTGCTCTTGTTCGAGAATAAACATACGCGCTCGTAAGAAATGTTCTTAAACCAATCCTATTAGAAATCATACCCCTCAGGTTTACTATAATCATATGATGCATTCTTATCTTATTTCGGGTAGGTTTTTAAGTATTATCATGTAACGAAGTAGCAAATGTTGACTGATTATTTCTGATTACATTTTTGAGGGGAAGGTATTTTGTTGTACAAATTAATAAGAAGATTCGTTGGACCAGATCGAATGAAAATTAAACTTATCGGTCTAATCCGTTTGGCTAAAACAATGGAAATGAATCCGATGACTTTTACCCACATGTCTTACAATGATAAGGAAATGCTTTCACTTCTTGCCTCAGAATGTGGTTTCCCTTTGTCAAAGGACTTATTTAAGAAATATGCAGACCACGTTACTTCAATGGTCAGAATTGATAGTTATTCATTTATCACTCAAGATTATGAGGATTTTTATCACGCTTTGTTATTTTATGAAAAAGAAACGCTTGACTTTTCTTTGAAGAATTTGGCTGGCGGAGGAGTTTTTGTTGATGTAGGTGCCAATTTAGGTGGTTTTGCAGTAAGGTGTGGTAAAAAGGCAAGGTTATATGCCTTTGAACCCGACCCAAGAAACTATGAATTACTAAATAGGAACATAAAACTAAATAACCTGACAAACTACAAAATTTTTAACAAAGTTGTTTCCAACAAAAAAGGAAAGGTAAACTTTTATAAATCAGCATTTCATGGCAGGAATAGTGTACTGAAAATTAACGAGGATGTGATCTCGGCTGAGTCAATTACCTTGGATTCCATTCTTGAAGCAGAAAGAACGATTGACATAATTAAGATAGATGTGGAGGGCGCCGAACTTTCTGTTTTAGAAGGTTCACAACAATCGCTCAGAAAAACGAAGTTTGTTATTGTTGAAACTTCAGATCCAATTGTTGAAAAGCTTTTATCCCCATTTATGTTTAATAGTGGATTTGAGTTTTTGAAAAAAAGTAATAATAACACCATTTTTCTAAGAAAACAATGAATTGGGATAATAGTTTGCTAAGTTTTACAATATTTTCATAGTTCTAAGATTCGTATAAATTTCTATTAGCCTAACCAGCGATGCAACTTAGTAGTTTACCAAATTCTCCAAAAGTTTGGATTAGAATTTGTTGCTTCGACAATTAAAAGCGACAAGTTCGTAGAAAATAGAATTAGCTTGGTCCACAATAAATGCCTTTCGATGCCGCCAGCGGGACTTTGAAAAATTTGAGAACCTATTTGGAAGAACTTTTAGATATCTGACTACTCACAGATTATAAAGGGGCAATCAACCCAGCTTTTTTGTCGTCAACTAACTAAGCTTGAATATACTCTTATGCATACAGAAACATGGAAGTTATGGAGACTGGCAATATTGTTGCCAGAGCTCACCTCGTGCATTAAGAATTAGTACGTTATTCATCCAGTTTTGGTAATCAAGCAAACCTTGATTGTAAGAAGCCAAGTTATGCCCTAAATAGTCAGTTCCTATTGTATCAATGTCCCAAGTCCAGTATTGTGACCCAATTCCATTCTGAGCAAATATTTGCAAAGCGTCACTTGTGAATTGAAGATACGCAGGTTCCAGAGATGCATCATAATTATTCCACTGCTCACTGCCCCACTCCATAACGATAACGGGGAATCTTGCTGACATAGGTAAAATATCATTTTGAGTTAAATACTGCAGATATTCTGTTTTTGCCTGAACATATTTTCCCGCAATGTAGTCGTTTGCCCAATTCCAATTGCCTACTTGATAGGCCATGTATGCACCTTCGGCGGCATAAACAACATTGTTTTGTGGCAAAGGGTTGTTATACCAATCTACTAATGAGTTCCCCCAAGCCATCCCGTAAACGGCAACTAAAAGTTTCGGGTTTACTGCGTGAATTGCATCAACAGCTTGTGACGCGGCACTGCGCCAGATGCCAAAGAGGGTTGAATCAGCCATTTGATTTGAGCATGGTTCATTCAAGATATTAAACATGCTCACAGTTGGATTGTTGATATAACGATTTGCGTAAAATTGCATCAAACCAATCCAACTCACATTAGGATAGTTACCATACCATTGCGCGCTTTGAGAAGATGGAGTCAATATCGTATTGAGAGGTGCATTAGGATTCTGCATTATTTTAAGCGCATCTTGATCTGCGACACCAACCATGTTCGGGTCACCGTAATGAAAATCAAGAATAACATAGACATTGTGGGCTGCGGACCAGTTTACCACTTGGTCAATGATAGCAAAGTATGTTGGGTTGTACTGATACCAGGTAAGTGTTAGGCGTATGCTGTTACCTCCAGAGGCTTTCAAATAGGCAATTAGGTTTTCGTTCCAATTGCCGTTGGTGTAGGCGTTTAGTTGGCTCCAACCCCAATTCGTAGTTCCAATCGCAGCGCCTTTGAATATAAATTGCGATCCACTTGCGGTTTGAATTTGATTGCGATTCGTATGAAGCCATCCAAGTCCGAGTTCTCCTATGCTGCCCTGAATCGAAATTGTTTTTTGCGCGGTCATTTCAGTGGTGGCTGTGGTTGTGTTTGGTATAACTGTAACTATTATTGCTAAGAGAAGAATTAGAGCAGTATACTTTGGGGTCAAGCCATTCATCAATGTATATAGTTTATTAATACTCAATAAATACTTTACTTGTTTGGACTACTTAGGCATTGCCTAAAAAAACAAGAATCCACATGGAACATCAGTGATTAGTGGTGATTACTTTTAACGGTAGGCTTTACAAAGGAGGACAAAGAGAATTTCCCGAACTATAGAAAGACTTGCATTAAAAAATTGAAAAGAATAATGTTGTTTGCAATACTCGTTTGTTACTCTGCCAATAAAAAATAAGAAAACTATTCGATGACTTTCAAGATGCGCCAACCGCAGATCTGGTATGTCTTAACAATAAAGTATGCATTGATAACGCAGTATTCGATAAGAAAAGACAACGAAACGTCATCAGAGCAAACGGAGTATTATTATAACAATAAAGTGCAAATAATCAAATCGCTTCATCAAAAAAAATAGTTGCAGGCAAATAACGTGACCAGTAACCAAACCACCAACGACCAAATCAAGCAACTCATACTTGATACTGTTAAGAAGCAGAAGCCCGAAACTTTAGAACAACTTATCTCCTTAATTCAAGAACACATCGCGATACTGCCAGAAAGAATAAATGACCTGCTTATTGAACTAGAAAATGAAGATCTCCTGCATTTCATCAACCCTGAACTGCCAACACCTACCTCAGCCAAAGCTTACATGTTCTCGCCAAAAGTCCTTTGGTACTGGATTACAATTATCTTTTCCTTCGCAACGATTTTAACCGTTTTTTCAATTCCAAATTCTGATTATCCATTAGTTTACTTGCGCTACGTATTGGGCTTTGTCTTCGTGCTTTTTCTGCCAGGTTACACTTTCACAAAGCTTCTCTTTTCAACAAGACTTCCTAAAATCGCCGTTTTTTCAACAAAAGGGCGAATTCAAGCAGATAGCCACAACTTCGAAACAATAGAACTCTTTTCGTTAAGCGTAGGTTTGAGTTTGGCGCTGTTACCTCTGTTAGGTTTAATTCTTAACTTTACTCCCTGGGGCGTACGACTTGCACCAATTACCTTCAGTCTACTTGCATTAACAATAGTTTTTGCAACATCCGCCGTCCTACGTGAATATCAGACAAGACTGAGGGTATCAAAATTATTGGCTAATGATTAAATTAAACACTATTAACAAATCTACTGTTTATTCTCACAGCTTTAATAAAGAAGCACTGCAAAACACCGGTCTTCTTCTAACAGACAACAAACACTCCAAAACAGAAACTTGACTTGTCATAAAAATAAGATAGCTTTATTCAGCTTTCCCCAAAAAAGTGTGTGGAAAAAAAAATAAAAGAGAATTTTTGTTTGAATCAGCATGTGCCGTTGTCCTTCTCCCAATAAGGAGACAGTGAGCATCTAAAACTAACTACGTTCAATCTAATTGATCTGAAAGAAGAAAAAACAGCTCATATTCGACGAACTCTGCAAAAGACTGGATGGACTCAAAGCATAACATCATTCTTATCTTTTTCAGGTAAGAACACGTTTAGTAATGATATTTGAAACTGGTTTTCGCTGACCAGTCAGGCATGAAGCTTTAAACATTAAAAGCAATATTTCCCCTATGATGCCTCATTAACAATTAAAAAAAGAACAGGTCGCTGTAAAAGCTCAAGGGCTCCTAATTCCCAAGCGCATTTTTACTTGTTTTTACTTCCATTGTTGGGACTCGGGGGTAAATCACAAGTCGTCATCCCGGCTGTTTCGGTGTCTGACAAAGGTTTCTCTGACTCGGCATATCCAAGCACCTTCTAATTAGAGTCATTTTTAAAATTTTGCGTTAGAAAGAAATGTGGGAAATGGCTAAGAGATTCTATAACGTTTTGTTTTTAACCCAATTATGGAAATTTTGTACTGATTCTTTTGGTAAATCATCTCTGGCTCTCACTGGTAGCTGCAATCTTTCGCTAATCTTGATAGATAGAGCTTCATAGTTGAGTGGGTACAGCTGTTCTTTGAAGGTCCAAGAAAAACCCTTTCGCTGATTGACAAGTTGCTCGTATGGTTTTAGCCAGCGAGTGGCAAAAACAGGGGTTATTCCTAGGAAATTGCAGATTTCTAACTTTTTCTCTACTTCGCTTTTGTCTAAGACAGATAGGGTGTTTTTGACTTCAACGCCTATTGTCAATTTGCCTGAACAGTGGCGGGCAATTATGTCAAGGGTGTTTTCTGTTTTTGTCCATTTTTTATTTTGATATTCTTTTGTATGTTCTCCTTTTATTTTGAAGCCTTGAATCTTTAATTCCGATTGGACTAGTTGTTCAAGATGTTCTCCGTAGAGCGTACACATTTTATGGTTGGAGTATTTATCGATTAGTTTGCAGGTTGATTTTATATGAGTATTTAGTAGATGGTTGGAGTCAGATTTATCGAGTTTTGAGTTATAGTAGAAACAAACCGTTTGCGTTTGGGTTCGAGCTTTTCTTCTTCGCAGTTTGCCTTCCTCCTCAAGCTGAGTTAGTGCTTGATAGACTACATCGTCGGAAAGGTTGTCTTCATATATCGTTTGGATCTGTGTAAGATAGTACGGTTTTCTTTTTGCTCGTCCGATTTTGTCTTCGAAAAGCGGCATCACACAGAGCTTGGCTGTCTGAGTTTTAGAGTCACTGTTCTGCAACAAATTCACCGCTTGCATTTTTCTGCTAGTTGCATGCTCGTTTCTCCATGTTCCCTATATAAATAATTTCTAATCAATCAAACCCCTACCAAATTTTAGCTGAGGTTGACGGCTTAGTTTTTCCCGGTTTATCCAGTAAAGATAGTTGCCATCCGAATGCAAAGTTTTTCCGAGTAGTTCAGGGGTTACTGATTTTACTTTTATGAACGGTTGTTCGACGAATTCTTTGAGGTAGCCGATGAGGGATTGTTTGTCCTCAGCGTTTAGTTGATTGAAGTATTGGTTACAGTAGCTTTTTGATTTGGCCATTTGGAAATCAAAGTTGCGTTCTTTTAGGAAGTTGTTGATTTTTTTATCTATAGCGGTTTCTTCTTTTTTGTAGTCTACTCTTTTCATGCCAGCTCTTTCAAAGAATGGGTTGTATTTGGCCATGACTGCTAAGACCTCAACTACTTTAGCTTCAGCTGTGGGTAGGGTATGCTTTACCAAGTATTCTCCTAGTCCAATTCCCCGAAACTTTGGATGGATAATAACTCGGCTTATTCGAGCCACTTCATCATTGATTAGTTTTGCTTTATGCAAATCTCCAGGTGTAAACTTGTAGCGTTCCCCAAAAACCATGTTCCGAGGTTTAAGGTTCAAGTATGAGTTGGAATAGATGATAATTCCGATTAAGTTGTTGCCGCAGACAAGTTTGTAGCAGTTTCGCATTCTTAATTGCATGTTCTCTTTTTCGTTTGTGCTTCGGTAATGGAAGCATTTTAACTTCTCGTAGTCTTCAAGGTCGCCTTCCTCAACAAGTATCGAGTCGAGCAGGCTGCACGGTTTAGCCGCAAATCTGTTTTTCTCTACTGTAACATCTCCTTCAAAGCCCTTCCTAACCGTTATGTCAGGCTGAAAATCACCAAGTAAATCATCATGCGTGGTCGCAACAACCACAGTTTTCCCCAGCTTTCGAGCAAGCTTCTGCAAAGAGTAAGCGATTACCTTAGCCATAACACGGTCTAAACAACCGCAGAACTCATCAATCAACCAAACCTTCTTTTCTGTGCAATTAACGAGCTTAGCAAGCCGATAGCGGAATTTTTGACCATCGCTTAACTCCTTGAACTTACGCAGAAACATAAAAGCGTCATTCAACCCACATAAACTCAGAATTTCAACAGCTTCCTTAACATCTTTACCAATACCTTCAACCAACGTCTCCTCAGGATCCACCGGAAAATCGCAAAGATCGATTGACTCTTCTCCAAAAAAGTTTTTAAAAGCCTTCAAAAGCAAAGATTTACCTCCTCCAGAATCACCCGTAACATAAATCAGATCGCCCCGTCTAAAATCAAGGCTAAAATTATCAAATACCACAAACCGCTTAGTCTCGTCGATACCTAAGCCGAATGCTTCACAAACAGCCAAAGTCCGTTCTGAAATAGCTGCTTTAGTTGAGAATTCAACGTTGCATTTTAACGTTAGAAGCTCGTCTGAATGCTCACCAGCAGGATTATGTATGTTGTTTTCAACTTTAGACTCGAAGCCTCCTGCAAGCCGTTTAATATCGTCATCGCAGACGCTTGCTGGCTCACGAAGTCTGATCAAATTGTCAATACGCAAATCAGTCTCGTTAAGCAGAGACTTTAGTAGGCCGCGCTCGCCTTCGCTAATTATTCGGTAGTATTCTTCAGCATCTAGCAGTAAATCGTGTTCTCCGCGTAGCTTATTCATAACCTGTCTAATCAATCGTCTATCCACTTCGGAAACAGGCAACCGGACAACACTTACTTGTCGAATTCCAAGAGCTTTAGCAGCTTTGAGTCTGTGCTCGCCATCTGCAACCAGCAAATCCTTGTTAGTAATGATGGGTACGACAAAGCCGAAGTGTTCAATGCTTTTCTTTAAAGCAGAGAAACGCTTGGGGGACAGCTTGTTGGGGTTGGCGCCATCTGTTTTTAACAAATCAACAGAGACTAGTTCGGTTGGGGGGACAAATACTTCAATTTCTATAATAGGGGTCGTAGTGTTCATTATCTGTATCCTCACTATATTCGGTTTTTTTGTCAACTGAGGAATCGGTGAAAGGTTGTTTGTTTGCAGCTGCCCTTCTTTCCGTCATGTTTAGAAAAAAATCAGCTAATCTATCGTAGGCGATTTCCGGGTTTTCATGAGCTTTTTTCAAAGCAATCTTCAAATTGCTAAAGAATTCAAGGTAATGCAGGTCAAAATACAGCTGGTCTACTCTATTGTTAGGATCGCCGATTAAAGAGAGCAATGTGAACTTGAGTGTTCCTGTTGCATACCTGAAGAGGATCTCACAACCCTTGTTGATTATATCCTTGTTCGCCTGCAATATCTCAGGAGTAAGCTTAGGACCAAACTCCTCCTGCAGTTTCTCTATCCTTAGAAAGAGAGCTTTCTCAGCCTCACTGAAGGTCGAGTTGTCAAATCGACCTATATAATCTCTTGGCTCGTCGACAAGTTTAGAAGACAAAGCGTCAATTCTCTTAGTTAAACGAGGCATGTTCATGGTACAAACACTCCATGTTTGGCTTTTTCCTCTAAAGCTTGTAGTCGATTGATAAGCTCGGGGAGAACAGCGGTTTGAAACAGCATCGTGTTTGCCTTGAGCATGATGTTAAGGGCGCCAAGCTGAGCAAATTCATTTTGGCTTGTTAGTAGGCGGACGCTGGCTTGCCGATAGATTTGTTCGTACCGGTTGACCACCTTCATCATAACGTCTTCACAATTTAGGACACTTTGAAGGGCTGGTTGCCACCGTGCTCTGGTTTCAAAGTCCAAGTAGATAGTGCGTTCGCTGCAACCCGCTTTTTGGCTAAGTTCCGAGACGATTTCGGCTTGGGAGAAGCCTAAGCCCTCCAGCCTGAGCAGTTCTAAGCGTCTGGTTATTGTTTGCATGTTATTGACCTTGGTACTTTCGGTTTATTCGTACCAAAGAAAAATTCTTGAAAACTCGCAGAACTCACAGCTCCAAAATTTCCCGTTGCATAAATTGGCGATACCATCTAATTCCGTGTCATGAAGCCAAAATTGGATTGTTGGTCCGCTAATTTACCCCCCAAAAATTGCAACTTTTCTTCAAATTACACACTCAGCCTAAACTATAGAAAAAAAGGTTTGCCTTTTTCCTTTGAGCATTCAAATGGGTTTTAAAAAGATGTGGGTAAGGCATTGTGGTGCTATCGATATCCTCTGGATTGCAAAAAATCAGACTACTCAGGCAATGAATGCTTTGGCAGAGTTCGTGAGACTTGGGGTTAAGGAGTATCCACTAATGTTTGCTGATGAGTCAGACACTATGAAGATTAAGCCTTCGAAACAATATTTCTCTTACGCCTTTCAGACAACAGATACTTTCAGGTCGCGTAAAGAACCAGGCTGAAGACTGAGAATATAAAAAAAGAAAAGTGTTAAGAAAGGAATGTTTTGTGTTATGGGATTTCAGGGTTGCTGATGCATCTTGACGCCCACGGCATTAGTGTGTATGAAAAGAGTGGATTGCCTAAGTGGGTGCAGTTGTTTCCGCTTTGGGCATGCGGGTTGTCTTTGTAGAAACCGCTTGGTTCCATTACGGTATTTGCAGTTCCCGTTCCTGTCATTGGAGGATAAGTTGGAACTCCTGGGTGTTGTAAGCCCATTACGTGTCCCAGCTCATGAGCTAGGTGATTGATGTTTATAGCTCCAAGATAGGCGCCCGGATTGTTTGGGTCAGGTACTCTGAGCTGTGCATCGCATGTTACGATTTGGGCGTTGGCTGTACCTGAGCCAAAGGTTGCTCCTCCTCCCCAGTTAGCGTAGAAATACTGATTCATGCTATCAGCTACAAACACTTCTATAGCGTTAGATTGAGTTACTTCGTTTCTTAAGTTATCAATTTCAGTCGCAGTATCTAAAACTTTGTAGTTAGCCTTGTTAACATAGACTGGAGGGAGAACGTTGAAGAAAATACAGCATTTTCTCCACATACACTTAGCGGCTTGCATCAATGTGTCAAACGACCAGCCAGTAGGGCTCGCATCGGTTGGTCCTGATCTGATGAAAACAGGTTGAATCGGAAGAGTCTTAAAAAAAGCAAAGGCTATGATGACTGTTCCCACGATGGATACATTTTGGACAACTATTTGAGTTACCCATGGGAACTCTTGCGCCTTCAAATCTAAACTTAAGGTAATCGGTACTCTCATTTCTTTGGTAGGTTCCCTCATTGGAAAACTCAATTTTTCCCCAAATTTTCCTTGGATCTTGCCCATTATTGTATCGACGAAAGGAACAAAATAGTCCAAGTCTTTTCCTTCAGATTTTCTGTAGCCTTTTGATTTATCGATTAGCGGATAATGCAGATTCATTTGGAAGGATACTTCAAATGTTCCGTCCGGAGAATATTTTGCTACCGATGGGTTTCTTAAGTTAAGTGAAATTTGTCCCGAATCTCCCTCTTTGGCCTCTACAGTTGACGCAATAAGATTTGCTTCATCGAGGGTAAGTTTAGGCGTTTCTTTGTCGTTTGAAATAGAAAATAGCAGTTCACCGTTAATTTGAGATTTTTGTTTTCCCTTGTTTGTGATTACGAATGCGGATGCATTTACGAGTTTTGCTATCAGATGATTTTGTTTTGTTGTTGACATGTTTTTCACCTCGATTTATTTTATAAAAAAACCTCATTTATTATTAGATATTTCTTAATATATAAAGAATAACTTGTTCAAAAGTGTAAATTTACACGGTTATTTTAATAGTTTTTTTGATGATGCTGAAATTACGCTTATAAACTGAAGCACTTAATTTATCGCTTGATTTATTATTTAGAAACGCTTAAGAGTTAAGAGAACAATAAATTATTTGGTGTTTTTATGCCAAATTCAGTACAGGTGACAATCGATATTTTTAGCGGTCGACCCAATCCAGTACTAGAGTTTAAAGACCAAGAAGCCAAAACCATTTTAGACAAACTGCAACCAGGAAAAAAAATAATCGCCCAAAAACCACTCCCCTCCGAACCTATACTAGGATACAGAGGAATGATAATAAATCAAATCGGAGAACAGACCAAAGATTTGCCACAGACTTTTCGAGTCGCCAACGGAGAGCTTTTCGGCACCAATCTAGCCCATAAAGCAAAGGACGAAACTTTTGAAGACTTCATATGCGGCACAAACCAAGCGAAAAAAATGGAAGAACCTCTATGCCGAATTATGAAGGAGCAAATCAAGAATTTCCACGAAATAAGAGAAAAATGGGTCCATGAGAAAATAGTCTGGCCTCCCCACACGAATCCTTGCAAATGCGCGCCCCTATATGAGCCAACATGGTGGAATGTCCCTGCTATTCAGCCATACAACAACTGCTACAACTATGGCACTAATTATCGTTCAAACACTTTTGCACAGCCAGGCCGTTCAGGAGGAGCCATGTACACATCTTTAACTTGTGCCTCAGTAAAACCAGCAGCATTAAAAGACGACCTAATCGATAGTCCTACCCAAGAAAATGCTTGCCCCAAAGAAGGACATTTGGTTGCACTAGTAATATGGCCCAATTATGATTTTCATTGGTATCGCAAGGGTCAAAACGGGTATTGGTCTCATAAGCCTGGAGGTACTGCAGTAACCAACGTCGATAACAGCGGACATCTGATTCTTGATCCAAGGAATGCTAACAGAGGGGGATACACCGATTTCTGCGGATTCATGGTTGTCAAAGATGGACACATCAAAATCAGCTAAAAACCAAAAATGCGTCGGCGGTGCGCTGGTGTTTTCTGGCCGCGAAAACCCCAAATGGGAGATTGAGAAAGAACTCTATTCGGAGTTAATGGCAATCTGGGATTCACTAAAACCTATACAAAGTGTTAATCCAACTACTCCTAGACTGGGCTATCAAGGCTGCTTCTTAAGATGCCCAAACGACAAGGAATGGATTGCATTTGAGGGGTTAGTTACACTAAAAACGCTAAAGTTATCAGTATACCGTGAAGATAAATATCGGAAATTTGAAAAAAAAATACTTTCCTCCGCTCCGAAAGATACCCTCCCTCCCTTTTTATTTGAATAAAGTGCCTTTAGGTCGTTGAGGCAACTGTCGAAACCATTCTGTTTCCCTTGTCTATCGTTTTTAAGAGCCAATTCTTTGCAATTTTTTTGTTGGCAACCTTAGCCACTGCAGGTAAAGCAGGTTTTTGGGCATACAAATTTTTTTCGCCAGCGGAGCTCAGATTCGTTGCAAAGCTTGCTTAACCAAGAAACTTGCATGCAGCCGGGTAGCGAAACTTACTCGCTCATACAACGGCAACTAGAACAGTTCTTCTTTCCCAACCTTCCCCAGACACACAGCTACGCACACAACCGCAACCAAAACCTAACCCAAAGCCCAAACAAAAAAAGCAACCCAAAACAAACCCCCCATCCTGCAAAAAAAACCGTGTTGTTGTTCTAGCAGACAGAACCTTGTAACTCAAAAAACCCGGCGCTCCTTTAGAAGCGAGCACCAATTATTCCATTTGGTCAATTGGAATTGCGACTTTGCACTTCTTAAGCAAATCTTTGTCCTGCGTTACTAATTTCATATTTTGCCTTTCAGCAATGTATGCATACGAAGCATCATAGAACGTGAGGTTCCGTTCTATAGCAATCGCCAGAACATCAGCGATAGAATCTATCGTCATCTTTTGCAATGGAGCGAGGGCATCAGAAAAAATCGTTGCAACCCTGCTGGGATCCTTGAGTTTTTCTTGTTTATTTTCCCGCCATAGCACATTACCAACTTCAAATTCAATAAGTGAACTCACAGCGCACTCCTCGACACTGAAGGGAATACCTGAGATAAGCATCGGATAGAGCGCTGAGGTATCTATGAGGTACTTACATCTCTTGTCTTGTCGCTGTGACATCATCGACCCATTCCTGAGGTTTAACGTTCATGAGCTCTTTGAGTTCCTTTGCGATTCGCTGGGCATTTGTTTTCTTCTCGGCTACGAGTTCCTCAAGGGTTTTCTCCACAGCCAATCTTAAGTCGATCCCTAGCTTTTCAGCTTCAAGTTTTAGGCTTTTCTTGACCCTTACAGATAATACTTCGGTCAACAGTTCCACCCGTATACAAAAATAATAATCTGTATACGACAAATATAAGAATACTGCAAAGAAGACGTGACCTCTTTTTTCAAACAAACCATTTGCTAATCAAAAGGTTAAAAAAAATATTAAACGTCGAACGGATAATCCTTGATATGTGTCACTTTAAAGTGTTCCTTGGCTTTTTCAAACAATTTGTTGTCTGCTGTAATCAGTTCTGCGCCTATTTTTTCGCAAAGAAAAAGATAAGCTGCATCATAAATCGCAATATCAATCTTGCAGGCAATTGCTAAGCTCTGGGAAACATCGGTCCAATCTAATTCATAAAGCCTTAGTTGAGTATCCTGCAAGAATTTGAGTGCCTCTTGAGCATCAGTCTGCTGGATTCTTCTTTGTTTAACCGCTATCCACAATGCGTTTGCTGTTTCTTGTGTAATAAATGACGGCGCGAACAGCTGAACTTCGCCGCTGAGGAAATTGTGTTTTAGTTTATCTGCGTTTTCCTGATAAATTTCATCGGGCAAAACCCATTTCAAGACTACGCTTGCATCTATGATACAGTTAAGCATGCTGCTCTCACATCAGGCCTTCTCGAATCCAACCAAGAATCTCTTCATTAGTTGCTGGCTTTGACCGTTTTCTTATTTGGTCAAGCTTTTCAAAAGCTTCTCGTTTCTTTTGTTCATCAATTTTAGTCTGCAAGCATTCTCTGATATATTGGCTCCAGTTTAGCTCAATTTTCTTCATGTCTTTTTTCATTGCTCTGGGAATTTTCACGGTGATCACATCGATTTCGTCCATGACCCAATAGTATTCCCTCAAAGTATATATCAACAATATATACTAAAGAATTACACACCTATAGATTTTTCGTTTTAGGCTAACTGCCTGCTTTTTAGTCCTCTATTTCGACTAATGGACCTTAAGCGGCCATCTAGTCCACGACCGCTCATCTTTCAACATTCTCATCGAAAAACTAATGACCGGCTTCTAAATTTCCATACTAAACTAATTAAAAAAAACACATAGAAATAGTATTCAACAAATTCTTCAACGGAATATGCCTGATTATTTCGTCAAGCAACAAAAACACTCCGCCTCCCCCCAACCTTCCCAAGACGCACACAAACGCAACCAAAACTTGTCCATAAGCCTAAATCAAAAAGGCAGCCTAAAGCAAGTCCCCAAATTTTCGCGCAGCAATACGTTTTTTATAATCAGCCTAATGAGAGGAAAAAATCAATCGTCTATAAGGTCGGCAGTTTAACTATGCCGTCTATGTTGCTGAAGTGCTCATCGAACGTGTATATTTCGTCGATATCGTTTTGTCGCATTCTATCAACGGCTAACGCATCGTTTGGTTCAAGCTTTAAGTCGTTACCAATTTCAGCCGCGGCAAAATACGCATCTTTAGTTACATCAAGGATTCTTACATTATCTAACATAAAGAGCCCCAAAATCAACGACGTTAGCTGATCTTGAGGCATGCCATTTTTAAGAATGTTAACAATTTCCGAAACATGTACAACTGTTGTAGTGACTTGTTCTTCGCCTGATGAAACCCTTCTGATTATTTCTTTCGCTTGATCTTTCATAGCCTCTTCTTTTTCGGTTAAAGTCTTCTTCGGTCTATAATAGGCATAGACAAAAACGTTTGCATCCAAGAACCTCATACAGAGTCCTCGGACACTTTCTTCTCAAATTCGCTCCAACTGCCAATCGACTTGACACCCAAATCAACTTTATCAAAGCACTCGGTCAAATCTACCCGTCGCTTTGGAACCAATTTTAGGTAGCCTTTCCGCTTGATTACGTACAGTTCTCTGGTTTCACCGATTTCAGATTCACGCCAATCAGCAGGCAAGATAAGACGTCCCTGAGCATCCACCTTTTTGATTTCCACACCACTTTCCAAGTTTTCCACCACAAACACTGATAGCCATCCACTCTAAAAAACTTTCACAGCCAACAACCCCAAAAATAACAGAGAACTTCATGCAACGTAATACACCCCATATTTTTGATGACTTGATTAGGATAGAAAGTTCTAGAATTACATGCAAAAATCAGCTTCTTGGCGAAACTTGCGCGCAAATAGAGCGACAACTAGAACAATCCGCCACCCCCAACCGTCCCCAACCTTCCCCAGACACACAGCGACGCACACAACCGCAACCAGAAAAAGCTGCAAAGCCCAAGCAAAAAAAGCAACCCAAAACAAACCCCTCATCATGCAAAAAAAACCGCGTTGTTGTTCTTCTATCAGACAAAAAAGTTAGAAGGATTCTATGGTTACTCCTTTAGCTTTCAACACTCTAATCTTCTCAGCAGCGGTTTTTGTGGCCTTTTGAAAATGCATCCACACTATTCCAAAACCAAACTAAAAACTTGGGCAACTAAGTAGTCTTCTCTGGCGTCTGCTTCTTTTTGCGTTAAACCATACTTCATTTGATCCGCCAGCACATGTTTCTGGATTGCGTTTCCCAAAGCATTCAAATCAGGCAATAGAAGAATCTCATAACCGCAGGTACACTTCAAAACAGGCAAATTATCCTTCAACGAATGCTTTTTTGGGTCTTTCGGTTCCATTAATTTACCATATCCAAGACAACTGTACGTTCTTCATCAATTAAAGGCAAGTTCCAAAACCTGTAATATGTCAAAAAAAATAAATGAAATAGCTTTAAAATAAAATAGACCTTAGGTCTTTTCTACAGCTTATTAATTCCGCAAACAGCGATTGACGCATTTTTTGCATTACACCCATGCAAAAGCTTGCTTAACCAAGAAACTTGACGGTTTATTCAAAATCTTTAGCTTATCCATAGGGTTTCGGGTAAGTCTTTGAAGTGCTCGTCTCCGGTTAGAACTTTGCATTGATTTATTCTAGCTGTTGCAAGGACTATAGCGTCGAATAGGCTGGGTGGGTTTTGTTTGGATCTTTTTGATTTTTCCACAAGTTCAAGGTGGCATTTTGCTGCTTCCAGAGCTAATGCTGAATCGATTTGGGTTATGTTTGAAGCCGCGTTGATCATGTCAAGCCATTCTGCGACTGTACTTTCATCGTTGCCTTCTCTTAGAAATTTTCGGGCGCTCTCAGCTAACACAATACTTGGAGTATAGACTTCTTCTGCGTTTTCAAGAATTTCCACCACTTTCTTGCCTTTTTCGCTTCCAAGCAGCAGCTCAACCCATGCATACGTGTCAATTACGATCTTCACCGCGGTCTGCCTCAGTATATGGTTTTAAACGGTTCTTTGCGGCGCCAAAGCCTTTGGTTAATGCAGCTTTTCGCTGTTTTTTGACCAGTAACTGAATTGTTTCGTCGAGATTTTGAGCGTCAAGTTTCTCTCTTAAATTTTCGAGTACTTGAGCAGTTTTTTTTGAAACACGAATGGTTGTCGTATCATTCATTAAATCTACCCCTCTACACATATACAAATATACAAATATACAATCTGTTAGTTAAACCTTGCAGGCCACCTTTCTATGAAACAACATACCCCCTAATTCTTCGACAAAGATCTGCTAGAAAGGGTCTAGAGTTACTTCCATAGTGTAGCCTTCAAGGTCCAACTTTCTATCCTGCAGCAAAACCACATTCACCTTCGGAATCGAAATTCTTCCATCCATTGTCATTCTTGCCAAAAAAACCCGTGCAACAAACAACTATCAACAAAATAGAGATCAAAAATTTATCAGGCGACGCAGAGCATTATTTCTTATTCGGATCAAGACAAAAAAAGGGAAAGATTGGTTTAGTTTGGTATTTTTATGGTCGTTTTCTGAGCATCAATAGAGCTAGCATAATGCCAACTACAATTATAGTGATAATTGTGGCAATTATTCCGGGCAGTATATATTGGTCAGACGTTGAAGCAGGTGCGGATGTTGGTCCAGCTGTTGATGCTGGTGCTTGCATTACTGTAAATCTGTCTTCTGTTGAAGATGGCCAGTAGCCATTGGTGCCTTGGAAGTTTGCGATAACAGTGAAGTCACCTGGAATGTCAGGTGTCCATGTTAAGCTGTAGGTGCCTGTTTCATCAGTTGTTGCCGTTCCAATAGTCCTATAGTTACCGTTAGAGTCCAAAACGTTTATCGTGACTGGAACGCCGGTGAAGTTGTTAGGCAGGGGTTTTTGTTGGTAGACGTAACCCATCCAGTCCTTCATGCTTGCGTCAGAAGCAACTGGAACTCCCTTGGGGAAGTCAGCTGCCTGCTGGTCTTGGTTTGTGCCTGCTGAAATATCCATTACTGTGCCTTTGATCACGATTGGTGTTCCCTCTGGCACACCCACGTTTGGTGCTGTGACGGTAGTTGTACTCGGTCCTCTGCCTACGCTGTAGATTTGGTTGTCGTATCCATTGTAAAATGTTGCAAAGCCATCTGCGATAGCGAAACTGATAAGATTAAATTCTCCAACGTATGATGAAAGAGTCCAAATTTCTTGTCCCGTGGATGCGTTAACAGCCCGTACTAGTGCACCTTTGTAAATTGGATCAGTGATAGTGTGTTCAGTGCTTGCCAAGTATATTACTCCATTACCGATAGCGTTTATGAAAGTTGGATATTCACCATAAAAGACGTTCAAGCCCGCGTAAGTTGTGTTGCCTTCCCCGCCATTGCCAAAGGTAAACACCAAGTCTCCAGTTGTTAAATTCCAGCAGTACAGTATTCCTGCGAATGCACTTGCGTAGAGGTTGCCGTAAGCAGCTTGATAGTCGGCGTCTGGAGTGCCGGGTTCGCCATAATAGTCAAAGGGTGCGCGAGGTTCAGTTGGACCCCATATTCTTTCGCCCGTGGCCAGGCTGTATCCTACAACTTGCATAGTTTCTCCATATGATTCAGTGAATACACCGTGTCCATTGTCGGCTGTTGGATCAATTACGCCTGATACGACAGTGAGGTTTCCTGCGGGAGGGTTATACGTCTTGGTCCAAAGTACCTGACCTATTGAGCCTTTAGAAGAGTCAAGATTGATGGTAAAGTAGGTGTATGGATCTTGCGGTAAACCATTTTTATTTGCTGCAAAACCATTAGGCAATGTACCGATTCTGCAAAGCAACAGATTGTTGGTGAAAGCTGCAACAATCGTAGGTGCTGAGGTCTGAGTATTAAGTGATGATATTGAAACGTTCCAGTCGTAAGTAGTTGTTCCGTGGCCAGAAAGAGTTCCGCCTATAGTAGAGGAGTTAAGTGGGACGTTTGCATCGACTATAAGCGCAGAGCCATAAGGTACCTGAGTGGTGCGTCCATTTGGCAGATAACCATTTGTGCCTGTAACTGGAATAGGGACATTTGTGACTAGGACTCCGTTGCTTGCATTTATGATGGACGGCGACAGGCTTCCGCCTCCAGTGTATGGGTTAATGTCGTATTGCCAAAGCTTGCTTGAGTTCCACTGAGCCAAATACCATTGTGGATTCGAATTTGTGCCTGCGTTTGCAAAGACATACCTCAATTGTTCACCGTTTGGACCTGCAGCTGGAGCACCATTTGGAACATTAGTCACATTAAACATTGGATCTCCAGTGTAAGCATTGAAAGCTTGGGCAAAGTTTGATGTAAACAGTATTGGCGGAAAAACTCCGTGTTGATCTGGATCCCACAGGTTGAATATGTAGCCGAAAGAGAGCGCAGGGACATCGGTTCGAGACCAGATGAGTTCCCCTGTGCGGAGGTCAACGCAGTCTGTTGGTCCAGTATAGGGTCCGTTAAACCATATTGGTTCGGTGTAGTATAGGTATCCGTTGATTATTATGGGGTTTGTGTATCTGTTTTGGTAGGATGAGCCTTCGAAGTAGGCAGCTCCTGGAACTGCTCCATTAGGGTTTGAGCCACCAGCAACAAATGGGTTTCCTCCAACGACTCCACCCATTTCCATTGGTTTTGTCCACATTATGTGGGACGTTAAAGGTCCAACAGCATCTCCAGGGTATCGCTGGATTTGGTTGCCGTTGCTGAGACCGCTGATAAATCCTGATCCTGTTGCTGACGCTACTGCTGATCCTGTTCCAAGCCAGTTTGATGAAATCGTCCACCAATCAGTGTTCTCGCCATATATTGGATGTGTCCAGTATTGGGTAGGTAGAGGATAGCTACTTATGGCTTCAGGTATTGGGTCTTGCTCTACAGTGAGAGTCGTTGATACAGAGCTAGGCAAATATGTGTCGTTAATTAGGGAGGATTTTTCGTAGTGTTCATATTGAGCATAGGCTTGTCCTGGAAAGCTGAAGTTGAAAGTGTATGTGCCGACTTGGTCGGGAGTGATTTTTGTAAATTGTGATGATGTGGTATCAGAGATGACATCAAATGTCTGTGTTGTTGATGTGCCGTCCGGTGCTGTTATAGTGAGTTTGTAGTTGTGGAACCTATAGTTGTTTGCAAGCAATGCTGCACTAGCGGTAGAACCATTCGTTCCAATATCCGCGGTAGTTCCCCCTGCTGCGCCGAAAACACAATCAAGCCACATGTAGATGTGTGCTGTTTGTCCGACACCAATAGGGGAAGGTGCCGCAACAATGAAGGCGTACGTTGGAATTTGCCAGCCTGGATCATGAGCACTAACATTTGGCACTAACATAGTTGATGTTCCTATAGAAACTGTCAAGATTACTGCAATCAAAATAGCCATAGATTTACTTTTCAAAGTTTTCATTTGCATTTTTCTTCCTTCAATTTTAGAATTGAGTGAAGTAACCACTTCACACAAATTAGCTACTGCAAAGGTTTCACTATAAATAACTTATCCAACTCTCTCCATCCAAAAAAGAGAAAATATTAACTTCATTATACATAAAAAATCTAGTTATCGCACTGTTGTTAAACGAACAAAATAATTTTTGAAGATCAAAATTCAGGATACTCTTTTCATCTAAGCAAATTTATGGATTACAACTTTTCTATTAAGGAGTATTTTAAGTGACTATCCGGTTATTGGTCTTTGGGCAATTCAAAGCTAATTGATTAGGGATAAGGCTAAACCGGAAAAGGTCATGCAGACGGAGGAAATGCCGCACTTTTTGCAGTACGCACCGCCGCCTGCAGGATGACCTTCAGACATTTCCTGATCTAATTTTTCTTTAATCTGTAAAATTGTCGTCAGTGGGCACTGGATACTCCAAAAATTTATAAAGAAATCCCGTAAATAAGGGGTTTTGGACAAGGACTTCTTTTCGATTTTGTTCTTGTCACATAAAAATAAAAGGAGAAAAAGTCAAATGCAAAATTTAAAAGGCAAAACTATGGCTATTTTAGCCGTCGCAATCTTGACAATCTCTATGGGAGCAATATTCTCACAGACTGTGAATGCGCATACACCAGCATGGAACATCCCGACTTATGCATACGTCAACGTTGCACCTAACCCCGCAGGGCTAGGCCAGACTGTTAACATAGGTATGTGGATTAACAACCCCCCACCAGACGCAAGTCGCACCTACGGTGACCGATGGAATAACTTCATGGTGACAATCACTAACCCTGACGGAACAACCGAAAAATTAGGACCATTTTCATCCGACGATACAGGAGGAACCCACGCAGACTTTACACCCAGCCAACTTGGCAACTACAGCTTCTTCTTTAGCTTCCCAGGACAAACACTTGCAGGAAACAATCTCGACCCGACATCAGGCGGAGCAGCAGCTTATCCAAACATAGGAGACTATTACTTACCGAGCAATGCAACGACAACCCTTACAGTTCAACAAACAGCAGTACCAATCATTCCTCAAACACCACTTCCAACAAGTTACTGGACTCGACCAATAGAATCAGTAAACCAATACTGGTACATCATCAGCGGCAACTGGCTCGGACTCGGCGCTTCCACTTTTTCAACAACTGGACAGTACAACACCAACGGAAACTATAACCCGTACACAACAGCACCAACAACAGCTCACTTACTATGGACAAAACCAGCAGCACCCGGAGGCTTAATTGGAGGAGAATTCGGCTATGATGAAACAAGCAACTTCAATGCACCACAACAATACCAGCCCAAATTTGCTCCAGTAATCATGAACGGTATATTATACTACGAACAATACCCCAATGCGCAATCCACACCCGAAGGATGGGTTGCCGTAAACTTACACACTGGAGAGACACTTTGGACCATAAACCCAAATGCAGACTTATTATGTGGTCAACTGCTTGATTATGTAACTCCTAATCAATACGGTGCACTCACATATCTTTGGGGCATCGCGCCAACAACAGCTCACGGAGCGGTTGGAAGTGTCGTGCATCCCAACACACCTCCGAACACTGGTACAACATACACGTTATATGATGCAACAACAGGCAACTATGTACTATCCATAGTTAACGGAACAGGAATGACACTCACTGAAGATGCAGGAGGAAACCTGATAGGGTACTACGTTAACTCAAGCACCGCAAACCAATGGAAAAAACCAACATTAAACATGTGGAATTCCACACAATGTATCGACAAACTAAACCCTGCAACACCAGGATATTCATATGCTAAGCAATCTGAATGGTACTGGGAACCAATCCAAGGCGATGTTATCCCATTTAGCTACGGAATACAATGGTCAGCACCATTATCCACAGACATCAACGGCGCAGCACTCCCAGGAACTCTATCAATCAGCGGCACCAGCTTGGGAGAAAGTAACGTAGTGCTCATGATATCAGCAGCAACTGGAGGAACAGGCAGCTTCCAAATAGGCTACCAAATCGAAGCAGGCTACGACGCAACCACAGGAGCACAGCTCTGGATAACCAACCGAACCGAAGTACAGAACACAAGACTATACACTCTTCCAGCAACCGCAGGAAACTTTGCAGAAGTCAACTACAACACAGCAACCGTCAACGGATACAGCATGACGACTGGAAAACAGGTCTGGGGACCCATAGCACTTCCAAACCCTGACCCCTACGACAGTCTTGGAGGGTACCAAGCAGTATCTGCTAACGGAACCTGCTACATGTGGGGATTCGGAGGAACCATATATGCAATCGACATGTCTAATGGAAACATTGTTTGGCACACAACGACAGAGGAGCTAAGCGGTCCCTCAGGTTCAGATACTCCCTACGGAACATGGCCAATATGGACCTTCACCGTCGGCTCAGTCGCAGGCGGCGAACTATTTGTACCAGAAGGCCACCAGTACAGTCCGCCGATGTTTAGAGGAGCCAGCCAACTAGCAGTAAACCTAACCAACGGACAACTGGTATGGAGCATGCTTGGATTCGACGTCACAAGCGGACCAGCCATCGCAGACGGCATCATGACAGCATTCAATTCCTACGACAACCAGATCTACGCTTATGGCATGGGAGCAACAGAAACCACTGTCAACGCACCCAGCGTTGGCGTTACCACTTCTACACCTATTACTATAAGCGGCACAATCACTGACCTCTCCGCTGGTTCACAACAAGAAGCAGCAGCAGCAAACTTCCCCCACGGACTACCAGCAGTTTCCGACGCAAGCCAAACCGGCTGGATGGAATACGTCTACATGCAGCAACCTTTCCCAACAAACACAACAGGCGTTCCAATCACAGTTAGCGTCATTGACTCAAACGGCAACACCAGACAAATCGGCAGCACCACAAGCGATAGCAGCGGAACTTTCGCTTTAACATGGACTCCTGACATACCAGGCGACTACACGGTTATCGCAAACTTTGCAGGCTCAGAATCATATTATCCATCAAGCGCGGAAGCACACTTCACAGCCGCCGAACCAGCATCCACAGCTCCCCCCGTTGCAGCAACTGCACCATCGATGGCAGATCAATACTTCCTTCCATCAGTCGCAGCCATAATCGTCGTCATCATAATAGTCGGTGCTGTACTGGCTCTGTTGATGCTCAGGAAACGACCATAAAAACGCCAAAATAAATCCCATCTTTCCCCTTTTTTTAGTTTTTTAAACGCATTAGAGAAAAAATGAGGGCTGAGTAGGCTTTGGTTACCAATTATCCCGGGATTATTTTCTTATAAAAAAGTAAAAGGATTAACTCCATTACACACAAAAAACCTAGTCATCGCACTGTTGTTGAACGAACAAATAGTCTTTTGAGGATAATTCCGGAACCTCTTTTCATCTAAGCAACTGTATCGATTACAACTGTCCTACTGCAGAATATTTTGAGCGACTGCCCAGTTATTGATCTTGAGCAATTCAAAGCTATCTAATTAAAGATAAAGCGAAACTACAAAATGTTATGCAGCAAGAACAGAAAAACTTCCAAGACATATTGCTGAAAAAATCAAAAGTGGCAAAGCATCAGCCTGGAAAAGCCTATTGCCCTTCTTTGAACCCTAAAACCTTGTGCCGTCATCCTTCTCAATTCACGAGATGGCGAACACCTGAACCTAATTAGACATTAAGCGGAAAATGCAATCCTTCTCGCAGAAGGCTTTTTTTCTAAGCTGTTACAAAATCGCTCAGAAAACTTGGGTATTCTCGGCAAGTTCCCAACCCTAGGCACCAACGACCGTTCTTAGCTAAGCTCTATCATAGCACTTTTTCTTTATAACTTTGAACATAAATTATAAGGCTCATGTTGTTACTTCCATGCCGAATAGCTTGATGAGTATGAAAACATTTAAGTGCGATATTCAAATAATTCTTACAGAGGATAAAAGTTGGAAAATGAAATTGTCGTAAAAAAGAAAGGGCAGGCAACCATTCCAGCAAAAACTCGTAAAAAGTTCAAGATAGAAGAAGGCACCAAACTTCAATTAATTGAAACAGAGGACAGCATAATATTAAAGCCTAAAAAGTCATTCTGGGATATGTTGGGCGCGTATTCCGAGTTTGGAACCCCTGAGGAAGTAAAAAAAGAACTTGACAAGCTCAGGCATGAAGATGAATAAAGCAGTATATGACACGAGGTTCTTCGTCGACTCTTTCTACTCCAAAGATGAGTCGATGCTGAAAAAGATAAGAGCACATAGGGCGCGAAAAAGATACGTTTCAGCAATAGTTGTCCACGAAGTCTACAATCTTGCCATAAAAAGGGAAAGTCGAGAAACAGCGAAAAATCAAGTGGCTCATATAAAAGAAGAGTTTGAAGTAGTCCCTGTCGATGATCAAATAGCACAAATCTCCGCTGAGCTAAGACACAAATATAATCTCTCGATGGGCGATAGCATGATTGCCGCCACAGCCTTCGTGCTTAAGGCAGTCTGCATTTCAGACGATCCGCATTTTGAGCAGATCAAAGAAATCGAAACAACATGGATCTAATAAAGAACCTATTTTTGGATTAAGAAGACACGATATCCGTTTGTTGCCAAATTGAACCAAATTTAACAAGAAAGGCTCAATTTACATAGCCCTTTTAGGATCAGCAGATAGTCTTCTGAAAGAAGAAGGTTGCTGCACGGGCGCTTCTTCTTCTATTGGAGCTTTTTTCTTGTCGGCCACCGAAGCTACCCCAGATATCGCAGGTTTTTTTGCATCGCAAATTTTTTCGCCAGCGGAGCATAGATTTTTTTGAAAACTAAAATTTTCTGTGGTATCTGTGGTTGTTGGGGTGGTTTTTAGTTGTGTTTGACCATATTTTTGAAGGAATAAGAAGGCTGTTTAGGACATGGTTTCTTTAGGCTGGCGAAGTAACCTGGAAACTTTTGTCAAGATAATGGAATTAATAGATAAAATGTAGGGCGGCAGTTCTGGGAAACTAAAACAGTTTTTGACCTCCCAGGGCAATTCAAAACTACTTGATTAAGGAAAAGGCTAAACCGGAAAAGGTCGAGCAGGCAGAACAGGAATACTGCCAAAACACATTAGCTTGAAAAAGATTAAAGGCTCTACTTGCGCGACTAATTATCGAAATAGAAAAATATCACACCAAAAAATAACCACTAACCTCAACTGCAAAAACTAATAAACCAAACACCCAGAGCAAACATCGCTAAGTCAAAAACTCTAAGAGCTTTTCCAGGTTGGGTATGATGCCGTCTGGGTTGGCTTCTTTTAGTTGTTGGATCGTTGCTATTCCTGTTGTCACGGCAATTGTTTTGATGCCGGCGGCTTTTCCTGTTAGGATATCTATTGGGCTGTCCCCGACGTAGAGGCATTCTTCTTTTTTTATTTTGAATTCTGTGATGATCTTGTTGAGTCCCTCCGGGTTAGGCTTATTCTTGACGTCTTCCTTGGCTAGCATAACGTCAAAATAATCTTTTAGCGAGAATTTCGATACGACTGCCTTTAATGGCTTGCTTGGTGTTGTGGTCAAAAGACCTAGCTTTATCCGCATAGATTTTAGAGTCTTCAGAGTGCTTTCAACGTGTGGTAGGAGCTGGCAGCGTGTGCTGCAAAACGCGGTGTACTCGTCAAAGACGTCTTTTTCAATTTCTTTTGCGGCGGATCTCGGTTATATGGGCTTTTGAGCTTATAATGTCGATGAGTGGAAGTCCAGCCATGCCACCAAGTAATTCGACCTCGATTGGCGGCAACCCCTTCTTTTTGAGCGCATCATTTAAGGCGTCAAAGACCATCGCCATCGAATCCACTATTGTACCGTCGAAATCAAACACAACGCCCTTAATCATCAAATCTCCCAGTCGGAGATGAACCATCTTTTATTAAAAGCTAATTGAGGCACTTACTGGTTTATCCAAAAATCTCTAACTTAGCCACATGGTTTCAGGTAAGTCCTTGAAGTGCTGGTACGCGGTTAGAATTTTGCTTTGATATTGGTCAGTTAAATATTAAGCCGGCTTTCTATAAACCAACATATTCCCCTACAGTTTTGATAAATCGATCGCTAGAAAGGTTATAGAGTTGCATTCAGAATTCAACTTGCAGGCGGACCTCTATTAGTTTAGGTATGACAATTTCTTGATATTTTTCGTCTATCTACAAAATTGTAGTCAGTGGGCACCGAATTCCCCCAAGACTTATAAAGAGAAATCCATAATCAAGGGGTTTATGGCAAGGACATCTTTTCGATCTTTTTCTTGTCATAAAAGAATTAAAGGAAGAAAAAACCAAATGCAAAATTTAAAAAACAAAACTATGGCTATTTTAATCGTCGCAATTTTAACTATCTCGATAGGAGCTTCTTTAGCAATCACAAGTGCACACGACCCATCGTGGACTATTGTTTCATACGCTTACCTAACTGTTGCACCAAACCCAATAGGTGTAGGTCAACAAGTAGGAGTTTACATGTGGGTAGATACAGCCGTTCCAGGCGCATCAGACATTCCAGGGTCATCCAACGACGTTCGAAGAGAAAACTATAAACTCACAATTACATCGCCAAATGGAGAAATTACAACGCAAACATGGGCATCAGTTAGTGACCCAACAGGGATACAATCATACTACTTCACTCCAGACCAAGTCGGAACTTACCTGTTGCAGTTTGATTACCCACAACAAACATACGTCTGGAACTCAACGAACACCCCAGGTCTATCCTCAACATACTCACAATACTACGGTGACGTCTACACAGCTTCAAGTGCTACACAAACAATAACAGTTCAAAATGAACCGATACAATCACCAGTCGCACCGTCACTGCCAACACAATACTGGACATATCCCATAAACGGACAAAACTACAACTGGTACACCATTGCATCAAACTGGCTTTCGGCACCATACATTGCAGGAGCTAACCCATCTTTTGGAATTCCTGGAGGAATTCAACCAGACGGCACAGCCCCAAACAGTGCTCACATCATGTGGTCTAAACCAATTCAATACGGAGGAGTTGTAGGCGGAAATAATACAAATGTTCCAGGTGAAGCATATTATCAAGGTGGCTCATACAACACACGATTCAACAACCCCATCATCATTCAAGGAACACTATTCTTTGAATTACCTTTCGGTGAATCAGGAAGAGGCGGAGACTATGTTGCATGGGACTTAAAGACTGGACAACAACTTTGGAGTATTAATACAACAGCAACAGGCGTAAGCTTAGTTCCATCATTCGGATACCTTTACTCAATGGATCAACCAAACCAACATGGTGTCTTACCTAACGGAGCACTAGTCGCAACAACTAATTCGTACCCCGGTCAAGGTACAACATGGAAATTCTATGACCCAATGACAGGCGTTCTAACACCAATGACAGTCACAAACGTTCCAGGCGGTTCAAACATAGCCGGACCGGCAGGCGAATACCTGAAAATAAATTTAGTTAACTACGGAACTACAGATAAACCGAACTGGTACTTACAAGAATGGAACTCCTCTAAAGTATTCGGAATCTACCAAGGCACAGGCACAAGCTACTGGTACACAGGAACAGTAAACGCAAGCCTACCCTCTGCCTACGATTGGAACGTATCAGTTGATCTTACTCCAGGCAGATGGACTATAGGTACAGCAGCATCAGGAGCAGGACCACTTATAAACTTAGGCGACAAAGCACTCTTAGTTCAAGGAACATTCGGAGGTCACATAGGCGACTTCGGAGCAACAATTGCAACAGATCCAGCAAACATCACTGCAGTAAGTCTTAAACCAGAATCACTAGGAAAAACATTATGGACACAGACCTACCAACAAGCACCAGGCAACAACACTAGGACAATCTGTGGATGGGACCCAACAAACGAAGTCTTCATATTCGAAGACAAAGAAAGCATGACACACTATGGTTTCAGCACAACTACAGGTCAACAAGTCTGGGGACCGGTTTCAGTACCAAGAACAACAAGTTCAGATTGGAACTACCTCAGTTTAGACCAAGACCAAGTCGTAAACGGTAAATTATACTTCTTTGGATATAGTGGCTTCCTTTACTGCTTTAACGACAAAACTGGTGAATTAGAATGGACCTATGGCAATGGTGGAGAAGGCAACAGCACTTACGCAGGAACAATAACACCCTATGGCTATTATCCAGTGTTTGTTAGCGCAATCGCAGACGGAAAAGTCTACTTAGTCAGCAGTGAACATTCACCAAACTCGCCATTATACCCAGGTGAAGAATTACGATGCATCAACGCAACCGTTGGAACTGAAATATGGGCTATAGATGACTTTGCAAACTGCATGTACGGTGGAACTACACCTATTGCAAGTGGTTACTTGGTGACTGATAATACTTATGATCAACAGGTTTACTGCTACGGTAAAGGACCTAGTGCAATGACAGTTGAAGCTCCAATGGCTGATATCTCACAAGGCGCAGGCTTAGTCATACGGGGAACCATTACAGACATTTCCGCAGGAACACAACAAGCGCAACAAGCAGCAAACTTCCCCAATGGCGTCCCATGTGTCTCCGATGCAAGCATGCAGGATTGGATGCAATATGTATACATGCAGAAACCACTGCCAAACAACATTACTGGAGTTCCAATCACAATAAGTGTTGTCGACTCTAACGGAAACTTTAGAACTATCGGTAATACGACAAGCAATGCCTATGGCACATACAGTTTACAATGGACGCCCGATATCTCAGGTACATACACAGTTTATGCAACTTTCGGCGGAAGCGAATCATACTATCCATCAAACGCGGTTACTTCTTTTGCAGTTGATCCAGCAGCAGCAACACCAACACCTACAACAACTCCAGTACAATCTATGGCTGATCAATACTTCCTTCCATCAGTCGCAGCCATAATTGTCGTCATCATAATAGGATTCGTAGTGCTGGCAATATTGATGCTCAGAAAAAGACCCTAAAAACATCCACAATCAATCCCTTCCCCTTTTTTAGTCTTTCAATATTTTTAAGAAAAAAATTATACCTAAGTAAAGCTATCGAGGGTTGAATTGGTTTAGGCCAGTAGGCGCCAGAGAAGTTGTTGTTGTTGTTGTTGTTGTTGCAACTAACTTCTGCACACCGGTAGCAACAACAATCAAACACTAATTCCTATCAAAATTACACATTCTGACATTTGAAGGATGTTCTAAAAAGTATCTTGGCATATGAAATAATGAGAAAAAAATTGTGCCGTCATCATTCTCGAAGATTTCGAGGTAACCAGCAGCTAAGCATAACTATCTTTCGAAACGGATGGGATCAGTTAACAGATTAACGCCATCTTTTCTGAAAAGTCAAATTGTTCTATAATTCAAAAGCAGAACTTGATGTTGTAGTAGTATGTTAGTCACATTTCTTTAAGAATCCGTTTTACACGTAGGTAAACTGGCCTAATTTGTTTGGAGATAGTTTATGGATTTTGAAGCAGCGTTAAAATTTTTGAAAGCCTTTTCGGCTTGCAATCCTCGAATTTACAAAGAATTCGCAGGTTTTCCAGGAGAAAGCTGCCAAGAAGCCGAAAAGGGATATGTACTTTTCTTGGATCCTTGCGCTGTTAGGAAAGATTGTTTTTGCGAGCTTGAAGCTTTCGCTAAACTAATGATCTCTACATAAAACCCTATCGAGAGGTCTATATGATTTCAGGTCCAACCAATAAACTCTAGCGCGTTGTAATTAAAAGCATCAAATCTTAGCATTTGAATTTTAGACAGACTTTAAGGAAAAGCACATCATAGTTGAAAGAAAAAAATTTCGGTCAAGTCCGCATTTCCTGGTACTCACTAGTTGAGCTATATACGGGACTCAAACTTTGGTTGCGGACCAGTAACCTTCCTTCTGGGTAAAAAAGGAAGGTGTTATGAATATCCACCTCAATCCCGACATTACACTTCCTGTTTTGTTTCCCATGTACATATTTGGAAGTACCGTCGGGGCAGACGGTTTAGTATATTGCCAGACTACCATGTTGCCAAGCTGCCTCCATGTTCCCTCTGACGCGGCGGTCATAGATGCAAAAGAAAAAGTGTTATCTGCACGGAAAAATATCGAGCTTGAACTCGATATAGTGTGGGTGGGTGAAGTTTTGATAGTATAAGCCGTGAGCTTCCATTCACCTATAATTGATACACCAAAATCTAAATCTAACATCCCTTCACCTCCCGTTTCTTAGAAGGCTACAATTCTATTTGCACGTCTACCTATATTAGATATCCTAATAGAAAGCACAAAGACGTTTGTGGTATAAAGGCGAGGTTAATCTGATTAGAACCAAGAAAAGTCGGTTAGTTGAAAGACCACCGGTAAATGTAATAATTTTTGCCCATAAACTAGTAAATTATCTCTCTCTAAAGTTAATCTCGATTAATTCTTTAATCGAAGGCTCCAAAACTCGAAAATCAAGACTAACTTTAAGGCAGTTTTTGATGAGTGATTATTACTTTTCTTGATCTTTCGCCATTTTTTTGATTGTCTGTTTTAGTTGCGGAATGTTTTCTTTGACTGTTTTCCATATGGTTTCAGTGTCCATTCCGAAATAAGCGTGGATTAGCTTGGCTCGCATACCCGCTATTTCTCTCCATCGAAGCTCACTATTCTTTGTTTTGAGGCTCTCAGGGAGTCTTTTGGATGCTTCCGCCTATTACTTCGATGCTGCGAACTACGGCATTGAGGGTTTTCTTGTCTTTAGTGAATTGCTCATAACTCATGTCGGCAACGAACCTTTCGATATCATTCACTGCGTCAAGGATATCTTGCAGGTAATCCCTGAGGTCGCGGCGTTTCATATCATAATGACTTCCTCAAGGATGCGCTCCCCAATGTGAGGTTTGAGAGCCTTCTTTGAAACCAAATCTACTTTGACTCCAAGCAAATCCGATAAGCAATTTTCAACTTCATAAACTCGAAAAGCCCAATAGGATCATCAAATTCAACAAGAACATCAACATCGCTGCTCCCCTTCTGCTCACCACGCACGTAAGAACCGAAAACACCTATATTCTTAACTTTGAACCTCTCTCGCAGCTCTGCTTTGTGCACAAAAAGCGCCCGCTTGATGGCTTCAACGTTTTTCATGTTTTAGAATATGGCGGTTCGTGACTTTTAGCTTTTCACAGTGGGCTGCTCTGGCTCTATTAACGGAGCCGCTTTAGGATCAGCGGATGGTCTACAAGAGCTTTTTTCTTGTCACCCCCGCAGCCACCACAGATATAACAGATTTTTGTGTAACCAAATTTCTCCGCCAGCGAAGCTCAGATTCGGTGCAAAGTTCCTTAATTAAGAAGCTAGGACTTGTTTATCCAAAAATCTTTAGCTTATCCATAGGGTTTCGGGTAAGTCTTTGAAGTGCTCGTCTCCGGTTAGTATTTTGCATTGATCTATTCTGGCTGTTGCAAGTTCCAGCGGAGAGAATATTGATTAAAAGCTTAAGGGACGATTAGGAAGAGTAAGTTGCTGTTGCTGCTGCTGCAACTGCATTCTGCAGATCGGTTGCAACAACTTTCAGATTTAATGCAACAATAATTACATCAATGAACTTGCAAAACATAAAGAAAATTGTATCTCACAATGATATTTTCAAGCGTCTGGCAAACAAACTAGAATTGGAAGCCTTCGATCCAGCCCAACCAATACAACCATAGAATTCCACAGTTTAAAGCAATAAAACTTCGTTGATTTTAGAAGCACAGGTTCAGTTTGCCTGTATTTGTTCTTCTTGTTGGGGAATCACCAATAGCTCTACGGCGTCATGTTTTGTGGGAATTTGGTTTGTTGTCTGTTGTGTTTGTTTTATGTGTTGCCATGGTTGTCCTATGCAGTAGAGGCTCCAGCCGGCTATGAAGGCGAAGATTAGGAGAGGGGACAGTAGGATGATTGCGAGTTTGCTGCGTTTTGTTCTAGAGGTTGATTTTGTCATATGATGCCTGCTCTTGTTTCGTTTAGGAACTTTTAATGTATAAGCTTTATTGATTTTGAATCAATACGGAAAAACCATAAAAACATTCACAAACGAGCTTTAACCACCACTCAGCTATAAATCACAATAAGCCATCTGGCTATCATAATGCACACTCACACCCACACTACTCTGCATACACTCTATGTTTAGATATGTGGGCAAACATTCTTCCCACACAAAAACCGCACAAGCCAACAAGCCTAAACCAAAAAAGCAACCATATCCAAACCCCACAGTGTAGTGTTAAAACATTAGAACCCCACACCCACACAAAGACAAAAAAAAGAAATAAAAATCAAAAACCCATCTCCCACCGCCCCCTAAAGGTATCTGGCATGTGTTCTGCATGTTTCTTTATAGACCCTACAGAATAAACAATGATATACCCGAATGTTAAGAAACTAAGGAGAGAATATGAGCAAAGCTTCGGAAATGGCAAAGGTTTCAGCAAAGGGCAGTTTTAACGTACTTTGGGGTCTAGTTGTCTCTACACTTATTTCTTCAATCGCAACCATTTTTGTTGCACGACTCCTCGGCTCAGACCTCTACGGCCTATACGGAATCGTACTCACTGCACCCACCCTGATTGGAGTATTTCGCGATTGGGGCATAAACTCCGCCATGGTCAGAGACACCGCCCAATACCTCTCAGAAGGCAGAGCAGCAGAAGTCCGAAGCATACTGATCTCCGGAATAATCTTCGAAGTAACCCTTGGCATAGCCCTCTCCGCACTATCCTTCGCCTTCTCAGGATACCTTGCCACAAACGTATTCCACCGCCCCGAAATCGCCCCCCTAATGCAAATCGCATCCCTCTCCATCCTAGCCAGCGGACTCATCAACTCCGCCACAGCCACATTCACAGGCATAGAAAAAATGCACCTAAACAGCATCATGCTAATCCTCCACGCCATCATAAAAACCGCCCTCATGGTAGGACTCGTAGCTTTAGGGTTCGGCACCTCCGGAGCAATCCTAGGCTACACCGTTGCCTTGATAGTTGGCGGATTAATCGGAACAGCCTTCATATGGACCCAATACAGGCAACTACCAAAACTCACTGGCTTCAAACTAGAAATAAAAGCATACACAAAATCCATGCTATCCTACGGAGTCCCCCTTTCAATTTCAGTAATCTTAAGCGGCTTTCTAGGCCAGTACTTCGCTTTCCTGCTCCCAATCTTCTACGTCACCGACAACACCGCTATCGGCAACTTTGGCATCGCCTCAACCTTTGTAGTCTTAATCGGATTTTTTGCAACACCCATCACCATGATGCTCTTTCCAGCATTCAGCAAGCTCAGTCCCCAAAAAGACAAAACAACCCTACAAGATGTTTACCAGTTTTCAGTCAAGTACGGCTCACTCTTTGTCATACCCCTTGCTGCACTAGTTATGTCTTTAGCCGAACCGGCGATTTCTACCTTGTTTGGGCAGACGTATAATTCAGCACCCCTATTTTTGGCACTGCTCTCACTGACCTATTTCTTTCCAGCACTAGGAAGCTTAAGCTCAAGCAACTTCCTAAACAGCCAAGGAAGAACCACCTTCATCATGTACCTCACCATACTCGCAGTCGCCATCGGGTTGCCACTGGGGTACGCTTTAATTATGCTGTTTGGAGTCCTGGGGCTTATCATGACCTCACTTGTTACTGGGCTCGTCACCTCGATCATCCCAGTCGTTTGGGTTAGAAAAAACTATGGATTAACAGTGGATTGGACCTCTTCAACCAAAATTGTGCTGTCCTCCTCGACTGCTGCAATAGTTACCTTTCTGCTCATTTCCGAGTTAGGCTTCTCCAGCCTAATCCGACTAATCATAGGCGCAATCTTCTTCACATTCATCTTCCTCGCCACTGCCCTGTTAACCAAAACCATAAACGAATCCGACGTCAAAAACCTAACCAGCATGGCAAAAGGACTAGGACTTGTAGGCAGAATCTTCTGTCAATTTCTAAGTATCTACCAAAAAATCATGAAAACCCTCAAACTCTAACATTTTACAACGCAAATTTTCAAGCCCATACGATAACAAATTTGTTCCATCAACGTTCTCCATTAATCGGGGGTTGGCGAGCACCTAAACCTAACTCCAGATGGCGACTACGCTATTCTTCAAAATGAACACCAAAAAACTCGATGGAAATTTTGGGGATGGGGCACTTAAACTGAGTTATGCATCAACGATTTTTTATTCGCCAATTCTCTCGACAGTGTTTTGGCAGACTATATTATTTGCCCAATTGTCCTATCCAAGATATGATCCAGCCGACAACGAATACGACCAGAAACATGGGCGAGAGTGCAAATAATGCGCGCTTACCGCGTTTTTTTCTACAGGTTACAGCATTTATCATTTCAGCACCTGTACCATATCCATGCTTAACGCTCATATTTATAATCTTTGTAAATACCCTCTAGATTTATTATAGGAAAGAATTGAGCCAAAAAAAGAAAATTTTCATCCAACAAGACGAATAAACCGTTGAAAGAGAAAAATCAATAAGGATATCTCCCACAGTATCTTGGAGTTCCACAAGATTTCCAACAAAAAAAGCTTTCATACCGAGGCACCTTAATTGTCAAACAAACTAAACTTAATGGATAATTCGACGTTTTTGTTCCAAGGCGACAGCATAACAGACGCTGGAAGAAAAGCCAACCACAACCAAGCACTCGGCGACGGATACGTCATGATGACCACAGCGTGGCTGTCCGCGCTATATCCAGAGTATAATTTAAGGTTCTTCAATCGCGGAGTGGGCGGAAACCGAGTTAAGGATCTTAGGCATCGTTGGAAGAAAGATTGCTTGGATCTCAAACCCACCTTAGTTTCGATACTGGTGGGTGTAAACGACATTGCTTGGAAACCTGCTCCAACAGAAAGTTTTCAGGCAGATTACCGGAGCATTCTACAACAAACCCAACAATTAAACTGCCAAATTGTCCTGCTTGAGCCGTTCCTTGTTCAATCCAAAGGAGACTTTGCCGAACTGTCTGAAGAACTGGATAAGAAAATAGCTGTCGTTAGAGGGCTTGCACAGGAATTTAAGGCTAAGCTAATTCCGCTAAACGATATTTTTGTGAAAGCCTGCACTAAAAGGGATCCTTTCTTTTGGGCACTTGACGGAGTACATCCAACACTTGCGGGACACGCTTTGATTGCACAATCCTGGATTAAAGCAGTGATGGACCAACCACAGAAAAGTGGATTCAAAAAATAGAGGCAGTTACGCCGTCATTCTTCTCATCCATAAAACCAGTGTTGATGGAAAGCAAAATATGCAACAAATGAAGAGTACGAGAAAAACTGAAAGAACATACATAGCCGAAGAAAATTGTCGCACTGTGACGTGTCCAAGTCCAGTGTAGAGGCAGAATTTGGAGTTCCTCAACATCAAAAAGGAGCAAACCGTTGATTCAAGGTTTACCATTCAAGGTTCATATGCCCACCGCCCGACAGTCTGCAACCAAACAAAAAAATAACATTTCTTATGCTCAAGCTGCGACGATTCACTATTCGTCCACAGCTAAAATAAAATAAACAAACAAAAACAAACAACCCTTTTTTCATCTTAACCCAACCCTCAAGCAGAAAAACAAATTTCTATAATCCCATAAACAAAGGCACCTGACAAGATAAAACTCAGTAAACAAAACATCGACAAGCTCCTTGAGGAATACTAAAACCCTTTCTATAAACCAACATCCCTCCCTAATTTTTGACAAATCGATTGCTAGAAAATAAATAAGCCGTAGGCCTTTTCTATAACTAATCTGATGAGCAAGGCTTTGCGTTTGAAAAATAAAGAGCGCTAAAAGGCTTAGCTATGGCTTGTGCCGATGAGGTTTCTCACATCAAAGCCTTTTGACTTTACAAATTTTATTAATTCCGCAAACAGTGAATTGTCCATTTCGGGGGTTCTGCTCAATATCCAAAGATACTTACGGTCTGGGGTGCCGACAACAGAATAATCGTAGGCATCGCCTAATTTTATAATCCAGTAATCGCCATAAAATGGCCAAAAGAACGTTACTTTAAGCTTTGCGTTGGTTGTTTTGTCGACAACTTTGGCTTTGCCCTTTGCAAGTTTGATTTTGTTGTTCTTTTTGCATTGGTTGAGTACTGAAATGCGGTCACCATTTAGCAGTGTGTATGTTGCGGTTGTTTCGTTGCAGCCTTCTTGGAATTTAGCGGGAAGGTGCGCGATCTCGTACCATTTTCCCAAGTATTTTTCTAGTTCGACGTGGGGTACGACTTCAAGAGGGTTATCTTCTTTTTTAGCCAACTGGACCACTTACATCAAGCAAATTAACAAACACATTAACTTTTTCTTTCATGCTAAATAGCAAAAGGCGTGACATTTTAGCTTTAGTCCTCCATTATTTCAAGCATAGGTTGACCGCAACATTCTGGGTTCTTTTGTTCATGGCAATTGTGAGAGTGAGCGCAGTCGCAAGTTTCATATTCAGCTTCAATCTTTCCACCACATAATTTACATTGAAAGGTAGGCATCATAGTTCACGTTACAGACTGTAATTAGGAGTTTCATAACCATTTCTCTATTTATCACTTAAATTTTGGCTTAGACTTCAAAGTTCGGAATTAATCAAGCCCAGTTAATCGTAGCCGTAAAAGATGTAGTTTTTAATTTTAGCGGATTCCACCCGAATTTTGTCAAACTTAAGAGAAATCAACTCGCTTTTTCCAGATTTGATGCTTGCCAATTTCACCATTACAGACCCCTCGGTCTTTTTATGTTTCCATAGAATGAACCCCTGATGTTCCAACATTCTTACAAGGTTTTCAAATTCTGACAAAGCAATCACAAGTCCAATAGTTTCAGTTTATAGAAAAAGCTTACTTCAAGTTTAGAATATGTAAGAAATAGGAAGCTGGCAGTTTTTCGCCTCAGTGTCCGTTTGGAAAAGCTGCTCTTTATTGACAAAAAAGCTGGCTTATAGCCGGTAGCCTAAAGTTAGAATTTGATGCTGATTTGAAAAAATGGGAAGAAAGAAAGAGCTTATTTTTGGACTTTTTTTGAAAGCAGAGTGTTCAATGCCATTCATTGAGTCCGTTTCTACTTATTTATTATTTTAGGAAGATAATCTTTCGTGGTGCTCTTTCTTTCCATTCTATATTTGGCTGTAACCAAATTTAAAATTAACGTGTTGTAGTGCGACTACCACAAATAACCGCAGGTCCCTCCAGCTCAATGAGGTGTATGTGCAAATGTCGGTCTAGATACTGATGCTAAGAGGATATAGTGATGATAAAATATTTTAGATAAACCTGAGAAGATTCATGCGTTAACTTCTCCTAAAAAAGATCAGTATCAGCAAATAACAAATAATTAATTGAATATTGATACAAAGATCAATTGGTTATTGGACAAACAATCAATCTTTACTTGCAATTAATTAATTGATAAAAATAAAAAAAAGAAAGGATTTTTATTGTTTTTTTGCGGTTATGGTTTTTTTCTAAGCATCAGCAGAGCTAGTACAACGCCAACAATCACTATTGCAAGGATTATTGCAATGGATACTGGCAGGAAATACGTTTCAGACATTAAAGCAGATGTAGCTGTAGGTGTCGCGGTTGCAGCAGGTGCTTCTGTTACAGTCATGGCGGTTTCTGAGCTTGATGGCCAGTACCCGTTAGTGCCAGCGAATGTTGCGTAGACAGTGTAGTCACCTGGAACGTTGGGAGTTGCCCAACTGTAGTGGAACATGCCGTTGGTGTCGGTCATCGCATTGCCAATGGTAATAGAGTTGCCGTTGGGGTCGATAGCGGTTATCGTCACTGGAACTCCGGTAAAGTTAGTTGGCAGTGGTGCTTGCTGGTAGACGTACCCCATCCATTCTTTCATGCTTACATCAGAAGATACTGGAACTCCATGCGGGAAGTCAGCTGCCTGCTGGGTCTGGGTAGTGCCTGAGGAAATATCCATCACTGTGCCCTGTATGACTACTTTGTTGCCTGCTGTAATCTGGGTCAGCGGCGCCTGTATTGTGGTAGCGCTCGGTCCTCTTCCGATACTGTAGATGTTGTTGTCAAGACCGTTCATGCATGCTATGTAACCATCCGCAGTAGCCCATTGCCCACCAGGGCTGGTCCACTCGCTGGGGTAACCTGAAAGCGTCCATATTTCTGTTCCGTCAGTTGCATTGATAGCCCGGAAAGTACAGCCCTTATAGAACGGGTTAGGCATAGTGTGCTCTTCAGTAGCCAAGTAGACTGCTCCGTTAGCAATAGAGTTTATGAAGGTCGGATAATCACCGTAAAAGACGTTTAAGCCTGCACTTGTGCTGTTACCTTCACCGCCATTACCGTACGTCCATAAGAGTTGTCCAGTCAAGTCGTTATAGCAATAGAGTATTCCTGCGTACCCACTAGTGTAGAGGTTGCCGTAAGCAAGGTTACAACTGTAGGGGTAGCTGGTCGTATAGTAGTCGAAGGGTGCTTGAGATTGAGTTGTCCATAGAAGTGCGCCTGTATCAAGACTGTACCCCACCCACTGCATAGTTTCTCCATAGTTGACAACGAAGACGCGGGTCTGCCAATCGATTCCTTCAACACTGAGAGTAAGGTTGCCTGCTGGTGGATCATAGTTCTTCATCCATAGTATAGAGCCGATTGCACCCCTAGAAGCGTTAAGGTTTACAGCGAACAATGTGTAGGGAAGCTGCGGATAGCCACTGTAGGTTCTCATGTAACCAATAGGTAAGGAAGCGTTTCTGCAAAGCATTACATCGCCGGTGTTAGCGCCTAGTACAGTCACAGGATTCGATCCAGGAGCTAACGGTGTAACCACTGATCCACTTGGACCAACACTTACCTGCACTCCCAAAGGCATAGTGTTTAGCCATGGCAACGAAACATTCCAATCATACGTAGTTATCGGTTGAGCATATTGGCCTGTTTGACCAAGAGTTGTGGGGTTGAGTGGGATGTTTGCGTTGACAGTGATTGTCGAACCGTAAGGAACCGATGCAAAGCCTCCAGTTGGTGTTGTACCTGAGGTGCCTGTGATTGGAACAGGAATGGTTGTAATGAGGACTCCGTTGCTTGCGTTTATTACTGATGGGTTTAGACTTCCGCCGCCGGTGTATGGATTAACGTCGTATTGCCATAGTTTGGATGAGTTCCATTGAGCCAGATACCACTGTGGATTCTGGGCAGTGCCAGCGTTAACAAAGACGTACCTTAGTTGTTCACCGCTTGGACCAGCTACCGCAGTGCCTGAGGGAACACCAGTTACGTTGAACAGGCGATCGCCAGTATATGCATCAAAGGCTTGTCCAAAGTTGCTTGTGAACAGTATCGGCGAAAAAGTTCCGTGCTGTTCACCGTTCCAAAGGTTGTAAATGTAGCCGAATGATAGCGCTGGAACATCACTTCGGGACCAAAGTACTTGTCCTGTGCGAAGGTCAACGCAGTCGGTTGGTCCACTGCTGGGGCCTGTGAATGAGACCACTTCAGTGTAGTAGAGGTATCCGCTGATTATTATCGGATTGCTAAATCTGGGTAGGTATGCAGTGCCTTCGAAGTACTGTGCTCCCTGAACACCACCGTCACCAGGAGTTGAGCCTCCAGCAACAAACGGGTTTCCTGAGACAACTCCCCCAAACTGTAGGGGCTTTGTCCACATAACGTGAGAAGTCAGAGGACCAACGGCGTCACCGTGGTACAAGGTAGTGCTAGTATAGCCTGCTGGAACCGGTGAACCTGTGCCTAGCCAGTCTGAAGAAATCGACCACCAGTCAGTGCCCTCACCATATATTGGATGTGCCCAGTACTGCACTGGAAGGGGTGTGCTTCCTTTTGCCGCAGGGATTGGCTCTTGTTGGACAGTAAGCGTTGTAGTTGCAGAACTAGGGGAATAAGAATCACCAACTATTGAAGATTTTTCGTACCCGTTGCCATTAGCTCCGTAGACTTGTCCTGGGAAATCAAAGGTGAATCTGTATGTGCCAACCTGGTCAGGAGTGATTGTTATGTATTGTGACGATGTTGGATCAGAGATAGTAGCAAAGGTCTGTGTTGTAACTGTGCCGTCAGGTGCGGTAATGGTGAGCTTGTAGTTTTGGAATCTATAGCTGTTTGCTGTCAATGCTGCGCTAGCTGTGGAAGCATTCGTTCCAATAGCAGGAGTAGACCCTCCGGCAGCTCCGTAAACCGCATCGAGCCACATGTAAACATGTGCGTTCTGACCTACACCTATAGGGCTAGGAGCTGCAATAATATAGGCATATGTGGGAATATCCCATGCTGGGGTATGCGCGTTTGTATTGGGTAATAGAGTCATCGAAGTTCCTATTGAAATTGTTAGAATTGCTGCAATCAAAATAGCTAACATTTTATTCTTTAATAACTTCATTTTTTCTTTCCTCTCAAATTTTAATGTGGCAAGAACACTTGAAATAACGTGCCCCACCAAAACCCAAATTACTAATCGTTGGCTTTATAAGATTATGGGAAGTACCCACTGGTGACAAAAATCTTCATTATGTATTATTTTAAAAGAGAACCTAAAAGCTTGAAAATTACTACCAATATTTTCAGATTTTTTGAAGCATTGCAGTTTGTTAGTTAGGGCTATATTGAACCGATAAAACAAAACAAAAAAATTAGAATCATATATCAGCCTTTGTCCTGATTCTTGCTTTTTCTCTGTTGTAGCTCTGGTTTTTGTATTTGGGACGCATCGATTTTTTTAAAATAAATTGAACAGAGAAGCAAACATCGATACAAGAATACTTCTGTTTTATCCTAAAAAAATTGGGATACCGTCCAAGTATATTTCAAACTGATTTGCACTTGGATTTATGTTACTAACATCAGTAATACTGTAGTTATTTTCTGTAACGCTCACTCAGCACCCTAAAGCAGCAAATCCGATTCGCCCAATTAAGCGCTTCTTGCTCTAAAGTGCAGCGGAGTGCAAAGAAGTAGGGTTCGCCAACATACTTGTACACTCACACCCACACTACTCTGCATACACTACACTCTATGTTTAGATATGTGGGCAAACATTCTTCCCACACAAAAACCGCACAAGCCAACAAGCCTAAACCAAAAAAGCAACCATATCCAAACCCCACAGTGTAGTGTTAAAACATTAGAACCCCACACCCACACAAAGACAAAAAAAAATTGGAATCTAAGTTTTGCCTCTCTTCCAGCTAACTGTTATAGACTTCAATTCCAACTCTGGAAGCTAGAAAACCTTAAAAGTTTCTCACCCATCATCTTGGCGCTCAACAACGTCAATCTCGACGAAAAAAAGGAAAAGACACTATACTAAAGTGAGTAAGTGAAGGGTTATTAATGGTACAGTACAAGTGGGTTGCACTCTCGAACACGACTATTGGCATGTTGATGGCTTCTATCGACATGACTATCGTTTTGATTGCTATGCCATCGATTTTTAGAGGAATAAACATCGATCCCTTCACGTCTTTTCAGTACCTGCTCTGGATAATGTTCGGCTACAGCATCGTAACCGCCACCCTACTAGTCACCTTCGGCAGACTATCAGACATCTACGGCAGAGTAAAACTCTACAACCTAGGCTTCGCCATATTCACCGCCGGCTCCATCCTACTATTCTTAACACCCAGCACAGGCGATGCAGGAGCCATAGAACTAATCATATTCCGCATAGTCCAAGGAGTCGGGGCAGCATTCCTTTTCTCCAACAGCGGAGCAATCATAACCGACGCCTTCCCAGAAAATGAACGAGGCAAAGCATTAGGCATCAACCAACTAGCCTTCCTTGCAGGCTCACTAATCGGCTTAGTCTTAGGCGGAGTTTTAGCCGTTTACGACTGGCGCTTGGTCTTTTTAGTCAGCGTCCCCGTGGGAATCATCGGCACAGCTTGGTCTTATTGGAAACTAAAAGAACAAAACATTGCAAGAAAAAAACAGAAAATGGACATATGGGGCAACATAAGCTTCGGCGGAGGCTTAACTTTGATCTTAGTCGGTATAACCTACGGCTTAACGCCCTACGGGTCATCGCCAATGGGCTGGGGCAACCCGTTTGTAGTCGCAGCACTCTTTTCAGGAGCCGCCTTGTTGTTTGCGTTTCCCTTCATCGAAAAACGCGTAGCTCAACCCATGTTCAACTTGAGCCTCTTCAAAAACCGCCAATTCGCCACAGCCAACATCGCCACGTTCCTCAGCGCTATCTCAAGAGGAGGAGTCATGGTGATGCTTGTGGTGCTCTTGCAGGGCATTTGGCTTCCCCTTCACGGCTACAGCTACGACTCAACCCCATTCTGGGCAGGCATATTCATGCTTCCCATGTCCATAGGTATAGCACTCACTGGACCATTAAGCGGCTGGTTATCAGACAAACACGGCGCAAGAATCCTAGCGACAGCTGGCATGCTAATAACGGGCTTAGCGTTCTTAATTTTCACCCTGTTGCCTGCGAACTTTGAATACTTGCCCTTCGCGTTAATACTCCTCGTTCTGGGCCTCGGTAACGGCATTTTCATGTCGCCCAACATGGCTTCGGTAATGAATTCTTGTCCTAAGGAACACAGAGGCGCCGCGTCAGGAATGCGTTCGACACTTCAGAACTGTGGGCAAACCATCAGCCAAGCAATCTTCTTTGCTATAATCATCATTTCACTAAACGCAACCCTGCCAGCGGCACTAACTACAGCTGTAGCCAATACAGGAGCTCCATCACAGGTCGCGTCAGCATTCAGTCACACACCAGCAGCAGGAGCACTCTTCGGCGCATTCCTAGGCTACAACCCCATAGGAACCATGCTTAACGGCATGGGAACACTAGCCACATCACTACCCTCAAGCACCATAAACACTCTGGAAAGCCAAAGCTTTTTCCCCAACGCCATCTCCGCGCCCTTCATGACCGCTTTAACAACAGCTTTCATATTCGCAGCAGTCCTATGCTTCATAGCAGCATTGTTCTCAGCACTTAGAGGCGAAAAAACCGGCTGCCAAGAACAACAAGTCAAAGCCTAACAAGAAATTTTATTCTAATTTTAGCCAACTTGTTTCTTTTTGAACAGCACCGCCAACATGAGTGTATATAAAACAAGCCCTATCAGAATCCACCCTGACGCTTCAGGCAAAAAGGTGTAGCAGTTTGTGGGTTAATCGATTCAGGAGAAGCGGTTTAGTCTTGCGTGGGGCTGGTATTGCCGTAGGCGACGGTGTTTCAAGGGTAAGTGTACAGCCTGCGGTTGAGGTTAATCCTTCAATGTCCCTGAATTGTGCGGTTACTGTTACTGTTCGTCGCCGCCTTGCAAGGTCCAAGTTCTAGATGGTTTGTAAGGTTCCCATGCAGACCATGTTGCGTTGTCGTTTGAGAATCGCATTTGGCCGATCTATGAAGTGCCGTGAAGTGAGGATAGAGTTAGCGTAATTGTGGGGATTGGGTGATTGTTGCACCCCAGGGTAGATCCTATCAGCTGAAAACGACTCATCAAAATCTTGGAAAACCTACCAGCTCCATGGAAGCATACTTGGGTAATATATGACAAGTATAGTCAGGATTACTGCAACTATCAAGGCACCTGTAACGATACTTCTTTTTGCATTGTACGACAGTCCCGCTCTGGCGGCTTTCTTTGAACGCTGACTTGCCATTGGAGCAGGTGTGTTTTTTGCAGTGCTTTTTCGCAATATTCACAAAAAACGGCACGTTCCTTATTTTGTCTGCCACAAAATGGACAAAACATAGTTTTTCTCAAAAATTAACTACCAAGCGAGGGCAATAAAGTTTCGCTTTAAGGCTTAAAAAATGGGACTTTTCAGTTCCCACTGCTCACTGAACATAACACCATTAAGAAACTAACTGACTTTAAAAACCGGCATGTGCTATTACGTTTCTAACGCTTTCGCGGAAGCATTCGCGTAGACTGCCCCGAACTTGTTAACCAAATCTTTTTGAGTATAAATTGAAGAATGTAAATGGAAAAAGTTGCCCATCCTATCTGTCTCCACCCCAATTCCAATAACGATAACGTTTTTTCTAACCATATCGTCCACACATTCCTTAAGCGAAATTGGCATGTTCGGGTAACCATAAGGCCAACCGTCAGAAATAATAATTAGAACTCGCTGCTCTTCAAAGCGTTTCGCTAACATTTTTCCTGCAACCGTAATCGCGTCTGGAATGTATGTGAGTCCTTGAAACCTCAATCCACCAATCCTTGCTTTTACACGCTTCGAGTAAGATTCCGAGCTGTCTTTGAGAATATAGAGTTTATCACTGAAGGCAAAAAACGACCACGACGTGGCATCCATCATCAGTTCCTTCGCAGCTTCTGCAACAGCAATAGCCAACGCCCGACCATATTCACCTTTTACCTGCATACTATTGCTGACATCAAAAATCAACGACCATGCAAAACTCGGCTGCAAATACTCATCCAAATTAAAAACATCCGTCGCAGGCTTATTGGCTGCCAACGACTGAATAACAGCTGCCAAATCCAACTGACCCATCTCTTGTCGTGGATCTTCATCAAGATAGTTGTAAGCGGAACGCAAAATATCCAAAAGTCGCCGACTCGCTCCCTGAACTAAACTTCTTGCCCTAAGATACTGAGTGTAGTCTTCTTCAGGAAAGGAAATGGACTTGAAACGGGTAAATCCAAGATACGGCTGAAGTTTAGCAATGATCTTTTCTTCCCGTTGCTTTTGGTAATGATCTGAATTGAACGCCTGTAGCCCTTCTGCCTCTTGTTCAGGACGCCACAGTTGCTCTATATGATCAACAGTTGGAACGTCGCCACCTATGGCCATTAGTGATTGCACAAATAAGCCTTCAAAATCATCCTGTGATGTTTCAAAGTCACTATAAATGCTACATCGACCAGTTATTTCAGTATGTTTAAGCGAAGGCGCTTCCAAAAACGGTCCAAATGGCTCAAGCAAACCAACTATCGTCTTAACTTTTTCATCAAAAAGATCATCAGCTTTAATTTCTTCGCCACCAATGGAAGCCATAAATTTTTCTTTGAGCACTAAAATATCGCTGCGGAGCTGATTTACAATTTTTTCTTCTTCTGCACCTGGTGAACCTTTCGTTGCACCCATATTTAGCTGAGTAAGCAGAGCAGACATAAGCTTCGTAGAGGACGTGAAAATCCGCTCTGAAGCCTTAATCTTTTGATATGCCAACGCATTTGCGTATGCTATGTCAAAGAATCTGTCAGGATACCATGCTTGGATATAGGCGTTGATGTAGGTATCATTAATTAACGATTTAGCGAAAGCGTCCACAATGGAGTCTTTCTCGTTTGGAACGATTCGATCTTTAGAAAACGGAGCCAAAGTATGTGTGGTTAGGTGCATGACGGATGCTCGAAATACCCTTCCAAGCTTAGATTTACCTGCGCTATCTCCAGCAAAAGTGAGCCCTAAATACCTTATCTTCTTGCCCTCTTCTAGCATCTGAACTGTCGGAAGCTTAATGGTGAAACCAACATTATCGCCAAGCAAAACAGGTTGCTCTAATGCTTCATCTTGGAGAATTTTTACTTTAGTGTTGTCCTTTTGCAGAGAAGCAGTCCAAGCGTAATCAATAAACCCCAATGATATTCGCTCCATTTACTGCGATTAATTAAATACCGCCTCGAGGATTCTCCTAACGTCAGCTTGAACCTCAACGTTATCGCTCGTTAACCCAACAAGCGTTTCTTCCGCGGCATCCATTGGCGTGTTTCCATCTTTCACTAATGTAGCCCAGTTAATCAAGTCACCTAAAGAAGGACCATAGGGCAAATCACCAGCCTTGTATTGCCTTCTTAATTCGGCACCTGCCTGAATAATCTTATATGCTGTATCCTCGTCGATTTTAGTTCTTTTACGCAACATATCCACTTCATCAGGCGATATTTTTTCACCGACACTTAAGAAATCGAAGTTAATCCATACAGCCATACGTCGTCTCATGGCAGCGTTTAGGGGTTTGGTGCCTGAGAACTCGGCGGTAGCTGGGTTCATGCTGATGATCATGTAACCGTATTTGTGGCGTTCGATAACTTCGCTATCTTTCTCGTTTAAAACCAAGTGACCTCGGGTATCGAGGACTGGGTTGAGTCTTGTGGCGACGTCTTGTTTCATCATGTTGGCTTCGTCAAGGTACATTATGCCGCCTTTCCTGAGCCATTGCGTCAATAAGCCGTCGACCCAGTTTTCCTTGCCTAAACCAATAAATCGGCCAATTAAGTCGAAAGATGATGTGGATAAACCGCAGTTTACTTCCCAAATCGGCAATCCGGTCAATTCGGCGACAAGGTAGACAATGTGGGTTTTGCCTGTACCTGAGGGACCAATCAGGCTACACTGTTTAAAGTAATAGAGGGCACGTACAATGCGTTCCACGTAATTTAATCCGTGGTCGAGGTATTCGGGTGTGCCTTTAGGGATCATATCGTCCAAGTGGGCAAAGCTAAAGTTTGGGTGCAGGTCGAATCGTTGGATGTTGTATTTGTTGTATAGAGGAGAGGTGGACATGGGACGCTCTTTGTCGAGAGATACGGTTACTTTGAATTTGTCTTGTTTGAGCGAGGATACCTCTTGTATTCGGCTTGCTGCTTGTTTTTCTTTTAGCCCTTGGTGACCGTAGCTCGTTTTACCGCCTCCTCTAAGGCGATAGAGTGCATGAACAAGATAAATAAGTATTATTGATTGCTACTCCATATATAAAATTCAGATGTCCCCTCAACAAACTCAACCACCAAAAACCCAAAACTACAACGCGGCAAAAAGCCAACAGACAAAATAAGTGATTTTGGTGCTTCAAAATACTGTGTAGAGCTACATAACAGGTCTTCAGAACACTTTTATACCTTATCTCAAACCTTAAGACAACAGAGGCAAAACCTGATATGGGCACAATAATGATAGTTGACGACGCTTCATTCATGCGAGCCGTACTCAAAAAAATAGTGCTACAAGCAGGACATGAAGTAATCGCTGAAGCAACAAACGGCGACGACGCAATAAATCAGTTTCAGAAGTCTCAACCCGACTTAGTACTGATGGACATAGTTATGCCTCCTGGACCAAAAGCAAAAGACGGCATAGAAGCGCTAAAACAAATAGTTTCAGGCAACCCCACAGCCAAAGTTGTGATGTGCAGTTCCATGGGGCAACAAGCCCTGATAGCTGAAGCCCTCAAATCAGGAGCGAAAGATTTCGTCATAAAACCTTTCCAACCACAAAAAGTATTCGAAGTTCTAACCAAATATTGCTGAGGCAACCTATTGTACTCCTTTCCATTAGGCAATGACCCCAAAAAAACGAGCCCAGACATACCAAAATCAGCAATTGCCTACCAACAGATAGAGACGATAAGGATTGACACTGACACACACACATATCCGCAAGTGGAAGAGGTTCGAGTGGACATGGCAGGAATGAAAGTGGAAAGCAAACCAGTTGAGCTACTAACAAGTGTTGGATCATGCGTAGCAATCTGCGTTTACGACTCCATACACAGATGTGGGGGGTTAGCTCACATTATGCTTCCACGCTCCAGCTTTGGACCACAAGAACCTCTTCCATCAAAATATGCAGACACAGCAGTTCCAGCCCTCGCAAAAACAATAAGGAAAATTACAAAAACGCAAACTCGCCTTTCAGCCAAAATCGCAGGCGGCGCTAACATGTTTCAAAACAGTGATGCAAACAGACTAAACATAGGCACAAAAAATGTTAACGCAGTAAAAGCCGCCTTAACACAGAATAAGATACGGCTCGTAGGCGAAGATGTAGGCGGATGCCATGGAAGAAGAGTATCCTTCAACATCGCCTCAGGCATCACACTTGTTCGTCTTCACAGCGGAGAGATCAAAAAGCTATGAACAACGAAATCTCTGAAAACTTGCCACAAAAAAATCGCTTAGACGCTTACAAAAGCTTGGATAAACAAAAAATTGATTTAAGCATCCTTCTGGAGCTTGGAAGCATCGGGGCAAGTCATGCAGCCAAATCCTTATCGGATGTTCTTCAGCAACCAATAACAATCGATGTTCCCCAAATTCACACGCTCAAACCACATTTAATACCCAAATTCTACAACCTGCACGAGTTGCCAACAGCCGCCATTTACCTCCAACTTACCGGAATGTACAGTGGCGACATGCTGTTAATGTTCGAACCAATTGAAGGCAAAAAAATTGCGGCAATGATGTCAATGGTATCCTCGATTGAAGAGCTTGATCCAACTATGGAAATATCAGCTTTGCAGGAGCTTGCAAACATCTTGATCGGGTCTTTCTTAACTTCAATTTCTGATTTAATTGGAATAGTGCTTCTTCCAACAACTCCCGAAACCGTGATTGATACGTTTGATGCTATTATTGATAATTTTCTGATTAAGCAATCTATGACTTCGGATAGTGCTATGGTTTTTGAAATCAGGTTTAAGCGCAATGGCGGGGATGCAAATTCGATATTGATGATTTTTCCAAGTGAAGAACTCAAAGATTTGCTTATTAAATCCAAAGATCTCATCGAGGCATAAACATGCAGCTAACTGCATTCTGCATAACTTCGAGTAGGACTGGACTTGAGAATTTTTGGTAGAACAAGTTAAGACTGAATCTCTTCAGGAATTTCTTGAGAAAACAGCCTTCCAAAAAATTAAACGTTTACTGCAGGAAAACGCTGGATTAAATTGTTCGGGTTATCGCGATGAATATCTGAAGAGGCGCTTTGAAATCCGTTTGCGGGCAACTGGCTCGAGCACTTACGGTAGCTATATAGTTTATCTGAGAAAGAACTCCGGAGAAATCGAGAATCTTCTAAATGATTTAACAGTCAATTACACGACTTTCTTTAGAGATGCCGACGTTTACAGGTATCTTGAAAAGGTTCTGCTTCCAAAACTCTTCCAAGCAAATAATCATGTTAGGATCTGGAGCGCTGGATGCGCTAGTGGAGAGGAACCGTATTCTTTGGCGATTTTAATTCATAAAATTCTCGAAAGAAATACCAGTAATTTCCCAGTAACTATCTTTGCCTCAGACATCGACAAAGGCGCCTTGTCCAAAGCCAAACAGGGAGAATACCAGCAAAGACAATTAGGATTTATGAACCAGTTCACAATCGACCAATTCTTCACAAAAAAAGAAGGATATTACAGAGTAAATGATTTTGTTAGGCGGATTGTCCGTTTTGAACAATTCGACTTAATGCAACCAACAATACACCAGAACTTGGACCTTATTCTCTGCAGAAATGTGATGATTTACTTTTCAAAAGAAGGTCAACAAAAGATTCACATGGGCTTCTATAACTCTTTGAAAGACGGTGGATATTTTATTGCGGGGAAGTCTGAAATCTTATCCGGGGAACCTTACCAAAGGTTTGTCTCAGTGGATAATCAGGCTCGAGTGTACCAAAAGCCAACAAAGGCGGGATAGCCGATAAATCGGGTTATACTTGATTTTTAATATTTTATTAGCTGCCAATCATCAATACTAACCTACCCACTCTACCTTCTACAGTTTCTTCACGGAACCACTATTAGACTTTCAATGCGACATCACTCGTTGAAGGTGCAATTTATATCTAAAACCAAGCTAACAATAAGCAAACAAGTTGCAAGGTTGTTTCGCATGGAAAAGTTTCGGTTAGCCGTCTTTAACACTCAGCCGCCTCAATTGTTTTTCGGGGGTGTTGAGCGTCGCATAATTGAAACGACCAAGCGCCTGCAACCCCAAGCTGACATTTCCATTTACAGTGGCACCAAAGCAGGCTTCAAGGAACCCGCCACAATCAATGCCATAAATTTTGTTCCATGCTACTCAACCGACCGAATTTTTCCGTTAGATAACTGGTTTTTTAACCGCAGCCTAACCAAAAAAGCGGCAAACCTTAACGCTGATATTTTTGAGGCACATGCGGTAAGCGGCTATGGATTCCCAAAAACGCTCAAGAAACTTGGAATTAACAAGCCGTTCGTGCACACAATACATGGCGTTCTCGCAGACGAGTACGAACAGGCAAAGAAAAACGGTTACCCCTCGTTTAGGGACAGGATTGCAAACTATTTCATGCATAGACTCGCCGAGTTGGAAAAGAAAACAGCAAAAGATGCCTCTTTAGTTGTTACTATAAGCAATTATTCCCTTGAAAAAATTCAGCAGCACTATGATGTTGACGTAAGCAAGGTTCGGATTGTTCCAAACGGCGTAGACATAGAAAAATTCAAGCCAACAGAGAACGCAACTGCAATTAAGCAGAGGTTTGGATTAGGCAGTGAGCCATGTGTGCTTTTTGTGGGCAGTTTAATTCCTCGGAAGGGACTGCCCATTCTGATTGAAGCGGCAAAAAAAATAGTCAAACAAAAATCGGACACAAAGTTTCTAATCGTTGGGGAAGGACCATTAAGACCTCAATTGACCTTATCTCTTGAATCAGCCAATCTTTCTGGAAACTTTCGGTTTTTAGGTAACCTTAAAGATGATGTTCTTATAGCAGTGTACAATTGTTCGGACGTGTTTGTTTTGCCGTCGATTCAGGAGGGGCAGGGAATTGTTTTGCTTGAAGCTCAGGCGTCAGGTAAGCCCATTGTTGGTTTTGATGTTGGCGGGATCAACGAAGCTGTACGTAGCGGTGAAACGGGTTTGCTGGTTAACCGTGGCAGTAGCGACGAGTTGGCGAATGCTTTGCTGCGTTTTCTTTCCGATAAGTCTTTGAGGGAAAAGATGGGTGCTAATGGTCGCAGGTTTGTAGCTGAGAACTTTACTTGGGATATTTGTGCTCAAAAGATGCTTAAAGTTTACCGCGAAGCTTTAGGCAACTGAAACGCTCACTGACCTCGCCAACCGCTTAAAATCATCCTCGCCCATCCACTCTGTCCAAAGGTAACAGCGGATTCTCTCCTCGCTCAAACCCAACCGCCTTGCCTCTTGAATGCAGTACCGATAAGCCTCAATCTCAGTGGGTCTATCTACATACTCATAACGTGGGTCGAAGAGTTCTTTGCCCTCCATAAACTGCTTAACGTGACAGAGTTCATGGATAAGGTCTAGGTAAATGTCGGTTTTGTTGCCGCTGTTGAGGTAGCCTTTGCTTATCACAAGGTGCCCGTCGGAGCCATCCACATACATATAACCCATTACCCAGCTAATCTCTACAGTTAGGTGGCTTAGAACCTCATCAGTTTTTTCACCAAAAATGCCTCGAACAGCATCGACTTTTTGAAAGCCTTTAAAGTACTCTGAGAAAATTACTTTTTGATTTCCAATGCCCAGTATATTGAAGGGAAGCTTTCTAAACAAACGCAAGATTCGAAACATCGCGTACTCTATCGCTGTCAAATCCCTGTCTGCTCCTACTTGAACGTTGGAAGGTAGTCAAGTCGCATTCCCCTGTGTGCTAAGTCGGGCAGGTTTTCTACGCTGCCTATGCTGGCATCGATGTTGCGGTGGATTGGGTGGCTCCATACGCCTTCGGGTGCAAGGTTAAACTGGAGGGGAACATCCACTTTGATATGGTATTTTTCGCTTAAATTCTTAATTAATCTTCCTTCCCGACATGCTATGCGGCCAGAACGATAACTCTGCAGTAATTGTGGAGCTGCAAATGCGCCTACGCCATGCCAGATTGCTGCGTCTTCGGGAGAACCAATCGAGTAGAGGAAGAATTGGGGGGAAGAAGGGGTTTCAGCGAAACTGTAATCGGAAAGTTTTTCGCCAGGAACTGTGAAGCTGTCGTCGCATACTGCAACAGCTATGTCTTGAGGATCAATGGCGTTTGGGTATAACAGGGTGGTTTTATATTTGACGACTGCCTCGAGTAGTCTGCCGTCTTCAAAGTGCAATTTTCCTCGGGCGGCTCGTTTGGAACCAAAGCCCTTCGTAGAATGCGGCACCGTCAACAGAGTTGTCCGGTTTTTCATACTGCGCCCCATGCAATTGTACGCCTCCTCTATAGACGCGTAATCTTGGTTACTTTCTCGGATAATGTAATGCAGTAAGCCATCTTTATTCTCGGTCTGCAAGGTTGAAAGTGGCATACGCAATGTGTAAAGTGCCAGGTCCATTCCAAAGAATACTGACAAGTCTTTTATCTGACTGTATTTGATGCAGTCAACTAGATCAAGGTATGAATCATTGCTTTCCTCAAGGCTTTCCGTTATAAGCGTGGCTTCTTTTCGAGATATTAAGCTACCATCGTATTTTTTGAGGTATGCTTCATCGATTTTAAGTTGTTCGGTTTTGATGTTGGCTACGGGATAGGCGCTTTGTCCACTGTCCACTATGGATTGTCTGAGCGGATTCATTGAGTAACGGTCTGCCTCCACATCATCCGTGTTTAAAAGAAAGGGCACGATGTAGCCTTGCGGTGGTTTTTTTAGCAACTCTTCAATCGCAACAATGTCGGCGTCGTCAGGCTGACGTAAACCATTCGTGTAGAAATAGTTTGCGCAGGTTTCAAGCAACCGCGTTCCAACGATTCCTTGAACTTCCTCAACCGTTAACTGAGGATTGGTGTATTCGACCGAGGCGCGAAGGTAAAACCGTTCGTCGGAGAAGGGTACAGAAACTTTTATTCCATCAATACACCGAAACAACGTAACCTTACGGTTGTTATTCTGTCCCTTTAAGGCAACTGCGCCTTCAACCAAAACCTTAACTGTTGAAAAAGAAGTGTTCAAAAAATCCTCAAGCAAAATTCTACAGTAATCTTCCATAAATTATCCACGTTCTAGAGATTCAGCCAAGTATATACAATTTCTTGCTTTAACGGGACCAAAAAACATGCGAACAACCGTAAAATCTTCTTGGAATCCAACGGTAGCAAATATTTGTTGGAGAAAAGTCTCTTTTTTTGGGAGCGCAACGTAAATACTTTGACCAGTTAATTTAGTGAGAGCCGCCTTAACCAACGTAACCGCAGCGTCAAGGTTGCCTTCTTGGCAAGTTAAGGGTCCAATCCAAGCCATTGTCGGGTAAACCGTAGCTGCCACATACCCAACAACTTGGTTTCCTTTAGAGATGTAAAAGCCCAAGTTACTATCTTCAAGAAGGATGGCTTCGAGCAATTTTGTTCGGTCGCCGCCAAAACATTCTCCGTCAAACTTGGCTATGGTTTGGAAGTTTTGTTTCCTTATTTTGGGCAGCGTTACCTTGGGTAAACTATTAAGGGTTGGCGCATACAAAACAGCGAAAGCCTCGTCTGTTTTAAAGCCCAAGTGCCCATAGAAATCAAGCAGGTTGGGGTAAGCATAGAGCCCAATGGTTTCCACGCCTTTGCCCTGCAGATAATCAATCGCATACTTAACAAGTAAACAACCTGCGCCTTTATGGCGGATTTCTTCTTTGATTATGAGGTTTCCAAACCAGCCTACTTTTCCGTAGCTGATGCATGTTGCAATTCCCAGGGCTGTTGAACCTTCAAAAAGCACAAAGCAGCCACTGGGTTCCAGTTGAGCAATGAATTGGAAATCCTCAATGGCCATGTTCCAGTTCATGGTATTTGCTAATTCGGTTGCAAAAGAGAAGTCTTCAGGGCGCATGAGCTTTACTTGGAACATACAACTAAAGTGTAGAGTGGTCCTGCAATTAAGTTTGTTTATTAGATAGCCTATCAAAACCTTTATTTTCCAAAGTAACCCATTAAGCATGATTGTTTTTTGAGGGCACAACTTTTGTTTTGAGTTTTATAATGGGTGAATGTATTAGTGATCGCAAGATTAAGAAAAATTAGAAGACGCTTTGTTGTCCTACTTGTAGTTTGGATAGTCTTGCTATTGGTTACGGTGTCTCTTTTATCTGCTCTTGAGACTTTTTTTAATAATAATCCTGAAGGTCGAACCATCGTGAGCTTAAGTTGGGCTGGCTACATCGTTTCTCAAGGGTTCAACACCAAGCTTGAAATCACAGCCATCAAGGGGTCGTGGACAGTTCCACAAGTTAATGCTACTTTAGGGGACGGCTATTCCTCGACGTGGATTGGAATTGGAGGACAATCGGATAAAACCTTAATACAGGTTGGAACGGAACAGGATGCATCGGCGGGAGGGAATACGTACTATGCATGGTACGAACTGCTGCCAAGTTATTCTGTTGAGATAAAAGGGTTAATAGTAACGCCTGGAGATACAATTGTTGCCTCCCTCACTTTGGTAAAGCCAAACGCAAACTTATGGAATATTCAGTTAAGCGACACCACAAACGGGCAAACCTTCGCCTTAAACGTCAACTACAACAGCACACAATCTTCGGGAGAATGGATTTTAGAAAGACCAACCGTAAAAAACCAAATTAGCTCACTGTGCGATTTCGGAACCGTTTCATTCTTCAACTGTCAAATAAACATGAACATCGATGGCGGTCCAATTAGCAACTTTACGTACTCTGAAATACAGATGACAAACCAGCAAGTTGCAACATTAGCGTCTGTTTCGTCGCTTGGCCCAGACGGTTCAAGCTTTGACGTGAGTTACGTTGCTGGCAGCTAAAAAAAATGGTTATTGGCCAGCGGACATAGCCGCTGAAAGAGCCTCGGAACTTTTCTGTATTTCTTTGGTAACGGTTGAGAGCGTTTTGATTCGGTTCTCGAGTTTGCGTTTTTGCATGGAGGTCAAGCTTTTAAATTTTGGTACAACATCGCTGACAACTGCCATCATTAGATCGCGGTTCTTTTCTTCACTTAGGTCTTGGAGTTCCAGGTGGTTATCTAAAAACTGTAGCATTAAGTGTCCAGTTGGATCAATGTACGCGTGAACTACATCGCCAACTTCGGTTGGAAGAGCCATTTGATTTACAACGATTGAGGGCGCTAGCGGCTGCATGAGTTTAAAGAGAGAAGAGAAGAATTGTGATACCAAGATTTTTTCTTCTGAGCTAAGCTCGCTTATCTGTCCAATGTCGTCTGCAGTGCTTTTTAGGGATTCAACGAGTTCTTGAATAGAGATCTCGCTTTTCCTTTCAGGTTTTTTAAGTTCCTGAGAAACAGAGAGTTCTACAGGTTCTGGTTTAACTACTGCTTCTTGAGTCAATGTTGATCAAAAGGGTAGTGCGGTTTGGATAAAGAAAAGGGCTTGTATGTCTTAAAAGTTACAGACACAAAAGGGCAGGGTTCAGTGCGCTGCAAGTCAGCGTATTCCCCATGAGCAATAAGATTGTGCGGGAAACGTAAAAATAGCGAAAACCAAAAAATTAAAAAATTGAAAATGCGGCGGTTAGTTGCTTGCGTTTTTTTCTATATAAGAAGTAAGCAACTTTGTCCGCTGATTGATGAGTTCTTCAAGTTCAGTCTTTATTTTTTCTGTTGCAACCGCCAAAGCTGTAGCTTCAGTGACAACTGTGTTAGAGTTATTTCCCACAGTTTCAGCTTCATTTAGTATTTCCTTAGCTGAATTCTCAACTTTTGCTGCGTCGTCAACAACGCCAAAAGCAAGCCGTGCCATCTCTTTTGCTTCGCCCACAACATTCTTTGTAACTTGCTCTACCTGTTCTGAAGTTACGGAAACATCTTTAGCGATTGCAGCCATCTGTTCTGAAGCTGCCGTTTGTTCTTCAACTGCTGATGAAGCTTCTTCTGATGCAGATGAGCTTTCTTCGGCTATACTTGCTACTTCATCGATTGTCTTTACGACGGAACTCAATGCTTCAAGCCCGCGTTCTACTCCGCTTGCGAGATTGCTGACTTTGCCCGTCATTTCACCCATAATTTTTGCGATTCCTTCGGACTCTTTTATGGCACCTAAAACTACGTTTGCACCTTCAGCGGCGCCAACTTGGGATTGCTGGCTAATGTTGCTTGTTTGGATTCCAGCTTCTTTGATTCCTTTTACGAGGTTAATGGCGGATCCGGCTGCTACTTTAGATTGCCCAGCTAAACCTTTCACGGCGTCCGCGACAACAGCAAATCCCCTTCCTGCTTCTCCGGCTCGGGCGGCTTCGATTGCAGCATTCAACGCAAGCATGTTTGTTTGCCCAGCTATGTCTGAAACGGAGTTTGCCATTTGTCCGACTTGGTCAACTGAATTTACCATAGAGGTTACGGCGTCGGAGACGCGGGTGATGTTGCTTTTGATATTTTCGATGGCAACAAGTCCTTTCTGGCCTTTCTCGTTGGCTTCCTTTGACTTCTTCAAGGCATCTTCCGTTACGGTTGATGCTTCTCGGGCAATTACTCCAGCTTCATCCATGACTTTCTTTAGGGCTTCTGAGTTTCGGGCAGCATTTTGGGATAAATCAGCCAACTTCTGCGCCCCAACGGACACTTGCTGAGAGGCACTGCTGACCTGTTGCATACCTATAGCCATTTGGTTGGATACGTTTGCTGCTTCTTTACCCATTTCAACAATTTTTGCAGTGGATTTTGTTGCGCCGTCTGCGTTTGCAGCGACTTTGTTGGCGACTTCTTCAACGTTCTTTGCGTTTATCGTGACTTTTCCAACTATGTCTGATGTTCCCATGGCTAATTTTGCGACTTTACGTGCAGAAGTCTCAGCTTGGAATGCAAGGTCGGCGGCTATCGCTGCTTTTTGGATTGGGTAATCAGTTTCCGAATAAATTTTTTCGGCGCTGGATATGACGTCTTTGAGTATTTGGACAATTTGGTTTTGAAGCTCTTTGTTCTCTTCAAGTAAACGTTTATTTTCTTTTTCTATTTTCTCGTATTGTTTTTCTCGCGGTTCATTAGTCAGGGCCAATACTTTCCACCAGTATTGCCTCCATTGTCTGCATTTTCGTTATAAGTAAATTATGAATTCTGCATTCTTATTCTGAATAAGAGCAAAAACAATTTTTTGGCTTCAATTGCAAGTCTTCATGATCTCCCGAGAAATCAGTTCTAAAGGAACAACGGTATCTACGTAGCCTGTTTGAAACGCAACTTGGGGCATGCCGAATACAACGCTTGTTTTTTCATCCTGAGCAATCGTGACGCCACCCTTCTTTTTAATTGCCCGAATCCCCATGGCACCGTCAGCGCCCATACCCGTTAAAACTACTGCGACATTGTTTGAGCCATAAATTTCTGAGAGAGAAAACATCAAAACATCTGCCGAAGGACGAACATAGTTAACCGGAGGATCCAATGTCAAATGCACCTTTTTCTCCTTAGTTACAACCATGTGGAAGCCACCGGGAGCAACCAAAGCCAACCCCGCCTGAACTCTATCGCCCTCCTGTGCTTCTTTCACACCAAACTTGCATGAATTGTTTAATGCTTCAGCAAAATACCTTGTAATATCTTTGGGCATGTGCTGCACAATAAAGATGGGAGGCATGTTAGAGGGAAGGGCTTGCAGTATTTGGGTAATAGCCTGTGGGCCCCCAGTGGAGGCAGCTATTGAAATAACCTTGGCGGATACACTTCTCTGCTTCAACGGGAAATCGAGAACAGTTGCCTTAATTTTTCCCGTTGTAGTCACCAAAAACGGTAAAGGTAATGTTTATTGTTTGGGTTGATTCTGCACTTGCATCTGGAAACCCCGCGACCCCTCTTTCATGTTCAGAGCATCTTTCGAAATCACTTTAAGCAGGTCAAGCAGAATTATGAGTTCCTTGTCGTGTTTGGCAATGCCGAGAACCGCCTCTGATTTGTCAACGATTAAACTATCGGGGTTTGATTCTATATCATTTTTTGGAAGCGTCAAAACCTCCATAACTGAATCAACCATAATGCCCACAGGATGCTTGTCTTGTACAATTATCATAATTTTTGTGCTCTCGTTATTCTCGCAAACTATCCCAAAACGTTTCCTCAGATCAATAACGGGTATAACTTCCCCGCGAAGATTCGTGACACCTCGAACATAAACGGGGGCATAGGGAACGGGAGTAACACCCTCAAAATTCTTTACTTCTCGAACTTGGCTGACTTCGACGCCGTACATAACATTGTCTAAAGAGAAGGTTAGCATTTGCATTTCTTCTCGTGCATGATTTGCCATTCAGTTTTCCCCATGAATGCTACGCCTATCAGTAAAAGAGTTATAAGTCGATTATGAAAAATCAGTAATTATTTAAAATTCTTATCTTTAAACTTAAAATCTGCTGAAAAGTTAAACAATATAGCCTTTGCAACCTGCACCTTGAAATTGATTTTTCAGCCAGTCCTCACTCATCAAACACCATTTGGTGCTGCTACCTTCTATCCGCAGAACCATGATTAAATCCAGTTTGTCAAGTTTTGCGTATTCCATCAATATATCGTAGGTGCCTTGATTAATTTCAATGTTCAGGTCCTCTTGGGTGTTATCGGAAGCGCATTTGGCGTGGAAAATGGCTTTCAATTTGTCTGCTCCCTCTTGGACCTGAACGTTGACGCCGCTAACATAGTAGATTTTGTCGTTATAACTTAGAATGATGTTCCGTGCATTGTCAGATTTAACTTCGCTATGCTCCATTTCTTCAACCTCCCCACATAGCCGATGCTGAAAGTAAGCAACAAAGCTAATCTTCTGAACTCGGAATATATCAAAAAGCCAGTAACGTACAGGGAACCTTCCAAAAAAATAAGGTATTAGGTTTTGTCCTTAGGATTTTCTTGGCGCTTCACAAACTGCCCCACATCCAACACTAAAACCACTTGGCCGTCACCGAGAATAGTTGCACCACTCAGACCCTTTATCCCCGATAATGTGCCATTCAAGGATTTCACAAGTATGTCTTGTTGGCGCAATACTGAATCAACTACAATTCCGACCTTCGTGTTTTCGTCACCCAAATATATTATGAGCAGTTCAAACTCTTCCTCGTGAGCATCTGGAAGGTTTAACAGTTGATGCAGATGGATCATGGGAATTACGCGGTCTCGAACAATTATAGCCTCAGTCTTTCCTAACGCCTTAACATCGCTTCTCTTAACCCTGACAATCTCTGAAACTTGACTCGTTGGAATAGCAAATGTTTCAGTTGTATCCTTAACCAGTATTGCCTGAATTATTGCCAAAGTGATTGGCAGCTTAATGACCGTTTTTGTTCCTATACCAATCTGGCTTTCAAGATGAACGGTTCCTCCTAATGCAGAGATTTTCGTTTTCACCACGTCCATTCCGACACCTCTGCCGCTTGTTTCGGTAACTTCTTTAGCCGTTGAGAATCCAGGTATGAAAATCAGGTTGATTAATTGTTCTTTAGTCATTTTGTCAAGGTCAGCTTGGCTTGCAAACTCTTTCTTGATTGCGGACTTTTTTATTTTTTCAGGGTCAATTCCTGATCCGTCGTCTTTAACTTCAATTATTACGTGGTTGCCGTTTCTTTGGGCTGAAAGCGTGATTTTTCCAGTTTCATCCTTTGCTGCTTTTGCTCGTTCATCGGGGTTTTCTACGCCGTGGTCAATGCTGTTTCTAAGCAAATGAATTAGGGGTTCACCAATCTCGTCAAGTACAGTGCGGTCGATTTCAATCTCTTTTCCAACCATCAACAAATCGATTTTCTTGCCCTTCTCAAGGGATAAGTCTCTTACTAAACGTGGAAACCTATCAAACACTTGGCTTACCGGAACCATGCGAACCTGCATTACAAGATCTTGCAAATCAGCGGTTAAGCGGTCGATGTTTTCGGTGACACGTTTCAAGCTAGCTCCATGACTATCGGCGGTTATTTGAAGCAGGGCTATTTTGTTTATAACCAACTCCCCAACTAAATTCATCAATTTGTCCAGTTGGTCAAATTTTACGCGTACTGTCTGGTTGGATTGTGTGTCGATGGCGACTTTAACGACGCTGTTATTTTCGATAGTTACAGTGTACTTTTTTTCGGGTTCAGATAAAACGGAGACAGGTGTTTCTTTGGCTTCTTTGGATTTGGAAACTGCTGGAGATTCGTTGTGGAAGAGAGTAACGTTTACTTGATCGACTTCAAGGACTTGTTTTGCCGAGTTTTTTACGGCTTCTTCGTCGAATTTGCTAGTTAATAAAATTTTGAAGCCCTGAGCGAGTTTTTCTTCGTCAAGATCCATACTCGCAGGAACCGATTTAATTACGCTGGCAACATCTGCAATTTTATCCAGAACCATTCTTGCCCGGATACTTCTAAAACTGCAGTCTTCCGAGAATTTTAAATCGACTGCGTAGCATTGTTCGCCTTTATCTTCAGCTCGCTTGACTATTTCCTTCTCGTTTTGATTAATGTCCAATATGGTTTTTTCAGCCGCTAGTGACTTGATGCCTTTTTTAGTCTCAACGGGTGCCAACTGGGACTTTAATGAGTGAAGCCTATTTTTTAATTCATTAGAGTTAATTTCGCCTTCAACTCTATTCTGTAGGTTTTCCAGTCTCTGCGACAAGGCATCGACACATTCCAAAAGCAAGCTGATAAGGTTGGATGAAGGATTGCTTCCTTTACGCATATCATCGAATACATCTTCCATAGCGTGGGTGAGTTCCTGAAAATCTTTGAAACACATCATGCCTGAAGAACCTTTCAGAGTGTGGGCTGAGCGGAAAAGCATGTTTACAACCTCTTGGTTGTGAGGCTCTTTTTCCAAAATTAACATTGATTTAGTAAGGTTGTCTATGTGTTCTTTTGCTTCTTCGATGAAGAGTTGCCTGTACTGGTCGTTATCGAGGGACAATGTTTTCACCTATTTCGCTAGCGGGACTGGTTAGATGTGGTGGAAAAATGGCTATTTGTTAGAGTGTGTCTTTTTTCAGACGCTCAGATGGGGTGTTTGAAAATTCGACGTTGCCTATTTGGATCCTAAAATCGAAGCGTTTCAGAAAACCAATAGAGGGGTACGTCGGAATCAAAAAAACTCGCGAATAAAGTGGGTTGAGTTGTATCTATTCATCGCCGTAGCCGTGTTCCATTCTGCCATGAGTTTTCTTGTACTGGTAATCGTGTTGCTCTTTTTGCTCACCGAAAACGCTCATGTGCTTTTCAAGGTCAGTCGCGCTTAAAAAGATACATGGGCAGTGGGGGCACTTGTGATTTTGGTTGTTGTTTTCTTGGGTCATGGTTTCGCCTAGTGGATATTTAAGTGTATTTTTTTGCCATCCAATTCCGACTCGTGCCAATCTGCTTCAACTTCGCTGCAACTTGTATGCAAGTAGATTTTTCTTGCTCTTACTAACCCAGCCATCTCCTCTAAATACGGCTCCAAAAGCACCATACTCTCCGCATCCAACTCGGCGATGTGAACCGATTCTAACGTCTCCGTTGGGACAAAACCCATTTCTTTGCGCAATGCCTGAACACGACGCGCTAAGTCCCGCATGATGCCTTCGCCAAGCAATTTATCATCTCGGTGCCCACTGAGAAACACTGTTGTGCCTTCTTGTTGGCTGGAAACCCAGTTTTCTCCTCCAACGTAGTCTGGAACGAACTCTGAGTATTCAACAGCTTTGACGTTTGTTTGCTCCAAGAACAAACCTTCAAGGTTTTTGAGGGCTTGCAGGGTTTTTTCTGGTGCCACAACGATGGTTTTAGCTAAGGGCCAGCGACGCTTCAGTTTGCCCTGTTGACGTGCTGCATACGAGATTGATACGATTTTGAGCAGGGTGTCAAACTCTTCTTCGAGGGCTTTGTTGCGCATTTTCTCGTTTGGAGTTGGCCAGCATGCGAAATTAACGGATTCTGGCAAGGCAGATTCAAGCTGTCTGTACACTTTTTGGTAGAGCGCTTCGCTCAGGTAGGGCGTAATAGGGTTGAAGAGCAAAGTCACAGTTTTCATAGTATGGTGTAGAAGGGCATAGATGGTTTGGCGCCGCTCAAAGGTTTCAGGCTCATCTGTCCAGAGTTCTTTGCGAATCATGGGCACATAAAGCCGGCTGAGGGTTTCAATAACGAAATCATCCAACAGCGCCACAGCAGTGTTGAATTCGCATACTTGAAGCTTTTTGGTGAATTCCTCGATTCGCTGTTGCAGCTTTGACATAAGCCACAAGTCAGCCGCTTGAAGCTTTCCTGCCTCAAAAGCCCATTCCAAAGTGTATTTCTTAGGGTTAAACTCGTCGAAGGTAGCGTTCTGCATAAAGAAGCGGCTCAGGTGGTAGAGGGTTGAGAGAACTTGGTAGGGTCTGCGGGTTAATTCCTGCATGTCAAAGCTCATGAAGTCGACGGGTGAACATTTGCGTGTCATGTAGAAGCGGCAAAGGTCTGCGCTGTTCTTCTCTAAGAGCTTGTTGATTTCTACGACGTTTCCCAAGCTCTTGCTCATTTTTCTGCCTTTTGCATCCTGCGTTAACCCTTGGAAAAGAAAAGCCTTGTAGGGGGCAACTGGCTTTCCTGTTAGAATAACATATTCCAAAAGCAATGAGTTTGCCCAGCCACGCGTCTGGTCAATGCCCTCAGTTAAGAAGGCAGTTGGAACAAACTTTTCAATTTCCTCATCAGTGAAACGAGCGTAAGGTGAAGCACCGCTGTTATGCCAAGTATCCAAAACAAAGTCTTCCCGACGCATACTTCCCCCACATTTCTCGCACTTCAAAGTGATTCGGTCAACCCAAGGCTTGTGCAACTCAAAATTATCAGGAATCGGCTCCTGAGCGCTTTCAATGAGTTCTTTTTTGTTTGCGACTAAGCGTTTGTTGCCGCATTTCTCGCATGTCCAGATTGGCAAAGGTGTTCCCCAGACACGTTCGCGGCTGATACACCATGGCTTGCCCTCTTTGAGAAAGCCTAAAAAACGGTTTTTTGGTTCTTCAAAAAAATACTCGATTTTCTCTGCGGCTTCGAGTACTTTGCTGTTTATCTTGTCGGTTCGCAAAAAGTACTCTTTGCGCGCCAGCCAAACCAGTTTGTGGTGGCTACGCCAGCAAGTGGGGTATTCATGTTTTATTTTTTTAACTTTCACAAACGCGTTACGATTCCGTAGTTCCTCTACAACCAGCATATCTGCGTCCCGAGCAAACACGCCCGTAAAGATGCCTGCGTCATTTGTGAATTTGACTTCATCATCGAAGGGTACAAAGATTGGTATGCCTCTGCGGTTGGCTGCCCAAAAATCGTCCTCGCCGTTTCCAGGTGAAAGATGCACTACACCTGTGGCAGTTTCTACATCAACAAAGTCTTCTGCTACGACTTTGTGGACTAATGGGTGTTTGGTTTCTAGTTCTGCCTGCTTGGGAATGATGTCTTTTAAGGGGTAATCGTAGGCTGTTCCTTCCAAGCTTTTACCCGTCATAGACTCGTTAATTTGGTAGTTTGTGATTTCGAGTTCTGCCATAACTGGTTCTACGCGTTGTCGCATCATTATCCATATTTCTTCGGCAACCTTCACTTTCACATATTCGGCTTTTGGCTGAACCGCAAGCATGGTGTCGGTTATGATGGTGAAGGGCATGGTTGTCCAAACTAGGAAGAACTCGTTTTGTGTTCCTGTCACTTTGAATTTGAAGTAGACCGATGGGTCTTCGACTTCTTTGTAACTGCCTTCGTAGCCAACCTCCGCGCTGCTGAGGCTAGTTTGGCATCCGGGGCAATAAGCAACAACATAGTGTCCTTCTTCGAGGAGGTTCTGATCCCAAGCCCGCTTAAGATAGAACCATTCCCGCTCGATGTAGCTGTCCTTGTAGGTCCAGTAAGCTTTATCCTGATTAATCGCAATACCCAGTTTTCCGTCCGCTTCAAGCCACATTGCATGATACCGCATAATGGCTTTTTTGCATTCTTCGATGAAGCGTTCCATGCCAAATTTCTCGATTGATTCCCGCTTGTTCCTAACTCCTAGAAGCTTCTCAACCTCAAGTTCCACGGGTAAACCTTGGCAGTCCCATCCTGCCCAAAACGGCATGTAATAGCCTTCCATGGTTTTCCAGCGGTAACGGATATCCTTAAGGATACGTCCACGTGCATGCCCGATGTGTGGAATGCCATTTAGTGTTGGTGGGCCTTCAACGTAACCCAAATTGCCCTTTGCGTTCTTTTCGATAAGTTCCATTTTGTTGCGAATGTTGTTTTTTAGCCAGAATGCGCGCATTTCGGCTTCGAGTTGAAGCGGAGAATAGTTGGTCGGTAAACTCTGGTTTTGGTCGGCTTCCGTTTGGGCTGTCAAATTCATTACCGTAACGCAAAATACACATAAAGACTATATAAAAGTAACAACCACGCAAAACCGATGAATGCACGAGATTTTGGGGCTTCTTCAGGTGTTTAGGAAGTATGAGGCTGTGACCTTGGAGGCACATGCTCGTGTAATAAGCCAGAAGTTCAACATGCCAATACATTTGTTTTCCACCAATGGGACTTACCCCTCTCATGTCTCCCATCGTTTTAGAAATGATGACATTTGGATCATATACTCCAATAGGTTCTTGCAGCTCGCTTTTCAATAGGTTTTCTGCACGCCAATGATATTTGAATCCAACTCCCCGTTTTTAAGCAACCCACAATTCAAAAAATCCATGGAAAACCACCGAAAGCTCTAAATGCCCTCATCACGGTGTTTTTCCAGAAATGGGCCGGTAGATCAGTCTGGTATGATCGCCGCGTTCGCAACGCGGAAGCCGCGGGTTCAAATCC
>CAVTBV010000008.1:0-79340 GCA_963733095.1 Candidatus Bathyarchaeota archaeon
ATAATGCAAAGTAGGCACAACTTTTTCGTGAAGGTACGCATCAAAATAAATGAGCATGTTGCGGCAGCTGATAATATCCATGTTCGAGAATGGGGGGTCTGCAGTTATGTCTTGCTTGGCGAAAACACACATGTCTCGAATATTTTTTGCGATTAGATAGTTGCCGTTGAAACTTTTGAAGAAATGTTTTAGTTGTTTTTCTGGAACGTCAGTTTCTATGGTTTTTGGGTAGCTTCCTTTTCTTGCTTTTTCAATGTTTTTTTCGTTCACATCGGTGCCGAAAATTTGAATTTGAATATTTGTTAGGTCGTTTTCTTCGATGTATTCTTGTATTGCCATTGCGAAAGAATATGCTTCTTCTCCTGTTGAGCAACCTGGAATCCAAATTCTGATGGGTTCTTTGGGTGAACGATTTTTAACGATTTCAGGTAAGACTTTTTCTTTCAAAGCGGCGAAAGTTTCAGGCTCCCTGAAAAAGCCGGTGACTCCAATTAACATATCATTGTATAGAGCTTCCAACTCGCTTGGATGCGTCCGAAGAAACTCTACATAATTTGCAGTTCTTTTTATGTGGTTAATTACCATTCGACGTGTGATACGTCGGTTTACAACTGTTTCTTTGAAATGTGAGAAATCGACATTGCAATTAAATTTGAGCATAGCAAATATTGCGTTTAAACCTGTTTCCTTCTTGGGCTTTCCTTCTTTTGCTACTTCTTCTTCTCTTGATGCTATTTCACTTCGCGCTAGTTGAGGGTTCATAGCGATTTTTTGTATTTCTGCTGCTATCTTGTCTGGAGTCAGAATGAAATCTGCTGCTTCCGCCGAAATGGCACTTTGGGGCATATCGCCGTACTGAGCTGAATTTGGAGTCTGAGCGAAAGTGATTCCGCCCTGTGCTTTGATAGCCTTTAGACCTTCGGTACCGTCGGAGCCTGTTCCCGAAAGAACAACTCCTATGCTTTGATTTTTCGAGTCTTCAGCTAAGGAAACAAAAAAAGTATCAATTGGTTTAAACGATTTAACCTTGGAATTAAGGATGAGGGTTTTGTTTTCCATGGTCATGGTGTTTCCTGGAGGAATTACATAAACGTGGTCTGGTTCAACAGCCATTTTATTCTTGACAGCTTGGACGGGCATTTTGGTAAATCTTGAAAGAATATCGGTTAGCATGCTTTCCTGACCAGCTGCCAGATGTTGAATAACGACAAATGACAGCCCTGTATCTACTGGTAAACATTCAAGCAAAACTTTGAACGCTTCTAAGCCGCCCGCGGAAGCGCCAATTCCCACCGTGATGACTGATTGTTTAACTTTGGACATATTTTGAACTCCATTTGCACATTTAATTCGCTTTTTCTCCTTTTACAACAATTTGCTACTCCAAAGAGACTTGTTTAATTTGTTCCAATTCATTAAGCTCTTGATTTCTAATTATTTATTCTTAAGCTGACTAACTAGTACTTATTCTAGTACGCATTAAGAGAAAAAGTATTTCTCATATTGTCTATTGATGAATTTACTAGCTTGAAATCAACTTTATGAAAGGCATAATTTTAAGAAATTTGCAGTCGATAACTTGAGTCCAAATTAGCCATACAGAATCAGTAGTTAAATTTGAGATAGAGACGCAATCTCCGTTCTGAGCTAATCCCAGTTTGACTCAATCCTATTTTGGCGATCTTACATTAATTAATTGGTCAATGAAAAGATAACATAATTGTTTTCAGCCAAACCATCCACTGGAGATACATCTTATCTTTTCACAAAAATGAATAAGAATCGATACAAAGCGATTATAAGGGAGCATAAGCTCCTCTCTTTTGGTGAACTAAATGACCGACTTAAAATGTGAAGTAGCGGTCGGGGGACAAGTAAAATATACTATATCGCTGTAGAGAAACGAAGCCTAACCCATTGTAGAGCGGGATAGGCTTTGTTATTATCATAGGGTGATAATTTTCGCGCTTGAAAGTCACTCTAATACAGAATCAGCAAGTACCAAAAGCAAAAAAGCTCTCTTTTTCTCGGAAGCTTTGTCAAAGATTTCCTGCATGTTGTTTGAATCCAAAAAAACCGCTAACAACGCTTTGTTGGTTAATTGATAGGTTGCAGCTTCACTGCCCACCTTCTTTTCTTTAAGGTATTGCTCATTTACTAAGCAATGCAGCCGTTTTGTTAAGCTAGCATAATAAGTGCCGCTAAACTCTCTTTGCTTGCTCAAGAGTTTTAGCAATTCAGTTATTTTCAGCGGATAATCCGACACGGCAAGAATTAAGAAAATGGCGAGGTTCAGCTTTGCTTCCACACCCATGAAAACGCTAAGCTCACTGCCCATGCATTTCTTGCGTGTCATCTGTGCTTAACCTTCCTCCCCACTGCAGAAGCCCAAATGGAGGGTTGCTGCATATCACATTAGCCTAACAAAAATCGGTCGCTACGCTCGAGGAAAAATTTTTCTTTCTAAAGAAATGACTGGGGTGAAATTTTCTTATAGTGCTAACTTGTTAAAAATTGCTGATTTTACAGCAAAAACATGGGTTTACGAGGGCTTAATGAGAGAAATGTTATGTGTTTTTTGGGGGTGTTTTCTTTAGTAAGAAATTTTTTGCCCAACACCCAAAATATGTTTTGGGTTCAAGTTTTCAACATGCGGCGGGCACTGCTAAACCTTTTTCTTGGCAGCTTTTCTTTTTTTATTTTTGGTTACTCCGTTTTGTTGCTGGGTTAGTGCTAAGTACATCGTTTTACCGAATATGCAGATCTTCTGTTCCAAGGGTCTGCGCAAAAAATCCACAATCAACTCATTGTACCTGGCGCTTACAGGAACCAAATGCTTCGGATAACCATAGGGATCTCTTCTCTTGTATTTCGTGTAAATTATATTGGAGTAGATTCTGATTATAGATGGTTCTTCTATGTCATCAAGCCTATCGAGAATATTGCTATCAGTAAATTCAGCCATGGGCAATCTCTCCGTTTTTCTCTGATGCATCTTTTAGTTGGCTTTCAAGCTTCTGTATCCTAACTTGCTGCCCCAACAGGATTGACATCACCATAGGTTCAAACACTATAGGGTTAGTTGCGCAGCTACTTTCCGAAGCATAATTCCTGCACATATCCATGAGTTCGTCAAAAGCTTCCCGGTCAGACCTACGCAAAGCCCTCGCAAACCCACTCCACCGGCTAATCTCTTCCTCCAAAGCCATACGATAGGCTGGAACAGTCTTACCCATAACCCACTAAGCCTCCAAACAATCTGAATTCTGTTTCATAGGAAAACACTCGGGGGACAAGCATCAGCTCAAACTCTTAATAAAGAAAACTTACAAACTCCTTTTTTCAACAGTAGAGGGCTGACTGAAAATGAATTTTGGCAGTATATTTATGGATGATTTCTGCTTTTCATCTTAGTTGGCCATTGAGAATCTCGCTTATTAGCAACGTAAATATAACCTAGAACATGGACCAAAAAGAAAATCGCAGAACTCGCCAATAAAATTATCATAAAGGTTATTTGATCAGCTGAACGGGCGAAAACGTTGACTATCGCAGAACTAAAATATGCTGCATTTAGTAAGCCCATCAGGACAACTTCGAGAAAGGAAGCTCCTGTACCAAAATGCCATTTCCGAAGGACAAGGCACAAACACGTTCAATAGAGAGCAAAGGTCCTCCACTCTTTCGTTTCTGCTCCAAAATAGGTAAACCTTTGTTTGAAGTAGCAGCGCAACAGTTTTAATTAATTTGGCTAATTTCTCAGAGTCTGCAGCTTGAACGTATTTTACATAATCTGCGGTTATTCCATAAGGCATATGTCTACTAGAGGTCACTTCTTTTTTCAATCGCGGTTGCGGATTCTTAATTAAAACCTCTCGAACGCTACAAAGTTGTTTAGGATCCAAAGTCTCTAGCCTTTGTTTAACGTAATGTTGGCTTCCCAGGAGCTGTATATCAAACCCCAAAGAAGATAGAGTCTGCGAGATCCTACAAACAGACTTCACCTCTGTTTGTTGAATAATGCGTTTCATACCTGCTTTCTCTGCAAAAGGCGAATACTTAGCCATAACCGCAATTAACTCAACAAAGTCCGTGCCAACCAAAGGCAGCGACTCACGAATTAACTTCGCACCTAAACCAACAGTTCGATATTTTGGATGAATAACTACACGGTTAACGGTGCTTAGTTGCTGGTTGATTTCCTGCATTGACATGCGAGGAAGAACCATACGTCTCCCAAAACACGCTGGAGGCGGATAAGTGTAAACTATAACTCCGCAAAGCTCCAAGCCTCGGGTTAAGCGGAAGAATTTTCGAACAACAGATGTTTTGTGGCCTCGATAGTGGAAACTGCAGAGTTTTTGCCAATCTTCTCGGGTGCCTTCTTCAACTTTCATCTCTCGAATTAAGCTGCATTCATCTACGTGATTATTTGGGAAATATTCAATCTGAATTTCTTCCCCAAATCGTTTAAACACAATTACAGAAGGCGAAAGGTCCTCAACCAAGTCACTATGCGTGGTTGCAACAATAACAGCTTTGCCAAGTGACCGGGCGATCTTTTGCAGATTAAAAGAAATAATCTTGGCAGTGTCCCGATCAAGGCAAGCGGCGAATTCATCCATAAGCCACCACTGCTTTCCAGATTCGATGAGTTTGGCGATTCGATAGCGGTATTTTTGGCCGTCACTAAGTTGGCTATAGCTGCGTAGGAAAAGGAAGGCATCGTTTAACCCTACTTTGCTGAGGAGCTCTAAGCCTTGCTCAACTGTGGCGCCAACAGTTTCGATCAAGGGTTTGTCTGGATCCACTGCAACTTCTGAGAGGTCGATGGCTTCATCACCGAGGTCTGCCCTGATGGCTCGAAGCAACACGCTTTTGCCGCTGCCACTGTCCCCCGTAATATAGACAATATCTTTGGGTCCAATTTTGAGTTCTGCATCTAAAACCTTGAACTTCTGAGCTTCATCAATTCCCAAGCCGAACGCTTCAGCTACAACTAGGCTTCTGGGAGTTATCTTTGTGTGGGTTTCGTAGCTTATGTTAAAGCTGAATTTTCCAGCCACCCTGTCATAGGTACGCTTGAACGCTCGGATCCTAAAACCTCTGCGATGTCTCATTGCTCCAAACTTCCCAGGACATTGTAGACAGAACGATAGCTACGCAAAACTACCAGCCCTTGTGGGGTCAGTTTATAAAACATGCGCTCTTTGCCTGGCGCCTTTAGATGCATTTTATGAACTTTATGCGACTTAATCAAGTCCTTTCCTTCAAGAACAATGAGTTTTTTCTTCAAGACATTGGCGTTCAAATTTGCTTTATACATGATGTGAGTCAGCTTCAACGGCTTAGAACCTGTAAGAGCCTGCAAAATAGCAACATCCATCTCCAAAGAAGACCGCTTCACTTCTGCACCACCGCCAAAAACGGCTCGGGAGACATCTCACATGTTGCATAAACAGCTAAAGCAGTAGCCCAAAAAACATCGTCATGGGTACCATTCGGATGCGAAAAGCCTATGGCGCCATCCTTGCGCAAATCATAGCGCTCAACGTTTAGTTCGCTGCAGACGTCGCCTCGGTAGGGTCGCTCCCAATTTAGTAGCGGATAATAGAATTTGCTGTTAGTCATGCGTTGTTTGAGCAGGCTTGCCATCTCGCTTTTTCTGGGTACGCTAAAGTTTACTCCTTCAGCATTCTCGATGCCAGCCGTTTGCATGTCGGCGATTATGCTTGGGCCTTCACGGGTGAAGTCTACTCTGATTTTCTGGAATCCACCCCAACGATCCTGCAATGCCTTCAGATAACCCATAACTTGAGCATAGAGAGTCGGCTGCTGGAAAATCTTCAAGTGACGAAGCAACAGCTTATCATTCAGCCGCTCGATAATCGCGAGCACACAATAGTCTCTGGTTTGAGCTAGGTCGAGTCCGGCAAAGAACTCCCCTTCGTAAGTAGCTTCTGGGTTGAACTCTTGCAGGTCCTCTCCACAATTCTTAACGGTGCCAACGCAAGCAACAATCAAGCTTTGAGCAAGCCAAACATCTTCGTCTTCAGCCCACTCCGCTTCCATCTCCCGGCGCCAACGTGCAGGGTCGTCACCAAACTGGCGTTTAATCTTCTCTATAATTGCAGGCTTTAGCGGACCATTAGGATCCAAAGCCTTTTCCCAAGAGAAATGCAGACGTCCAAAATCGGAGTAGTCTTTGTGGTTGCACATCTTCCAAAAAAGCGCATCAGTATTGAAGGGTGTGCTGCTAGCTGTTAGTTTTCCGTTTGTTGTGCCAAGGGTAAAGAGGATTGCATCGTAGAGATCCTCATCGTTAGCGGTGAAGTTGACTTCATCCCACCAAATTCGGTGGAAGGTGTTGCCTCTGATTGTGTCGGGGTTGTTTGGGAAAGCTTCAATGACGCTGCCGTTTGGAAAAGTTATCTTTGTTTTCTGTACATGCAGGCCTTGTTGGGGAAGATTTCGGCAGAAGCTTGCGACTCGTCTAATGTTGAGTTTGGTTTGGCGCCAGCTTGGACCTACAAATCCAATGTTTAAATCAGGTGTATTCCATGCATCTGCGAGGTGTAGCGCTCCAATATCGGTGCTTTTTCCTGTTTGCCGTGGCCAGCGGACAGCATTGAACTGAAATTTCTCAAATGACTGGATAAGATCAAGCATGTACCAGTAGGGTTTGAGTTTGCAGTACTGCTCAAGGAACTTTACAGTGTCTTTAGAGACTTCAGCAACTGCAGCTGTCTCCTGGATCCGCTGAGCATTCGCATGACCCTCCAAAGAGTCACGGAGCGCTTGCAGGTCAGGTAGGCGCATTCGCCTGTGGCTTTTTGACAAGTGACTCATATTTCCCCTCTAACTCAACTAAACGCTCCTCGAGCCCACGATAATCCAAATAGTCAGCGAAAATTTCCTTGTAGATTTTAACCCCAGCAATAATGCCTCGAAGTCTAAGCACTTCGGATTGGTCAACGCCAGGCGTTTCAAGCGCTGTTAAAGCGGCACTGAGTTTTTTGAGAGACTGCTCTACGCTTGGCAGCTCTTCTGGTAGCTTCAGAGAAGAAGAAAAAACAGATGTGCCACCGTCAACTCTTTTTTCTTTCAGCTTAAGATCAAACATTTTCTGCTTGATAGAATCCAGCGTCTTAACCATTAACCGAGAAATCTCATCAACACTTTTGCCCTCGTCAACCAGTTGCCTTAGCTGCCGAATTTCGTTGATTTCCCATGGTCTGCCCTTTACCAATCTAAGGCCTCCAAATCAATAGTGAAAACAGCCTTGCGATTTCGGCGTTCTTTACGCACGATTTGCATTACAACTAGCTGGTTTAGGTAGGCGCTTTCAACTGCACGCTCCTTTCTGGTTACGTCTGAAACCTCTTGAGCAGTCGCCGACTCTGTTTTAACGAGAGTTAGCAGTGTAACTTGTAGATGCTTTGGAAAATCCAAAATCTTGTAGAGGCGCTTTTGGGTCATCATGACTTTTGCCCCACAAAAATCCCCATAACTGTCCCGCACAACCCTGTAATTGCAGCAAAAACCTCACTATTCCAAGAATGGAGGAGCGCTATGTTTGTGATCTCAACTGCTGTCAAACAAGCCATCATGCCTAAGCTGAACTTTACTACGTACACCAGTTTCTCGTTTGGTTCTTCCTCTATCCAGTGCCCACGTTGCATTCGCCTTCTAGTCAAGGCACGCTTAATGCGGTCGACCATGAGTGCTAAGCCTCCGCTGAAAAATTCGCACCTGATTAAACGCTCTGTGCCCACCCATCAGAAAACTGTTAACAAGCTTGCACGCGGCATCTTTTGGAATATGCTCCTTTACAAGGACTACTACGTCGACTGCCCAGCCGATCGGTACAGCAGTATAATCTAAGTCAAAAAGACCATCAGCATAGCGGAAGCTGTTTTGAGCGAGAACAATATGTTTGACTCGATCGCCGATAAGTCCAACAAAGATGCCCCAACTCTTAACGGGTACATCAATGGCCATGCCAGAGCCTGAACTTTTGCCAACAGAAGCGTCACACCACTCAACAACTATTAGGTCTCCAGGTGAAACATTTTCTAAAGCTTTGAGGACTTGTTTTGCCTGTTTGGACACAATAACATCTCGCATGTAGTAAGAGACCAGTATCAAACCTTCTGCATAAAAAAGATTCTACCGATAAACAACACCTAAAAACAGCAAGAAGAAGCATAATGAGACGAGGGAATTAGTCAAGAAACTTTTGACTTTTTTTTATTTTTGCTTTTCTTGATAGTTAAAAAAGGGAGGCAAGCAAAGTGGATAAGATGACGGGTAAATAGTTTGAGAAGAGCACGCGCGAAAATAGTCTTAGAGCTGCTTCGGCCATCTATGCCGCAGTAGATATAGCTTTTTAACTATCGCGGTCAAATCAAAATCCCACAGCATACTAGTTCTTATGTGTACAATTATCCAACAATAAAATAGCAAAAATAAGCTCAAATAAAGAAATAGGTGCGCGCCTAAGGTGAATTGTGATGACGAAAAGCGGTGAGATATCAGGGTTCGTTAAGCAGGGGTTTGCAGTCTCTGTTCGCGCTCCGTGTTCCGGCAGATTTTGGCGCCTTACAAAAAAGACAGCGCCTGAATTTGGTAAAATTTATATAATATTTAACTCGTAAAGAGTATGAGTTACTAGCGTTGACGGCTTTTCCAAAATCCAGAAAACTAATTAGTCCATATGAGGAAGCAGAACAGCAGCAAGAAGATAAAAAAACTCAACTTAACCCGAAAGACGACCTTTTTTATTCTTTGTTTGAAAACAGTTTTGACCCAATATTGGTAACCAAGCCCGATGGCAGCATTCTTTCCGCCAATCCAGCAGCATGCAACATGTTTGGCATGACTGAAGCCGAGCTCAAAAAGGTTGGTCGAGAAGGTGTGGTTGTGCTGGACGAGAAAGCCAAAGCAGCACTTAGCCAACGAGAACGTGCAGGCAAAGCAAAAGCTGAACTAACCCTAAAACGCAAAGACGGCTCAATTTTCAATGCAGAAGTGTCCTCCCGCCTCTTCACCGATGTCGAAGGCACAGTCAAAACAAGCATGATAATAAGGGATATAACCGAACACAAAAAAATGGAAGAGATACTTAGGCAAAGTGAGGAACACTTTCGTGCAGTTTTTGAAAAAACAGCACTTGGCATCGCAATAGGCGACCCAACGGGGCACCTAATCAAATGCAACGGCGCGTTCCAACGGATGCTAGGTTATAGTGAAAAAGAACTGTGCGACAAAGTTTTCTCGGAATTCACTCATCCGATAGATGCAAAAAAAGAATGGCGTCTAGTCGAAGAAATAGTTGCGGGAAAGAGAGACTATTACAAAATTGAAAAGCGATATATACGCAAAGATGGGCAGATATTTTGGGGGCAAACAATAAGTAACCCAATATATGGACCGGACAAAAAAACAGTTATGGCCATTGCCACTATCGAGGATATTTCGGAACGTAAGAAGGCTGAGGAAGGACTTCGTCAAGCTAAACAGCGATTGGAGGCTCATATGAAAAATGCACCTGAAGCGATTATTGAATTTGACCCGCAATATCGTGTCATACGTTGGTCTGATGAAGCCCAGCGAATTTTTGGTTGGTCAAAAGACGAAATTCTAGGAAAAGGTATTGCTGAGATGCCTTGGGTTTATGAAGATGATTTTGAATTAGTTCAGCAATTATCACTAGACATGCTTGATGGAAAACGCCCCAGAAACGTTAGTTCAAATCGCAATTACCGAAAAGATGGGGCTGTCATATATTGCGAATGGTATAACTCTGCGCTCTATGACCCTGATGGAAAGTTGACTTCGGTTTTGTCGTTTGTTCTTGATGTAACCGAGCGTAGAAAAATGCAAGAAAAGCTTGAAGAATATGCTAAGAATCTGGAAGGACTTGTTGAAGAGCGAACGAATTCTTTGCGCGACGCAGAGCGTTTAGCTGCTATTGGTGCAACAGCTGGAATGGTTGGGCATGACATACGTAATCCGTTGCAAGCTATAATTAGTGAAGTCTACATAGCCGAGTCTGATTTGACTTCACTGCCTGATAGCGAAGCAAAGCAGAGTTTGATGAATAGCCTTCGCGAGATTAATATGAGTACTGATTATATCAATAAAATTGTTGCTGACCTTCAAGACTTTGTCAGACCGCTCAATCCTTCGATTAGTGAGGTGGATTTGGAAGAGCTGATTGAAGGGTTGCTAATTAAGGCAACGTTTCCCGAGAATATTCACGCTTCATCTCAAGTGGAACAGACTGTCAAGGCAGTTCAGTCCGATGGGGTTTTCTTGAAGAGGGTTCTGGGAAATTTGATTTCTAATGCTGTTCAGGCTATGCCGAACGGGGGAGAACTTTATATTCGTGCTTATGCAGACGCTGACGATGTGGTTATCGCGGTTGAGGACACAGGTGTAGGCGTACCTAACTCGTTGAAAAGTAAGTTGTTTACACCCTTGTTTACGACAAAGAGTAAGGGTCAAGGTTTTGGGTTGGCGGTTACTAAAAGGCTAATTGAGTCGTTGGGTGGTTCGGTGAGTTTTGAAAGCAAAGAGGGCAGAGGCTCGACATTTAGCTTACATATTCCCAGAAATATACAGGTTGAATAATTACTTCTTTTTAATAATCAAGCAATACTCAGCTTTGTTACTCACAGACTTTTCCCGATTGGGGTCTAGCAGGTTATCCTTTTAGCATTTTCCACTATCCCTTCGCCTGCTAAAAAAAGGGAGCGATTGCTTCTCAATTTAACACAATTTTAGGCGGTCACAGATGTCGCTATCGCTTTTGACCCTGACAGCAGAGCCTACGCGATGGATGAGTTCTATAAACATATCTGAATTGTTGGAGTATCGGGAAGACATCGAGGAAAACGAGTATGCGACTGATGCTTTGCGGTATAGTTCGCCGCTTGAGCAGGAAGAGAAACCGTTTCTTTGTATGGTTACGCGTTGATGCCTTCAAATAATGAGGATATAAGCTACTTAGCAAGCTGTTGGTTCAAATTGAGGCACCCCATCAAAACAAGCGACATTTATTCTGAATAAAAGCATTTAGAGCTAACTTTCCAGCCGACCGTTGGATCCAGCGTATTTTTGACTTAACCATATTCAAGAAAGACCCAGTTATTAAATAATGTATTATGAAGCCAATGATAGCGAGCACTATAATGATGCCTACAAACCACCACCATTTTCTGCCGCCAACCCTGCGCTCTTCCTCAACTCTATGAGTGGGAAGTGAGGGGTCGGAGCCAGAATTGCTGATGTCAAATCTATGAAGTTCTTTGCAGTTTGGGCACTTGAAAAGGCGTTTTTTGCCGACCTGCATAGAATAGTTTAATGCTCCAGGAACGTATTCATAATTGAATCTGTAATGGCAATGTGGGCATTCTACAATTGAGACTGTCATAAAATAAGCCTTCTTTCTTTAAAATAATGCAGCAAATTATATAAAAAGTTCGAAAATATTATCCAGAGGCAAAAATTTGTGCGTTCACCAAGCAAACTTACGATGGAAAAACGAGTTTTTTCCGTCTTTAGTTCAGCGTGATTTTAATTCTTATAAAGCAACTTTAATGATAGGCTATTTTGTGTAGGCAGCTCTGGGGAAAGCTGTAAGCTTAACCTAACCCCACCCAAGACTGGCGCTGCCGTTTTTCCAAACTTACTGCTTGTTGACTTTGTTTTTCCAGTAAAGCAGGAGGTTCGTTTTGAGTAAAGCTCCAGCAAGAATATACTTTATCGTACTGATAGCTGTAATTGCTTTTGCCGTCGTACTAGTAGGGGGGTACTACATCTCTCAAGTATTTCTAACCTCATCCCCGCAATCTTCCACTATGCCCATACCAGTAGTCGAAACTGCTAGAAACTGGGCAGGCTACATCTCCGCCTCAGACCTCCAAAATCCACAACCGGAAGTCATAGGTGTAAGCGCTTCGTGGACCGTTCCAACAATCACAGATATTGGAATAGATGCGTTTTCAGCGATTTGGATTGGCATAGGCGGAGAGTTTGATCAAACACTAATCCAGACAGGAACAGAGCAGGATTGGGTGAATGGGCAAGCGCAGTATTCTGCTTGGTACGAATTACTTCCTGGCGACTCAATCACAATAGAAACAATGGATATTTCTTCTGGAGACCAGATCGAGGCTTCAATCAACCTCATTCAATCCGACACAAATCGGTGGTCTATTTCAATCACAGATATAACATCTGGTCAGATTTACCAAAACAACTTCACGTATATCTCAGGGAAATTATCGGCTGACTGGATAGTGGAAAGACCTGAAGTAAATAGTGTTCTCCCTGCCCTGGCTGATTTTGACACAATTACCTTTGCCAACTGTCAGACAGTTTTTTTAAACAGAAGTGGAGCCATCAGTGGTTTTCCCAACAGTGAAGTCTTAATGGACGCGCAATTAAGACACAATAAAATGGTTCAGTTGGTTGATGTTTCAGAACTAAACCCTCAGGGTAACCAGTTTACAGTTAGCTACTTGACAGACTAGAGGTATGACCCGCCAATGATTTTTAGCATCTGTTTGGCTATGACTGCGTTTAGAACAACGCGGATCAAAGATCTCTCCTTGATTTAGAAGTGACTGCTGGCTTTTCGAGTTACTGGTTTACTGCAAAATAAATGGTTATTGCGAATAGGCTTACAAATATTGCTTCGATTAGTAATATTAGTATAAATGTTGTCTGGTGGCTTTGGCTAACCTGATCAGAAGTGGGGATGCTACCACTTGTTTCCATTCCGGGATTCTCTTGTGCAATGATGTTATTCAAGTCTGAATTCGCTTGATTGGTCAAAAGTATAGTGGGTCCTGCTAAAGCGATAGCCAGAAAAATTCCTGCGAGAAAAAACAAGGCTTTTTTACGCATAAAAATACCTGTAAAAATATCCTTTTTCAGATTTATAAGCATTCAAGGGGCACTTTCTCTCTCATTTGTTTCGAAAATTTAACGTGCGTTCAAAATCAAAAAGCTTAAAGACTGGGAGGTAACGATACCACGAAGGTTGCTCCAGACGTCAAGAGAACTGCCTTGCTTAGATCAACATGAATTTAGGCAAATAGGCATCGAAGTCAGTAAATCTAACTTGGCATAGTGTAGTATATGACTGCGCCTAATGCAATACTCACTATCCAAAGGGCAGCTATGGGCTAATTACCAGGACTTTTTCTACACTTATTAAGAATTACGTTAGAAAATTTCCAGGATATTTATAGTTAAACGTGTATTAATTAAATTCTATGCTCAGAGCATTATTAAACTATTTTGAAAAAGCATGTTGCTACAAATGGCTGTTGAGCGAAACAGGATTTGCGGAACTCTGTTTTCAAAAGTTCGGGGCTTGAGATGATTCCGACGTTTTAACTTTAGGTTTAGCGCGCTAGGGGTTTTGAACCCCAATATATCTTGTAGCTCGATTATTACTCATTTAAAACTTAAGTACTTGGTTGTACTAAAAATAATTAAACAGTTTTGAGTTTAATCATCACATTTTAGAAAGCGCGTTATATGGAAAATAAATCAGTAACGACTGAAAACGCAAAAAACGAGTCTACAGAAGAATTATTCAAAAAATTAAATACTGAAAAGGCTGGCCTCACCTCTTCGGAAGCAAAAAAGCGACTAGAAACGTTCGGACCCAATGAGATTTCAGAAAAGAAAGTCAATCCATTATTGAAGTTCTTTAGGTATTTTTGGGGTCCAATTCCATTCATGATCGAAGCAGCCGTAATCCTGTCAGCTGTCATTCAGCACTGGGAGGACTTCGGAATCATATTTGCTCTGCTAATGCTAAACGCCGTGGTCGGCTTCTGGCAGGAACGCAAAGCAGACAACGCAATAGCGCTTCTAAAGCAGAGATTAGCACTTGAAGCACGAGTGCTTCGAGACGGCAAATGGGTACAGATACCTGCCAAAGACCTTGTCCCAGGAGATGTGGTACGGGTTCGACTAGGCGACATTGCACCCGCAGACATCAAGCTTCTTGAAGGCGATTACATACTGGTTGACCAGTCAGCATTAACTGGCGAATCGCTGCCTGTGGAAAAACATGTATCCGATGTCGGCTACTCCGGTTCCATCATTAGGCAGGGCGAAATGGATGCTTTAGTTGTTACTACAGGTATGAACACTTATTTTGGGAAAACGGCAAAGCTTGTGGAAGAAGCCCACACCAAAAGTCACTTCCAAAAAGCAGTCGTAAAAATAGGCGATTACCTGATTGTTTTGGCGGTAGTTTTAGTTGCAGTCATTTTCATGGTTGCATTGTTCCGCCAAGAAAGTTTCGTTGACACCCTTGAGTTTGCGTTAATCTTAATCGTTGCAGCAATTCCAGCAGCCCTCCCCGCTGTCCTATCTGTTACTATGGCAGTAGGAGCTATCGCACTAGCTAAAAAAGAAGCGATTGTCAGCAAACTTTCCAGTATTGAAGAGATGTCAGGCGTAGATATTTTATGCGCAGACAAAACTGGAACCATAACAAAAAACCAGCTTACAGTAGCTGAAGTGAAACCGGATGACGGATTCAAAGATACTGACGTGTTACTGTTGGGTGCCTTAGCATCAAGAGAAGAAGATAAGGACCCTATCGACAGCGCAATAATCACTCAAGCTAATGCCAATTCATCAATTGCTTTAACCTGCAAAAGCTTCGAAGAGATGGGATTCAAACCCTTTGACCCTGTTGTGAAACGCACTGAAGCCACAGTCAAGAATCCCCGAGGAACTACCTTTAAAGTATCGAAAGGGGCACCGCAGGTAATTCTCAAACTTGTTTCAGCTCAAAAAAAACTCGAAGACAAGGTTAATCAAGACATAGATGAATTTGCGTTAAAAGGGCAACGCTCCCTTGGAGTAGCAAAGACTGATGAAAACGGAAAGTGGCAGTATGTTGGTTTAATAGCTTTGTATGATCCGCCACGTGAAGATAGCGCTGAAACCATCAAGACAGCCCAGTCAATGGGAGTCCAAGTTAAGATGGTCACTGGCGACCACATAGCGATTGCAAAAGAAATATCTCGGGAAGTACACTTGGGAACAAAAATTATGCTTCCCTCAGCCATTTTGGGTCCACATGAAAAAGATGCACAGCGCGCAGTTGAGGAAGCTGAAGGATTCGCCGAAGTGTTTCCTGAACACAAATATCATATTGTCGAACTTCTCCAAAACTCCGGGCATATAGTTGGTATGACCGGCGACGGAGTCAACGACGCTCCAGCACTTAAAGAGGCAGACGCAGGAATAGCGGTTGCCGGCGCAACAGATGCCGCAAAATCTGCTGCTGATATTGTTCTGACTAAGCCTGGTTTATCCGTAATTATCGATGCTATCAAGGAAAGCCGAAAGATTTTCCAACGTATGAACAACTATGCACTCTATCGTATAGCTGAAACTATTCGTGTGTTATTCTTCATTGTCGCATCTATTCTTGTGTTCAATTTCTATCCGGTAACTGCAGTGATGATAGTTCTAATTGCATTGTTTAATGATGTGCCGATAATGGCGATTGCGTATGACAACGTGAAGAGCTCAAATAAACCTGAAAGATGGAACATGAGAAGTGTTCTGACTATGTCGTCGTTTTTGGGAATAATCGGAGTATTCTCTTCATTTGGAATATTCTATATTGGCGATGTAGTATTGAAACTCCCCTTGGGCGTTCTTCAAGCGTTCATATTCCTCAAGTTGGCGGTTGCTGGACACTTAACTATCTTCGTAACTCGCACACGAGGGCACTTCTGGTCCATTAGACCAGGAGGTCTTCTCTTTTGGTCTGCTGTTGTAACCAAGGTTGCAGCGACTTTAATCGTAGTTTACGGAGTATTCGTGTCACCTATTGGCTGGGGGCTAGCAGCATTTATCTGGGGATACGCATTTATAGCGTTCGTTGCAACTGATTTCCTGAAAGTTCGTTTCTACAAATTGCTCGATCATGGCGACACCGTTTTTCACAGACCATAAAAGATTGCCTCAACGTTTTTTCAACGAAAAACACGCAAGTATCGCGCATACCCCTCGTTTGGTTCGCTGAAAAACTGCAAGTAGTAGTAAGGATAAGTATGTTTGGGATTTACTGCGACGAATTTAGGAGCGCGCCAGCTTGTTGCTAATTTGATTTGTTTGTGTTAATTTCTGCTATCTTTCTAACATAGTTATAGATCGGGATTTTTCCAGTCTGTCCAGTCCACAGGGCACCACTACAAGGTCGGGAACTCCAAAAATCAATCTGTTCAGCATGAAAATGTCAATACAAATAATTTAGCAACAAACTCGCGCGTCAAGAAGGCAAAGGAATAACCTTCACAGTACGTTTGCCGTCAAAGAAACAGTAAAAAAACAACTTAAGAGCTAACATAATCTTGAGCCAAATACCCATATAGTGGCTGGTACTGATAGAGTAATTAAGTTGTGTTTTATGTCAAAGACCCTGCCTAATAAAAAGAAGCACCAAGCAGTTCAAAGAATTTTGAGGACGGTGCCATACGAAGATGGTTTCAATTTCTATATTGATATTGGTCAACCAACCAAAAACACTGCAACAAGTCTAGAACAATTCGCCAAGGAACTTGAAGAGGTAGACCTAAAGTCAGTTGACTTTCATTTTGAGAGAGCAGACTTTCAAAAATGGATCAGCAAAATATTGGAAGATAGTGTATTATCCCGTAGATTGGACAAAATTCCAAAAGACATTGTTGGAGAACCGCTGAGAAAAAAGATTGTGGAAATTGTAAAAGCACGAAACGATGAACTAATGAAGTTTCAACTTTCATAACTCCAAGCCCGTGCTTTTCAACTTTGACAGTTGAATTAAAAAATAACACCAGCTGCCAAAACTGAAGGATAAATAATATGAAAAAATATCCACTGCTAAAAACGCTAATAAAAATATGTGACTACTTCAACACTAAGCAAATTTATGGGTTGCTCTTTTTTCTGTTTATTCTTATCTAATTAGGAATAATGGTTTTTTTTGCTTCTTTGTGTCGCTCCTTAAGGGAAACTTCTTAAAGAAACGGGCATAAGTTGTTGACTTAAGGATCCTCATTTAACTTTGCTAAAATTCTTTTGTGGATTGCCGGATTCCTCATTTGGATAATCCATTAATCTTCACCAAACAAAATCACTTAATGTAGTGAAATAAAAAAATTTTTCATTGTCAGCAAGCAACAACAAAGTATCTGGTCTTGCGTAACCAACTCATTTTCTTATTCAGTTGAAAGGTTAAATCATTTTTCTTTTTCAGGCATCAAGAATATTCGAGTAAGGATAAACTTAAATTGACATAGTCAAGTTGAAATAAATCTCGAGGATTATCCATTGAAGTTCCAAATTGAAGTTAACAGAGAAGATTGCATAGCATGCGCATCATGCTATACGCTGGACTCTAACCATTTCGAAGCTGATGATGAGGGTAAGTCGAAAGTGAGAGGCGGAATAAGTAACGGCAAATCAACTGGCAGTTTTGACGATGACAAAATAACTATTGCAGAAGATGCAGAAAGCACTTGTCCTGTGAGCGCTATCAAAGTCACTAAAACTTAAAGCCAAGCGATGCTCACCCTTTACTGGACGAGCAGTTCACTTTAGGGTTGTTTTGCATATGAAGGCATAAAAGACTGCAGGTTCATTTCCGACGACCCAGCCGTCATGTCCTGGCGGAATGTCGGATACATCTCCGGGACCGAACTCGATTTCTTGACCATCATCCGCTCTAACACGCAACCTACCTGAAACCCAGACCCCAAAATGATGCACTTGACAAGAATCAGTTTTAGCAATGGATTTTATGTCTTGTGACCATTTCCATCCAGGTTGATAGGTCTGCTTTGATATTGTCATGTTATCCATTCTGATGTTCTCAACCTTTAGATTTGGTGGAGTCTGAATCTCATCTGGTTTCTGAAAATTCTTTTTCTGTAAAACCAACTATTTCACCGTTAGTTTTAGTGGTTATTCTTGGTATTAATCAATTGTGTTAGAATTATCGCGCGTGAATTTCGAATTATCTTTGCTTGACGGTATTAGAAACCTGACTTATTTGAAGCTCCATTTACCGTTTAGCTCTTTGGGGGGTAAACTTACAATGAAAGTGGTTCCTTTGCCTTCTTGGCTCTCGAAAGCTACATTGCCGCCGAACGCTTCACTCATGCGCTTAACAACCGCTAATCCAAACCCTTGACCTTTCGCCTTAGTCGTAAACATTGGAGTAAACAATTTTCCTTTCACGTCTTCAGGAATACCTACGCCAGTATCTTTGACTGCTATGACAGTGTCATTTGCTTCCTTGTAAGCATGTATAGTCAGTTTTCCGCCTTTAGGCATTGCTTGAACCGTGTTATTCACCAAATTGTCCATAATGCGATTTATGAAAGTGGAGTCAGCGACAACTTTCCGCGCGTCTATTTCAACTTTAACGCTAACTATAATATTCTCTGGCAAACCGTTCTTCTTCAATAATTGCTCAATAATGAGTTCCAAATAACGCGCAGTAAACATAGTCTCTAACTTAATTACCGATTCTGCTAAAAGAATAAAAAATAAGAAAAAAATAGGTCATTAGGGGAACTGACACCCAGCGGTCGAGGTCGTGCTCAGGGTGTGCCGCTAGTTTAGTTCTCTGATTTCTTCTGCCGCGGATTATAAATAATGCCGGCAATAAGCAACACCAATCCAAAGACGGGTAATACGAGCGCATCTTGGATGCCTTTTGCAAAAAAGAGGACGATGCCCAAAACTATTAGTACGGTTCCAAACGCAAGGAGTCTCCCCTTATTTGTCTGATAATATTTACTCGGATCCAATGTTCCACCTCCGCCCTCTTCGCTTCCAACTTCGCTACTTCCACTTTGTTAGTATTTCCTCCCTTCGGAAAGTCTTGGTGCTGACAAAAAACAGCGCCACACCAACAGCTAAGATAACCCCTGAAATTACGAGCAAAGTGTTTACGTCAAGAGTTATTACGCTTGTCTCGCTGAGAAGGTATATGCCAAGGAGGGGAAAGAGAATAAAAATTCCAAAACTGTTAGCGCTACGCACATCATTAACTCTTGAAGAAACCATCACACTGAACAGAACACTCATAACAATGGCGACCGGCATCAAAACTAACAGCAAAGTGGCGATATTCCAGTTTGGAAAATAATAATAGCCAAGCGTACTGAAAGTAACCTCATCAATGCCCACCATGAAGACTGCTGCAGCCGCATACATCGCCACTAAAGTTGGAATAACTGCGGAAATGGCTTTTCCAAGCAAAATCTCTCCATCAGTAAGAGGTGTTGCTAGAAGCGGTTCCAGACTCTTCTCAACTTTCTCCCCCACTATACTGTAGGAGGCAATTCCCAAGGGAACGTACGCTGCTCCTATAACTAAAAAGAAAGAAAAAGAGTTAAGCAAATTTGGAAGCACACCAGGCGCTGCAAGTCCATGGCTCCCCCTAATCGCTAAATACTCCAGTATCACCGGAAACAAGACCGAGATAACAACAGGGAAGACTATGATTGAATACCAGACATTTTTTACTCGCCTAAATATCTTGAAGTCCCTAGCTGCTACGATCCACGCCTTTGAGAGCCTCATATTTATTTCCTCACAAGTTTTAGATAGGTATCTTCTAAAGTTGAGCCCACCACATTAATTGATTTGACATGACCGCCCGCTAGCACTATAGACTCTATAACAGGCGAATTTTCCTTGTCTGGGTTTTCCACACTAAATGTTACTGTGTCGCCGTCGGTGACCAGGTTTTTGAGCGGCATTTTTTTCAGTGCCCCCAAAACGGCATCGTTGATTTGCTGTTCTAATCCGATAACTGTCTTTTTGCCGCTAACGGACCTTTCAAGTTCCTGCGGAGTCCCGATTGCCCTAATACTTGTATTCATTATTGCTACCCTGTCGCAGATTCTTTGTGCCTCGTCGAGGTTGTGGGTGTTTAGAAAGATTGTCTTCTTCTCTTTTTTTAGTTGAAGAATGAAATCCCGGACTGTTTTCGAAGCCTCAGGATCTAGATTCGCAGTAGGCTCGTCCATGAAAAGTACTTGTGGGTCATGGATGAGGGCGCGGGCTATGGCGAGTTTTTGTTTCATGCCCTTGGAAAAGGTCCCAGCTAAAATGTTTCTCTTATCCCAAAGCCCCAACATATCGAGGAAACGTTGGATATTTTCTTTCCTTTGAGCGGTAGAGCAATCGTATATTTTTCCGTAGAAATCGAGGTTATCGTAAGCGGTCAAATTTTCGGATAACCCCACATTATCAGGAACCAATCCGATGATTTTGCGTATCTTGAGTAAATCTTCCTTGTTGCCTATTTGGTATCCACCCACAGTAGCGTTTCCGCTGGTTTTTGAGATTAGGCAACAAAGCATTCTGACCGTCGTAGTTTTTCCTGCGCCATTCGGGCCCAGAAAACCGAAAACTTCACCGTCGTCAACATGAAAAGTAAGATTGTCTACGGCTGTTAGATCCCCAAACTTTTTTGTAATGCCCTCAGAATCTATCAATGCGATTACCCTTTGGACTAAACGAAGCCCATTGCTTGTTAGTAAAAGGTTAGTGTTTTATAAATAACGTTCCACAGGTACAAAATTTGTACCAGGAAGATAAAAGCCAAAAGAGCCGTAGCACTCAGATATAGAAATTAAGGAGCTAAAGTATGGTCGAAGAGGTTTCACCAGAGCAAATTAAGCGGGTCGCAGAAAAAGCCCTAGTTATAGAACGGTACATACTAGAGAGAGCTTGGGGACTCTGTTATGCTGCAGTCGCCGCTGAAATTGTCCTCATACCTTTTCTGCCCTTGATTGTCCTAATCCTCGGGCTTTCAGCTGGCTATTTTCTTGTTGTTGCGCTAGTGGTTAACACAGCGGTGAGCATTGTGGGCGCTGCTATGATTGCTTGGATTTTGAAGAAGGCTTATAACTCCATGCTTGTACGCAGAGAAATTGTGGATTCAATATGGACAAAATTGCTACGGCCTTCGTGGATAGCATTAGTTTGGACGACCTACTATTCGCTGATTCTTGCCGCAATTTTCTTGCTGGGCCACGAATTTTTGGTGTTTAGATTCGGACTTTTGGCCACAACAGTGTTTCCGTTATTCTTTGCTCTTAAAGGTTCGTTCCCTGAGCGGCTACCACGAGAAAGTATAGCCGTCATGTCGGCATTAACTATTTACACGTTAGGGGGTTTTGTTGTCTCTCTCCTAAAAGCCAATGCGGGCTTTTACCTTATTCTTTGGGTAATTTTTCTTGTCGTTCTTATCATAGCTTCTGCACATGCACGCAGACGGAAACCGCCCATCTCTATGGAGGACCCCCAGAATTGGTAAAGGACCGACAACCCAACTTCAAATTGCCCAGCACAGACATAATTAAATCATTAAACAAACAGCTAAACGACCCTACCTTCAAATCATCAACCAGAATACTGATTTTGATTCTGCTTGCCATGAACAAGAAGTTGACTTCTGTGGAGTTGCGTTCTTTCGTGGGGTTGGGAAAGGGTAGTTTGGAGAATCACTTGGTGAAGATGGAAGCTTCTGGTCTGATTGGAGTCCGCTCTATTAGGTCGTGGGGCGGCGTGCATCAGGTTGTGGAGATAACTGAGAAGGGACTGGAAGATTGCAGATCATTGCTTAAAAAGATTCATAGCCTAGATGTTTAATGGATTCTTAGGAAGATGACTATTAGTCCAATTGAAAAATTAATCTTAGCTTCATAAGAACCGATTTGAAGTCATGCAAAACGCAGCCTACTCGATATAACTCTGAGCTTATCGCAAAAAGCTACAAACCTGATGGTTATTTCAGTGGCGACGCATATAATCAGCTATGGTAATGGAAACTAAAGGGCTTTGATCTCTTCCTGTTTGCCCCATATTTCCATAGCAAAACGTGTTAGTGCCCAATGCCAACCACGTTTCTCGGCGAGGCGTTCTCCAAACTCTTTTTCTAATCGTTTATTCATTCTCAGGATTCTTCTGCTGATCTGATGACGAGTAACTTTGAATCGGTCAAGCCGTGCTTGCAAGTCTTTTGGTAACAAACCCAGATTGCCCACTTCAAAGAGTAATTGCAGAATTTCTCGGTCAACCTCATCAACACAAGCAATACGTTCCATAAGTGATTGCTCAAAATTGAAAGAGCCCTTCAACCCTGCAAAGATAGTGCGTAGCATAAGCTTGACCTCTTCAACCTCAGCCAATGTCTGCTTGAGCAGCTGCTGATTATATTTCAAGCGGCCTATCTTATCACTTTGGCTGCGCTTTTTTTTCTGGTTTTGAACAGGGTTTTCCGTTTCTTCCATATCAGAATGCACACTCCAAGAATTCTTCTCCATCAACGCATGGCAAAATTAACAGTGGGTAATCAGGACTAACCAACCGCAGAAAAGTGACTTGTGAAAAGCATGGACTTTTCCCATACCTAAGGATATGTTCCAAAATACCCTTTGAACATGTTTTTACTGCCTTTACTGTTATTCTAAACTCAGGATTTTCTGCAACTATGCTAAGACACGTAGCCGTTTCCTCCCTCAACTGAACCTTTAGCGATGTCTTGGGTGGCCTCAGAAACCACATGTTTACCCAAAATATCAGCAACTCTTCCCAAGTCACAACCCATCTTCTCCAGCTGGGCAAGGCTACCTGAAATCTTCTCTAAATCGCAAAGAACATTGTCGAATTGACCTTCAAGTTTCTTTATACGTTCAGGCATTAGCAAATATTCAACTGCAGCGTCACGGCCAAGGTGATCGAGCTCGCCTTCGTCTTCTCCGGGACTGTCATCAATTACCCGTTTGGGAGTGCTTACTGTGAAGTAGCGGTTGAGAAGATTAGCGACAGGATCATCAACGCCTAACTCGTGGCGTTTGTTAATTTTGCCATCGCCTAAAACGCAGCCATACTTGCTCATCAAACCTTTAGCGACTCGGTCAGCCAAGGTTTTAGCAGTTGTCACTAACTCTCCGGGACTGCGACCATACAACGTTTCCACGTGAATAATCCAAGACGTCGTCGTATGCCTAACCTTAACACCCTGCTCTAACCCCAAAAGAGCCGTCCAATTCTGCATCTCAATTCGCTTGAAATCGCCAGATGGATAAACTCCCTCACGCAGAACTGGGAACTTGAAAAAACATCGATGAAGACGAAAAACCCCGCTGCTAAATAGTACGCCCTCACATGATATGAGAAAGTTTTGACCTCGCTCTGTCAGCTCGTAATCTACAAAGTTGCTCCGCTTTAGCCTTCGAATTAAGCCTGCCTTTTCCAGCTTCTTTACGTAGTAATCGACGTGTTGTTTGCTCCACCCACGGACGCGACCTATCTTGGCAGGATACATTCCGCTCTCGATACCCTTGAGAATTGGGATGACTCGGGTGCGAACAGTACAGAAGTCAAATTTGACTTTGGACTTTGGAAGCGAAATATTTTGACTTCTATCAACAGCTTGCTTATCCAAAAAAATTAGTCCCCTTTCGCTTTCAAAGAAATGCTTTCGCATGCAACCGAAGATGCCAGAAGATTAATTCGTGCCTTGCCTTGATGGTTTGGCTCAATACATCGACCACACCAAAAGGAACAATCTAAACAATGGAGCTCAAAATGAAGTGTTGCCATTGCCGTCTACTCCGGTAAGTACTTCACCAAAACGGGTGAGTTGTTCTCTATGCCACGAAAGACCTTCATGCAATTATACGAGTTAACTTCAACCGTGCCAACATGCAACTGCCCACGGTAGATGAAAACGTAAAGCTGTCCGTCGTTTCCTCGGCGATAGACAACGTTTAAGGATTGGTCTATCACCCGGACGCCTCCTTGAGAAAGAAAAAAAGAAGTGGAACTAAACTGGTATATAATTTTTTTCGGAAAATCGGTGCCCACAGTTGGAACAAAGCCAGCGTTGAATTTTGATGGTCTCGTCGAACGGCAAGTATCTGCTGCCGTCTCTCCACAATCTTTGGTAACCACATTTGGGACATTTCAGTCCATCTTTGGGTGGAACGTAAGGTCCAGTGTAGTGACATGCGCAGTTTTTGCAAACATAACCTGTGGCATTCTTGTTTTCTGTTCCGTATTTCCAGGCACTTTGACAGCCGCATTCCGGGCATTTCGGTATTTCTAAGCTCATCTTCTTTATTTCCTGCCAAACTTACGACGAATTGGAGATCCCCAAAAAAGAAAAAAGGGAAAGTTGCCGCAAAGAAACGATTTTGTGGAGTTTTCTCCAATAGTGGGGAGGAACAAATCCCAGCGGCCTCACCAATGCTCACGTTAAAAAGTACTGGTACATTTTAACGTGTGCACAATTGAAACCCAGCGGCCCCACCTTAGAAACTTTTGTTTAGATACATACTCGAATTCTTTATTTAATTAAGAAAAAAGCTTTTAGTATTAACAGTATAAGGATAACGGCATTGAGGAACTTGGATTCTTTGCCTGAAAGTAAAGAAAATAATCCTACAAGCATTAAAAACAACATAACAAAGCTAGAACTTGACCTGTTTTTCAACTACTCTTTGGATTTACTAGTTCTTGTCGGATTTGACAACTGCTTCAAGCAAGTTAGTCCCTCCTTCGAGAGAATTTTAGGTTGGAAAAAAGAAGAGGTAATCTCAAAGCCTTTTTATGAATTTCTTCATCCCGATGACTATGAGAGAACTTTGGTTGAAGTTAGAGCTCACGAAACAGGCAAAAACTCAATTCTCTTCGTAAACAGATACAGATGCAAAGACGGATCATACAAATGGATATCATGGAACTCCCATCCATTACCAGAAAAACAAATAATCGTCGGCATCGGACGAGACATAACCGACCGCAAGAAAGTTGAGGAAGCGTTAACGGAAAGCGAGGAGCGCTTCTTCAAAGCATTTAATTTAAGCCCATTTGCAGTGATCATGACTCGTCTTAGTGATGGAACCTACGTCGATGTAAATGATACTTTCCTGAAAATGTTTGAGTTTTCGCGAAGTGAAGTGATAGGACATACTGCAATGGAAATTGGAATTTATGCAAAACCCAATGGAAGAGCAGACTACATAGTTGCTTTTAAAAATGGGCGTGTGACCGATTTTGAAGTAGATTTGAAGACAAAAACGGGTAAACCGCTAAAGGCATTGGGTTACGCAGAAATAATTAACATTAACAGTCAAGACCTCACCATTGGCACACTTATTGATATTACTGAACGCAAGAAAGCAGAGGAAGAATTAAACCAGAGCCTGCAAACGTTTCGTGAACTGATTGAGCGTGCGCCTTTTGGTATTTATGTTCTCAATTCTGAGTTCCGTATAGCACATATGAACAAAGGTTCACAGAATGGAGCCTTCCGCAATGTGCGACCGCTAATCGGACGTAACTTTTCCGAGGCTATGCATATTCTCTGGCCTGAGCCAACCGCATCAGAAATTATCTCCCATTTCCGTCATACTCTCGAAACAGGTGAACCATACTATTCGCCTCAATTTATTAGTCCACGTCATGATGTTGAAATCGTTGAATCTTACGAGTGGGAGCTCCAACGCATTCGGCTTCCAGATGGGCAGTACGGTGTCATTTGCTATTACTTCGATTCCACAAAATTGCGAGAGACAGAAAGAGTACTCTACGAAGCACAGCTTAAACTAAAGGAGTACTCAGCAAATCTTGAACGGCTTGTTGAGGAGCGAACTAAAAAACTTGAACCTAGCTTGTTGTATGCTAGAACTCTTATTGAAGCAAGTCTTGACCCTCTGGTGACAATTAGCGCTGAAGGCAAAATTACCGACGTTAACGTAGCCACTGAACAAGTCACAGGAACTTCGAGAGAAGAATTGATTGGCAACGACTTCTCGGATTACTTTACGGAACCTGAAAAAGCTAAGATAGGGTACAGGAGAGTTTTCTCTGAAGGATTCATAACAGATTATCCTTTGGCGATCAAGCATAAGTCTGGAAAAGTCACTGAAGTGCTGTATAATGCTACCGTTTATAGAAATGACGCCGGAGAAATACAGGGTGTTTTTGCAGCTGCAAGAGACGTCACCGAATTAAAGAAGGCTGAAGCGCAAGCTCAGGATGCAGCAAAGAAACTAAAAGATTCAGAGCGGTTAGCCGCTATCGGTGCCACTTTGGGTATGGTTGGGCATGACATTCGCAATCCGCTACAGGCTATAACGGGTGATCTTTTCTTAGCTAAATCCGAGCTATCTGAGCTCCCAGAAAACGAGAATAAAACTAGCGCACTCGAAAGCCTAGACGAAATCCAAAACAACATAGATTACATCAATAAGATTGTAGCCGACCTTCTAGACTATGCTAGGCCTCTTAATCCGCGAGCACAAGAAACAGACGTAGAATCAGTCTTCAATGACGTAATAGGCAAAAACGGTATTCCTAAAAACATCAAGGTTTCTGTTGACATAGAGAATAAAGCAAAAACAATCAAGACTGACCCTGACTATCTTAAGCGCATAGCTGCCAATTTAACTTTGAATGCAGTTCAAGCTATGCCCGATGGCGGTGAACTTATAATTCGTGCATTTGCCGATAATAAGACTAATGATGTTTTAATTACTGTTAAGGACACTGGAGTTGGCATCCCTGAAGACATCAAGCCTAAGCTATTTACGCCTATGATGACAACAAAATCTAAAGGTCAAGGTTTCGGATTAGCAGTGATTAAACGCATGACTGAAGGTTTAGGGGGAACAGTAACTTTTGAAAGCCAAGAAGGGAAGGGCACAACTTTTACGGTATGTTTGCCCCCCCCAAGAGCTAAACGGTAAATGGAAGTACAAGTAAACATACTTAACTGCGCTCGATATTTGGGCGAGCGATAGCTCAAAAGCTGTTCTGTTCGCCCCTTCACCCAAAAGCGGGGACTGCGTTTTTCTTCGTCTAAATCAATGTGTGGTGGATGGTTCCGAACACATTTGGGTTCAAGACCCCGCGACCCCACCAACCTTTGGGTTCGGAACCACCGCTAATTTTACTAGAACATATAGCCTAACTGTATTTCATTTAGCGCCTCGCAAAATACGCTTATTTGCTTGAAGATGAAGACGCCAGACGATGGTATGAGAATACAGCACGGGGTTAATTAGTATCCGCTGATTTATGTTTACGTAGACTCGACAGTTTCTGTGAACAATTAAAACTTAGTCCAAATTTAGACTTGCATGAAGAGCAAGCACCGCTCGTTGCACAAGCGATAAGAAAATGGCTTTTATCAGCTGGTGGACTTTTAGAAATACTTGGCCTTTAGTTCAATAGCTTTTTAAGATAAATGGATGTGCACTAGAAGAACGCTGTATAGAGCATAAAAGGGCTTTTCTGAGTACCACCCATAGCGTCTTTTCACTGGTAAATTGGTGCCAGGATCCCCCACCGACTAGGAACAGCTTAAGAGAAAGGACTTAGCCCCCAGTTCGGGGGTAAGTCTGGTCTGACTTCAATTGGAAATTCTGGGAGACAAATGCCCCTAACTTTTGTCAAGTTAATTTTGTGGGTTTGTGGCTCTTGATGAATGTTCCCTCGTCGAGTTCTTCGAACGCTTTGTCCAATTCTTCTTGTGTGTTCATCACAATCGGTCCTCTCCACGCAACTGGCTCGTTTAATGGTTCACTTGCCACAAAAAGAAATCGAGCACCGTTTAAGCTTGATATTCTAACCAAATCGCCTCGACTGAAAACCGCGCATTGTCCGCTTTCAATTTTCTGATCATGAACTTCGACAGATCCGTTTATGATGTAACTAAAAACCGTAAGATTTTTGTGCGTTAAGTGCTGAAATTCTTTTCCAACAGCTAATTCAACGTCAAAATATTGTGTTTCAGTAGATAGGTCTCGAACTGGTCCCTCAATTCCCTCTATTTTACCCGCTATGACTTTAATTGTTTGACCCCCTTTCTCGAGTGTAGGTATTTGGTCTTTTGTTATCCCTCGATACTTTGGGTCAATCATCTTCTTTTTAGCCGGCAGATTCACCCAGAGCTGAAATCCCTGCATTAAGCCCTCGTATTTTTGGGGCATTTCTTGATGGATAATGCCTGACCCGGCAGTCATCCACTGCACGTCGCCAGATTTGATTACGCCTTTATTGCCCATACTATCGCCATGTTCAACTTCGCCTGTCCACATGTATGTGACAGTTTCCATTCCTCTATGTGGATGCCAAGGAAAACCTTTGATGTAGTCTTTAGGGTTTTCCGAGCCAAAATGATCTAGGAGCAGAAACGGATCAAGCGTGGAGTCATCATCATTGCCCAAAACGCGTCTTAGTTTCACTCCCGCGCCTTCAAGAGTTAATCTTCGTTCCAAAATTTTTTCGACTTTTCTTTCCAACAAAAACCGCTCCCATAAAATACTACTGCTAAGCAGTAAATAACGATTCTCAAAAACATTTTAAAAAAGGCTCAAAAAAGGAAAAGTGGGTGCGTAGAAAGAAGAGTGCCAATTGTTTTCGTAAACATCGCCAATGAGTCTAGGTCAAAATCCCAGCGGCCATTAAGGATTCAATATTCGAAAACAGGACATGCTTTTGCAAATGAGTTTACGGGTCAAATATCTCAAATACTGAGTGCCAAGGATGTGAGATAGAATCACAGGATTTAGAGATTATTTCAAGCACTATCTGGTCTAAATTAGTCAAGCAAGGAAAAGTACTATCACAATACTAAGCTTGCGCTTTTTTACTAATAGACTCCTAATCCGATGGGTTTAACATGCGCAAATTTCCGACCAACTAACAAGAATGAAGTTGTTGGAGGATCCAGTTCAGGCTGTTCATTTAGCACAGGTTAATCTGATCTTAATTCTAATGGCTTCAAACCCAAAGCAAAACAAGGCTCTATGGATTTGAACCTAAATTCGATTTCTTTGGCACTTGAGCTGAAAAAGTTCAATGTTTTTAACTGGTTCCTCCTCATACTCAAACGGGTTCAAAACATTAAACTCAGACCGTGATGAGACTGGGATTTGTTAAACAAAAATTGTTTTTTCTTGACTATTTTTAATATAGCTTTAATTGGTTTGGATTAGATTCAGTGTTATGCTTCGTTTGTGGTTTGATAGAGGCACACTGCTTTTAAAGGGCGAAGTGGGAACGCCTTACGGAAAATGGGATCCAAGAGTAGACTGCTACAGAATTAAGTCATACCATTACAGAGACGTTTTGGAGTATTTGGCAGAAAGCAGACTTCAGCTACAAGATGATGTTCCAATGCTTCCACCACTTGAGCAGCTCAAATGTAGCGTTGAGCTTAGAGATTACCAAAATGAGGCTTTAGGCAAATGGTACCAAACATGCAATCGAGGAGTTCTGGTATTGCCTACGGCAGCCGGAAAAACATACATCGCACTAAAAGCAATTGAACACTTGAAAGTGCAGACATTGATTGTGGTTCCAACATTGGATCTAATTGATCAGTGGAGAAAACGTGTTAAAGACTGCCTTAACTTGGAAGCGGGTGTTGTCGGAGGGGGCGAAAATACTCTGCGAATGGTAACTGTTGCAACTTATGATTCAGCCTACATACACGCGGAACAGCTTGGCAACAAGTTCACACTACTAGTTTTTGATGAGGTACATCATTTAGCTGCCCCAGGTTATATGCAAATAGCTGAAATGTACACTGCACCATACCGTATGGGCTTAACGGCCACATACGAAAGAAGTGATATGAGGCACTCTTTGCTTTCTCAACTCATTGGAGACCAAGTTTTTTCTGTTGATGTGGAAAAAATTGCAGGAGAACACCTCTCACCCTACACTTATGAGAAAATATCAGTTGAACTAACACCTCAAGAACAGAAAACCTACGACGCCCAGATGGAGATTTATAGAAGTTTTCTTCGACAGCGAAGAATCACCCTGAAGAGTCCGGCGGACTTCCAAAAATTCATAATGAGTACTGGAAGAGACCCTAAAGCCCGTGAAGCGCTACTTGCGAGAAACAAAGCCATACGAGTTGCAGTCAACTCAGAGGCAAAACTAGACGTACTAGCCCTTCAGCTCGACACTTACAAAGATGAGAGAATATTGATTTTCACCCTATACAACGACCTAGTTTACACTATTAGTCAGCGCTTCTTAATTCCAGCGATAACACATCAGACTCCAAGGGAAGAACGGCGAGAAATACTATCAAACTTTGGGAACGGCAAATACCCTGTGGTTGTTACTTCTCAGGTCTTGGACGAGGGTGTAGATGTGCCCGATGCCTCAGTAGGTTTAGTTTTGGGTGGAACAGGCAGCAACAGAGAATATATTCAAAGACTCGGACGACTGCTCAGAAAGAAAGAAGGCAAAATGGCTCGACTAATAGAATTAATCTCCAAAGAAACTATGGAAGTGGGGACAAGCCGAAGACGTCACCAAAAAATTGGAGGAGCCGCGTAGTTGCTTCCAAGTGACTTGCTTTCAGTCTGGAAGAAGAAAGGCGAGATTTTGCCACGCTACGCTAAACCCACTCGCGGTAACGAAGAGGTAGCCATCCTCCTTATTGAAGCGTATAAGTCGCATGTTGGAGAAAAGAAAAAAATCCTGAAAGCTTTGGTGGCTGAGCTTGAAGAAAAAGGCTACGAGTACCGATTTGTTAGAGCTTTATCTTTGCTACTTGATCGAAAAAGCACCTTCATCTGCCAAAGCAAAGCTGACCCGGTTGAGTTAAGGAGAAGAATATTTCAAGCTACGAAACGGTTTGGTTTGCCTACGACTTCTGAGAAGCGACAAGAAATAGTGGAGTTTGTAGCTTCGGAGTTGGCTCTGTCGGTGAAGGATGTTGAGAAGGATTTTTATTCTGATTTGGACGGCGAATTGGTTCTTGAAAAGTTTACTGTACCTTCAGCTTCTGAGTTGTTAGGAGAGTACAATTTGGGTTTAACTCAAACGCTACTTTTTAATGCCACAGAATTAAGCTTTACAGCCTCTGGCAACTGGCAAGACATCTTCCATGCTGTAAAGAAGTTTGGGTTAATCTATGAAGTCAGTAAAGATGATGGTGTGTGGGTGAAAATAGATGGCCCAGCTAGCTTATTCAAGCTGACAAGACGGTATGGAGTGGGTATAGCCAAGCTCATACCAGTCATCGTTGCAAACTCTGAATGGATTATCAAAGCGAAAGTTCTTTGGCAATTCACAAATGAAATCTGCGACTTTAAAATTGAAAATCAAAAACATGCTTCACTGCTAAAAAAACCTTGCATTTCGAATATAACTTATGATAGCTCCATTGAAGCAGATTTTGCCTCACAGTTTCAAGCTATAGCTTCAGGCTGGACGTTGAAGAGGGAACCTGAACCTGTAGCTGCCGGAAAACAATTAATAATCCCCGATTTCTCTCTTGAAAGAACTGGCATCAGGATTTACTTGGAAATTGTTGGTTTTTGGACAGAAGAATACCTGCTAAGAAAGATTGAGAAGCTAAAGCAGGTGGATGAAAAAATGCTTCTGTTGGTCAATGAGGCTTTGGCATGTGAAAAACTCTCTGCTTTGGAAAAACGCCCGCAGCTCTACTTGATTTATTATTGCCACAAAATTCCTTTAGCTCCGATTCTTAGGTATTTAGAAGCAAAGTTTGAGGAAGTCAAATCACAGGAAATAAAGTTTCTGGAGGAATTGCCCATTAAATTTACTGAACCGATAATTGCTTTCGATGAATTCGCAGAGAGAATTGGCGTCTCTGAAGAAGCTGCCCGCGCTTTCTTAGTTGCTAAACCTCCTTTTGGATATGTCTTGTTAGCTGATGCTTTGGTTAGTGATGAAAAGCTATTCGATATTGGAAGAAGAATTAAAGAAGCTTTTGGCAAAATGAATAAGCTATCTCTACGGGAAGCAGCAAGAATTATTGAGGAAGAAGGAATAGCTGATTCAGCCAATGTGCTGGTGGCTCTCAATTATAAGATTAAATGGCGAGGAATCAGCATTGATCAAGCTGAAGTGATAAATTGAATTGAGATTGAACTCTTTGTGCAGAAAAGATCTCACCCGCACAACCTTGATTTAAGAATTAATTTGGGTCCGAAACAAAGGAGTAATTAAACAAGAATATACACACGCTAAAGACTGAGTAACGTATTCTTTCAGCTTGAAAATAAGATCGCCGAGTTGCAAATGAACCAGACTGTGTAAAAAGTCTCTTTCTTTGCTTGCCATATCCGCTAACCTTAAATCTAGACAGCTTTTAAAGCAACTAAAAGAGCCGCTGGAAGCCACGAGCGAACATGTAAACGGAACAAACCGAAACCAAACAGTGCTTTTCCCTGACACTATCGACAAATATGTTGACAGAGAAAACCCTGTTCGGTTCATCGGCGCTTCTGTGGACAGCCTCAACTTATAGAAGCTTGGATTTAAGCACTCAGTACTCGCAGACACCGGCGGACCGTCTTATAATCCCTCAGACCTTCTCAAACTCTATGTTTATGGCTACCTCAACCAAGTTAGATCAAGCCGCAAACTCAAGAAAGAATGCCACCGAAACGTCGAAGTCATGTGGCTCATGAAAAAGCTTGCTGAAAAAACATCATAATTGGCGTTGTAGTCCTAGTCATCGAAGTAATGGTTTCGGCAATCATTATCTCGGCACCTCGGCTTGAATCTAACGTTTAAGGTCCCAGCAACAACTTTCTGCACATGACACAAAAATAGAATCGCCAACATTCTCCCACATTCACGCTGACACTGCACAACATAGAATCCATGTTGACTGTGTGCACGAATTCAACTTCCCACACTCAAACCACAAATAAAAAACAACCCAAACCAAAAAAGCAACCAGTTCCAAAGCCACAAGTGTGGTGTGCACTTTTACAGCGCCACACCCACACAAAGAAAACAAAAAAATTATGCGGGTGATACCCTAAAAAAGGTGTTGCTGATTTAACCTAGCTGTGTTTCAAGCAGCGATTTTAAGGATAAGTATTCTTCGTTAAGGTCTTGACTGGCTCTTGTGGCTTCGCATTGAATATAATTGTCATCCTCGTAGGTAAGAGAGTATTTTCTTGTCTGCAGCATTCTTAGGAATCTCAGGATCTTTTCGAGTTGGGTCAAATCAACTTTTTTGGATTCATCTGACAAGTTAACTATGACTTCGATGAAAAAAGATGGGTCGGCCGGGGTTGCCCTTGCTCCGACCCCAATACGGTAGCCTTGCGTTTTGTACAATACTTGGTAGGATTCTTTATCAGCGGATTTTTGTGCTATTTCCAAGAGTTCGTCAGCATCTATAGGGTTTTTTTGGGTCATTAGTGTTCACGGTTCAAGGTGTCTTATATTTTGAATTTTTTCGAGTACAGTGCTATACCGGCTGCTAAGATGGCTATGCAAGATACTGACAATATTGCTAGGTCAAATATGATGGCTTGGCTCGTGATGGATGCGCCTCGTAGAAATAGCGAGGTCAAGGCGTCTGTGACGTAATAGCTGGGGACAAATTGGCCTGCTGTCTGTGCGGCTGAGCTAAGTGACGCTCCTACAAAGGTTCCAAGGAACATCTGTGGAATTACGAAGAGGAAAGCTATACCAGTGGCTGCACCTGGTGATTTAGCTATGGTTGCAGTGATTAATCCGAATCCAACGTTTGAGACCGAGAACACTAACACAAGTATGAAGGCAAATGCGTATGTGGGTATTCCGACTGCCGGGTGGAAGCCTAACGCGTAAGTTAGGGCGAACACTAACGCTGCTTGGATCAATGCAATGCCCATGTATGATGCAACTTGGCTGGCAATGAATTCGGTTGATGATGTGGGTGTGATGCGTATACGTTTCATCATGCCGTTCTCGCGATCCTGAGCGAATGATTGTCCCACCATCATGATGAGGAATATCGATGCGAAAGTGAACATGCCTGGTGCTATGAAGTCAAGTGCTGAAACGGTTTTAACTTCAACTAGAGTGCCTGTGCTTAGGCTGACTGAACTTTGGGTTGGCGCACCTTGTCGTGTTAGAGTTAGCAGTCCCTGCTGTAGGATGGGTGGAATCGCTTGGGTGGCAACAAGTGAGCCCTTATCGAGGTAGAGGGAGACTGAGGCGTTTGTCCATTGATCTGGGTTGTTTGGTGCTGCTTGGTATGAGGCAAGGCTTTGGCTGAAGTCTTGAGGAATAAACATAACCGCTTGAATTTTGCCCTGGGACAGGTCCGTTTGGGCGCTCTGGTTGTCAGCGAACATTTGGAGGTTGAGGATTTTTGTGGCTGTCAGGGTATTGAGGAACTGCTGTGAGTACTCAGTGTTGGAGCCTGCGTCGGTGTTAACTACGCCTATGTTGTAAACGGCGTTGCCGCTTGTGCCGCCAAAAGCTGTTCCGAATGCGATTACAAAGATTATTGGGAACAGGAAAATCATGAATAATACTGCGGGTTCGCGTACGGTCTTCTTCATCTCTTTCTTGGTTAAAGCTAAGACACGTTGAATCTTCATCTAAGATTCCTCCCGCATTTTTCTACCCGTTAGTTTAATGAAAACCTCTTCCAGGTTCTTGACTTTGTTTTTCTCGATAAGGTCTTTTGGAGTGCCAAGTGCGATGAGTTTGCCGTGGTCGATTATGCCTACTCTGTCGCAGAGTTCCTCGGCTTCCTCCATGTAGTGGGTGGTTAAGATGATTGTTTTGTTTTGGGTTTTTAGTTCTTGGATGAAGTCCCAGACTGCGTGTCGCGATTGTGGGTCCATGGCGACCGTTGGCTCGTCTAAGAAGATAACTTGTGGGTCATGAATTAAAGCTAATATAAGGCTGAGTCGTCTTTTCATTCCTCCGCTGTACTTGGCGGCTTTCCGCTTGGCATCTTCGGTCAGACCCATCTTGCTGAGCAGCATGTTTTGGCGAGTTTTTAGAGAGGCTTTTTCCATTGTGTGGAGGTTTCCGAATAGGTCTATGTTCTCGGCACCTGTTAGGTATGGGTAGATGGCGGTTTCTTGAATGCAAACTCCTATGAGCTCCTTAACTTTTGAGGCGTCTTTTTGAACGTTGTAGCCGCATATCGATGCTTCACCGCTTGAAGGTTTTAGGAGTCCACAGAGGATGTTTATAGTGGTCGTTTTGCCTGCTCCATTTGGACCTAATAGGCCAAAGAGTTCTCCTTTGCCAACCTGCAGGCTTAGGTCATCAAGGGCTGAAACATCTTGGTATTTTTTTGCCAGATGCTCCATTTCTATTGCGGGTTCACACATTTTTTATCACTTCATTATTTATCTTTGACTTCAAGTTGGCGTGCGAGAATTTAGTTTCATGTCAACGGCGCGATGGATAAAGGAGCAAAAAAGAACCCTTCTATGACCGTTTTATCAACTGCTAAGTTGAAGAATTGGAATGCATGGTTTGAGCTAACTTATCACGCCAGGTTTCAAAGAGGTAGCCTGAACAGAGAATGTAGGGCACTGCTGAGATAACGTCTGGTTCTTTTTCTATTCTTTCGCGGAGCTTGTCCAATTCACCCATACTATTGGTCCACATGACGAGTGTTGTTGAGTTGGGTATGTTGGCGAAACTCCAGTAAAACAAGACGTTCGTAGAGTATTTTTTTAAAATCTGGTATGCTATCATGGCTTGCTTGGAATCAGGTTTTAATCGTAGATCCATAAGGGTGGTTATGTCGTCTGACTTGTCAGGGTACCATTCTAAAGAGAGTTCTATGAGGAAATTATTTATCATACGGTTTAGCCTGCGGCGAACTGTCTTGGAAGATACCCCTAATTCGTTTGCTACATCGGCAATAGCTTTGCGTGCATCATCCTTAAGTGAACTGATGATTTGATAATCCAAGTCGCATAAGGTCAATTCGGAGAGTTTTAACCTCTTTGGCGGCATCTGATCTGGCTGCATTATACCTACGGTTGGTTCGGGGAGCACCGCTTCTTTTTTGATGAAGGATATTAGTGGTTCAAGCTCGGATAGATTTCTGATATAGGCGCCGATGTAGAGGAATTTTCCACTACCGATTGCTAACCAGTAGATTGAGCCATTAAGCTTTATTCGTTCGGGTAAATCTTTGAAGCTTGTTAGTTGTGACGTCCCAAAAATGTAGACTGGAATGGCTTGTGAAGCAAATATGCTGACTTTTGCTGTAAACTTGTGGATGACGTCTGTTTCGATTAATTGTTGGATGCGCTTATGGACGGCATTGACTGAAAGGTTAAGCTTGTCGGCCAATTCTGCGTAGGAGAGTCTTGAGTTCTGCAGGAGAAGCAGGATTAGGCTCATGTCTGTTTTGTCCATTATGCACCAGTACTCCATTATGCAGCTAACATGCTTAAAGATTTTAATACTGAATAACCCATCAATCACTTCTGTCTTTAAACAACAGATTACGCGTTTTTAAGCGGTTTTTGGATATAGTTGTTTTAATGCCCGGTTTTTGTGGTTTTTGCCTAAAGCTTTAATTCAGGGAAAATATGTTAAGGTTTTGTAGAAGTTAAGTTTACTTGCCAACGGTTTTGGTGGGTAGCGTATGAGCCTGAATAATTTTACGGTTAAATCACAGGAAGCCATCCAGAAGGCTGTAGAGATTGCCTCAGCAGGGCGCAATCAAGCAGTCGAACCGCTTCATCTGCTAAAGGGAATATTGCTTGTTGATGAGAATGTGGTTCCTTTCTTGTTTGGGAAACTTGGAGTCAGTTCTGAAGCTTTCTCGGGTTTGCTGGATAAGGAAATTGATTCTTTGCCGAAGGTTAGCGGTGGAGAGCCTTATCTCTCTTCAAATGCTAACAAAGCGCTTCATAAGGCTCAAGAGTTGGCTTCTGCCGCTAAGGATGAGTTTGTTTCTGTAGAGCAGCTGCTATTAGCTATACTGTCTTTGGATGATTCAGCTTCGCGTTTGCTTAAAAGTTGCAAGGTTAATGAAAAAGACCTTAAGTCAGCAATTAGCCAACTTCGAAAGGGATCTTCCGTTAATTCGCCCACTGCAGAAGAAACCTACAATGCCCTAAATAAGTACGCCATAAACCTAAACAGCATGGCTCGGGCGGGGAAATTGGATCCAGTTATTGGCCGTGAAAGCGAAATTCGGCGGGTTCTCCAGATTTTGTCGCGAAGGACCAAGAATAATCCTCTGTTGATCGGGGAGCCGGGTGTGGGTAAAACTGCTATAGTTGAGGGTCTTGCGAATCGCATAATTAATGGTGATGTGCCCGAGAATTTGAGGTCAAAGCAGGTTTTTTCTCTCGATATGGGTGCTTTGATTGCTGGTGCCAAGTACAAGGGGGAGTTTGAGGAGCGTCTTAAGAGTGTAATTAAGGAAGTTGTCGGAGCAGAGGGTGATATTTTGCTTTTCATCGACGAGATTCATACGCTTGTAGGGGCAGGCGGCGGTGAAGGTGCGATGGATGCGGCTAATATTCTTAAGCCTGCGTTGGCGCGGGGTGAGTTGCGTGCAATTGGCGCAACGACTTTGAAGGAATACCAGAAGTACTTTGAGAAAGATAAGGCGTTAGAGAGACGTTTCCAGCCGGTTATGGTTAATGAGCCCAATGTTTTAGACACCATCTCTATCCTTCGAGGTCTAAAAGAGCGCTACGAAGTGTACCATCATGTTCGAATTAGAGATGATGCCATAATTGCAGCTGCAGAGTTATCTCAACGATATATTACTGAGCGTTTTCTGCCCGACAAGGCGATTGATTTGATTGATGAAGCGGCTTCCAAGTTGGAGCTTGAAATCAATTCTGAGCCACAAGAACTCGAAGATGTTGATCGCAAGATTCGGCAATTAGAGATTGAACGCGAAGCCATCAAGCACGAAAAAAATGACGTCAAACTAAAGTCGCTAAATCAAGAAATTGCAAATTTAACTGAACAACGCAATAGTCTGAGGGCAAAGTGGCATGCAGAGAAGGAAATTGTTGATCAAATCCAAGCGAAGAAGAATGAGATTGAACAGCTAAAGTTTGAAGAGGAAAATGCTAACCGACGAGGCGATCTTGGAAAGATTGCCGAGATTCGTTATGGCAAAATTCCCGAAGCTACCATAGCGATCGACAGTTTGAAGAAGAAATTGACCGAGTTACAGAAGGATTCAGCATTGGTAAATGAAGAAGTCGGGGCAGAGGAGATTGCTGAGGTTGTCTGCAGTTGGACGGGAATTCCGGTTAACCGTATGTTGCAGACTGAGAAGGAAAAGCTGTTAAACATAGAAACTGAGCTCCACATGAGAGTTGTTGGGCAGGATGAGGCGATCCAAGCTGTTTCTGATGCATTGCGACGGAGTCGCGCTGGTCTGCAAGATCCAAAGCGTCCAATTGGATCTTTCATTTTTCTGGGAACAACCGGAGTTGGAAAAACCGAATTAGTCAAAGCCTTAGCGGAGTTCTTGTTCAACAACGAAAACAACATGGTTCGCATCGACATGTCAGAGTACCAGGAGCGGCATACCGTTTCCAGGCTTGTGGGTGCTCCGCCGGGTTACGTTGGTTACGAAGAGAGTGGACAGTTAACTGAAGCGGTGAGAAGAAAGCCTTACTCGGTTGTTTTGCTTGATGAGATCGAGAAGGCGCATCCGGATGTATTCAACATTCTGCTGCAGGTCCTCGATGATGGCCGATTGACCGACAATAAAGGTCGAACCGTCGATTTCAAGAATACCATAATCATTATGACCTCAAACATTGGCTCTCACCTCATCCAAGAAAACCTCGAAAAAATTAACCCTGAAAACCGAGAACAAATCCTAAACCAAACCAGAGAGCTTGTCTTCGAATTACTCAAAAAAAGCATCAAACCAGAATTCCTAAACCGCATCGACGAAATAATAATGTTCCAACCGCTCACAATGGAGGAAGTTCGAAGAATAGTGGAGCTTCAACTGAAAAAAGTGGAGCAGATGCTGGCAAAAAATAACATAAAACTTTCAGCCACAAACAAAGCCATAGACCACATCGCCAAAGTTGGGTTTGATCCTCAATTCGGTGCCAGACCAATAAAACGTGTCATCCAAAAAGACATCCTGAATGAACTCTCAAAGATGTTACTATCAGAAAAAGTCAACAAAGACACAACCATCATCGTCGATGAAAAAAATGGGCAACTGATATTTAAAAATAAATAGACACCAGTTGTTCCATTCCTTCAATCCATTTCCTAAGAAGAAAAGACACCCTGCATCAACCTTCTTCTTTCAGTAAAGCCCCAATAATTGAAAGAACATTAACAAACAAATAAAAAATAGTTGAAAAAACTAGCTTGTTTTAGGCTAGATGACTAGTTCTATTAGCTTTCGAGGACTGTTTATTTCGATAGCTTTTGTTCTTGTTGCGGCGCTCGACAGTTTAGGCTTTGCTTGAGAACCTATCGTAACAACAACATTACCGTCATACGAGAGCGTAACAGTGATGCCTGCGTCAGATAGTTCTTCAGCAACCCCTTTGAGTTGACCAAGTTTGCTTCGGGCGGTTTTAATTTGGCCAATGGTTCCGTTTATGCGTTTAAGGCCTTTGCTCTTTTTTTTACCGCTTGCAGCTGCAAGGGCTTTTTTCATAATTTCCTTGTCGATGGCGTTGATTTCGATTTTCTTATCGGCAACTTTGATTTCTATTGCTTTGACGTTATTTGCGGATAATGTGACTTTTCCTGATTCTATCATCTCGCCTATTGCAGTTGCGAAGGACATCCTTTGTTGCTCTTACAATAGCTAAGTTTTTGCTTCTTTGGCATAAACTATGTCTAAAACAACTGCGCCGTTAAGTTTTGTCTTAAACATGCCCATATCAAGAGTTAAGTCCTCGAAGCTAAGTTTAAGGTCAGATTCTTTTCCGGCAAGTTTATCCATTATTGCCAGAACTGTGTCAGCCATACTTTGAGCAGTTTTTTCCATGGATTTAGAATGATCTGCATTTTTTCTTTCATTTTCCAATAAAAACACCGAGATAGAATTCAGGGCGGATAACTTAAATAGTTATCGATAAGAGCAAGGCAAGTTTACGATAGATTGCTATTTTGTAACCAGGCAGCATGTAGTTCAAACCTGCGGGGTTTAGAATTCGGTTAAGGAATAAATAATTGTGTGGTCTTTTCTTGTAATAGGTTGTTTTTTATGGCGGTTCCTAATGATTTAACAAACATTCTTGACCCAAACGAAACTGTTGAACTCTACATTAAACAGAAGTTTTACCATCTCACAATTGACATCAACTCCGTGGTCATAACCAACAAAAGAGTAATCTTACGGCACCCCCACGTGCTTGGGCTAAAAAAAGACTACACCGACTACAACTACATAGACTTTGAAGACGCAATCATAGACAAAGGAATACTGCGTTCAACAATTAGATGCAAATTCAAATCCAATATTCCACCACTTATACTAAATGACATACCCAACGCCGATGCAGAGAAAGCCTACAGAATAGTCAGAGACAAAGTAATCAAAGCTCAAACACAGTTTTTAACGGAAGTTACAGGTACGGAAATGATAATTTGCTCATATTGCGGTACCAAAAACAAACCCACCGCTTCCAGGTGCATTAACTGTGGCGCAACCTTAACATAGAAATTCTAATCCAGGCGCTCTCTTGACACAATAGGTCTGCAAGAATTACTCAATTATGAGTGGTCCTAAACAAAGGTGCTTTTTGCTTGATGGCTACTTCTTTGGCGATTTTGTAGTATTGGTTGTCCACGCAAGAAACTGAAACATAGTTCATCGCTTTGGCTAAGACTTTGATTTTTCGGTGCAGTAGACGAGGATGCATGGTTCGAGGAAGCTGACGTCTTGGATGAGGTCAAAACGGCCATGCGAAACAAAGACTCCGTCAACTAAGGTTGCTCGGGATGACTTTTTCCAAGCGGCAGTTAACATGTAAGCTGCTTTAATAATTCATCCATTGGCACCAGGACCAGACCCTCAGTAGGAACGTTAGAAGTTGTTGTTGCTGCTGCAACTGAATTCTGCAGACCAGTTGCAACAACAATCAAAGTTAAACTTAAATTATCCAGCTCCAGTCACATAACCGTTAGCTTCGCAGTCATTCCTTACTCCAAATGCCAAGTTACCCAGCGACGTGCTTTAACAATTTACCGATAAGTGCACCAAAAAACTGATTTCTTTCATCTTTTCGAATAAATTCGACTATCACACAAAAAAACCGACAAAGTATAAACAAAAAAACCGCAAAAACCATAAAACAAACGACCCGAAACGAAGAAAGAAACATCGTTTCTGAAACACTAAAAAACTAAACAACAAAACGCCACAACAAAATTACCGCCACAGCCTAGCTACCATCGTATTCTTTGAGCGCTAAATTTCTTTAAACCCCGAAGTACAAAAAAACCAACAAAAAACCCTTTATCAAAAAATAACCGTAGGTTAAAACAGGGAAGTATATTCCCGTTGAGGAAACGTTTAGCTGGGTCAACTTTGGGAGGACTCGGCGGCTCAGAGCCCACCTGGAATTGCCCTTGCGGGTCTATACCAAAACGTGCTTTGATCTGCTAAACGTTCGACCCTTATTTTTTTATTCAATCAGATACCGGAACAATATGGCAAGACCACTAAACTGACCAGCAATGATAATTGATTTGAAGGATTCCAGCTACTGCTTAGTTGTTATTGTTTATTCGGTGTGACAACATTTGTTTATTAATGATATGCTGACTTGAGTAATCAGATAGAACTCTTTTGAAATAGAGGTTGCTTATTATGCTTGATTTTTCAGTTAGGAACTTTATTGATCTTTCCAGGAATACCGATCGAGAAACATGGCTGAGTTTGAAATTTGGGGTTTTTCCAAGTGGTTTTCTGAGTAGGAGTGGCTGTTTGTGGCGTTAACCAGCAACTCTGATTTTTACGTCTCGATTCAAGACGCTGGCATCAATCGGCTTGTTCGGCATGTTATGTGGAAAAGGCCTTCTCTTTTTAACTATGGAACTTCGTTTGTTGCTTCTAACCCTCATCTTCTATGCCAAAATATCGATGTCGCGCCAGAGGTTCTGCAGGCTGGAAACCCCCTTGTTACAGTTATAGATTCTTTACCGATCATTGGAACATCGTTAGCACTAAACTACGCAATACAGCTCACAAAGGGAGAACTTGATTTTCATCCAGGAAATATCTTTACTCTTCCAAACGAATTAAATCCGCCATTAGGAAAACAGCGTCTTGGCGTTCATTTCCAAGTTTGCGCAGGCTTAGGCTGCCCCCCAGCCATTGGTCTTCCCACACCAGGCAAACCTTCTGTAAGAGTTCCCTCAATCGCCAATTTAACCAGGTTATCTGCAAACGACATATCCGTTTCTAAGACGGGCGGAATTTTTAATCCAAATGGCGGAGAAGTCGTTTTGCCATCACAACAATTAGACTGTTTTTGCCTTGACTTATACGCTACGGGGGGCTCAAAAACAACGGGGTCTGTGGGAAATCAACAGATTCAGCCATTTGTGGACGGCATAGACATCGTAGATATCGAGCCAGATCCAATAGAAAACATGATAGAATGCTACGCACTACTTGCTTTGAACCAAGGAATCCTCCCAAGTATCGGTCAGCTTATTTCAAAATTCGCCTTTAACAATCCACTCCCGCCAGAATTGGGGACCCTTATTTTTTCTGCATCAACAACTGTTCCTAATAATCCCGCGATTGAAGACAATCAACTCAAAGCCTTCATCAATTTAGACAACATAGTCCTTAACCTCAACATTCCCCCAACGATTTGCCAATCAAGCGGAGGGGGAAGCGGGGGTGGCGGCGGAGGCGGAGGAACCGTAACAAGGACCACTCGAAGCAGAACACGAACAGATACATTCGATTTAACCGCAGCTATTTCTGCCAAAGCATTTGGAAAAATCTTTGGGGCAATAGTTAAAGGCTTTCACTTTTCCTGCGCTGACCAAGGTAGTTATGGACCGTTTTCTGCGAATTACGATGTAGAGGCACATCTAGAAGGCGGATCAATTCAATTGCGAAATAACGAAACCATCGAAGTCTCCGACTTAGAAGTGAAATGGGATACTTTGAGCCTAAATCTTTGCGTCGACATTCCTGAACAATGTGTGGGCGGCGGCTGCCTTATTCCAAACCCATTTGATGGTTGCGTTCTTAGTGTGCCCAAAATATGCGTTTTCAGTGGCAACCCCGATTTCTGTTTACCGATAAATCTAAGCGGTCTGATTACTTCAGAGGTAACTTTTACTGCTGGTTTTAGGGTTTTCTACGGCATTGGCTCAGGTGTAACAAACAGATGGCAAATTGTAATAGTGCCCGAAATGCCTATTGATCTGCAAATAATCGACGTGGCTGATACGGTAGGTGACCTTTTCAAAAATCTTTTTGATTCAGCAATTGATGGACTATTAGGCGGTCTCCCCGATTGGGCAAAAGACTTGTTGAAGGGCATTTTTGGTTCAATCGATGACATGATCCGATTCGTTCTTGACATTCCTGACGATATAGCTGGCTGGCTTATGGATATCCTTACAAGCCTAGGGGTATTCGACGTTTTGCTATCGGGAGTCTATGATTTCTTAGCAAACAACTTACCCGCACTCGAAATAGATGACCCCTTCAAAGCTTTAGACCAAGCCGGTCCGCTAATTCCGGTAATGGTTCCTATAGAGTTTATTGGAATTAAAATCAACTCAAACGAAATGATTATTGAAGGAGATGTGGGGAACTAAAAATGAAAGCCATACTTAATCCATTTGTTTTTTCTCAAGTAAACTTAGACAGCGCATCACTCACCATGCTGACTTCGGTCGTCCATAAGATCGCAGAGTCAGGAACATACGATGGCACAATTCAACGAGGATCAGACACGGTAGGCCGATTTAGATTGGCTGCTTCAGATTTACCACCGGAAAAATGCGCAGACGAATCCAAAAATCAAGTCAATATCGACTTGAAAAGTTTGGATCTACCGGTAGCGGACCATATTGAAAGTCAATTGAAGAATTGTTTCCAAGTCAAAACTGGAGGATACGTCGTATTTCATCTGTCAAATGGCGCTGGCGGCTACTCCGTCGAACTTCGAAAAACTGGAACCGAATGCGGGGGAAAAATAGTTTTTGACAGCCGAAAACTTAATGAAAACGACTATTTTGTTGCCACACCACTACGCCCAGGAATCTACAACATCTTAAACGTGGAAACAAAGGCAAAAGCAGAGTTAATTGTTGCTTATCCAGAAATCGGAAAAATACCTAAACAACCACAAGCAACAAAAGTTGAATGCAGCCAAAACGCAATAACGCCTGGAAAAACTAAAATCAACCCAACTGAGTCCTTATTGTTTAGTTTTATGGCATCTTCAAGAATAAAAATAGAGCTAGTCAAACCAGAAGATCGCCCTCGAGTGAACACACAAAAAAAGGAAACACAGCAATCTAAAAAACCATCGAAGAGTTTGGCTCCAAACCAGAAACCAATACGCCACCTGCGCATAAACGTCTGAAGCTTAACCACTTGGGGCTTTTCGGCCCACTTTACCTATTTCATACACAATCAAATGTGGATACTTCAGTAAAAATTTGTATAATTGAGCGTTCTCTTTTTTCAATTCAACACTTGGATCTGGCTCGTAGATATGTAATATTGCCATTTGGTTTTCGCTGAGCGCATTGGTCATTTCGCTAAGGGTAAACCAATGGTTAGGATTATCCTTGTGCTTATGTTCTATCTTGTAACGTGGTAAACATCCGCGAAAATGGCCTCCATTTGAGAGGGCTATTCCTTTAGCAAGTTGACCAAAAAAGGGATGCGCCTCGATTATAAAGAATCTGCCTTGGTCTTTCAAAATTCTGTTAATTTTACTCAATGCTTGGCTGAATTCTTCATGGTTATGTTCCTTTCTGGAAAAGTCAAAACTCACAATGGTGTCTATCGCAACAACATAGTCAAACTCTTTAGGACGCAAATTTTCTGCAAATTCAAGAAAATCACGATGAAAAAACTCTACGTTACTAAGGCCTAACTTCTCCTTGAGTTCCTGTGCCTTAGAAATTAAAAATTTACTTTTATCTATTCCAATTACCTGTGCTCCACGTTGGGCCAAAATGGCAGAATAAAATCCTGGTCCACATCCAAAGTCAAGGATTTTTTTTCCAGCTACATATTCTTTAGAAAAGAAATGGGTTACAAAATTGTGTACGTAATGCTTGTAGTAGACTCTGTTTTTAGGTCGAATGTCAGAAACATCATCATAAAATTTCTTTTCAAACCAGTTTTCCATAATTGGTGGTTGCTCATTTTCTTCCAAAGCTTTACGAACTGCCTCGTTCATAGCTTTGTTGACTGCCTCAACGGCAATCTGATCAATGTTCTCGTCTATGCTTTTTTCGCCGATTACAGAAATTAACCATTCTTTGTACTCAGGTATCAATCTTTTTGCAGCTTCATACATTGTTGTTTGCAATTTCGCTAGAATTTCAAGATCCAAATTCGCAGCATTCAGATTCTCCTTCGAGAATAGAGCAATAATTTTCCTCTTAGAAACAGTCTCTAGTGGCTTTTTGGAGGAAGTTTTGGGTGCTGATTTATTGTTTGACAAAACAATCGCTACTCCATTTTCATGAATTGGGAACTATTTATGTTTGTGAGGCATTGCAGATTTTAATTGAAGGAAATCCATATTGCGGATCGTACTGAAAAGTTCAGTAATGTTTAGTAAAACGGAACAATTATTTTTAAGGGATTATTTCTGGCTGTTTTTAACTTTCTTAGTCGTGCCCAGACTGAAGTTAAGATTTCATAACGATTACTCTCTGGTCTGGGTGAATACACATAACTGTGGTTTAAGCCCATATTTCGCCTGATTGCTTCAATTCCATATTTTTGTGGATTTTGAGATATTTCTGAATCATGATAGACCCCAAAACGTGAAACATGTACCTGATCAATAAACTCATAATTCCGCTCTAAGAAATCAACAGACTGTTTGAAATCGCTTACAGTTTCTCCTGGAAAATCTACGATCATAAATGTTAGAACCCGAATTCCGCTTCTTGCAGTATTCCGAATCACCTTCTTAGCAGTGTCCAAATCATACCCTTTTTTCATTTTCTGCAATATTCTTTGAGACCCTGATTCTATGCCATACCACAAACCTATGCAACCTGCATTGCACATCTTTTCCAGCAACTTATTAGTCATTTCAGGGCGAACCCGAGCATTACCCATCCATTTTATTCCCATATCTTCTTCGATTAATAAATCACAGAATGTTTCTAGCGATTTTATATTACAATTTATAAAACTGTCGTTGAAGCGAATGACAGACGTTCCATACTTTCCTTGCATACTTTTAATCTCGGATACAATGTCTTCGGGGGTTCGCATACGGCAAGTGTTACCCCATAACCGTTTTTCAACACAAAAAACACAATTCCCAACACACCCTCTAGAGCCAACAACTGGCATTATAGGCATACCAAACTTATTCTGAGGATACTCACTCAATGGCAAATCATCATAAGAGGGAAAAGGCAAAGAATCAAGAGATTCCACTAATGGACGAGCCTCATTGGTAATGATTATATCTTCCGTGTTCCTGTAAGAGATTCCTTTGATTTCTTCAATTGACTCTAAACTACCGTCATACGAATTCGCAAGCTCAGAAATTGTGACCTCGCCTTCACCATGAACTACTGCATTAATTTCGGGATAAAAAGAGAGAACTTCTTTCCAAGAGACGAATGCAGGTCCACCCAACACCGTCAAGATTCTGGGCAGACGTTTCTTCAATTTACGTGCAAGAAGAATACTCCACAACAATCCAATATGACTAATCACATGAAATCCCACAATACTTTGTTCTTTGAAAGCATGGGCAACTTCCAAAAACCAACTGTTACAAATTTTCCAAACATCAGAGACAACTTCTAACCTTAATTCTTCATTAATCACGTGGCCGTACCCTAAATTTGAATAAGGATAACTTAATTGATCAGAGGCCTCTTTTAACATAATTTCTTCAAAAGTATCCTTGCTCTCGAACATAACAGAGCAAAGATGCGATTCAGGAATTTTTTCCTCTTTCACACTTACTCCACGATTGCTATGGCGTAAAATTTCTCTGGGCTTAATGCTTAATCCTTGGTGAAAAAGAGCTAAATTAAAAGATTTAATGTTCAAATCGAAGGTACTTACATTTTGATTATTTGCCTTTAGGATACCTGTCAGGTAAGGGATTGCAGGATAAGGCACTAAGGAAGATACAGGGGGGATGCAAAAAAACACGGGCATTTTGTAAATCCTTTAAATCATGTTTTGACGAAGCTTTCTGGTAACCCACTTTGGATAAGCGTGATGCTACATAATGAAACTAAGAATCATGATGCATTAATGTTATGACAACAACTCTTATGGTCAATTACGCCCTTTTATTTGAGGGTTGAATTAAAGAACCTCAAACTCTACCTTGTTTCAAATTTTCTTTCAAAGCTTCACGAATTGCAACATTCATAGCTTTGTTAACTGCCTGAGCAACCATGTCATCAATGTTCCTATTTGGTTGAGGACAATCGTTTCCACAAGAACTACATAAGGGCGTTGGACAATCGTTTCCACAAGAACTACATAAGGGCGTTGGACAATCGTTTCCACAAGAACTACATAAGGGCGTTGGACAATCTTCAGCCACAACTCTTTCACCAAAAGAAGAATTCACCCACTGTTTGTATTCGGGCACCGTTTTTTCCACGACTTCATGAATTGTTGATTGTAGTTTCGCATATATTTCTGGATCTATTTTTTCAATAGGGGGCATTTTTGCTAAAAGCGCATTTAGTCGTCTACTTTGCGCCCCAGTGAGTTTACTTTTTGAAACAACGGTGGTTAATTTCTTAGAAGCTATTTTAGCGGGTTTTTTATAATTAGCTTTTGTCCTTACTTTATTCTTTGGCAAAAAAATCACTAACTATTTATGATTTACCAATTATTTATGTTTATTGCACGGAACTGATTTAAGACTTATTTTTAAATAAGCCTGAGTCGATTCTACACTTTTATCAAAGATCAGCGTTGTTTGTCCATAGAGCTTTCGGTAATGGAAATTTAGGTTGGTTTCTTTGCTCTCTTTTTCACCCGTCTTCGCAACTTTTTCGATTTTAGGTTTGTAGATTGCATCAGGAAATTATAAGTTAGCAAAAGTTTGAGGATTTCATTTTGAAAAGTGCAAAAATAGTTCTCTTTTATTCCAATTTTACCGGTCTTAATGTAGACATCATAGGCACAAGCTCCGCCGCAGATCCCAAGGGCAGGACAAAGCATACAATCTTTATTCTTCAGGGTGCCAAGTTCTAGCCACTCGTAAAACAATGGTTCTTCTTGAACATTCAAATCGTCTTTTACTGGAATTTGATGTTTTCCGGAAGGATAAAACGCTTGGCAAGGCCCAACAGTTCCAGCAGGTGAAAAGAATATTTGCTGACCAAATGCAGGACAATCATACACATGAAATGCTTCCTTGAAAAAATAGCTTGCTCTTCGCACATCTATGCGATCTTCAAACATCTGAAGTTCTTTAGCTTTTAAGTATGCTCTAAAAAGATGCTGAGCTAGTTGTTTTGGGTCGGGAACTTCATATTCGGTCGGTTCCTTTAGTCTGGTTAACAAATTGAAACTTAGGCTTCTAACTCCCAATTTATGGACAAATTCAACTATTTCCTCCGCGTATTCGTAGTTCTGTTTCGTAATTGTACATGATATCCCAACATTTACTCCAAGTTCTTTCAAGAGAGCCAACGCTTTAAGTGCTGAATAAAATGTTTCTTTTCCGCCAGTAAAAACACGGTTTTTGTCTATGCTGGCCCATCCGTCTAGTGATAAACCAACACCAACATTGTGTTGCTTGAGTTTTCTAGCCAAGTCATCTGTTAATAAACTCCCGTTAGTAACGCAAGAAAACACGAATTTGTTTTTGGATGCTTGCTCCAGTTTTTCAATAATGTAGAAAACGATTTCGCTGTTGCTAAGTGGTTCTCCTCCATAAAATGTGACTCTGTATTCTTGAACTTGTCTTGCTGCGTTAATTAGAACTTTTATGACTTTGTCCGCCAAATCCTTTGACATTGAAATGCTCGGTCCTTCAAGAGAGTTTTCAATGAAGCAGTAACCGCATCTGAAGTTGCAGTAGTCAGTCACTAAAATGTACGACAGATTTGGCACGGGTTTTTTTCTGAGTACGCTATCTGCAATGTTATTAAACACTTTTTCTTGATCAAAGCCGCGAGGCACTATGAATTTCAACTTAATTAGCTTCTTGACGTAGCCACTTTGGTGCCCCTTGCTTAGATCTGTTAAAACCTTAACATACTCATCATTGGACAAGTATACTTTTTTCAGAGTTAAAGAATTAAAAAGACACTTCGTCGTTTCATCTATGTTAAACAGATGGATGAACGGCGAAAGAATTAACTGGGATGGTTCTTCACAGCTCGATTGTTTACCGGGATTACTTTTGTTCAAAAGAGCATTAACCTTCGCGACTTGTTTTTTGCTAAATTTATGCAACTAAAAAACCCACCTTAAGTGTTCTTAACTTATAAATCAAAGTTTTCCTTAAACTTGTAATTGCAGTTAATTTATAAATAGATTACATTCTGGAACGCAGATCAAGCAAATTGACTTCTTGGATATGATCAAAATGGGGATCCAAAACAGGCGTAAACATGTTGTCAACTCAACATAGCACCTGATGGTAAGCCTCTGTCATTTTCTGCTTGAATCTTTTAAATAATAGTTGTCTATTTCACCAAAAATTTCCAAAGTAAAACTGGTATGTGCCCAATCAAATCCGACTTCCACTAAATATTAAACAAGCTGCAAATACTAAGAGGCACAGGTTACAGTGTGCGTACACCCAGTAAGCATAGCCATCTCCAATCGCAGATTAGAGAAAATTAGATTAAGAAGCCTCAAAACAAAAAAGGTCAAGAAGCGAATTTGTGGAGCAACATTTTGAAGACGTATTCTTTAAACAAAGGAATTAAAATGCTTACCTACTTGCAGGTTTTTTTACCGGTTAGCTATTTGGGGGGCAAACATACCGTAAAAGTTGTGCTCTTCCCTTCTTGGCTTTCAAAAGTTACTGTTCCCCCTAAACCTTCAGTCATGCGTTTAATCACTGCTAATCCGAAACCTTGACCTTTAGCTTTGGTTGTGAACATTGGCGTAAACATCTTACCTTAAATGGCTTTGATATGCCTCCTCCGGTATCCTTGACATCTATCACGACATCACTTGCTTTTTTGTAAGCCTTTATGACAATTTCACCGCCATTAGGCATCGCTTGAACAGCGTTATTAACCAAATTGACCATAATGCGTTTTATGAAAGCAGAGTCAGTATAACCTTTTCAGCCGCAACTTCAACTTTAACGTTTACTTTAACATTTTCGGGCAAACCGTTCTTTGCCAATAAGTCTTCAACTAAGAGTTTCAGATCAACTTCTTCTTACATCTGTTTGAAAGTTGCTGGTTGTACTTCAAGCTGCCTAGCAACCAGCGGCTAACCCAGAAATTCCTGCGCCAATTACTATGATACGTTGTTGCATCATTGATTCAAATTGCCAAATATTAGAGCATTTCACACAACAATTGGCCACATCTCAATTAGAAAGACGGTACCCGCTCAAATCAACTCTACAGTCAAGAAAAAAATGAAAAACGGAAAATTCATCTAGAACGCGTTGACTTTTAGTTCTGAGTTACTATCGCGGAGTATTGACTGCTGTTTTTCTTTTTGATTTTTCTATTATCTCACAGATGCGGCAGGCGGCGTCATCGAGTGTCTTTTTGAGCTGCTTCATGTCCTCTTCGACTGCGTCGCGGTTTTCCAAAAGTGGGTAGACACTGAGATGGATCAAGTCGAAAGTTGCCTTAATGTCAATTTTTCCTGTTCTTTTTTGATCCATGACTGATTTCATTATTTTTTCTCTTTTGGCAATTTCCTCAATCTTTAACCTTGGTTTATCGCTACTTAGACTTCTGCTCATTACATTACCACCTCTATCTCTGGAATTTTCATCCCACACAGGTTTAATCCCTTAATTTTAATACCTTTTAATACCAAGCTTAGGTCAAGCTTGTCGGTGATTGCTGAGTCAGTTGTAACTGTGCCGGATAAGTTTGAAAACTCCAAGCCGCCCTTGACCCTCATCACCATTTTGCTGACGTTGAGAGTTAATACGCCGGTTATATGGGCTCTATCTGCGTCACCAATGAGGGTAACACCTGGTCCATACATCTGTTTTGAGGTGGATATGGTTAGAGCAGTCTTAGATTCTGCTTCAAAGGGCTGGGTAGTGACAGATGGAATTGTTACGTTTAAGGCTTTTATGTCTTTCATGGAAGCTTGAGGACTCGAAATTCCGTTTGAGTCCATTTCATCAATTGTTGTTTGGTCTGTTGCGATGTCGTTGGGTCCCGTTGGATTAGGGATTGGAAGGCACAGTCCAATGTTAATTCCAAGGGGAGTATCGATGGGGATGCTTGTACATTTCATCTGTATGTTGTCGGCTGAAACTTGGTCTATTGTGGTTTCCTTTATCGGGTCAGCAGTCATAGAGAATGGACCGATAGAGGTTAGAGTTGAAAACATGGAAAATTGACCAGCGCCGAACACGACGTCTCCAAGCGTATGTTTCTCCACATAAGAGTTAAAGTTGACTCCGCCCGATACGCCATAACAAAAGTCAGACCAACAGAGCGGCCATGGCAAGTCAATGTTTCCCGAAAACGTTGTGCTTATGGATAATGTGATTTCTAGCTCTACGTTTTTGGCTTTGCATGATTCGTACTTGAATGTTCCGCTAAAATCTCTCAGCCGAAGGTTTGGAATGGATACTTCACCGATTTCTATCTCCGCAATCGAGAGCGGTCCCCCGATGCTGGAGGCGATTTTGGATTGGGGTATAACTGCTCGAGCTATCACCTTTTGTTCTCTTGGGCGACATCGCATTTGGGGCGGAGGGCAATCACAACCCTTTATCGGGATTTTGGGTAAATCGAAACATACTTTTTGTGTTTCTACCTCTATTTTAGGCAAGTTTAAGCAGACTTTTTGCGTTTCCACCTTCGGCAGTGGAATGCATATTTTCCCTTCTTGCGATGCAGTAGTTGCGTTAGTTGTTTCTACGGAAGTTACTTCTTTTACATCTAAAACTTTTTTTGTTCTCGAGCTCTTGCTCAATTGCTTGGCCCCATTTCTATTTGGGAATATTGTTATTTATCGTTTGTGTTGAGTCTGATTAGTCGACTCAATTTAAGAACGTACACACCACCCTATGACTTTTCTATTGCAATCTATATGTCAAGAAGTAGAAACGTGGTGACAATCTGGAGAGCAACAAGATTTGTTCAAAAATCCTATAGCACTTTAACAGTGTTGCAGGTTCTCCAAATGCTTCAAGCTTGTTTGTTTGGAGTGCTTTGTTGAGAGTTATTCTACCTTCAAGAAGGTCAAAGAGGCATTTTCTTGAAAAGTTTATTCTCACATCAATGGTCTTAGGCATTTTTTCCCCTCCGATAATAACATCGTCGGCTGTAACGCGAATCAGGGTTTTCTCTTCATCGAGAGTCTGAAGCCAGTTTAAGCCCTCAGTTTCAGCAATCATTCTCCTAAGATGTTGAGGGTAATCTTGTTTCATTAACGCGATCAGCTCTTTCATGAATTGTTCAAGTGTCAATTGCATAGGTTCTAAACCCTCTTTCGCGGACGAACCGATTCAAACCAGCAGGGAAGAACACACTCATAGGTATTGCCTCCAACTTTCGCGCGCAAGTTGGCTTCACAGAACATTTCATTGAACACAACCTCTGACGAATTGATAATACTATTGTTGACTATGCTACATACCGCCTTAGGGGTAAAAACAATTTCAAGTTTATCGACGTCTTTAAAGGCGGTAAACGTTCTGTTTTTTGGAATAGACGGGCGGTAACTCGGATACAGTAACTGCGTGATTCCAGGCATAACGCTTAGGTTGCCATCGTAGTCTCCTGAGGAAGCTATCTTCATTTTAGTGTTGTCGAAGAATTGTCTTTTTCCATCTTTTGTTTCAAGGAAGACTCCGCCGTATGATAAATCGTTGGAAGAGCCATAGCGGTAAATCAGAAAATCCACTCGTCCAGGCTCATCGGCAGCTAGAGGGTCACAAAAGATAACGCCAGTATCCCAACCCCAAGTCATCCCTATGTCGAAGCATCCGCCTTCATGGTCCTGATAGCCCTGATTAGTCTTAATTGCGTAGTTCTTCTTGCATATTGTTAGGTTGCCTTCAACAAATAGTCTCGGCAGCTCAACCCAACTTTCCCATTGGTGATTCATTTCTTGGGCTGCCAAAAGCATCTTTGCGTTAGGATTCTGCTCTTTTAGGACTTCCATGAAGATATCTTTGTCTGTCACAGGTGGCGATACAACTTTAAAATTTAGGTCAAAAGAAGTCTGTTCCATCTGTCCCACAACATCAAAAGAATTGTTCGCCAACAAAGCTACTGAGAAATTATCGCCGGTAAAGTTGGGGCTGTATGATGTAACCTCGAGTTGACCCATCTGTATTAACTTTAATTCGGAAAATATTTTTTGAGATGAATCCACAATGTATGAAAGAACAGAGCCCCAGCCGCGTTTTGAATCATATGGATTTCCATGAACACCAAAGTTTAGCAGACCGAATATCCCTGTTTTTCGGTCGAAAAAAACGAAGTCATGCCATTCTTGATAGAGCCGAGCCTTCGCATCGAAAAGGGAGGGCAGAGTGAAAGCATCGACGCTAGCCGTGTCTTCTACACGGTATAGAGTCATTGAACAGACTGCTCAGGGGTAGTTTCTTCAGTGGCTGGTGTTGCCTTTTCTATTATGTCAACTGCGCGATTGGATACTTTTTGTACAAGGGTTAAGAGTTCTGTGTTAAATTGGATGTAGAGGCGCATCATGTCGCTGACAGAGTTGCTGACGAGTTCAGTCATTTCTTCATTGTTTAGTTTGCTCATACGTGAAGACACTTTGCTTAGTCTTTGAGCTGTCTGAACAGTGTTATTTACTGAAGCTTGGGTTAACTTGGTTAATTGGTCTTTGTATTCTGGATTGTTAAGCGTGGATGCGATTTGGTCTATGGCTTTCTGCACAGTCTTCGGGTTAGGCATAACTGTTTTAGGGTTTGCCTCAGCTGTGCTTTTGGCCCTTGTGCTTGTTTTTTTGGTTGTTTGATTGCTCACCGTTATCTCCTCTCTCATGTTATTGGTTAACGTATTTATTTTTTCCGATGGATAAGGTAATCGGTCTGTTCAAGGAAGAAGTCTTTCCACCTCTTCTCAACCATCCAGTCACATTCATTCAGCAAAACGTCTCGGGCTTTACTGGCAAACTGCTTCGCAATTTTCACAGAGTACTCTATGGCGTCATATTTCTGCATAAGACCTCTAACATATGCCACATCGGCATCTGTCTTAACTTCACGAGGTTTCCCTAGAATCTTTCGTACATGATCCTTCTCCTTGGCACCACATGAGCTAAGGGTATGTATTAGCATTAGAGTCCTTTTTCCTTCCAAGATGTCACCATCGATCTCTTTCCCGTAGAGGCTCTGTGAAGAAGTAAGGTTGAGTGTGTCGTCGGTTATCTGGAAGGCTATCCCAGTGAATAGAGCATACCTGGTGATGGCATCTAACTGTTCAGGACTCGCCACATCCAAACCTATGATGATTCCCGCTCGGCAGGGTGTAATAATCGTATACCAACAAGTTTTATTCTCACAAATGCTGAAATAATCTTCAGGAGTCAAATCAACCCGGTTATCCTTGACAAAGGTTAACTCCTTTATCTGCCCCTCAACACTTCGCCGGGCAGTCTCCTGTATCTCCATAATAATCTGCAGTGATTTACGCACGCCTATCGAGGACAAATTGTCTATAAGCGGAGACATTGCGAGAATTTTCACAGCATCCCCAGCGTTTGCTGCTAACGCAAGACCGTATTTTCTGTTTAATGTAAAGTCGCCACGTCGGTAGATTGACTGATCGACAATGTCATCTTTTATTAGGAAAGAATTATGCAAAAGCTCAATAGAAGTCGCTGTGTCAACAGCGTTATTGTAGTCGCCGCCCACTGAAGCCGCCGCCGCCAGACAAAAAAGAGGACGAATCCCTTTTCCAGGTCTAGTTGGATAGTCAGCCAAAAGATCGTAAGCTAACGTTTTGGACCCAAAATTATGTTTAAGGTAATACTGCATCCGAACGGCGACTTTTTTCTTCATCGCTGACAGGGTTATTTCGCTCAAGCCTTGACCATCAGCCCCTAATACCCAGAAATCATAGATAACCTTTCTCTATTCAGTCTTAAGGGACCTTTCAAGCTCAAAGTTAGGTATGTGTTGCTTTCCGAGGGATTTGTGTATAAATTGAGGAGATACCTGCGACATCGATTGCACTCGTTACTGATTTGATGGCCCAATCCAAGAGGGCGGAGGGATTCTGTGTCGCTTGGGCAGCTACCGCAAAACCTGTTTGGAGAGCATCCAAAGCAGATTTTGCCATGGCATTAGGATCCTGCACCATCTCAAGCAAGTTATTCAACCCCGTCGAAAACATTGCCTGCTCGATTGTTCCTTGAACCACTTCCAAGTTGGTCGCTTCGGTTTGAGTAATAGTTCCCATTAATATGCCCCCAACGATATCAGCATACCTTGGGTCTATTTGTGAACGTGCGGCCATGAGCTCCATTGAACGCAACCAAAGTGGGTTAAAACTTCGATTTCTAATCAATTGAACAATGAAACGTGCAAGCGACATCCCGTACTGAAGTTCCCGCTCAACAATGTTCTGGTATGTAACCATGGCTTCTTTGGATAAATTATTGGCAATTAAAGAGGAGATGGCAACTTCAGAGGCCCATCTACCACTAAGAAGTGCATATTGGATGCCCTCGCCATTTATCGGATTTACTAACCCAGCAGCGTCGCCGACAAGCATAACTCGGTCACTAACCAATGGCTGGCTTGGATTGTAGGTTGTTAATGTCCAGCCCCCAATTTTCCCCACCAATTTAGCATTCTTAAGTCTTTCACCCAATGCTGCATCAGTTTTGATGAGGTGGTTTAGAAGCTCCTTCAAGAGGTTGCCCGGGGGTATTGTGTCTAAGACAACCCCTACGCCTACGTTAGCTCGATTGCCACCGGTAGGAAAAAGCCAGGAGTAACCAGGAAAACTCTCTTTATTGAAGTGCAAGTCAGCCTGATTTGACGGACCTTCAACACCCTCAAAGTATCCACGTATGGCAATGATTCTATCGGCACTATACACGGGCTGACCCCTCACGATTCTGGCTATAATTGAATTACTGCCATCCGCACCGATCAACAGACGCGTCTTCAAAGTTTTTTTCCCATCAGACCCCTCCACATCCAACTCAACTCCTCCACGCTTTACCCGCACACCTACCGCTCTCAAGCCCTCCAAAAAAACAGCCCCTTCTCTACACGCCGAATCCAATACCAACTTATCCAAGATAACGCGGGGAACTACGCGACCGTATCGAGGTAGTCCTTGGAGCTTAGGGACGACTCTGGAAACTAATTTGTTGCCATCTAGAAAAACCGCGGCTTTGCTTATCCGGTTTGCACTCTTAAATTCAGGAGTACGAGTGACACCCAGTCGAGCAAGCTCAATCTGTGAAACCGGACTAACAAAGTCGCCGCAGATTTTATCGCGGGGAAATTTACATCTATCGATCAGAATTACGTTATAACCAGCAATTGTAAGATAGCTGGCAGCAGCGGAACCTGCGGGTCCAGCGCCCACCACTATCACGTCGCTGTCGTATTCTTTTTTGTTATTCAATGAAATGATTAGTCACTCCTGACAAGATGAAAGAGAATATTGGCTTTATTAAGTGGCTGCGGGCTTTGGCAAGCAAAGCCACTTTAATCTCCTGTTCCATCGTGTTAGCTATGACTCATTAGACGGGATCTTGTTAATAACTTTGCTTTGACCCCACAAACGCCCTAAAGGAGAAGAAATAGTGAATTGTCCGCCAAGCTAGTTTTTGTCACTGGCAACAGACCATTTCTTGACTTCCGAACTTTTCATTTTCAACCAACTATTTGCCCTTCACCAGGTTTCATCATTCAAAAAAGAGGCGAAGAGGTTAACTTTAGATTAATCATGCAGAATTGTGCAAGGAATTTTAAATTTCTTAACGTTGGTTTTTTTGGAGCTGACGAGAAATTCCTCAATAGTGCAAAATACCTTTGATGTATATTTGAAGAGAGCTGACAAGGGTAGTTAGGAGCTTAATTCTTGAATTTCGTATTCTTTAACTTCCCTAGTTTTTGTGTTAACCTGTACTTTTGCCAGTTTATCTTGAAGACTCAGCTCAACCATAAAGGAGTCACCTTCGGGGGACACTTTTAGGGGTTGTATCTTATTTTTGATGCCTAAACGCTTCATTGAGTCGACCGCCAACAAAATTGCTTTTTCAACATCAAACATTGAGTCTGTTTCTGGAATTGAAGGCGGATTTGTTTCTGCTTCCAAGTTGTTGGTTTGGCTTAAATTGGCTACAGGTTTTTCTGTATCAAGCAGGTCATTAACTAAAGTTTCTTTTTTGTAATTTTCCTTGAAAAATTTTGATTTCAAGTTAAAAAAAGTTTTTTGGTCTTCGTTTTTTGTTTTCACTTTTTTTTCTGAAACTTCAGTAAAGTTAGCTATCGTTAATCTGCCCGTGATGCCGTCAATTAATGTGGTTACGATTTTTGACTCTTTAACATTTCGAAAAGAAAGCTCATAAACTGGACTATAAATTATCAGGCGATCGGTTATTTCAAAAATTTCTCTCACTATTACGTCTGCGTCTGATGGACGCTTCACTATTTTGGATCTAATAAAATCTATTTCTTCATCCAAAGAGATGCAGGGTTTTCTATGATCAATATCGAAATTTTCATGATTTTCAGCCTCAGCCTCAAAAGGCCCCATTGATATTTTTTCTGGTGCAACTTCTCGAAACAGCCTATCCATTACAAAATAGGTTTCATTCTCATAATGGGAATGCTCCTCACCTATGAGTCTTAATACTTTAGATCCCGTTCCGTCGCTTGAGGGTTCAAATCTAAACGGTGCTCCACCAACAAAAACTTTTTCCACTTTACTGTCCGCTTTGAGCTCAAATACATGTTTCTTGCAATAATCAATCGAGTATTTTCCGCCAATTACTATGAAGGGTTCATAGTATTTGGAAAAACCTACAAGTGAAATGTCTTCAACTCTCGACTTCAAAAATCCTCGATTAGCGAAAAGACTAGCTTTTTGGGTTTCTCCGACCTGTCTCGCTCTATTTGGGTCTAGGCGAGCTTTTAGAATAGCAGTCTTTCTGTCGACTACTTTCTGAGGGAGGGCTTCGCTATTTTCCATCGATTTCACTTGTTTCTTGCTGCTTAAACTTTAGCTTTTATTAATTGAACCCGATATTTTTCTTGACTTTATGTTGCTGCTTATTTGCTAAACAGGAACCCTGAACGGGTTTTTTGAATATCTTTAAAACTAAAAATGTTGGGAGTTTGTGTTTGGGAAGCTACGGGACCCTTTTTATTTTTTTAGTTTTTTTTAAATCTCTAAAGGGCGCTTCTGTTCTTCGGAAGTTTTCCCGTTGCCGTTTCCATTTTTGAGTCCGTTTCCATGTGGGAATGTTGGCAAAGTGTATACGTCTGTTACGCCGTTAAGTCCCTTCATCTTTTTCTGGACAAAATCGACGGCTTGGCCACTTTCTTCAGCGTTTATCCACATTCCTACGTCCCAGGAGCCAAAAATGTTCATGCTGTAGAGCAGGTCTACTCCTGATACTGGTTTGTCGTCCATGGTTCTTATTGCGCCTAAGGTTTCCATTAGTTTTGTTGGGTTTAGTTTCAATAGGACTAAATATTCTGGCATATTTCTTTTACCTCCAATTTTTTATTTAAAAAAAAGATATACACTGAGCATATTAACTCTTACGAATCGATAATATGTATTTGTTCTAAGACCACAAAAAAACTAACAAAAAGCAAATCTCAAAAATAAGGCCAAACAAAACAAATCAAAAGATATAAAAACTTATTTAAATTTTAAATCAAAAGATCAGTTAGAATTATAAAGAATACCACTTCTTGATTTCTTTTACGCTATCCTCGGATTTGTTGTATTCCTGCAACATACATTCTATTGATTTAGAACATACAAAACAGGTTACAGGCACCCCTTCAGATTTATCTCTCTGACTAAGATAGCCAAAAAAATACAAACATTCAGAGTCGGACGATTGCGTTTGCTTCTCAGGTACATCCTGTGAGTTTTGTAAATTGTAATCGCTGTCTAAAGTATCGAGGACTTCAATTGGAGCCGGCATCATTTTTTCGGGTTCCTCGTCCACTTCAAGCTTCTCCGCAGAAACCAATTCATCATTGATTGGTGCCGGGTCGCTTTGAGGAAGTTCTACTGCCTGCGGATCCGAGACAATTTCTTGTTTGTTCCCTTTTAGCCGTCTCGTTTGCTTTTTTTTCTGCACAGCCGTTTCTTGAGTAGGTGAGTGAAAACCGTAAGAATCTTCGTCAACCAATGTTTGACAGCTAGGGCACACGTAATACTTAATTATTTTAGGTTTAGAGAAAACTTTGTTGCAATTAGGATTAGAACAGCAATATCGCTTAATCTTATTGCTTTTACTTTGGTCAACTGGCTCCATAATATGTGCCTGGTCGGTACAGTTTCCTCTTTTAGCTCTAATTTATGGAACACGCAGAAAAAAAGGTTTCCGATTAACAAGACTCCAAAAACCAAGATTAACTAACCCGCTAACCCCTCAGCTTCCTAATTTTCGGCAATCCAAGTCTACGTGACTCAAAGCGTTTTTTCAGGCTACGCATTGGTTTGGGGTTGATTGTGGCAAAACCTTCTAATTTGAGTTTGATTTCCAGATAGAGAAAAAGCAGCAGCTACTATGGAGTTTGGTTACAGTGTCGAGAAACCTTTTCGATTCCTTGAATAGATTTATTGTTAAGCGGCATCGCTTGATAATTATTGCGTGGGTTATTGCTCTTGTCGTTTCACTTAGCCTTGTGCCCAGTTTCTTCTCGTCGGTCTCCTACGACCTCGCGGGAGGTTTTAGTGCCCCTTCAAACAGTCAATCGGAGAAAGCCTCCAACATACTGCAAGCGCAGTTTCCAAACGCTTCCGATCAAAGCTCCAACAGCATCCTGCTTGTTGTTCAGGGAACAGAGCCATATTCTGGCGCTTTAAAAAAAGCCATAATTGACTTAAACCAAACCATCAGTCAAGACCAGAGCATCGTGAATTTTACGGGCGAATCAAGCCTTTATTCCACCGAATATAGTTTACTTAATTCATCGATTCCAAGCATCCTTCCCCAAGTAGACGCCCTTGAAGCCAATATAAGCTCCATCAACGCCGGCGCATATTCTTTGGCGGCAAACTTGGCGTCGCTAAACACGAACTTGTTCCAGACAATCGATGGAATCAACCAGACCGCTCAACTGGTGTTTGGGATTCCAGCGGCTTTTGCAGGTGCATACCAGGGGATAACTATCCAAGGAGTAACTGACCCATACATTGCAAACCTCCAAGCAAACGCAACTGCCTATCAAATCACAAATAATTTTGGAGGCGACCCAAACTCCATCGGGTACTACACCGCCTTCTTTAACGTCTGGAACTCCAGCTTTCTGAGCCTTCCAGCCAACGCAAGCTCTGTTGCTGACAGAGAAACTCTAGCTATTAACCAGTCAGTTGCTCTGTTTTTGAGCTCTCCACAGTTGGATGACCAAACTAAACAAATCGTAACCGCTGTCGTTTCGGGCTTGACAGTTTCAAATTGGAGCCAAAGCGATGCCATAACCAACCTATCTGATGTAATAATAGCTGAAAACCTCCCCTTGGACCTATCAACTCAACTGGGCATCAACCCTCAAACTCTAATCAATCAACTCTATAAATTAGGAGCCACACCTTCCAACGCGACAATTTTAGATTATGCTGTGAATTTAACGATAAACACAATGGGAAACCTCACAGATGTAGATGTGGGTTTTTCGCCAACTCAACTGGTGAATGAAGCAATCAACTTGGGTTCATCACCGAGTTTCACACAAAAATGGACATTGGCTTCAGAGCTCATTGCGAACGCCACCCAAAGTGCATTTGCGGATTCTCCGCTTTTCTCAATCAACAGCCCAGCGCTGGCGAATCTGCTTTCAAACCTATCACAAAACTCCACAGCTGCTGATATTGATAGGGCAATCCAAAACGCAATCTCAACCCAAAGCTTCACCGACTATCCCTATCAACCAACCAGTGCAATAACCCAAAACTTTGTAGGCACCGACAACAGCACAATACTTGTTATTTTGGGGTTCTCCTCAACACCCGATGTTAACGCAATAGCTCAAGTAAAGTCAGCTGTAGAGAATTCAGCACTCCAAACACTCGGCACAACCTATGTTACGGGGTCGCCTGTTCTGGTTCGTGATATCGAAAACACATTCATACCGGCGCTGGAAATCACTGTTGGACCTGCCATTGCGGTTTCTCTTTTAATCGTTGGGATTCTATTCTTTGCGCCCTTGGCTGCTATTATCCCTATAATTTTAGGTGGTGTTTCAACGGTTATTTCTCTTGCTTCAATCTATTTTGCTGTAGTTACGGTAGGTAAAAGCGAAATAACATTCCTTACACCCACACTTACCATACTGTTGCTTCTTGGACTGGCTGTTGACTACGCGGTTTTGCAGCTTAGAAGAACCAAAGAAGAGCGACAGCAAGGCAAGTCTATTGAAGAAAGCGTAGGGCTCTCCGTGCGTTGGGCTGGGCAGGCGGTGCTCACTGCAGGAATCACTGTTATCGTAGCTTACATTGTTATGGCTGTGGTTAACGTGCCCATTTTCAGTGATGTGGGAACCGCCATCTCAATCAGCGTCACCATACTGCTCGCTGCCTCGCTCACCCTTCTACCAGCCCTCGAAATCGCGTTGAAAGACAAAATCTTCTGGCCGGGACTGGGCAGAAACAAAAACGGCTCCAATTCACCTCGATTAAGAAACTTGGCAAAGAACATATTGAAACGCAAAAAGGTAATAGCAGTTCTAATCAGTGTACTTGCCTTGGGTGCCTTCTACGTTGAATACACCATGCCTACAGGCTCGGATTTTCTAAAACTCATTCCAAACTTCCCCAGCAACCATGGCTTAACGGTTATTTCAAACAGTTTTGGAAGCGCATTCGTAAGCCCAACAACAATTGTTGTGACAACTCCGACACCAATCATCTACGGCGACAACCAGTTCAACATAACCCTCATGGACCAACTTGAAACAATCACCCAAACAGCCGCCAACTCGCCCGACGTCGTGACCGTAACCAGCCCCACCCGACCGTTCGGATCCATTTTCAACTATGCAGGGCTCTCAAACATGTCTGAGACACTTCAACCCCAATACGAGAGCCAAATTTACTCCATGATAGGGCAAGATAACCAAACCGTAAAGGTTACCGTCGGTCTCTCAGTGGAAGCTCAAAGCCAAGCAGCCATGACCGCTGTGCGTCAAGCACAGAAAAACGTTAACGCACTTCCATTAATCGATGGCGTCAGTGTTTCTTTTGCTGGGGAAACACAATCGTCCATCGACAGCCAAGCCTTCATGACGAATCTGCTTCCCCAAGTCGTTATAATCTTAGCAGCTGCCGTTTACGTAATCTTGTTTGTACAACTCCGATCTGCTTTCACACCTCTACGACTTATATTCACAATACTCTGCAGCGTCGCATTTGCTTTAGCTATACTTGCCGCAGTCTTCTACTACGGTAGCAACTTGCCAATCCTTGACTTTGCACCCCTCTTCGTGGTGGTAACAATGCTTGGCGTCGGAATAGACTACGACATATTCTTTGTAACTCGGATCCGTGAAGAAGCCCTCAAAGGCAACTCAGACGACGAAGCCATAAAAACAGCTGTAGAAAAAGTCTGGGTAACCATTCTTGGATTAGGTTTGGTTCTCGCAACGGTCTTTGCATCACTGCTTATAACAGGGATAGCCATCCTTCAGGAAATCGCTTTAGCTGTATCAGCCGCAATAATAATCGATGTGTTAATCGTGATACTCTTCTTTGTGCCCTCACTAATGGGATTAGCTCAAAGACTAAACTGGTGGCCGCATAAAACCTCAAAGAACCCTCAAATGCAACAAGAAAACACAGAGAAATCCTAAAACCAAAACCTCTTTCTTTCACTTTTAAAAATGAAAATTACTTAGAAAAAGACGGATTAAAAAGAAATAAATTGTTTCTGTTACCAAATTGGGAGAGCTTGTTTAGGGAACAACTTCGGCGTCTGCACAGCCGCTAACCAGGTTTGTTATCCTGATCTTTACGTGTTCGTTGGCTTTGGCATTTTTAATGAACACTGGGAACCCTTTGATTTTGGCAACGCCCTCCCCGTTTGGACTCATATCAATAATGTCCACTTCAAGTTCTTCTCCAATTTCCATGGGGTATGCTATGCCTCTTCCTCGGTTTTTAGCGTTTCTTGGGGCTCTTTTTTTAGGGCTAAAAGCGCATCATCCTCTTTTCAAAATTAGATACTATGTTCCTAAGCATAAGGGTTTTGTTATACAACTACGAATCGATGCCTGCTTTGGGGCTTTTCAGTGTGTCTATGGCTTTTTCCGCCCACTGAGCATCTGTCCAAAACGCCCTGCCCACAGCAACCAAATCAACTTTTCCATCCCTCACCAGCTTATCCGCAAATTCTGTTTCAGTAATTCCGCCTACCCCGATAACTGGAACACTGACTACTTTCTTAATCGCCTCTGCTTGCGGAACGAAGTAACCTTTAACTTGCCGCAGTTGCCTTGGTTCACTTCCACACATACCCCCAGATATGTCGAGTATATCTACGCCTGCCGCTTCAAGGCGCTTGGCAAAGACAACCGAATCCTCAATGTGGGTTCCATAGGGCGCTAAATCATCGGAGCCTAACCTGTAGAGCAAAAGCCTACTGCCGAGGCATCTGCGCACTTTTTCAGCAACTAACAAGGGAAAATGCATTCGCTTCTCCAAAGAACCACCAAACTCATCTTCACGCTTGTTAAACAAGGGGGAGTAGAACTGGTTTAGCAGGTAGCCGTGGGCTCCATGCAGCTCTACTCCGTCAAACCCAGCCTTGACCGCTCGTTCAGTTGCCAAAGCAAAGTCGTCGGCGATAGCGTACACTTCGTTGACGTCTAGCATTCGACTTTTGTCTCTGGGAGAAGGACCCGCAGGTTCGGTGCCGATGACTCTTCTGTTCGTAACCCCGCCTGCATGGGAAATCTGAACAACCGCGGGTGCGCCAACCTCATGAAGAGCGGTTGCAAGTTTCTCAAACCCGCCAATTGTCGAGTCATCGTGGATTGCTAGTTGTTTAGGTCCAATCTTTCCTATGGGCGAAACGTAGGAGTGCTCAACGATGGGTAGCCCCGAATGAGTTGAGCGGCGAACATAAAAGTTAATCAGCCTGTTGGTTACTGCGCCCTCAAAACTTGCCCGCCCCGTCTGCATAGGCGGCAAAACAATGCGGTTACGAAGAGTGTACGTCTTGACTTTTAAAGGCGAAATTAATCCCGGCAAACTTTAACCTCAATGTCTTATTTTGCATCTTTGCTATTAGCTAAAAGTTTTTCGATAATTGGTTTTAGAGTAGGTAATCGATTCTTTGTTGTTTTCCAAAGGACTTCAATGTTTATGCCAAAGTATTCGTGAGCTAATTTATCGCTCATTCCAGCCATTTCTTTCCATTTTACTAACGGATACTGTTTCTTTATTTCGAGCGGTATTTGTTTAGTTGCTTCACCGATAATTTCAAAATTCCTAACTACAGCATCAATGATGAGTGTATTTTCTGAGAACTCTTCAAAAGTGAGGTCTTTCACGTATTTTTCTATTCTTTCTGTGGCTTCAAGTATGTCGTTTAGATAGAGGCGATGTGTTCTTTTCACGCATAAATCGTCTCTTTCAAAATTTGCTCTTTAATCATAGGTTTTAATGCACTTTTGGTTACAAGATCAACGTTGATACTGAGTTTTTTGCCGAGAAATTCTTCAAGCTCTATGAAATCAAAAAGGTCAATCGTGTTTGGCTGAGAAAATTCTACAAGTACGTCTACGTCACTTTTTTTCTTTTGTTCTCCACGTGCGTAGGAACCAAAAAACCCCACTGTTTCCACTTGGAACTGTTCTTTTAGTATTGGTTTGAGCGCTTCAAGTTTTAATCGTATATCTTCTCTTTTTTTCATTTTTTCTGGCTTCTGCTTGGAGGTTTGTGCGAAAATATTAGGTTTGGGAAACTATTTAGCTTTAATTTTTAACTAAATCATAATTTGTTTGTTTTGGGAAGAGGCTGAAATGCTGCGAGGAATTTTTTATATATCGCTTTTAACTTTCTGTATCTATTGAACATTAGTTTCTGTTTCTAATCAATTTGTTTGAAGGAGTTTTTATGAATATAAAAGACAAAACAGCAATCGTTACCGGTGCATCCTCAGGGATTGGGCTGTCGACTGCCCAGTTGCTCTCTAAAAAGGGTGCCAAAGTAGCTTTGGTCTCACGATCAAAAGACAAATTGGAGCAGCTTGCCACTGAAATTCCCAACTCCATCGCGGTCGCCGCTGACATGTCGAAGGTTTTTGAAGTTAAAAGAATGGTTAAAGAAGTCTTTGAAAAATTTGGCAAAATCGACTTGCTCGTTAACAACGCCGGAATTGGCTATGACGCCTTAACTGAAAAAATGGATCTTGACACATACCACTACGTTTTTGACTTGGATTTGGTTGGTCCAATCGCTGCCATGCAACAAGTTATTCCGTTGATGAGAGCAGAAGGCGGAGGAACAATCGTAAACGTTAGCTCAGCAGTAGCATTAATGACTCTGCCAAACAACGCGCCCTATGCTTCAATAAAACGTGCGTTAGCGACTCTGAGTTTAACAGCCAGAGAAGAACTAAAAAAAGATAACATAATTGTAAGCGTAGTTTACCCCTACATTACCCTCACCAATTTTGAGAGAAACACCATCCGAGACGTACCCGTCCCTGAAAGCGAGATGGAACCCCACGGTCCTTTTCCGCCAGACACCGCGGATTATGCTGCCCAAAAGATTATCGAGGGAATAGAAAGCGGGAAAGCAGAAATTTTCGCTCATGACTGGATAAAACAAAGAACTCAGGAAAATCCTCAATAACCTTTTTAGACTTTGATATCTCGGCGAAGTGGAAATCAAGAATACTTTTCAACGATTTGTTTAATTATGTTCATGTTTCGAGTGGTAGCCTTCGTTTTTAGCTCGGATTCCAAAAAAGGATTAGGCAAAGCACCTTCACCGCCTCCATGTGTTACACTGAAAACTTCTGCGCCCTTCGCTGAAATCACTTGCGCAGTAGACTTTGGAATAGTTAGAGGCAGTTGCAACGGAAAGTTAGCTGGCTCGGTTTCGAGAAAAGTCACCAGAAAACTTGCGCCCGCCTTTTCTTGCCCCTTGAATGGATCAAGGGAGATTATACTATTGAGCTGAGAAATCGTGCGTACGAACACGAAGACTTCGTAGCCTAAAGTGCTTTGTAATCTTTTCATGATCTTAGCTTTAACTTCTTGAGTGTTCGATGTTTCAGTTTCAAATATTACATTGCCGCTCTGTTTATAAGTAACAACGTTTTGGAAGCCCAGGGAAGTGAACACTTCTTTGAGGGTCTCTTTGACAACAACGCGGCCGCCTACGTTGATTCCCCTCAAGAAAACAGCAAAATGGAGCATAACAAGTCTTTGAGGCAGGGATTCTAATAAATTTGTCCAATACCGAACGGATCTAAAGCAGAGAACCCAAAAAAATTCTGCAGGGAGCGTAATCAGAAATCCTTAATTGCCGCTTTAACGCTAACAGAATTAACAAAAATTTTTCTCAACCAGCATAGATTATGAGTTCAGAAAGGGGTTACGGTTGCAAAACGAGTACGCCATCCAAACAATCAACCTGACAAAAAAGTACGAAAGCAAAACCCCAAACAGCAGCCTTCTGCATCGCAAAAACTTCTCCATAAACGCCGTCGACCACCTTAACCTCAACATTAAAAAAGGTGAACTTTTTGGGCTTTTGGGACCAAACGGAGCAGGCAAAACTACGCTGGTTAAAATCCTCTGCACTCTTTTGCCCCCTGACGAGGGTACTGCAACGGTGAACGGCTTTGATGTTGCCAAACAATCGATGCGGGTTAAGCAGTCTATCGGCACCATTTTCAGCGTGGGTGAACGTGGCTTCTTTTGGAGGCTAAGCGGTTATCGCAACTTGGAATTTTTTGCTGCCATAAACAATGTTCCTCGAAGCCGCAGACAACAAAGAATCATGGAAGTTCTGGACCTAGTGGGTTTGAAGGACAAGGACGATGTGTTCTTCCAGAAGTATTCGGGAGGCATGAAAAGAAAACTTGCCTTGGCAAGGGCTTTGCTTGCTGATCCGCCCATTCTTCTGCTCGATGAACCCACAACCGGCTTAGACGTTACCTCGTCAAGGAATATTCGGGACTTCATAAAAAACGATCTAAGCAAAAAACATGGTAAAACTGTCCTCTACACCACGCACTACATCGAAGAGGTTGCCCAGATGTGCGACCGTGTAGGTATAATGAACAAGGGCAAAATCGTCGCTTTAGACACCCCTGAAGCGCTTAAGGGCATGACAAAGAAGGGAGAAGTTGTCGACATCGTGGTAAAGAACATGTCTGATGCGCAAGTGAATAGTCTTCGGAGTTTGGTGGGGGTCTCGGGTTTAGCTTCTGAAGTGCAAGATTCGGTTCTTGGGAAGACACGCCTGCGGGTGCGCTTGGAAAACGCGGATGCTTTGCCGACGGTTTTGGATTTCTTTTTCCGCGAGAAAATCAAGCTTGTAAACTTCCGACAGGAAGAGCCTACGTTGGAAGATGCGTTCATCGAGTTAACTGGGGCAGGTGTAAGCCAATGACTCTGATGCAGGAACTGGACAAAATCTTTTACTTCATGAAACGCGACATCATTTCATTTTCAACTTACAAAACAAACATCCTACTTAGCGTTGTCAGCGCTCTTTTCGGGGCTTTGTCTTATGCGTTTTGGGGCTCCAACGCCTCCATGCCAAGTGTACAGAATCTCGGAATGCCTGTTGTAACTTACCTGCTCATTGGCCTTGCCTTCAATACCTACTTATCGCAGAGCCTAACCCTTGTTCAGAAAACTATTAACCCATGGAGCCTTGAGGAAGTTCTGGTTTCTCCCACCGGACTGGTAACCTTCATTGTGGGCAGTTCGCTTTGGGGTTTCATCTGGAGTACTCTTGTCATCGTCATTTACTTGTCGGTTGGCGTTTTCGCCTTTGGCGTTATCCTAAGCGTCAACATCATCGGAACCATAATAGTTGTGGGACTAGGTATTGGGACATTTATCGGCTTCAGTATGATAGGCGCCGGAGTCTTGATTTTAACAAAACAAGGCGACCCAGTCACAACCATCATCACGTTAGCCACCAACCTGTTTGGAAACGTACTTTTCCCCATCACCGTTATGCCTCTTCCTCTCCAAATAGTGAGCTTCTTTGTGCCCCAATACTATTTCTTTACCTGCATTCGACCGATGCTGGTTGGGCAATCAATAGGAGCTATTTTGCCTGATCTCGCCATTTTAGGTTTGATGTGTGCCATAATCTTGCCAGTGGGTTATTTGGCTTATTCGTGGTGCCTGAAAATGGCGCGGAAAAACGGAACCCTCTCATGGTTCTAAGAATACTATTTTTTCAGTTTGTTTGATAGGATTTTTTGGAAGTTGACTTCAAAAGCAGCCGCAGGGTTCTCAAGTTTCCACTGCTCAAGCACTAAAGGATTAACCTCCCCTACAAACCCAACCTCTGTGTCGCCAACGATGACTTTGCCGACCCTACCCTCAATAAAGGTTGGATGAGTGGTTTCTTTTATTTGCCATTCAACCCCAAAGTTGCCCATAAACGAGTCTAAGGCAGATTTGATCTCGCTGAAATTGGCGTTCACATGCGTGGTCACTGCTGCAAGCCAATCTTCATCTCGCGTCTTGGTTTCTTTGGTTTCGTCGAGCAGTGTTACTTTGCCTAGTTCGAAAATTTTTTGTGGAAACTCGACGGATTGGTTGACACTTAGAAATTCTATGAGGCTGGGTAGGAGCCAGTTTCGCAGGCAGGTCATGGTTACGATTTTGGGGTTGGATAGTTCGATTATTTTTGTTGGTTGGGTATTCATTTTTTGGAAGAGGGTTTCTTGGTTGGTTAGGGTGGTGTTTAGGGTTTCTTGGTAGCCGAGTCCAACCATGAGTTCTCGGGAGTTGTCGATGTAGCGTTGGTCGGGTTTTGCGCGTCCTGTGGTTGGCAAATCACGCCATGTTGGCTCGATGTTGTTGTAGCCGTAGGCGATGGCGACGTCTTCGATTATATCCACTTGATGCATAACATCCACGCGGTAACAAGGAACCAAAACCGTCATAGCCTCATCAGAAATGTTCTCCACGCCCAACCCAGCAGTCAACAACAACTCACGAATCTCGGTGGCATTCAACCTTAAACCGAGAAGGCGGTTTGTGTCCTCTACGCTTAGCGAGAAGCGTTTGTTGTCGAAGTTTGGAGTAATAACTGTGCTTTCTGTGTAAGCGGATTTTTCGGGGTAATGCACCGTTGCCGAGTAAGCTTTGCCTCCGCGATCAATCAACGCTAATGTAACCAGATTTAGCGTATTCAAAACTGTCTTATGCAAAGTTCCTGTAACTTCAACTAGCAGGTTGCATGATTCTTCTGTGATTTTTCCTAAATCGTTCGAGTTTATGATAGGGGGAAAAGAGAGTACTTTGCCTTCACAGTCAAGCAGCATCGGGTAGAGCGGGTTCTTCTTGACTATGTTCCCGTACTCGACTCCTTTAGGATGCTTTTCCAATATTTCATCAAGCCCCATCTTTTCTGAAAAGCCCAACGGAATAAAACGTACATCCTCAGGTTTAACAGCAGTGTATTCAATGGGCGGCTTGATAAGGTCCAAATTGTAGATGCCTATGGAGGTTTTTTGGCGGCTTCTACCGTTGGTTTGGTCAAGCTTGTCTTGCAGGTGCATGATGCCTTTGATGACGCTGTCGGAGAGGTGGATGCCCTTGATTATGGAGCAGCAGATGTAGGGGCGAATGTTGTATAGTTGGGCGTTAACGTTAACTTCGATTGCTGATTTGCCAACAGTATACTGTTTTATCCCTTCTGTCTGGTTCAAATAGCCCTGCAACGCGCGGCTTAATCCTTCAACGCTCCAGAGGTCAGCACGTGCGGTATCCTTCATTTCAACGCTTACGGAACCTTCTTTTTCGTTGAACGCTTTCACTTCTGCTTTAACATAGGCAAGAATGTCGTCGAGTTTTGCCATATCACAGTTCAATTTCACGTTGAGCAAACGTTCAAGTTCAGCATAGTCAATGTCGATTGTGGGCATTTAAGTCACCTGTTTTTTCCGTAGCCAGCTTAAGTCTTGGCTAAAAATCATTCGAATATCCTCGATGCCTGCACGCATCATAAAGAGACGGTCAACCCCCAATCCCCAAGCAATCACAGGCTCCCTCACACCAAGCGGCAACGTGACTTCGGGGCGGAAGATTCCTGAACCGCCAAATTCTACCCAGCCATAACCTTCCTTGTATGCGCTGAGTTCGACGCTGGGTTCGGTGAAGGGGAAGTAGTCGGGTTTGAAGCGAATTTTGTCTGCTCCAGCAATCTCCATGGCAAACTTTCCAAGGACGCCGAGGAGGTCTTTTAGGTTGAGGTTTTTGTCGATTACTATACCTTCGACTTGGTTGAATTCTGATAGGTGGGTTTTGTCGGTGATTTCAGGGCGGTATACGCGGGCTATGGAGAAATGTTTGCTTGGAACCTCAAATTTTCCGGATTCGAGTGTTCGGGCGCTGAGGCATGTGCCGTGTCCACGGAGAAGTAAACGTTGGGCTGCCGCAAGGGAGTATTTGTATCCCCAGCCTGTGGAGCCTGTTTTCCAGCCGTTCTCGTGAGTTTCCTTCATATGTTCAAGGGCTTTGGCATGTTGGCTGATGTCGCCGCACTGCGGGTCTTTGACGTAGTAGATGTCGCTGGCTTCCCGTGCTGGATGGTCCTGCGGCACGTAGAGGGCGTCAAAGTTAAAGAAGCTCGTTTCAACTGCAGTCCCGACCATTTCTTGAAAGCCCAACTGAACCAACTTGGCTCGGACCTCATCAAGGAATTGTAGATAAGGGTGTTTTTTTCCTGACCAAGCTTTGGCTACAGGCGCTTCAATGTTGTATTTTTGCAGTTTAACATTTTTCCATTTACCTGTGATAATAAGTTCAGGGGTTAGCTGAGTAACTTCTTGAGGCGCAACCTTGTTTTCGACCGCGGCTTTTTTGCCTTCTGCTGTGATTTGAAGGGTGCGGGTGGTTTTGGGTTCGATTGTGAGGAGTTTTCGTTTTTTGAGTTGTTCGGTGGCTTGTACCAGTTCTGGGCTGAGGTCTTCTTGGGATTCCTGTTTCTTTTCGCGGAGGTATTTTAGGAGTGTTTCGTCGCAACCTTCAGGGATAACGGTTTGGTGGAGGAGTGATTCGGTTATGTGTAGGGTGTTGTTTTGGGGTGTGTAGGTTGCCCATTTTTTTCTTATAGCCCAGCCAAGTGCTATCTGGATGAACCCTGGCCTGAGCCGGGCTTTTTCAGCAGCTTGTTTTAGGTCTGCTGTTCCGCCGAGTTCTGCGGTTGCAAGGATAAGGTTACGTTCGGGCAAGCCATCTTTCGCGTACTGCTCACCCTCGGGGGTAAGTTTGATTATGTTTTGGATTTTTGCGCGAATAGTGAGGAAGTTTTTTTCTTGGAGTGTTAGGGCGTTTCGCATGACGGCTGTGTCTTGGATTCCGCAGGTTTGGATTAGTTGTTCGACGGTTGCTGCTCCGTCCAGTGATTCGAGTGCTGAGAGGAGTTGTTGTTCTTGGGTTCTGAGTTCAGCCATCCTGTTTGCCTTCGCGACGGGTTTTGTTATTGGATAGTTGCCTGTGAAATAAAAGCATGCTGATACCTACTCGGATGCCCCTGACTTGCCAACTTTATAATCCAAAGCTCACAAAAAGAAAATTGTGGCAGCGTTACCTTTAATATTTAAAAACCCAAAGGTAAAGGTACACAACAGGTGAAAATTATGGCAAATACACTAAGCGTTAACCAAATGGCTTGGAAAATAGCTCAAAAAATCATCGATACCCCAGAATTCTACGGCGTAAAAGTCACAAAATCGGCTGCCGGAGCCACAATAGTTGATGCAGGAGTAAATGCACCAGGCGGCTTTCAAGCAGGAAAAAAACTAACTGAACTCTGTTTGGGCGGCGCTGGAAAAGCTCAACTGGGCTTCAAAACCTATGGCGACATAACATTTCCATCTATCACTGTTTCGTCGGATCACCCTGCGGTTGCCATGTTGGGTTCGCAGTTTGCGGGTTGGCGCATAAAAGAACCAGATGGCAACATAGCTATCGGTTCAGGGCCCGTTCGCGCTTTAGCGCTTAAGCCAAAAGACGTTTTTGAAGAGATAGGCTACAAAGATGCCAGCGACAAAGCTGTAATCACGTTGGAGAGCAACGTCTTGCCATCTGAGGCATTAATCGAAAAGGTTACGGCGGCAAGCAACGTTAAAGCTGAAAACCTCATCGTAGTTGTTGCTCCGACTGCAAGCATGGCAGGCTTAACACAGGTTGCAGGAAGAGTTGTTGAAGTCGGCATTCACAAGCTAAAAACATTAGGGTTAAGCCCAAAGGTTATCCGTTACGCCATGGGTTATGCTCCTATTCCGCCTGTTGGCATGGATTTTGAAGTTGCGATGGCACGCACTAACGATGCTATTCTCTACGGCGGCACAGTCTACCTCACCGTTGACTACGACGATGAAGCGGCATTGCAAACCATTGTTAATCAAGCCCCAAGCATGGCATCAAAAGACTATGGCAAACCGTTCCTGCAGATTTTCCGCGAAGCCGACAAAGACTTCTACAAAATCGACCACGGCCTATTCGCCCCTGCAGTGCTCATGATAAACAACGCTAAGACGGGCAAGACCTTCAAGGCAGGACAAATAAACCCTAAGGTATTGGCTCAATCCTTAGGATTCTAAATTTTTCCTTCTTTTTCTTTATAACATGTTGGCGTGTCTTAGGTTTCGTTTTATGACGACTGCGATGAAGTAGCCTAACGGAATAGTGTAGAGAGCCAGCGTCGCATTGAATATGCATGTGATGGGCACATAATAGCTGATTATGATTGGTTGGGGGAGGGCGTAGCCGACTGGTGGGGGAACTCCGAGTGTGATGAAGTTAAATATGCCCATGATTATGACGCGGAATGCAATCCCAAATCCCGTGTATGCAACTGCCAGAGTGGTGTTGTACTTCCATTGCGTATCGAACTTTTCTTTGTTTGAAATTCGCTTGAAGAAGAGCCTGTGGGCTATGTAGATGCCTAGAAGCATTGAGAGTATTGCGGCTAAGTTGTAGAATGGCCCTAGAGGACTTGCACCTTGGAAAAAAATCAGTAAGACTATGGAGTTTAAGCCTGCTATTGCAATGGCTGATCTTATGCTTAGTAGTAGGAAGGCTGCTACAATCGGGATTTCCCATATTTGGTATATCAGGAAGGGCGCGTAGGGTGCGGGAAATGCTATTCTGGATATTTCAGGGGTTAGGACGATGGTTAGGACCGTGAATATTATGATTAGGGTTAGGGCTTTGGTTTGCATGTTGGTCGATTTAAAACTGATTGCTACCTATTTAAGAGTAGTTACTCAAAAAAGAGTGTTTGAACTGGGTTAAATTGGGCTAAAATTGATAAACAAGTCAGCACAACAATAGGTGCAGTGAAAGCGTTGACGGAAACAACCCAACAGTTCACATCATCAGAAGAAGTGAAACGCTGGCTAGAAACCCAAACCAGCTCTACCCTAACACCCGTACATGCCCAAGCCAAAAAACTACGCGACGACATGAACTTTTCACTCCAAATGGTCGCAGACATAAGCAAACAACTCTTCGACACCAGCTCCAAAGAAATAGAAAAAAGAAACATGAAAGTCTACAACCGCGCCCGCGCCCTAAACAAACTCGCCCGCCTATTCCTCGACCGCCTCAAAAAACTCACCCCACCCGACCAAGTCTCCTACGACACCTTAAACCGCTACGTCCAAGAAACCCAAAAAGTCATCTTAGTCACCGACATCGACATAAAAAATTGGTTCCCAAGAATCTCTCCCTTCTTCATCATGGACCGCCGAAAATTCCTCGCCATCTACGAACGCGCCAAACAAGCCTACGCAGCCATGAACGACTATGTCACCAAAGAATACATAAAAACAAAGACGCTAGAGGAAGCTCTCCAACAAATCAACGAACTGCAAAACCTAGAAACTCAACTGGCAGTCCTTGCCGCCGATAAAGAAGCTATAAAAAACGAGCGCACCCCTCTTGAAGAGGAAATTGCGGCGTTAGAAGAAAAAATCAACGAACTCGTATGCAAAGGACCCATAGACAAACTCAACATGGTTAACTGTGAGATTGAAGCCTTAACCACCGAGCTAAAACATGATCTTAGACACCTCCAGAAGCCATTCATCAAGATGCAAGCCTTAGCTATAGGAGGCGGCGGAGGAGGCATAACTCCCGACGAACTAAACCAGATAAACCAGTATCTCGAGGCGCCTTTTGATGCGTTGGTTTCTGAGAAGCCGGGTTACCCTATGCTTAAGGAGGTTCTGGAGAAGCTTGAAGCTTTGTTGGTTGAGGATAAGCTAAAGTTAAAGTCGGATAAGGCGCGGAAAGCTGGGGATTCAGTGAATGAGATTTTGCATAAGGATTCTTTGATGAAGCTTCAGCTGAGATGCATCGATATGGCAATGAATAGGGATCAGTTGGTGTCGTCCTCGAAGATGGATGAGATAAAACAAAACATTGCCCAGTTCCAAGAACAGGCGGATTTGCTTAAAGTCAGAAAAACAAGTGTTGAAACCCATGAAACCGTCAAAGAGAACGCTTACAAAGAGGCAGAGGATAAAATCAGCAGCATAAAACGCACTATCGAGAAGAACGTGTTCAGTTCTTTGGATAAAAGAATCCAAATCGCGTAGTATTTGCGATTTTTTCTTTTTGTTTTTTTAAGCTACCTGTATGGGTAAGTGTTTATACAGTATGATATACAGTTGGGTTAACGGTGTTTTTTGAAGTAGATAAACATGAACGCGCTTACAGCGGCTGCGGAAGCTACGATGGCTACTGCGGCGAGGGTTGTGGAGAATGCTGTGGTCGTTGAATCGTTTGATGTTGGAGGTGCAGTCGGTGTTGGGATAGACGTTGGAACAGGCGAGGGTGAAGCAGTAGGTTTAGGGTAATATGTGTCCCAATAAATGAGTTGGTTGTACCCGTTGTTGTCAGCCTGCAAACCGTCATCGTAAATTATGTCTAAACTCTCATTGTACTGGTTCAGCAGGGCTCCCACACTTACAGTAATGTTGCTGGTGAGAGCGTCAGCTTGCCAAATTCCCCAAATGTGGTCTGTTGGCCACCTAAAACCAAAACCGTAAGCATCTGGAAGAACATAGGCGGTCCGGTCGCTCTTAGCTACCGTTTTTGGCTGGTTGCTTTGTGCATAATTCCAGAACTGCTGCATTGCATCAAAGTGTTCCTGAGTCAAAGTACTGTGACCATTTTCGTCACTGTCAAAAACAACGATGTATTTTGCCCCATTATCGTAGGCTAAAACCATGTCATGGTAGAGTTGGTCACCCGATTCGATGTAGGGTGCTTGGGTATAGGTCCAAGTTATTATGGCACCCCAGTCCTTGTTTTCCGCCGCTGCTGCACCCCTGCAGAGTGCAACGTTGATTTGGCGGCTGTAGTTCCAGCCAAACTCGGCAAAAACCGTGTCGTACCCAGCTTTGTAATCATACCAGTACAACCCGTAGTCTGAGGTAAAGGCTTTGGTCGAACAAGAGTGGGGTTTTAAGTTGTTCACGAAATCGGAAACTCCTGCCGTAAATTTGGAGGCAGCATTCGCGTAGCTGGTCGGGTAACCAGTATATTGGTTCCAAGCTGTGCTAAAGTTGCCGTCTAGTGTTCTGCCTCCGGGTTCGTCAAGATAGTAGAACCCAAGTACCTGACTGCTCCAAGTGTTCTGTGCATAAGCATACCAATCATCCCAATTGCCATATTCAGAAGACCAGGTACCCACAGATGGAGGCAAACTGACAATCGACAACCCTCTATCGTAAGCATACTTGAAAGTATCATTCACCCTATCAAGATACCAAGACACCTGAGTGCTACCAAAAACCACAAGGTTAGTGAAAGAACTAACTCTGTCAATCATCGACTTAGCCTCAGCAACACCGCCGAAAGCTACATCGACTCCTACGTAAAAATTCGGGTTTGTCTGTGCAGAGACTCCTTTAATTAGAGTGCAGCCTGCGAAAACTTGAATCGCCAGCACGGCCACCATGAAGGCGGTTAGTTCCCACTTTTTCATAGCATCAAGTTGTAATCAAACAAAGGATATATTTTTCGATAATCAACCGACCAAACTAAAATACAAATTAGCGATTAACCGTTTGAATCGAACATGTTGACTAAATGCAAATGTGCTTAGTCAAAAAATTTTGACTAAACTCAGTCAAATAACTTTTACGGACACCCTTTTATCGCGAACTGTTCTGCTGGTTATTGAGGTAGGTAAGCATGAACACGACTGAACCAATAGTCTTTATTCTTGTCTTAACCGCGTCGACAGCAATCATGATTAGCCCTGCCTTTGCCCAGTCACCGGCATCTTCCTCTACAGCCATTCCTGCGCCTGCAGTTCCAGAATTCACCTTAAAGTTTGGCGATAATCAAGCAGTAATTATTACGATAAAAAACCAGCCGCTCAACCCAAGTTTGAATGACGCCAGCTACCAATTATTCTACAATATCCAAACCAAAGACCACGCAGACTCCGACTGGACAGACATGTTTCCCTCCAACAGTTATTTTGAACAATCGAACATGGAATATACAGTAATCTACAACGGCGATAATCATGCGGCTGGCAGTCAGGTAGATTTTCAAGTTGAGGCTATTCTTGAGAACTGGACGCAGGTTTTAGTCGATGATGTGGTTCCCAGTTTACCGGCGGCATCTCAGCTGGGTAACTATGGCTACTATCATGGTTGGATACCAGTCGAATCAAGCGGCTGGAGCAACACACAAACAATAACTATAGAAGTTTCTGCTTCACCAACTCCAACTCCTTCCGTTCCAGAGTTTTCATGGTTAGCAATTTTGCCAATGTTTCTTTTTGCGATCTGTGTTGCAGTAATCCTAAAAGGAAAAAACAAGCCTTTTTCAATAAAAGTGAAACATGAAAAAAGTTTGAGTTCAACTTTCAAACAATTTAGGGTCGGTATCCGCTAAGGGTGCAGATGGCGAGCGCTGCCGCTGTTAAGTCGGCGGTAGTGCCGGGGTTACAGGTGTTGCCTCTAGCACGTAGTTTTTTGTCGAATTCGACGAGACTTTTTTTCCCCTTTGCGGTTTCTAAGCCGCCTAGTTCCAGCACCGCTTTGGCTTCCAACGAGACTTCTTGGGCTTTTTCTTTGCCGACTTTGCGTGCGATGAAGGTGTCGGAGCGTTCGGAGAGAATTTTTAGAAAAGTATGAACCACGGAGGTATTGAGGGGTTTAGTTTCTAGCTGTTTCATCAGGTAGGGATATGCTAGGTCGAAGGTTATGGAGTAGTTGTTGACCCACTCGAAGCATATGTCGTCGTATCCAGAGGCGATTTTGAAGACTTCAAAGAGGCTCACGTTCTCTTTTAGCAGGCGCTCTTTGGATGCTGGGTCGGTTACGTCGAGGTCGGGTGCGTCGCCAAGTCCGCTGGGGTTGGCTGCTGCAACGGCTTCGTATAGATGCACGGAATCCCACGCCGTCGTTGATTTAACGGCTAAATCGATGTTCTTTCTTAAGGTAGAGAAGTCGAAGCGGTAATTTTCTTTTGTCGGCGTTATGCCTGCTGCAACCGCGATGGGAACAAACAGCATCACCGTACCCAAGATGGTGTTTCCGCCATGTTGCCAAGCATCAACATCCACTTCACAGTCTTTTATGAGCTCGCCCAAGCCGACTTTGCCGACGTCAAGCCGCTTCTCAGCCACCGAAGTTCCAAGATACGCTGCCTCTTGAAAGGTTGGTCCTGCGGCGATTGAAGAAGCTAAGAAATGCTCCACTCTGGTTCCCTCGAAGTTTGAGTTAAAGCTGACGTTTCCAGGTTTTGGGCTGCTGACTTCCAGCATTATCGCGAGTTGTAGGCATTTTGAGATGTGTTGGGCTTTTTCGCAATTGCTCATTGTGGTCTCTGGGTATGTGGTTTTAAGAAGGTTTATTAAAGTTTTGAAAACTACAAGCTTTGATTTGTATGATGGCACGCGAGGGCGACTTAATTAAAACCGTGAGCAACGTGGTTTTTGACGTTAAAGGCTTAGTTCACCCTAAAGACAAGGTGATTGCTTTTCCCCGCTTCATTCCCTCGCCCCATGGCACACGGCAAGGCAAAGACACGCTCTACGGCAAAGTCTACAGCCTCAGCGACCGCTTCAAATACCTCCAAGACAACCACCCAGACCTCATCGTTTTTGACCCCGTACTTGGGGAGACGATGTGCGAAGTTCCCATAAACCAAATCGCGGAACACTATCAGCCCCCAGAAAAACTGACGTCTCTTCGCGCATCCAAAAACCTCAGCACACTAGAAAACAAGGCGCTAAAGTTGGCAACAACGCTAAAAGAAAAAGCAGGCATCCCCTGGAACGCCATTGGCATATCAGGCTCAATAATGGCTGGGTTAACCAACGAAAAATCCGACATCGACCCCCTCGTCTACGGCACAGAAAACAGCCGCAAAGCCTACACCGCCCTGCGGGAACTACTAAAAACCGAGGATTCAGGCTTCAAACCCTACAGCAAAGAAGAACTCAAAACCCTCTTTGATTTCCGTTCGAAGGACACCCAGATGAGCTTCGACGACTTCGTTTTGGTCGAAAGCCGCAAAGCCTTCCAAGGCATGTTCATGGGAACTGACTACTTCATCCGCTTCGTGAAAGACTGGATCGAGTTGGGGGAGCAATACGGGGATGTGTACTTCAGCAACAGTGGGTACGCAAAAATAGTTGCCAATATAGCTGACAGCTCAGACGCCCTATTTACGCCCTGCACCTATAAGCTCAAGGATGTTGCAATTGCTGAAGGGCACAAACTGGCGCCAATAACAGAAATCGTTTCTTTCCGA
>CAVTBV010000009.1:0-267371 GCA_963733095.1 Candidatus Bathyarchaeota archaeon
TCCCAGCGGGCCCGCTCCCTTTTGGGAGCAGAACCATAGGCAGTTTTATAAGCAAAAAGCGCTGACGGTTTCTTTTGTGGAGGAAAGTGCTTGCGCGAGAGTGAATACGCAACCCTGCTAGAAAACAAAGTCCTTAAAAGATGGTACGATAACGTCGCGCGTGGGTCAATCATAACTGCTGATGTGTACCTTCGCCGGTTAGGACATTTTTGCAAAGAACTAAACGTAGCCCCAAATAGACTGCTTGAGATGAAAGAAGAGGAGCTCTATGATTTGTTTCTGGATACAGTTTCAAGGATGGAACAGAAAGGTCATACGGGAAGCTATATTCACTCAACCATTAAGGCAATAAAATCGTGGCTTTTACATAACCGCATACAAGTTAGGGGCCGCATAAGGATAAGAGGAGCCCAAGATGCACCAACCCTCAAAGAGGAAAGGACCCCAATAAAGAGTGAGCTTCAGCGTATTCTGCTATCAGGTGATGAGAAGTCAAGAAGCATTTGCGTGCTGCTTGCGCATGGAGGTTTTCGTCCTGAAACTATTGGCGACTATAAAGGAACTGATGGACTAACAATACGGGACTTTCCCGAGATATCCATTACCGATAAAGCCGTAACCTTTCTTAAAATTCCCACAATAGTTGTCGTACGTAAAGAACTCAGCAAGGCAAGACATCAATATTTCACCTTTATCGGTCAAGAGGCATGCAACTACATAAAAGACTATCTAGAAGCTAGAATTAGGGATGGCGAAAACATCAATAGCAAATCAGCGATTATAACACCTAAAGGAAAAATGAAACCTTTTATCAGAACAGCAAACATAGGCGATGCAGCAAGAGATTGCATAAGAAAAGCAGGTTTTCCATGGCGCCCCTATGTTTTAAGGTGTTACTTTGATACTCAGTTAATGTTAGCTGAATCCAAAGGCTGGGTCTTGCGGGATTATCGTCAGTTTTGGATGGGTCATAAGGGCGATATTGAAAACAGGTATACAACTAACAAACAAAAGTTACCTGAAACGGTTATTGAGGACATGCGAACTGCTTATGAAAGGGGTGAGGAGCTTTTGAGAACAATCGATGAACCTTCGACGAGTGAGGAGAAGCTACGGCAGAGCATCCAAAAGCAGCTTTTAATGGTGGCTGGTCTAAGCGAAGAAGACGTTAACAAGCTAGAGTTGTCCAAGTTTAGTGACGAAGAAATTCAGGCTATTCTTAAACAAAAACTACTTGCTGGCATCGTAGGAGAAAAGGAGCACAATCCAGTAATAGACTCTCATAGACAAAAGGTCGTCAGTGTTCAGGAGACTAATGCGTACTTGGAGAGAGGCTGGGAATATGTTGCTAAGCTCTCTGAAAGCATGGTTGTAATAAGAAATAACTTTGATAACAACTAATGCCAACCGACTATGGATGCTCCGAGCAAGAGTTATGACTATAGAAATCGTGAGCTAAACGATCGCTGCAGATATTAGCCTCGATCGGGGCCTTATAGCAACAGCCCTTTTTACACAGTTAAAAGCGCTTATGAAAAGCAATTATTGAAATTCAACGAATTGAGGAACTTTACTGAATGTCAAAAAGATAATCGTCAATGAATTCAGAAACATTTTCATTATCAAGCCAAAATGAAGCTGACTCGCAGACAAACTTGCCTAAAACCCAATGGAGACTTTCGTGCAATAACACATATTCAGTTTCCTTATCAATAATCTCAAGATCTTTTGACTCATACATTCCGCCCAAACTGATAACATTGTGTTCACGGCAATACTTAGGTCCATAATTGTATACCATAGTTTTCAAATATTCTTTAAGTTCGCAATCACAATATGGAGGTTCAGCAAGGAAAGTAATTTCCGGATAGGAAGAAACATCACTTACAGGATCAACATTTATCCTTTTCAATCCCTTGGAGGGTGAATCGCGGTAAATGCTGTCACATTTTGAACACGAAAAAAATACTTTCGTCTCTCTTATTAGCGACCCTGATTTGCAGTCAGGACATATTCTATGTTTTTCTTCTTTTTGTTCGATTCTGATTGATTGCATTTTAACTAACTTCCTTCAAAGTTTCTCTTACAAAGGTTAAAGCCGCTTTTTGGAGATTGTCGATTTATAGCTATGGATAAAGCCATTTCACTATTTAAAGAACATCAAAATTTCTTTTATACATGATTTCAATGATTGCCCAAATAATAGAAAAGATTTGTGGATTCAAACCTCAACCCCTGCACCATATCCAAATCATTTGTTTAGCCTGTTTTAAACTCTTTTAGCGCGAAGAACGGCTGAGACTATTTAACAAAAGGTAATTCGGTAAAATAGCCTGCGGCTACTTGAATGAAGACATTCAGGTCTGTCTTGCTCAGCGTTAAGGCGGCTTATGCTCGATGCTTAATGCGTATAAAGGTGAAAGAAAATGGGCTTTTGCAGGTCTCACTCCATACTTAACTGTCCAGCCCTGTTCACATAATGCCTTCATTCGCCTGTCAACGCTTTGCCTTTTGACATGTCTAAAACTCTTAATTCGCCTGATTTCTAGGTACATATCATAGCTTGTCAAGAGGTTCTTAGAATCAAGAATCATGAATATAACACGGTTTAGTTTGGCTTGTCGACCACTGAACACTTCCAATTCCGCACCCTTGCCCATCTTCCGCGCCACCTATGTCTACCCCCCAGATGGGAGTTATAAGTAAAAAGACTCTGAGAAGTCATGGAGGAGGGGGCAGCTTTTGACTATTGCACGTATATCGAGTTTTAAGTGTGCTATTGAGCAGTGTTAGTGTTAACAACCAAGTCTTACTGTGCAATAATACTTAATTCTATATTTTAGAACACGCAATACTTCACCTTAATTGCAACTTAAGTTAAATAAACCCAAACTAAATCAATTCAGGATATTGATTGACGAACCATGCGTTTTATGGCTAGCACAATGCAAGTAGCCCCACCAACAAAAACAACGGTTAAGCCTAGCGCTAGATATTGCCAAGGGATTTGTTCCTGCGGTTCAGAAATTTGTAGTATTGGAGCATTGCCTTGTGGTAAAAGATAGATTGTAACTAGAGTCAGCGAAATAGCTAACGTCAGTGCTACTATGATTGCAGTGGTCATTTTTACTTCTTGCATATCTTTGAACTGCAAAGGCGTCCTTATAATTCTATTTCTTTAATAAAGTGTTCTAAATTTTAGAATAGGAATAAATAACAAATAATATTAACGATTATTTTATTCTACCATTTGTGCCCTAGAGGGAGATTAACTGTTACTAAAGAAGAATTGTCAATACTAAAAGGAACTACTTATGTAGTTTATCGCTACATGGTGAAAGCAAGCAAGCCTTTAAGTGTGAGAGAGATTCAGCACGCACTAAAGCTTAGCAGTCCATCAGTAGCATTATATCACCTTTGTAAACTAGAAGAGTCTGGCTTTGTTAGACGTGAAAATGGTAACTTTGTAATTGCAAAAGTTGTTTTAGATAATTCAATAAAAATCAATCGCTTTTTGGTTCCAAGACACTTCATTTATGCCCTATTCTCCATTTTAGTCCTAATAATAGCGCTTGTCTTTTTTAGACCTGCTTTCCTTGATAGAAGCTATTTTTTTGAGACTGTTGCGATCGCGCTCATAGTAGTAATATTATGTTATGAGACGCTTAGAGACTGGATAAAATCAAAATAATAGATCAAAAATTAAAGAGGCAGGTATTTGGAAGCGACTTTTAACTAAAGTTAACGAAACCATGCGCATCTTTTTTAGATAGCTAGACGGCTATTTAGACTCATTTATAATTGACCTCTAAAGGATAGAGATATGAACCGCATTGTGCCGAGCTTGTGGTGATTCAGTAACTGCTTTATCAATTAAAGGATTTTCAGGCTGTTCCGTTCCAATAAATGACATGTTGGTATCTCCCTGCAATTGAGAAGGACGGATCTGTATACACAATGTCAAGTTTTGAACCATAGGTGGCTAGGGACTGTTGTACTGAGTCCCAGACCTGCTGTGAATTAGCATCCGGTTGCCAGATACCCCATATCTTATCATTTTGGCTCCTCATGCCCCATCCATAATCTGCGGGCAATACTAACACATCTTGAGCGGTAAAGGCGCCGGTGTCTCTCGCACTATTCATATTGTTATTCCAAAACTTTTGAATTGCAGCGAACTGTTCGTCCTGCAAAACTCCATCTGTGTTGTTTAGTGCATAGTTAAAGACTACACCATATGTCGCACCGCATTCGTAAGCTTGCTGCAACTCACCGTATATTTGGTTGCCAGTTTGGAGAGTAATCGGTGATTGGCTTGCAGGCTCAATCATTACACCCCAACTTTTGTTCTGCATATCAGCAGCGCCTCTAACTAGTGCTAAAGTCTCTGAGTCAGTTTGCGTTCCGAATAACTCTGCAAATACAGTATTGTAGCCGCTCAGGTAGTCGAACCAGTAGAGGCCATAGTCTGAAGTGAAAAGCCTGACATTTGATTCATTGCCAATCGAAGTCAATGTCATCTTCTCAGTATTCACAAAGTCGTTTGCTGCTTCAGCATAAGTTTGAATTGGATTAGAATCCCATAATTGCTGGTAAGGTTCAAACTGAGAAATGTCGCCTTCATCAGTCGCGTATGTGCCATTTTCATACTGCACAGTGCCATCTGGATAGTAGTTTAGCGGCTCAATTGTTGAGGTGTCGTTGTTGAAAGTACAGTTAATTGTCCCGTTCGTGTAATAAGTCAAAAATGTTGAAGTATATACGTAGCTATCAAGGCTCGCGGGGAGGTGTGTGGTATTCACCGAGGGAACGGCGGTAGAAAATGGGAATGAAAGCGGCGTACTCCTATTTGTTTCTATGGTGGTTTGCAAATTGATTACTCCTGAAGGTTCAAATGAAATAGTGACCCAAGTGGTGTTTGATCCTTCATAGAAAATTTTTGACGTCGAAATCGTTCCGTTTGCGCCTTTTGAGATTGCGTTGTTTGCCGTGACATTGCCATCCGCATAAAGCGGTACTTGGGAATCAAGCATGTTGCCTCCTGGTTCATCTTGGTAGTATAGCCCAAGGAAATGGCTGCCCCAACGGGCTTTAGCAAGGTTGAGCAGAGACACGCAAGTACTAGGGTCGCCGCTTCTGCCGTAATACAAGATTATATTTAATCCTGCGTTAGTGGCATAATCGCCGATCTGCTGTGTAGCGGCTACGTTTTGCATCAATGTACCCGACGCCAAAACAAACAGGTTAGTATAACTCTTGACTCTATCAATCAGTTGCTTCGCCTCTTTTACTGAATCTCCACCGAATGTAACTCCCACATAAAATGATTTATTGGCTGCAACATGAGTGGAAAAAGACCGATAAACTTCTACAGCGGTAAACGATGACAATACAACGACCACTATTACCACAAGTGATAAAGCGATTATTAGGTTTTTTTTCATCTTAGATTCACACTTGCAAAGCCAAGTTAAGTGGCTATCTTCCATGAACTAGGCTGATTTAGTACTTGCTAAAGATTTACTCGTAGTATTTTAGAGTGCTCTTGTTCTAAAATTTAGAAAAACAGGCTAATGTGTAGAATTATAGCAGTGCTCAGCAAACCATAGGGCTATAGAAGGAATGACTAAAATGGTTAAAATTAAACCTAGCAAACAAATGATTGGAGCAATCGCCGTCTTACTATTTAGTTTGATGGCAGCAAACTTGCTCATGCAGCCTGCACAGGCAGCCACGGCAGGTAATAGCGCAGGACCGAGAACGTTTCCTCAGCCATTACCGCCATCAGGAATGAACACGACACAATCTGGCGCATCGCCCCAAGCCTCTACTTCGTATGGTTGCGAACCTGACCAGTCCGAAACCCTCGTGACCCAGGTGAACGCTCAAGTGGCACTCGACGCAATAGGAATGGGTTCGAATTCTTTTACGAACTGGATGGGTTTGGCAGCTGTCTCTAACCTAAATCTGGATGCCGCGGCTGAAGTTGGCATTGCAGTTGATTACAACAACGGCTGGGGAACACCTTACGTGTACTTAACAACTTGGTGGGGTGGTCATGATAGCAACGTCCTTGAAACAACGGCAACACCATCAGGGCTCGCACTTGGTCAAACCATTGGACTTGCTGTTGGACAATACCAAGGAACTTGGCATGGATATTACAACCTCAACAAGGGTGCAGGGTGGCAAGAAATAGGCAATCGCTATACCGGCTTCACTTCGACGTCATATGTCTTCTCATCATGTGAGTCAACGATCGGATCAGGGATTCAGGGAAATATCTTTGGACAATGGAGCGGCGTTAATTACCAACAGAATAATGGAGCTAATTACAATGTCAATTTCCAAAATTTATACCTGAACGACTTCAACCACTTCTCTCCTGTGAACTACTACAACAACAATGCTTGGTACGGTCAATATACTCAAACAGGATAATTGTCGTAAGTTATCCAAATCTTTTCCTTTTTTTTAATTTCTAGTATTTACAAATTTAGCATTATTTCCCGACCGGAACCGTTCGAGTCGTTTATGGCTTGACAGGAGCAGAAATTGTTGTTGCCTCACCGCTTTTTCAAAGTTTGAGAATTTTGACAACCAAGCCGTTCTACTATTTAGCATAAGCATTAAAGTATAGAATTAAACGGTTTGTATCCCATTAACCTACTTGCTGAACGGAGACTTTCAATATGAAGTCTTTAACTAAAACAAATACCAGTCTATTGCTTCTCAGCCAACTGCTTGTTTCTACACCGCTACTGCTTGCACTAACACCGACCGTGAAAGGTGCAATTATTGTATAAGAGGGTATTGCCCTAAAAACTGAAAAAGGTTAAGCGCAGTTGGTACTTTCTAACTTCCAAGTTTTAATTGGTTAACAAGAACAAGTCGTTCCAAAAGGTGGACACCTCGAAAGTGATATGACCTAAAGTATAGTATTAATAATAACGGTTCATCCATCATTTGGTTGGTGACTTTCAGATGCAAAAAGGGATTAGAAAACACGTATGGATTTACGTGATAGTGTCAGTTTTAGTTGCTATTATGTTGGTTCCGCTTTACTATCAATTTGGCTACCTACCTCAGAAGCAAAGTGGAACCTCTCCCCAGCAAAAAGTTGGTTTAGTTGGGGGTCAAAGTGTAAATTCTCCTCAGCCGACCGGTAGTTCAACTGTAGTTCCTAATGTCACTGAAGGGGGTCCTGCCATCTTCGCGACTTTGGCCTTTTCGAACGAGACTGGTTTTGTGACGACTACTTATCCAACTTCGGGAACAACTGAATTTGTTCTGTTACCAAATAGTGTAGGTAAATTTACAGTCACATATACAGGATTCGACTACAACAATTTATCGATATCCGCCTTTTCAGTCACGAATCCAGTTCCTGTATTAAATGTGTTATCGAATGGCACGCTTGTAACTAGCTCAGGATTGAGTGTCACTGAATCAAGTGTGACACAGGTAAGTTACTATCAAGTGATTGTTAACTACATTGTCACTTCGGGAGGGTCAGATGGGCTATACGTCCTTGGACTGCCTTCAACGAGTCTTAGCACTCCCATTGTTAATGTTGGAACTCAACCCTACACGGGGACTCTACCATGCCTTAATCTAGGTTAACGGAATTTTTAATTAGCGCACGCCGAGCGTTACTCAGGCCCTGTTTTCCCTATTTTAGCTGTTGCTGTTTGCCATTATACTTGATTTCGCACTAGCGTAACTGATTAGAAAATTTGATTCCTTAGTTCTGTCTGTCAATCGTGTGGAGCCCTTTTGTTCGCGAATATTTCAAAAGGCAAACTGTTGGCAATCAGCAGGGCGATCACGTTAAGAGCAATAAAAAAATTCGTAATTCGATAAAGCACACGACTACTCTATAGGCTTTTTAAATTATTCACTAATATGCTGCCTTTCCGACAAACACCAACGATATTCTGGCTGGTCGACATTAAGAACAAGTTATTGAAGTTGTGGCAACAGTTTCCGTTATAACAGTAACAAAAAAGAAAAAAAGGGTTTATTTATTTCTTATGGTCCAGCGTTTTCCCAAGTGACCGTAAAGCTCGAGCCATCACTGCTTAAGGCTGACGTGGCAGCTTTGACATACTGATTATTTTCTGACATCATCGTTATCTGCACCCAGTTGTTTACGCCAAACGAGCTAATATAACCGCTCTGGCCATTGATGGTTGCTTCGCATGATGGAATACAGCTAGTGTAGTCTTGACCAAAGTATGCTGTGCCAAAGTTTGCTAAGGGTTGAAGGGTACCTACAATGGGTGCTTCCGCTATCCATTCAGCAGAGTTACCATGCCAATTGGCTATCCATTGAGTTGTGTGGAACTGTGTGTCGCCTTGTGTTACATCGTAGATATTCACTTGAATATTGTAGGACGTTCCACTCTGGCCTATTTCATAAACGGTTCCAATTATGGTGTCACCTGGATGTATAGTCATACTAGTTATGGTTACCCAATTGCTAGGAAGGTACTCATACCATGCAAAATAAGTCGCTACGCCATTTACCATCTGAGACATGGTGCCGATTTGTTCCAAGTCGTTTCCATAATCATCGATGCCAACCCAAAAACTAGAGTAACCGTTTCCACTTACCGCTGGTACTTTCCATGATGCTATAGCAGCTGTGACTTGTTGCGCTCCTCCCATTACTAAATATCCTGCCCAGTTATCAGTGCTTCCTGTGTCTTGGGATAGCTTGACGAAATTTTGCATAATTCCATTTTTTGTAGTCGTTGACATAGCCTGCGCTGTTATAACTTGACCAAATACCGCTAAAAGCATCAATGAACCAACCAAGAGTACAGACAGCTTAAGCATTTGATGTTTTTTAGTCATTTTTTTAACCTCAGAGTCATTTTATTGTTGTTCTCTTTCTGCCCTTCGCTTAGGACTAGGCGGTGACACGCCCCTAAGACAATAAGTCTTGGTGGAGTTTGCTTTGTTAGAGCAAACTACATAATCTCTTAATTAGCAAGAGTTACTTAATTCTACACTTTAGAAAGAATGTGCTAAACCATAGAATAGTTTGCTTGTTATAATTTACAATTTTTGAAAAGATGACTTGCTAAAAACAAAAAAGGTTTATGCAGTTCCTGAGTTATGGGCAGTCTGTTAATTCGAAGGTTAATGCGCCTACCCCGTTCCCTTCCAGTTGCCACCAAAAAATGAAATAGTGCGTGGCTACAGAGTAAGTGGCTATGGAAATCTTTTTCTTGCCGAAAGAGGAGTTGCTCTTAACCTTCAAGCTTGTAAAAGGTTCTGGATGGTTAACTGTGCCTTGTTCAGATAACGCGCGAACCACAGTTGTAGCGGTCGCTACTTAGAAGTACAAAAATTTTAATAATTTCGGCAAGAGAAGCACATAATGCAAGTTTTTCCTATTTGAGGTGCAAATAATGGAAAACGAATTAATTAGAATACTTTCGGACCTTACTAACCACTACTTTGAAAATGAACAATTAAGCAATCAGGTTTGGGAAAAAACCAAAGAAATAGATAAAGTTGCCCATTCTTTAAGGGAGATTGCTGTCAATTGGGCGTCAATAGAAAAAAGTGTCTCAAAAGAACGAGGTAATCCGGAGTCAAACGACTTGAACTCTGAAAGCATCGTTTTGAAAGAGGATGAACTCCTCAAGATGGCTCAAATTAAGCGAAGTCTCAAAGAAATCAGAGAAGGTTTGGAGGAAATAGCACAGAGAATTAATTGCCAAATTTCAGAGTTTACTTCATCTAATTATTTTATTTGTCATGACGAAGGATTGATTATCTTATCACTAGATGAATTTGGCTACAAAAGAATCTTTGAAGCAAACGAACTTTTGTGCAAAACATCAGAGTTCTTGGCGGACATCAATTTTTCTCCACCAAAGGTTCAACGGGACCTCTTAAGTTCCAAGTATCTTCCCAAACTTTTGCTTGTTGCCTCTGAAAAAATTGAGGATACAGCACAAGAGACAAGGCAAGCAGCACAAGTATTTCAAGTGACCAGCCGAGATGTCCAAAAATTAAAAGAAAAGCTTACACGTAACGCAACCAGAAACGGAACTCACTCCAAAGCCTTGAAGTCTTAGAACTTGATTTCGCCTTTGTTGATTAGTTCTTTTACTTTTAGTAGTGAAAACTGGACTGCGTGACTTCTGTCTGCGAAGTGTCCTAGTTTGACTTGCTCATCTATCCAGTGTATTTGTTCGGGGTTAAGACTGACGGTTAGTTTTAGTTTAGTCATCCTGTATCCTGAGGGTCTTATGTTTGCAGTGCTGTTTAGGGGTTATCTGTAATTGTATGTAAACGTAAGTAAATGTTATATATGCCCTTCGACACTATGTATTACGATTTAATACTATGACCTTTGGATGGAGAACAATTGGTCAACTTAACAATCAACCAGAAAAGCAAAACAACAATTGTTATCTCAACAGCATTATTTATGCTCCTGTGCTTAACGTCAACCAGTTTTGTCCTCGCACAAGATTTTCAGCCGCCGCAAATCCCTAACTACAATCTGCCACCAGATGAACAAAACAACCTAGACATAAACATTCCCAGCGAACCCTCCAATCCCGGTGTACCTAAAACCGAGCCAACCATAGCTCCAACACCAACTCCAGAATCCCAACCTGACTATGGATTGATATTCTTCGCAATCACCATAGCCGCCGCCATTGCAGGCATAATAGTCATCTGGACGGCATGGGCAAGAAGCAAAAAAAGAAAAACTCTCTCGCCGCAACCAACCTAAACCACCACCTTTTCTTTTTGTCTCTTCGCAAATCAACCGAAAGTTTACACGACCCCTTCTCAACCGACAACTTGACAGAACCCTGAAAAGGAAATGCTGTAGCGGTCGCTACTTTACTGGCAAAAAAGCTTAAAGGTAAAAATGAGGATAGCTGCAATTACAAAATATCAGAAATGAGGTGTTGTCCATGGGTAATCGATTAGTCAATGATGACGACTTGCTTTTAGCAGTTGCGGGCGAGTTGAATGGTTGTTGTCTCAGCGACTTTGAGAGGCTAAGGGGCAGAGTAGCTTCGCAGTCTGGAAAATCCGCTCGTGAAATATCAGTTCAGGGAGTCAAACGTTCTTTGGAGAGGCTTTTAAAGGATGGCTTCATAAAAGTTGAGGCGTCTCAAGTTGGTCAGGAAGGGCAGTTCATAGAGTTGACTTTGTGGGGATTGCTTCGTGTTTTAGATGGCGTTTTTTTGGAAGAATTGGCTGACTATGCTTTAAAAGATAGAATTGACAAAATAGTATCCAACCAAGGTAAAAAGCTGCTTCCCATCATATTCTCGCCCTATTTCGCCAACAGGGAAATAGCGGTAAAAACAATCCGAATGTTCCTCAACTTTAACACTGGACAATATCAAAGATCAGAGCAAGACCTAATCGATAAGCTTGCTGGTTTTGGTTTCAAAAAAATGACAAAGCAGGAGATGGAAAAGATGACGCTGGAAAGCTTCGCTGATTTTTTCTTTCTTATTTCGCCCGAAAATCTCGCAAAGCCAGAGGAGGAAATGAGCCTATGGGATCGAGCATTAGCTAAAGATGAAGATACCAAACGATATGCGGTTGAAAGAATTTGCCGCTATAGAGATAGATATGCGCCAAAAGTGGAAAAGGCTAACCAACGGATAGGATTTTTGAAGACTGCAAGCCTTGTTAAGAGCGACTCTTTGGCAGTTGCCTTTGCGAGGAAATAGGCATTTTTTGTGCTTCATTTTCGTCACCCAATGTTTAATGACCCCAAAAGAATCTTTTAAGCTGTATTCAACGCCAATTGTGTAAAAAATCCCTGAATAGCATTTATCTGCAAAACATACACACAATTAACAATTGATAAATAGGATGGAAATTTTTGCGTCTCATTTAAGGCACGAATTTTCTATGTTAATGCTTTTGACATAGATCACATTTGCCTTTGATTAATTCACCGTTCCTAACATTCCGCATTAAATTTTTTAGTTGATTTTCAAGTTCGAATCTAGTATTTGATGTCTCTTCTTCTAGCTCGAACCTTTCCACTTCAGTCAAAGATAGAGTCGCTTCAGCTTCTTCAGTACTATTTGTCTCTTTTACTTCTGGAACGCTATTAAGACGCTCTGACTTGTCTTCAAGAGCCTCCTTCGTTATCCTTTCCCATTCTATTCGTTCATCCTGGGTTTCAAGATATTGGATTTTGTCTAAAAGGCATTTGCATCTTTTGAAAAGCTCAATAATATGGGGATAATCGACGCCGAGATGTTGCAAAACGAATGGCCACATCTCAGGATCGGCTTGTAATTTTTGTCTCTTTCCTATTCCTCTAAGCAAATTACCTTTGTAGAAGTCATTTTGAGGTGTAAATTGTGGAAGAAATTCATTGATTGCAAGAATTCCTTTTACAAGGTCTTGGCTATGCTTAAGTTGAATGTTATAGTCCAACGTGTTATTGTAAATTTTTTGGTCATCATTTGACCAAGCGGCTTTCTTTAACAGTCTATCTTTGATTAAAAAATAATAGAAAATCTGAGCGGTAAACTTGAGGTTCGTGTCTTTTTCAGTTAACCAGTCTTCCAGCAAGTCCCGGATAGATACACTTTCTAAGTTTTCAAGTATTCGATAAATTACCTTAAATAAATCGCTGTAGGCTCCTTGTGTGTGCCAGATATCTGGAATCCCGTGCTGCTCTGGAGCTCGGTCGAATTCAGCAGCAGACAGGTCCAATCTTGAAAAGTTAGTGCTTTTCTGAGGCAAACTAAAGAGCCCTTTGATGGTACTGACAAGAGCGGCATTTTGCATATCTACTTCTCTGATTGTTAGCACAAGTTTTATGACAATTTTTTCATATATCGAATGCGTTTTAGAATATGTTTCGGCGTATATTTCAGAACAGATAATGTCAAAAATGGCTTTTTTAACATTAAGAATAAGTCCCTCACCCAATGTTCTGTCATCGAACCGCTTGTTCCAAAAATCTTTGTTCTCATTCTTGTTGACGAGTCTTACAGCTTTTAATATAACATCTATCAAACAAAGTAGTTGCCAATCGAACTTCTTATAGTCATTCAAGACCTCATTAAATAGCTTCCAAACTTCATCCGAGCGTGTTATCTCAACAACATCATGCCCTTGAATTAACTCCTTCAAATTAGAATTTCCAAGAAAATCTTCAAATTTCCCCGGTTCAGGATAAATGGCAGCGCTAAAGATTCTGCGCAAGTTATAGGTTCCGATTTGAATACGAATTGGATCCCCACTTCTGACAAAATCAAGGTATTCGAGTATCTTGTCTCGTCGCTCAAAGCTCCCTCCACCCAAAACATACGCGTGCTTTTGCCTTACTATTATTCCAGCCTTTAGCAAATCATTCTTTACATAGTGTACTTCATTGCGGTTGTGCTTTAAAGTTCTAAAAGCACGGTCGGTAACAAACGGTTGTCTTTTCATATCTGCAGTAAAAAAGGTTCGCAGTATGTCATGTGCAATCCTGCTTTTAGTCAGCGTCTTCATTTTGGGGTCATTGCATCCTAATATTGCCACGATTAATAAAATGTCTCCAATATTCAGACTTAGCTTTCAGTACAAACTCTTTTTGCACTACGAAAAAATACCAATGGGCAATTCTCGGATACCAAACGTCCTCAAAAGCCTTACAACCATGATACCGCCTCGTTTGATTAGCGGTGCAACAATTGCAAAGCAGCAAGTACGTTAACATTAGAAGGTTAAAGACTTTCGTCTCCGAGTCTTTGCCGCCTGGAAATGCCTTAAGGGAAACGATTCTGTCCTTGGATGATTCACTTGACAAGGCTACATTTCTTCTTTGGGTTCCGATTTGGCTTAGGTTGTGTAGAGGTCAAAGTTACAAATGAAAAATTGTAAAATCGTTTATGGGTGGTAAAACAATGGGTAGTTGTGATAATTGGCTGTTTGGTAAAGAATCTGACATTGACAAGTTTGCAGACATATGTGTGGAAGTTAGAAAACTGTTGGCTACTAAGTGTGGTTCTAAAGAAACTGGTGCCTTCAGAGACTGGACGGGCATAAGTGAGTTTATCATTTGTTATGATAATCTAAAACGTACTCTTCATGGGCAAAAAACCGCTTTTTTCTCTGCTGAAGAAATCGAAGAGGAATGGACCAACTGCCAGCCGGATAAAGGTGAGGCCGCTATTTTCTGGATGGAAATCGAGTGGTCTCACAAAGTACCTTCGGAAGTCTGGGCGTTCATGCTGCAAGAGAGTAAAAAATTGAAAATACAGCAACTAGTCGAAAGTACCATCCGTGAATGGGGTCTGGAAGACGACAAAATTTTTGACTATCTAGAACCGAAACTTGGAGCGAGCGAAAAACTTTGAAAAAAAAGAAATGCTCAATTTATCCGACTGAGCACATTGAAACAGTCCATTGTAAGTCCACATTTGAAACAGTAGTGAGTCAAGCGGCAAAAGCTGGTGATTTGAAACAGAACCTGTCAAGGTATTGTTTCAGGGGCTGGTCCTTGTCTTTTATGAAAGTTACTGTTTCAATAATTGGACCTAAAATTTTTGGGAGGAATTGATATTGGGCTATCGGTTGACTTTAGAACAGTATGCTTATTTGCTTGATCTTTTTTATGCGGGAATGTGTCTACGAAAGATTTCTCGCTTGTTTAGGGCACACTACGGAATTCCGATTTCTCCTGCAACTATACTCCGCCGAATATTGTACTGGGTAGGAGCAGTAGACGAAGCTCTACCATATTATATTGAAAAAGGTGAATACGGTTTTGAGTTTCAGTTCGGGGACATATGGGAAACGGATGAAATGTTCTTTAAGCTTAGAAAGAATGAGTTAGCATTAATGGTGGTTAGAGATCTAAAGACTGGTTTTGATCTTGGCATAAATATAGACTATCCAGTTACAATTGAAACAGTAAAAATAGCTTTTAAAAATGCCGTGGCAATGGCCAAAAAATCCCCTGTTGAAGTGAGATGCGATGGCCTGCCAGTATATGATAAGGCGGTTAAAGATGCGTGTGGACCCAAAACAAAACTCACAGTAAATAAAAGAGAAGGTGACATGGGACAAAACCAAGCGATTGAAGGGCATAACGGCGTATTTAGGGCTAGATTTAACGCAATGAAAAGCTTGCACAGTAAAGAAAAATCACCGCTAATAATAAAGGGTGTAGTAATTGATTATAATTTTGTCAACCCTAGTCCAAGCCTTTGCGATATGACACCAGCAGAAGTTGCGCTAAACAAAAAATCAATCGATGGAAAACACAGTTGGCTCCCTCTAATAAAACTTGCAATTGATTACAAGAAAAATATTAGCCCAAAAAAACGAAGCAAAAGATCCAAGCCCAAAGATTCAACTTTGGACTCTTTTGTTTAACTCTGAGCTGGCTTCGATTGGTGTTTTCCCTCCGAGAGCTGAGTGAGGACGCTTGGAGTTATAGTATAATCGAAGTCCATCGAGAAGTTGGGCTGAAGAAGACAGATTGTCTAGTCTTCGGAAGTTTTTTATTCTCGTTTTAAGAGTTCCGTTTACTCGTTCAACTAAGTTGTTGTTAGTTGGGTCGGTAAATTTAGGCTTCGATAGATGCTTTATTTTGCAATCATAATCCTTTGATAAGGCGATATTGTAACTTTTCAAGCCGTCTGTCACAATTTCAATTTCTCCAAGTCCCGACTGAGCTTTTCTTAATGCCTCGCGTATTACCATTTCAGCGTCTTCGCTTGTTCTTCCAAAAGTTACCTCGCTTGCCAGCAATATCTTTGTTTCCGCATCCAAAGCATTCCACAGATAAGCGAGCTTGCCTCTTATTTTTATCAGGGTTTCGTCCACATGCCACGTTTTCCCAACATGCAAACTGTGTTCTTTCTCCAGTGCTTTCATGTTCTTTATGATGCGCCTTATCCATCGGAATATCGTTGGATACGAAACATGTAATGAGTAGATACTGTTCATGTGGTGTTCTATCGCACGGAGGCTTAATCCTTTGAAATAAAGGTCTGCCACCGCGATTACTGCTAGAGGATTTCCTTTCAGACCTTTACTCTCACCCTTATCACCGAATTTATGCTTGCATTCCTTGCACATATATCTCTGATCTGCAAATTCTTTGTGATGGCTTAGTCCTTTTCTTATTATTCGGTTTGAATTGCATTTTGGACATCTGATCTCTCCGGATTGAAAATTCGCCATTAGAATGTAGGGCAATCTGTTTAGAAAAAGCACAGCATATACATGCTTACACGATTGAAGTCTTTTTTCGTGGTCTTTACATTCGCAGACCCACCGTTTCCCATTCCAATATACTTTGTACCATCTTTCCATGTTTGATGATCGTACTAAGTACGTGTTTTCATCATTTCTCTTAATCATGCTGCCCTTTGCTAAAATCGCGAGCCCCCGCATTTCTCGTTCGCTGAACTCTCTCTTTCCCCTTCTTTGTGGGTAAGCTTCACTTACAGAGCACCCTAGCGAAGTTGGTTTTGGATCTTCGCCTATCTTTCTGATGGGGCTGTTCTTTGTTGCTTTGAAAGCTTTGTCCACAAAAATTCCTCAAAAAGTTTTTTCAAAAAGGGGCAAGAAAGAACTGTATACTTAATCTTATACTAGCGAGTTTTTATTTTCCTGAATTAGTTTTTCTGATGACCAGATCTGAGGAGGAGGAGTGCTTGGGCAAAGCAGTTCTCTAAGTTTTTCCTGATAGGCCGCTATTAGTTCTTCCAATCTGTTTATCAGGGTCCTAGACTTTTCGCAGTTAGAAAGCGCAGAATTGTTACATTTTCGGAGTGTTTCAATTTGTTGGTTGACGGTAGCGATTTCGTCTATGGCCCTTTGCAGCTTTCCAATGTCTATTTTGCTTGCGTTATCTGCAGCATCATTGGGCAAAACCGATTGGAACACCTCAAAAATTTGTCGCGCGGTTTTCCAACCGCCAGATTCAATATCAGTTATGGCGATGGTAACTCCTTGAGACATAGACACGTAAAACGGTTTCTGAACCTCGAGAAGGTTGGAAGGCGCGTCGTATACTAGTATTCCGTAGGTCGAACCCTCAGCCTTCGTGTGTTGAATGGTTTCCGCCAAATGTGTCCCACAATATTTTTGTCTACCCGCTTTTCGTTCCACTATAATTTTCTGACCGAAACATTTGCCATTGAGTTGAATGCTGGGGATAATCACAAGATCTGGCTGCCCGGGTCCTCCTTTTTTAAATGTCTGGTCTTTAACAAAAACCTCTTGCCAACTAAGCTTCAGTGTCTCTTCGTTTACAAGACCCTTGCTAACTGGTTTGTTGATCAGTTGATTGATGGTGTCGTTTAGCTCTTTTAGATCTCTTTGGACAGGTTCAGTAGCGCTGGTGGCTGCTTCATGTATTAACTCTAATTTTTCGGTTAGTTGCACTTTTAATTCGCAAAACTCTTTTTTGACCCCCTCAGGAAGGGTTTCAATTAGCGCCTCTAATTTCTCGCTTAGCGGATAAACCATCTTAGTGACCATGTTTAGGGGCGTTAGAGCGTTGGCTACTTGTTCTTGAACGCTTTTCAATAGACCATTAATCAATGTTCTGCTGTCCGCGTTAAGCCTCAACCCCGGAAAGTTGTTCCAGGCGATGCTGGCAAGAACAATTGCTTGGTCGAGATTATTATCATGGAAACGTTGCTCGAGAAATCTCAAGTTGTCCTCGTTTATCTTGAAGTTGGAGGTTTCGCTTCCACAAATTGGACATTTTGCTAAAACTGTATTCATAATAAGTTACTCCTTTGATGACTTATTTTTGCAGTTTTCTTTTAAATAGAGAAAAACTAGTTTCTTTCCAAACCATTTTTTCGTCACCTTAACGCTTGAATAGGCTTTATTAGGAAGTTTTGGGCATTCCAACAAACGATCATTCCAATAAAAAATCCCGGTGATTTGCCTGGGCATAAAAGGTAACTTACCATGTAATCAAATCTTCGCGACCGTGCTCGAGCCCTTACAAGTTCATCAATATGGTCAGTCCCTTCTTTTTTTAGAAAAAGATCCCCTGAAAATTTGAACCCTTTTTCGCTAAGAAACTTCTGACATGCCTCTACTTGTTTCGAAATGTTAACTTCTTTTTTTGCTTCGTCGGAAACGTAAATAGCTGCCAATTGAGCATTTTTATTTAATATCATAGTTGTTTGCTGATAATTTTCTTTTTTCATTATCTGGGCGGTCTTCTTGTTTGCCATGTTCTCAATATGTTTTTTCTCCATTTTTCGTCACCTTTAACGCTGTGCGTTAATGCACAACATTAATAAACAACCAACTATATAAGCGTTGTTTGATAACGATGTTCACCAGTGCACAACAAAATGAACCAAGATATCGAAAAAATAGTCTTGGAATTCCTTCGGAAAGAGTATCCAAAAGACTTCTCAATAGAAGAAATAGCCGCAAAAACCGGCGTGCATCGGAACACTATCTCAAAATATGTATTTGGATTAGAAAAGTGTGGAAAAGTGAAGATTTCGAGGATAGTGGGAAGAGCAAAAATGTATGTTGCCGAAAAGTAGATGACTCTCGGAACCCTAGCAAATGTGAAAGTGGTATGGCTATTGCCATTCAGAATAGAGCAGCAATTTACATTTGCGCTTTCTCGACAAACAATCAAAAATCAATTATTTCAAGTCAACTTCAAGTGTGCATACGGTTTATTCAGAGCGAAGGATGGACTTGTTCAGACTTATACGTAGAAAGAAAAGCTGGAGGATCCATAACTTCCTTAGCACGTACTCGAGCAAGGGCTGGACAATTTGACTTAATTATAAGCTTTTTAGAATTTGTTCCTAACGGGACAGGTAACTGATAATGAAATTAGGGAATGATATTCGTTTCCGACGCGGAAGATTTCGCAAAAGGATTATTTTAAGGCAGGGTCTATGAGATGTGTTTGCATGAGGCATTCGGTTTTTAAGGAAAGCGAAATATCTTTCCGAATCAATCAAGAATCAGAAATGCTCAGGAGTTATGGCGCCAAACTCATTCGAGTTGATTTATTTTGGTGAAAATCGTTATTACCCCTAAGAAGATCAAATATCAGCGTTCTTTAAAATGTGACTCGAAACAGCGTTTAGTTTTTTCATGCGCAAACTGTCGCAAGAAATTTTCGTTTGAGGAAGCATATTTAGTAGGTGGCAATGGAAAAATTATTAAGAACTGGATGAATGAAGACGTATTTGCGTTGTCGTTATACTGCAAAGAATGCGTAAAAAAAATTTAGAAAAAGCTCTCAAGACTTTTTTGGTTGAAGGCCCAAAAACTGAAACAAACTGTGCTATTACTCGGCCAAATATCGAAATCAACGCTCCACAAATCGAATTAAACTTCGTTTGGTATCGCGCACCTGATTAGGCTTATGATTGTTCGATATTTGAGGTAAAAAATGTATGCGATTATAATGTCATCAAAAATTTCTTCGCCAAAACCTGCTTAATGCTTTAAAAGGAAAAAGACGGCAATCGACCCTAAGTAATGTTGTCACTTTCAGATAGATTCAGACCCCTTGGAGATGCTGCCAGAGGCTTATTATAAAAAAAAAGATAATCAAATAAAATGTGATACCTAAAAAGTAACGGGAATAAGTCAATAAACTTTATTTCTGTCATTAACCAATGAGTCAACAACCTATAACAAGTGGAGAATGTACAATGCCTGAAGAACATAAAAAATTCGAAATTTTTGTTAATGGTAGTCGAAAGCCTTGGGACGAGGAAACGATCAATTATGTGCAGGTTGTCAATTTGGGATTCCCTCGCCCACCAAAACCAAACGAGATATTCACAGTTGACTATACCAAGGGTCCCAAGGAGAACCCTAAGGGAACTCTGGCAGAGGGACAAACCGTAAAGGTCAAGAGCGGTATGGCATTCGATGTCACTCCAACTGATAAGTCGTAATGATGACCTAAAGCTACTTCAAGACGAAGGCTACGAAGTAAGTGTATTAAGCGGGCATCTTCTAGTCGCACACGTACCATATGTTAACTCGAAGAAACAAGTTGCATATGGAACGTTGGTATCCCCGCTAGATTTGGCTGGCGACAAGACTATCAAACCATCCAATCATGTCGTCTATTGGGTCGGAGAATACCCATGTGACTCCAAAGGTTCACAGATGGTAAAACTTGTCAATGATCCGAATTTTCGGCTGAAAATCAGCGAAGGACTTGAAACTACCTGTCAGTTCTCTCATAAACCCGATGGAGGCTATGCCAATTATCACGAAAAGATGAGCAGGTACATCAAGATTCTTGAGGCGGAAGCACATGTTATTGACCCTACCGCTACCGCCCAAACCCACCCGGTTATTCGGACAATCGATGGGGATTCCGTCTTTTGCTACGTGGATAACGCTTCCAGCCATGCAGGCACTACAGCGATAAACGAGAAACTCAGAGCACGTATCGCGATTGTTGGGCTGGGGGGAACTGGCGCGTACATCCTTGATTTTGTCGCAAAGACATTGGTCAATGAGATTCATCTATTCGATGGTGACAGGTTCCTTCAGCACAATGCCTTCCGCAGTCCAGGGGCACCGTCATGCGAAGACTTAGGAAAGCAGCTAACTAAGGTGGAGTGGTTTGCTGAAAATTACTCACGAATGCGGAAGAAAATAATTCCTCATTTCCAATTCATTGACGATACGAACGTCTCAGAATTAGAGACTATGGACTTCGTATTTCTTTGCCTTGATAATCCAGAAGCAAAGAAGATTATTGTCGAGTACCTTGTAGAAAAAAATATTTCATTTATTGATGTCGGAATGGGTCTAGTTCAGAATGAAGCGATAGGTGGCGCAGTTCGAGTGACTGCTTGCACACCATCCTTTCATGAACACGTTGCGAGAAGAATCAACTTCATTAACGGAGAAGACGAGGTTTATTCTCGTAATATTCAGATTGTGGAGATGAATGCGTTAAATGCGGCTCTTGCCGTCATTAAGTGGAAGAAGCTCTGCGGATTTTACGCAGATTTGGAACACGAGCACCATACGGTCTATAGTATTCCCACAAATGAGCTGATTAACGATGACTTGCCAATTGAAACGAAAACGGATCACGCCTAAGTTTGTGCGCTATATTCCTGAAAAGGTTGAGGAGGGTATTCTCTACATCTCCGTACTTTACGCAACGGCAACCCATAGGTGCCCTTGCGGTTGTGGCGAAATCGTAGTGACACCAATTAAACCAAAAGACTGGAGTTTGACATGGAATGGAGAAACGGTGACTTTAGATCCATCTATTGGAAATTGGAGTTTTCCGTGTCAATCACACTATTGGATAATTGAGAATGAAGTAATATGGGTGAAGAAATTGGGTCATTCGAAACCAGACTATCCCCGCAAAAGATAGCTTATCGAAAAGCTCGACTATGAAAAGAGTGCAAGGGACAAATTGGCAGCTTCAAACTGTGATGAAAATTTAAGAAAATAGTCTTATTTCGTTATATCAGAGATAAGATCTCAGACCATTAGTGGTCCGAACATGCTATCTGATTCTTCAGTAGGTGATCATAAAAATTCCCAGCACATGCCGTCATGATTCGATATGATCACCTCTCAGGATTGGGTAAACTTTTGCTAAGCGTCGATGTGTAAGTTCGGGAAAGGGGCCAGATGTCTGACATTTTACTAACAATTGTTTCTCTTCTCTTTGATCCATCAATTCCGGTAATTTTCTAGAGGAATATGCTAAGATTGCCCTTTCTTTGAGGCGTCAGGACTTGATAAGATAAGGCAATCGAAAGTGGCCTTTAGTTTGCGTGGCACTGTCTGGATAGTCTTTTAGTTGCATAGTGAGAGCATAGGTGAAAATTGACCTGATTTCTTTAGTATAGCTCTGGCGGGATTTTGTGGTCTTCTTCTTTTATGGGGAGCGCTTTGTTCAGTTCTCTGAAGCCTTTAAGAACTGCTGTTCCGCGAGCAGTATTTGCATAAACCACTCTGCTTTTTCCAACGGTTCTTTCCTCAATTAGTCCTTGTTTGATTAGAAAATCCAAATATTCCTTTAAAACGCTGCAGTTAACATTTGACTTATACATAACATGCGTCAACTTTAGCGGTCCTTTTTGTGCTATCACCTTGAGAATGTCAACGTACATTTCTAGTTTGGAGCGCCTCATAACTTAACCCAAGCAACTGTTAAGATAGAGTTTAGGTATTAACAACTTGTGCGTAGCAACCATTATGACAAACGCAAGCAAATCTCTAATAAGCCACCTGATTTGGGAAAAATTATTTATCCTATCTCTACTAATATTCAAACGGTTAAGGGTCTGCCCAAACGCTTTAAACCCCTTCTCGAAAAAAATAAGCGTTCAACCCTTAATCATGGCGCGGCCAAAAGGCGTGCCATCAACCTTTTATGCTTTCTTTCTCAAGGTCCGAGAACTAAGTATAGCAGTCCGCTGGCTATTGCGATTATTCCAAGCGTGGCAGTCAGGTACTTAATTTTTTGTTTTCCAGCGAATTTAATAAGAAAGTCAATTAGAAACAGGCTGATTACAGTTGAGGTAATTATTGTTATAGCTAAACCTATCCATCCTATTCCAGCTATTGAGGGAGCAAATAAATGGGTGTTGGGGCCTTAACAAGTATTGCCTGGGGACTTGGGGTCCATTTCCAATAATAATTAGGGGGAACACTATAACCGAGAACTCGGTAGGATTAGATGTTAGTGCCTTCTCAAACCAATCTGTTCTAATGGATAATAATATTTACGGAAATATCAACATGAGCATAAAACTTGAAGCTTCTTCTAAAGCTACCTACATTAATGCCTCAAATAATTGGTGGGGAACAACAGATACAGTAGTAATAAGCCAGTCTATCTACGATTCCAAAAACAACTCAAGCCTTGGTACACTCGTTTTCATCCCCGTATTGTCAACGCCGAACTCTCAATCAATGCCAATACCGAAATCAACTCTAGCAACGACGAATACGCAAAGCCTCTGAGGCTAAGGTTTAGCCATTTTTTGCTTTGCATATTGTTTAATCTAGGGCATGGTTAAGGGGCTAAGTCATTATTGATTCAAACTATAGATAAAGGACACATTCTTGCGGTAGCCTGTACACCGCAAAATCAGGATAAAGTTTGCCACACTAATCAAAGAAAACTAGGTGACGTAAATTTGTTATACCGCAAAAACCTACAAAACAAACAAGGCTAAAACGCATAAATGGCATAGAGCATATTGATTTCAAGGACTTTATGGTTCGCTAAAGGTGGGCAATTCGTAGGTTATGTTAGCGACGACTATTCTACTAAACATAGGACAAACCGATGGATGAACGGATTTTGAGTTATTTCTGAATAGAATGTTCTTTGGTGAGGTTATTGGATTTATTCTTTATTTCCAATAGTATGTTTCGCCATATTTTCCTGTGATAGGATATGCTGGGTCATCATAGACTATATCCAATTTTGAGCCATATTGGGTAAGCTTGCTTTGTACCTGGTTCCAGATTTGCTGTGAAGTACCGTTTGCATTCCATATGCCCCAAATAGTATCGTTTGGGTTTCGCATGCCCCATCCGTAATTTTCTGGCAAAACCAGCGCTGCTTGAGCTTTAACGCCACCATGGATTACAGTGGGGTTGTGGACTACTTCATTCCAAAAGCGTTCTAATGCCTGGAAATGTTCCTCTTGTAGGGTTCCGTATGGTCCTGACATGCCATCTGCATAGTTGAATAGTATGACGTATTGGGCTCCGTTTTCGTAGGAGGTTTTCATTTGGTTAAAAATTTCGTTTCCATCCGCAAGATATGGGGCTTGGGTGTATTTCCATGTCAAGATAGTTCCCCAGCTTTTGCCCTGCAGATTTGCAGCGCCGCGCACTAAGGCGATTTCTTGGGCAACCGAATTGTTCCAACCTAACTGCGCAAGAACCACGTCGTATCCGCTCTTGTAATCCCACCAGTAAAGACCATAATCAGACGTAAAAATTGGAAAATCCCCTTTGCTTATTTTATATTGATTTCTCAAGTTATCTATGGGTCCTTTGGTTTTGGCTATAAAGAGATTTGCTGCGGTATCGCCGTTAGGTATTGGGTTTGTGCTCTTTACTTGCTGATAAGTTTCTTCTTGAGCAATACGGTCTGAGCCATTTTCCATTGTATAGAAATTATTTCTCAGTACTTGATAAGAGTCCCCTGCATCATAGTGGCCATAAGGTAAACCGCCTGTGTATACTTTATTTGTTGTACTTGTGATTGTTTCCCTTACTGTTATTGAGCCGTTTGGCTCATAAGTGGTCAAGTTGGTGTTACTTAGCGTGTTAGATATCGTTATAGAAGAATTGTTAGGGTCAAGCTCTGACGAAAAGCCATCATTGCTTTTCTGTACTGTAATTTTGCCGTCTGGAAAAAATGCTGTTAAACACCCATTGCCGTCATCGTAACTTACGATGCCATCATTCGATTTATTCACTGTTATTCCTTGGAGAGTGAAAGTAGCGGAGCCATCAAGCATTTTGCCTCCAGGTTCATCGCCCAAATAGACGCCCACGAACATGTCTCCCCATTGTTGCTTGGCAGTTCCTATCCACATTGCATTTTGGACGTGACCTGAAGCGTCAAAGTAAGCCGCAAAGTGTAATCCTTTTGATACCGCATAATCGCCTATTTCGTTGACGGCAGAAGTATTATCCTTTAAAAGGCCTGACTGTAGCACAAAGAGGTTTGTATAATTTGCGACTCATGCGAAAACTTCAAGTGGTAATTTAGTGTGCCAGTAGTGACGAACGTCTAAACTATCCATCAAGTCGGTGTAGCCTAAAGCTACCTTTCTCGTTGAGTACAAGAACGATTTTTCTTCACGCCTCATCTTTGAGAATTTTATGTAGTGATTCACGGGTTGAAGTCATTAAGCTAAGATACGCTCTCAATGCATTTAATTTTTTTTGACTAAAAATCTCGTCAACAGCAATTTAGCGAGAATTACTGAAAAGGAAGGATAGGTTATGTATCTCATGTTAGCGTTTTCTCTGTACAGATTGTAGATGTTATGGTAGTGACGCCGTTGTTACCAGCGCTTTGTTGTGTCATAGTTCCGTATTGTGTTAGGTCGGATTGGATTAATCGGCATGTGTTTTGTTCTAGATAGGTGGTGCCGCTTAGTCGCAAGGAATAGTTGCCGCTGAATGCCAAGTGGATGCTTTGCAAGTAGGCTGGGTCATAGTGCATTGTCAGGTTATCCGTTGATGTGTCTATTTTGAATGTTTTGTATGTACCTGCTGGCACTGTGAGGTCTTGGAATCCGCTGAACTTCATTGTTATTTCACCTGTTAATCCCAAGCTGGCGTTGCCTGTGTTTACCGGCATCTGCCAGACATCGCCAATGTTAACCTGTGATTTTGCTAAGTAGGATACCAATGTTGGATTGTTGTTGATATTGTAAAAGATAGCTGGTCCGCCGGGCGCCATGAAGTTATCATAATAGTTGTTTTTGCTCACATTAAGGGTTATTGGCGGTAACGGATGATTTATTATCGTTGTTGTTAGAGTTTCGTTTAAGACATAGTTTTCCCCGTCGAAGCTTAAGACGTCTAAAGATATTGTTGAGTTATAAACCGTGGGGGATGACAGAGGAATACCTGTCTGCTGGCCAGTAACAGTGCTTGAGATGTCATAAACCATGTGGTCGCCTACCGTATACTGTAAGCTTAGTTGTACTGGTGAACTAGATCCTTGGGGAATTAACAGAGCCGTGACTGCAATTATGACCAAGACCGCTAATCCTCCGGCTATTGTGTACAATTTTTTGTGATGCTTCCGGCCAATCGTTTTCTCTTTGGGTTGGCTTAGGTTAAAAATAGGATGGGATGAACTCGTATTTTCTTGTCTAAACATGTAAACATCTCCAATTGTCTATTTGAGGGCTAAGAGATTTAAGGTGTTTTGACTAAATATTTTGTCAAAAAGCCTAAAATGCTTTAGCACACTATATATTGCTCATGAGTTCCGGAATTGCTTCGCTACATAAAATTCTAAAAGATGAAACCAGAAGCAAAATGTTACTCTTACTGCATGAAAAAGTAAGCTTAAGCTATACAGAATTAATGAATGGTCTTGCAATAGATAGCACTGGAAAAATGAACTATCATCTTAAAATACTTAACGAGTTAGTTGTGAAAAGAGAAGACGGAAATTATGCACTTACTGAAAAAGGCATGTTGGCATCACGATTGCTAACTGATTTCCCCGAAGCTAATAGACAACAGTTTGGGCTGAAACCTAAATGGTGGCGACGTTTCTGGCTGGGAGCAATGGTATCCTTTATCTCTTTTTTTGTTATTTATTTTGCAGCATACTCAGCAGGTTACATTAACTCGTCTAATTTGTATGAAAATTTAGTCTCGCTAATACTTATCATGGGATTTTGCTACATGATCCAGCACATATTAAGAGATGTGCTCTCGAAAAACGCGCAGCTCGTAATAGCTAAAATGGTATACATAGCTATTGGAGTCTTCTTAGGTATAACCATCGCATTTATCGCAGGAGGCTTTGCTTTTGTAGGCATTTCGAGGCTACTTGGAAAACAGTTTGAACCAGGTGACCCGCTTTACGCATTTTTTTGGAGCGACGGGTATCTTATCTTCTCACTTTTAATAGCTCCAACTGTAGGAGCAATTGCATCATACAACTTTGGTAAAAAAAGACATTTCAGAACTCAAAATTATAATCCCGACCTGTAAATAAAAGTGAAAATTTCTCGATTGCAAATTTGGCTGGTTTTCAAAGTAACTATACATCAGATCGATTGTTTCTAATTTTACCTTATAATCCTTTGGATTAGTCAAATCAATTCTTAGAACAGTCACAATATATTTTATTTAGTGCAAAAATTCTTAACTAAAAGGCTTCTGTGCTTTTTTTTCCATATGTCCATAACCAGCATACAAACTTGTGGTTAACTTCTTTTAGGAGGGGAAAACGGTAAGGAAGCTATCTTTCGGTATGGAAAAAGCTTTGCCGATTGAGGGGGGTAAAGAACCTCGCACAACAGGGAAAAGCCTTGTATGTTACTTATGGACATATGGTTTTTTTTAAAAAAAAGAAAAGATGAGAATGGCTTAGGGTGTCAAACGTATTGCATCTATGTTCAATAATACGCTGTTTCCGGTATCATAACCAACGACTGCAATGTAATTGAAACACGTATTAGTATAGCCGAAATCAATCCAACTTGGCGATGTTGAAGAAACCGTTATAGGCGAATTGATTTCATACCAAGTATTGCCGTCGTAAGATACGTAGACATATAGGTTGCTGTAATAGCCTGATCCGCTATAGCAGTAAACCGATATGTCACCATGCTCGCCGCCAACATTCATGTTCCCAATAATCATTGCTTGATCTCCATAATTTCCCGCATAGAGAGTTGCGTACTGACCATTGGGTGATGATCCCACTAGATTGCCAGGATTGTTTACTGATGCCGAATATGGATCGTGTGTGCTATATGTGCTATATGAGTTGATGCTTGATACATAATAATAGGTTGCAGTAGTTCCATCGCAATTGATAACATTATGGCAAACGTAGTATACTCCGAGACTCCAAAGTGCACGCTGATTCCAAATTTGCCAGCAGAGGACACATCCTTCTCCTGCACTGCAAGCGCATATTATAGCGCATCCAATCCCAATAGCGGCGTTAAAAGCGATTTGGCATACTAGACATTGCCAGCTATCATCTCGTATCATAGCGGTACTGTTTAAAATCCTTAAATTATAAGTGGGCAGTTGTTTTTCTACTGTTTTCGATAACGAATTCAATGCATCGACAATTGTATAATATCGATCTGCAAATTTCGTTAAATTAGCATCTGCGCTTTTCTGATAAATTTTTCCTAAGTCATCGGTGACTTTACTTAAACCCGTATACAGTTGTGATAACGTAACTGATGTGTTGAAAGCAACTTGCTCAAGAGATGAAATTCCAGTCTGGTCGCTCGGTGCAAAATCAATGACAGTTGAAGAAACGTTGTATGTTTGTGAATCCAATGGTATCAGAATTGTCAGTATTGAAAGGTTATAGTTTTGGGATTTGATACTGTCGTAAAGATGCATTATTTGAATGGATTGACCATCTCCGGTAATGTTCAAAGATATTAGGCTCATTGTCTTATTGTACTCGCTAGTAGATTGATTTTGGCTCCATAAAGTGGTTTCATCAACTGTGTATATTTGTTGTGTATCGTTAACATCATTTGTTACCGTATAAATAGTCTGATTGCCATTATTTTGTTCATTTATAGTTGTGCCGTTTGGGGCTAAGTTTACGGAGTTGTCTCCTGCTGCTGCGATGCTTTGACAAATACTACAACTGTCCTGATACAGAAGAGATGGCTCGATATTTACCGAGAGTTTGTGGTCATTTTTGGCACTAACTGTAACTGTGTGCTGACTAGTGTAGATAACATACCCCGCTTGTATCCAACTGATTATGCCGCCTTCCATGTTGTAAACGTGGGTAAAACCAAGGTTTACCAGAATTTGACATGCGGGCGCACTTCTTGCTCCAGCTGCACAATAGACTATAATTGGATCATTGATGTGTTTTTGGAGGTCAAGAATTTCATTTTGCTGATTAATAACAGGCAAAGTAACTCCATTTATATTTATCGTATCGTTTGCAAGCTGATTTTTACTAGTAGCATTGCTCTCTAGGATAAATAGCGGTATCAGAATTGAGTCATATAAGTGACCCAGATTGTATTCACTTTGGTTTCTAACGTCCAGAATCAATATGTCTGGTGTATGTTTTATCATTTGTTTAGCATCATGCACCGAAATGTTTTGGTAGCCTATTTCTTCCGCGGCTGCTGGTCTTATAAAAAGAAAAGTTGACAGCAATAGGCCGATAAGAATTAGGCAAATAATAGAAATCTTTTTTTTCATTTTTTCACGCCCTATTCTATCTTGTCTTAATAAACAAGAGTTAGTTATTTCTACGCTCTAGGACACTGTGTACTAAACTCAGTACAGATTGCCGGACTGCCCTCCTATCAAGAAGAATAAAAATGCTGGAAAAAGAGAAAAAAGTAGTTGGTAATGGGTTTCTAATTTTGTACCCATGTGTCCCAGTAGTAGCTGTAGGTGCTCATGTAGTGGCTTTCATGCACTGGAGATGCGGTACCCCAACTTGTGCTGACTGAATTTGTCCAGTAGGACCAGCCTCCAGCGTTGTGAAGCCAGTTCCGGTAGAATGTCGAATGTGAGGCGTCGTTGGTGAATTGTCCGTTGCTGTATACTTCGTTCTGGAAGCCTCCTTGAACCCAAAGGTTTGATAGGTGTCCGCTTCTGACCCAATTGTAATTTATCCAGACATCGTATTTCCAACATTGCTGTCCTGGGTGCCATCTAACATCATTACAAATGTATCCGTTGCAGTTGAGGGTGTGTTCTTGTCCATGTAATATGTCATGCTGCCTCCGCCTTCATCGGAATCATAAGTATACCACTTGTAAGCTTCACCAGCATCATGGGTAACAACTACTTCAGCCCAGTTAGTAATGCCATTTAAGTCTCCTAATTGGACACAAAGATAGTGGTTTAGAGTTTGACCTGAACTCATAGAGCCACAAACTATCTCAGCACTAACTCCTGTCCATGAATATCCGCTGGTCCTCATGTTTGAAGTCTTTTGAATCAAAGAAGTTGCTGCATTGCCTTGTTGGTTGGTAACTGTATTTTCATTCGAAGGTACTGGTATACTGATTGGCATTTTAGCCTGCTCTTCAGAAGTCAACTCTTTTCCAATCCATGTTGCACTCGTCTTTGGATACCAACCCATGCCCAGCTTTTCATGTTCAACAGTTAATTGGTCATCGCTTAGCCCTTGCGCTCTAAATTCCTGAATCTTTAAAGTAACAGGATCAACAAAGTTTTTGAGAGGCTGCCACGAACCAACGCTAGAAGTCTGATTATGTGTCTGCGCTGCCACAGTAAGCATCATTCAAGAAAGCATCGAAACGACAAGAAAAACGGCGGTTAAACAATAAGCGCTTTTATTCTTAATCATTTTATCATCTCTCCTAGTGCTAAAATGCAAAGATAAACTATTAATTACTACATACTAGGACAGGCTGTACTATACTCTAGGACATAACAAGAGTCAAATAACCGCTTCAGGCTATAAACAGCCAAGAAAAGCGATAAAATCGAGCAAAGAAAAGTGAGGGAGCTTAAATGAGCAGATTTAGCAAGATAGTCTTATTGGGTATTTTTGACATTATCATAGGTATTACTTTTGTTGCTTCAAACTGGTGGATTTGGAATTATCTTGATGGCAAAATAACTGCTAACAGTTGGGGGCCTCTTCAAATAGCTATCGTCCCAAAAACTATTGTCGGGGGAGAAGCAGTTACAATTGGCACTTTTACTCTAATACCAAATTATCCCTTTATCTTGTTTTGGGTTGCTCTTGCAGTTAACTTTGTCTTTGTCGTTTTAGCGCTCAAAAACGAGTCATAGGTTAATAGATACACAACAAAAAAAGGAAATCAGGGAGGCTCTGATCTTATTCTATGATCTTGTTGACCAATCGTAATGATATCCATTGGTTGCATATGTATTCACCATCCAGCCAGAGGAAACACCTCCTGACTGATACAGACCAGTATTCCATTGTCCATTGCTAGCAAGTTTTATGTTTATGCTATCAGCTAACGTGATATATTGACCATTTGTTCCCGCAGCCGGTTGGTTGTATGCTTCTGTATTGGAATGAATCATATATCCCTGCCAATTTTGAGAGTATTGGTGAGTTGCAAAGACGACACCGTTAACATTCCACGCCCATGTGGAATCGCTTGTCCAGTATGTTGCTACCGTAGCAGATGCGGGTCCAGATCCGCTGTATCCAAGGTCGTAATATGCAAATATAGTACCTAATCCATTGGGGTCTTCAGAGTAACCTGCATAAGCTTGAGTATGCCAAATGCCGCCGTATATTGGCGTATACGTAATGTCAAGACCGATCTCTGCATAATAATTGCCTTCCCATATCACAACTACATCCACCCAGTATTCTTGAATTTGTGTCCACCAATCGTGGTCAAAATGTACAGGTTGTGGGTACAAAGTAGTATAAACACCGTTGTAACCACCTAGTCCACTAAGTTGATAGAAAGCCCAATCATTATAGTTGGGCTGACCTAAATCGGGCCCTGGATTCTGGGTAGTATTTACATCGGCCAAGTCCGGACTTAAAACATGTCCGGGGGGAGCTCTATGGCTAAGGGCTATGCCCGAGGGAGCGCTAGCCAGCGTTGGAGAAGCAATTAATGGCAGAAATGTTGCAACAAACAGTATTACGACAACTAACATCGCTTTTTTCGTTTTTTCACCTCTTGCAAGTTATAACCTTGCAAGCTATGTCTTACTAATCAATAGATAGTTAATACCGTGCACTAGGACAAAGTGTATTGAACTTAGGACAGACCGCTAGACTATTTAGGACACTAACAACAAAAAAATAATTGGAGTTTTTTTCCTTAATTTTGCACCCATGTATTCCAGATATAGCTGTAAGAACCCATTACGTGGCTTTCTCTCACTGGAGACGCTGCACTAAAGCCTGAAGATATACTGTTTGTCCAGTAAGACCAGCCACCTGCGTTATGTACCCAGTTGCGGTTGAACAGTGTAGACGAAGCATCGTTGGTGAATGCCCCATTGCTGTATACCTCTTTCTGGAAACCTCCTTGAACAAACAGGCTCGATATGTGTCCGCTTCTAACCCAATTGTAATTTATCCACATATCGTATTTCCAGCCACTGCCATCTTGTGTTCCGTCTAGCATTATTGTGTAAGTGTCGGTTGCAGTTGAAGCGGTGTTCTTGTCCATGTAATAGACCATGCTGCCGCCGTTTTCATCATTGTCATAAGTGTACCACTTGTAAGTTTCGCCTAAGTTGTGGGTAACTACTAGCTCAGCCCAGTTCGTAATGCCATCCAAGTCACCTAACTGAACGCATGCATAATGATACTGTGTTTGCCCCGAAGCTACATTCATAGAGCCACAAACCATTTCGGTGCTAACGCCAGTCCATGAGTACCCACTTGTCCGCATGCTTGAAATCTTTCTCGGTAAAGAAACCATTGGGTTAACAGAATTGCGGTCAATATTAGCAGTGGAGTCCTTTGCTGGTGTGCTAATTGGCAGTTTAGCTTGCTCTTCGGGAGTCAACGCATGCCCAAGCCATGTTGCACCTGTCTCTGAATCCCAACCCATGTTTAGCTTTCCTAACTCAGTAGTTATTTGGTCATTGCTTAATCCTTGTGTTCTAAACTCTTGTATCTTTAAAGTTACTGGGTCAACAAAGTTTTGCGGGGGCTGCCAAGAATCGATGCCTGAAGTTTGGTTATCTGTCTGCGCTGCCGTTGTAAGCGTCATCACAGAGAGCATCGAAAAGGCAAGAAGTATTGCAGTTAAACTATAAGCGCTTTTCTTCTTAATCATATTATCACCTCTCTTTGCGCTTTAGATGCTGATAATTAGTATTAACGTCTATAGTCTAGGACAGGGTGTACTACCTGATAGGACACAGCGTTTCATTAGCAGGAGAGCAAATTAACCAAAATTTTTTCTATAGTCCACCCTTACGCCACACTTTGATGGCTTCATAGCTAAAAATAGCAACAACTATTATGCTTGCAATTACTGCGACGAGATAAAATTGGTCAATAACGAGCGGTTTAAGAGTGGTAAGCTCAGCTGCCAGAATAACAACTGCAAATAGCAGATAAAAGAAATATCTGGGAATCAGAAAATGGCTAATTCTTATGCAGTTATCCAATGCAATCCTGTTAACTACATAGTTGCCGCATTCACGCTTAACTAAACCCAAACTTTCTAACCTAATGAGGTGGTGCTGAGCTACCGAAGGACTACTGAGTTTCAGCGCTCGTGCAAGTTCCCTAACGCCAATGGGTTTATTAGCCTTTAACATAAAGCGGTAAATATCAAGTGCAGTTCCTTTCAGAACGTCGCTGGATTCTTTGTCACTCAAAGTTCCCCCCCCCCCTCGAAATCTAAAGTGGTGACATAACATTTAAGCACTTTCTTTCTATTGGTCACTGCCATAAGTGTACAGCAATTAGTACACTCTTCCAAAAAATAGCATTAAAATAATAGCGTGTTTGTTTTAAGATAATTAGAGCTTGAAAAATGTGTTAGGATTAAAGACACAAATGGCGCTGGCAGCTATAGCGGCTATACTGTTAGGTCTTTTAGTAGTTGAAGTAGGCTATCTTCTCGCGCCCGCTAATTCAAACAATGGGATGCCTCTTCCAACGCCTGAGTCATCATTCATAAAAGAACTTATTATGGCGCTCCTCTGGATAGGCTTAGCCGCTCTAATTGCATTTACAATAGTGGCTAGTGGAGTCCTTGTAAACCGAGTTATTCACAGGAAAGACCGTTTTGAGGAATTAGATGGCGACTGAAAAGATAGAAAGTTTTCGAATAAGTTTTTATTACCAATCGAAAACAGACCCTGATTAGTGCTCAGTCCTTTTAAATCCTTGATTAGTTTTTAACGGTTCTCCCTTGTACGCCCATGCAAACGGCTTAGCAGTTCTATCAAACTGCTCGATGGAAGCTAAAAGCTGACTAGTCAAATCAGGCACAGACTCAAAATCCTGCTTAGACAACAACTGCCTCGACAAAATACAAAACCACAACTCAACTGATTAAGCCAAGACGCTTGAGTAGGAGTAAAATGGAAATGAACAGACTTATGTTTATCAACCCACTGCCTAATTTCCGCAGTCCTGTGAGCACTAAAATTATCCATAATAATATGCAAATCCTTGTTTTGACCCCTATCGTAGACGTCCTATAGAAAACCAAAAAAACTCCACATGCGGATGCTTCTCCTCCTTCTTAGCAAACCTCACCTTCATGAACCTTCAAAGCAGCGTATAGCGCCAAAACGCCATGACGTTTCTAACCAAATTCTCTCCTCTCAACCTGACTACACCACAACGATTGTTAACTTGGGAAACACCTCACAGGAAGTATCGGGCGGTAGCCCAGCGAACGATCAGTATCTTGCTCAACTGCTAAGCAAACCAGAAGCAAAAGTCTGCGACTCAGTAACAATCCCGTAACCAGCCCTACCTGGAAATCTATCATCATCGGTCCAAACAACCGGCGATTTAACGTTGACATTCAAAGGCTATAAAGAACTCACTGTACCTGCAGGCACCTATAAAATGTTTGAGGTAGATTTGACCAGCAACAACCTCGCCATGACCATTAACACACCATCGCCCTCGTTAAAAAATTTAAACGTTACAGCGCCAGTTGAGGCCTCAAACACAACCATGAACACGAACCTGAGTTACCAGATTTACTTTGAATATAACACCATGCACCAAATCCATTCTACGATGCAAGAAACAGCAACTTTCCAATCAACAACCATGAACTATACAATGACAAATTAAATGGATATGACGCTCAACCGCGATATCCAACCATAAAAACCCTCACTTTCATTTTTTTGTGACTCCAACTTCGTAAAAGTCAGTCATTTCTGGTTTAAGTTCTCTAATCTTCTTTTGATGCACCATCACGATATTCATGGCACTACGGGTTCAAAGACAATTGGATCACAAGCTGAATTGGTCCGGTAAGCTATGATTGGGAAACATGGGTACAAAAATAGCGTAACAAATTAGGTCATTAAACCTTTTTTATTCTTCATCGATGATTTTTAAGATATGATTTTGCTTTAGCTTGATATGAGTTAATGACCTGTCCTACTTTGTGTACGCTTTGTCCTAAAGCATAGCGCTAAATCTCCATGCCCATTAACATAGAAACGCAAGATAAATAGTCTTGACGGAGATAAGAAACATGAAACCTAAAATTATGTCAATCGGAGCAATTTTGATTCTATGTTTGCTATCTATACCAGTACTTTCAATGGGAATACAAACTGCGAGTGCTACGAACTATGGCGCTGGTGTCTTCTGCCCCAACAATTGGTCACCAGACCCGCCCCCTAACGGCGCTGGCGACACAGCCAATGAACTATCGTTAACACAACAAAGTTGTCAGTATATATACAACTATCTCGATGCCCATTACGATGGCACCTGCTATTTTTATTATGGCGACACTACTCCTCCTAATCCCCCTTCCAACCCTAGAGTTTATCCGAGCACCTACTACAATACGCTTACCACCTTAGAGCAAAGCAATAACAAAGTTACAGTTTTTTCAAAAGGCCACTGTGTTCCTTGGGGGAATGGCGCTCACTATGAATTATTATGCACAGATAATCCTGATGTTGCAACTGACAACAGTATCTTTTTAGCCACCAATCAGGCAAAATGCCATTTTGACTTTATTTGGCACTGCGGCACATCAAGAAGTTACCCTGTTGCATACCCATATTCAGATGCTTATGGATACATCGGAATGCCCTTAGCCTTTACACATCGCGTTGATATGACTAAGTACGGCACTAGCGGTCCAGCTGTCTATGCAGGTTGGGATTGGACGTCACCTCAATTTGAGAATCGTATCCCCCAAAATACCAATTGGCAATGGGCTCAATTTGCTACAGCAGTCTTCTACTATATGCACAACAACCCTACTTGGAGTCTTGGAACTACTCTAAACTATTTGGCAACTACTATCTATGGATCCGCCAACTTCCAAAGCTGCCCGCTTAACAACCAGTTGGTTGTATGGGGCAACATGAACATGGTACTATCATATTAGGAGTGAAAATAAAAAATGAAACAACTAAACAAAGTAATATGTGCGATCTTTATACTATCAATCATAACAATGCTTGGCGGAGTTTCTTTGGTGCACTCGTCAGTCTCAACAGCTCAAGATAAAGCATTAGCCTTCATAAAAAACGTGCTACCGTTTGATACTACGCAATATAATATAACACTTCGGAATTATGATGTGCCAAAACTACCTGACCTTGGTTCGACTCAACCTATCAATGGCCAACAAGAAGTTCTAACGTACTCTTTGGAATCAAAAGATAGCGCTGTGGATGTGATTTGCACTATACAAAATAATGCTGTATCTATGGTGGCCGCATATGTTGTTAAAGGAAATGCCATTAGCGACCAATCATACAATAATGTAGTCGATGCCGCCAAGGGTTTTCTACAGAAATACCAAGCCTACTCTGGGATGGACTCAAAAAACATGATCTCCATGCTGTCAAATGTCTATTCAATCAACAATGCAACTGTCACATCTGACAACCTTGAGCTTAATATAACCCACATTGATGCAACTGGCACCTTCTTTGGTGACTCAATTGACTATCGTTGGGTACAAACTTTCAATGGATGCGAGTATCTATCATTAGACGTTAGCTTCAAAGACGGCGTATTCTCAGGCCTAATCGACGGTCGAGCCGTGAATTCAATAGGCGATACGAGCGTAAACATTTCTAAAGAACAAGCCATAAAAATTGCAATGAATGCAATACAGAACTACTCATATCGCATGTCAGATGACTGGGTTGTAACGGGGTTCAATGTCACTCAGAATAAAGCAGTTACAGTCTTACACCCGCTGGCAAAAGAAGCCAATGTCTTGTACCCCATTTGGACTGTCACCCTACCCCTTAACGGAACATATCCTGGTAGTGTCACAGAACTCTTAGTCGAAGTCTGGGCTGGTACAGGAGAAGTACATCTCGTACAACACCAAGCTTACGGCGGAGCTGACCTTCCTCCAGTTGACAGTGCAGACTCTGGATTACCAACGACATCACCATCATCTCAATTGACCAATACCAATGAGGCACCACTGAACCTCGGCATAGTAGCTATACTATCGGTCATAGTAGTCGTAATTGTAGTAGCAACAATTACATTGATAGTCAAAAAAAGAAGTAAATAGAACTCCATTTTCTTTTCTTTTTTAAAATTTTCAACGGAAACTTCACTAACTTATGTTGTAGTCACTGAGTCGTGAAATTGGCAAAAACTTTTATGCTATCTCTATTGATGTAGAAGCGGTTAAGGGTTAGCTTTTAGAAGTTAGTAACCCCTTTCGAAAAACATCATCCGATCCTTAATCATGGCACCTCCAGCCCAAGGCGTGCCATCACCTTCTATTTGCATTTATCAACACTGATTAAGTCAGCAAATAAAGAACTATTGCAAAGCAAGCAAAAAATTACTAAAGGCGTGATTGAATTGCCTAAGCGATTTCTGAGTTTAAGTTCCGACCCCTTTTAGGGGCTAGTCCCAGCGGGCCCGCCACCCCAGTGCGAATTTGTACTTCTCAGTTATGAGCTAAAAAGAGAAGAAGTCGGTACCTCAACTCAAAAGAACCACGATATCCTGCGAAAGATATAGTGTGTTGCAGCAAAGCACAAGGGAATGCAAATGATTTCAAAGCGTGCGCCAAGGACGTCCTTGAGAAGGGAAGCAGTTAGTTTTCTTGAGAAATGGGACGAAATTTAGTCACTATTATAAAAAACGTTCTATCTTGTGTTTTCTTTCTCTATTTTTTCAAATAATTTAATAAACATTTGCTCAGGCTGCGCACCTACAATTGTGTATTCATCATTTATGACAAATGTGGGAACACCAGTAACATTGCGTTCTCTTGCTTCAAGACAATTATTAGCATATATCTTTTCAAGCAAAGGGTCTATCAACGCTCTTTCAACATCCTGTTTTGTCAAACCAATTTTCTTCGCTACTTCAACTACGACCTCTTCTTTTCCGATGTCAAGACAGTCTTCAAAATAGGCTTTGAATATTGCATCTGTAAATTCCTCGTTTTTCCCAATTTTTCTTGAATATTCACCTACAATCAGAGCTTTTCTAGAATTAGGCAGTATTCTAACATCACAAAAATTCAGACCGTATTCTTTGCCCCTACTTCTCAAATGTTCGTACATTTCATTTGTTTTGGAGATGTATTTTCTTAAATCGACTCCACTGATGGGAGTTTCTGGATGGATTTCAATTCCAACGTGTTCAATTTCAATATCAAATCGATTCTCAAGGTTGTCAATAATTGCTTTGCCAAGATAACAGAAAGGGCAAATGTAATCTGAAAACATCTTAACTTTTATTTTCATCCAATCACCGCAGTGAATATCTATTTCATGTTCTTCCATAATAATAATTATTTTTTTAAAATTATGGAATATCAGGACAAGTTAGCAAGCCATTGTCCTTATCGAGCTGGGTTTTCAGATGGGTTTCTTACCGATAATTGGTTTGCCTCGAACTAGAGAAGTAATAACGCCTGCTGCCGATATGATGGCAGCAATGACAAATGCCCTCTGCATTGCTTCAACAAACCCTTCAGTTGCCACCCCTAAGGTTGATGGGTTAACGCCCACGAAAAGAGCAGAAAGCATGCTACTAGATATGAAAGTGGCAAAAATCGCACTCATCAAGGCTAGGCTCAGTGACTGCCCCAAAAACCGCATCGTTGCCAATGTTCCAGACGCTATACCAAGCCGACTTTTCTCAACAGACCCCATTACAGCACTAGTGTTAGGAGAAGAGAAAAGCCCCATTCCAAACCCGATGATAAACAACCTGAGAGCAACATCAACCGACGAAGAACTAAGACTCAAAGTGCTCATCAACAAAAGCCCCACACATATCACAGCCATACCTGAGGACGCCAATGTACGTGACCCAATCCTATCGGAAAGCCAACCGCTTACGGGCGATAAAACCGCCATTGTAACCGGCATAATGAACAATATAACCCCTGCCTGCAAAGGAGAATAGCCCAAAGCACGCTGAAGGTAGAAAGATATGAAAAAGCTTACACCGAAAAAATGAGGTATAGTTCAACAGCGCAGAGGTATTAGCCGCTGAAAACAATCTGTTGTGGGAAAACAGCGAGACATCCAGCATGGCTTCGTCTCCTCTGCTTCTCTCGAAAAATACGAACATAACTAAGAAAACACTTCCAGCAATCAAAAGACTAACTGTCAAAAATGAGCTCCACCCGTAAATCCCGCCCACTGTTAAGGCGAGAAGAAGAGGAACAATCCCAAACGAAAAAGATAAGGCACCAATCAAATCAAATCGTTTTTGACTCACTACTGGAGGCTCACGCATCTTCCAAAGGGACATAACTATCACGAATAGCCCTATCGGAATATTGATGTAGAAGATCGTGCGCCAACCGACTGCACCAGTTAGAAAACCACCCAAACTTGGACCAACCGCAAGTCCCACATAGACCGCCATGGCGTTTATTCCAAGAGCTTTCCCTCTTTCTTTACCAGGAAACAGGTCAGTGACTATCGCAGGTGAAGTGGACGCCATAAAAGCAGCTCCAGCACCCTGAATAATCCTAAAGACTATCAGTTGCAGTCCACTAGTTGAAATACTGCAAAGGAAAGAGGCCAATGTGAATATGGCAAATCCAGAAATGAAAAAGGGCTTTCTTCCTCTCATATCTGAAAGCCTTCCTATACTCAGCAACATAACCGTGAGGGCTGCTAAGTAAGCTGTGGGCACCCAGATTGCCATTGCATAATCCATGTTTAAACTTGAGGTTATTGAAGGAAGAGAAACGCTGACTATAGAGCTATCAAGAGGAGACATAAAGGAGCCTATTGAAGTCATCATCAAAATAATCCATCGATAGGAACTCGTGCTCATTTCTAAGCTCCAAACGTTAAATGGGACACGATATGCAGTCCAGAAATATTAGCTTTCAGTGTGTAACTTTGAAAAAGTTCAGGTGTGGACTTTTCGAAAAATGAATCAAAATCGTATATCGCACTCGCTATCAAAAAAAAACCCAGATGCACAGGAAAAAACCATTTTTGATCCATCAAGAACTGGGCGTGTTTTACGAATTAGTAGTTGACTCCAAAAGAAAAAAAGAGAATCGTGAGTGAATATCTCAACTTGTCCTAGGGTTCAAAACCCAGCGACCCCCTATTCGTTTGCGGTTAAAATAAAGGATTCGCTTAACAGTTTAAACGCATCCTAGCGGGTCCACCACCCCGAACGAATTTAATCTGCACTCAAACCTTTCTTTTTCTTTTTTCAGATTGACGTTCGAGGGACAGGTAGAAAGTATAAAAAAAATGTTTTTGTTCCAATATGCAAATCGCTAATTTCATTTGTGTATAGTGCTTTGTCTTGGTGCTTAAATTGAGGCTTGTTTTGGAGTTGTGTTAATTGAAGGTAGTTTTGAGGAGTTCTAAAAAGGGGAGTCAAGGTGGCTTTCATGTTGGTAGTGTTCCTTTGAACAGATTGACACAGGTAGCTTCTGGGCGGCAACGCTTTTGGAAGCATGAAGGTGACTGTTTGGTTATTCAATCTTCTTGAGCGAACGCTTGTGTGCAAGACTTAACAAACTTCAAATGTTCTGGCTAGAAAAAGAGTTTTAAATATAATCTCTATATTTAGGGCACGGAGAAACATAATGACAATTCATATACGGCGCGTCTTAATTGAGGCTCTAAAAGCACGAGAAACCTCTCTTGTGGAACTATCACAGGCAATTTGTGCTGTAAACGGCGTTGAAGAATGCGATATCGTAGTAACTGATGTTGACGCAAAAACAGAGACAATAAAACTCACTGTTAGAGGTGCCAACATTGAGTATAGCGGAATTGTGAGTACTTTACAGGAAAACGGTGTTTCAGTTAAAGGTGTGGATGAAGTTAACGTATCAAAGGTAAAGCAGATTTCACAAAGACCAACGCTTTGATCGCTACTCAAATGAGTAAGTTTAAAAGAAAACCTACCACGAAAGCAAGTACTCCAAAGGCTACCATCCTTAACCCTTTTTTATAAGGATTTGTTTTTCCGATTCGTCCCATGTAAACACCTGCACCAAATAATGTGCCCAAGGCGAGCGCTACAGAAATCCAACCAGCTATGTCAAGAGGCAATATTCCTATAACGACAAGTATAAAGGGTGTGATCGTTACAGCGCATGAGAACATGGGTGTTGCAAAGTTGATTAACGTGGCGATTATTATAGTATATTTGGCGGTTTTTTGGATGCTTGTATCTTTTAGATTAGTAAAAAGTGCCTTTTCGAGATCCGCGATTTTACTTTCTTGTTCTAAGCTCTCTGCTTCATAGACACTTACACCTGTTGATATGCCCAAGGCAAGACTTGTTGTTAGCATAGTTGGTATGATTATATTCAAGCCAGCTGCTGCACCTGCGAACGCTGAACCAACGACTATTCCAAGTAGCATGAAAGTAGAGTCAAATATTGTGTTAATAAAGAACCTGCGAATTATAGGACCAACGCTTTCATGTTTAAGCGTTTCTCGTAAAATTTTCAACTGCTGCATTTTTTTCGTTAGTAACCAAGTTTAACGAAGTAATAAGTGCTCTGCTTAGTTTACGTTTCTTGTTGTTCTCCCAACATCAAAACACTCATTGACATAAGCAGGTCTACCTTCCGTAGGGCTGAGATTCTGACAGAATGGAAATAAAGCTGCATAGAAATACAGAATAACCAAAACCTGGTTCTTTCCCCACTGAAAAGACATCAATGTCAGGTAGTCTTTCTCCGAATTGGCGTAAGATAATAATGATTTTATAAACTCAGGAATAATACTATGACTATGCGCAAGCCATCAAATACTGAATTAAAAAAAGAGTTGTCACCAAAACAACGTGAAGAACTACTCAGAACATTGAAAACCCGTTTTGAGAAAAACATGAATCGCCATAGAGGTCTTGAATGGGCTAAAGTACAAACAAAACTGGAGGCAAATACTGAAAAACTGTGGTCCCTCAACGAAATGGAAAGAACTGGCGGCGAACCAGATGTTGTTGGCCATAACATAAAGACGTGCGAATACATTTTTTATGACTGTTCAGCGGAAAGTCCTAAAGGCCGCAGAAATGTTTGCTACGACCATGAAGGGCAACAGGAGAGGGAAAAGAAAGGTATCCATCCAGAGGGAAACGCAGTTGATATGGCAGCTACCATGGGCATTGAGCTCTTAACGGAAGAACAATACCGGGAATTGCAGAAACTTGGAAATTTCGATACCAAAACCCAGAGCTGGGTGAAAACACCTTCTGATATTAGAAAACTCGGCGGCGCCATCTATGCTGATCGCCGCTACGACCATGTCTTCGTGTACCATAACAGTGCACCCTCTTTCTACTGCGTAAGAGCGTTCCGTGGCTCACTAAGGGTTTAACGCGTCAGCGGGACGTCAATTTCTTTAAAAAGTTAGCCGATTAACTATAAGTCAGGGTCCTAAGGACTCTCTCTCAAAAAGAGAGATTCTGGCAATATTTATATGTTGGGGGAATAACACTGTTATAGTGGAAGAAGAGTTTCTTCTCAAAAAAATGATAAAAATAAAGGAAATAAGAAAATGAAAAACAACCGAAATAAAACTATAACTATTGCAATTGCTATTCTTTTGACTATTTCAATGGCAACTTCTACAAGTCTTATGCCAAAAGTTAGCGCGCACGATCCCGGATACCAGATTCCAACGTTTGCTTACATTGCGGTTCATCCTGACCCAATCGGTGTCGGCCAGACAGTTAACGTTTTCATGTGGCTCAACCAAATCTTCGGAGTAGGCTTGGGTGACTCAAGCAGCTATGCACTACTATCCAACAGCTACAGATTCCACAACTACAATTTCACTATCGTTGCTCCAGACGGCACTGTTAAAACTACAATTTTCGAAACTGTTTCAGACACTACCTCAAACCAAATAACAAGTTTCACTCCCGACCAAACTGGTACATACACTTTAATGTTCAATTTCCCAGGACAAACATACACAGCAAGCAACGGTAATCCAAACAGTATAATGGTCAACGACACATATCTACCAAGCAGCGCATCAACAACACTTACTGTTCAATCAGAAGCAGTTCCAGGTGCTATAGGTAGTTCTCCGTTGCCGACCGCTTACTGGACACGTCCAATCTACGGTGAAAACAGTGACTGGTGGACTATTTCCTCAAACTGGCTGGGCGCAGGCTCAGCGGTTAACCCCGCAGTAGGTTCAGGCGTAGTCTCAAGTTTCTCTACAGGACCACCAACAAACATGTGGGGAGCAATCATGAGTCGAAATCCCGGTGACGCAATAGGGTCCCTGACTAGCCACGTAATGTGGACTAAGCCGATTCAAAGTGGCGGAGTCGTCGGAGGCAACGCGTTCTATGAAGGCGGTGGATATCCAGGAAACGGTCAAGGAGTCGGCTACTACGAAGGAACTGCATACGAACAACGCTACATCAACCCGATAATTATGGACGGTATCCTCTACTACATGGGAGTATTAGGATTCGATGCTCCAAGCTATGGACCATTAACAGCTCTTAATCTGCAAACTGGACAAGTTGTTTGGACCAGCAATACATTGCCAGCGCCATCATTTGGCTACATATACAACCTTTGGAACCCTGATGAACACGGAACTTTCCCACCAATACTGATTTGCCCAAGCGGAGCTTTATGGGATGATGGTTGATGGATTCACTGGAACCGTACTGTTTAACGTGACTGGTGTTCCCTCAGGCTACGTCGCAGCAGGCCCATCAGGCGAACAACTACGATACGTCTTACAGAACAAAGGTACAACCGCAAACCCGAACTGGTACTTGGCAGAATGGAATTCATCAAGAATCTGGCAATACGACATTAACCCATTCACAGGTGCAGGAAGTGTTTCACCAGCAATCATCAATGCAAGCACCGCATCATCATTAGTTACAATATTCCCAGCTTCCAACCAAGCAGCCGCTCAAAATACGCTCATTGTCCAAGCAAACGTAGGATTTAACACAATTGTCCCAGGTACACTTTTGGACTCTACTAAGTACCCCTCAGAATGCACTTATGACTGGAACGTTTCAATACCCGAACTGAACAACCCTGGCGGATCATCACCTTCAGTAATTGCAGGTATGTACAACAACGTTTTGATGACCTTGAACGGAACTCTACCCGCATCGCCAAGCAGCTTTAATGGAGCAGGCAGCTATACACCTTACACCTACATGGCATTCGACCTAACCATCGGCCATGAAGGGGCATTTAAATGGATAAACACACTCCAACCAGTAGCAGGCAACGTCACCGTTTACTATGCAGGCGTTGATCCGACAACTAACGTCTTCATAGAAGAAAACTATGAAACCTTGAATTGGGTTGGATATAGCCTGTTAACAGGACAAAAGATATGGGGTCCAACTCCAGCTATGGAGTCGCTTGACTACTATGGTCAAACAGCGCCAAACGAATTCTGCGGTCAACTTGCCTTTGGTAACTTATACACAAGCGCATTCGGTGGAACAGTATACTGCTATAATGATTCAACTGGAGAACTGCAATGGACATACGGTAACAGCAACACACCTGGCAACAGCACTCTTGCAGGATTTAATACACCCTACGGCGATTATCCGACGTTCATTCAGGCAGTTGGCAGCAATGGCGTGATTTACACTGTTACAACTGAGCACACTGTGATCGACCCGATCTACAAAGGTTCATTAGCTCGGGCAATTAATGCCACAACAGGTGAAGAGATCTGGACAATTTCAGATTACACCAGCGAATTCATTCAAATGAGTTATGCTATCGCAGACGGATACAACACTTGGTTTAACGGGTATGATGGACAAATCTATGTTGTAGGCAGAGGACCGAGTCAAACAACTGTTACGGCGCCAAATGCAGGTTTAGCCTTCGGGCAGAGCGTGGTAATACGCGGTACAGTTACGGATATATCCTCTGGCACAGAGCAGACGCAGCAGGCAGCTAATTTCCCCAACGGCATTCCAGTTGCAGCAGACGGGATTATGGGTGACTGGATGGGCTATGTCTACCAGCAGCAACCATTGCCAACTAACTTCACAGGTGTTCCAGTGGCGATCAGTGTGACAGATTCAAACGGCAATACCAGAGTTATCGGCACTACGACAACTGATGCAAGCGGCGATTACGCTCTAACATGGGTCCCTGACATCCCCGGTGACTTTACTGTAACCGCAAACTTCGCGGGAACAAATGGTTACTGGCCATCAGCATCGACGACCTCATTTAATGTCATGGTAGCTTCAACACCTGCGCCGACAACCTCAGTGCCTTCAGGTCTTGCGTCTACAGATACTGTGGTGTATGGCATAGTGGCAATTATAGTTGTGATGGTTATAATTGGCATTGTGTTAGCATTGCTCATGCTGAGAAAGCGGCCCTAAGCTAAAGAACCAAATAAATTTCTTCCCTTTTTTTTGTTTAAATGTATACGTTGAGGGCTGAGTGGGCTCTGTTTTAGTTCGCGATGCTAGTAGCCACAGTTTTGTGAGGAGCGTTTTTGCATTTTCGCTCTTTCTCCTACTATTCCAGAGCCCAGCAAACATTTTGCCTCTTCTCCTTTTTAATCAGGCTTTCAAGCTTTCCTTCAGAGAGTTTCTCCACTACCAATTCTGCTCACTACCAATCAGAGGCACGAAAGCAAACGGTTTAAAGTTGAGCACTATTTGAAATAAGAGGCTTAATTTATCAAGTAAATCCCAGCAGGCCGTCATTATTTTAGCATTCAGAGCTTGATTTTCACTTGGATTTATGTAACTAAATCAGTGCCGCTGTAGCTATTTTCTATAACGCTCACTCAGCACCTAAAGCAGCAACCAATTCACCCGATTAGGCGCTTCTTGCTCTAAACCTACAACGGAAAACAAGACGAAGAGTTCCCCAACATACCCCACACTCACACCCACACTACTCTGCATAGGTGCCATGTTGAGATGTATGGGCAAACATTCTTCCCACACTAAATCTGAATTAGGCAAGAGCCTAAACCAAAAAAGCAACCATATCCAAACCCCGCAGTGTAGCGTGCAAACATTAGAGCCCCACACCCACACAAAGACAAAAAAAGGCTTTTCCTGCCGCGTCTTGGTCAAATACTTGGTGGTGATTGAATGCAATTCTTGTCGGACATAACAATTATATGTTGTCTGGGAATTAACGTAGATTATGGCAGGTCGCATTAAAAAAGCACAGGTGCAAATTGATGATATCGTTTTGAATAAAGGTAATGCTTTTACGGTAGTGAATATTGTTGTTCGCATCCTTAATCGTAGAAGAGTGCCTTTTCCATCAGCAGTTTACGATTTTTTCAACAAGGTAGGCAGCATCTCTGACGACGAAGACAGTGGCAGCGAAGACTTCCTCAGGGAATACATAGTACCGCAACATGGAAAGTGTCTTGTTGATGTGGGTGCAAATGTTGGTGGCTGGACTTTCTTTGTTGCCAAAAAAGGGCTTGAAGTCTACGCATTTGAGCCCATGCCTAAAGCATACAACATTTTGAAAGAGAGAGCAAAGAATTTTCCTAATGTTCACCCCTTCCCATATGCTGTAGGAGACAAGGATACTGTTGGACGTTTAGGCTTCACAGCTTTCGGTGTAACAGGAACAATGGATGAAGAAATCAACCTGCCTGGGGGCGGAACAATAGATATACCCGTACGAAAATTAGATAGCATGAGATTACCTGAAGTGGGTGTAATCAAAATAGACACAGAGGGCTATGAAACGCCTATACTGCAAGGCGCCCGAGAGATTATTACAAAATACAAGCCAATTTTAATCATCGAAGTTCATAAACAGACAGGTAAGGCAGCGAAAAACTTCGAGGAAGAAAAACAAAGAATCGAAAGCATTCTTAAAAATTTACACTACAACTGGATCGTATACTATCGACAGATTAGTCTACATGGTGAACTACAACCTTTCTTAATAGCAAAACCCGATATCCAAAAAACACAACAAACCGATTGAAAACTGAAAATCCATCCACTATAATATCTATGAAGCAATTCTGTTTTAATAAAAAGACATTTTTGATCAGAAAGTAGTTATGTGCTGCATGGGAGTTGGCCATCTAATGGGGATTTTTCTTGTGCTGACTTCAATTTTGGTGATTCCGCAAACTCGGGCAATTTCATCCTGAATATCAAATGATTGAGCTATATCTCTAACCATCGCGGTCAAATGAAGATCGTAATCGCCACTGGTTTTCGTAATAATGATTACATCAGGAATTCTTGATAATGATTCAACTATAGTCTCTGTTAAACCTTCGGAGGCAGTAAAAGCTATGCTAAAATCCATTATCGCACTGTACCCAATTACGTTTGGATTTATCTGTATTGAAACTTTTATTGCTCCGTTTTCTTCGAGTTTTCGATACCTTTGTACTACTGTATCGGTTGATAGACCGATATCCTTGGCTATTTTCGTGAATGACATCCGCCCGTTTATGGCTAATTTTTGCATTATTTGCCTATCTACATCATCGATTTCAACTTCGTTAGTCACCCTGTTGACTACGGAGGTAAGGCGCTGTTGTCCAATTTCAACAGTATTTCTGTTACGGGTAAAGTTCAAGTTTTCAGGATTATTTCTAACCCCCGCCCAAATGTAGGTCTTTAACCCTGTAATGGGCAATTTCCACTTAATCATCTGCTTTACATGGTCTAATTCATTTAGATCTTTTAAGGTAGCCACAGCTCTAACATTATAAATACTGTTGTACTGTCGATACGCACGTACCTCTGTTATTTTATCTGTAAATCCCATGGCCTGTTCCATCTGCTGGGACTCTATGCTAATTAGTATAGTTGCTAGTGCTGCGTCACCAAATTGCGCAAAATTTATTTGAACAGTAGCTCCTGTGATGATGCCTTTCTTCTCCATAGCTTTGCAGCGTTTCCAGACCTTGTTTTTTGGCTCTCCACATGCTTTAGCTATAGAATCGTAGCCTGTTCTCCCATCCGTTAACAAGATTTTCAGGATTCTTGAATCAAGCTCACTTACTTTGGGCACGCATTTCCCCTCTTCTAGGTTTGTTAAGGTATGACATTTAAGACTACTTGTTTCCGTTATTTTTTTCCACTGAAATTCCCTAAATACTTATTTTTTTGCTAATTTATTCGAGGAATTGCTTCTTGATTAATTGGCTAAAAAGTCGAAATGTATTGACGAGGACTAGGCCACTTCTTCATTTCTACACTAAGTTCCAAGAGTTCCAAGTCGATTTTAACTATTCCAGGAATCTGTCCAATCTGCTTTTGAATGTACAGTAGCTGACCAATATCCTGTACAAATGCGTATATTTGTAAATCAAAATCTCCAGATGTTTTCATAATGCTTAGGACGTTGGGTATCCTGCTGACTTTGTCAACAATCAAATTTGAGTTTTCGCTTGATGTAGTTGTGAAGAAAATACACATCGCTCGGTATCCAATTTTAGTAGGATTAACTTGAATTGTGACTTTTAATGTGCCATTTTCCTTTAGTTTTTTATACCTTCTTTTGGCAGTCTCTGTTGAGACTCCAATTTCTTTCCCAAGGACACTCATGGATATTCGACCATCCTCGGCAAGTTTATCGGCTATTTTTTGGTCGATTTCATTTATAGGCCTATTTTGTGAATCTTTTTTTTCGTTTAGGACATTTTCATGATGGTTCATTGCTGCTTTTTTGTAGTCAGCTGGAATTATTGCCAAGTTTTCGTTCATTTCTTTTACGTCTGTCCAGATTGCAGTTTTCATCTCTAAAATCGAGAAGCGCCTTTTAATTGAGTCCTTAATTTCGTTTAGTTGTTCTAAGGTTTTGAGGATTACTAATGTGTCTATGTTTCCTTTAACGCCCCTATTGTAGTAGGCGTAAAGCTCTGGCATTTTTTGTAAGTATTCGGCAAGCTTGTCTTCTTGTTGGGGGTCTACGTTGATTAGAATGTGGGCAACCGCTTTATAACCGAAACTTTTGTAATTGATGTGGATTGTGGCACCCGTAATTACGCCCATTTCTTCCATTTGACGATAATTTGTCTTTACTTCTTCCTTTGTTAAGCCTAGTTTTTTTGCGATTTCGCTTTCGGTTTTGCGTCCATCCACTATTAGCTCTTTAAGGACTTTTGCTTGGATTGCTGTAACTTGATTTGTTAAGATTGATACCTCTTGTTAAAGCGTTCATAAATGTTATTTTACTATATTTAATTTTTCGCGTATTTAGTTTTTACTAAGCGGGCGGCAACATCAACAGACTCTGGACTTGAAACACCATTTGCACACTATCCAACATTCGTTAACGCCATCGGCAGCGAAATAGTCTACACAGTCACCACTGAACACACACCCCAAACACCCTTATTCAAAGGTGGATTACAACGTGCCATCAACGCTACCACCGGACAAGAACTTTAGAGCATATCAGGCTACACCGGTGAATTCATGACCTTCAGTTATGCTATGGCAGACGGCTACAATAAATTGTTTAACGGCTACGACAACCAAATCTGCGTTGTCGGCAGAGGACCAAGCGCAACTACCGTCTCAGCGCACACGCAGGTTTAGCGTTCATGCAAATAGTCGTTATCAGCGGCTCAGTTACTGATGTTGCAACTGGCACAACCCAAACACAAGTAGCAGGCAACTTCCCCAACGGTGTCCCAGGCTCTTCTGACGCAAGTATGAGCGAATGGATGGGATATGTCTACCAACAGCAACCAGAACCCACAAACTTCACAGGTGTTCCAGTCACAATAGCTGTCACCGATTCAAACGGAAACTGCTAAGACATTGGCACTGCAACAATAGATGCAAGCGGAACCTATGGCATTACCTGGGTACCAACAATCGCCGGTAACTACACTGTCACAGCAACCTTCGCTGGCACCAACGGTTACTATCCTATAATGCAGAAGACCGCTTCACCGTCATGGAACAACCAGCAGCAACCACCGCTCCACACCAGTACCTGCCTCATCTGTTGATGCATACTTCGTTCCTGCAGTCATCGGCATAATCTTAGCTATCATCATAGTCGGCGCCTTTGCTGTTCTTTTGCTTAGAAAACTAGCATAAAACACAAAAACAAAAACAATCCCTCCCCTTTTTTAGTCCCTAAATCAGTGGAGAAGAGTTAGGGCTGAGTAGGCTCTGACATATTCGCAAAATAGCCATAGTCAAAAGAGCTTTTGCATTTGCTCTTTTCTCCTTTAAGCCAGAGCCTCAGCATACCCAACACCTTGGTATCACTAATTATCAAATGCGTCCAGCATGGCCATTATCGCTACTAAAACAAGTTTTTGATGTATTTTATGATGAGTTGGGGCTGGTTAATTGCTATTTTAAGCGCTTTTCGAGGGTGCTGTAGGTGGCCTAATAGTGATAGTTTCTTGTATTCATCTAAAGCTTTAGCGGCAATCTCCTTGACTTCTGCTGGTGTAAACTCGTCGGTTGTTATCAGCGGCATGCCCTTGGGTTGTCTAGCTTCCGCAAAAGCGTTCCATGTAAGGTCTTGTTTGATGTAGCCTTTTGTTCTACATTCCTCGTAGAGTCTTGTGCCGTAGGAAGGCGTCGCCATGAACAAGTGCATCCCAACATCGTATTTGCGTTTAAGTTCAAGCGCAAAATCCACTGTTTTCCGCATGTTCTCTTTTGTTTCGCCTGGAAAACCGATTATGTAGAAGGCGCCTGTTTTTAAACCGATTTGCTTAGCGTCTTTTGCGAATTGAACCACGTGGTTTAGGTCGAGGCTCTTGCAAATAACCTTATCCAGGATTTGTTGATCTCCTGACTCCACTCCGACAAATATGCTGTTGGCGCCTGAATGCTTCATTTTTTTGAGAAGATCCAGGTTTAAACAGTCTGCTCGTACACCGTTGGGGGTCTCCCAACCAATCCTTATCTTCCGCTCAATTATTCCGTCACAGATTGCTTCAAACCGTTTTATGTCCAGTGTTAAGTTGTCGTCTTCAAAAAAGATGTTTTTAACCTTAAACTTGTCAACGACGTATTGAATGTGATCTAAAACGTACTTTGCCGAGTGTGCACGGAATTTTTGTCCCATGTGCAAGTGGACAGCGCAGAAGCAGCAGTTAAATGGGCAGCCGCGGCTTGTAATCATAGATATGGCTCGGTCTTGGAAGCTGCGGTAACCAATCTTTTTGGGAGTAAGATACTGCTCCATATCTACCAGGTTATAGGCTGGGAAGGGTAAATCGTCTAGATTCTCAATAAGTGGTCTGGCTGGGTTTACCACAACTTTCTCGTTTTGGCGGTATGCGATGCCTTGAATTTGGCTTAGCTGTTTTCTGCCCTCGAACGCTTGAACAATCTCAAGCATGGCATATTCGCCCTCGCCGATGACAGCTATGTCGACGTTCTTTGCTTCCTCCAAGAACTCTTGTGGAATCAAAGTGATGTGTGGACCGCCCATAACCGTCAAAATTCTTGGGTTGACTTCTTTGGCTAAATTGCTGACTTTAATAGAGTTTTCTATCTGGCATGTAAATGGTCCAGATATGCCGACAATGTCTGGTTTCCTTTCGGTTATTTCTTGTTTAATCTGCTCAAAGGGCATCCCAACGCTTATGGAGTCACTGTTTTTTTGGAATGTTGCCGCCATGAACGCGTCTAAAATCTCAACCTTCGCTTCCGCTCTCTGGAGTACGGCTGCTATGTACATCAAGCCTATTGGCAGGTTGCCTGCGGGCTGTTCTGAGCCTGGATAGAACGTCTGCGGCGGATTGATTAGAAGCACTTTCATTGGTGTACCAGTGATTAGTTAGTTGATTTGCTGGAGATATTTAAATTAACTTATGATGCACTTTAATCGTCAACCATGGTATCGTAAGCTGTTTTATGTCTAATTACCCGTCTTGAACCGATTTTTTCGATACTTAGTTAGCATGTTATAGCTATGCCACTACAACATAAGTTTAAGAGCGGTTGTTCGGCATTATTCTTGTCAAATTTTGCGTAGTAAAATAGGAGGTGAATTTTTTGAGTACACGATCTGAAGAACGAAAAGGTAAAATGACAGTTGCTGAAGCGGGAAGGAAAGGAGGAGAAAAAACCGCTTCCACTCATGGACGCGAATTCTATGAAGAAATAGGACGTAAAGGCGGCGAAAAAGTCTCGATGGAACGAGGACCGGAATTTTACAGTGAAATTGGTAGCAAAGGCGGTTCTGAACGTGCCAAGCAACACGAAGGTTCCGTAGAAGCGAGGGGTAAAACAAGTCTAGAAGAAGCTGGTCATAGAGGTGGACAGAGAGTTCGACGACTAATCCAAGCGGGAAAGGAACACGAGGAAGAATAAGCAACCCAAAAATTAACCCAGATTTTATTGTTTAATCTTATTTTTCCCGTTCCTGGCTTAATTTATTTTTTGTGGAGGTGATTCTTTGGAAGAAAAAAAAGGTAAAATGACCGTTGAAGAAGCAGGCCGCAGAGGCGGTCTTAGAACTTCTGCAACTCATGGCGAAGAATTCTACAGTGAAATAGGCCGCAAAGGAGGAAAGATAGGCGGACCAAGAGGAGGTCAAAGAGTTCACAAACTTATCCAGGAAAGAAGGGAACACGAACGAGAATAGGTGTCTTTCTTAGTTTATTGCATTTGAGTTTTTATTTTTAAATCTATAAATAGGTTATTCTATGCAAAAATTAACTAATTCTTATTTTTGAAAGTCATTTCTAACACAAAAAGTAGCCTGTTGCTGTACATGAACAGCCACATACGTTTATGAGGCATGTTTCAAGCTAGAAATTGATGGAAAGGCAAACATTCAACTTTTTTTGGAGGTGATATGGTTGAGTGAGGACAAAAAGAAAGGCAAGATGACCGTTGAGGAGGCTGGTCGAATGGGCGGGGCTAAAACCGCTGAAACACACGGACCGGAATTTTACAGTGAGATAGGTAGCAAAGGTGGTTCTCAACGGGCCAAGCAACATGAGGGCTCAATCGAAGCCCAGGGCAAAACTAGCTTGGAAGAGGCAGGTCACCGTGGAGGTCAAAGAGTCAGGAAATTAATAGAACAAGGAAAAGAATATGCGGCAGAATAGATTTCAGAGCATTCTTAAAATTTCTAAGGTTGATTTTTCAAACAGAAGGTGAACCGTATGGCTGATGAAAGAAGAAAAGGCCAAATGAGTGTTGAAGAGGCAGGACATTTAGGCGGCCAAAAAGGTGGACAAGAACCGCTGAGACTAATGGCCGCAAATTCTGCGAAGAAATAGGGCATAAAGGTGGGCAAAAAATTCGCCGGATTGTCCGAGAAGGGAAAGAACACGACGAAGAATCGGCAACTTGGTGTATAGTGTCGTTTTTTCAATTGCCCTAAAAATTTTTGTTTGGAGGTGAAAAACTACGAGTAAACAAGGAATAACAACTAAACGTAGTGGAATCGGTCAAGGTAGAGGAAATAGACAGCAATATACTGATAGGAGCGGAAGGTCTGGACGTGTTAGCCCAGCAATAGTGTTAAAGTACTTGGCTGGCATGCATTTTCCAGCTGAAAAAAAGAAACTGGTTGATAACGCCCAAAACAAAGACGCGCCAAACGACGTTCTAAACCTGATAAATAAGTTACCTGACAAGACATACACGTCCCCCATAGACATAACAAAGGAAATCGGAAAAATCGAATAGATAACTCACAAAGTGTCTGCTTTCCGAATTTATTTTTTTGACAGTCGTAGGCAGTTTACTGTGTTTGCTTGATGGGTTTATGATTGCTTCTTTGATCCACATATGCTCAAGGACTATTTTAGGAAACTATACGTAAATAGGTTTTTTCCAGCTATGGGCGGAGAGATGATTTTGGAAATGAAAAATGAGGAAGGGCAGAGGATGACTCGGCAGGAGGCTGGTAGGAAAGGTGGCGAGAAGGCGCGCGGGAAAGAGGAGCGGAGTTATACAGAAGGGTTGGTCGCAAGGGCGGTGAGACAGTGGTTGAGGTGTGTGGGTCAGAGTTCTACAGGCAAATTGGCTGTAGGGGCTGAGAAAGCAGGAGAAGCGTAAACCGGACTGATAGAACTAAAGGTGGAGGTAGCAAAAGATTTTGGTCACCAGCACATGAACGCAAATAAAATATGGTGTCCATAATTGTTCTCTTTTTCACAGGGTAGATCTAAAGATTGGTTGAACAAAATGTTGAAATAACATTATCGTCTATTTTTTGTTTATGAAGAAAGTACTTGTTCTATATTATAGCCGAACAGGCAACACTGAAAAAATGGCAAACGCCGTTGCAGAGGGCCTTCAAAGCGGCGGCAAAAGCGTCGAAGTAGAATTAAGTTATCATGTAGACGCTGAAAACTTGGGTGTTTATGATGCTATTATAGTGGGGGCTCCAACCTACCATCATGACATGCCCATTGACTTTAAGAACCTATTCGAGCAAGCTGCTGTACAGGGTTTGAATTTGAAAGGTAAGATAGGTGCAGCGTTTGGTTCTTATGGCTGGAGCGGTGAAGCGCCAAAACTGATTTTGGAAATTTTGAAGAACAAGTTTGAGATGCAAGTGGTTGAGTTGCCTTTACTTTCAAAGTACACTCCAGACCAAACCATAGTCAACGCTTGCCGGGAACTTGGAAAACGGGTTTCCGAAAGCTTGATGAATCAGGCTTAACAATTAGCCTTAGGAGAAACTGTTTATGGAAAAAAAGAAGGATAATGACCTCCTAGATTTCTTGAAGAATCAAGTTACTGTTGAAAACGAAATAGTGTCCTCGCTCGAGAACGCGCTCGTCGACATGAAGAATCCTGCAGTTAAAGGAGTCTTGAAGGGTGTTTCTTTGGATTCTGTAAAGCACGCAGAGCTTTATTCAGCAGCCATTACCCTGTTGACACAGGCTTCTACAGCCTTAAATCAGGGCAATCTTGATGAACAAAGGGAACTTATAAAAAAGCACATCGAGATTGAAGCAAAACTAATCAAGGTACTCCAAGAGAAAATACCGAAAATTGAAAATGAAAAAGTTGTGTTCCTTCTAAAAGCCATACTGGAAGATGAATGCAGGCACCATGCGATGCTTAAGATGGTTTTAGAAATAATCGTTCAGGGCGAAACCATAACAGAAGCTGACTGGTGGAAGATGCTCTGGGAAAACGTGCCGTTTCACGGCGCTCCCGGCGGCGGGTAAACAAAAAATGGGGTTTAACTAAGCGTTATCACTGCAGTTGATAATTTGCTGTGAAGAACTCCATGTTTCATCCACTATCTGCTGAAGCTCAGCCAGTACACTGGCTAACATCTCTCCTTTACATGTTAAACCGTAAGCTTTAGGCGTTTTTCTTATGAACACGAGTTTTTTGCCTTTTAACCCTCGAAGATACTTGTAGGTTCTCCTCAATGAGAGCCCTGTCTCTTTAGCAAGTTTTCCTGCAGATATGCCTTCATTTGGTAGGGTGTCGTAGACTTTCCGTTCGGTTTCCGTGAAGGTTTCTTTGCATGGGTCGCGTTTGGATTTGAAGAAGAATATGTAATCTCTCTCTTCGGGAGTTTCTATTAGACCAACAGAGCGTAAACGTTTTAGGATTCGTGATGCAATCTTTGAGGAGATTAAGTTTTCGATTTCCTCAAAAGTTTTGGGACCAGACAGAAGTGCTCTTAGAAGAGTTTCTTCGTAGCATTCAGAATGGGCTGGAAGTATCTCTGCAAATTCAGGGAAAGCTCCAAGCAAGTTTGTTAGACGACCACCGAAGGTGGTGGCGTAGTATTCATCCCGTGATTCAGTCGCTAATCCAACAGCCATTAGGGGTTGAAGGTATTCTTCGTTTATTGTGTCTTGGCTGTGTGTATGCCCGGTTTTCTTTAGTTCTTGCTGAAGTTGGCTAACCGAGTACCTACCGTTAACTATGGCTTTTAGGATGTGAAGTCGTGTCTCATTTTTGAGGACATTGAATAATTCTTTTATGTAGTTGGGGTTGTCCATGGTTTCGCGAAGTTTGCGGAGTTCGTTTTTTAGTTTGTAAACTTGGCAGCGGGTTATGCATTCTAGGGGTGATGTGGGTGCGCAGTTTCTACATTCAGCGTCCAGTGTCTTTAGCATTGATACTAAGTCCCGGTTTTCGCTGTTTCGGGTTGGTTGTAGGACGTTACCCATTTGTTTGTTCTCCTTGTTAGCGTGTTTTTGGCGGTTTTGTGATTCTGTGGTTGGGTGCAAAACAGGTGTTGTGGTCTGCTAACCGTCATGACACGCGTCATAAATTATGACATGCGACATATTTAAATAAGTTTCCCCACGAAATAAAGGTAATTGGTGCGTAACTTGATACTACCGTGCGAAGTAGGAGTAAAAACAGTCCTGCCAGCAGTAAAAGCAATAATGGCGAGATCCATCGTGGAAAAACATGGCTTAAACGAAAAACAAACCGCAAACCTCCTCGGTCTATCCCAATCTGCCGTCAGCAGGTACGTGGGAAGAGAAAGAGGCAACCTCCTCGCAATCGAAGGCACAACCGAAGTAGTTGCTCTAATCGAACAAATGGCCACCCACATAGTAAAATACCCAGACAACCGAATAGAATTCCTAAAACTCTTCTGCCAAACCTGCCAAACAATCAGGGAAAAAGGCTTAATGTGCACCCACTGCCAAAAAGAAATGCCCCCAGAATGGTCAGAAAAATGCCTGTTCTGCCGAGAATAAGCAACAATTAATATTTATTAAAAACATCGTTCCACTGATTTTGAGGAAACACCTTGTCATACGACGAGAACGCATTCTTGGACACCATAGAAAAAGTAAGCGAAAGCGTAGTTAACATAAGCACCATAAAACTTGTCCACAACATCTTCTATCAGGCAGTGCCCGTTGGAGGCACGGGTTCAGGCACCATCATCGACGACGGCTTAATCTTAACAAACAACCACGTGGTAGGTGGTGCAGAAAAAATCGACGTGACCCTATGGAACAACCAGGTTTTAGAAGGCACAATCGTCGGGTCATGCGCCATTCACGACATAGCCGTTGTTAAAGTTGCGGGAAAAGACCTGCAATCAGCTCAGTTGGGGGATTCTGATAAACTCAGGGTTGGGCAAAGAGTCTATGCTATCGGCAACCCATTCGGTTTGGCAGGCGGTCCAAGCGTCACCTCGGGAGTGATAAGCGCTGTAAACCGAACAATAGACTCAGAACGCGGTCTAATAGAGAATCTTGTTCAAACAGATGCGTCAATTAATCCCGGAAACAGTGGCGGCCCTCTCGTTGACATGACTGGCAAAGTAGTCGCTATCAGCACGGCAATCATTCCTTACGCTCAGGGAATCGGGTTTGCGATTCCCATAAACTCCGCAAGAAGCTGCACAGACAACATCCTGACAGAGGGAGCAACCAAGAAACCTTGGCTGGGCATAGTCGGCTTAAGCATAACTTCACAAATCGCCCATTACTATGGTCTCCCAGTTGACCACGGCGTATTAGTGACCAAAGTAGCTGAGGGAAGTCCAGCGGAAGCCGCAGACATGGAAGATGGCGACATAATCCTGCAAATAGGAGATGTCGAATTACTTAGAATTGAGGATTTAGTTGCGCAGGTTCACATAAGAAAAGTTGGAGAGCAAGTGACAATTTTTGCTTTTCGAAACAGCGGGAAACACACTTTTGAGTTAAAACTCAGCGAAGCCCATAAATTATTCAGAGGGAAAAATCGTTTTGACCCAAATTGAAATTAGCTACTTTTTAAAAAAAGCAAAAACTATAGCAATGGTTGGGTTGTCCCCCGATTCGCAAAAACATAGTTTCCAAGTAGGTTTCTATCTTAAACGTCATGGTTACCGCATCATACCAGTAAATCCCATGGCGAAAAAGATTTTAGGCGAAAAAAGTTACAAGAACCTCCTTAGCATTCCATTGGAAGTCCAGAAAATCATAGATATCGTTGACATCTTTAGGAAGCCTGAGGATGTGTCGCCGATTGTTGAGCAAGCAATCCAACTAAAAAGCAAAGTTGGCAGGCCCTTAATTGTTTGGATGCAGCAAGGCATAGTTAATGAGGCGGCGGCTGAAACAGCAAGAAAAGCTGGGCTCACCGTGGTTATGGATAAATGTCTGATGATTGAGCATCATCGCTTATGTTAAGCTTCTATATAGAGCCAAGCAGCAAAGACACAACCGTTGCGACTATAACGATAGCTATCGTTTCGGCGAGAGTAACTTTCCAATTTACCCTCGTCTTATTTGAGCGGTAGCGCGCCAGGAATACCCCTGAGATAATAACGACTTCCCCCAACGATACAGCAATGTTGTAGAGAGGGGGCAAAGCAAGGTAGGTTGCTATTGGAATAATGCCAGCCACAAAAGTGGTTACCCCAGATATTGTGGCGCCATAAAGGTTCGACCTATGTATTTGTTTACTAAGCACTGTGAACAGTTTCTGGACAAGCAGCAGCGACTTATCACGCTCTTTCTTATCTGGTATGTCGCTTAAACTATAATTCATCAAATTCTGCAGTGTCATGATGTCCGCTAAATCTGCGGTGATTCCGCCAAGCAGAAAACTCGAAAAACCAGTTATGGCTACGGCGCTCAAAGTTAATAACGCAGCGAAAATGAGGGTTCTGGGGTCACCCAGTAGTGTTTGGGTACCCGTTAAGGAGGCTATGAAAGCTGAGAGAATTACAACTAAGCTGGTTATTGAGCCATCAACCAATCCAGCGACAATTTCCATGATGGGCTCTTTCTTTAGTAAGAGACTTTCCCATTCTTTGCCCAGTTTTTGTCCCTGTGGTGTCAACTGCACTGTGTCCGCTTTTTCTACTATAAGTCCTTCGGCAGCCATTTCTTTTAGCGCTTTATCGAGTTCACTCATTTCGATGCAGGCATAGTTGACACAGACACGGTCAATGCGGTTTTTAAGAGTTGTTTTCTTTATTTTAGTACGTTTAGTTAGGTTTAAAAGAACAATAACTCTGATAACGTCAGGCAACTCTTGGATTTCAAAGGCCAACTAGATGAATCCACCGATTAATACTCAAATAATTTTTAGGGAACTAATAACTTTTCGTAAACTAATTGATGAACTTTAACAGATTTTAACATTTCAAAAATGTCTGCCAAAAACTCCAATGAAGTCTGGAGTTTAGCTTAAACCTAAATACACCCTCGCTTACTGTAAAAGTAAATAAATAGGTTGACCTAACATTACAGAAACTTAGCTTGGTGAAAACAGTGAAGCGAACGTATGCAATCCTGTTAATTATAGCTTTCTCACTATTGATTATCTTACCAGTTGCTCTGCCTTCTGGCGTTGTTTCTGCTCAAACCAGCGGTTACACTATTGACAGAGTGGATCATCAGGTTCAGGTAATGTATTCTGGGCACGTTGTCATTATAGACACGATTCATGTTTCAGGTCAGATAACTAATGGCTTCATGATTGGGTTACCCTACAAGTACAGTGCCGATGTGCTGCAGGGAATAGCATACGATGATACGCATGTTTACCAGATGAATTTGGGTGTTCAACTTGGCGACCGTAGTGGATTCTATGGAGCAACAATAGATTTCAACGGAAACACTCCAAGCGTATTCAATGTCGTCTTTGTTCTATCCAACAATCTCATCTCTGAGCAAGGCAACGGTGTTGACGACCTTAATTTTCCAGCTTACCCAAGTCTAACCCAAGATGTTGGCACCTGCAATGTTACGTTGACTTTTCCCAGCACCCCCACAAGCCTGACCATAACCAAAGATGACGGCGTTATCAACGATGCTGTTTACTCAAAATCAAACTTGCCCGCTTACACATACGCTCCAGCTACAGCTAGCTTCCAAGTTCCCACAGGAACCCTGCAGTTAACCACAATAAGCAGCTTAAACCGCCAAATAACCATCGCCTCAACAGGAAAAGTAACCGCCTCCGACAGCTACCGAATCATCAACAACTCCACATCACTCCTGACTTCATATGTACTTACGTTGCCTCTAGAAGCGACAAATATAGCCGTGAGAGATCAATTTGGAAACTTGGAATTCAGTCTTGTTGCGTCCGCAAGCGGCAATGTACAGTTGGCTAATGCCACTTTAGTTACCTATTTATCGAGCGGGCAGTCAACAGTGTTAACTGCACACTACAATTTGCCCAGCGCCACCCTTGAAGGCGCCAACTATGTTCTATCCAACTTCCAACTCTTCCCCGAGTTCGCCTACTTCGTTAATTCGGCAACTATAAAATTTACACCACCTGAAGGAGCAACTATTGTTACTCCTCAAGCCTCTTCTCTGGATTCATCCTCAACTTTAACTAGAGAAACCTATCAAGACACCTTATCAGTGACAAGAAACGCTTTAAGCTACGTGGATTATCTTGCACCACAAAAGAACACCCTTCAATTTTCCTTCAACTATAACCCGGTTTGGGTTTCTCTTAGACCCACTTTTTGGGCTTCACTCTTGGCAGTTGTTGGATGCGTAGCGGTCTTTTTCGTTAGAAGAAGCAAACCCAAAGAGGAGACATATGCAGACAGGACTGAACGTTTAGCAATACTTGAACCGTCGCCAATAACATTACCGCAACCCAAAGGAGCGGAAGTTAGGGCTGCCAAACATGCCACTGCAGAGAACATTAAACAATTCATAGATGCATACGAAGACAAAAAACAACTAAAAGCTGAATTAAAATCGATGGATATAAAGGCACAGAAAGGAAAAATCCCAAGACGCCAATACAAGGTTCAGAGAAACGCCATAGAAGTTCGCTTAGAAGGCATAGACCGAAACATCGCCAAGACAAAAGAAACATTCAAAGGAACAACCGGCGGCTACACTGATTTGGTCAAGCAACTGGACTTGGCTGAAGCAGACCTAAATGAAGCTGAAGAAAACATCAAAACCTTAGAATCTCGCCGAAGCACCGGCGAAATTTCGATTGAAGTCTACAAGAAAAGCGTCGGAGACTACCAGAAACAACGAGACAAAGCTGAATCTGCCATCAACGGAATCTTGCTCAGATTACGTGAAAAAATACGTTAAAACACCTAAACCCTTTTATTTTACTGCTCAACTTTTGAAAGAAATATATCCTAGAGGTAAGACAAAAATGGTAAAAATTGTTGTCGATCCTAAATGCACTGGATGCGAAACTTGTGTCAACACTTGCCCCGTCGGCGTATATGAAATCAAAGACGGCAAATCAGTACCAAGCAAGTCAAGCGAATGCTTGGTTTGCAGAGCATGTGAAGCACAATGTCCAGAAGGTGCAATTCAGGTAATCGAATAAACCAAAATTTCTATGCTACCCTCTCATCCAATTGAGAGAGCTTCCCTTTTATTAGTCAAAAATTTTTCAACAATCCATTTTTTTGAAACTAGAAGAAACTTAGCAGAGCAGAAGAATGTTTTGTTAGTCTTCGAGGTTTAGCAAAAACTCAACTATTCGAGCAAGCTGCTTTGCTGTTGCAGTGTCGAGGGTTTGTTCTTCCTCTATGTTTGTGAGTGAATTATCGGTTTGCATAGTCTTCCTATTGACTACTTTTGTTATAACAATATCTCTGTTGTATACTTCGAAGTTCGAAGTAGCGGAAAACTGAGAGTTAATGTTTTAGCATTTTCATTTAAATTCATAAGCGATAACTTGAGCACAGGTGCATAAAGGTTACACTAATAGTGTTTAATTCAGCTTTTTCCATTGAAATCGGGTTGATGTCTCAGGTAAAAGTTATATGTTAAAACACGTTAATCTTGCTCTATGCCAGACAAAGTACACTGTTGCCACATACTGGTCAAAACAGAAACAGAAGCAAAATATGCCAAAGCCCGCCTAGACAAAGGCGAAAAATTCGGCGCCGTAGCCCAGCAAATCTCCCTTTGCCCATCCGGAAAGAAAGGCGGAGACCTCGGCACCTTCACAAGAGGCAAGATGGTTAAGGAATTCGAGAAAACAGCCTTCGAACTCGAGAAGGGCCAAACTTCTGCTCCCGTAAAGACCAAGTTTGGGTACCACATCATAAAACGAATAGAATAAATTTGAACCCAACAGAGTTAGTTTCACCCCCGATAGCTTTTATATGAAAATAGCTTCTATCAATACCTATTATTGCTGGACTTGAAAAGTGGATACACAACCTCTTAAGCTATCTCAAAAAGAACGAGCACTATTCATCGTTTGCCTAATATTTTTCTTGGGTTTTTTATTCCTCACACTTTTCAGAACGAGCATCCACTCGATTGACTCTTCAGTTAACCTTTGGATACCTTCAATCCAGTCAGGAGCATTGACGTTTTTGGCTCAGGGAGTGGCTTTAATCTTTGACACAACCAGCCTCGTCTTACTCTCCTTAGTAGTCTCCGGTTTTCTCTACTTGAAGCATTACAAGCCACAGGGTCTCTTGCTTTTGGGTGCGATGGGAGGTGATGCCTTGCTTGTTTCTGTTCTCAAAAACCTTGAGCATGTTGCTCGACCGGCCAATAAGCTGTTTTTTGATGCGGGTTTTTCTTATCCGAGTGGTCATAGTGCTGGTTGCGTTGTTTTTGGTGGGGTGCTTGCTTATTTTGCTTGGCGGCACTGGCAAAGTACGCGTTCTCGGGCTTTGATTGGGGTGGGCTTAGGTGTGATGATTGGTGTCGTTGGTTTTGATAGGTTGTACTTGAATGTTCACTGGCTGAGTGATGTTGTGGGTGGATATTTGATGGGGGGATGTTGGTTTTTGTTTGTTGTTTTGGTGTTCGGGCGGTTGAGGTTGACTTGGGATTTTGAGTCTGCGAGGTTTGGTTTTGTTGCTAACTTGCTTTATGTGGGGGCTGTCTTTGTTTCGGTTTTTGTTGTTTTGTTGGGCTTATTTGGTGTTGTTGCTTAATCTTTGATGTTAAAGATATATCTTTTTCAGACACATTTATATTTGTGTAAAAACCCATAAATAACCAATTGCAAAAGCGCGAGCGAGGGCAAACTAATGAGCCAAGAAAAAACCAAAAAAATCACACTCAACATCGGCGGCATGAGCTGCATAAACTGCGCACACACAATCGAAAAAAAACTCTCCAAGCTAAACGGAGTGACCCAAGCAATCGTAAACCTAGCTGCTGAAAAAGCAATCATAGACTACAACCCCGACCTCGTAGACCAGAAAACCATCGAAGACGCCATCATTCAAGCAGGCTACAAAGTAATCCATGAAAAGGTAACCCTGCAAGTCGGTGGCATGAGTTGCGTTAACTGCGCCAAAACCATAGAAAAAGCGCTAAACAACCGGGAAGGCGTCTATACTGCCACCGTTATATTTGCTGCAGAAAAAGTCACCATTGAATACAACCCAGAACAGATAAGCGCGGCAGGCATCAAAAAAATCATCCAAGACGTCGGATACACTGTAATTGAACAAGAAAAAACCCTTGAAGATACCGAAGGAAAAGAACGCAAACGCCACATTCAACGATTAGAAATTCTCTTAGCGGTCAGCATCACATTAACCATTCCAATACTGCTCCTGATGTGGCTATCCCCCTTGCCCATGGAGCAAAACAACATCTTGATGTTTTTGCTTGCAACCCCAGTGCAATTCGTCGTTGGATGGACCTTCTATGTGGGTGCTTATAAGGGCTTAAAAAACAAAAGCGCCAACATGGACACCTTAATCGCGATGGGCACATCCACAGCCTACATCTACAGTACAGTAGCCACTTTCGCCCCAACCGCCCTTCCCGGTGCATCAGTATTCTTCGATACTGCAACCATGATAATGTCCTTTATCTTGCTGGGCAAACTCTTAGACGCCATCGCTAAAGGCAGAACCTCCGAAGCCATCCGCAAAATCATGGGTCTCCAAGCAAAAATCGCTCGCGTTATTCGAAACGGCGAAGAACTCGAAGTTCCAGTAGAAGAAGTTCAAGTCGGTGACATCATAGTAGTGCGTCCAGGGGAAAAAATCCCGGTTGACGGCATAGTAATCGATGGATACTCTGGTGTTGATGAGAAGGTAATCACTGGCGAGAGCATACCTGTTGAAAAGAAGGCAGGTGACCAAGTCGTCGGAGCGACCATGAACAAGACCGGCATGCTCAAGTTTAAAGCGACAAAAATCGGCAAGGACACGGTTTTAGCCCAAATCATTAACCTTGTAGAAGATGCTCTTAGCTCGAAAGCGCCTGTTCAGAGATTAGCCGATGTCGCATCAGGCTACTTTGTCCCAGTCATTATATTAACCGCAACTCTCTCCGCATTAGCATGGTACTTCCTGGTTGGCGAAAGCTTCATCTTTGCACTCACAGTGTTCATCGCCGTCATAGTGGTCGCTTGCCCCTGCGCTCTTGGACTCGCCACCCCAACCGCCATAATGGTTGGCGTTGGGAAAGGTGCTGAAAACGGCATCCTCATCAAAAGCGGCGAAACATTAGAAGCAGCACATAAACTTCAGGCTGTAGTTTTCGACAAAACCGGAACGCTAACCGAAGGCGAACCCGAAGTCACCGACATCCGCCCGACCAAAGCTTTCACCGAAGAGCAGCTACTGCTACTTGCGGCTATGGCAGAGAAAAACTCGGAGCACCCACTTGGAGCAGCCATCGTGAAGAGGGCGGCTGAAAGGGGACTCGAGGTTGAGGAGCCTGAATTGTTCAATGCTCTGCCTGGTTATGGTGTAGAAGTCAACAGTAAAGGCATCAAAATCTTGTTGGGTAATCGTAAGTTGATGGAGGCAAACAACTTGGATATCGGCGGATTGGAAGCGGAAATGAAGGGGTTGGAGGAAGAAGGAAAAACCGCCATGCTTATAGCAGTCGATAATCAAGTTGCCGGTTTAATTGCCGTCGCTGACACTCTAAAAGAATATTCTGCCGAAGCTGTGGGCAAGCTCAAAGAGATGGGTTTAGAAGTTGTGATGATTACAGGAGACAACCAACGAACAGCCCATGCCATTGCAAAGCAAGTTGGCGTTACCCAGGTTTTGGCAGAGGTTCTTCCGAGCGAAAAAGCCACTGAAATTAAACGACTTCAAACAGAAGGTAAAGTGGTCGCTATGGTCGGAGACGGCATAAACGATGCTCCAGCTTTGGCGCAGGCAAACATCGGCATAGCGGTGGGCGGCGGAACCGATGTTGCAATAGAGACCGGGGATATTGTACTAATCAAGAATGATTTGCGGGATGTGGTCGTTGCAATTCAATTGAGCCGAGCTACGATGCGTAAAATTCGCCAAAACCTATTCTGGGCGTTTTTCTACAACGTAGCGCTCATTCCGTTGGCGGCGGGCGCCTTTTACCCGATTATACATGTACTCTTTAATCCCGTGTATGCGGCGGCAGCGATGGCCAGTAGTTCAGTGACCGTGGTAACCAATGCCTCGCTTCTCAAAAGGTTTAAACCAAAAATCTAGCTCACAAATAGAAAAACAAAACTATGTTTGGAGGTGAAAAAGATATGGCGAAAGATTTAGTTTGCAACATGGATGTTGACGAGAAAACCGCGAAGTACAAGGCTCTCTATCAAGGCAAATACTACTATTTCTGTGCGGCAGGATGCAAAAAAGAATTCGAGGCAAATCCCCAAAAATACCTAGGCGGCAATTCTGGACATTCAGGTCACAGTTGTAACTGTGGAGGACACTGCTAAGTGCGTCAACTTTTTCTCTTTTTGAATTCTTTTCTTTTTTTGTCTCTTTCACATCGTTTTTCTTACTATGGCATGTTGATTTTTTCGTCCACTGGCAACTTTTCTGCGAATGCTCCCAGAAGGACGTGTTCAGCGAAAAGGTCCTCGTTGAATGCGCCTATGAACTCTACGGTCTCGTTGATTATTATCTTAGGGACCCCAATCACATTGTACTTCAGGGCTAAGTCTGGAAATTCGCCGCTTTCTATGACGTCGGCTTTGACCATGTCGCTTTCGATGGCTAATTTATGTGCCACGGCAGCTGCGGCGGGACAGTGTGGGCAGGTTAGGGTGACGAAAACTTGGATGTGAACGGGTAATTTAACATCCGACAGTATTTGTTTAGTTTTGTCGGAAAGGTCGGTTTTGCCCTTTGAAACGTTAATGACCGCTTCAATTAGCGTTTGAAGTTCATAGCCGTATGGGATTCCGTAAATTCTCACGCCATAATCCTTTTTGCCAATTATGGCTAATGCTGGAATCTTGTCAATTCCATATTCCTTAGCTTTAGCATTGTTAGCGACGAAATCGTAAACTTCAGTGGTTATTTTATTGCTAAGAATAGGTAGTTCTTGAGCGAGTTTTCTTGTATCCGAGCAATACTTGCACTCAAACTCTTGGGTAAACATGACTATTTTTACTGGGTCAACTAGTTTTTCCTCAAAATCTTTCTTAAGCAACTCTTTTTTATCGTCAGGTAATAAACTCACGTTTCTGCCTCCACAAAAATGTTCGCCATCCGGGTATGTACAGTAGACTTTGTTGTTTCCAACATATAACTGTAGAGTCGCGATGGTTTGGCAACGAAAGTAATATAAGAGTTTTAACGATTTCCTGTTGTTAACTAAGGTTTGATTTTTGGAGACATAAAATATGGTTAAAGTTCCCCTAAAAGATGGAGTATACTGGGTTGGCGTTGTTGACTGGAATCTACGGGACTTTCATGATTTTGTAACAAGACGAGGAACCACCTACAACGCGTACATAGTGCAAGATGAGAAAATTGCCTTAATCGACACAGTTAAGCACACGTTCTCAAATGAGCTTGTTCGGCACGTAACTGAGCTGACTAGTTTTGAAAAAATTGATTACATTATCGTTAACCATGTTGAAATGGATCATTCCAGCAGTTTACCAGTGATTGCCAAACTCGCAAAGAACGCCAAAATAATCGCTTCACAAAGAGGCAAAGAAGCCTTAATTGACCACTACGGACTTGACTTTGAACGTGTAGAAACCGTAAAAACCGGTGATGAAGTCAAGCTTGGAAACAAGACTTTGCGGTTTGTTGAGGCGCCGATGCTTCATTGGCCCGACAGCATGTTCACCTACCTTGTCGAAGACAAAATCCTTATGCCTAACGATGCTTTTGGGCAGCACCTTGCGACTTCTGAGCGTTTTGATGACGAAGTTGACGAGCACGTGTTGATGGAGGAAGCAACGATTTACTACGCTAACATACTCATGCCCCTAGCGCCCCTGATTACCCGAAAAATCCAAGAAGTCGTCGCTATGAAAATCCCAATCGATATAATTGCCCCAAGCCACGGCATAATCTGGCGCAAGGACCCTATGAAAATAATCAACGCTTACCTAAATTGGAGTTCAGGAGCAACCAAAAATAAGGTAACCATCGTGTTTGACACCATGTGGAACAGCACTGACAAAATGGCGAGAGCAATAGCTGAGGGTGCGGCAAGCCAAGGCGTTAATGTCAAAATGGTAAAACTGCGTTCATCTCCCAACTCAGAAGCTGTAACCGAAATCTTGGACGCCAAAGCCGTTTTGGTGGGTTCACCAACCCTAAACAACCAGTTGTTTCCAACACTCGGGGGGTTCTTAACTTACATCACCGGACTAAGACCTAAAGGTAAACTCTGGGGCTTCTTTGGATCTTACGGCTGGGGAGGCGGAGCAGTTAAAGGCATGATTAAAACTGCGAAAGAAGCAGGTTTCGTCGTGTACGAACCAAGTGTTGAAGTAAAATTTGTTCCAGACGAGGAAGATTTGAAAAAATGCTTTGAGTTTGGGCAGCAAATAGCCCAAAAAATCAAAGTATAACTCTTTTTTAATTTATTTTCATGAATTTGTCTTTCGGGGTCGCGCAGATTGGGCAGTTGTCGGGTGTTGTGCCTTCAAAGGTGTTTCCACAGACTGGGCAAACGTACAGGTCTGCTTGCGGTAGTTCTCTATTGCTTTTGAGTGCATCGAGTGCTTTTTGGTAGAGGACGGCGTGGATTTGCTCGACTTTGTTGGCGTAATCGAAGCTTACTTCGGCTTTTTTGTTTGCTTCTTTTTTGGCTTCAGCTATGAAGTCTGGGTACATTTTCTTGAACTCGTAGGTTTCGCCTGAAATTGCGGTGCCGAGGTTGTCGGCGGTTGATTTTACTTGTCCCAAAACGTCCAAGTGGTTTAGGGCGTGGACGGTTTCTGCTTGCGCCGCTGCTTTGAAGAGTTTAGCGATTTGTGTTAAGCCTTCTTTATCTGCCTTTTTGGCAAAAGCCAGGTACATGCGGTTGGCTTGGGATTCGCCTGCGAAGGCAGCTTTTAGGTTTTCATCAGTTTTTGCCATAAAATTCACTGGAAGACAGTAAAGTAAAATGCGGGTAATAAGCTAACCTATTACCTCACATCGAGTGGAGGCTTTATGCTGTAGAGTATGCTTTCTAGTTTCAAGAAAAAATAGGCGGTAAGCCCTAGTCAGTTTTGGAGGTTACCTGCCGTTTAGATGAATCTGAGGAAATTTTAATATAGAATGAGGTTGAACCGAAAGGAGATAACTTGAGAAGAGAGAGAAAACCGCTACAATCCTTCGGAGGTACATTTTCTGGGTCTCTAGGCGTAGCTTGGTCTTAATGTTTTTGTTCATATTGTTGGAAGCGGTTTTCCGGTTTGGGTTCTTTCACCCTTTAGGGTCGACTGAAATTCAAACTATGGTTTATGGAATTCTTGAAAAGATTCTTTTCACCTTGACAGTAAGGTTTGGTTTAGCAGCTGTACAGAAAACGGTCATACCGACAGTTATAGGTGCAGTCCAAACAGCTCTATCAAAATTGATTCGCGAACCTACCAGCAGAAAGCGAACCTTCCACTCCCTTTCACGATACTTAACATATGGCTCCTACGCCATCTTTATCGCTGCCGTTGCTTACATATGGGCTTTTTCATATTATAGTCGTGGGTTAGTGGGTTTCTTGGTACAGGATTAGTTATAACATTAACGTTTGTTTTAGTTTTGTTCACTTCCAGCGTTCTGGGCAACGTTTTAGCTTTACCTGATTTTGGAAGGGACAACTGACTTCAGGAACGGTGACAGGGTCCAAATTGGTGAGAGTTATGGCGACATAGTTGAGACTGGCTTTTTCTTCACCCGTATTAAACCCATTAAAGATGAAATAATTAGCATACCAAACCTTAATATCATGGGCAAAGAAGTGAGAAACTTAAGCACCATGAAAGCAGTACTCATTTACATCCAAGTAACTTTGGGCTATGACACCGATAAGGATGAAGCTAGACGCCTCTAATTGAAAGTGCAGAATCAACAAAGGGAATATTGAACATCGAAGGCAAGAAACCGTTTGTTTTGTTCCGCGAGTTAGACAACTACACTGTAACCTATAAAATAAACGCTTACACTGACAAACCAAATGAGCTAGTAAACATAAAAAGCGAGCTCTTTGACAACATACTCGCCAACTTCAAAAAGTCAAACTTTGAGATATTATCGCCTACCCATGTATCAGTAAGGAATAATGCTGCAATGCTAAACGGTAGTACTTAACGTCATTAACCTGCACCTATACAGTTTTTTTTGACTTCCTTTTTGCTAAGGCTGACAATAAAGCTAAGCGCCAGCCAAAACCACGAAAAGTAAAGTATATTAGTTGTTTTCTGCTTTGGAAAAGGTTGATTTTGGTGAAATTTTATGGAAAAAATAAAATCTTTTACACTACCCAAACTACCCTATGATTACAATGCGCTTGCACCATACATTTCAGAGGAACAACTAAAACTACATCATGACAAACACCACCAAGGCTACGTCAACGGCGCTAACGCCATCTTCGAAATTATGGATAAAGCACAACAAGAAAACAAGGATCTCGACGTTAAAGCAGTCGCAAAAGAGTTATCCTTCAACATCGGCGGTCACCTATTACATACGACTTTCTGGGAGAACATGGCTCAAGCAGGAAAAGGTGGAGGAGGACCACCAGGAGGAGCAGTCGCCGACATGATTAGTATGGGCTTTGGAAGTTTTGAGCATTTTAAAAAGCAATTCACTAAGGCTGCTACAAGCACCGAAGGTTCTGGTTGGGCAGTATTAGCCGCACATCCCTGCATTGGAAGACCCCTTATCATGCAGATTGAAAAACACAACTTGAACGTTTTTCCTAACTTCCAAATCTTGATGGCACTGGACGTCTGGGAACATGCCTACTACGTTGACTACAAGAACGACCGCGCCAAATTCGTCGAAGCCTTCTGGAATCTGGTCAACTGGGACAAAGTCAACAAAAACCTAAGCTTCGTAAAGTAAGCTTTTTTATGCTTACTTTCTTTGTTTTTATATAACAAATGAAAAGCGCATTACAAAATAGCGCTTAGGGTGGGGGAGTAATTTTTATCGCTGCTGCTGGGCACTGCATTTCGCAGGCTAAACATTGTATGCAGTCTTTTTCGCGTGCGGGGTCAGATTTGCGTTCAGAGAGCGGATGTCCAGGCGAATCAGCCCAATCATAGAGCGAAACTGGGCAGACATCGATGCATACGCCGTCTCCGACACAGGAATCCCAGTCTACTGCGCTGGTTGTTCCGTGAATGCCGAGTTTAGTTGGAGGTTCAACTGGTCCCCATACTTTATGGCCGTTGTGTTCACTTACAACTTGTCGTTTGGTTTGAAAATCAGGGTCTATTGGCAAAAAATTCACCATATAATCATCAGAAAACCGCTAATATTAGGGTTTCTGCCCAAAGCAATCCACAAAGCATTTTGGGTTAGCCACATAACATTGTTTGGTTTGTATGAGTCAATATTACCTTCCCGCGGGGATGAGATACGCCACTTTAGAGGAAAGAAAGCAATTCTACACCAATGAATTCAACCTCAAAAAAATATCCGATTGGTTCACGGGTGGTTTTAGCAACATAAAGTTTGCAGTAATAATAGGCAGGCACACAAAGATTTTTCCTGAAAAATACCGGGAAGATGCCTCAACAACCATAATAGTTGATGATTTTAAAAGTCTCGACGATGTTCGCCAACAAATTGTCGAGTTTCTTCCTGAAGGAGTCTATTACGACCGAGACGTATACGAATCAACTGGGAAAAAATTTGGTCAGGAATTGGCTTTTGACCTTGACCCTGAAAACATAATTTGCCCAGTCCATGGTAGCTTGGCAGATAAGATGAATCGGGGGCAGGGGCTAAGTTTTTGCGAAGTTGAACTCGACATGATTAAGAAAGAAGCGCTTGGGCTCTTCGATTTCTTGGAACCTCACTTTTCTGATTTAAGGATTGTTTATTCAGGCAGGGGCTTCCATATACATGTATTAGACCAAGAAGCCTACAAGCTGACCTCTCAAAAACGGCTCAACCTTGCCCAACAAGCAAAACAGGCAGGTTTCCACATCGACGAATGGGTAACCTCAGGCGAATTCCGATTAATCCGACTGCCCTACAGCCTCAACGGTTTGGTATCAAGAATCACCCTACCAATAAAAAAAGAAGAATTGGAAAGCTTCGACCCCGTCCATGACGAACGGTGCCTACCAAAATTTCTTGGCAAAGAATCTATTTTTTGACTTCTTTGGCTTTCTTCTCTTTTTTGCTATAATAAGCAGCTTTTTTCTTTTCCTCTTCTGCGTTCTTTGGTTTTTTGGCCATAAAAATTTCCCTAAAACTAGTATCTTGGAAGCGCTTAAAAGATTTTTGATAGCGGTGGGTTAGTGTTGAAAAGTTTATTTGGGTTCAGCTATTCAGTTTAGTTTGTCGAGGCTTATTTATGGAGCAGTTTGATGTACTCGTTATCGGTTCAGGTTCAGGAATGCTTGTTGCGTCGGCAGCGGTCGAGCAGGGTTTTAAAGTAGCGTTGGTTGAAGCTGGAAAAATGGGGGGCACCTGCATAAACGTTGGTTGTGTGCCATCAAAGATGCTGATCTACCCAGCAGACGTCATTGCCGCCCTCGTCGAGGCTGGAAAACTCGGAGTCAACGCATCCGTGAACTCGGTTGATTTCAACAACATCATGACGCGCATGCATGACCTAGTTAACCACGATTCGGGACAGCAAGCTGCTGGCGTCGAAGCTACGCCCCAGATGGTTTGGTTTAAGGAAAAAGGGGAGTTCATCTCGGACTACACCATGCAAGTAGGTACCCGCATAATATCCGCCAAAATAATTTTCATAGTTTCAGGTGCACATGCAGCAATACCACCCGTTAAAGGTTTGGAAAACATCGGTTACCTAACAAGCGACACCGTGCTAGAGTTGCAAACCCCGCCTAAGAATATCATAATCATTGGCGGAGGCTACATAGGCATGGAGTATGGACACTTCTTCTCGGCAATAGGCACAAAAACCACCATAATCCAGCGCCCCACCCGCTTGCTGCCTGAGGAAGAGCCAGAAATCTCCGACCTGTTAAAAACAGAGATGGGAAAGCGCATGGAAATCTTCACAGGCTACGAAGCCATCGAAACAAGGCAAGATGGCTCCTTGAAAACGCTTATTGCCAAAAACCGTCAAGACGGCAGCCTCAAAGAATTCTCAGCCGATGCCATAATGGTTGCAACGGGTAGAGTATCCAACGCCGCTACATTCAAACCCGATAAAACAGGCGTACACTTAGACGAGCGTGGCTTCATAAAAGTTGACGATTACCTTGAAACTAACAAGAAGAACATTTACGCATTCGGCGACGCCATAGGCAAACAAATGTTCAAGCATGTAGCCAACTACGAGGCAGGCATAGCTTGGCACAACTCCGCACACGACCACAAAGTTAAGATGGATTTTTCAAGGGCGCCTCACGCGGCTTTCACGCATCCTCAAGTTGCCTCGGTTGGACTAAAGGAAGAAGAAGCCCGACAGAAATTCAAAATTTTGGTTGGCAACGCCCTGTACAAAGACACCGCAATGGGCGCGGCTCTTGGTTTCCCTGAAGGTTTCGTGAAAGTCATCGTTGAGCAGCAGACTGGAAAAATCCTTGGCGCACACATCATAGGTCCAGAAGCATCCATTCTGATCCAAGAAATCACCAATGCAATGGTTTCTGAAAAAGGCGATTTCGGACCTATCGCAAGAGGAATGCATATACATCCTGCCCTCAACGAGGTAGTCCAAAACGCCTTCGGCAACCTCCACGAGCACGGACATGGACACTAAAAATTCGCTTAATCTAAACAGTTATATTCGGCTTAACCCAAATTTTATTTGGTGAGATTTTTAGTATGCAATTTTCCAAGGTTTCTGGTAAAAAAAATAACCACAAAGTTGCCCTCTACGCTTTAAGCACCTGCGTTTGGTGCAAAATGACCAAGCAGTACCTAAACGACAATGGGGTGGAATACGAATTTGTCGATGTTGATTTGCTCGATGACAACGACAAAAATACAGTACACTCAACTATCCTCAGCAAGGGTGGTGCTTTAAGCTACCCAACAACAATCGTAGATGACAAAACCGTAATCACTGGCTTCCGCAAAGACTTGCTCAAAGAGGCACTTGGTCTTTGACTACAATAGAGCAGACTCGTAAAAGAGCGGAAGCTGACGCAAAATCATTCGGCTACTACCTTACGCCTCAACCTGACCTTTTGCAGATGTTTCTGGAAGGATTAAAAACCAACGAAGATCGCTACGGCTACCCCTCATGCCCCTGCAGGCTTGCAACAGGCAACTTCGAATTCGACCGCGACATCATCTGCCCATGCGACTACCGCGACCCAGACGTCGCAGAATTCGGTGCATGCTACTGCCGACTCTATGTTAACAAAGCCGTTTTTGAAAGCCAAAACCTACCTGAAGTCCCCGAACGTCGACCCATCGAAAAGCAAGGAAGAGCATACGGAGTGCTAGGGCGTTCCCAACAGGTACTTACTCAGACCAAACAAGAAAAACCAACCACAACATCGGCACAACCGCTTAAAGCGCCAGAAGTAAAAAAGAAATTATGGTACTGTAAACAATGTGGTTACGTGGTTTATCGTGAAGATCCGCCTTACATTTGCCCTATCTGTAAGGCTAAGAGGGAAATGTTTGCCGAAATAGAGGCGAAAATAGAATTTAAGGGTTAAGAAATTATTTTTGGATTTCTATTTCGATTTTCTTCCAGTCCTCTTTTATCCCTTTAAGTGAGGAAACGGCGCCTGTTATGGTTCCGTTCATAATTTTTTCGACAAACTCGTTTAGCGGGATTTCTTTTCCGTCAACTTTTAGTTTTAGACTCAACCTTTTCACCTGTCTAATGCTCTAAATTTAGAAGTGAGTGACAGGCTAAAAGTCTTGTGCAAGAGTCTGAATAAGGCATATTTTAACATTTAATTATGCTTGCTAGAAACTCCTGACGCCAAAAATTGGCTAAAAGAATTTACCCATAAAATGAGGGAATTATTTGTGTTCCTATTCAGGTGATGATTATGGTTATTTTTTCACACTCTCAAATTTCCTCATCAACAACTTATATTTGGCCAGAGATAGAGTAAGTGAACCTAAGCCAAAGACTTCTATGATTAGGGCTGTGGTTTCTATCATCCATGTTCTCCCCCGGTTTTTTAGACCAGCTCTCCTTTGCCTGTTTTGGGAATTTTTTCGATTTTTGATGTTTCTTTGCTCATTTTTTACCCACTTTTTGGTTAATATTGTAGTATATTCGATAAAATACGAATGTAGTTAAGATTTGTTCATAAAAGTTACGGATTAATGGACAAGCCAAAGGTTTATCCTTTATCACCTGCAAACTTGCACAAATTACATCTTAGTCATGCCGGATTTGACAGTAACCCGCAACTTAGTCAGGTTCTCTTTTATCTCAGCCTTAACACCCATAGCTGTAAAGTATTCCTCGAGGAAAATTCTGATGAACTCCTTAGAAATCTCTGAAACCAGCACAAGGGTGTAATCGTTTGGAGCGTTTTTGGTGAGGCGATAAAAGTTGCATACTTCAAGCCGAGTCAACATTTCTTCTGGAGAGTGTACCTTGGTTTTTAGCTGTTCCCAGTGGGCTCGAGCTACTTCTTTGTGTTCGCTCCAGAACTTGTCCTTTTCAGGCGAGGAAGCGATTAAACGCAGGAACATGAGCCAGTGGTCAACGTCTAAGATTATGTGTTCACCGCTTAGTAGCATCTCGAGGTAGGCGTGGATTTTTTTCTTGGTGGCGGGGTCTTCCAGGGCTTTGTTTTCGTTGTAGAATTTTAGGGCGCGGCGCATTGTTTCGCTTTGGGATACTTGGGCCTCGGTGCTTATTTTTTCGAGTAAGTCGGCTGTGGATTTGTCGAAGGCCACAGTTATTCTTATCGGGTTCGCCATGTTCTAACTAAACTCCTGTTAGACACTTTTTCAAAATAGTGGAAAATATATAAACATTGCGCAATTATTATCAGATAATACTTTGCAAATTTATGGAATAAAGGCAAAAACATTGAACAAGTGTTAAAGCAACTATGATACAGCTGGCGCAAAACCCTTTTATCCCAAACCCAATTTACTTCTATCACACAAACTGCTTCTAAGGAGAACCCGCATTGAAACCCCCCGAAATATACCTCGAACGCAAACCCAGAACAGAAAAAATAATCGAACTCCTCGAAAAACAATTCCCCGAAGCAAAAACCGCCCTAAACTACACTTCCCCTCTCGAAATCCTTATCGCCACCATGCTCTCCGCGCAAACAACGGACGTTGCAGTCAACATGGTAACCAAAACCCTCTTCAAGAAATACCACGCCCCCCAAGACTACGCGAATGCAGACTTAAAAGAGATAGAGCAAGATATCCACTCCACAGGTTTCTACCACAACAAAGCTAAAAACCTCCAAAACTGCTGTCGGCTCCTCGTCGAAAAATTACACTCCCAAGTTCCTAAAACCATGGAAGAACTCATAGAGCTACCGGGAGTTGCAAGAAAAACCGCTAACATCGTCCTCTACAACGCTTACGGCATCATAGCAGGCATCGCAGTAGACACCCACGTAACGAGGCTCTCACAGCGACTCGGGTTAACAGATCAAAAAGACCAAAACAAGATCGAGAAAGACCTGATGCAGATCACACCAAAGGAGAAGTGGATGGAACTTGCCGATTTGCTGATTTTTCACGGCAGACAAGTATGTATGGCAAAAAAACCCAAATGCGGCATCTGCGTTTTAAACAAGATCTGTCCCTCTGCCTTCACTTTTAGCTAGGCATTAGCCATTTATACGAGCGTTAACTTTTCTTTTGTGGTAAGGATTGATTTTATGGTAAACGAAATTAAAGTTGGCGAAAAAGCACCTGATTTCACACTTCCCGACGTAGATATGAAACCCCGAAGTCTCCATGAGTTTTTAGGAAAAAAAATTGTGTTAGCTTTCTTTGTTGGCGCTTTCACTTCAACGTGTACTAAAGAAGTCTGTACTTTCCGCGATTCCATGTCGCGGCTAGTCGATTTGAACGCCCAAGTCGTTGGCATTGGCGTTACAGACCCTTTCTCGAATAAGGCTTTTTCAGAAAAAAACAGACTACCCTTCCCCGTTTTAAGCGATTATAACCGCGGAGTAATCAAGCAATGGGGTTTGGAGCTGTTTGATTTTGCTGGGTTAAAAGGTTACACGGTTGCTAAACGTTCAATATTCATCCTTGACCAGACAGGCGTTGTACGGTATGTTTGGATTTCGGAAGATCCAACGGTTGAACCGAACTATCAGGAAATACAAAAAGCCTTAGAGCAAATTCCTTAGGGCCTTTTCTATATCATTACCGTGTAGAAGAAGCGGTTACTCCGTCGCCTTCCAGCGAAGGGTAATGCCTAATTTCCCCAAATTCAAAATATCCACTGAAAAGCTCAATTATCTGCCGTTTCTTAAAGTGGTTCCACCCCGGTCCGTTCCTGTAGCCGAAGCATGTCAGCATTTATCTGCCGCCTTCTTTGAGAACCCGATGAACACCCACAATGAATTTGGTGCCCTCTTCAACCTCAACATGGTGAACGCAGCCCATGTTAAACACAAAACCAAAAGCCTCATCGATGAAACGCAAGTCGATGAAGCTCTCAGCCAAAAAATTAACATTGACTTTTGCTTGGTGTGCTTTTTTCTTTCCAATCTCGATGGCTGTTTGAGAAATATCAATGCCTGTCATGTCAAAGCTGCTTTTGGTAAGATAAATTGTGTTTGTTCCGGTGACACAGCAAATGTCCAGTGCCCTGCCATTTGGAATAAACCCTTTTTCGAGGTATTCAACGAGTATCGGGTGCGGTTTGCCCAGTTCCCAGCCTAATTCATTAAGCGGAAACCCGCGTAAGTCTCATCCCACCTTGAGTAATTGGCACACATAGAAAACCATTTAATTAGTTCTTGCTGAGAAATTTTAACTTAGTTGTTATTTGGTAGCGGGGAGTAGATTTGAACTACTGATCTCTGGGTTATGAGCCCAGCGGGTTAATCCTGGCTACCCCACCCCGCTACGCTTTTTCCGCGCTGTTTGCTCGGTGCATCCTATTAGTTCCATTGTCAAATATTAATAGTTTCTTTTTCGGTAATCGCAAAAGGATTTTAGTATCGAATATTCTTTGTATGAACGGAATGGTTTGCTTTGGATAAACCATATTTGCGTAGACTTTCGAATCCGCCTCTTGAAAACCCAATCTTTGTTCAGGGGCTCCCAGGGTTCGGAAATGTTGGCAGGATTGCGGCGCATCTGCTCATAAAGTTCTTTGATGCGAAACCGTTTGCCGAGTTGTATTCGCCTTCTTTTCCAGATTACGTTGCCATAACCTCAAAGGGCCTTGCTAATTTGCCCAAGTACGAATTCTATTATGCGCCCATGGAGAAAAACAACCTTGTTATTATGACTGGAGAAATTCAACCTTCATTTGACGATGTAGTTGCACATTACACTGTTTGTGATTCAGTGCTTGATTTTGTTGAAACATTGGGATGCAAATTCATTATAACAATGGGCGGAGTTCCCATAACTGAAGATAAGACTCAGGTTTACATCGCGGCGACGTCGCCGCGTTTGGCAACTGAGTTTATGGAGAAAGGTGCGGTCATCTACAGCAAGGGACGAATTGTTGGCGGAACAGGACTCACGCTCGCATTAGCCAAGGAAAGAAAGATTGACGGAATCAGTTTGCTGGGGACAACGATGGGTTTTAAGGCTGATAGGGGCGCTGGATTCTTAGTTTTCAAATTTTTGATGAAGGCATTAGGAAAAGAGATAAAAGAAGGTTCGGTAGAAAACAATGCACCTGAAGAGTAGGAAGAGTGGCGTCGATGACTCAAGATAATGAAAATGTATACGTAAGTAGTTTAGACTCAAAATTCACGAAAGTAACAATGACCATAGTCGCTGTGTTCTTGATCTTTGTGGGTCCAACATACATTCCATACATGCTTTCGGATGTACTCCACGTCGATTACATTGCTTCCATTGGACTTGGCGCTGTTCTATTCATTGTTGGCTTATTAGTCTTGGTTTATCTTATCCGAAAGAAGGTAATCGAGTAAATTTTGCCTCAGATACCCTAGGGTGCATCATCAAATCAGCGGTTTAGGTTCTTCATCGGCGGCACCTTAGAGTCAGAACCTGTTTTATTAAGATTCTTTGCTTTTTATGAAAATCTGCGCTAATTTTAATATCCCTGTTTCTCAAAATAATGGCTATGAAAAATTCTGAGTGTACAATTTATATAATGTTCAAAGATAAGTGGCTGCAAAAGTTCAGAAAAGAAATGGACGGCTGGAAGGAATACAATCGTAATGGAACAATCCGTCCATCACGGCAGAACAATTCATTTCCCATATTCTCCACCCCTTAGCAGGAATAAAAGGACCAGACGTCAGCGTCAAAGTTGAACCAGACGTCAAAAATTAAATTTAGCGGCGACTCAGGTCTTTTAGCAAAGCTTTAGCTTCAGCTGGAAGTTTGGGTTTGTTCCTTCTGCCTACAATCAAGAACAAGGACCCAATAAGAATTAATGCGGCACCAAAAAACGCCACACTTTCCTTTGGCAAAAACCCCAAGTTAAGTCCAACTGTGAAAAAAATCATTGTAATGCCCATTATGACAATTATCCAGTTGTTCATAGCCGCTGTTGACTGCAAAGCAAATTCTTTCTTACCCGTGTCAGTAACAAAAAATTGCCCCTTCTTTTCCTCAATCATTCCTGCATTCATCAAGTAATTCCAATCGTAATGGAAATGACCATCAGACTTGTAACCTAACGCAGAACTGATGCTGGATTTTACACCGGGTTCAGCTTTAATTTTGCTGCTTGGGGCAGAATAGATGAAATAAAGCAGTTTAGTCCTCGGTGACTGAAGATCTGCACTTATTCCACGTGACTTAGCCAAATTCAACCCCACCTTTGATATTTGTAGAGGTTAAGATAAAAGCTTCTCCCTGCAATTCTATCGTGTTTTGGCTGCAACGAGTTTTTGCTTATGACTCTAACCCTTAGAGTTGGCGCTCTAAACATTGGTGCTGTTTTTGAGTTGTTATTCTAAATGTTAGGGCTATATCCAGAATTCAACATTTAAGGAAACAGAAAACAAAACATTGGAGGAAAAAAATGAACGTAAATTTCGAGTATAGTAAAACTTTAGCAATTGAAGGCTCAATACTGCTCTTGCTCAGCTTGATTCCTTATGTGGGCTGGGTATTAGGCATAGTTGGTGTAGTTTTGCTCTTGAGAGGTATGAAAGAATTCTCAAATTACTATCAAGACGATAAAATCTACCAAGACTCACTGACAGGCGTCAAATACTATATAATCGCTATCGTTGCCGCAGCCGTCGCTATCGCTACGTTCACAGTCGGCATTTGGTCTGCAACAGGCTTTACATCAGCCTTTGTGCTCACAGCAGGCTTCGGAATAGGCTTAGTTGCTTTCCTAGTGGGGCTCGTCGTTGCATTCGTCTTCTACGTACTCGCATCATCGCACCTAAAAAGAACCTTCAACACTCTTGCGCAAAAATCAGGAGAAGCCTCATTCACCACCGCCGGAACACTGCTCTGGATAGGTTCAATCCTAACAATCATCGGCGTCGGCTTGATCCTAATATTCATTGCTTGGATATTTGCAACCATAGGATTCTTCACAATGAAATCTTACCAATACCAACAATACGCCCCACAACCAACAGGTTACGGTACCACTCCGCCCCCAACCCAGCCAGAGCAAGCAAAGAGCATGGCATCCAACCAAAACAACATCGGTCAACCATAAGGAGCGAAAATTTGATGACCCAGCGAACTGAAGCTGAAACGGGTTACGCCTGGTGGAAATTCCTTCGAAAACACTGGCGCGCATTTGCCGTGTTTTTAGCGGGCGCTATCTTGGCATTTGCAGGCGTGGTCTACGTCTTCTTATGGTTCACAGGAAACGCACAGTCAACAGGTCTGGTTCCAGCATCTCTTGGCATGTGGACCATGGGCAACGTGGTGGCGTTTATTCTGCATGCCATCTTTTGGGAGCTTGTCTTAATCGGTATTCCTGTAGCTGTTGGTGGGGTGGTAGGTTGGCAATGGTGGAGGAGGCTTCCTGAAGAAGAAAAGAGCTATCGTCTCTTTGGGAAACGCTCTCGGTCACGAGGAGCTGGCGGAGCAATCTCGCCGTTGCTGTTCATAGCTTTTGCCCTCAAGGTATATGTTGATGGAAACTGGAACGTTGTCATCTCGACTTACACCTTGGACTATGTAGTGAGTTCAATGGTCACGATACTGCTCTGGATAGTTGCCATATTTGCGATTCCTGCAATAATAGGGTTCATCTGGTGGATACGCCACAAGGTGAACAAAAAATCCTAACCCCTCCTTTTTTAGCCATTTGCTTTTTAGAAGAATTATATTGGTGGCCTGTAATCTGAACGAGGTCGCTGACAAGAAGATTAAGGGATGCACCCGTTGGTTGTTGTTGTGATAAGGGAGCTTTCACAAACAACTACTTAATAGACTATGGAAACCTTGAGCTTGAATATGCTTGCTGAATACATAAGGCATATTAAATATTACTATAAGAATAGCCTCTATGCTCGACAGCAAACGAAACAGCCGTGATGCCCCGCTAAAACCAAAAAGTGACGAAGCAAAAAGAACAACCATAATCCTAGAAAAAAGTGAACGCGAATTCATCGAGCAACTCATAAAAGACGGCAAAGAACCTGGAATAAAACCCCTCATCTCCAAAATGCTCGACATCTACAAAAGCATGATGATCTACGACTGGCATTTCCCCGGAGAATACTACTGCGGAATAAGCCGAACCGCCTTTGTCAATGTCGAATTACTAAACATTCTAACCCAGCAGGTTCCGGCTGAAAAGTGGCATAAAGTCGGTGAAAAGATGGGTGATGCCCTGAAGGTTTCAATTCAGTCGACATTAGGAATTGATGCGAGCAAGCTGGAGAATTGGGGAGCCGTTTTCAGTAGGTTGAAGGTGCAGGGGTTTGGTGATTTTTATTTAAAAGACAAGTTTTTGCTTTTGAAGACGCCTTTCATTCATGATTGTGAGATTTGGAAGGGCCTCATAGAGGGATTATTGAGTGTTGAGTTGGAGACGCGGAATTCAGTGCCTCCGATGGTTTTCGAGATTAAAAGCCCCAAAACGTCTTAATTTTAGAATCCGACAGTTAAATATTAGGAAACAGATTTATTAGGAAGGCAGATGTTCAGGTGTCTTTCAGTGGTATATGATGAGGGATTGCGTTCATACAAGGCGATTGCCTTCATTGAAAATGTAAGAACGATTCGTTATTTGAAATTAGGCGCAACCCTTCAAAGACCCGTTTTGTGTAACCAAAAACCCTCCAGATACCTCTCTAAACGTTTAGGAGAAAAAATTTATGGATAAAATAAAATTTGCAATCCCAAAAGGCTCCCTAGAAAAAGCAACTGCAGAATTCTTCTCGAAATCAGGATTCAAAATCGGCGGAACAGAACGCACATACCGCCCAAGCATAAACGATCCCCAAATAGAAATGAAAGTGCTAAGACCCCAAGAAATCCCTGTCTTCGTTAATGAAGGTCTCCAAGACCTTGGTATAACGGGGGAAGACTGGGTTAAAGAGAACAAAGCAGATGTTGAAATCCTCCAAAACCTCGAATACGGAAAAATTAAGCTTGTCATAGCTGTTCCCAAAAGTGTCCCTGAAAACAGCACTGTGGGCGATTTCATGGAGTCAATTTGGAGTCAGGGCAAAAACTTCCGCATAAGCACTGAATACCTCAACATTGCATCCGAATACCTCAAGAATACTCCTCAGTACAAGAAACGTTTTGGCAACGCCGACCCAATGATTATGACGCCTTGGTGGAGAAAAGGCGACAACTCAAGAGCCAAGATTTTCCTGTCGTTTGGCGCGACTGAGGCTAAGCCGCCAGAGGACTCCGACTGTATCATGGATGTGACCGAAACAGGAACCACCATAGAAGCAAACAACTTGCGAATCATCGAAACTGTCTTGAGGTCTTCTGCAGTTCTTATTGCAAACAAGAAAAGCCTTGAAGACCCAGAGAAACGCGAGAAAATCTACGACATAGTTGCCCTGCTCAAAGGCGTCGTGGACGGTTCCAAGAGAATCCACATATTCGTCAACGTCAAAAAAGAGAATCTTCAAACGCTGCTAACGGAGTTGCCTGCACTGAAAAATCCAACCATATCGCCGTTGGCAGATGACGCTTGGGTTGGAGTAAATACTGTCATCGAAAAAGACTGCTTGATTGGACTATTGCCAAAGATTCGGAAATTAGCGCAGGGTTTGGTTGTTTATGAGCCGCGTCAGGTGTTGGCTTTAGATGAGATTGCACGGAGAACAGAAGGTCAATGCAAAAAGGATGCACCGTAAAAGTCTGGCGCTCGAAAGAACTGCCAGCCGACTGGTTTAGAAGACAGCAAGCAGACCAAAAAGCAACCCAAGATTTGGGAGCCAGTGTCAAAGCCATAATAAACCAGGTTAAAGTAGACGGTGACAAAGCACTGGTTGAGTTTGCCCAAAAATTTGACAAAGCCGAACTTGACCTGCGAGGCCTCAAAGTTAAGCCCGCCGAAATCAAGGAAGCCTACACCAAAACAACTCCCCAACAAGTCTCAGCACTGAAGTTCATGAAAGAAAGGGTCAACGCATTACAAAAACAGCTGCTCACCCAAACCGACATCAAAACAGCAAATGACGGAATCTCTGTCAAAACTGTCCTGCGCCCTATAGAAAGTGTAGGTTGCTACATTCCAGGAGGGCAAGCAGCTTACCCCAGCACACTCATCATGACTGCTGTTCCAGCAAAAGTAGCAGGCGTCCCACGAGTTGTCGTATGTTCGCCCTCGGATGCTAAGGGCAAAGTTAACCCACTGGTTCTAGTCGCCGCAGACATCTGCGGTGTCGATGAGGTTTACCGAGTAGGCGGAGCCCAAGCCATAGCTGCTTTAGCTTACGGAACAAAAACAATAGCGGCCGTACGAAAAATAGTGGGTCCAGGCAGCAAATATGTGACTGCCGCTAAGGTTTTAGTTTCGACTGATGTTGCGATTGATATGCCTGCTGGTCCAAGCGAAGTTCTAATTTTAGCGGATGCGTCAGCAGACGCGCGGTTGATAGCGTTTGATATGGTTTCTCAGGCTGAACATGGAGAAGACAGCGTTGCCGCACTAATAACGACGTCAGAGAAATTGGCTCTGCAAGTACAGGAAAATCTCGCAAAATTTGCCGTTTCAGCAGAAAGAAGCGAAAAAATCTCAGAGTCACTGGCTAAATACGGATTTATAATCATCTGCAGTGTCATTGAAGAGGCAATCAGTTTGGTGAACCAGTTTGCGGCAGAACACTTAGAAGTCATGACTGCTAAACCCGGAGAGGTTGCAGAGAAACTCACCGCTGGACTTATACTGTTAGGTCCCTACAGCCCCGTTGCCCTCAGCGATTACGGTAGCGGAACCAACCATGTCTTGCCCACAGGCGGGTTTGCACAATCGTTCTCGGGCTTATCAGCCTTGGACTTTATGAGGAGGGTGAGCATCGTTGAAAGTACCCGAATGGGTCTAGAAAGAGTAAAGGACAGCATCAAGGTATTGACGGAAGCAGAGAACCTTCCCAACCACTATAAAGCAATAGCGGCAAGGTTAGAAAAATGAGTGAATCCTACAAAAAATGGCTAAAACAAAAACTCCAAAAACTCCAAGCAATAGACTGCTACACCCCTGGAGCAACCCCCGAAACGGTAGCGAAGCAGCTGGGCGTCACTACAAAACAGATAATTAAGCTGGACTTTAACGAGAACCTGTTTGTGCCAAGAGTCAAGCAAGCCAAACTGGTTAAGGAGTTGGCTGACGAAATCGATCTGCGCCTGTACCCCGAAGACGAAGAAATTAAGCTGCGCGAAAAACTCGCAGGCTACCTGAAAGTACCCAAAGAATTCCTCGTGGTCGGCAATGCAAGCGACGAATTAATCGACCGCATCATTAGACTATTCGTTGAGAAGGGTGATCTCACAGTTTCTTTCACCCCAACATTCAGTGTCCCACGACTCTGTGTTAAACGACAAGAAGGCGAATACATCCAAGTACCGCTTCAAAAAGACCTCCAACTTGACCTTAAAGGGATGCTCTCCAAATTCTCTGACAAAACAAGATTGCTCTATCTCTGCTCACCCAACAGCCCAACCGCCATACAGTACAAACCCGAAGACATCGAAGCCTTAGTCAACGCATTTCCAGGCATAGTCATTTTAGATGAGGCGTATGGCGAATTCGCAGATTACTCGTTTGTGCCAAGGATAAAAGAATTCGAGAACATGATTATTCTACGAACCTTCTCCAAAGCCTTCGGTTTGGCAGCGCTTCGACTAGGTTACGCCGTTGCAAACCCCGAGTTAGCCAAGATTCTAACAGAAAAAACCCCGTTGCCTTACCCAGTTAGTGGATTTACGCTGAGGATGGGCGCTAAAATGCTGGACAACGTTGATTTGATGATGGAATCGGTTAGGCAAGTTAAGAGTGAGCGGGCAAAACTGATAATGGCACTCAACGATATAGAAGGCGTGCAAGCTTTTAATTCGCAAGCCAACTTCGTGCTGATAAATACCCAAAAACCCTGTGACTTAGTTAACCAGAAGCTGCTTTGGAAAGGAATAATGGTTAAGAAATGGGGCAAAATCCTACAGTATGAAAATTGCTTCCGCGTCACTATTGGTTTGCCAGAAATGAATGCGAAACTAATCGAAGCATTAAAAGAAATCCATGAGGAAGCTGAATGAGAAGAGAGGAAGTTTACCGTAAAACCAAAGAAACCGAAGTTAAAATATCCGTGAATTTGGACGGGGAAGGAAAAGTGGCAGTTTGCTCTGCTGTGCCCTTCTTAAACCACATGGTTACTTCCCTTGCCACGCACAGTTTAATCGATATTAACGCATCGGTGACTGGCGACTTGATACACCACTGCGTAGAAGACTTAGCCATTGGCTTGGGCGAAGCATTAAACAAGGCTTTAGGAACCCGTGAAGGAATCGTACGCTTTGGCAACGCCGCCGCACCCATGGACTGCTCCTTAGCGTTCGCAGCCGTCGACCTCGTTAAGCGTCCATACTTCAAAATCGACCTCAAACTCCGAGGCAAAAAAGTAGAAGACTTGCCAACAGAAGACATAAACCACTTCTTCGAATCCCTTGCCCAATCGCTCCAGGCAAACGTGCACATTCTCGTCGAGTACGGCAGCAACGACCACCACAAAGCCGAAGCCGCAACCAAAGCCCTCGCACTATCCCTCCGCCAAGCAGTAGCCATGGACCCAAGACGTAAAGGCGTCCCCAGCTCCAAGGGAGTCATCTAATGCCCCAAGCAATCATATTCGACTACGGAGTCGGCAACCTCCTCAGCCTGAAAACGGCTTTGGAAAAAGCAGGTTTAAACGCATCAATCGGCACCACAGCGCAGGAATTATCAAAAGCAGATGCGATTGCTCTGCCCGGTGTTGGAAGCTTCACCTCAGCCTCAGATAAACTCGATGCAGTCAAAGAAACCCTTCAAACCAAAATCAAAGAAGGCACGCCTCTGCTCGGAATCTGTTTGGGCTTGCAGCTTTTCTTTGAGACAAGCGAGGAAGGATCCGGAAATGGCTTAGCCCTCTTCAAGGGCAAAAACATGCAGTTACCTAACACTGTCAAAGTGCCCCACATGGGCTGGAACACACTACACATCGTCAAACCAAACGATCTCTTCGAAGGGATCGCCGAAGGAACCTACGTTTACTTTGTACACTCACTCTACCCATCCCTCGAAGACAAATCAATTGTCTGCACCACAACCGAGTACGGAACTACCTTCACATCCGCTATCGCCAGCAAAAACATCTACGGCACCCAGTTCCACCCAGAAAAATCAGGCGAGACAGGCTTGAAAATCCTCAAAAATTTTGTAAAAACAGTAGTTAAGTGACTAATATGCAGTTGATTCCAGCAATCGATTTAATGAACGGCAAAATCGTCCGCTTAACCCGCGGCGAAGCTAAAACCGCCAAAATCTACGAAAGCAAATTCGGCAGCCCAGTCGAAGCAGCAAAGCGTTGGCGCGATGAAGGAGCAGGAAAACTCCACATCATCGATTTGGATGCCGCTTTTTCACTCGGCAACAATCACGAAGTCATCGCTGAAATTGCAAAAAACGTGGATTTACCCATACAAGTCGGTGGCGGCATACGCAGCTATGAAACGGCAGAAAAACTCTTTCGAACAGGCATAACCCAAGTAATCCTTGGCGCCTTAGCGTTTAGCGACCCCACGTCAATCGGTAAAATTCGAAAGAAATTCGGCTTAGACTCTGTCATAGTGGCCTTGGACAACAAGGAGGGGCTCGTTATGGTTGAAGGATGGAAAACTGCAACTGCAATGACCGTGGACGGTGCCCTCGAAAAATACACACATCTCGGTGTGCGCCGTTTCCTGATAACTTCCATCGCCCAAGACGGCATGCTTAACGGTCCAGACCTGCAAACGCTTAGCCAAGCGGCCCTATATCCCAACGCCAAAATCATAGCGGCAGGCGGAATCGGCAGCATCGGCGATTTGGCTGCTCTCAAAGAAATCGAGGTAGAAGGCGCCGTTATCGGGAAAGCCCTTTATGAAGGCCGATTCACGTTAAAAGAAGCCATACAAAAAATAGGGGTTTAAAGATGCCGCTAGCAAAACGTATTATTCCATGCTTAGATGTTGACCATGGGAAAGTAGTTAAGTGCATAAACTTTCTCAATCCAAAGCAAGCGGGCAACCCAGTGGAGATGGCTAAACGCTACTCTGATGATGGCGCTGATGAACTTGTTTTCTTGGATATAACTGCGTCTTCCGAGAAACGGGATATACTTCGGGGTGTCGTTGAAGGTGTTGCTAAAGCAATCAGCATTCCCTTCACTGTCGGAGGTGGAGTGCGCAATGTGTCGGATGCACGGCTGGTTTTGTGTAGTGGTGCTGATAAAGTGTCGGTTAACACCGCGGCAGTGGAGAACCCCCAAGTCATAACTGAATTAGCTGACGTTTTCGGGAGACAATGTGTCGTGTGTGCCATCGATGCCAAACGTAACCGAACGCCCAGCGACGGCAAAATTATCGTAGACACTGGTGAGGGTAAGGTTTGGTTTGAAGTGGTCACTTACGGAGGTCGAAAACCCACAGGTATTGATGCTTTAGCATGGGCGAAGCTTGCAGAGAAGCTTGGTGCGGGCGAGTTCCTTGTAACCTCGATGGATAAGGATGGCACTAAAGATGGTTACGACATTGAATTGACCCGATCCATCTCCGAACGCGTTAACGTGCCCATAATTGCAAGTGGCGGCGCAGGCATCCCCAAACACCTTCTCGATGTCTTAACAGAAGGCAAAGCAGACGCCGCTTTGGCAGCTTCAATCTTCCACTACAACAACTACCCAGTACCAGTTGTGAAAGATTACCTTCGTAAAGCGGGGGTGACAATACGAACATGACAACGCACCAAGAATTACTCGAAAAGTTGGACTTTAAAAAAGGCAACGGACTCATCCCAGTTATAGTCCAAGATATAAAAACAAAAGAAATCCTAATGCAAGCATACGCCAACAAAGAAGCCGTTGTGCTTACCCTCAAAACCCGTAAAGCAACCTACTGGAGCCGATCCCGTAGCGAACTCTGGATTAAAGGCGAAACCTCAGGACACACCCAAAAAATCATCTCTGTCGCAACAGACTGCGACCACGATTCGCTTCTATATTTGGTTGAACAGACTGGTCCCGCTTGCCACACGGGCGAATACAGCTGCTTTTTCAACAAGCTCTTGTGATGAATGCTTTTAAACCGAAACTCACTATTCTCTTTGTGGATTTTTATGTCTTTACATGAAGCGATGCTTTATGAGCGGCAAAATGAGGGCAAAGTAAAATGTTGCTTATGCGCCAGAAGATGCCTAATAAGCGACGACTCAACTGGTTTCTGTTTAGTCCGCAAAAATCAGGGTGGAATGCTCTACACCCTCAACTATGGCAAAGCTGTTTCTGCTGGTGTAGACCCAATCAGCAAAAAACCACTCTCTCACTTTAACCCCGGCGCGTTGGTTTTGTCGATTGCGGCGGCTGGCTGCAATTTTCGGTGCCAATTCTGCGACAATTGGATGATAAGTCAAGACCGCGAAGTCGCCGGCAACCCTTTTTCACCCGAGGAAGTGGTGAAGTCAGCTAAGAACGCAGGGTGTCAAGGCATAAGCTACACCTACACGGAACCCACCATATTCATGGAGTACGCCTACGACAGCGCCAAACTTGCGCATGAAGCAGGCTTATTTAACACTTTTGTCACCAACGGTTACATGACGCCTGAGGCCGTAAAGACCATAGCGCCCTACTTGGATGCGGCAACGGTTGATTTTAAAGGCGGAGGAGACCCCGACTTCTACAAATCTGTCATGGCAGTGCCAAGTGTTGAACCAATCTATGACTCACTGCAGGAACTCAAACTGCAGGATGTGCACATCGAAATTACCAATCTGGTTGTTCCGAAGATGGGTGATTCCATGGATAGACTCAGGGAAATGGCCAAGTGGATTAAGGATTTTTTGGGACCAGACACACCCTTCCACCTGTTGCGTTTCCATCCTGAATACAAACTGACGACTACACCTGCAACAAGTGTTCAAGACATGGAACGCGCTTATCTAACGGCCAAAAACCAAGGTTTAAACTATGTTTACATGGGCAATGTTCCTGGTCACCCAGGCGAGAACACTTACTGCCCGAACTGCGACACAGCGGTAATCAAACGCAATAGCTTCGACATCACCAAATGGAACCTGACAAGTGACATGAAATGCCCCGTATGCGGGCACCAAATCCCAATAAAAGGCAAACTTCACCAAAACAACCAAGGCTTTCCCTACGCGCTTTTTTAGCCATCCATAGCCTGTTTCCAACTTGGGCATGTAGCCGAGGGCTTAAGCCTTTATTTAGGGCAAACCTAAACTTTGCAGTTGTAGCGTGCCCCAATCAATGACCAAGTACACAGCGTTGGCAATAAAGACCAATTACTGGAACCCACACAGCAACTACACAGATAAAATCTTGGGCGCCATAGAAAAGAAAGTTGAAGATGGCGACTTTGTGGTGGTCTCTGAGAAGGCAATATCCACCGCGCTATCCAACATGGTTGACGAAAGCACGGTTAAGCCGAGCGGGAGTGCGAGGGTTCTGGCAGGTTTCTGGATGCGGCTTGTTTGGGGTTATCCGCTTGGGATTCTGTGCGGTTTTGGTCCTCGGCTGCTCAAGCGGCTGCGAAATTATCCTTTCAAGTCGGGTAGTCGCCACAAACAGGTTGCATTGCAGTATGCAGGGTTTTGGCAGGCGCTTATGTTTGGTTCGGAAGGTGGAATCGATGGCTCTAATTTGCCCTTTTCCTATGTGAGTTTACCTTTGAATAACTCGGAGAAGTTGGCGCAAAAAATCCAAACCCAAATCTGGCAGGACCTGCAAAAGAATGTCTGCGTAATCATCGCTGACACCGACAAAACCTACAAGTTCTACAACTTTTTCTTTACGCCGCGACCCACTCCGCTCAAAGGCATCCATTCCTTGGGCGCAAGTAGTACTTACCTATTAGGCAGAATTCTTAGGCTTAAAAAAAGCTCTACTCCCCTTGCCTCTGCAGGCTGCAAACTTACAGCTGGCGAAGCGCTTAAAATTACCAACATCGCCGACAAAGCCCGCGGTCCAGGTTCAGGCGCCACAGTTTGGGATATGGCGGCAAGGTTCCATGTGGAAATCAACGAGGTAACATGGGAAATGCTCTCGACAATCAAGCACAAACCCATTGTAATCGTCAGAAGAACCTCGAAGAAAGTTAATACATCAGAAAACAAATAATCAAATAACAAAAAACATGTTCTTTGAGGTAACACATAAAACAGGGTTTGCAAGCACCCTTAACGGACAAAGGGATAAGGTATGGAAGAAACACTACGGAAGATGGATGCATTCTTCAATCCACACTCAGTCGCAGTAATCGGTGCCACAAAAAAAGTGGACAAAGCAGGTCACGTAATCTTCAAAAACTTCGCCTCCAACAAAGAACACGGTGTCTTCAAAGGCGAACTCTACCCCGTTAATCCAGGTGAAGACTCTATTTTAGGATTCAAATGTTACAAGTCACTAAGTAAGGTTCCTGGCGAGGTTGAATTAATCGTTGTTATTGTTCCGGCAAAGGTTGTTCCCTCCGTTATGGAAGAAGCCGCCGCTAAAAAAGTCAAGACCGCCATTATAATCAGCTCAGGGTTCAAAGAAGTTGGAAACCAAGAACTTGAAGACCAAGTTGTAGCCATCGCCACGAAAGCCGGCATCCGAGTTTTAGGCCCCAACTGTCTTGGAGTGTACTACTCAAAAACTGGCATCGACACCCTGTTTCTGCCGGAAACCAAAGTCCTCACTACCGGCGAAGAAGTTGTTGCAACGCCGCGTCCGTTGCCCGGCAACATCGCCATGATTACCCAAAGCGGGGCTTTCGGTGTCGCAGCCCTTGACTACTTGACGGGGCGCCAGATGGGCGTTAGCAAATTCGTGAGTTTCGGCAACAAATGTGACGTCACCGAATCCGACATCCTCCATTACCTGCTCCATGACAAAGAAACCCACGTTATCCTCGTTTACCTTGAAGACATAAAGGCAGGACGAGAATTCCTCAAGATAGCAAAGAAGGTCACCTGCAAAAAACCCGTCGTCATAATCAAGTCAGGCAAAAGTGTGGCAGGCGCAAGAGCCGCAGCATCCCACACGGGCGCCATCGCGGGCTCAGACAAAATCTACGACGCCGCGTTCAAGCAGGGTGGAGTCATCAGGGCACGTGACATGGAAGAGTTCTTCGACATCGGCAAAGCCTTAGCGATGCAGCCGCCAGCCCATGGCAAAAACATCGGCATATTAACCGACGCAGGCGGACCCGGAGTCATGACCGTGGACGAATGCGAAGCTTTGGGTTTAACAGTGGACCGCTTCAGCGAGGAAACCCTGAAGAAGTTCCAGGAACTCAAAGACCAAAACATCATTCTAAAAATAGCGGCAACCTCAAACCCCGTGGACCTTACTGGCTCAGTAATCGACGACATGTTTGTCATGGCTGCTGACCTCATTTTCCAGGACCCAAACATCAGCGGCATCATTCTTCTGGGGCTCCACCATATGCCTGGTCTGCGGGAAGTTTACATTGACGGCATAGTGAAAATCGCAGAAAGCTACGACAAACCCATCGTCATGTGTGACATCGGCGAAACCGAAATGGCCCTCTACACCCGTAGCCGCTTCGACAAACTCGGCGTCCCCTCCTTCGAATCCCCCGAAGACGCAGCGCGCGCCATGAAATCACTAGTAACCTACGGCGCCTACCTCAAAAAACAAGGCTGCGCAGACGAATATATGGAAGCCTTCAAAAAAAGCAAACACCCCTAAACGCTAACCGAAACCGCCACCACACTGCCATCCACCAATTTTAGGCTGCCGCGCAGATAAACGGGTGCAATAAGTTCCAAAACATCGTTTGGGTAATTGGGCATAATCGGAATAACGACTGCGCACTTCGACGTGTCGATGGTTGCCTTGAAGAGTAATCCTGAATAGTAGCCTGCTTGCGGCTCAACCGCCAAGCTCCCCGCAGTCTCAAGCAACCTGCGCTTCTCAACTTCTTCTCCAACCAAACGCAAATTCAACGTTCCTAAATACGGTGAAAAACCAAGCTTTTCCTCTACCTGTCGCTTAAACCAGGGTAACTCTACGAATTCTTTGCCTCTGCCATCGCCCGAAAAAACCATGCCTTCAAAAAATAGGTTAGGCAAAAATAGCCCTCAAAGTGGGTTTACTCTTTTAGTTCTTTTAACCAGTTGGCGACCGACTTGAGAATTGGATCCGAAGATATCTCCACAACTGGCACAATCATCTTTTCTTTAGTCTCGATAACCTGCTGGTACTTAGGCATCATCGCATAACCCACAAACGTCCAGTACACCTTATGCTTCTCAAGCAGCTCCTTCGCAACAACCGCCGTCGAAGCCGTCAACGGAAAATAGAGAAAAACCACTCCGTCAACCCAATACAACCCCGCCAACTTTCCCCCAGCAATAACTGAAGTAAACCGTGCAATATCCTCCGGGGTGTTAAATCGGGTCTTCTCCATAACAACGATTTCTTGGAATGGCTCATAAGAGACAGCAACGCTCATAACATTTCACCGATGACTACCTAATTGTGTGAGCCGCTCCCTTTATAATTTTGCCAATAACCCTGAGAGGGTGAATCAGTTGGCGGAAAACAAGGCGTTAGTGTGTTGTTTTTTACTGCTAAAAGATTAGGGAAAGAAAGAGTTGGGAACCACTTAACGCAGTTTCATGAGTACCATTTCTGCTGCGAGGATCATGGGTTCCCATGTTTCGCAAAGTGGCGGTGCATAGGCTGTGTCGGCTTTGGCGAGTTCGCGGACGGTCATGCCTTTTTGTATGGCGAAGCTTAGGCAGTTTATGCGTTGGGTGACTTCTTCGCCCCCGATGACTTGTCCGCCTATGATGCGTTGAGATTCTTTTTCGACGACGAGTTTGACTTTGATGGGTTTGGCGCCTGGGAAATAGTCAGCTTTTGTCTTGCTCGAGATGGCTCCTACTACGACTTCGAGGCGGTTGCGTGCAGCAGCGGTTTCGGTTAAGCCAGTATTTCCTGCTTGAACATCAAATAGAATTGTAACTGCTGAGGCTAAGACGCCGCTGAACTGTGAGTAGTCGCCTCCTGCATTTGTGCCTGCAACCTTGCCCTGTCTAACTGCGATGGTGCCGAGTTGTGCGCACATGGGTCGGTGAGTGATGATGTTTGGGGCTTCAGCGCAGTCGCCGACGGCATAGACGTCTTTTATGTCGGTTTCCATTCTGCTGTTGGTTTTGATTGCGCGGCTCTCCCCCAACGGTATGCCTGCGTCAACCGCAAGCTTGGTGTTGGCGCGGACTCCAAAGGCGCTGATGAATAGGTCGGCTTCGATTTTTTCGCCGCCAGCCATTATCGCGGTAACTTTGTTTTCGCCGAGGAATTCTTCGACACCTTTGCTTGTAAGGATGGTCATTCCTCTTTCTTGCAGGTGATCCTGCACTATCTTTGCCATGTCTGCGTCGAGCAGCTGGGGCAGTATCTGGGGGAGCATTTCAACGATGGTGACTTTTAGGCCTCGTTCCATTAAGCCAACGCCGACTTCTAAGCCGATTAAGCCTGCACCCATGATCACAGCGGATTTGGCGCCTGCTTTCACGGCGGCATCGATTTTTTCACCGTCTTCGATACCTCGTAGGCTTAGGATGCCTGGTTTTTCTTTGCCTTTAATCGGCGGCATGAAGGAGTCGGCGCCCGTGGCAATCACGAGGCTGTCGTAGGGCAAAACTTCGGTGGTTCCTTCTTTTGTGGCAACGGTTACGGTTTTTTCTTTTGTATTTATTGCGGTTGCTTTGGTTTCGCTCCGTAAGGTAAGCTTGAGCATCTGGAAGTAGGCTGGTGGATAAACGATTAAATCATGAAAATTTGCTATGTGTCCGCCAATCACGAATGGTAAGCCGCATCGGGAGTAACCTGCGTTTTTCTCGTTAGTTATGAGGGTGATTTCGGCTGTGCGGTCTTTTTTGCGTGCAGCAGAGGCAGCTTCTACTCCTGCGGCGTTGGCGCCGATGATGATTACGCGTCTAGCCATCTAACTCGCCTCTACTTGGATTGTGCTTGGGCTTTGTGCCACTCTACCGCTTTGTCGAAGTCCATAAGGTTAGCGAGTTCTGCTTGGAGGTTTAAGGGTTTAACCACGATTAGCCAGCCTTTGATGTAGGGGTCTTCGTTTAGGGTTTCAGGTTTAGATTGGACTTCTTCGTTGACCTCCTGGATGGTTCCGCTTACTGCAGCGACAAGGTCGGAGACGGCTTTAACGGATTCGAGTGTTCCGTATGGGTCGTTCTGTTTGACTTCTGTTCCGACGCTGGGTAATTCTGCATAGACGATTTCCCGCAGCGACTTCTGCGCATAGTCGGTAATGCCCATGCGGACTTTGTCACCTTCAACTTTTATCCATTCAAAATCTTTGGAAAAATAGAGTCCTTCTGGAACTTCGTATGATTCAACTTTTACCATTCACTTGAACCTTCTAAATTTAAACATGTACCCAAATTAGATTCAAGGATAAAAGGGTTTCAGAGGTGGAAAAAAGGTTTAGCGTTCGCGTTTGCCGGCTATCCACTCTTCCGTCCATTGTCTGGCTTGGGAGTCGGGGATTTGGATTGGCGGATGCTTAAACGCATACGAGGGCATACTCAAAAGGGCGCCCGCTATTTTGCGGTCTAAAGCGATTTTGGCTGCACGAATGAGGTCGATGACGACGCCTGCGCTGTTGGGTGAGTCTTCGACTTCGAGTTTGACACTGATGTTTAAGGGGCGGTCGCCAAATTTGCGGCCTTTAAGAGAGATGTAGCAGATTTTTTTGTTCTTCAGAAAAGGCACATAGTCGCTGGGACCAATCCTTGTAGGCAACGCATAGGGCACGAGGCTTGTGACTGCTTCAGTTTTGCTTATGCGTTTAGATTTGAGGCGGTTTTCCACCGTCATGTTCTGGAAGTCAGTGTCTCCCCCAAGGTTAAGCTGGTAAGTCTCATCCACAATGACTCCGCGATCAAGACACAGCCTGACTAGGTTGCGGTGCAGAATCGTTGCGCCCACTTGGCTTTTTATGTCATCGCCTAAAACGGGCAAACCTGCCTTCTCAAATTTAGCGGGCCACTCTTTTGTTGAGTCGGAGCCGATGAATTCTGGCATGCAGTTCACGAAGGCGCATCCTGCATCGATGGCGCATTGGGCATAATACCGCACTGCGTCGTGACTGCCGACGGGCAAGTAGTTGACGAGAACTTGGGTTTTGGTTTCTTTTAGAATTTTAACGATGCTGTCTTTGCTGGTTTGGCTATCGTCGTAGACGTTGAAGGTTTCGCGCATGTGGGGTGCAGCGCCGTCGAGGATGGGTGCAGGGGAAACTTTTACCCCGAGGTTGGGGACATCTGAGAATTTTTCGCAGCAATTCGGTTTAACCCATATAGCTTCGGAAAGGTCTTTGCCGATTTTGTCTTTGTTAACTTCAAAGGCGGCGACGAAGCGAATGTCGCGGATGTGGTAGCCGCCATAGTTCACGTGCATCAAGCCGGGAACAGTTGCATCTTCATTTGCGTCTTTGTAGTACTGGGTTCCTTGAACTAGGGCTGATGCGCTGTTGCCAACGCCGACTAATGATACACGAATTTCAGGCACGATAGATAACCATCCAATGCAATGATTGTTTAGGCTTAATGTGTGTCTACGCTATAACTTTTTCTAAAGAAATGACCCTGTGGCAACTGGGAAGAATATTTTGCTCCAGTTTTCAACAAACTGTTGACTGGAGAAGACGCCAATACAACCTATCCATTTCGGACCTTTTTAGCTACCCTCTTAGGTTTCAACATAAAACTTCCATTAGGCTCCAAATAAGCAAGCATTGCCTTCCGCCCTCTTTAGTTTCTGCAATGATTAACTGAAAGGATTCAGATAGGTTGGTTAACGCCTATTCTACTTGTGAGGTTTCTGGTTGCGTAAAAGGCTCCGTCATGCCAACGAGAAGTTTGCCAAATAGGTTTATGTGGTCTTCTTCTTCAGCCAATATCTCCTCCAGCAGCCGCCTTGTGGTGTAGTCGCCCTCTTCCGCTGCCACCTGAATCGCCTGTTTGTAAAGGGTGATTGCTTTTTCTTCGTCCTGCTCGTTTTGCGTGAGCATCTCTATGAGGCTGCCTCGCACAAAAATTGGTTCAGGTTCGGTTGTAGCTATGCCGTTGAGGTAGTCTAAGCGTTCAGCTATGCGTTCAGCGTGTTTCATTTCGGCGATGGCGGTCTTGCGGAAAGCACTCTCTACGATGGCGCCGTCTGTTCCTGTCACTTGGATGTGCTGCCACATGTATTGAATGCTGACTTGGAGTTCGTGGGCTATGCCCTTGTTTAAAAAATCTAAAAGTTTTTGAGAAGCCAAAATTTATCCCTACAAAAACTAAGTCAACTCAGTATAAATTGATTTCTAAAGATCAAGGACTATATACAAAAGCCATAATAACTTAACCCTGCCAAAAGACCATAGGGTGACAATCATGAAAACGTTGTTCGTTTGTTTTTCAAATCACCATAAGAACACGGAGAAAATCGCTTCAGCCTTGGCAATGACGCTCGACGCCGAAGTTAAAACACCCGCAGAAGTTGACCCAAATACGCTTGGTGGTTATGACTTTTTAGGGTTAGGTTCAGGTATTTGTTTTGGAAAAAACTACAAAGACCTACTTGATTTTGCCGACAAGTTACCTCAGGTAACTGACAAGAAAGTTTTCATTTTCTCTACGAGTGGTCAAACGGGAAAGACTTCTAAATTCCACCAGAAACTGCGAGAAGAACTCCAATCTAAAGGCTATAGCATAGTTGGAGCGTTTAATTGCGCAGGTTTTGACACTTATGGGGCAATCAAAATTTTTGGCGACGTGCAAAAAGGTCATCCCGACGAAGAGGACTTGAAGCGAGCTGAAGCTTTTGCGTTAAGCCTCAAGCAACCGGTAGACGCATATTGATCAAGAGGGATTATAATGAAAACTCTGCTTGTTTATGGCACCAGATATGGCGCAACTGAAGGCACCTCAGAAGAAATTGCCCAAGTTCTCCACGCGGAAGGCTTTGATGTCAGAGTCGTCAACTTGAAAGAAGAGAAAATTAAAGACATCGCCCAATACGACCTAATCATCGTGGGCAGCGGTTTACAGATGGGCAAATGGACAGGCGAAGCCGAAGATTTCCTCAAAAGATTCCAAAAAGAGTTACCTCAAAAGAAGCTTGCCATCTTTGCTTCAACCATGAAATCTGTTGCTCAACGCGAGGGAAAACAAGATGATTTGGCAAAAGAATACAAGATGAGCCTTGAGGATATTGTTGCAAAATACGACTTACATCCTGTCGCAGAAGGCTTTTTCGGCGGAATCCTGGACTACAACAAGATGAATTTCATTTTTCGCAGAACCTTGGGTTTTTTAAAGCCACAGCTTGAAAAAGATGGCTTCAAACAGACGCTACCTGGCGTTTACGAGTTGCGTGATTGGGAAGAAATCCGCGGATGGGCTAAAGAACTCGCCAATAAAGTGCGGTTGTAGTTGAGCGCTTTTCCCTTTTCTTGAACGCAGGCCTTTTATGTACAAGCGGTAAATAGGCATTCAAGTGAGGGGAAAATGGTAAAAAAATCTTGAAGATAATACTTGCATTGTTTGCAGTGTTGATTATAGTAGGCTTAGGCAGTATTAGCCTAATAATTTTGGATGCTGCCGGCAACCTCGCTACCGGCTCACAGACGCTTCCAAACGGCGCAGCTATTGGTAAAGCCTTGGTCGTTTATGACCCTGGTTTAAGTGGCAGCGCAAAAGATGTTGCCACAAAAATTGGCTACAATTTGCAGTCATCAGGATACCATGTAGTTTTAGCGGGCATAAAAAGTTCAGCGGCAGCTGATACGTCGGGATACAGCGTAATTGTCGTTGGAGGCCCTATCTACGTAGGCAAACCCGCGAGCACCGTGCAATCGTACTTAAACAGCTTTCACCCACTAGAGAATGCTATAGTAGGCGTCTTCGGTTACGGCAGCGTAGAAGTTTACGATGCTAACGCAGTCATGAATGATGTGGCTCCGCTTCCAAGCAACAGCTCATTAACACTCAACGCAGTAATAAAAGTGGTTTCAAGCGATAACATGGATGTTAAATGCCAAACATTTGTAACTAACCTGCTGAGTTAAATTTTTATTTCAGCATTCTCATTTTTTATCGCTTCTTCAGTTTTCCTCTTGTTGCCTCTAATTATTGGGATGATGAATTCCAAAACTACGAGCAATAGGATAAGCCCAACAATCACTGGTAAGCCCCATGCATTATTCCTCAGAAAAAGAGTAATCCATCCAAAATATGGGATGCGCATAACAACTTTGCCTATTACCATGTCTTGGGGAACGCCCTGTCCAGTAGTCCAGAGGGTATGAGAATCGTATTCTTGAGGTGTGACTGGCGTTGGCCATTTGTCGCCGCTGTTACCGTCACCTTTTGTCTGGAAGTATAGTGTGCCGTTGACTTCGTAGGTTGCAACTATACGGTGAACGATTGGGGTGGCTGTAGGGTTCGTTGGGTTTTCGTAGACGATGATGTCGCTGTTGGGGTAGTTGGTGTTTAGGTCGGCTGGGTTTATTTTCTGGATGATTATGATGTCGCCGATATGCAGGGTGTGGTCAAAGGGGTGGCTCCAGCCGTCACAAGCGCCGTCATAGGGAACGCACATGCTTCCACTTTCTACTACCCTCACCGGAACTCCGGTGCCTAGAACCAGTTGCAACCCAAAGAAGAAACCTAAAACTATTCCTATGATTATTGCGATAACTATTGCCGACTTGACGTACTCGTTTTTATGAATTCTTGTAACTATGCTCAATGTCTTGCCTTCGCCTGATAGTTCTTATAGAGAAAAGAAAACACCATTAATAAACCACTTCTATCCTATATTGCGAAAAAACTAGTCCTAACAAGCGTTAACCGAACCATTGCATAATTTCTTATGCATTCATATTTTCTGTTTCTGTCTCGGTAGTGGCATCTTTTTTTTCTCTAAGCAGGGGAATAACGAACTCAACAACCACCAACAAGAGTATGAGTACGATAACTAGTGGTAGACCCCACGAGTTTTCTCTCAAAAACAAGGTGATCCAGCCAAACCAAGGAATACGCAGAATTACTTTTCCTTCGACAAGGTTCTGAGGAACCCCTTGTCCACCACTGTAGATGGTGTTTGAATCGTACATTGAAGGCGGTGGTATGGCGGGCCATTTTTGTTCGTTTCCGTCTCCTTTGGTTTGAAAGTACAGAGTGCCGTTGATGTTGTTGACGGCAACTATGCGGTGGACTATGGGTGTATTGGCGGGGCTATTGGGGTTCTGGTAGACTATGATGTCGCTGTTAGGATAGTTTGTGTTCAGGTCTTTTGGGTCAACTTTTTGGATAATTATTATGTCGCCTGTGTCGAGGGTTCGGTCAAAGGGGTGCTCTAAGGTTAGTAAGAATTCGTTCAAAGAGTAGGGGGGTCCAGTTATGAAATTAAGGGGAAGACTCATGCTGCCGCTTTCTACAACCCTGACTGGAACTGCTGTGCCAAGAGCCAACTCTAAACCGAAGAAAAGCCCTAAAACCACTGCAATAACTATCCCGATAACTACTGCCTGTTTGAAGTATTGGTTTCGCCGAATTCTTGTAACTATGCTCAATGTATTGCCTTCAGCAGTTTACCTCTTAAAGAGAATAAAAATACCATTAATAAACTGCATTTCTTTTTTCTATACAGTAATAATGAAATAGGTCGCATCTGAATTTTCTTTTGGTGGGTTATGCTTAGATCTAAATGGACCTCAAGGGCCTTCTTTCTTGTCCTATGCATAATGGGTTTGTTTGCGATTCTAAGCTCAACCATGTCAAAAACCCCGGTTCTAAAACCCTTCGCTACAAGCCTTGGAACCCCCGATGACCTGCTGGGAATAGTGGCTTCCGCATCAACCATCCCCGGCATACTAATCAGTTTACCCGCGGCCTCCCTTTCCGACATCTTTGGCAGACGCAAGCTTCTTTTGTTTGCAGCTTTCGTTTTTGCCTCCGCTCCCTTCCTCTATTTAGGGGTTAATTCATGGTGGACGTTGGCGCTGGTTCGTTTCTACCATGGCTTCGCAACAGCAATCTTTGTGCCTGTGGCTGAAGCCTCGATTGCAACGTTGTTTCCGACTAAACGTGGGGAACGTATTTCACTTTTTAATTCTGCCACCGCCCTTGGCAGAGCGTTGGCGCCGTTCTTAGGCGGTTACATACTTTTTGCAACAAACCAGAGTTTTTTCACCCTCTACGTTTCAGTCGGCATCGCCGGTGTAACAGCCTTTGTCATTGCATTGCTTTTCTTGGTTGAGAAGAGCGCTTTCACGACAGAGTCCGTGAATCTGGAAAAGTCGCCAAGAAAAATGTTTAGCGGATGGCTAACTATTATCAAAAACTCTAGCGTTTTAGGGGTTAGCTTCGTTCAAGCAGTGCAATACTATGTTTTTGGGTCAGTTGAGTTCTTCCTAGTTGGGTACCTTACCGATGTAGTGAAGTTGGATATTTTTTCTGTGGGAGTTATCACAGGCAGCGAGATAGTTGCGCTTGTTATTGCGCGTCCGTTGATTGGGCGAATCTCAGATAGGATGGGGCGAACAAAACCCATCGTTGCAGGTGTGGTTGCCAGTTGCGTTTTGGTTGCAGTAATCCCGTTCACAACACAGTTTCCCTTGCTGCTCTTGTTGGCGGTTGGTTATGGGGTTTCCTTTGCCACCGTGCTTTCGTCAACTTCGCCCATGGTTTGCGACCTAGTTCCTGCCACTTTGGTGGGTGCTTCTATGGGTTTCCTCTCAACCGTAATGGATATTGGTCAAACGCTTGGACCTATAGTCAGCGGAGTAATCTTCGCAACTAACCTTCGTTATACAGGCATGTTTCTTTCCCTTAGCATCCTGCTGATAATTTCAAGCGGTATCTTTCTGTTGTCTAAGAAGAATAGCTAAAAAACTAAATTTTCTCAGAATTGTTTGCTTTCGAACAAAATGAGTGCCCCTGCAAGAAGACTGACGGTAACTGCCGCTGCTAAACCGACGGTGAACAGGTTTGCGTCAGGTAGGTTAAGCAGAGTGGGAAAGAGGGGGATGACGGAGATTTGGTTTCCTCCGTAAATGACAAGTATTGCTCCGACGAGGACTGATGGTGAGGCGACGCCGATTAGTACTCCTGCTGAGCATGCGACAGCAACCATTGACAGGCTTATGGCTAAGGATTGGGCGGTGTCGTTGAAGACTGTTGCTGGAAGGGCACCTGAAGTAAAGAAATCTGCGGCTACACCGACAAGGACAGCTATTAAACTTGCAACCGCAACACAAGAGTAAACTGAGAGAAATTTTGCGAGCATTAAGTCTCTGCGTTTTAGGGGTCTTATCAAGAACAACTCGTAAACATGCCTGTTCTTCTCGTTAATTATCGAGACTGTAAGCATGACTGCGGCTAGGGTTCCGGCGAGACTGGAAACCAAAAGCGCCGAGATAACTGTGAAAGATATTGCCTGTCCAGTTGTGCTGACTTGGATGAAGCGGAACAAGAGGGCAATGACTGGTAAGCCTATCCAAAGGAAAAGCATCACCTTGGACTTGTAGAAGCCCCGCAACTCGTCAACGTAGAGCAGACTCAGTTTCATGCTTTCTCCTCCTTCTGAACGTAGTTAAGGTAAATTTCATCCAGCGATGGCGACAGCATTGCTATTCTTCGGATGCGAATGCCCAATTTTACTATATTTGCCACTATGTCGTTGATTACTTGTTCCTCGTCTGTATCTTCAGAAAGATAAACTAAAACTCTGCCCGGCGATGGCTGCTCAACCTTGCTGACATTCGCGATGGAGCTGAATTTTTGCCACTTGTCACTGACGTAGGAGAGGAGGACTTCGACGGTTTTTTGTTTGGATAGCTGAGATTTCAGCTCATTCATGGAGCCGACCATCTTGATTTTTCCTCGGCTGAGGATTCCGATTCGGTTGGCTACATCTTGGACATCGCTTAGGATGTGTGAGGAAAACAGGATGGTGGTGCCGTTCTTTGCGAGTTTTAGGACGATTTCTTTGAGTTGGTAACGGCTAAGTGGGTCGAGTCCGCCTAAGGGTTCATCCATAACCAACAGTTTTGGGTCATGAAGTAGCGCCTGTGCTAAACCCACTTTTTGGGTCATGCCGCCGGATAGCTGGGAAATCTTTTTGTGACGAACCTCGCTCAACGACATCAATTCGAGGATTTTTGGTATGCGTTCCTCTACTTGTGCGTCGGTGATTCCTGAAAGTTTCCCGAACGTTTTTAGTGCATGATTAACCGTGCGCCACTCTTGGAACGCAACGTTTTGGGGAAGGTAACCAAGTAACTGGTGAGCTTCAAATTTCTGTTTAGGCACTTTGTACCCGCCAATTTGGACTTCTCCCTGAAAATCGTTAATTAACCCAACCAAAATTTTCAGCGTAGTGGTTTTTCCTGCCCCGTTGGGACCGATGTACCCGAAGATTTCCCCTTCTTTAATGTCGAAAGATACGTTGTCTAGTGCTCGGAAGGTACCGTATTTTTTGGTTACCTCGCGAAGCACGACGCATGAGTTGAGGGAATCCTGAGCCATTTCTTTACCAACCGCTATATTCAGATTATTTGGCGTTTTCCCTTTTATGTTCTTCGAATTGGTTTTGTGTAAAAATCCTTCGACCAAGCGGCTCCAACATCAAACTGATGTTCTTCTAAGTCCAGCCGATACTTTTCTTAAGTCCTCTAACTACGAAAGGAAACCCTAAGCTGAGCACCACTAAAACCAACGCGGCATAATGGAACGCTTGAAAATAGGCTTCTATCGGTGCAGAAAACACGTTAAACGGGTAGTAAGTTACCGAATCCACGCCAAATGAAACAAACTTTAGCCATTTAATCAGGAATAGTGTACTTTCAAGCAGGGACGCAAACACCAAAACTGCTCCAAGCCCAACGAGAAATGGCTTAACGAAATGGTTCTTCCCTTTTCGATCTATCGACGCAATTAGCAAGCCGCCTTTATCCGCCAATGACGCTGCGAGTAAACAGAAAAACGGCAATGAAACATAGCTGTACTTGATAACGCTAACGTATGGCACAATTAGGTGGAATCCTAAAACCAAGAGTGTATTCAACCCTGCTACAACGGCGATGGTGGCTATGCAGAGGGCATCCCAGCGTAGAGTTTTTGCAAGGAGCCTTCTAAATGCAAGTGATAGCGCTAAAGAGAAGATTGCTGCCAAAAACAAAAACCACCCGGCGCTTTTAACCAGGACTGTGGGCCAAAACAGTGGGAAAGGGTTAGCTACTAGAACTGGATGTGTAAAGTCGGTACTAAAGTAAACTCCCAGAAAATTCTGGTTAGCAAAGCCTCCAAACCAAACCGCCTGCAAAATTAAGGTTGGGGCGAGAAAAATCAGTAAATCGCTCAGTTTGGGTTTTAGCAGTGTGTGCTTTTTCTCGAAAAAGATCATCACAAAAAGAGGAACCAGCATGAACACGGCGAACAACTTTGTCATCAGCGCTACAGCAAAAAAGACTCCTGCAACAGCCAGCAACTTTTGAGAATTTCTGCGAACAGCCAAAATACCCGCAACCAAGAATAGCAAGCCGAAAAATAAGCTTTGGTTGTCTATGAGGAAGATTCTTGAGATGTAAACGTGCCAGGGAACGATGCCAAAGAGCGCTGCTGCCACAAGTCCTGTCCGTTTTCCATACAGTGCGCAGCCCAAAGCGTAGACGAGCATGACGCAGCCGAGTCCAAAAGCAGTTGCGATTCCTACCCCGTTTAGGTAGGATAAGCCGAATGCGTGGAATATGGGTGCATCCATGTAGAAGCCCATGGGCGGCTGGTTAATCATGAGTCCCGTTGTCACGAATGGAAACCCACGTGTTACCACGTTTGAGGCAGCTTCAAACTCGAGTTGGGCGTCCCAGTTGGTGTAGGTGCCTGTGGAGGCTGCAACGAGGAAAGCGCCCAGTAAGACTCCGACTAGTTGGTAGTGCGCGCCTACGAGCGCTCTAAAACTTTTCCAATCCAATCAAAGGTTCCCAGCATAGCATACTCTGACGCTGGCATTATAAAATTTCCCAATCGCCCCCTCAAACATGTTTTCCGCGTGGCTATTTGCGTTCATAGAAGCCGTAAATCATAAATCTAAAAATCCCTGATTTGGCATCGGGAAAGATCGATGGCTCAAACAAGAACGGGCAGACCTGCAGTGATTTATGCGATCGTAGTTTGGATGGCGCTTAGCATAGTGAAAACTTGGTAAGAAACGAGAATTGGTCAATGGTCAGGGTTCTTCCGATTAGCTTGTTCGCAAGGCTCCTTTTTTGAAGGCAATGTCTTCAACTGACTTAGTATAAGGTAAGTCTGACAGTATTTTATTTTTTGTATTTTTATGTTCTAACCATTACCATTAGCTCAAACATGAAAAGGCTTTTTCCCTCTATGGCCCCAGGTTTTGGAGAGCCTTGATAAGCGACTAATTTGCATTTGGCAGTTTCATTTTGCTTGCTGCAATTAGAACCTGCTCTGTTAAAGACTTCTCAAAAAAGTCAAGCCTATCTGAATCTTTGCATGTTTGCTTGTGTTTAGCTACATGATTTTTAATGGCCTTGTTCATAGCTTTCAAATCAGGGACTACCAAAATTCTTGTGCCGCATACGCATCTGACTGTGGGCATCCCTTTTTGATTTTTGGTGGGTTTGCTCTTGCGGTCTTGCCCTGAGGAGAAGTTAATTTCTTGGTAGTCTTTCTTTGTCATTCCCACCAACTCTTTTCAAGAGATTCTATATTGGTTTTAAATTTATATTAAAAGTTGTGATAGGCATAATACAATCACAAGTTAACAATTCTTTTTTTAGTTGTAGTTTTGGATTCATTTTTGATTGTTGACAAGAGTTTTTAGCAACAAAAGGCTTGATTTCTTGAATCAAACAACCGATGAGTAGCTTCATTTTGCAAATTGGTCCTGCTCAGAGATACAAACACAACGGACTCATAGAGACGGCGCAGACAGACAATTTGTTTAAATGATACAGCTTAGAATTTTGTGATTTAATTGCCGATTGACTGGAAACCAACAACGAGAAATACCAAAAGCTTATAACAAAAACGGCATATTTTTGCAGTTGAAAGACCACTCGCGAAATTGGAACAAACTGAGGTACGCCGGTGCGACGATCAAAACTAGAAATATATGTTGATATCCTTAAGGCGTTAGCGCATACGGGACCGTTAAAGCTGACACACATAATAAACAAAGCCAATGTCAATGGTGTCGTTCTAACGGATTATTTGAACTTTCTAATTGAAAAAGGATTGGTAGTGGAACGAACTACTAAAAATCGGGGCACCGTTTTCGCAGTCACGCAACGTGGTGTAAATTTGCTAAAGATTTTCCGAGAAGTCACTCAAGTGCTAACTGCCCCATAAGAAGCCCGAATCTACATAATGAGCGCTTTGTAGCTAAAAATTTCCCTAATGTCGGGAAGGCATTTTCCTATGGAGCTTTTTTGGAATTTGCCCAGGCATCTACCAACAATTCTTGCGGAGGCGCCACAAACTCGATAAGTTTAGCATGCCTTTTCTTTTTTCGCGAGAACTCTTTGAGATCATGAGCTTGAAAATTTGGAAGGTTACACATGGTTCATCAATAAACTATCCGCAATTTCGGTTCTTATAATTATGTGCGTGTAGCCAAACAACAACAAACTATCTACTCAAGGTAAGTGAACAGTCATACTCCGATTATTTATTCTCCAAGTCCAGTTTCGAAGATGCGGCGGATTTGGTGTTATGATTGCCGTGTGGTTCAGATGCAGTTTAAACAAACAAATGGCAGTGGGCATAAGCGCGCTTCTCGCATCAATATAGATTAACTATCGCTTTCCTAAAAAATAATGACGGAATTAAATTGCCCAAAACTAATTGAAATTGTTAAGGCTTGATTTTTTTGGTTCAACACAATGCGAGGCTGATATGCGCCCCTCTTTCGTCGGCATCGATTATAAAATACGCGCGCATGAATATTTACCCGCATCTATTTATTTTTACACTGGAAAAAAAGTGTAGACCTCAAGTTTTCAGCAGGTCATTATTTGTAATGGGTTAAAGCTACAATTAGCCCAATTATTGCGCCAAGTAAAACCAGCAAGCCGCCCAGTCCACCGCCGATGAATCCCACAATTAACAGCACTATAGCCCAGACAAGAGTAGTGACGCTTTTTGCACCAATTACCGCTATGACGCCGCAGATTAACATTACAATTCCACTGTACCCAAAAGAGTAGACACTCCAATAGAAGAATGATGGTCCTCCGAATCCTATTGAAAGTAAACTCAGCAGCCCAAAGATTACCAAAAGAATGCCACCGACAAGCGCTAAGATATAAGCCACTTGCCCTAAAGAAGTTCGAGCCATTTTATCCATTCACCTCCTACCTGGATTACTTGTTGAGTGCAGTCAAAAGAGTCGGTTGTTTTGCCTTTCTTCTTTTTTTGCAGTGCCACTTTTTTGTAGGCTTCCGATATAAAATTAACACATGAAATAATCTCAAACCTCCGTCATTTTCTTATTACCGCGAATTCTAGTGTTTATCTCACCTGCACTCAATGATTTCCAGTAGTTTCCTAAAGAAAAGAAAGTTTTTTGCTTATGATAATACGAAGCCGATAACAAAACCAACAACGAGCCCTAATCCTAGCGGCAGCATACCCATGAGAAGTACTCCATATTGTATTGCTATGGGACCGTATGTGTCTGCAATGCCTTTTAAGGCGCCAAGACTTAAACCGAAAAATCCAAAGTAAGCAACTACGACCAGTATAATGGCCGCTATAATCGCGATCTTCAGCATCTTGTGTACTAGATAGCCCACGATAAGTCCGATAACAAATGGAATAATCATCAAAATTAATGGTGGAATACCGCCGATGCTTCCAGAGGTAATAAAATTAATAACTTGATCTATTGCACCCAAAATTCACAACTCCAGACAAGTTACTTAGCGGTTCAAATTACTTATAAGCTAGTGTTGCTGTGCTCCTACAGTCACACAGCTATTTTTCCAAATGGTCCAATACTCATGCAAGTAAGAATAGTTGTTTAAGTTGGTTTTTGATAATGGCTGCTCCAGATGATATAAAAAATATTCTTGGTTCAAACGAAAAGGTTGAGCTGTACATTGAAGAAAAAATTTATCATCCTCGAATTAACATTGAATCTGTGATAATTACTAATGAACGGATAATTTTTCGGCATCCTCATGCGCTTGGTTTGAAGAAGGATTACACCGATTACAGTTACAGAGACATCACAAACGTAACGTTGGACAAAGGAATATTGCGTTCAACCATCAAACTTGCACTTAAACACATGGAAGGATCGAAGGGAAGCCAGCAAGAAGGAGAAATTCTAGATTTAGGTAACTTGCCAAACGACCTTGCAGAAGAAAGATATGGTATCATCAGAGAAAATATTGGCAAATTCCAATCGCCTTTTTCAACTGGTTATGCTAACATTCCAAACGCGGAAGCCGCGGGTTCAAATCCCTCCTAATGCGGGTTCAAACCAAATAACGAAAGTTTGTGGTTGGTGCATGACAGTCACAATATCTTATCTATCAAGCAGCCTATACTGTGTATTAAGAAATTGTATTGAGGCTTGAATAACTTAATGCAGTAAAATCAATGAAAGAAACACGTGTGTTTAATGCAAAAGGAAGCAAAATTAAACTTGAACAAGAAAATATCAACAACTCTGCTCATATCAATTCTCTTAGCAAGCATTATAATTTTTGTGCTCCTTGGACCGGTAGAAATGGTCAAAGCAGACAACCAAAACAATAATTCAAACGGAGCCTCCACCTCTTGGCCAATGTTCCATTCGGACCCAACTCATAGTGGTACAGGAACTGGCGGTCCATTACTTAATCCAACAGTACTATGGAAGTACAATACTTTTGCTGATGATTCAGGTCATGTTTATTCTTCTCCCGCTGTTGAAAATGGAGTCGTTTTCGTAAGCTCTTGGGATTTCAAAATCGTTTCCAAGAGTGTAGTCACAAATTACGGCAACCTCTATGCATTAAACGCTTCTAACGGCGACAAAATCTGGAACTGCTCAGTCGGACCAGTTACCTATTCTTCTCCTGCAGTTAAAAACGGGATTGTTGTAGTAGGTTCTTCGAGCGGTAACATTTCGGCAGTGAATGCTACTGATGGTAATCTTCTTTGGGCATACCAAACTGGCAGCAGCATTGAATCTTCTGCTGCAATCGTCAAAGACATAGTTTACATAGGGTCATTAGACGGCAATGTTTACGCTTTGAATCTTTTAACTGGTGTGAAAGTTTGGAACTCCACTATTGGCGCTGTCTATTCCTCTCCTGCAGTTGTTAACAATGTAGTGTACGCTTGTTCTAACAATGGAGATTTCTGCGCTCTGAATGCCACTAATGGTGACCAAATCTGGAATTACACCAGTCAAATATATTCCAACCATGGAAATTATCTCTACTCTTCTCCAGCAATCGCCAACGGCATGGTATACATGGGCTCGTATAATAATGACGCCTTTGCTTTGAACGCCACAAATGGAAAGTTAATTTGGAAGTACGCTACGGGCAGTGAAATTGCTTCATCTCCAGCAGTAATAAAGGGTATAGTTTACATAGGTTCATATGACGGCAATGTTTACGCTTTAAATGCCACCAACGGAGCAAAAATCTGGAGCATCTATCTCAACCAGATTGGTTGGTCGTCTCCCGCGGTTGCTAACAATGTATTGTACATTGGATCAGAAGATGGTAATGTTTACGCAGTAAACGCTTTCAACGGTGCAGAACTTTGGAGTTACGATACTGGCAGTCTTCAACTTGATTCGTCTCCAGCGGTGGTTAATGGTATCGTCTACATTGGTTCATCGAATGGGTACGTTTACGCTTTTGGCACTCCTACACCTATTGTAACACCACCTCCAAGCCCAACTCCAATAATGACAGACCCCACTGCGACACCAACACCACCAAATCCAACACCAACGCCTATACCAACGGCTACATCCACTCCTCTCCCAACCCCAACCGTAACTCCAATCCCTAACTTTACCGATCAAACATCGGCATCTACTCCTACGCCTTCACCGACCCCGACAACTACCTCAACACCTATTCCTATATCCGACCCCACTCCTACTTCGACAGCTGCTACTACTCAGACATCTTCATCAACAGCTACAAACACTTCTACAGTTTCACCTATTCAATCCCACTCGCTCGCAGGAGTTGAAACGGATATTCTTCCTCATGAAGTCTTCTATTCCATTGCAGCCACAATCATAGCAGCCATTGCAGTCACAACGATAATAATACTCAGAAAAAAGAAAATAGAGCTTTAAGAAAAAAGAGAAAATGCGGGTGATATATCCACTTTCGACGGGATTCAATTCCAACTTTGATTGGAAAAAGCTGAGGATTCGCCCTCGATCCCAAGTTAAGTAAGTTACTCCGACTCCAATTCCGAACTTTCTGCATGCCAAGTTTACTCAATTGTAAGGCCTCAGTCAAAAAATCGAAAAATTAAGGTCTTTCTGAAAATCCGTCCAGAAAAAATCCACTTGGGAACAAGCTGCCGGGAATAAAGTAACGCAGGAATTGGTATTCGTCGAATGCCGTAAATACACCTCTGAATAGCCTATCTTTGTTATTCCTTTAAAAAAACTACCCAAATCAAGAATTATGAAAATGCGAATCGGAAAACATAAAAAAAGGGTTTTGGTTGAAATCTCTTTCAGGGCGCAGGATCAAATCCCTCCCCGCCCGCCACAAGAAAATCTGTATCCGCAGTCACGACAGGAGTACAGCTGAACATTCCCTTTTTGTGTCTGTCTTTTTCCGTCTTTGTAGTTTCTCTGACTGCCACACTCGGGGCATGTTACCTTTGGTTTGATATAATTACCGTTGAGAACATCCTTTGAGATGATTTTTCCACAATGTGGACAATTGAAGACTTTTTGTTACATGCTTGTTCATCCCGTATTTTTTGCCAAGTATGCCCAAAGAAAAATGGGGTTTTGCGAGTGAAACCTCTTCTCTTCCTGGGTTCAAATCCCCCCCCAGTCCACTTCAACATCAATTTTCTGATTCACAGTGTTCTAATAAAATCAAATCCAACATCACCCGCAAAAACGTGTTAGTGCGCAGGTGTAAAAGTCTCTAACGCAGCGAATTAAGAGAAAAGAGGGTTTTCTGAGGCTCTGGACTTCATGGAGAAAAGAGCGAAATGCAGAAACGCTCTTCAACTATGACAAGGTGAATATCATCCAAAGCCTACTCAGCCCCATTTATTTCTCCGCTGTTTCTTTAAACAAAAAAAGGGAAAGGTGTTTGTTGTTTGGTTACTTTTGTTTATGCTCGTTTCTTTATGACTATCAATGCAAGTATTGCCCCGACTATTGCGATTGCAACAATAATTCCTGTTATTCCGGGCAGTATGTATGTGTCAGCCATTGAATGTGTTGGTTCTTGAGTTGACGCTGGGGTTGCTGCTGCGTCTACTGCAAACGATGTTTCTGCAGATGATCCATAATATGAGTTTGAGCCTGCAAAGGTTGCTATGACAGTGTATTTGCCGGTGATATCAGGTGTCCATTGTAGGCTGTAGGCTCCGCTTGCGTCGCTGACTGTGTTTCCAATACTGCGGTAGTTACCGTTTGAATCGATAACCGCGATGCTGATTGGGACGCCTGTTGTGTTTGTCGGTTTATCTTGCTGCATGTACACGTATTCCATCCATAGCTTCATGCTTGCGTCAGATACACATGGCACTCCATTGGGGAATTTTGCTGCTTGCTCTTCTTGTGTTGTTCCTGCAGCGATATCGCTGACTGTGCCTCGTATTACTAGGCTTTGGCCTTGAGTAACTGCAGCTAATGGTGCATCAACTGTTAGTTTGCTGGCGCCTTTGCCAACTGAGTAGACTTGCATGTCATAGATGTTTAGGTATGTGAAGTATCCGTCTGCAACAATGTCGTACTGGCCAACGTACATGCCTGTGCCCATTCCAGTGAGAGTCCAGATTTCTTCGCCTGTGGTGGCATTTAAGCATCTGTATTGTGCGTCTTTGTAGAGTGGTTGGTTTGGTGAATGCTCTGTTGTTCCGACGTAGACTTTTCCGTCAGCGATGACGTCTATGAATAAGGGGTAGTGGCTATAGACTGTGTTTTCGCCTGAGTATGTACTGTTGCCTTCTCCGCCTCTGCCATAACTCCACAGCAAGTCACCTGTTGCGTCATTATAGCAGTAGACTATACCGTCGTAACCTGCAGCGTACAGATTACCATACGCACTAAGTGTGTCTCTTCTCAGGGTATCCCATTCTACTACGGGTGTTTTTGCAGTCCAGAGGTGGTTTCCGTTGTCAAGGCTGAAGCCGTTGAATTCTAGGGTTTCTTTATCTTCTGTGACAAAGGTATTTGCAATTGAATCAACTGCTACAAGTACTCTGGTTACGTTGCTGTCGGCTGGTGCATAATACTTTGTCCATAGAACGCTGCCTGCGCTGTTGGGGTCTATTTTTACCAAGGTTATATTTGCGCCGGAGCTTTCTGCTCTTGGACCAGCTCCCAAGTTACCTTGGAGGAGGAGTAATTTGTCACCGACAATTACGTCTCTATAGATAGTCCAGCCTTGTCCTGTAAGCGATGATACGGATACGTTCCAATCGTACATGCGGGAGTCGGTTGCATTGAAAGATGATGTCGGGTACCAGTTGCCTGCTCCAATCTGGCCTGCTGATAGTTGAGTATATTTTGATGAGTTCCATTCGCTCAGGTAATACGTGGGGTTTGATGTAGTGCCGAGGTTTGTCAATGAGTAAATAAGGTATTCGCCACTCGGACCTGCTGCTGATGCGCCGTTTGCAGAGTTAGCTGCTAAAGTGGCAGATGCGGCTGATCCTGAAGGAACGTTAGTTAGGCTCATTCCGGTGAGTACGCCTGTTCTAGCATCATATGCTCTCCAGACTGTTCCGAGACCAGTCACTGTGGTTGTTGCTATTAGTAGACCGTTGGGTAATACACCATGTTGGTTTCCATCTTCGTAGGCGTACAGGTAGCCGAAGCTTGGTACTATAGATACGCCTGTTGCGGTTGTGTTGATGCGCCAATTTTCTTTGCCTGTTTGCAGGTCTACTGAAACGTAGTCTCCGCCGCTGCCTGAGTTGCCATATGGTTCTTGATAGAAGAGGTTTCCCTGCATAACGATAGCGTTACTGAAGCGGGGATTGTATGAGCTGCCTGTGTAATATCCTTCACCTAGGTTTGTGGTTGAAGTCCCGCCGACAACCCCGCCAAATTGCAATGGTTTGGTCCACATAACATGTGAAGTCTCAGGTCCTGATCCATCTTTCTGGTATCTACCGTAACCTGAACCACCTGTAGCGGTAGCACCTGTGCGGATGTAGGGTCCATTTAGCCAGTTGGAGGATATTAAGAACCAGTCCGAGTTTTCACCGTTTATTGGTCTACTCCAGTATTCGCTTGGAAGAGCAGCGCTTGGCGATATACCTTCAGTTTGTTCTTCCTGCACAGTTAGTTTCGTTACCGCTTGCGCAGGCTGATAGACGTCGTTTTGATAGGGACCGCTCCAGGTGTGTGTTTGTCCAGCATAGTTGAAAGTCATGGTATAGGTTCCTACTGTATCAGGGGTAAACGAGTATGATTGTATGCCTGTTGTATCTTGAACTACAGCCCAAGTTTCAGTCTTGCTTGTCCCGTCCGGTTGAGTAATAGTCAATGTGTAGTCATGTCGACGAACGTCGTTGGTCACCAACGCACCATTTAAGGGTATATCAACCCACATGTAAATGTACACTGTCTGACCAATCCCCACAGGATTTGGAGCAGCAGATACATAAGCGTATGATTTAATGTCCCAAGCAGGTGTATGTCCACTAGCAGTAGATAGAGTCGTCAATGGAACAGCAATGGATACTACTAGAAACAACGTAATAATTGACAGTGCCTTTTTCGATAATGTATTTTTTTGTAGATTCATTTGTTTTTTTCTCCTTTTGTGGCTTAATGTTTGTAAATATAACAGTAATAAGGCTGGCTCACCTATCGTGAGTACAAAATTCAGCCATAGTTCCACAAAAAGAGGCAAAGAAGAAAAATATAAATCAAAGACAACAACGAATAACGATGCATTAGTGTACGATTGTAGAAATTGTCTTTTTATTTTTGATTTTCTAGCAGACTCATTTTTTTCCTTCTTTTTATGAACCTTTAAACATGTAAGAAGCGCTAATAAGCTTCGCTCACTTATCGTGAGCTCGAAAAACCGTTTATTGGCTAATCTTCACCGAGTATTTTGCCAGCTACCTTTTTGTAACTGGCGTCAAAGAGAGGATGCCAATAAGTCACACAAATCTGTCGTAAGTATAAAATATTAAGTAAACTATACGAGATTGTTAAAGATACACTAATGGTGAATTTACACGATGGACCCTTATGCTTATCAAACATTCCGAGTTATCTATGAAGTTACTTCGGCTATTTTTTGTTTTGTTCTTGTAAGATTCATGATTAAACCCTACCAGATCACTAAGGAGAGTCGATACCTTGGACTGCCTCTCGGATTTGGGTTTCTTGGAGCAACCTACGCTTTATCTTCCTTTGTTTACTTCAAACCATATTTTTTTGGCAGTGGAACAATATATTTTCAACTCGTAGTAAGAACTTTCGCATTTATTTTTCTGTGCGTTACTTATTATTTTTCAAGGAAAAGTGGCGATAGTAGAAGGCTCTGGAATACTACTTTGGCTTTATTAATTATCGCTTTTGTAGCTTTATTTCTGCTCGTTACTATTCCTAATGTTGCTCTACCTAGTTATCAGCTTACAAGTACCTTTACCAGATTCTTCAATCTAATTTGCATCGCTTATCTTTGTGCCCACACTCTTAGAAGCCATATAGAAAAGCCCGATCCAGAAACGCTTTGGATCCCATTTGGTTATTTTCTTCTGGGAATAAGCCAGTATTCACTAATCATTTATTCTATAGACAATAGTATGTCTGCGTGGTGGGGGGCACTGGCAATTCGTTGGGTAGGTCTAGCCGTGTTTCTTTTTGTCACAATCAAATCTTTTTACGGCAACAAAAAGAGGAGAATAAATGAAACAAATCGCACGTAGAGACAGAATGAAAATTTATGGCGACCTTTTGTCAATATTGTACGCCGAAAGTAGAGAAGAAAAAATAGTGTTAACGCATGTTCAAGTACAGATTAGAGTTCCTTTTGATAGGTTAAAAACTTACATATCAGAACTTAATGATTTAGGCTTAATTGAGGATCAGACTTCGCTTAAGCTTACAGAAAAAGGTAAACAGTATATCATTGAATACAAGAAAGTTCTTGATTTTATGAAACGCATGGGCGTAGCCTACCGGTAGACAATACCAAAATAGTTGAATCAATGAATGATACTACTACTCTATAACCGATACTTTGAATTTTATGGATTTAGAGGAAGGTACATTGGTTAAGCTCTGCGTATTTATTGGGGAGGTCAGAGTAGAAAGACCTCACTTACTGATAGGTTTGTTTTTGTGATGGGTTGTTTTAGGATGACAGTATTTGTTCTGCTTTTTGTTCGTCAAAATTGTGTTTAGACAGTAGCTTGTGCCATTCGAGGTGAGCGCAAAGTAAGTATCGGGTGATTCTTGTAAAACCCCAATTCGTTGGCAAACATAACTCGCTCTTGACTCTTGCCCATGGAACATATAAAATGAAGTAAGAGTTAGCATTAAAAATGGGAATTGCGGGTGTACACTTCACTATTAGTTAGCTTTTGAGATAGTTTGATATACCACACAAAACATGTGGAGTGTGGTTGAATGAATTTGAGTGAACAAACGTTCCTTGACTCAGTATCAAACCCAAAAACAAAAAAATGCTACAGATACGGACTAAAAATATTCTGCCAATGGTACGGACAAACAGCAGAACAAATCCTTGAACTAAGAAAAGACGACCTAACACAGCGCGTCGGGGAAAACCTGATTGAATACCGAAACCGAGCATCAAGATTTGAAAAAGAAATAGAAAAATTCCACACATACCTTTCAACAACAAAAAGCATCAACACCGCAAGAGTCCAAACATTAGGAATAAGACAACTCTTCAGATACTATGAAATGCCTATGCGCTTTAGAAATGGAAGCAAGATAGCTAAAACCGTCAAAACAACCAAAAACTTTCCCCTAACAATCGAACACGTACGGAAAATGTTTGACGTAGCAAACCTAAGAGAAAGAGTAATTCTGAGCACCGCTACTGATTTAGGCTTAAGAATAGGCGATTTCATGAACCTCAAAAAATCAGACTTACCTTCATTAAATCAAGAATCGCCCATTTCCTTTGAAATAATGACTGAAAAAGAAAACGTTTTAGCTTGTGGATTCTTAAGCGAAGAAACAGTTGACCTTCTTAAAATCTATCTTCCAACATTAGACCACAAAAAAGATAATCCCTACCTTTTCCCTTCAAACGGAAACAGAAGCATATCAGACGAATGGTTAAACCGTCTGCTACAGAACTTAGCAAACAAAGCAAAAATAAACTTAAACGGCAAAAGAGTAACCTTTCACTGCTTTAGAAAAATGTTCCTCTCAGCATCCATTGACAGCGGAATAGGCTTAACAGCTGGTAAAAAATTGTGCGGAAAAACAATAGCCCAATCAGACGACACATACCTAACCGTCGTTAACCTCAAATCAAAATTCCTACAAATCAAGAAATTCTTAACCATTAAAGAACAGCCAAACCTTGAAATAGAGCAAATTGAACCCTTAAAAAATGCGATAACTAAGCTTCAAAGCGATTTAACAGAGCAAAAGCTAATTACTTCTGTAATTTCTGAGGCGCAAAACAATAGAATTAAAGACATTGAAAAGAAACTTTTTTCCGTACAGCCTGATGTGGAATGGGAGAAATATCTTTCAGAACATCCAGACGAATTTGAACGATTTGAAAAACAACATGAAGAACGTCTGAAATGGGGAAAAGAGCATCCAGAAGTCGTTAAAAAGCAAACAGAGCAAATTGACAAGAAATTTAGAGAATATGAAAAATGGCGAGAACAACATCCAGAATTAAAAGAACAAGAAGAAAAAACATATGTTGAACATCTTGAAGACCGAATAGTTGAATTAGAAAAAACTCTGCAAGAGCTTGCAGACTTTGTTAGAAAAAGACCAGAAGGAAATACTTGAGTGGATTTTAAAAGCAGAAGGAGGAGAATTAATTATTCATGTCAAACCAGTCAAAGCCAAGTAACTCTTGCAAACCAACTAAGAAGCCGCCTCGCCCAATTCCTAAAAATAGGTTTCCCGAAGGCATTCAATTATGTAAAGACAATATTGCCGACTTCTTAAGTGATGCCCGCAATGTTTTAGCCAACGGTAAACCCTACCATGCCTATATCTTGTTTGAATTTGCCTTAGAAGAATTTGGTAAAATAATTATGCTAAAAGAAGCAAGAGACGACCCAAACAATAAAACTAATGCAGCGCAAGTTCCTGAGCATGTTTTTACTAACCATCGGGGTAAATGCGATAAGGCGATTGATGTTTTAGGTACGGATTTAAAAACCCTCTACAATGGTATCTGGGCTAAAGGTATATGGGCACCAGGCATTTGGGGAGAAAGCGAGGTAGAAGTGGGTCATAACACGCGACTAAAGTGTGCCTTCGTTGATTATCTCAATAACAACTGGACTATTGGCGACAACGCAATCACAAAAAGCAACTTGACCAGTTTAATAGAAAAATTGGATGCCCGCACCAAATTGGAGAAATAGCCATTAAAGGACTTGTCAACACAATGCGGGGCTGATATGCGCCCCTCTTTTCTTTTCGTCGTCGGCAAAAAAGCCCCGAACATCAGCCCAACGGGTGACACGCTTAAATGTTGGAAATTTGCAGCAAATTTACAACTTTTAAGCGTTTCATTCGGGGCTTTTTTGCAGTAGTAACCAAAAACAACCGTCTGGTGTAGCATCAACAACAAACGGTCGATTATCACAATGCGGTTCTTGACTGCGTTGCCCTCACAATGTAGGGCAACATAGGCAAACAAAGGTGCTCTGCGACATTTCCGCACATACGGCAATGTCCAGAGCACAGCAACCAACCGTTAACCATTGGATAGCGGAACCGTCGGGGCGAACCAACGGTCGCCACGATAAAAGCAAAAATAGTGTTAAGGCTTAATTCTGCAAACCAAAAGAAGCACGGCAAGAGAATTTAAAAGAATAGACAAGTTCTCATAGCTTAGGTCGTTCGTCGTCGTCTTCACTTGATATAATAACACAAATCTCGACATGAAACAATGGATAATATGTGTGTAAAATAAGACATAAATTGAGGAAATGGGATAGGGTATTGTGATGGTTGAAGCATACTTTGAAAGTCTTATTGAAAGTAACTACCACTGAGAACGGTTCTCGAATTTGCAGTGTTCCTATGAAGAGATTAAAACAGTTGACTTCTGGTCGTAAGTTGGTTTGGTCTTTGGAAGGGGAATGGCTTGTTTTGGAGTCGTGTTGATTGAAGGTAGTTTTGAGGATTTCTAAGAAGGGGAGTCAAGGTGGTTTTCATGTTGGCAGTGTTCCTATGAAAAGGCTGAAGCGGTTGGCTTCTGGTCGTCAACGCTTTTGGAAGCTTGAAGGAGATAGTTTGGTTCTTCAATCTTCTTGATTCTACCAAAAATATGAAAAGAAATAAAAAAAAATAGATTTTATACCTTATCTCTCTCCATTTAAACCTATCTCATGGACTCAGAAAAACAAATACTGAAGGATTTCCATTTGAGAAAGTGGATATGTTTGACATTTTCTCACAACAACCTAAACTGAATTTAGTCAAGAGACTTTGACAAGCATATTTTTTAGGTAGGTTAAACCAGTGGTTAAGTGATTGCTATGGGCAAGAAAGCAGTTGCTGTAGGAATAATTCTCGTTATTCTGTCATTATCTTTACCTTTAGCATTTGGGTATTTTGAAACCAATATTATAGATACCTCATGGACTGGCAGTGCTACACAATTTTTGAATAATGCACAACCTTATCCACAATGGAAAGACGAATACACTCTGAATGCTTACACCATAACTCTGTTTGAAAATGGGACAAGCACTTTTGTTAATGCTACTAATGGAGATAGCTTTTCTTCTTATCTTCTAAATGTAATGACAAGAGCTGACAGTCAGATGAGCTCCGTGAGTGATGCTTTTGTTAATAATGTAACTCAGAATGATAAGGTAGTTTATTTACGAAGCAGATTGGGCACTAACTTTGCTCAGGCAGGAATTTTTGTTTGGGATACATATTTTGTATTGGAAGATAACCTGTATCAAGGGAGTTTAAAGGGAACAATATTCATAGAGCATGATTCTGACAATGTACGCACATGGCAGCATTGGGCTATACTACTAGGGCAAAGCCCTACACCTAGTCCTACACCTGTTCCAACTCAAAACCCTACACCAACACCAACTTCTCAACCCACAGCTAACCAAAATAATTCACCTACACAAAACCCAACAGCCAATCCCACTCCAACTCCTACCATTCCAGAGTTTTCTTGGTTTATTATTTTGCCTTTGTTCCTTGCAATACTCTCTATTGTTGTCCTAATTAGAAAGAGAAAAGTACCTTTGATAAAGTGAAAGCCTTTTATTTAATAATCACATTAGCAATGTTGGTATATCAATAGCTTTAGAAATCAAACTAATAATAAAGTGTTCGGGTGATATCTCCACTTGAACGTAGGTTCAAGTCCCACCCCGCCCGTTTTGAGTCGAGGGATTATTTTCGTTTTCTGAATGATAAGACCTTCTCTTCCTACTATACCCCAAGATTTTGAAAGGTCTTGCGTACATAGCAGCATCAAAAAGGATATAAAGAGAGACTGACGACCTCAACTCAGGAGATAAACCCGATGCCATTTTGCAATAAATGTGGAAAAGAGATATCTGATGATATGAAATTCTGCCCAAATTGCGGAACGCCCATTGGAATGGAGGAAGAGAGCTTTTCTGTTTCCTCTGAAGACTTGGTCCAGAAAGTCAAAGAATTGTTTCATGAAGGAAATGTCAGGCGAATAACTATAAAGAGCTAAGAAGGCAAAACTCTGCTCGACATTCCCGTTACAGTCGGAGTTATAGGAATTGTCCTAGTTCCCTGGCTTGCCGCGATTGGAGCCATAGCGGCTTTAGCTACGAATTGCACTATAGTGGTTCAAAGGCAGAAATGAGTTAAAAGCAAAAGGTCTTCCACGAATCGGGCGCCATAGGATAAGTCAGATTCAAAAATAATTATTGTATTTTATACGTTCTGATGATAAGATATTTTCCGGAAGGACCTTCCTCTATGGGGCCCAGATTTTGGAGGCCTTGGTGCCGCCTTTTGCTTTATAACAGCGTACGTTGCAGGATCCATGGGCATTTTATGCACTTAAACACATACACTTATAAGCTGTGTATGCACTTATGTACTAATGTGAATAAGCGGGGACAAAACATGACAAACAGAAAAATCGAATACACAAATTGGTTACTCGCTTATTTCAACAATATCTAACCAGCAAAAAGAAGTGACTAAAATTGGGCCGCATCAACGTTGACATCTCAGACGACTTAGAAAAACAGCTCAGATTAAAAACCGTAGAGCAATTCGGAGGCAAAAAAGGCGACTTATCCAAAGCGGTCCAAGAAGCAGTAAAAACATGGGTCGAAATAAACCAATAAAGTCGTCCCTCCTCAAACCATCAATAACTATATTATAAGAAGCCTAGGTAAAAGGCCCGGGTAAGCCAGCTAGCCTGGAACACCTCACATGAGGATTATGGGCAATCTAGCTGCAAAAACCCTTTTTAGAATGTTTTCCAAGCAAACAACGATAATCTCTTTTAGCTGTTACCTTTCGGTACATTATTAGCAAGTTCGCTTTCGCTTCTTAATTGTCGTTTTAGATAAGCAACTACTTCAAAACTTTGATTAATTTGAAGCGCAACAATAGAAACCAATTCCCACCCATCTAAACCATATTTATTCAACAACTCTTCTTGTGTTTTGACACCGGCATCCAGGATTCCTTTCACCAAAGCTATTGAGACATACTCCCATTTTGTCATGTTTGAACCTCTAACAACATTATTTTTCTCTAGAACTGAATTAACCAAGTAGTATTTTTCTTTTGAGGTTTATTTAGTTGAGATACAGAAGACGTCAAAAACCCCTAAAAAGCGGGTCGGATGGAATTAAGAGACTTTGGCGCAACCAATTTTTGGAAAGAAAATAAAAACCCCTGCAGCAACTACTTATCGAGAACGAAGAAACCAAGAACCCTGAAGACACACGGACCAAAATACATATTCCTTTTGAAAAATATTCTATCATGGTAAACAATAAAAGAAGTGTATAACAAGATGGAAATCATGAAAAAATCGATAAACGTCACAAATGGAGAAGAACCCCCTAACCCTAAACCAAACCCTAACCCTCAGCCAAATCCAATCCCAAATCCAATTTAGTAAGAGCTTTTGCTTCATCTATGAATCCTATGAATCTTAAAACCTGAAGGATGTAAGCGTCATTGCCCTCACCAAATCCGGGCTACCTTCCTTTAACTGTAATTTACTGCTGAACGAGTTTAGCAGCATAGACTTATAGCAGAGGAATTGTGCTGACTTAGTAGACGCAGGCATAGCATTTTTGGTTGTCGCGCGTAACTCGGCAGTGATAGGGAATCCCGCGGGGTATGGACGTAGACGCACTATAGTAGTCCACGAAGAACACCACGATTAATATCATTAACGTGAAAAGATTACAATTAAAAAAAGGGAATATGCGGGTGATATATCTACTTTGCGAGGGGTTCAAATCCCGCCCGGTCCATAAAGCGATCCAAACCCTGCAGAGTTCAAAACCTATTGCGGATTTATACCGTTTGAGATGTGGGACTGAGGCTTAGGACCACGCGGCAATTTCAATATTACTCTTCGTATTATGCGATGATTAAAAAAAGAAATAGGGTGTAGGCGTAGTACCTTTGCAGGTTGCCCTCCCTTGTGCTTCAGATAAGCCAATCTATTTGGGAGGAGGGGCTACTTGGGTTGCAGTTATTTTTCGGTGATAGAATCTGGCGGCAATGCTTAATCCTGTGGCGACGAAAGCCAAGTAGAAGGGCCAATTGAGAGCGGCTGAGACGTTAACGCTGGTGTTTGAATTTTGACGAGTAATTGTAGTTGCACCGATCAGAGGCAAACTGAAGCCTCCCAAGGATTGTGCTATTAGAGGTAAAGCAACTATTACTGCAATAAACGCTACGAGTATGTACAGTGGTTTTTTGTATCCAAATCCCAGTAGATGCTTTGAGTAAGGCGCAGTTGGTTTTACGGAGTAGATCGTTAGTGCTATTCCGCCTGCCAGCAGGGTAAGTAAGCATGCTATGTTCAAGGCCAAAATCAAGGGTATTGCAACTGAAGTCCCAGAAATTGAAAGGTTAACGTTAACTGGAGAGAAATCAACCTGAGCATTCACTGGGGTTCCGGCCATGAACTGCCACCATGGAACAAATAGCGAAATAACAACCAGCAACAAAGTTGAAATTCCTGCAGCCAACGCAATAAAATTAATTTTGGTTTGCATCATAATCACCTTAACTTATTATTTCGATGTTACCGATATCCTGTGGTGACGAGCCCAAGTTTGTTACGCCATTAACAGTAATTGCACCGTTAATTACTGAAACGTCCACTGATGAGAAACCGCTGTAGTTCTGGGCTAAGTCAGCTTGACCTTCTTGTGTCAAAGCACCCGAAACAGTTACAGAAACAGTTTGACCAGAACGAACCGTGACAGGGGCATTGTTGAGGCTTAAAGTTCCCAATTGATATTGATCCGCTGTGATTTCAACTGCTCCACCCAATGAATTTATCGTCGCATCTTGGTTATCATTGTTGGTTATACTGAAGGTTAACGTTATCGTATTTTTAGACGTGTCAATTTGTCCGCTAATGAAAGATGGGTTTAATCTGTTTGAAGAAATATCATTGTTGTTATTGTTATCCCCGTTATTTCCATTGCCGTTATTGTTGTCGCCATTTGGGGCGGTGACGATGTTTTGATTATTATTGCTGTTCACGCTGTTGCCATTATTATTGGAGTTATCGTTGTTGTCCGAATGCATGAGTTGTTGCAGTTGAGGAGTGACTACCATTTGGGGCAAATTATCAAGGTGCATTACCACCACTGCTCCAATTGGTCCTAAAACGCATCCAATGCTAATTAACGCCAGAACAATACGTAACACTTGCATCTTAGCTCATCTTCTCGTAAGCCACGATATTTTCATTATCCAACATTTTAAATCATCAAAAAATATCAACCTTCTCCAATTAATTATGACTTATGAATTGGCAATTCATGTTCATACCTTGGATAAATTCATCCTAGGTTAAATGAGCCAGAAAGGACTCATCCGGAGAAACTTGAACCGCTTCAGGGCAAATCCTCTTTTTAGATCTTTAGGCAAAAACATGATCGAGACAAAAAATTGGCTGTTATTTCCAGGGACTCGTTTTCTTTATGGCAAGGTGCAGATTATTTTTTTTGACCTCTCCAAGCTGAACACATGGCTGCTACAACGCCGAATTTGGCTGCTATTATGAAAACTTCTCTTAGCGCTAAAATGAAAGGATTAGCTATGCTCTTGAGGGAAATAGTTGTCACTAATGTCAGAGCTATATGGTAAGAATATTGAATGCCGACTGAGATTTAGATAATAATTTAAATAAGTAACCACTTGAGAAACAAAATTCTAATATTAAGCATTGCAGTGTGTTTATCAAACACCCGTGGGCCGGTCGTCTAGCCTGGTTAGGACGTTGGCTTTACGAGCCAAAGGTCGCCGGTCCGAGTCCGGCTCGGCCCACCATTCTTTTCATAAAAGGCTTATTCCTTGGTACTGAAGACAAATCCGATGTTGTTCTGAAGAAAAGGTTCCCTTGAATTCAATTGCTATGACCTAACCATGAGAACAAATATTTGAGTAACCATAAATGGCTATTCAGGGTCTCTAAGGTAAGCGGTTTAGACGTCTGTATTGCGAATGAAGATCATTTCCTTGAGAGTAAGAAATGGGCGAGGAAGGAAAAAGAAGATGGAAGTTATCAATGAAATGCTTTAATTCGCAGTTATTAAGTTGTCTTTCAGTTTCGTTCTCCGTCTATAGGCCAAAATAGTTGCTGTAAGTATGAATGTGATGACGGCGGCTACTGCAGGTATTGTTACTTGGTCCAAGTTTATTGATTGTGGGTTTGCAGTTTGTTGATTGGGTGTTGGTTCAATTTCGGTATTGTTTAATAAAGGAGCAGTCAAGTTCGGAGTGGGGCTACTTGTCGCAGGTTCAGGACTGGGGGTTGAGACGGAAGTTGGCATAGGCGGATTTACCTTGCCATTGAAGTCGCTAAGTACACTTCTTGGTACGCCGCCGTCAACTGATATTGACACTGGGTCGAAAACGACATCATTGCTCATCGATATTGAGACAATCTGGGAAATCCACGATGCTCCATTGTATCCAGGTAACACTAATCGGAGCCCCTCAAGTAGTTGTTCACCGTTTTTTTGGTAAGCTATTATCGTTTGGGGCGAATTCGCTACCTGGATTGGTATAGCAATTGCATATGAGTCTGCGGCCACGAATTGTATTGAGATAACATCAGAACTGACTTCTGTTTGGTTTAGTAGGTATTTGAGTTGTATTCCTCCCCATTCGCCGTTTGTTACCAGATTGCCGTAGCAGTAGAGGTCAGCGTATACAGTTGTTTTTGGCATTCCAGCAAGTTGTTGATCTGTGAAGTTGTAGGTTGTGCCTGATAGGTTTGTTATTTTGAGAGTTTCAACTGCAGCTGAGACTGGAGTGAGTGTCGTAATCAATATTGCAGCTATTGCGAAGGTTAATGGGAATTTATATTTCATCTAAACCGCTCTAATTATTATGTGACACACGTCATATTCTTAAACTCTTCTCAAAACCAACAAGCCTAATACTCAAAAAGTTTTGCAGCAACTTCGGTAAATTATTGATTCTAGTCGGCGAAGTTCAATGTTGTATATTTGGTTATTGATCAAAAAGTCAATGGATTTTCTAAATTTCTAATTACTAAACCCATTTCAACATTATTTAATGACAAAGCAGGTGAACAGATTGGAAAAAGCTATGAACTTCCATTGTGAATTAGATGTAGAGGGACAACGTATTGATAACAAAAATTCTTGTGGGTGTAGATGGTTCTAAAAACTCGGAAAAGGCTTTAGATTCAGCTCTTGAAATCGCTGACAAGTTTTCTGCCTCAGTTCTAATTCTCAACGTTTTCCAGCCACCTCCAGAATCTGGGTACCAGGCAAACGTGTTTTCGCAGTTTCCGACGTCTGGGTATCCTCAAGATACAATCGGTGACCAGTCGAATTTGTCCTCCTTTATCAACGACCTTCGAAAAATGCATGAAGTAGTTTTGTCCAAAGCCGCTGAAAGGGCAATTAAACTAAAACCAATGATTAAAATTACCACTGAACTCAAAGAAGGAAACACTTCGTCCCAGATAGTTGCAACAGCTGCAAATGGCGGTTTTGACTTAATAGTTTTAGGCCATTTGGGGGAAAGTGAAATCAAGGAATTCCTTCTTGGTAGCACAAGCGAAAGAGTTGTCCACCAAGCAAAATGCGCCGTGCTAATTGTCAAATGATTTGAACTGAAAATTTCAATAAAAAATAAAGTAGGAAGTTGAGGCAAATTATCTGTTAAAGAAATTTAGTTTAACGGATAATCCGACGATTTTGTTTCAGGGCGACAGTATAACAATGCAGGGAGAAAAAAAACAATCATAACGAATCTCTTGGAGATGGATATGTTATGATGACAGCAGCATGGCTTTCTGCACTATTCCCAGAATATCATATAAAATTCTTGAATCGTGGGATTGGTGGAAATCGAGTTAGAGACCTTAAAGAATCGCTGGAAAAAAGACTGTTTAGATCTAAGACCCAATTTAGTTTCAATATTGGTAGGTGTCAACGATATTAATTGGAAACCATCCACAAATGAGAGTTTCCGGTCATATTACACAAGTATTCTTGAGTAGACCCAGCAATCACACTGCCAAATAGTCCTTAGAACCATTCCTTGTTGAATCTAACAGCAGACTTGCCGAACTTAAAGAAAAGTTAAACAAAAAAATAGATGTAGTCAGAGAATTATCCAGCGAATTTGAGAGGCTAAACTGATTCCGTTAAACGATATTTTCAAGAAAGCCTGCCTTAAAAGCGAACCTTCGTTTTGGTCGCTTGATGGAGCACCCAACTCTCGCAGGACGCGCTTTAATTGCACAATCATGGATCAAATACGTGGCGGAAGATCCGCAATGGATATCTGAATCTAGCTAAATATTGTACTAATGCTGTCAGAAAGTTGTCTTAAGCCCGCGCGCGGAAAGTCGATTAAAGAAGAAATTTTTGGTTTTGGGCTCAATTTGGGCAGAATTTAGAAAATCACTAATAAGCTAATCAAACTGTTCTACACTAATTCCTCATAAATTAAGGCAAAAATCGTACAGTTGCACAGAAAAAGGATTTGAAGTCAAAAATGTTACATCTGACAAGACGCAAAAAATTAATCCTGGCAGTAGTAATCGCTGCCGCAGCGATTCTGGGTCTTTCCAGTTTTTCGTCTATGGTTCATTCTGAAACTGCTGATACCACCCTTACTTTGCCATACACAATAAATACGTATGGTGCCGCATGGGCTGGCACTATCGCTTTTGATGTGTCGGGGCCGGGAGATGCTGATTATTTGGTTGTTATGGACACCAACGGAACCGTGCTTAACATGCGTGAGTCCACGACTGCTTATGGTGGGTCTTCCTACAACATTGCCCCCGACACTTTGCTGTTTCAGGGCGAACCTCAAGTGAATAATGTTAGCTCTGCACCTGTCTTTGCAACCCATATCTGGAACTTCGTAGATAACATCACACAGGATTTTCCCAACGTTGAAGGCCACCATGACATCCAATATGACCCAGACAACGACACTTTCCTTGTCTTGCAGGACTATACCAGAGACATCAACGGCACATCCGTGCTCTTCGATAAGATTCTTCAACTCGACGCTGCAGGCAACACCCTGTGGAGCTGGGACACCTATGACCATATACCTCTAAGTGAAGCTTCACCATTTAACGAAACCTCGACACTCAGTGACGGGCAAGTTGTGTCAGATTTTACTCATGCTAATACCCTTGACTGGGACTACAACCAAGGCATTATTTACTTAAACATCCGCAACACCAACACATTCTACAAGATCGATCAAACCACAGGGGATATAATCTGGGCATGCGGTGAATTTGGCAATTTTACTCTCCTCGATGACAGCGGCAACGCGGTTTCCAGTTTGTGGTACCACAGCCATGACGTCAAAGAAGTAGCTCCAGACGTTTTCACCATGTTTAACAATGACTATAACAACAACACTAATCCTGATGACTGCCGAAGTAGCTTACTAGAGTTAACGCTTAACGAAACAAGCATGACGGCGTACGTGAACTGGAGCTGGGAAGCACCCAAACAATACTGGAACAGCTATGGAGGAGCAACCGTCATTTTACCCAACGGTGATTACCTTGGAGACTTCGGCGATCCCAACCACCAATTTACGCAAAACCAGTCTTGGGACTTCAACAACACGGGCGCTGTACTGGTTGAAGTGAACCCTGGAGGGCAAATTGTTAGAACCTGGACATTTCCAGTAGGCTGGTACAGCTACCGCGTCACGGCAGTAACCGACTTTACCCTTTCCCCTTATGCGAGTCCATCCCCAACTACCAACCCAACCACATCCCAGAACACACCAACTCCAACAGCCTCGCCGACTCCAACCCAAGGGTCCAAGAATCCCTCCACAAACATCACTGACTATTCTGTTGCCGCAATCATCGCAATAGCAATAATGATCGCATTAGCCGCTACCATCTATCTGCGAAAAATCAAACACAAAACCGCGTTAAGCAACAAATGATACCCTAAAACAATTCACTGGCACGGATCGTTGTTAAAACTCCAATTTTTATGAACATAAATCAAAAACAACGATAACAGCAGTCTCTACTTAATGCTTGAAAAATAAAAAAAGAGTTAAAAAAGGTCACTTATGGCGTTTTCTTAGCGCAACTGCGATGGCAGCAACGATTACCACAACTATGACTACTGCTGCGATTATGTAGTAGGTTGTGTAAGATACTCCCGTGCCTGTACCGCTTCCGTTTTGTCCTAATGCATAGAATATGCCGTCGTAGGCGCCGAAGTAAGCAACTCCGTTAACGACTGCTGGTGAAGAGTAGATATTGTCATTGGTTTGGTAGCTCCAGATTTGGTCGCCATTTTGCGCATTGACTGCGTAGGCTGTGTTGCCCAACGTAGATGTTACGTATACCGTGTTGCCGATGACTGCTGGACCCGTGGTTATTCCTTCGTTAGCTGTGAATGTCCATTTCTGTGCGCCCGTTGCTGCTTCTAATGCATAGAGTTTATGGTCAAAAGCGCCACCGGTGTAGATTACGCCGTTGGCAAAAGCAGGCGAAGCCTGAACGCATTGGTCATAACCAGTTGAGACCTTCCAGACTAAAGCGCCGTTGTCAGCGTTTAACGCGTATGTGTTGTTATCAAAGCTGCCGATGAAAACTTTGCCGTCCGCTACAACAGGCGAGGACGCAACAACGCTTTCTGTTGCGAAACTCCATTTTTGGACACCCGTTGAAGCATCGACCGCATAAGTGTTGTTATCATATGAACCAAAATACACAACACCGTTCACAACCGCGGGAGCAGAGGTAACGAATCCACCTGTGGTAAAATTCCAAATGGGCATTCCAGAAGTCTCGTCTATTGCCCAAAGTTTGTTGTCGTTTGAACCTGCATAGACTACGCCATTTGCAATCGTTGGGGGACCTTCAGCATCGCTGCCGGTAATGCATTTCCAAACTTGGTCGCCCGTGGTGGCATTCAATGCATAGATGGCGTGGTCGTCTGAACCGACAAAAACCAGACCGTCAGCAACCGCGGGAGACGTGTATATTTTAGCGCTGGCTGAGAAGTTCCAGATTTTTGTTCCATCCTTAGCATTCAGAGCATAGAGGTCGTTGTTTGAAGTGTTAAAGTATCCTTTGTCGGAAGAAGTAAAGTAGACTACGCCGTTGACTATCGCTGGGGAAGATAGCACCCATCCGTTTGTGTTGAAAGTCCAGAGAGTCTGGTTTGTGCTGGGTCCATTAGCATCAACATAGCCAGTGTGTGCTACGTCATGGTGGAACATCGGCCAAGATTCATCGCCTTGAGCGTTAACAGTGATTGAAACCGATAAAATAGCTGATAAGCAGAGAATTGTCAAAGTTAATACCGCATAAAATTTTTTCATAAACAATCAACTTACTATGTACAACTAGCTGTCTTTTGGATTTATATATTGCCCCTGAAACGTAAGGGCTTTTAGTTTTTTAATTTTGGTTGTTGGGTGTGTGCAGTCACATATTTTTAATAACTATCCAATCGCTAAGGTACTTGTTTTATGCCTGTCCGATTTTATGTCGGAGGTGAATGTTTATGACTGAAAATAATGACTGTTCTGATTGCAAGAGCACAGCGCCCCGAGTGACTGTTCCTGAGCCTGAAATGACCAAGGACAAAAAATTCAAGTGCCCCATCGACCAAGAAGTTTACGATAACCGCCATGATTACAAGACGCACTGCAAAGAAGAACATGATGTCCTATAAACGTGTAAACTACAATTTGACTAAAGTTGTGAATAGGTCCTGTATGGAGCGCATGGCTGCCTAACGGATTGCTTCATCTATTTTTTGGTCACGTTTTGTTCGGGTGACTTCTTTGAATAGTTCCAAGCATTCTTCTTTTGTTGGCGCCTCAATGCCTATACTGCCATAGGCACCTATGTCGATTCTGTATTTTCTTTTGTCTTCACTTTGGCTCATTTTAGCCCCTCTCCCCTTTCAATAGAGTTCAATTATCCATGTACACAATTATAAGGTTAATGTATGATCACTCAGTAAATCGAGGCTCTTTTTAGCATTAAAAACCACAAAAACCGAATTCCTCAGATACCTGCCCATAATCCCGACCAAACCAGCAGCGTTAGTTCCAAGTTTACAAGTAAGAGCATGCTCAAACATCCCCAAAGTCTCAACGTCAATCACATCCCGAGTCAACCGAGTTCGCTCAAGCACGTTATCGATCATTTCCTTTGAGGCGCCCAAAATGATTAGCCTATCCAAAAGAGACAACTGCCAAGCATGAAGCTTCTCAACCTGCTCCTCAGAAAGTTCAGCCTGAAACTCTTCAACTTCACCAGTAATTGGGGGAACCGGTTTTATGCTTAATGGGGCGCGTTCCGCCAAAGCAAAAGTTTCTGCGATTTTTTTCAAATCAGCTTTTCTACCCTCGAATAGCTGAGCTTGCAAAGAAGCCAAAGAAACAGTTGCCAAAACTATTTTGGGTTCAAAAATCCCAACATCCACAACCAACTCTTGCTTGCCAAAGTCAACCTTAGAAACATACCCTCTAAGCACAGGATAGTTTTTGGCGTTTTCAAGGCTTACGGGGCAGGTGCCTATTTCCCTTTTGATGTAGCTTTTGGCTACGGCTTCGTCTTCACCTGAAAGCGAAACCTGAATCCACCTATTCGCCGGGTTTGTTAAAACTTGAACTTCAACGTCTAGATTTTCAAACTGGTTTTTGAGTAATTCATCTATTTGCTTTGCTTGCCCAAGGTTGGAGGCTTTAACTAGTAAAGTTAATGTTGTCATGGTTTGGTTCCTAGTAGACTGGTTATTTCTTCATGCAGCTTTCTAACTCTATCTGCTGCTTCAAACTTATTTTTCTTCTGCAGCCGGGCAATCTCCAATTCAATCGGAGCCCGTTTTGATCTATCGATTAGCTTGTCGGCGTAACAAACAACCTTCTCCTCCAGCGTTTGAGGAGCATAGATGTCTCTTGGCCAGCCAAACTTTGCTGCTTCTTGGGCGGTGATTCCGGCGCCGACATGCCGCTTAATTATGTTGATTACGGGTTCTGGTAAGCCCATATTTTGGGCTATTTGTGCTCCGACCAATGAGTGGTCAACGCCATGGGTTTTTGATCGTCCGAGATCATGCAAAAGTGCACCCGCCTCAACCAACGGAATGTCAATTTTATAGCCTTTCTCTTCAAGTTTGCCTGCAGTTTCCACAGCCAAGCCCGCAACGGCTACACAGTGGCGTATAACTTGGGGTGGACAGTGGTTTTTGCAGAGAAGTTCAATAGCTTGCTCCCTGCTCGGAAGCCTGCTACTCACCCAGTTCCTTCCTTAAAATCTCAACTTTCTCTGAAAGTCTACTTATCATTCTATCGTTTTCAAAATGCACCAGATTTTTACCGCACGTGGAACAATGGAACACCAGTTCAACGGCTTCTTCGAACGGAACCCGTTTGCATTCCGGGCTGTCGCAATAATAGAAGTCATGGTTTCTTTCGTACTCTAATCGGACATTGAGTTTTTCTAAAACACGCCTTTTCTGGCTTAAAATGAAGCCTTCAAGTTGGTCGGGCTGCAGTTTCCAATGAAAAATAAACCATCCAGTTTTTGGGTCACGTGTCCTTCGCAGACTAACAAGAGAATGGTCATAGAGTTTGTAGAGGATTTTGCGGACTGAATTGAGTCGGATGCCTGTTTTATTCGCGATTTCATCATCCGTTATCTCTTCTACGCCTTTGAGATGAGATATAAGTTGTACTGCTTCTTCTCCACCTAACGCCAAAGCCACTTTCGTTAAGGTTGAATCATCAATAGTCGATAACATACTCTACTTTTCCTTTTTATACCCATAATATTGGAACATGCTGGAATAAAACCCTTCCCAAATCAATAAGGTAAATTCACGTTGTTGGTGTGGCTTCTGATTTCTTTGCCTCTCTCTTTGGGGACAATTTCGATCTTGGCTTTATCAAAGGGTTTACCTAATTCTTTGCCTTCAAAGTAACGGTCCAAAAAAATGGCAAGCGAGGAACACTCCGAATGCGGCTGATTTCCAACCGCCACATTAAAGTCTGAGACCTCGCTTGAGTAAAATTCGCCGGGAACCTTCTGGCTTCCCATAAGAAGCATCACGTCCTTGTTTGAGGCTTTGATTCTTTTCATTACATCGCTGGTTTGGATATTTTCGCCATAAGCTGTCAAGTGGACTATGACTCCGCCTTTAGCTTTCCATTCGCGCACGGCTCTTTTCCAGGGCGTTCCCATCTCAAAATAAAAGTTTCCGCCCCACGTTTTGGTAATTTTGGTGACGGTTTCCTGGATGTGCGAGTCGAGCGAGTCTGAGAGTATAAAGCCTGATGCACAAAGTGCACGGGCGGTTAGGGCAACATGAGTGGTTAACCTTACGTCGCGCTGTGGTCTGTGACCCCATCGTAGCACAAAAATCTGGGGCGCCTCATTGGGCTGGGATGATTTGGAATCTTCCATTTAACTCTTCCACTTTTCTTCTGACTTGCTCAACCAACGACGGGGCAGATTCAAAAACCACTTCAACCGTCTCATTAGTAAAGATCTCTTTTTCAATGTGCGTTTTTTGGTGAACCCAAGAGATAAAAGGCATTGCCTTGCCTGTTAACGGGACAGAAAACTGGGCTTGCTGATAGTTTTCTAGGATTCGCAGAATTTGTTTTCTTAATTCATCAAGGTTTGTTTGGCATTTAGCTGAGAGGAGGATTGGGTTTTTGACTTTGTCTTTGAGGGCTTCAAGTTTCTGTTGTTGGGCGTCGGGGGTTAGTTTGTCGATTTTGTTTAGGGCTGTTATGGTTGGTATGTCGCATGCGCCGAGGCGCTCGATTGTTTCGAGGCAAACGTCGTTTTTCTTCTCGATTGTTTCGATAGGCTCGTTTAAGTCTATTAAGATAATTATCAGATCGGAGAAGATGGTTTCTTCGAGGGTTGAATGGAATGCTTCAATGAGTGATATGGGTAAGCGGTCGATGAAGCCTACAGTATCTGTGATGAGGAATTTGCGGTTTGAGAACTCCACCATCCGCGTTGTGGTTGAAAGCGTTGTAAATAAGGCGTTGTCCACTTCGACTGTGTCCTGCGTTAATGCGTTGAAAAGGCTGCTTTTTCCAGCGTTAGTGTATCCTGCAAGCGAAACAGTGAGAAAACCAAGCTCTGTTCTTCTTTCCCGTTGCAGAATTCTTTTTTCCCGAACATGCTCGAGTTTTTTGAGGATAGTTTGAACTTGTCGTTTTATGGCGTCTCTGTAAACGTCTGCTTCGTAAGCGCCAAGACCCATGAAGCCTGGTTGTTCGCTACCTTTGGATAAGCGCACTTTTTCTCTAGCGTGTTTTAGTTCATTTCGCACTATTGCCAGCTGTATTTGCAGTTGCGCTTCGGTTGTTGTGGCACGTTTTGTGAAGATTTCTAAGATAAGTTGGAAGCGGTCGATGACTTCGACTTTGGTTGCTTTTGCAAGGTTGTAGACTTGTGTTGTGCGGAGTTGGTTATCAAAAATTACTTTTGTTGCGCCGGTTTCCTCGACCATTCGGGATAATTCTTCGACTTTGCCCGTGCCAATCTGGTAACGTGAGTCGGGGGGGCGGGTCTGCTCCATCGTGCCGACAACGGTGTAGCCAGCAGCTTGGGCTAATGCTTTGAGTTCATCTAAGGTTGACTCTTCACGGTTCAGTCTGCGTTGAGCTATGATGGCTTTCGTTTTGTGGGCTCCTCCCCGCTGTTCTTAAATTCGACGAGGTCCCCTAAAGTCATTTCTTCATTTGCAGCTGCCCTATGAACTTGAGTGGTGGATTTTTCGTCCGCTATTGGAACCATCAACTGGATTCTGAGAGCATGCTCCAGCTTGCTGGCTAACTGGTTATTGGGCGCCACCTTGCCTGTTTCGATGTGTCTAAGCAATGAGGCTTTTTCGTTGATTTTTTTGCCCAAATCTTCGTGGCTTAGGGCAAGCTTTTCTCTTGCAACCCGAATCTTTCCTGCGAACCCATCGACGAGTTCCGTGGTAAGTTGCACTTGAGTGATAGGTGGCTTTTTCAGAATAACTGGGAGGTGCATCGTTGATTTGGTTGAAGATGAAGATGGGTAACTGGTTACAGTGGTTCTTTGGGGCGCAGCAGGGAAATCTGCTACTTCATGCAGGATTACTTTTCCATGTTTGGAACACTCTAAACAGACGGTTAATCTGGCTCCTTCAATAACTGCTTTTACTGGTTCATCATGTATTTTGCGTCCACAAACTTCACATCTCAAGAAACGTCACCTTTCACTGTGTTTATTATGTTGTTGTGTTTATACTTGTCGAAACAACACCCCCTAAACGATGATGATGCATGGAAGACAACTTGGCTAAAATAAGGAGCATTGCGGATTACCAATTTGGTAAGGGCGTAGGTGCACTCCTGTTTCCCGACAACATTGAAATCCAATATTCTCCGCGGACAGGCAGAATACGCTACATTAACCTCGACGGCGAGCGGTTGGCTACGTTGCGCCCCACCGACGGCGTGCTTTCATTAAGCCTCAAAGCCGCCCAGTTTATGGCACAAAGCACTCCTTTCGCCAAATGCTTTGTTACTGTTAAAAATGATGTTTCCAAGTTCATTGCTGCAGGAGGCGACGTTTTTGCAGTTCATGTTGTTAAGGTTGATGAGGAAGTAGGTGCCAAAGACGAAGTCATAGCACTCGACGAGAACGGGCAAGTTTTAGCAGTTGGACGCACCGTCCTCTCCAGCGACGAAATTAAAGCTTTCAAAACAGGAGTAGCCGTCAAGGTCAGACACGGTAGCCAGAAAAGTTAAATTATCACCTGTTTCGTTTTGGTTCAACTTAAAGCCAAGAAGACCTTATTTATTAAAATGGGTTTCAATGATTCTATACTGTCGCAAAATTAAAAAATGCATATAATCCATTACTTTTTTGGCTTTTATAGGGATCCGAATGGATTCATAGTTGAGAGTTTTTATTTCTCGATTTGAAAACCTAACCATCGCGAGATGTCAAGTTAATTTTAACTAATTTGCAAAAAGCTACAGGACGAATTTACGGTGTACCCTGCCACTTTTATACTTTTCCAAAACTATTTAAATTTAAACATTCTATCTATAAAAGGTTGAGAAAAGCTATTTTCTGAAATTTTTTTTACACTTTCTCAACTAAAAATAAAAAATGAAAGGAAGAAAAAAACAAAATGAATATGCGAAATCTAACGAACAAAAATAGCGCTATTTTAGTCATTGTGCTTATGATCGTTTCAATGGTATCAGTAATTGCATCACAAACAGGAAATGTGCAGGCCGCAAATACTATTCCAACATATGCGTACATTAACGTAGCTCCTAACCCCTGCGGCGTTGGTCAAACAGTGACAGTTAACTTCTGGCTTGCTGTACCAAACGCAGACCAAGAGCTTGTCACAAACATGACAGTTCTTATAACTCATCCAGATGGAACCACTGAGACACTTGGACCATTTACCTCAGATCTAACTGGCGGCACATATACTCATTACACTCCAAACTCACTGGGTAACTATTCATTCCAATTCATATACGGCGGACAAACACTCATCGGAGCCCCTAACGCTTTCGGAGGCCCTACATTTGCAGGATACGTTAACCTACCGAGCAAAAGTGCACCCGTAACTCTTTTAGTGCAACAAAGTCCAGCGACCGGCATTCCATTTACTCCACTTCCATCAAACTGGTGGCAGACTCCAATTAACGCTGAAAACGTTCAAAATTGGGCTTCCATAGGTGGAGGATGGATGGGATACGCTGCAAACACTTTCGCAATAACAGGCGGATATAATGCTACCGGCAACTATAACCCATACACTACGGCCCCAACCACCGCCCATATACTTTGGACGAAGCCTTGGTGTATAGGAGGCGTAGCTGGTAGAGAACTTGGAAATGACGAACAAAACAGCGCATTTTGGACAACCTCGCAGTACAACCCCAAATTTGCGCCAGTCATAATGAACGGCATACTATACTCAACATGGTACACTACTACCACAAGCAGTCAACAAGGAATTATGGCCACAAACTTGTATACTGGAGCAACTATGTGGGTAATAAACACAACTAATCCACTAAGATGCGGTATGATGGTCAACTTTGAAAACATAAACCAATATGGCGTTGTTGGTCCATATATCATTGCCCAAGAGGGCGGCGGTGGCATATTTGGCGGTGGAACAATCAACTGGCTATTGTATGATGCCATGACAGGACAATACCTCTGCAAAATTGCCAACGCTCCAAGTTTCGTTTTCCTTGGTCAAGACGCGAATGGAAACATTATTGGTTATGCATTCAACAACACTGCTGGCACAATGCTCGCATACCCTAACGGACGATTTGGTGCGTTCGGCAATCCAATTCCTGGAGTATCCTATACCATTAAGAACACCACTACCTATGGACCCGCTTTGGAAATGTTCAACTTGACAGCAGCTATGCAGCAAACCGCTTTGAACTGGGGGATCTCACAAGGCACCGTATATCAGTGGCAAGACGGACTAGAGTGGGTTGTTCAATCATTACCCCCTGTTGTTAACGGCATTGTCACGACAGGTCTGGGCACTTCTGCTTTCGGCTATTCAGCGTGGTCAGGTGATACGCTAGTCATGACTACCGGTGCAACTTCTGTCCAAGAAAACCTAGGATGGCAAGTCGAAGCAGGCTTTAGCACAAAAGATGGCTCATTGTTGTGGATACAAAACAGGACCGGAGGCGTATTCTCGCCTTTCACAAGAACAAACGGTCCGCCTTCAGCAGCAGCAGGAGTCTACGTTGAAATAAACTTTGCAACATATGACATGGAGGCTTTCTCTCTAGCTACAGGTCAAAAAGTATGGGAAAATAGCCTCAACGTGCCAATGGCTAACGGTAAAATGCCAAACACCTACGACGAGTACGGCTTCCGATGTGTCCCAGACACAACCAACGGCGTATTGTACACTTGGGCATTAGGCGGAGATGTTTGGGCTGTTAACCTTACGAATGGCGACATCATTTGGTCCTTTAGTACTGAACAGGTTAATGGAGATGCAGGCACTGAAACACCCTACGGTATCTACCCAATATGGGTCTTCTCTTGCGAAGCTTTGGCTGGTAGCCCGAGCCCAATACTATATCTCTCTGAAGGTCACGAATACAGTCCACCACTATTCCACAACGCACATAGATTTGCACTAAATGGCACAACTGGAGAACTAATTTGGAGCAATCTTGCTTTCGACGACACGGCAACAGCAGTAGCATACGGCGTATTGACGACATTCAACTCCTACGACGGACAGATTTACGCTTACGCCAGAGGACCAAGCCAAACAACAGTTAGCGCACCACAGCTCGGTGTAACAACCGCTACACCCGTGACAATTACGGGTTCAGTAACTGATGTCTCTGCAGGATCACAGCAAGAGGCAGTTGCAGCAAACTTCCCCAACGGATTACCCTGTGTTTCCGATGACAGCATGACTCATTTCATGGAATCCGTATATGAGCAACAGGAAATGCCACATAACATCACTGGAGTCCCAGTAACAATATCTGTTACTGACTCTAACGGCAACTACAGAGATATCGGCACTGCTATGAGCAATGCATATGGTACATACAGCTTAACTTGGACCCCTGATATTCCAGGTGATTACACCGTTACTGCAACTTTTGAAGGGACAGGAGGCTATTATCCATCATCGGCAGCAACTGCTTTCTACGCCAGCGAATCAACGGCGGCAACTCCAGGGCCAACAGCATCCACTTCAAACTTAGCAACGATATCAGATCTAATGACCTACATAATCGGTGCAGCAATCGCAATAATTATAGTAATCGTCATAGTTGGCATTGTAATAGTGACGCGGCTCAAAAAGTAACGCAGGTTCAAAAACAAATAAAATCTCACTTTCTCTTTTTTTAGTAAAACGACCAAAAAATAGAAATCAATCTTGGATCTCAGATTGCTACAAGTATTCCTCGCTCTTTTGTCACTGCAATTATGAAAAATAAAATGGTGTTTGTATGGTTATAAAAAAAATATGAAAGATGCAATCGGGATAATGAAAACTGACTATAGATATGTTTGTTAGATGGATGAACCCAACTTTTGTTGGAATACAAACCTTATTTTGCGTTCTTAAAATCATTGTCATAAGGTTAAGTATATCAAGTTCTAGCGCAGAATACTTTGTGGTGTAACCTCTATGCATAAACGCATGAATCCCAGAGAGCAAAAACGTATGATGCAACGCATGGGCATGAACATGGACTCCGTAGCCTACGTCCAACAAGTCATCATCCGAACAGCAGACAAAGACATAGTTATCGATGAGCCTGAGGTGGCTATTTTGCAGGTTCAGGGACAGAAAATGTACCAAGTCATCGGTGGACAAGTCAGCGAACAAGCACCTTCACAAATAGGTGCTCCTATGGCGGCGGCTAAACCAGCCTTCAGTGAAGAAGACGTGCAACTCGTCGCGGACCAAACGGGCAAAAGCCTCGAAAAAGCCAAAGAAGCACTCCAAGAATGCGGCGGCGACCTAGCTAAAGCAATTCTATTGCTCCAGTCTTAACGTTATTTTCCCCATTGTTTTTGGCATTTCAGCTCTACTCAGTCATAATTGGAGCCGAACAGAGGTCTATGTTGAAACCATATAGGGGTAAACTTTTCACTAAGGCGGGCAGGTCAGTAATGATTTTCTTTAAGCCGTTAGGGCGTTTAAAATAGGTTCTTTGTCTTTAGATCACGTATGTTTCCTGGATGGTTACCAAACCGTCGTCGCCAATAATCTGCTTCAAATCTGGCAGTAACGGTTCAAGCTTTTCTTGAGTATCCACAACTTCAATAATCAGGGGCATGTTCACTGTTACACCTTCAATGTGCAGCGTTGACTTGCCACGTTTGCCAAACCCGTTCACGCCCGTCCAAACGGTTGCGCCTTCAATTCCAGCTTTCATCAGACAATCTATAATAAGTGCCTGAAGACGTTTGCCTCCCACTTCATCGTTCTTTTTTATTCTTATGGTTAGGTCCCACATTTTTTGTCTCAATGCATAAACCTCGCTATAATTTCGTCACCAAGCAGTTTGCCGCCAAATATCGCGCCCAAAGACAATCCCACATTTGCTAAGATATTTAGTGCCATTAGGCTAAAACGGTTTGCGTCGGCGAGGTTGCTGGTTTCCAAAGCGAAAGAAGACATCGTAGTGAAGGAACCACAGAAACCGACTGCTGCAAGCAGAGTGTATTGGGGTTCCAAGTTTAACCCGACCGACAAAACAGAGAAGAGCCCCAGAATGAAGCTGCCTAAAACGTTCACGACTAAAACGTTAACGGGCAACCCATAAATCGCCACTGGCGACTCAACGAGTCGGTAACGTAAAAAAGCTCCAACTATAGCGCCTACTGCCAAGAGACCAAACTCGATCCACTTCATATGCTTACCTTCCAACTTCTTGTAGGTAGGCATTATCAGCATCCACTTGGCTGCGGTTTTGGCGTTTGCCACGGCTAATGCCATAGCCCGATTTTCTGAGCAATTCTATGTTATTAAAACTTTATCGAGTAAAAACAAAAATCGTATCTTCCGATAAGCCGTTTGCTTTTGGGAATGAGCTAATCCTATATATTAGCAGATTTAATATTCAAAGTGGATTAGAAAAATGGCTTCCCAAAACTCCGACATAGCCGTAGTTGGACACTTATCAATCGACACCATCCTGTTGCCAAGCAGAACCAAGCCGTTTGTAGTTTTGGGCGGTGCAGCGACCTACGCCTCGTTTGCCGCAAGACGCCTCGACGCCACCGCTTCAGTTATCAGCAAAGTTGGCGGCAACTTCCCAGAAGCATACTTGTGGTGGCTGAGTCAAGAAGGCATCGACGTTTCGGCTGTAACAAAAATTGATGATGAACCCTCGACCTGTTTTGAGCTTGCCTACAGCAAAGACCTCTCGAACCGAACATTGACACTTAAAAGCAAAGGACCCGCCTTAACCGCTGAGGATGTACCCAAAGACTTCCATGCCAAAGCCATCCATATTGCACCTATTGCAAACGAAATCCCCTACGAACTCGTAGAGCGCCTCAAGAGTCGCGCGGATGTTTTGTCAGTTGACCCTCAAGGTTTAATTCGAAGCTTCGACGAAGCAGGAAATGTATCCGAAAATGCCATCGTTGACAACCAGATTTTTAGTTTAGTCAACATTTACAAGTCATCAACGAACGAACTTTTCGCTTTAACTGGCGAGTCAGAGCTCAAACCAGCAATAAAAGTGATTCATGATGTTGGAGTTGAAACCGTCATTGTGACCTTGGGTGCAAAAGGTTCCATGCTATCCGTCGAAGGCGCCCAATACCACATTGAAGCCTGCCCTTCGCAGGTTCTGATTGACCCAACAGGCGCAGGAGATGTCTTCATCAGCAGTTTCCTAACGGAATACCTCCGCGGGAAAGATTCATTGTGGTGTGCCAGTGTTGGCTCCGCTGCAGCTTCCTGCGTTGTGGAGGGATTGGGTTCCACTTATTTTGGTAAGAAAGAAGAGATTTATCGGAGAGCCAATTCTTTATATGAAAAGAAAGTTAAGCAATAATGGCGTATGTAACCTGTTAACTTGAGAGGCTTGGATTATGGGACGTATCGATAAAGGTGTAAAATGTAGCGTTTGCGGGAAGGACGCTGAGCGTTCGTTGTCAGTTGCTAAAGTTAAAGCTGCCGGATTAAACGTTGGCAGTGCAGATAAACGTGCTTACCTCTGTAAAGACCACTACAAAGAGTTCAAGAAGAAAACCAAGAAAGATAAGACTCTTGACAAGTGGCGCTACGGTTAAAACGAGGCATTTACCATGCGGATTTTACAGTTACACTCAAACTTTATAGTTTTCAAACCAATCGAAAAAGAAATCAACATAGCCGAAGACGCCGAAAATGTGGAGACCCGCATTGAAGACGTCGTCGTTTTGTTCACTGCCATCGAAGAAGGAGACAACTCAGCCATGGCGCAAAAAGCCATCAACGACGTTCGGGCTTTTTTGGGCAAACTCAAAGTAAACCGCATCCTCATCTACCCATTTGCACATCTGAGCAGCGACCTCTCCCAACCTTCAGAGGCATTAAAAATCATCAAGGAAATGGAAGCCTACGCCAAAGAGAAGGGCATAGAAACTTACCGTGCACCCTTCGGCTGGAACAAACAATTCACCATATCAATCAAGGGACATCCGCTCGCTGAACAGGCACGTAGCTACGCTCCAACACAGGTAGCGGCGTCAACAGAGCCTATAGCTCCATGCGAGGGCAAAAAAGAAGAAGAAGAACCCGTCTCCGCAGCCCTCAAAGCCGAAGACACCATGAAATCCTACTGGCACATCCTCCAAACCGACGGCTCACTTGTGCCAATCGAAGAATTTAAGTTCAAAGGACATACCAACCTGCAGAAATTCTCCAATTACGAAATCAAGAAAACACGCGCAGTTACCGTTATGCCCCCACACGTGCCGCTCATGAAACGTCTGGAAATCGCAGATTACGAGCCAGGAAGCGACCCGGGCAACATCCGCTGGTACCCCAAAGGGCGCATGATAAAATCGCTCCTCGAACAGTATGTCACCCTCAAAGTGGCAGAGTATGGCGGCATGGAAGTCGAAACTCCGCTCATGTACGACTTCAACCATCCAAGCCTTAAAAGCTACCTGAACCGGTTCCCTGCACGCCAATATGTCCTCAAATCCGAGGATAAGGAGCTTTTCTTGAGGTTTGCAGCGTGTTTTGGTCAGTTCCTTATGGCGCACGATGCACAATTCAGCTATAAACAAATGCCAATTAAACTCTACGAACTCACGCGCTACAGTTTCCGACGAGAAAAAAGCGGCGAAGTCGTCGGATTAAAACGTCTGCGTGCGTTCACTATGCCAGATTGCCATGCCTTCTGCACTGACCTTGAACAAGCTAAAAAAGAGTTCATGATCAGATTCAATCTCTGCATCGATGTGTTGAGTAACATCGGTTTAGTCAAGGACGATTACGAGATTGCTATGCGCTTCACCAAAGACTTCTATTCGGAGCACAAAGACTTCATAACTGAGTTAGCCACGGCTTTTGGTAAGCCCATCTTAGCTGAAGTCTGGAATGAACGCTTCTTCTACTTTGCCTTGAAATGGGACCTCAACTTCATAGACAACCAAGATAAAGCCGCAGCGCTAAGCACAGACCAAATAGACGTCGAGAACGCCAAACGCTACGAAATAACCTTCGTTGACGAGAAGGGCGAGAAGCAGTATCCTTTGATTCTTCACTGTAGCCCAAGTGGCGCCATCGAACGAGACATCTATGCATTGCTTGAAAAGGCTTACCGAGAACAGATGGCAGGTAAAGCACCGATGCTTCCAATTTGGCTCTCACCAACCCAAGTGCGGCTGATTCCGATTTCAGATAAATTCCTCGACAAAATGGAGGAATTAGCTAAACAAATCAGCGGCCACTGCATCCGCGTGGACATAGACGACTCAGCCTCAACATTGCAAAAGAAAATCCGTGAAGCCGAACAAGAATGGATACCCTACATCATCGTTGTCGGCGACAAAGAAATCGAGTCAGGTACGCTTTCAGTGCGTGTTCGCGAGCTTAAGGGTCAACAGCAAAAAATGACTGCTGAACAGTTGATTGCGATTGTGTCGGAGAAAATCGCCGGCAAACCCTACAAGCCCCTGCCCCTACCAATGAATCTCTCGAAGCGCCCCCAGTTCCACGGTTAATAAAGCCGCTGTAAATGAATCGTATGTATCATTGGGGTAAACTATATCAAACATTGGACAATATGAAACAGTCATCCAAGGAGTGGAAAACAAATGACCAGCGAATTACAAGTCTACATAGATGGTGAATTCTACCCTAAATCACAGGCTAAAATCTCCGTCTACGACCACGGTTTCCTCTATGGCGATGGCGTTTTTGAGGGAATCCGCGCGTACAATGGGGTCGTTTTCAAGCTCAAAGAACACCTTGACCGATTGTATTGCAGCGCACAAGCCATTATGCTTCAAATACCCTTAACAAGACAGGAAATGGCAAAAGCCGTAGTTGAAACCCTGCGCAAGAACAAGATGAAAGACTCATACATCCGCTTGGTCGTGTCCCGAGGCATTGGCGATTTAGGATTGGACCCCCGCAAATGTCCCAAACCAACAATCATAATCATAACCGACATCATAAACATCAAAGCAGGTAGCGCCAAAGAAGTCGGCATCACAACCATGTTCAGCTGGGTCCGCAGAAACCCCGTTGACGCCACAACCCACGAGATAAAATCACTCAACTACCTAAATAGCGTGCTTGCAAAGATTGAAGCGAACGCATGCGGAGTCGACGAAGCCATCTGCCTAGAAGAGAGCGGCTGCATAGCAGAAGGCGTCGGAGAAAATATCTTCATAGTTAAGGACGGAGAAGTCTTTACGCCGCCTACTTCAACAGGCGCTCTTGCAGGCATCACCGCAGATGTCGTCTCTGAACTTTGTGCAAAACTCGACCTTGACCTTATCATAACTAACCTGACTCCGTTCATGCTCTTTACTGCAGACGAAGCATTCTTCACCGGAACCGCCATGGAAATGGTGCCCATCCGCGAAGTCAATAAACGCATAATCGGCAACGGCAAACCTGGACCAATCACAAAGAAGTTGATGGTTGAGTTCCAGAAAGCAATCGAAGACCCAAAAAACGGCACAAAAATCTAAGTTTATTAGCCGTATCCCACGTGGCTGCGGTTTTCTTTCTTTTGTTTCTTCTTCATGAACTGTTCTAGGCTGTTGAAAGCTTCTTCGAGTTCTTCGCAGGGTGGCAAGAAAACTATTCTGGCGTGCTCTTTACCGTAGATTGGGTCGAAGCCTGAACCGTTGACGATTAACACGCCCGTTTCTTTGAGCAGTTCCACCACGAAATCCATATCCGTTTTCCATCTGGTGCCGACGTCGCGGATTTTCGGGAAGATGTAGAATGCGCCTTCAGGTTTTGTGGCGCTGATGCCTTCTATTTCGTTTATGCGTTTCCATGCGTAGTCTCGTCTTTCTTTGAGGCGGTCAACGATGTCTTTGACGAAGTCTTGGGGGCCGTCAAGTGCTGCGGCTCCTGCAATTTGGACGGGTGTGTTTGCGCATAGGCGGATTCGGCATTGTTTCTCCACACCGAGCTTTAGGTCGTCGAGTTGCTTGCGCTCGCCCCTGAAGTACATGTAACCTAAGCGCCAACCAGTCATCTGGTACACTTTTGAAAATCCGTTCAACCCCACCACCGGCACATCCTTGGCAAGGTGTGCGGTGCTTACGAATGGTTTCTCGTAAGTTAACTGGTCATAAATCTCGTCGGAAAGCACAGGCAGGTTATGTTCGCCTGCGATGTCGAGCATTTCCTTGATGCATTTTTCGCTATAAACAGAACCAGTGGGATTGTTGGGGTTAGTGATTACGATAGCGCGAGTTTTGGATGAGATTTTGCTGCGTAGATCATCGATGTTTGGCACCCAACCCTCTTTTTCGATGGTTTCATACGCTACTGGGGTACCTTCAAAGAATTTGGTGTAAGAAATGTAGGGTGGATAAGTTGGTCCTGGAAAGAGGATTTCGTCGCCCTTCTCAACCAGCGCCGCCAGAATCATCTGGATACCTTCCGAGATGCCTTCAGTGATGAGCACGTTGTTGGCGGTTATATCTACGTCGTTGACTCTTTTTTCTTTACGCACTATAGCTTCTCGAAGTTCCACTCTGCCTTCAGAAGGTGAATAGTAGTTGTCGTCACAATCGATTGCTTTGCATAGGGCATCTTTGACGTATTGGGGCGTTTTAAAGTCGAATGCGGCTGGGTCGCCGATGTTTAGGTAATAGATTTTTTTGCCGTTCTTGATAAGTTCTTGAGTGTGAACTATAACGTCTCGTATGGCATACTCGATGTTGCTTGCCCTTTTTGTGACCTTAACGTGCTCCAAGCTATGTTACCTGTACCCAACACACTTGATAGCCCAAAAAATAAATCTTCCGAACAACAACCCTACTCAACCCCTTCGAAGTCAGAATTTTTTTTGTGAACTATCCTATTAGGAACTCATTGTAGAAACTATAGAGGGTAGGTCAGTATTGCGCTGAATACTTGTTCTAAACACATTTTTATTTCCCAATCCCATAAATTACAAACGGAGTTTTGGTGAATACAATGCGGGGATGGACAGGTTTTTTCCTGAAAGCAGATTTAAGTAAAAGCCACGCCACAGCTGAGCAATACAGCAAAGATTTGGCTTTGAATTTTTTGGGCGGAAGGGGCTTTGCAATCAAGATTCTCTGGGACACCCTCAAATCGGGAACTGACCCCCTCTCACCCGAAAACAAACTAATCTTTGCCACCGGACCATTAACGGGCATTGGGTTGCCTAACAGCGGCAAACTAGTCATCGCATCAAAAAGCCCCTTAACCGGCGGTTACGGCGACGGCAACTCTGGTAGTTGGGCAGCTGTGAACATACGCAAAGCCGGCTACGACGCCCTCGTCATCGAAGGTAAAGCATCCAAACCCGTCATATTACACATAAAAGATAAAATATGTGAGTTTCTGGACGCCTCCGATTTGTGGGGCAAAAGCTCCTTTGAAGTCGAAGAGCAGCTGAGAAAAAAATATTCCAAGTTAGCAGGCATTGTATCCATCGGACCTGCGGGTGAAAACCTCGTCAAATTCGCCACAGTCGTTTCCCAAAACGGGCGCTCAGGCGGTCGACCGGGAATGGGCGCAGTCATGGGCTCCAAGAATCTTAAAGCCATCGTAGTCGAAGGAACCCAACCAATCCCACTAGCATACCCCGACGAGATGAAGCGACTGGCTGTAGATGGCTACAAGGAGCTTTTAGCTAAACCCGTCTACAGTTTCTGGAAACGACAAGGCACAATGTCAACTGTTGAGTGGTGCCAAGAAAACAGTTGCCTGCCCACGTACAATCACAGGCAGGGCGTTTTTGATAAAGCGGAAGGAATAAGCGGCTTTGCCATGGAGAAGATGAAGGTTTCTAACCGTGGATGCCCCCAGTGCAACATGACCTGCGGCAACGTCGTTAAAGACAGCGAAGGGCAAGATTCCGAGTTGGATTATGAGAACGTGGTTATGCTGGGTTCTAACATAGGTGTAGGCGACCTTACACAGGTCGCTACCCTCAACCGTCTGGCGGACGAATTCAGCTTTGACAGCATTTCTCTTGGGAGCGTTATCGGGTTTGCGATGGAAGCTTCCGAGAAAGGGCTTATTCCCGAGAAGATTGGGTGGGGCGACTTTGAAGCAATTAGGGCGTTGATTAACGATATTGCTTACAGGCGCGGTTTAGGGGCTGTTTTAGCTGAAGGCGTCCGCTCTGCATCCGCAGCAATAGGTAAGGGCTCTGGCGATTGGGCGATGCATGTTAAGGGCTTAGAAGTCTCGGCTTACGACTGCCACATTGCACCCGGCATGGCGTTGGCGTACGGAACCAACTCGATTGGCGCTCACCATAAAGACGCTTGGATAATCATATGGGAACAAAAAGCCGGACGAGAAAAATACGACGAAGCAAAAGTCAACCACCTAATCCAGACCCAAATCCTCCGCGGAGGAATCTTTGAAGCCTTAACCGTTTGCCGTTTTCCCCATGGCTCCTTGGGCTTTGAGTTTGAATGGTACCAAAAGTACCTGCGGGCGTCAACTGGGCAGGAATTTTCTATGGCACAGCTAAACCAGATTGGCGACCGAATTCTCAATTTAATCCGTGCTTTCTGGGTGCGAGAATACGGGGAAAAGTGGAGTCGAAATTTGGATGTTCCACCCATGCGATGGTTCAAAGAACCCTTAACCGATGGTCCCCTCAAGGGCGCCGTGCTTGACCTTGAAAAATACAACATGATGCTGGACATTTACTATCAGAAACGCGGTTGGGACCGAGGGGGAGTTCCCAAAAAAGAAACCCTGGAAAAATTAGGGTTGGCTGATGGGGCAAGTCAGCTTAAGTTGCGCTAACCGCAGGTTAGTAAGACCTAGCGAAGTAAGCTGTTTCCTTACCTTTCTCTCCACAAACGATGCAGTTGCTTGTCGGCTGCTCGATTTGGAAGGGTCGAATGCGAATGGTGGCGCCTGTTTCATCCTTTACCTTGGCTTCGCAGTCCGCGCTCCCACACCATGCTGCCTTGATGAACCCGCCTTTTTCCTCCAACACCTTCTTGAATTCATCGTAGCTTTGCACCGTAGAGGTTTCTTCCTGTAGGATAGTTTTGGCTTTGGCAAGCATGTTATCTTGGATTTCCTGAAGCAGCTTCTCCACGGTTGTCGGGATGTCTGCCTCTTTAACTGGGGTTTTCTGGCAAGTGTCTCGTCGTACCATCACTACTTGTTCTTGTTTTAAGTCGCGTGGACCGAGTTCTATGCGTATTGGGATGCCTTTTAGTTCCCACTGGTGGAATTTCCAGCCAGGAGTGTATTCGTTTCGGTCATCTAAGATTACGCTGATGCCTTTGGCTTTGAGGGACGCCTCGATATGCTTAGTTTTCGCGGCGATTGCTTCGGCTTCTTGACCCTTGAACGGTATTGGAACGATAACAACCTGTGTCGGCGCAACTTTGGGCGGCATGATTAAGCCTTTGTCATCGCCGTGAACCATAATCATAGCGCCAATAAGCCGCGTGGTTATGCCCCAGCTGGTCTGCCAAACGTAGTGGTCCTGTTTATCTTCACCTATGAATTTTACATCGAACACTTTAGCAAAATGTTGACCCAAGTTATGGCTTGTCCCCATCTGCAACGCTTTCCCATCAGGCATGATGGATTCGAGCGCTGTGGTGTAGAGGGCGCCAGCAAACTTTTCGCTGTCACTCTTGGTGCCGATGACCACAGGGATGGCTAAGTAATTTTCTATCAAGTCTTTGTACATGTTTAGGGCATACATGACTTCAGCTTCGGCTTCCTCAGCGGTTGTATGGGCTGTGTGTCCTTCTTGCCAGAGAAATTCGCGGGTACGCAAAAACAGCTTCGTCGCCTTGGTTTCCCAACGAACAATGTTGCACCACTGGTTAATCTTCAGGGGCAGGTCTCGCCAGCTCCGAATCCACTTGCTAAACATGGCGTACATGATGGTTTCGCTTGTGGGGCGAACAGCAAGTTTCTCTTCAAGAGGGGTATCTCCTCCTTGCGTTATCCATGCGACTTCTGGAGTGAAACCTTCGAAATGTTCGGCTTCTTTTTTAAGGAAAGCTTCAGGTATGAACATTGGGAAGTAGGTGTTCCGGTGGCCTGTGGCTTTGATTTTTTGGTTGACGACTTCTTGGATTTTTTCCCAAACTGCGTAGGCGTCTGGGCGGATAATCATGCATCCTTTCACCGGCGCGTAATCGGCAAGTTCAGCTTTCAAGACGACTTCAACGTACCATTCGCTAAAATCTTCACATTTCTTTACGGTTACTCCAGTATCAGACATGAGGATTCTCTTCTTGCATTTGTATTCCTGCATCTGTATATAAAACCGTAACGGGAACAACTTGCCAAATCAACAGTAAACAACTTGTTTTCCAATTTAACTCATCTTTCTATTACGATTGGACTGCAAGCTTGAGGATGTATTGTGTTTTCTGAGACAAGCAGTTAAACTTAACAGTGATTATCTATATTTCTTTGAGAATGAAATGATACCTGGTCAGACGACAAAACAAAGGTTAAAGAATCTTCTTCTGTACCCTTTGCTGGTTTACCTTATCATCTCCGTCGAGATTGCTGTTTTTGTTGCATTGGGTCTTGAGACGGATACACTCTGGGTATGGGTTGTAACCACTGGCTTTGTGACAGCCTTGTTGATTGTTTTTGCTGCGAAGGCTAAACCCTCGGCATAAAGGAGGGGCTGGTTTTTGGGCTTGTTTGGGCGAGCGTGTTTCTTTTATTGGATATGCTGATAGTAGCACTGCCGTTCACAGGCTTGGTTTATTTTATGGACTTTAGAATTTGGATTCCATACCTTCTAAGTATCCTAATTCTATCATCTACTGGAAAACTGGTTGAAAACAGACAGAGCACTCAATAGTTGAATGCGATTTGCCTGAAAGCTTAAAAAAATGAGGAAAAGCCCCAAAAAGACCTAAATATCGTTTTCCAATTGACTAAACAAAAAAAGAAAAAGGCTATTTTTTGAAGAGACCCTTCTTCTCAGGGTAGTCTTTGCATTCATAGATTCGCAGTTGTCTTTGCGGCTCTATGCGACAGCGTTTGCGCGCGTTCTTACGCCTCAAAAGCGGCGCCAATTGAAAGAAGGGGCATTTGGAACAGAGTGTGCTCATTTTTCTCTGATCCTACCTTGTCATCATCCGTCTGAACACTGGCATTGCAATTGCTATCATGACTACGCCGAACACTATCAGTACGATGAGATCTGTAGATATCTGTGGTATACCTGCACCGAGCACCATGACTTTTCGTAGAGCGTCGGAAGCATAGGTTAGTGGCAGTACTTTGCTTATGTCCTGCATGTACCATGGCATCTGCTGTATTGGGAAGAACACTCCAGATAGGAACATCATTGGGAACATCAGTGTCATCATGAGCATCTGTGCGGTTTCTTGGTCTTTGGTGAATGACGTTATGACTATGCCTAAGCCAACGAAGCTAAACACGCCCAGCAACAGCAACGCAAACACTAGCAACAAGCTGCCCTGTATGGCGACCCCGAATATTCCGATGGCTAACCCCAAGATTATGAGACCTTGGATTAAGCCTCGGGCCGTCTGCGCTCCAGTCTTGCCAAGCAGAATCGATAGTCTGTTAACTGGCGCAACCATCATGCCGTCCATTGTTCCAATTTCTTTCTCCTGTGAAATTGCAACTGGAAGCCCTGTCATAACGCTCATCATGACGGTCATAGCCATTATGCCTGGGGCGATGAAGTCAAAGTAGCTTGGGTGACCTGAAACTACACCTTGAGTTTGTATGCTGTAAGGCTGTACGACTGCAAGCGGATTGGGTGCATTCAACGGCAAAACGTTGTTGACAGCAGTCTGTTGACCCATAGCATTGAAAATAGTCATTAAGACGCCTTGGATGGTTGCGGATATTTGTGGGTTAGATTCGTCACTGATGATTATGAGGGTACCTTGCTGTCCAGATGCCATGCTTTGGCTGAAGTTGCTGGGTAAAACGATGCCGCCTTCAAGTTCGCCTCTCTGCACCTTGTCTTTGAGGTCTGCTGTGGTGTTTATATTGGTGATTATGAGGGCGTGGGTTTGGTTGTTGATTTGTTGTAAACCCGTAATGAAACTTTGGCTTGCAGTAAAGTTGCCGTTAAAGCCTGAATCCTCGTTGACTAATCCAACTTGCAAGTTGCTAACTGTACCATTAGATGGATAGATGAATCCAACCATAACCATCATGAACAACGGCATGACGATTAAGAGCACTAATCCGAGTCGGTTGCGGAATAGTTCCGTTAAGTCTTTTTTAGCAATTCTAAAGCTATGCTGTAAAATAGTTTGTGCGGTCATGTCTATCACCTTACTCTGCTTCGAGCTGCACCAAACCTTGGTCCATGCTCCTGCTTGATTTTCTGGTCTGCGCTGTCTCTTACTTCGTGTCCTGTAATATGCAGGAATATGTCTTCAAGAGAAGGCTGCAGATTCGCCATTGAAGTTATCTTTCCATTTGTCTTTCTGATTGAATTAATAATAGAGTCGAAAGCTTCTTCGCCGTGCACTATAACGTGCAGGGTTGTAGAGTTTTCTTGGGTTACCGCATCTGCGCAGCTGAGCGATTTTACGGTGGCTACCATGTTGGGTGTTAGGTTTGCTACTTCAAGTTTAATTATCATGGTGTCTCCGCCTGAAATTATTTTTTTAAGATTAGTCGAAGTGTCGAGCGCTATGATTTTTCCGTGGTCCACGATAGCTATGCGGTCGCAGAGCAAGTCAGCGTCAAGCATCATGTGTGTAGTTATTATTACAGTGGTTCCGTTTTCTTGGTTGAGTTTTCTCACGAACTCCCTGATTTCCACTGACGACTGAGGATCTAAACCCAACGTTGGCTCATCGAGAAATAGTACTTGAGGCATGTTGAGTAAGGCGCGGACAACGTTCATTCTTTGGCGCATGCCGGTTGAGAACGTGCCAACTTGAGAGTCCTTGAACTTGGTTAGTTGAACAAGCTCCAGTAAGTCGTCGATTCTTTTGTTTAATGTGTCTTTTGGGATGTTGAAGAGGCTGCCAAAGAACCAGAGGTTCTCTTTAGCGGTTAAACGGTTGTAAATGATCATTTTTTCTGATACGATGCCGATTAGCTTGCGCACTTCCATGTCGTTCTTTACGGTGTCGTATCCGCCGATGGTGGCCGTTCCCTTTGTGGGTCTGGACAGTGTGGAGAGCATTCGCAGTGTGGTGCTTTTGCCTGCTCCGTTGGGACCTAGTAACCCGAAGATTTCGCCTTTTTTGACATCGAATGAGATGTCATCAACAGCTGTGAACTTGTTGAACATCTTTGTTAGGTGGTCAACTTGGATGATGGATTCGTTTGCCATTTTTGATTCTCCGTTAATTTGCAATATTATTCAGTGCAATATATAGCGGTAAAATATAAGTATTACCCATTTACAATATAGTTTTGAAAGCAAATGGCAACCGAAACAGACGACAAGACAACCGCAAACTGGATGAAAGAAGCCCAAAAAGGCATCATACGCATGGGCGTACTGATCCTCATAAACAAAAAACCCAGCCACGGCTACGAAATCATGAAAGAAATCAACAGCCGAACAAAAGGCTTCTGGCAACCCACAGCAGGCGGAGTCTACCCAATCCTGCGAGACCTCGAAAAATCAGGATACATAAAAGGACACTGGGAAACCCAAAAGAACCGACGCCTCAAAGTCTACCAAATCACCGAATCAGGCGAACAAATCCTAAGAAAAGCCATCCTAAAACAAACAGAAATCACCAACAACATCGGCAACCTTTTTCGAGAATTCGCCCGAGACGTCCTAAACATCGAATTGGAAAATTGGTCCGTGCCAAACATGCCATCACCGCTATCGCCTTTTCTTGGAGAAAAAATTGGCAGTGAATGCAACATCAAACAGTTAGAGCACCAACGAAAACATCTATCCGATACGGTAAAGACAATGCGGAACCGCCTAAAACTTCTCGATAGAAGAATTGCCGAAATCAAAAAAGAAGAAAAAAGCGATTCTTCAACTGTACCATCTTAGATGAATTGTGAAACCGTTATTTTGCGACTGCCCGGAGAGTAGGCATATGGCAGTATGGAAAGCTGCCTTTAGTTGGTGTAAAGAATTAAATCTGTGACTGCCTACTTTCTTAGAAGAGTGTGAAAAGCTTGTTCCGCGTTAGAGTCAACAAAATCGAATCTACCCGCGACTTAGACGGTAACATGGGAAAAAGAATCGAACTTCTTGAAGAACGAGAAGTAAATCCTTACATAGTAAGACCCCAATCCGATGAAGCAAAAATGGCCCAAGACATCATGCAAGCACTTCAAACCCAAATGCCCTTCCTACCGCAACGCACGCAGATGGCGACACCGAAAATTATTCTATTCTTAACCGAGCACGAATACGACAGCTTAGGCATAAATTTTGACGTTAACCAAGTCTACGAGGTAGCTTTGGAGAACCAATCTATAAGGTTTAGGAAAGTTTAAGCAGCTCACTTCTCATTTGTGCCAGCGCAGGATGCTTTGGGTGAAAAGACAAGACAAACATCATGCTCTTCAATGCACTGCTTATTTCTTTTAAGCCCGACATTTTTCCCTCATCACAGTATAGTGGAATTGGCTCTTCTCCATCGAACTCTTCATAGTACACATAAATCGGAGATTGTGCCCTCTCGAAGCGTACCATTTCAAATTCTAAGTTTAGCCGCTTAGCCATTTCTTTGGCGGCAGTTCTAACAGACTCCAATCGCTCCCTGCCTGGAACGCCAGTTGAGGCATAAACCATCAGTTTCCCACAATTTTCCTTAAACATAATAACCACAAATGACAATCAGTGAAAAACTCTTTTAAAGCAACTTAGCAAACGACAACTTTTGGTAGCAGAGGGATAAGTGAAAGTGAACCAGTATAACCTCCAAATTGTTGCTGTGAAAGGGTAACCACAACAGCTTAAATGCTTAACGAAAATTCCTGTTTTAATTAGAAGGTTAAACAATGGTTGTTGGCGAGAAATTATGGGAAGGCAAAGGCAAAAGTGAAGGTCTGGGCTTAATAAAATCCATCGGAATGGAAGGCATAAAGTCCATTTATTCGTGGTCTGCTGAAATGAAAGGCGTGGGACAAGCAAAAGACTTTGACGGCAACATACACGTAACAGCTAAGATGAAGAGTCCGATTAAGGGCACAACTGCGGCTAAAGATCAAGGAATATTCATGATGAAAACCGGAGATATGTGTGTGGTGAAAGGTTTCGATTTGATGAAAATGATAATGGGAAGCAATCTAACGGCAGTAGGATTATGGAGCTTCATGACAATATCCGAGAAACTTTTCTGGCTGAACAACACAATTGCCATAGTCACTTTTGAAGCACAAGACCCAATGTGGATGGAATCCAAAATAACAATCTATGAATGGAAGTAATTAAAGAGCTGAATTTTATGCAGGAACACGAAGGTTGGCATATGCCTGAATGGTGGTGCCGAGACAAAAGGCCCTCCAACGATAAAGTATACTTTGAAAACATGTGCAGAGTTATTTTTCAAGCAGGCTTAAACTGGCAAGTAATAGACAAAAAGTGGTCAACGACAAAGAAGGATTTTGCAGATTTTGATATCCATGAAGTTGCTAACTTTACCAACACTGACGTTGAAAGACTCATGAGAGACCCGGGAATCATAAGAAACAGAGGCAAAATTAAAGCAATTATACAAAACGCACAGAACTTCTTAGCCATAGAAAAGAAGTCTGGGTCATTCCAAAAATACCTCGATAGCCTAGATAAAACAAAAAACTATGCAAACGTCGTCAAGGATTTGGTCAACAAATTCAAGTGGTTAGGTCCACCTTCAGCGAGCCTTTTCTTATACACCGTGGGCGAAAAAATAGAGCCATGGTAAACAACTCCTTTTTCCCTTTTTGTTTAAACTATATTTTTAAACCCTATATTCCCTTTTAATTCGAAGAATGTGTATGAAGGTTAGAGCACACTTATTTGTTTCTGGGCGAGTTCAGGGCGTTTTTTTTAGACAGAGCACTCTAATTGAGGCGCAATACTTGGGCGTTACCGGTTGGGTGCGAAATCTGATGGATGGGCGGGTGGAAGCGGTTTTTGAAGGTGAAGAACACGCGGTTAAAATGCTCGTTAACTATTGCCGCAGTGGTCCTCCTGCTGCAAGAGTGAATAATCTGGATGTCAGTTATGGCTCTTTTAAAGGCGAATTTTCAAATTTCACTGCGCTTTAATTTCGTTACGCTTTTTTCTTGGGTACCCTAAAATGCGAATCTTTCCCTAAGCTAATGTATTCTCCGCCCATACCGCGCACGGCAGAAGCAATCTTTGCAAAATTCTCGGACCCCAAAAACTGCTTGGGCTTGATGATGATATAGTCGCCTTTTTCGTCGAAGCTTAGTCTGGCTTCAAGTTCTTCAGGGAAGGACATGCGGATGTCGTCAATGGATCTTTGTTTTGAGGGTTCAGTCGGCGGAGCCATAACAGGTGCTGATGGCTTGGGTTCTGCAATTGAAGATGGTATAGTAACTGTTTTAGACTGTGTAATTTGTCCAACTGCAAGTGACTTTAATGATGCAGAAACCGACCGCAACTCTTCTGAAATTTGATTCAAACTGATAGTAATTTCCTCAACTCTTCCTAGCAACTGATTTAATTTATCCTTGTCACTGCTCACAAAGCTCCCTCTTAAACTCCTAAATAATCCCAGAAGCTTATTAATTGTTTGCAAACCAACCAGTTAGTGAAGAAACTGCATGATTGAAATTGATGGAAGTCAAAAAAGCGGAAGCGGCACGATTCTTCGCTTATCCGTAGCCATGGCAGCAATCATCCAACAGCCTCTCCATATAACTAACATAAGGCAGAGCCGTCCTCAACCAGGCTTAAAACCTCAACATCTTGAAGCCGTATTGACCGCAGGCAAACTTTGCAACGCCAAAATCGAAGGCGCAAAATTGGGTTCGAGGGAGCTTTGGTTTATGCCTCAGGAAATTAAAGGAGGCAAAATTGAAGCTTTGATCGAAACTGCAGGAAGCATACCCATGCTACTGTTGGCAGCTTTGCCTATTTGTCTGTTTGCCAAGAACCCTGTGCGTTTGCATGTTGAAAAGGGCGGAACAGACACAATTCATGCTCCAACTATCAATTACCTGCGTTTTGTGTTCTTTCCAGCACTAAGGCAGATGGGGATTGAATCTGACTTGACGGTTCAGAAATATGGTTATTACCCCAAAGGCATGGGCGAGGCAACCTTAGAGGTTAAACCAAACCCCCAACTAAAAGCCGTAACTTTTAAAAGCTTTGGGAACTTGAAGAGCATTAATGGTATTTCTGTATGCACTTTTCTGGCTGATAGGCAGGTGGCTGAGCGGCAAGCAAAAGCAGCAAAGGATTACCTCGCCCAAAACGGTTACAAAGCCGACATTCAAGTTGTAAACGACCAGTCAAACCCGATTCAAAAAGGCAGTTCAATCGTTCTGTGGGCTGAAACCGACACGGGCATCATCATTGGTGCCGACTCCATAGGGGAGCTTAGGAAAATGAGTGAGGCAGTGGGAAAGGAAGCTGCGCAAAGGCTAATCGATGAGTTGTCTTTCAAGCCCACAGTGGACGTTTTCCTCGCCGACATGCTTATTCCCTACATGGCGCTGGCACAGAGTAAATCAGTTTATCTGACAAGAACAATCTCTGAGCATATCGACTCGAACATTTGGCTTACTGAAAAAATGTTAAACGTTAAATTCATCATCGAAAAAATAAACAACCTCTACAGAATAGAAAAAAGCTGAATATCCATGCCTAAACCGTCAGTCTGCATTAAAGTTCCAAAAACAAGCGGCGAAAAAACCATTTCGTTATTAACAAAGTTTGGGCTTGCAGACAAAACTCTGGTTATTCAACGAGACGAAGATAGCCTCTGCATTCCCTTGGTTCGGGAACCTGAAGGCATTGAGTTGGCAACGCTGAATAGTCAAAATCCAAAATTCGCAGTCTATACAGCTGTTTTCAGCGAGAAGCAGCTTCCCCCTGAAACCCTCACCCAAGCCCTCCAAGAAAAATTGCCCCCTGATTTACTTGCCAAAGTTCCTCAAGCCTTCGACATCATAGGCAACATAGTCATACTCGACATTCCACTACAACTCAAACCCTACCAGAACCTGATTGGCGAGGCAATTCTGCAAACCCAAAAAAACGTTAAAACCGTCCTTGCGAAAGCAAGCGACATAAGCGGCGTTTTTCGTGTGCGCAACTACGACTATATCGCTGGTGAACATAAAACCCAAACAATCCACCGCGAATTCGGTTGTCAATACCATGTCGACATGGCAAAAGCGTATTTTTCTCCAAGGCTATCGCATGAACATGAGCGGGTGGCGGCTCAGGTTCAGGATGACGAAGTGGTGGCGGATTTGTTTGCTGGAGTTGGACCATTCGCTGTGCTTATTGGTAAGCGGAATCCGACTGTGAAGGTTTATGCTGTGGACCTAAACCCTGATGCGGTAGAGTTGCTCAAGGTTAACGTTCGAGTTAACAAGGTTGACGGTAACGTTTATCCTGTTCTCGGCAACGCCAGAGAAGTCGCTCAAACCAAACTGAGAGCCTCAGTTGACCGAGTCATCATGAATCTGCCTGAAACAGCCATAGAATTCGTCGACGTAGCCTGCAACGCAATCAAGCCCCAGGGCGGAGTGGTGCATTTTTATGGGTTTGTCCGTGCACCTGACTCGATAGAGAACCTAAAGCAACGCTTCTCGGATTTGGTGGAGAAGAATGTGCGACGGGTCGAGGAGTTTCTTCTTGCAAGGAGTATTCGTGAGACTGCTCCTTTTGAGTCGCAGGTTGTTTTAGACGCCAAAATCAGTTAAGTTTCAACGGTTAGCGTTATTTTGATTTTTTGGCTAGAGTCCTGTAGTTTCTTGACGAGCGCTCTTGGTAAATCAACTGCGGATTTGTCAGCACAAATCGCCAACGTTCTCTGGCAGATATAGTCGCTTTTCCTGATTACTATATCAGTTGCATGGCACAAACAGAGCTTAGGGGAGCCGCATGCCCTGATTTCTTCTCTGAGGTCGTCTGCTTCGATAGTGACGGTGACCTTTGCGTTTGGCTTTTGAAGTTCCTCTTTGAATTTGTCGCTTAAATCTACAACCGATTTGTCAGTTGCCATTGCAACTATGCAGTCACCGTTCTTTGAAACATGAATATCCTTAGTAAACATCAGCGTGGTGGGGTGGACTGCCTGAATATTTGCATGTCCTATTCCCCAGAATGTTTCAAATACTTTTTTGCTCACTTACTCGTCACTTACTCGTTAACCTCGATTGAATCTACTTTGCCATCGCCGTCCAAATCAAACCCGTGAACAGCAACTGCAAAGGTATCTTCTCCCTTATATTTTTCGAGGGTTTTCTTCCAAAAATTCGTCAACGCCAACACACATGCTTTGGTTCCTACCGCTTTGTTACCAGCCAAAACCACGATGCGTTTGGTGTTGTCCCAAGGATTCACGATCTTAGCCACAACACCCCAAACATCCGAAGTGTAAACCTGCCCCGTTTTCTTCGACGACAAACCGCCAAGCAAAAACCCTTGCCCCGAGGATTGCATGATGAACTTGATGGGTAAATATTCGTTGACTTCCTGCGTTAGCAGGTTGGTTCCTGGACCGCCGACGAGTATAAGGTTGTTTTTTTCCTCCTTCTCCACCTTCACGTCAACGTCCAACTTTACCGCAAATTCGGTTGGCATCTTGGCGAATTGCCCCAAGAAAAGTGCTAAATGAGCTGAGTAGTGGCCGTCTCTGGCGCTGGTTTTAAAAGGTCCATGAGGCTGCGGACTGCCTACTACAATTTTTCCGTCAAAGATGTCGTGATTTATGAATTCTTGGAAGAATTTCTGCAGCGGCTCATCGAGGCTTAGGGTGCAAATGTTCTGGATATGTTTGTAGCCTTGAGGAAACTCTATTCCAAACGCTGGTGAGACGGTTCTGTAGTATTTTGCTGTTGCGCCCTTCTTTTTTTCTTCCTTGACAACAGTTATGGCTCCTGCTTTTGCGAGTTTTCGTATGTGGTAGTATATTTTTTGTTCGTGCATGCCGAGTTGTTTGGCGACTTCAAGGGGGTACATTTCTTTTTTTGAGAGTAGAGTGAGGATTTTCCAGCTGAGGCCGCCGAGTATGTTTTTGAGTTTTTGGGAGTCGGTTAGGATGATGATTTCTTTGGCTTCTTGGGTGTTGCCGTTGTCTTGGAGGAGGAGTTTTTTTTGCATGTTAATCTTAGGGACTAAAGATGCAGGTACTATAAAAAATTTCTTTATAACGGTATGTACACTTCTGTTGTGGGCTTAGGTGCAGGTATCGGTTTGTCCGTACAAACAGCAATAAGCACTAACAAAAAATTTTTAGCGGTCAAACTCTAATATTAAAAATACTTATTAACAAAACTTACGCTCATCCATAATATCGCAATAGTTATGACGCGAAGGCTTAGAAAAACATGTGCGGAATTTTTGGCTGTATTTTAAAAGAAGGCAACGCTGCCCCCCTAATCCACTCTTCCCTTAAACGTCTTGAATACCGAGGATACGACTCCGTCGGGATAGCAACCATCTCTGGTGGAAAAATTTTTGTTAAAAAAGACTCGGGAAAAATCGACGAAGTCGACCGAATCGTCAACCTCGACGACATGCTGGGTAGCGTAGGAATTGGTCACACCCGCTGGGCTACCCACGGTGCCCCCTTAAAAGTCAACTCTCACCCCCACATAGACTGCACAGGCGAAATCGCAGTTGTCCACAACGGCATAATAGAAAACTTTATGGAACTCAGAACTGAACTGGAAAACCTCGGTCACAAATTTGTCTCAAAAACAGACACAGAAGTAATGCCGCATCTAATCGAAGAAACCCTAAAACAAAACCCTAAATTAACCCTCCAACAAGCCGTGATGGATAGCCTCAAACGCATAGAAGGCTCCTACGCATTCGCCATAATCTCCACACGTGAACCAGACAAGATAATCTGCGCCCGAAACGAAAGCCCTCTTGTTTTAGGAATCAACGGCAAGGGCGTCTTCTGCGCCAGCGACATTCCAGCGTTTTTGGAAGTAACCAACAAAGCCGTCATGATAAACAACGGAGAACTCGTTATCCTCACGGCTGGGGGCTACGAAATCCGCAAAATCGCCGATAACAGCCTCATTACACGCGACCCCATAACTGTGGAGTGGACCGCAGAGATGGCGGTAAAGCAAGGGTACCCGCATTTTATGATTAAAGAAATCCATGAACAACCCGAAACCCTCCGCAACACTCTGCGTATCCAGGACCACTACTTGGATCTGCTCTCAACTTTTCTTGACCGGGCCAACGAAGTTTTCTTGGTTGCATGCGGAACAAGCTACCACGCATGCCTGGCAGCTTCATATATGTTCTCTAAACTGGCCTTTTTACCCGCCTACCCAGTTTATGCTTCCGAGTTTTTAGAACAATATGGCAAATCCGTTAACATCGACAGCACCATATTGGCTGTGAGTCAATCAGGCGAAACTGCAGATACAATTGCCGCTGTGTCTTGTGCACAGCAACGAGCGGCAACCGTGCTAAGCTTGACTAACGTAATCGGCTCAACTATGACTCGTATTTCCCGAGTATATATCGGAACGCAGGCAGGTCCAGAAATCGGCGTTGCCGCAACCAAAACCTTCACCTCTCAACTTTCTGTCTTAGCCCAACTCGCTTTGAAGTTGTCAAAGAAACGGGGGAAAATCTCTCAAGATGAAATCGATAGCCTAGAAGAGAACCTCAAAAAGATGCCTGAAGACGTCGACACGATTGTTCGAACACAGGAGGAAAAGATTAAGCAAATCGCCAAAAAATACGCGGTTTCTAAGGTGTTCTTCTTCCTTGGGAGGGGCATCAGCACCGCCACCGCGTTTGAAGGTCGACTCAAACTCATGGAAATCGCCTACATCCCATCCATCGCGTTCCCAGCAGGTGAAAGCAAACATGGACCCATCAGCCTAATCGAAAACGGTTTCCCAGTCGTATTCATATGCCCAAGAGACGACACCCACAAAACAGTAATCGGCAACATAATGGAGATGAAAGCCCGAGGCGCCCACATAATCTCAGTTATCGAGGAAGGCGATGAAGAAATCAAGTCTTTATCGGAAGAATACATCGAGGTTCCAAAGGGTATTCCAAGTGTGCTCTCGCCAATTCCTTTTGCGGTTCCACTTCAGTTGCTGGCATATTATGTGTCTTTGGAGAAAGGCGTTAACCCTGACATGCCCCGGAACTTGGCAAAGTCGGTTACCGTAAAGTAACTTCATTTCTCTCTCTTTTCTGTAGTTTGTTTTTCAGAAATAGAAAGTTGGCTCAATCGACAAAATTTTTAAGTGTAAATCGGGTAGTTTTAACCTATGAGTGATATCTTGACCCAAGATGCAATACTGAGTGCAACTCTTCTAAAAGCATGTGTTGTCTGTGGGCACCCAAGAGGCGCCCATCAACAAGACCAACAATGCACCATCAAAGGATGCACCTGCCAAAAATTCACCCCATAGATTGGATTAGCCGAACCATTTTTCCAACGAAACCTTTCCCTTCTGCTTCTTTGTGCCCGCAGTCATCCGTTCCAAGGATTTTTTAATTCGTTCTTCGCCGAATTCTTTTTCGCGGATCATAAAATCGATTAAACCTGCTTCGTCGGGCTCTTTCCACTCTATCTTGTACTTGTCGGTGACTTTTGGGCATAGGAAGATTTGTTGTATTTCTTCTATTTTGTTTGCGAAGGTTACGTTCTCTATATGTGGCAGAGCGTTTTTGAGGGTGCCGTGTTGCTTTATGAGTTTGAGGGCGGTTTTTGGGCCTATTCCTTTTACACCGTCGGGGTTAAAGTCGGTTCCAATCAAGATTCCAACGTCGATGAGTTGCTCACGTGTTAAACCGCATTCATGGAGTGTTTTAGGTAACTCTACGACCTCAGGCACAACTTCAATCGTGACTTTTCCTCTTTTTCTTCTCCCAGAAATCGTTAGGTTCCTAAGTAGCTTACATGCCCCAAACAGAAGACTGTCATAATCTTGGCTTGCACAGTAGTCCGCATCGCCCTTTATGTTCATGTGGGCAGCTTGAGCTTCACCTTCACCTGGTGCCTGAACCCACGGCAAACCCATAAGCCCTAAAAGTTTCTGACTGTCACCCAACATGTAATCTTTCATGCTGGTCGATGCCTGAGCGTACATGAACATTTTTTCTGTATCGCCTTTTGCAGCAGCCTTCTCGTAATGGGCGGTTGCTTCAACTTTTACTTGTCTTCGCCTCTCGACTTCTGTTGTTTTCAGCGTTGGGGATTCGCCGTCAAAGACATAAATGGGTTTTATTCCCATTTCGATTAGGTTGCTGGTTCGGTAGAAGAGTCCGCTTAGGTGGCTGGTGATTTTGCCCGTGCTGTCCTTGAGGGGGGTGCCATCGGGTTGGCGGATTATGCTGAGGAACTGGTAGATGGCGTTGTATGCGTCTATGGCTATGATTTTGCCGCCAAGGTCTTCTAGTTTAACGGGGGTTTTTGGTATGAGGTCTTTGAAGTTTACGCCCAAAACGATTCCACAAAATATGTAGGCAAGAAACAATCTTAAGAGGTTTGCGAATGACTAAATTTCAGAAAAAGAAAACAGGCAATAATCTTGAGTCGTTGCTAAATTCTCTTCCTTAACAAGACAAGTGTCGCTGCCAAAATTATAACGATTAAAATGATTATAGCGATTATGTAGATTGTTAGGCTGTTTTGTGTGGGGTTTGCCGGGGTTGGGTTGGTCGACGTGGTGCTGAAAATATTTGTCTGGGTGATGCTGTAGGCGTATTCTGAAGTGACTGGACCCGTTTCCCCCTGAACGGTCGTAATGGAAGAAGATTCGAGCAGCATGCCTGAAGCTTTGTCGTAGATGTAGGTTAGGCTTGAGTTGTAATCTGGAGTGGATATTGTTGTGCTGAGGATGTTGACGCTTCGGGTGACTCCTATGTACTGGCGGTTTTCGGTGTTATTTACAGCGTAGGTGCCTGGAGGTGGGATGGGCTCGCCTACGTTGAGGTTAGCGGCGATTATGGGTCCTTGAGTGTTTGGCGCTCCATTCTCTGTTCCTGCAGAAACATCCCAAACTGAAACCGTATCGTTGCCTGGGATGGCGGTGCTATTCTTGAACTGTCCAGTTGAAAGCAAAGTAACCTGGCTTCCAGCAACGTTGGTTACTTGTAGGGTGAGCGCGTCGTAGTCGCCGAAGGCTTCAAACCCCGGACCCGTTCCTACAAAATTTCCATACTTTACGTAATCCCCGGTCGTTACACCAGGTACGTATGTTGCTGCCAAAACTGGAACAACTAACGTAGCAACAAGAAAAACTGTGACTAAGAATATGAAAAATTGTTTAGAATTGGGCATTTTAGAATTGCTCCCTTTACTTCTGAACCTGCTTGGGTTTTAAAGAGTTTTTGATTTCTGTTATGCTGTTCTTTTGGCTCCGCAGTTTGGGCAAAACGTCGCTGTTTGCTGGAAGAGGGCTCCACAATACTTGCATGGAACCATAACTACTTCTCGAACTGTCACCCTCTCTTTTCTTTCATCGTTAGAGTTTGACCCGCAACCACATCCACAACCAAACATCCAAACATCATCCTATTCTTGAAATGTTCTCGCTATTTCCTGTTTTTGGCTAAGCTGTTCTAAAAGGACTCCGCGTACCATGTCGCAGGCTTGACTGATCTTTGGGCTTGAAACACGGTAGTAGATGTTTGAGCCGTCTTTTCGGGTTTTAACGATTTGTCTTTGCCTCAAAATTGCCAGATGCTGGGAAACGTTGGATTGGCTTGCACCAAGTGTTTGGGTGAGTTCGTTGACGGTTTTTTCTCCGCTCTTTAAGTTATGCAGAATAGCTAGCCTCAGAGGGTGAGCTAATGTTTTTGAAATCTCTGCCTGTAGTTCGTATATGGTCATGTCGAATTCTGGTTTAGACATAGGTTCACTCACATTCGAATATTCTAACGTTTTCTCACCTTTTATATGTTACAGTTAAATCAAGAAACTAAAGAAAAAAGGCTAATGTGAGTTCTTTTTAACTCACATCTAGTTCTTGTATGAAGGTTCCATGCCAGGTATGATACCAGACTTGCCCAGTGTAGCCATTGACACTTAGCATACCATAGTTGGTGCCGTTAACCATAGCCATAACGTGGTAGTACCCATAGAACGGGAAAACTTCTCCAACAGTAGCTCCAGGGTAGTAGGTGTTTAGGAACTGCTGTGCATCCACTTTCGCTTGGTCTGCTGAAACTGGCATGTTTGCTGTTGGGGCACCATAGATTCCGCCTAGTATGCCGCTTCTCATCATGCCGTATTTGAGGTTCCACATCATGTTAGGCCCCATCTCTGGGTAGATACTGCCAGTGTACTTGTTAACCAACAGTTCAAATGCGCCTATGCCAGTGTTCTTCTCGTAGACTTGAACATAGAAGTTTTGTGAGTATTCTTCAACTTCTTTGACTGCTAAGTCAGGGTTGTTTAAAGATGCGACGTAGTTCTGGCCGATTTGCGCTGCAGTGGTTATGTTAAGTTCACCTCCGGTGTAAGCGTAGGGTGCCGTTGTTGTATATCCGTATCCGCCAAAGCCTAAGCCCATGCATCCGCCACCGTATTGGTAGGGGTAGACTGGCTGGTAATACTGGGTTGTTTGTGTTGCCGTCGTTTGGGTGGGATAGCCATATCCGTAGCTCCCTCCGATCATTCCACCGTAGCCTCCGTATGGGCCTCCCATCATGGCTGCCGTGAAAGCAGATGTGGTTAGCAGGGCAACTGCAACTACTGTGACACTAACCAATGTTATTATTTTCCAAATTTTCATTTTTTATACCTCACTTTTTCATTATTATATGCTAACGTCTTGGGGGTGGTAAGATAGTTCGCTGAAACAGATGTGAAACAGTTTTGAAACAATTGTTGAAGTCGGTGGTGTTCATGTTTTTTAGTTGTGGTTTGACATCTCACCACACAATGACAGGATTATGGTTGTTTCGCAGTCAATTATCCAAAAACCCATCATGCGTCCTATTGGGACTATTTCATTTACAACCACGCGGGGACTTGAGTAACGCAAGCATTTGGTTCTTAATATCCAATCTCTGCAGAAAACCTATAAAGGGATAGTGTAATTCACCGACCTGTTAGGATCCAAATATCATATCATTGCAGACACCTATGGGGATCGGCTGATTATCAGTTTTTTAAGCCAAACAAAAAAATTGTATTTACACACAAAGCCGAGTATCCAAGCATAGCAGTTATAAGGAACCCTAACAATTATGACGGCACAGAAGTGATAGTTCATGTCAGAAAAGTTGTCCTTAGTCACATGTACAAGTTGCGGAAAACCAATCCCGCCAGGCAGCGAATCTACAAAGTTCCTATGCCCACAATGCGGAGATATCCAGATTAAACGAGATGGAAAATGCCGCAAATTCGGCCGCCTCTACAAATGCCCCAAATGCGGGTTCAGTGGACCATAAAAAGGCGAACTGAATGGGCAGTGTACTAGTAACCTACAAGGTTTTTCCCGAAGATATAATGCCAAGTTTTGACGGTTTAAAAGCACAAATCAAAACTATTCTGCCCGAATTTGCCCAAATTGAAGGATACGGCGAAGAACCTGTAGCTTTTGGACTCGTTGCGCTCCTTGTTCAAATCAAATACCCTGAAGATAAATCAGGTTTAGTTGATGAATTCGAGGAAAAACTTGCAAAAATCCCTGGTGTAAGCCAAGCTCAAACCTTCCAAGTGCGCCGAACAAGTCGCGATTAAACAGGTAAACCCCGACAAGCAATCTTTCTTTTCTCTAATTTGCTCTTGAATGTCTTAGAGCTTACACTTTAAAGTTTATATAGGCATTACGGCTTTTTCAAACACAAACCCCTAAACAGAAAGTCAGGATTATTTGGGAGATATTCTTCATGAGTGAAGTACAGCTACGCGTTGGAGACGCACGACAAAGAGATGTTGGCAGAGGAATCGCCAGAATTGACCAGCGAACCATGCAGAAGCTTGGCATAAGCGCTGGAGACGTTATCGAAATTGTGAATAAACGCACTACATCTGCCATTGCTTGGCCAGCATACAGTGAAGACCAGAACCGCGACATAATTCGCATCGACGGGTTCACCCGCAAAAACAGCGGAGTCGCCATAAACGAATACGTCGTCATCCGTCCCGCAAAGGTCAAAACCGCCCTCTCCATAACACTTGCGCCAGTTGACATGCGCCTAAACGTCGACGAAGACTTCACGAATTTCGTCAAAAACCGCCTTATGGAACGCACCCTTGTTGAAGGCGACACCACCTTAGTTATGATGCTAGGACACGCAATTCCATTCACAGTTTCAAAAACACGTCCTCATGGCATCATTAAAGTTACAGCAGAAACCCGATTAACAATCCTCAACGAACCCGCCCCAGAAGGCAAAGGGCTACCACGGACAAACTATGAAGACATCGGAGGATTGCACACCGAAATCCAGCGCGTCCGCGAAATGGTCGAGTTGCCCCTTCGCCATCCTGAGTTGTTCCAGCGTTTAGGAATTGAACCGCCAAAAGGCGTACTTCTCCATGGTCCACCAGGCTGCGGCAAAACCCTGTTGGCGCGAGCAGTAGCAAACGAGTCTGAAGCAAACTTCTACTCAATCAACGGACCAGAAATCATGAGTAAATTCTACGGTGAATCCGAAGCACGTCTGCGAGAGATTTTCCAGCAAGCTCAACAGAACGCGCCCAGCATAATCTTTGTGGATGAACTCGATGCCATTGCGCCTAAACGTGAGGAAGTCACGGGAGAAGTTGAAAGACGCGTCGTTGCCCAACTCCTTGCATTGATGGATGGGTTGTCAGGCAGAGGAAACGTCATAGTCATAGGTGCAACCAACCGCCCAGGAGCTCTTGACCCAGCTCTGCGTCGACCAGGACGGTTCGACCGGGAAATAGAAATCGGTGTTCCAGACAAGAAAGGACGCTACGAAGTTCTCCAAATCCACACACGCGGCATGCCCCTCGCAGAAGACGTTGACCTTACAAAACTCTCAGGCATGACTCACGGCTACACAGGCGCCGATCTATCCGCACTCGGCAGAGAAACCGCAATGAAAGCCCTAAGACGGTATTTGCCACAGATTAATCTGGAAGAAGAACGCATCCCCCCCGCAGTGCTAGAGAAAATGGAGGTAAAAATGGATGATTTCTTGGGCGCTTACAAAGAAGTTACGCCTACAGCCATGCGCGAAGTCTACATTGAAGTCACAACTGTCCACTGGGAAGACGCCGGCGGACTTGACGACGTAAAACAGCATCTCATCGAAGCGGTAGAATGGCCTATAAAGACCCCGGAAATATTTACCAAACTTGGAATTAGACCGCCCAAAGGCATCTTGCTCTATGGTCCACCGGGCTGCGGCAAAACCTTGCTTGCACGTGCAGTAGCGACGGAAAGCGAAGCTAACTTCATATCAATCAAGGGACCCGAAGTGTTCAGCAAATGGGTAGGTGAATCAGAAAAAGCTATCCGCGAAGTCTTCCGCAAAGCACGCATGGCAGCGCCCGCAGTAGTGTTCCTAGACGAAATCGATTCTCTCACGCCAAAACGCGGTATGGGTATGTCCGACAGCGGAGTATCGGAACGCGTAATAAGCCAACTGCTAACTGAAATGGACGGCATCACGACTCTGCAAGACATCGTGGTTATTGCCGCAACTAACCGTCCAGACATGGTTGATTCTGCAGTTTTGCGTCCCGGACGCTTTGACCGCTTAATCTACGTGCCTGAGCCTGACGAGAAGAGCCGTTTGCAAATCCTCAAAATCTACACCAAAGGCATGCCAATCTCCACGGACGTTGACTTAAACCAGATTACAATTGCAACCAAGTACTATTCTGGTGCTGACATAGAATCCCTCTGCCGCGAAGCAGCAATGCATGCACTGCGAAAGAACGTAAACTCCGTCGAAGTCACCATGAAAGATTTCCAAGACGCTTTAAAAGAAATGGGACCCTCAATAACACCCGACATGGAAAAATGGTACAAGAGCTTCATGCAGCAAATCCGACAAGTACAAAAGCCAGCAACCCCAGTTGCATAAGAAGGAACGCTTGATGCCGCAAATAAAAACTTGGAAAACACGCCCAGCCTACTTCTACCTCTTAGAAGTTTTAACTAAGAAGGGAGACCTTACCGACGACGACCTCTACGACCAACTAAAAGATGAGTACGAAGATTTAGGGTTCAAAGACTTCAACGAACTGCTGCTGAAACTTGAGGTAAGCGGTAAAATCCGCACTTCATCGATGTCTAGGGGCAAGCGCCGAATCGAACTAGTAGTTCACCATTAAACCAGCTTTTTCTTCAAACTTTTATTTTCTATGATCCATTGGAAATGAAATTTAAGTCTGTTTTGCGCTTTTCTGTATTTATGCTGTCTTAAGCTAACTTGGATATAAACATTATTTTTTGTTTATAGTTCCCTTATTTTAAGCACGAAAATTTAACATGCTATTAGCTTGAAAAATGGTCAACAAAGACCTACCCCTCTTAGGGCAAATGGTGGCACGTACTCCTCTATCGTTTCTGCATCGAACTGATAGGGACCCTATTAGGCTCCAAATATGTGCTGGTAAACCGCAAACTCAAAGCTTAGCCGACATGCCCTTTTGCTTAAATACGATTTAGCTCCATTGCATAATTATGCCCTCGCTCAAGCTGCAACCTTCCTCCTACTCGCATGAAGTAATAGTTGTTGGTGGTGGACCCGTTGGTTGCTATGCTGCCGAAAACTTGGCAAAAAAAGGCGCAAAAGTCACAGTTTTTGAGGAACACCCTGAGATTGGGTTACCGTCGCATTGTGCTGGGCATATCAGCATACGAAGCTTAAGAACCATGGGGCTGTATCCTCTGCCAAAGGGAATAGTTGAGAATACCTTTTGCGCTGCCAACTTTTATTCGCCCGTTGGCTCAAAGTTTTCGCTTCATCTTTCCTGTCCAGTTACCACAGCTTTGAACAGGGCTCTGTTTGATCAGTACTTGGCCAAAAAGGCTCAGGACGCTGGGGCAAACTTTGTTCTGAACTCTCGTGTGCAATCGCTGTTGAAGGCAGATGGCTTTGTTAGAGGCGTTATAGCTGAGCGAACTGGTGGTTTTGAAGAGGATTTTAATTCTAAAATCGTAATAGACGCTGAAGGTATATCTTCAAGGCTTCTAAGGCAAGCCAGATTACAAACACTCAAACCCAGCGGTTTAGTTTATGCGGTTGAAGCTGAGGTGGATGGCGTTAGGGATGTTGAGTTTGACGCCGTTGAGGTTTATTTTGGCAAAGCTTATGCACCAGGCTTTTACGGCTGGCTTATCCCACGGCCTGATGGCTCGGCGAAGGTGGGTTTAGCAACAAACCATGGCAACCCACGCGAGTACCTTAAGCGACTCATGATCAAGCATCCAGTAGCATCGAAGCAGCTTGCCAAAGCCAAAATAACACAAGTCGGCTACCATGCCATAACATTGGGTGGTCCAATCAACAGGTCATACGCGGATGGTTTTCTTGCCGTAGGCGACTGCGCTTCACAAGTTAAGCCCACGACGGGTGGCGGAGTAATCTTTGGATTAAAATGTGCTAAGTTGGCTGCAGAAGTTGCAAGCCAAGCTCTAAAGAAAGATGATGTTTCATCCTATCTCCTGCAAAACTACCAAAAACGATGCAGTGACCAGTTGAGTTTTGATTTCCTCGTCATGCTCAGACTCAGGCGGTTTCTTAATTCTCTTTCAGACGAGAAATTAGATGAGATGCTTCGGGTCTGTGGAAAGTTAGGTGTGGACAAAGCTTTGAAAGATGTTGATGAGATTGATTTTCAAGGCAAAATGCTTCTAACTGCAATGAGGAAACCGTCAATGGCTGCAGCTCTAGCTTACTTTGGTTTACTCTACCTGTCTGCAAACCCTTAAAATCTCGAGTGCTAACCTAGAGGCGGGATAATGTTAAATGGGCGAATTTGAATACAAGCAAGTCCTCGTTTTCCGAACTGACCTGCAGATGGGCAAAGGCAAAATTGCAGCACAAGCAGGACATGCAGCCATATCCGCGGCTCAAGACGCTTTTGTACACCATAAAAAATGGTGGGACGCCTGGCTGTATGAAGGACAAAAGAAGGTTGCGGTTAAAGTTCAGACTGAAAAAGAACTATGCGAGTTGGAGGAGGCTGCTGAGGATTTAGGTTTACCTCATGCCTTGATTGTTGACCGTGGTTTAACTCAGATTCCTGAGGGCTCTATTACTTGCTTGGGAATTGGTCCCGCGCCCTCAGCAATGGTTGATCGGTTAACTGGCAAACTTAAACTGTTATAGGCGACTTTTTTGTTTGTTCCCGACCTTGACAAGCTGCTCGGCATGGATGTTTATGCTACGAAAACTCAAGGTGTCGGCGGCAGAATTAAAGCGTCAGTTGAGGATTTTTTTGTTGAAGAAGTATTGGTTGATGGCTCCAAAGCCAACGTGAATGGGGAGGTTCCCTCGAGGGTTCTGGGGTCTACGGCACAGGGGCAGCGTTTTTTGCTGTGTGTTTTGATTAAGCGCAACTGGGACACTTTCATCGCCTTGAAAAATATCGCAAAGTCTTTGGGAATTGATCAGGCAAGGGTTCAGTTTGCCGGAATCAAGGATGCTAAAGCTGTTACTGCACAACACATCACCATAGAGAACATTTTGATGGAAGATGCCGCGAAGGTTGCAATTAAAGAAATCGAGGTTCACCCAGTCGGATACATTCGGGAAATGCTCTCCGTATTCTACCTGTTGGGCAACAATTTTACAATAACAATCAAATCCGTCACTGACTTAGAAGAAACTATTGAACAAAATATCACCCAAACAATGCAAGAACTCGATGCAGTCGGCGGCATCCCCAACTTTTTTGGTCACCAACGCTTCGGAACGACTCGTCCAATAACACATTTAGTTGGAAAAGCGCTCGTCCGAGGCAAGTTTGAGGAGGCGGCAATGCTCTTTTTGGCTAAACCTAGCGTTCATGAACATCCCGGGTCAAGGCAAGCCCGCCAAGACCTGCAGTTAACCCGAAATTTTAAGCAAGCTCGAGAGAATTTTCCCAAACAACTCCGCTTTGAACGAATGATGCTCAACCATTTAGCTAATAACCCCGAGGACTTTGTTGGGGCCTTCCAAAAGTTACCGTTGAAGCTTCAAGCGCTCTTTGTCCAAGCGCATCAATCCTACTTGTTTAACCGTTTTCTAAGCGAGCGGGTTAAGCATGGTTTGCCTTTCAATGAGGCGGTGGAGGGAGACTATGTAGTTGGTGTTGAGCGTTCGGGGTTGCCTCTTACTAATGTGGCTAAGGTTGCGACAGCGGAGAACTTGTCTGAAGTTAATGCTCAGGCTAAGGCGGGTCGGTTGCGTGTTGCTCTTCCGATTTTTGGTGTAAAACAGAGGCTATCCCAAGGCGTTATGGGGCAGATAGAACGTGGAGTTCTTGAACAGGAAGGTGTCGAAATGGAGAATTTGCGATTTAACGAGTTGTCAAGAGCTGGTGGGAAAGGCGGTTTGCGTGCGGCTGTTACTCCAATAAAGGACTTTCGGCTACAAGATGTTTCTGCGAATAAGGCTGGCGTAGGGTACTGGGCAAAGGTGAGTTTTATGTTGCTAAGGGGCTCCTATGCGACGGTTTTGTTAAGGGAACTAATGAAGCCTTCTGACCTTGTGGCTGCTGGTTTCTAAAGTGTTGCGGTAAAGCTGATAAGTAAGCGATTAATTCAGTATTGTTAGGAGCTTCTTTTATGGAAAACGAATCGCCTCGTCAATGCGTTATTCCGCTTCATAAGCCCAGTGTTAAAGAGTTAATTTTCTTTTTTGCTTCAGGATTCTTGGTCAGTATTCCTTTTGCGGTTTTCTACGAGTCGCTTTTCCCAGCTGGATTTTCTGTTGCTTTGCTCATAGTGGTTTTGGCTCCCTTCATCGAGGAATTAGCCAAAGTCTTCCCCTTATTCTATCGACACGGTGAAACAGAACGCTCACTTGTAACTTTGGGCCTACTACTGGGGTTAGGCTTTGGTATAGCAGAGTTTTTTGAGTACATTTTCATTACAGGTGCTCCAATTATTGCAAGTTTTTCCCACATTATCTTTCATGCTTCAAGCGCAACCATAGTTGCTTACGGAATAGCTACAAAGAAACCGTTACCATACTACTTGATTGCGGTTTCGCTCCATATAGTGAACAACTTTTTTGCTCTTTCAGGCGACATCTTCTTGGGGCTTTTTGCTGAACTGCTAGTGCTAATTACCGTTTACTTGCTGGCTTGGCGCTTTTATCACCAGGCTTCAAAGGATAAGATGGTTGTTTAGCTGACTCTGTCGGTTCTTGCCAAGTCTCGGAGCCTGTTAACTCCATCTATCTCCAAGATGAAGTCAGCCACACTTTTTGGCACAAGTTCAGTCCAGCTGTTATCTTTAATCATTTTCTCCCGTACCACAGTTGACATGTAGACTTTTCTCTCGAAAAGCGGGATGGTTTTGACTTCATAGCCGGCTTCCATGAAGAGCCTCTTGGTTAGGGGTTCGTTGGAGAATAAGGCTTTGAATTTGGGTGTGTAGCCTTCGACTGCGCTAACCCATAGCATGTGCAGGTGAACGTCTGGAACGGGTACGATCCACAGTTTAGAATCCTCAACTCCCGCCTCCCGAAGTGCCTGACGAACCATAAAAAGTCGTTCGCCAGCAGTAAATGGGTTGTTTGTATTGTGGCTGTATTGGGCGCTGCCTATTACTATTACGAGTTCATCTACTTCGTTTAAGACGTATTTGATGGCGTCTAGGTGTCCTAAATGGAAAGGCTGAAATCTTCCAACGTAGAGACCTCGATTAACCATGGTGCTCACTTGCTTTGAGTGGGCCCACCTGCATTTATCATTTGCGTAAACCCGTTTAAACAAAATTTCTTAAAACATGTTCAACTGGAAAAACAGTCATTTGCTTCCCCTCAACTTGAATTTCTTTTGGAACAGGAAACCCCCTTTTCTCCTTTCCCAAAAGCTCCATCTTTGCTTTTAAGCCAAAGCCGTAACCGCCTAACGAAAAATCTGCCCTGACAACTCTGTGACAGGGAACGATGGGGGCAAAGGGGTTGGATGCCATGATGTTTCCGACAGCTCTGGGTCCACCGCCGACAGCCTTAGCGATTGCACCGTAGGAGGTTACATAGCCGAGGGGAATTGCCGAGGTTGCTTTGAGGACTCTTTTGGTGTAGGCTGGTAAATGAGCTGTTGCCAGAGACAGGTTGGGTTGGGCTTCTTCTCCGTCGTATATGGTTTTCAATGTTGTAAGTGTGTGTTTGGCTGAGGCTACTGGCTCATGGAAAACTTGAAAGGGCAAGTTGAATGGTACGTTACCTAAAACGTTTTTTAATGCTGTATGTTGGTTTGCTCCAAAAGAAGATGTTACGATTTGTCGTTTGTTAACGGCGACTGCAAACCATGTGTCTTCGATGTTTTGGGAGTAGATTTCTATCATCTGGCAGGTCCGCAATGTTGAATGTTTTATTTATGTTAAAAGTTTCTGCGGTAAAAGCTATTTTGGCTGGAGCAATCCATGCATGTAGCAACCAACCTTACCTTATCCACTGCAGGTTTAGCTGTCAAGAAACTTTTTGGGGTAACGGAGACGTAACCGACGGGTTTGCCGCATTTTTGGCACCTTAACGGTTCAGACTTACTCATGCAAGCCACTTCACTTACTCTATAATGGTTATAAGTAACCTTAATAATTTGTCTTGTGTATATCAAGAAAAGGCGAAAATTATGGAAGGTTATGGACCACAATTACCAACTTTACCCAATATTCCACAAATCCAACTGATGCCGCAAGAACAGCAGCAAGGTCAAGGCAACCAAGCCCAACAGGGCATTGCATGGATGCCAGGCGCAACCACCGTGGGTGCAATCTTCAAAGACGGTGTAATCTTAGCTTCAGAAAAAAGAGTAACCTACGGCAATTTCATAATGAGTAAAGGCGGCAAAAAAGTCTTCAAAGTAACAGACCGCATCGGCGTTGCATGCGCTGGTCTTATTGGAGATATGCAAATTCTCGCCAAAGAAATGCAGGCACAAGCTAACCTCTTCAGCATGGATGTTGGAAGACCAATTAGCGTGCGTTCTGCAGCGAAGCTTTTGGCTAACGTACTATTTAACCGCAGATACTCACCATTGTTCACGCAAACCATCGTCGGCGGCTTAGATGAAGAAGGTGGATCACTCTACGTGCTTGACGTCTTAGGCTCCTTAATCCCCGATAAATATGCAGTTGTTGGTTCAGGAACAGAAATCGCCATGGGAGTCCTCGAAGAAGGCTACAAAGAAACCATGAGCGCCGAAGAAGCAAAAGAACTCGTTACCCGCTCGATAAAATCCGCCGTTAGCAGAGATTCCATGAGCGGCGACGGCATAGACTTCCTTATCATAACTAAGGAAGGCATCGCCGAAGAATCCATAAAGTTTTAACTCTTTATTTTTTTAATATTTTTTAGTTTATTTAGTGTTTGAGTAGCCTTGCATGGGTGGAATGGTATGTCGTTTGAACTAACTGATGAAGAAGGAAAATTTCTAATCAACTTAGCCCGAAAAACAGTGGAACAATACTTGCAAACAGGCAAAGTCCCCAAACCGCCCAAAGAAACACCAGAAAAACTCTTCGCGCACTGCGGGGTATTTGTGACCATAAACAGCGTCAGCAGTGGAGCGAAGGAGCTACGAGGATGCATTGGTTATCCCTATCCTACCAGCCCACTTGTGGAAGCAGTGATTGACAGCGCCATCAACGCGGCAACAGAAGACCCACGCTTTGAACCCTTAACTGCCCAAGAGTTGGGCAAAGTTGTTTTCGAAGTCAGCGTGCTAACGCCGCCCGAACCAGTAGACGTAGCAAATCCCAAAGAGTACCTGAGCAAAATCAAGGTTGGCGAAGATGGCTTAATAGTTGAACGCGGACCCTACAAGGGGCTGCTTTTGCCGCAGGTTCCAGTGGAGTGGGGCTGGTGTGAAGAAGAATTCCTCTGCCAATGCTGCATGAAAGCAGGGTTGCCGCCAGATTCTTGGTTAACGAAAGATGCAAGACTCTACAAGTTCAAAGCCATAATCTTTGATGAACAAACCCCAAACGGCGAAGTCAAACGCCTAAAACTAACCAAATAAACTCAATCAAGCAGGGTTTCTATGATTGAAACTGCCCTATCCAAACCGTTGAACTTGTTTGAGAACTCATTTAGTTCCGCCATATTTTTGTTGTAGGCTTCTTTTTCATTTTCCAATTTTTGAACGGCTTTTTTGAGCTCCTTCTTGTTCTTTACGGTGATGGAGCAGTTTAGGTCTTGAAGTTTTGCTGCGTTGCCCAGCTGTTCAGGCTGGGTTGGGATGCAGATGCTTGGTTTAGCATACTTGATTGTTTCAAAGCATGTTGCGTGTCCGCCGCTGAAGATTACGAATTTGGCGTTTTTCATGGCTTTCTCTCTTTCTTGGGGAGTTAGCCATGTGTGGAGTTCGCAGTTGCCGATTTTAGTTGAAACCCTCTTTCCCGGGGTGCCCAGGCTTATGATGCATTTGGTTTTGAGTTTTTCGAGCACGGGAATAAGCGTTTTTGTTAGTTTTGCTCTTGTTCCGACGGGTCCGCTTATTGCGGCGTAGATGTGTTCTTGAGAACCCTCTACAGGTGAGGTGTCAACGAAGGCTCCTACATACTCGAAATTTTCTTTTAATCCGACATGGTCTAAATCGCCGATGCTGTATTCGGATACCGTGTAGGGTGGGGGGTTGTCAGGAATTATGATTTTTGAACACTGTTTCACGTACCGCTCAACTACGCGCTCACCCGGACTAAGAAAAGCTGAGAAGCCATAGCTGGGCCTTATCATGTTGGCGATGTACACTGATGGAATTTTCCATCTTTGTGCCAGCCGAAGAGCGTTTATGTCGCCGTCCGCGATGAGCATGTCGGGTGCAATGTCATGGAGGTTTTTTCTTAAATCGTAGTAGCGGTTGATGGTTTCCATAGCGTTAGATTTCTTTAGTTCAAACCTGTTCTGCTCCATGTTAAAGAGAGGCAAAGGCACAAGAAGGTTCAGAAGCGAAGCCGAAGTGATTATGCCATGAGCGTTCTCGTACCAGGACACAGGGGTGCATTCGTAAACATGCTTGAACTCTCTTTGAAGCATTTCGTAGGCTTTGCCGCCTGAAAAAAAGAACATTTCGTGGCCGTTTTTCTCCAGCCGTTTTCCTAAAGGAATAATTCGCGAAACATGTCCTAATCCAAGTTCGGAACAACTCAATAGCAATCGCATATTGATACAGGTTAATACAAGATTATATTTGAACTATCCCTTAAAAGGGGAAAAAAGGCAAGCAATTTAAGGCGTAAGCATTAAAGTACACGTATGTTTGTTCCCCGAAGGCTTGTAGAGGAAAAGCTCAAGCAATTTCTCGCCGACGACATCGGGCAGGGCGACGTGTCGGCAGCCGCGGCTATTCCTTCGAATTTAACCGTTAAAGCAGAGATTATTGCGAAGGAAGATGGCGTAGCGGCTGGAATCGAAGAAGCCACATTTCTCGCTGAGTACTTGGGGTTGATAGTTAAGACCAAAGTTGCTGATGGAGAAAAAATCAAAAACAAACAAGTCCTAATGAAAATTTCGGGAGATGCCCAAACAATACTTTCAGCTGAACGAACCGTGCTTAATCTTCTTTCGCGAATGAGCGGCATCGCAACCAAAACACACGCTTTGGCTGAGAGGCTTGAGAGGGCAAACGTAAAAGCGAAAATTGCGGCGACACGCAAATCTGCACCGGGATTGCTCTACTTTGACAAAAAAGCAGTTGTAATTGGTGGCGGTGACCCGCATAGGCTGCATTTAGACGACATGGTACTGCTTAAAGATAATCATTTGGTTATTGTGGGAAGCGTCGAAGAAGCCATCAGAAATGCTAAAGCTAATTCATCCTTCTCCAAAAAAATCGAAGTTGAAGTCGCAGACCTCGCAGACGCCTTGAAAGCCGCAAACGCGGGTGCAGATATCATTATGCTGGATAATTTTTCTCCCAAACAAGCCAAGGCGACTGGTGAAGCCCTAAGAAAAGCTGGATTTGCCAAAGTGCTGCTGGAAGTTAGCGGCGGAATCACGGGCGAAAACCTATTAGAGTTTGCCCAGGCAGAGGTTGACGTCATAAGTATGGGCGAGTTGACTCATAGCGTTAAGGCACTTGACATCAGTTTGGAAATAGTGAAGACGTAGAAAGAAAGGCTTTTTCCTGTTTTAGGCTGCAAGATTTATTAGCCAAACTTCTACCACAGCGCCTATAGCAAGCAGACCCGCGCAGGTGCCAATGGATAATACCAACCATTTTAGTTCACGCCAAAGTATCCTTCGACCGCCATGCGGCACCTTGGATTTACCTGCCTGTATCAACCTTCTAATCAGCCAAATGCTCTCAGCCATAGCGATGGAGTAGGCTGCAAATTCCAGCCAGAACACTGGGGTCACTATCAAACTTGCAAGACCCAGCCATACAGGGTAGCCTTGTGTGGTTGCTATAGCGTTGAGGGCAATTCCTGTGTCGAATAGTATGAACATTCCCACTGCAGCCCCCGCTAATGGCAAGAACATTAGCAAGCAGATGGAGAAGTTGTTTATGAAAATGTATTCTGTCAAGGTGTTGTTGGCTTTGTGCTGGTTTAATGTAGCATTTACCTGATTACTCAGCGTTGTGGCGTCTTGTGAACTTAGAGGTATGTAGGATCCAATTAATGTGACTATGAATGCAACAAGGAATATGGCTGTGATTGAATAGATTCTTTTTCGTCTTGGTGAAGCGTTCTTCCAAAAAGATAAATCAAGTTTCATAATCAAACCAGCTTTAATTCATTGGCTTAATCTTTAGGGCTCGGAATCCTCTTGCAATAGGGTTTAAGGTTTCTGATAATTTAACCTTTGTTAGAACTTTTTGCGTATCAACGCTGAATCCGCGAAGGTCATGCTCGTTTGCTATAAGAGAATGAAGATACACCCAGTTACCTAAGAATCTGGGCTGGCACATTAACGGCAACCCCAACAAAACACTTTCTTTCTCTTCCACCGCTCTTTGGGCGGCAAACAGAATTGCCTCTGCCCCAGCTGTTAATTCAGCAATCCGCACAGGCATGCTCTCTTTGCCAATAGCCAACATGTCTATGGCGTGAAGACGCTTTATTTCACAGGCAATCTTTCTGAGCCTTGGCAGAATCTTTAGAATGTTTTGTCTTCCCTTACCGGATGCTCTAAGATTCAATAGTTCCACTGGCGATAGCTCTTCGACGGAAACTCCGCCCAGCGTCATATCCAAATGTACAACATCAGCCCTCATCATGTCCAGTAGACTTCTGCAAAGCTCAGCTTCGTGCACAATCACATCAAACCCCGTTTCGACTTCCCTGAAAATCGGTTCAGCTAAACGAAATGCAGGTTCCCTGTAAGGCGGCTCAACTAAAACAGAAACGGAAGCCACATGGAGCAACGGCTTAAACTGATCGTCTAAAATGGCTGCTGCAGAATCCGCCGAAATAACCTTCAAGCCTTACACCTGACTATAAGAAGAGTTGAGCGGGAAAATTAGTTTTCCCCTTCACATTCACACGCCGTTTTCAAGCCCAACGCTAAAAGGTACATTTCGCTGCTTTGTTGTCGGCTTGCCTGAGGCTTCACCAATTTTACCTCTTCAAAGAGGGTTTTCACGTGTAGAAGGAAGTCGTTTAGCAGATCGCCTTCGAAGACTTTGACAAAAAAGTTTCCGTTTACTCGCAGTACACATTGGGCGATTTCTAGGGCTTGGGTCGCTAAGTCGATTTGTCTTGCGTGGTCAACTTCCCATACGCCTGTGATGTTTGGGGCAGCGTCGCAGAGAACGACGTCCGCTTTGCGTGGAATAAACGAGATAATTTGGTCAACTACGCCTGGTTCTGTGAAGTCGGCGATGATTGTTCTGATATATTCTTGCGTGAAGGGGTCAATCGGCTTTAAGTCTAAGCCTAAAACAAAGCCGTGTTTGCCTGTCATTTTTCTTGCCGCTTGAATCCAGCCGCCTGGAGCCGCACCTAAATCTACAACGACATCGCGCAGTTTGATGAAGCCGTATTTCTCGTTAGCTTGAACCAGTTTGTATGTGGATCGGCTACGATAATTTTCTTCTTTGGCTTTTTTATAGTAATATTCGTTTTTTCTCTCACGTATCCAAGCTTTCGGCAACGGAATCATCCTCTGGTATGCTTGGCTCTGGTGCTGAGGCGCTTTGACCTTCAGTGTCAGTAACTGCTGGCGCTGGCGGTTTTCCTAAGTTCAGTATCCAATCGGTTAGTTTGGGGCAACTTTTGGGGGAAAGGGCGGTTGTGGGGTCGCAGCGTGCGTTGTCTGGGCATAATAAGCATGGGCAATCCACGATGGTTTCTATGGATGCAGGCAGCCTTTTGGGGTAGAGCCTATAGGTCCATCTGCCTTCTTGGAGTTCTTTTTCCCTGCGGATAAGCCCCTTCTCTTCTAGTTTAATCGACACGCGAGAACCTTCGCGGCTGCTTGCGCCGAGTTCACGCCATAAATCTGATTGCAGTACACCCTGATAACCTGTACCGACGACGTAGTGAAGTGCTTTCTGTTCAAGGTCATTACGCTTAGGCATTTATGATCAGTTCCAAATAATACAGTAATATAAGCGTTGGATTCACATAAAAATATGTTTCCTTAGCTGTAGCTGAGAATATATCTACCATCTTTAGTTTTTTTGAAAAGCTTTTTAACGATAGAGAGGTTGTTAGCAATTGAGCGATTTGACTCAAGCTAATGAAAAATGGGTTCTATCCTTTGAAAGTGGTCGCAATTGGCTACCTCACTTGCCTAGTTCAAGTACTAAAGAGCCGTTCATTCGACACCTAAAGAAATACTCTCTATGGGCTAAAATGAATCCTGATGAATTGATAAATTTCAAGATTGAAGGTTTAAAAGCAGTAGCAACAGAAAAGGAATTCCAAGCCGAAAGAATGCTAGAGAAGTATCTTAGACAAACTGGAATGACGCAATCAGTTGCAGCATACGCCAAAAACGCCATTATTAGCTTCTATAAGCACAATTGGAGAGAACTTAATTCAGAAGTCGCTAGAGATATTGAGCCACCAGAAGCAAAAAAGAGAACGCCTAAGCTAGAAGAAATTCAAGAGCTAGAAAGCAACTGTACAACCGCTAGAGATAGGGCTTTAATTTGGTTTTTCCCGTCTACTGGTTTTAGGATAGGAACGCTAACCAAGCTATTTAGAAATGACCTTAAACCTACTGGTGACGCTGAAGTACCTTATTATCTGGAAATAGAAGCTAAGAGACTAAAAGGCTCTGGAATTGGTAAGTACAAAGGGCTTAAACAAATCACCTTTGTTAACAGCTTTGTTTGGGCTAAGATGCAAGATTACTTCGCTGAAGCTAAAAGAAGAGGTTTTAATCTAACTGAGGATTCACCGCTATTTATCGGATACAAAGGTCGATTTACTAAAGAAGAAAGAAAGCTATCCGTTAAACCCAAAAAAGTTAGAGCAATGACTGAAGGAGCAATCAATAACACTTATGACAATGCATCACTAGCCGCTTGGAAAGACTTAGAGGTAAAACGCTTTTCTCCCCATGACAACAGAGATGTTTTACAGAGTGCTTTAGAGAATGTCGTTAACGATAACATGATAGCTCCTATGTTAGCCCATAAACCAAAAAACGCTGTTGACTTCCACTATTCAAGCCACTTATGGCAAGAGCTATTACCAAAATACAAATTGGCATTACCAAAACTAATCCCACAAACCACAGCAGAACTTAAAATAGAAATAAACCAACAGAAAGCAACTAACCAAAAACAGCAATCCGAAATAGAAGCCATAAAAGAAGAAATGAATGCAAGATTTGAAAAACTAGCTTCTCTTTTGAAAAGTGATGCAAAAGTATTACCGCCTGAAAATCAAGATGAAATATTTAGATTAAAGACAAATGGATTACTATCGGAAAGTGAAATAGCACAAAAGCTTAAACTTAAACTTAAGGCAACGGAAGACCATTATATTGATGAAAACGGAAAAGAATTAGACCCTAAAACTTTAACGGAAGAGCAAAAGAAGAAATTTAAATCTGTAACGGAGTATTGGGAACTTTAATTTACGCTCTTTTCCCACATCTTTTTTATTCTCTTTTTACCCTAAGATTCTAAATTATAGCCAACTATCAAAGATTGATACTAAGATAGTATGTGATTCTAAACTAAGATAGTATAGATAATATAATATAGGTAGTAAAGTTAGTGTAATAAGTACACCCATAGCATAGTTAACGACTAAATTTTCTGTTGATTCTATTGGACCTAGCCTACATTTTCGCTTTAGTTTGTCGGATAGTGGCTTTAGTCACTATCAATAATCTTGTCTTATCATGGACTCAATAAGGGATATTGTTAATTATCTAGAGTAAATTGTGCGGATACATCGCTAGTGATTTTTATCCGACACAATATTTTAGGAATAAAGCAGAGAGTTAACTAACAGACTACAGCGAACAGTTTAATCTTGGATAATGTCGGCTCTGGTTGTGTCGGTCTTCAAATAAGAAGATAAAGAGCCGAAAGTGTCGGTCATATGGGAAGACTGCTATCTCTGGGCTATAAGAGTTTGTCGTATAGATAACTGAGATAACTTATGCTTTAGCCCATATTCCCGACAGAACGGCACTATCTTATCGCCTATTCCTTATTATAATATCTATACCGACACAGAGAACACCAGAATATAGATAAGATTATAAATTAACTAAGATAACCTACACTTATAGACAGATAACCGACAAACTAACTCCGCTACCCGATTGAATCCGACACCAAATCCGACAGCCAGCATCCATAGTTAAGCTACCCCTGAAAGAAAATCATTGTCCTCACGATGGCTATTCTGAAGCCTGAATATTAGGTTTATTTTTCATGGTTTCTTTGTTTAGTGAAGATTTTTTATTTCCTTATAACAAGTATCTAATTTTCTTAAGAGTTTAACAACTCCATAATACGCAATCAATGAAGTTATTGCAGCTACGAAAAATAAAAAAGTATTTATGGTGAAAGCTGGAGGTTGGTTTATGAATAATTGTATTGCAAATACTGTAAAAGTGACTCCACCAGCAAAAAACCCAAAAATTCCAGCTAAGTAGATTTGAAGGTCTGAATTGAGTTGGGCTAACCTGATTTGTAAGGCTCTATCTTCAATTATAGCATTTCTATTTTGAATAGCAAAGGCTTTTTCAATCTTTTCTTTAATGGCTAAATATTTGTCTAGCGCTTTATTGAATTGGTCTAAGCCTTTATCAACATCACTATCAGGCATTTTTATCTGGTTGTTCGTATGGCGTTAACTGCTTAAAAGTTTTATCTTTAGTTTTGTTATCGGTGTCTATCATAGTCGTTTTTAGATAACACATAACCAGCTAGAGAAATTAAGAGAAAACCGACAACGCTCATGATAATTTGACCGATTAAACTTAAAGCCAAAACGTTAACTAAACCAAAAAGCAAAACAACTACTCCTAAAGCAAGAACAAATTTGAAAGCGTCTACTAATCCCATATTATTTACCTCTTAGAAGTCAAACGGTGAACGCTTTTTCTTTTTTCTGCTCGGTGGCTCACCTAAGAAGGCATTTTCATTAACTTGAGGAACTTCCCACATCTTGTTAAGCCTCTTATTGTACGCTATTCGGTCACGTTCATCTTGCCGTCTTTCTCTTTCTTCATTCTGCACAAAAGCTTGACCTCTGGCATATCCTCTTCCAGCATGATAATGTTCTCTTTCAATTTGAGCGTAATATTGCCTATCTTGCTCTTGTATTCGTTTTCTTGCTTCATTCTCACGGTAGGCTCTTTGAATACCTCTTCCGAGCAATTTACCAAATATCCATAGACCCATTCCAAAATAGTAAAAAGTTTTACCAAATCCTATAAGAATTCTCTTGCCGATATTCTTTGAATTTGCCGTTTTAGATTCCAGCTTGTAAGTGTTTGTTTGAAAGTCTATTTATAATCTGTGGTAAACTCTTTCACTCGCTTTTTTGCATCGCTTGTTTTGCCTTAGTTCTTGTTTGTGTTTTGCTTGTGAAAACTAACTAGGTGTTAAACCTAGAAAATTTGCCAGAATGAAGGAAATAAAGATAGCAGTTATGAAAAGAGCGAAAGAAATATAGAAAATTCTAAGGTATATTTTTGTGCGCATTTTACCCGTAAATTGTTTCTGTCCTGAGAGTTTGCAAATATGTTTTTCAAGTGACCTTGTTATTATTGGTGAAATAAAAACTTGAGATACCATTAATCCCATAGCAAATGCGTTTTTAACGCTCTGTAAAAGGATGGGATTTGTTGAATTAAGGATTACATTTAACGCTATGAATGGAGTTACCAAATAATATATCAAACAGCTAAAAAGCAAACCCCACGAAAGAATACGATACTCCATTGAGTCAGTCAACATTCCCCTTAACCCTATAGAATACGAAGCTAAGAGTGAGAGAATAATTCCTATTATTGAGAGTGCAAAACTGCTTGAAAATCTGTTAAAGAAAAAGGCGTGTTGACTTACAAGGATTCCAAGAGAGAATGTTGCAATTGCCACTAGGATGTTGTATAAACTATCTATCTTATTGAGAACATTATCTCTTTTTCGCTCTTTTTTCGAGTTCAGAGATTCTTCTAGAAGTATGTCGATTTTTTGCTCTAAGGATTTGCTTTCTTCTGTTACCACATATTTTCGCACTCGATAGATTGTTTTAGGAAAGCTTTTAGTTTTTGCTCTTTTGCGCTTTTTGAATTTAATGACTTAGTTATTTAATATTACTTGATGTTCTCTAACTCTAGTGTAAGCTGTTGAATTTCGTTATCAACCTCTTCATTCTCTTTAAGCTCTTTTGAATAGAGTTCTCGAGTTTTAATTTGAAATTGTTCAAAGAAATTATCGACCAAAGATTGATATTGATTTAGTGCAAGCTTTAAATCAATCTCATTGTGATTTTCGATATATCTTACAAAACCTTCACGTTCAAGTATTGGGTAAAGTTCTTCTTTTCTTTCAAGCAAGCTTTCCTTTGTTAAGAGTATGCTCTGTCTAAATGGTTGACCAATTCCCATTCTAGAGAAGTGTGCTACCAAATCTAGTAATTCATAGTGTTGGGTTAAATGTCGCAAGCATCTGCTAAAATTATATGAATCATCGGACTGTAAAGAACCAATTTTTGTTTTATAAAAATCACTTATTCTTTCGTACCTTTCACTTAACTTCTTCCCCTGAGCAATCAATGTATAGGTGCTAGCAAGGTAGTTATGAAGTAATCTGGAAAGTTCTGCAAAGAACAAAACTCTTTCTTTCATTATGTTTATCAAAAATGTTGTATTTGCTTCATAGCTATTAATTGCCGTAGACAACTCTTGATAGTTTTTGTTAACCGCATAATGAGTGTTTCTAAAGTTATTGAGCATCTGAGAAACTTTAGTGCCGTACAATGTTCCTTTCTTTTCGTCTAGTAACGCCAATTTTTCTAAAATTTGCAGTCTTCTATTTTGGCTCATTAGTATCTTTTGATAAGTGTACACTTTACTTTTAGTTCTTTGCCCTTTTGCCCTTATGTAAAAGTTAGGTACTCTCTGGAAAAATAAGAAGCCCAAACTAAGCCCCGTTAGAAAAAAATATACTCACACAACCTAAAAAGACCTATAATGACTTATTTTTTAAATTGGTTTAAAATTTATGCCCTAAAAAAAAATTGCGCTCTGATTCTTCCTTCTTCTGTACGTTAATAGGGTGTCCACTAGTATATTATAATATAATATTATTTTATATTATAACTACTAAACTATAACTAACTACTACTAACTAACCCTCTATTCCCATATCTCTGATTATTGATTGGCTCACTATCGTTCGCTTCTGTGTCACATATGGGTATAGAGTGATAATTATCTAAGGAAGGATTGATATCCTGTGAGTGTATAATTTTTTCTTGGGCTATCTTTTTATTTTCTTCTATTTGCTTAAGTTGGTTAATAATAAAGTCATTTTTAATTTTACATAAACGGTTGAATTCTTCATTTATGAGGTTTGAATCTAGAAAATAGCGTGTATTGTTATCTGGTAGTATGTTGTCATTGACCGTTATGTGTGAGTCTGGGTTTTGTCTAAGATATTTACCCGCTAGCAATGCATCGGTGAAGTCATAAAAAACCAATCGGTCAACTTTAGTTTTGGCTATGTTAAATTGTCGGTAATAATCCAGAATTGCTTCTTTTATTTTAAGTTTTAAATCGTGCCTATTTATAACGCCTTTTTTAGCTACCAAGTTTGGATGTTGTTCTAACTGTCTAGCTCTAACCGTCTTTTGCCAATCGGTCAGGTTATTTTCAGTTTCTTCTTGTTCGTCAATATAGTTTTTCAGAACTAAAAGTACATGACTGAATTTCCATTGCTCAGAACTTAGACCCGTTAACTCTTCTCTACTCTTCATACTTTTTCCCTTCACTTTTGACATTAGAAATAGCCTTAAGCTATACTCTATCGTAAGTATTAAATGTTACGATACTATTTAAATATTTTTCCTTTAAAAAATAAATGTTGTTACATGTCCTAAAAAAGACATATGTTAATAGAAGGGAAGGTTCGTGTTAGTCGAACCTGAAGAGTTAATTAACATATATGTGCTTCCACCCTTATAAGCTTTATGGCGTAATAAGACACCATATATGGCGAAAGTTAACGTTAAAAGAGCAAACCCGTGTTAGTCGGGAATGCCAAAGTTGAAGGATTTTTTAGGTTAAAAAAAGAGTGTCTATGGTGGTGAAATGGATGAAATGTATAAGCTACCTATGCCGACACCCAAACATAGGATAATAGCTTATAAGTGAAGTTCACGAATTTAAATATTTTTATTGCTAGCAACAATCAATTATTTTGTAGTTAGGAATATGGTTATATTATACATATTAACCGCAAAATCACTAAAAAGAGTTATTGGAAATAAAAAGACATAAATAGCTATATGAAGCTATACGACTCTATAGCAAATATTAATATGGGAGATATGTAAATGGCAAAACATGTTCAAAAACAATATTCAATAAACACTAGTTTAGATATTAATGAAAACCTAAGAATCCTGCGTTATAAGACTAATATGAACAATGCAGCTATTCTAAGCCAAATCATAACGCCACTAGCAGAGAAATTAGGCAACCAAGAAAAACCATGCGGTTTTATAGTTTATACCGTTAATGACCAAATAATCATTCAAACATATGGTTTTGGCAGTATTGTTTGTTCTGGTAAAGCCACCGCAACATTAAGCGATATTTTAGGAGTTGCTTAACCGTGACTAAACAAAATCCTCAAACATTGAAAGAATCTACTGACCTTATCATTCAAGGGATTCAAGCCAAACAACTAAGAGAAAAAACATTAAACGGTGAAATTATCCAAACCTATGATGTTAAAGGTGAACTTGATTCAATCCCAAGAAATTTTGCTAGAAAGCTAGACAAACCTTGCGATGAGCTATCTAAAGAGAAGGAAGTCTAGCCATGACTGAAGACGAAAAAGAAAATACCTATTCCGTTCCATTGCCAAAAGACAGTAAAACAATTAAGATGACCATTGACGCAACAGCTAGAGAACAGCGTTTACTAGAAGACCTAAACAAAGCTAACCAAACTATAGGCGCACTCATGGGGCAACATAAAAAAGAATTCATCGAAGGAGAACAACGACCAGCCCCGAACGGTGACCAAGAGGATACTTCAACTATTGACCGTGAAGATAGAGCTAGAAACGGAAACGATACAAGAATACAATCTGCTGGGAGCTACGTAGATGTAGATTGGGTTAAAGGTTCAACGGTTCCAGAGGTCATTGAGAAGATTGAGTACTTAAGTAAGGTTGCAGATAACAAAGAAGTTTTTAAGAAAATCCATAATTCTCTGGTAAAAAAGGTGCTTCATGGGAAGCCAATTTCTATACAGTTTGAAGGTAGCCTAAAACAATTAGCCACTACAAGAGAAAAACAAATTCCAGAATTTTGTGATGACTCAACACGAAAACAGCTTCAATCTTGGAACACTAAAGTTAGAGCCAATAGGGTAAATTGGTCGGAGATAGAATAATGTCACTAGAAAAGAAACATGTTCCAAAAAGTGGATTTTGGAAACAAGAACATGACGGAAAAATGTATTGGGTCGAAAGTGACAAATTTGGAAACCTAATAAAACTTTATGACCCCTTAGAAATTGAAGGCATAAGTCGTAGTGCAAATTACACTATAGTTTTTTTACGTGAATACACAGATACAAATTCTTTCAACGGCAAAATAAAAAAATGGTTTGCACAAGACATAAAGATGCATATAGGAGAAAATGTTGATTCATCGATAGTGATAAGGTTCGATTCTTATTCACGTAAATTCTTTATATCTGATTTAAAACCCGTTGGTCAAACTTTTTTAGCTCCACTTGAAAGCACACCTGAGTTAATTGTTACAAAAAGCGAACCTTACCCCGTAGACCAAATACAAGCGAAAGAAATCTTAGCTAAATATTCCTATGGATTCGGCAAGGTCGAAGTTGACGCTCAGGGAAATATCGAATATTATCAGACCTGTTGATTCTATGACCCGTTGCGACTATTGCCACCAAGTTATTTTTCACAAAAATAATGAACGATTTTGTAACAGAGACCATAGTCACGCATATGTTCGCAAACTGAGCGAAGTTTCAAGACGCTACATGTATAATTCACCTGAGCAACTTGAAGCCATAAAATTATATAAAAAACTAGGGAAGGATTACAAAAATGGTTTATGAAAATTATAATGAATGTTCATGTGGCTTCGATAAAGCTGAGACCCGTATAGTTAATGGTCAAGTCTGGATAGTTTGCAGTAATCCCTTATGTCAAAAAGTACGTTATCGTTCATGGTTCTAAACCACTCTCCCCCTAGTTGGAGATTATATACTAATCAAATAATCTCAAAAAAATATGGGCTATTCTAAGGCTGTTTTTCTTTCTCTCACATAATCGCCTTATTTCCTCACTATAGCTTTTAGGCTAGCTTTTCTTTTTTGGCTTATGCATATCGATTATTATGCTATATCGACCATAATAAAATAAAATCAGAGCTAACCCTAAAAATAATTTTTCAAAATATTTTTTGTTTTAGGTCTCTCTATGTGTAAAAAGTTGAAAAAAGGGGCTTAAAATGGGCTTCTTTTCCATTTTTTTCAAAATTTTCCCTATTTTAGACCCTATTTAAACCAAAAGTTTGTTAAGTTTGCTTCTCAAATCGCTTAAAATACAACTTTTGGTCCATGCTCACCCAGAGTATTAAAATATTTTCAAAAAGGAGCGTGAAAAAAGACGAAAAATGATAAAACGAAAAAATCTAAGACGGAACCTCAAAAAGAAGCGTTAAATTACAATTCGTTGATAAAAAAAATTGCTGAGAATGGTGACCTTTGCGTTCTCGGCATGAAAGGCACATGTAAAACCACTCTGCTTATGCACTTAGCTAGAAACATAATGGAAGACCTAGACAACCACTTGATTATATTTGAGACCTTCCCGAAATGGCAAAAGGAATTCGATATTATACCCTACATGATAATAAGCGATAGTGACGTTCAAGAAAAAGAAAATTCGCCATATATGCAAGAAAATTATTCTTATATTCAATGGTCTAAAAACTATGAGATAGCTAACGAAAGCGAAGTTTTAGAATTTCTAAAGACTAATAGAAATTGCTTATTCCTTATCGAAGCTGAAGACATGGAACGAATAAGCGCCTTTATGGAATTCGTGATTTATACATGCTACAGAAAACAATACTTGAGAGCTAAAGCTGAAAACTTAGAGACTGTTAACGCTAATTATTGGTTCTTATGCGAAGAGGCACATAACCTTTTAGACAGTACAGTACTATCTAAAAAAACCTTTAACAAACTCCGAAAAATGCAGAGCGAATTCAGAAACTTAAAGATGCATCTTATAGTTGTGACTTTACGGTTACAATCACTTAGCCCAAAAATTAGAAGTACCATGTCTCTTTTGTGTTCCCGTGTAAGTTTGGATGACTACATGCTTAAGCTGAGAGCGTTATTAAGAAATAGCGAATACAGAGACCTTATCACAACATTACCCAAAGGCGAATTTGTTTTTCCAGAGACAGACCAAAAATTAACAACTAAGCCATTTAATCAAGCTGGAAAGCCATATGAATGGAAACCAGAACCAGAGCCAACTATAGAAGAGACCACAGAAGAGCCTAGCTCAGAACCAGAACAGCCTAAAACCATTATGGGATTTATAAAGAATCTATTCCACAAAAGCAAACCTGAGATTATAACCCAAAAAGAATACGATAGACTAAACAACTTAGACGATAAAGAATCAGAACCAGAGATAAAGATAGTTAGGGAAAAAGTTATAGCTATCACAATTAAGAAACCCAGAGCCACAAAACCAAAAACTACAGAGCCGATTAAAGAACCTGAAAAATCAAATATGGAAAAGCTAAGAGATGTTTATTCCTCAGATAGCCAAGCATCTAAAGATTATGAAGCTTGGAAGAAAAAAGCTTTAGCCGAAAAGAAGCAAACAGAAACTAAAGAAGCAGAAACCGAAAGCAAAGAGAGGGAAGACAACATAAATGAAGATTCAAAAGGCGATTTTTTAGCCCTAAATGATGATGATTTAATGTTTAGTGAAGAGGAATAAAAAAAATGAACAACCACAAAAGTCAAAAATCATATATCCTTAGTTGGGGCTGTGGATTCAAATATGTATCCCTAGTTAAATGTGGAATGACATGAGAAAAACCAAGAACGATGATTCAGGCAAATACTGTTTAGGCGTTGAATCTTCAGCTGACGACTTTGGAGTCGGCATCGCGAGCTTTAGCGGCGAAATTCTGGCTAACAAATCAGAAGGCTATATCCCAGCAGAAGGCGGAATCCACCCGAGAGAAGCCGCAAGGCACCATTCCGAGGTTGCGGACAAAGTTCTAAAAGAAGCCTTATCCAAAGCTGGCGTGAAACCGCGGGAATTGTCCGTTATTGCCTTCTCTCAAGGTCCAGGCTTAGGACCTAGCCTGCGAACAGGAGCCACAGTTGCCCGAGCTTTAGCCTCATTCCTTGAGGTTCCTTTGGTAGGCGTCAATCATTCCATTGCCCACATCGAAATTGGAAAACTCAAAACAGGAGCCAAAGACCCCGTTACGCTTTATGCTTCAGGCGGCAACACTATGGTCACAGCTTTCGAGTCGGGACGCTACCGTGTCTTTGGCGAAACCTTAGATATTGCATTGGGTAACTGCCTTGACGTTTTCGCAAGGGAAGCAGGGCTTAAACATAAGAAGGGTCTGCCTCTTGGCGCAGCCGTGGAGCAGTTGGCGGCTAAGGGTGAGCGGCTTGTTTCCTTGCCGTATGTGGTTAAAGGCATGGATTTGTCGCTTAGCGGCTTATTGACTGCAGCTATAACCCACTTACAAAAGGGTGATTGTCGGCTCGAGGACCTGTGTTATAGTCTTCAAGAACACGCTTTCTCCATGGTAACAGAGGTGACTGAGCGGGCGTTGGCACACACCGAGAAGAAAGAAGTTTTGCTCACGGGCGGAGTTGCAGCCAATAAACGACTCCAATTGATGCTTAACTCGATTGCTTTAGAACATGATTCAAGCTTTAGCGTGGTTCCCCTAGAGTTTGCAACTGACAACGGCGCTATGATTGCTTGGACAGGCGTTTTGGCGTTTAAACATGGGTTGTTTACGGCTTTGGATGAGAGTTTTGTAAAACTACGTTGGCGAGTCGACAAGGTGGATGTGCCATGGATACAATAGATAAAGTCAACTCGGCAAGGCTGCTAAAGAAAGGTGCCGAAGCCAGCTTATTCCTCTCTGAATGGCATCAGCGAAAAGTAATCATTAAAGTCCGTATTCCAAAAAAGTACCGTCCGCCACAGTTGGATGAGCAAATCCGCAGCTACCGCACCGTCCATGAACCGCAACTGATGCATGAAGCCAAAATTGCCGGGGTAACGACACCTTTGATTTACATGGTTGACGTGCCTCAATCAACCATCATCATGGAGTTTATTGAGGGCCAACAGGTAAAACAGGTTCTAAACAAGGTTACAAAAATGGAACGCCACGATTTATGCGTGAGCATCGGTGAATCCATCGCGCGGCTACATATACGCGGATTAATCCATGGTGACCTAACCACTTCCAACTTGATTCTAAACCCAAAAGACAAAATCTTCTTTGTGGATTTTGGATTGGGCGAAAAAAACCCAGAGCTTGAAGCCCAGGGGGTAGACTTGCATCTGCTCAAGCGCGCCCTGCAGAGCACACATTACCCGTTCTGGGAAGAATGCTTCCAGAACGTTCTATGTGGTTATTCATCCATCGTAGGTGCTGAGTCATTGGAAAAGGTTTATGAGAAAATCCGTGAGATTGAGAGACGTGGACGTTATGTCGAAGAGCGCAAACAGTAACCTGTGTCTGCTTCCAAAACGCAAAATTGTCTTCTTTGCAACAGGCAACATTAACAAGTTCAACGAAGCACGCAGTATCCTTAGCCAATTTCGCGTTGCTGTAGGCATGTTAAAGCTCAAAGGCGACGAAATCCAGAGTGAAAGCCTAAAAGAAATCGCCCAGAAAAGCGCCCTAAACGCCTACAAACGTTGCCACCTTCCCATCTTTGTTGAGGATGCAGGCTTGTTTGTAGATGCTCTTGGAGGTTTTCCCGGTCCATACGCCGCCTACGTTTTCCACACTATCCACAACAGCGGCATCCTAAAACTTTTGGAAAACAAGGCTGATAGAAACGCCAAATTCCAGTCAGTTATAGCTTTCCTAGACGAACAAACCCCCTGTGGACCAATCTGCTTTGACGGCGAATCCAAGGGTGAAATCACCACAACCGAACACAAAGAAAAAGGCAAATCAGGCTTTGGCTTTGATCCCATCTTCCAGCCAGATGGAAGCGGCAAAACTTTTGCGGAGATGACTATCGAGGAAAAGAACGTTTACTCGCATAGGGCAGCGTCCATACGCAAATTTGCCCAGTGGTACACACGCGAGTGAGACTCCTAAAAACAAAGTGTTATATCCTTATTGTTACATAAGCAGAATTGGATAGGCGGCGGGGTATGATTCACAACGCTGTTAGACAAAGGTCGATAAGTGAAGGTTTAATCACGGCTTTAGCTGTTGGTGGATTCTTCATCATATTAGGTTCAGTGTTTGCCTTTGCACCTGGCATCGTGAAAAATTCAAACGCCTTCTTCTCAGACCTAACAACTGTAACATTTCCGTTTGGCAATCCAGGTTCAACGGTGAGTCTGGTCGCTCCAGCCCACCCAGCCGACCACCAGGCTTTCTACGCTGCGGTGATGAATTTCCTTGTAGGCGTGGCGGTTCTGCAGATCGTAATCTTAGCTCTAAGGTTGGCGGTGCATTCGCGGATTAGACGAATAGGTCAAAGCGTAGGTGACTTGGTTTTTTGGCTAGGCGCCGCAGTGGTAGCGAACGTTTTCCTTTCGGCAGGGACATTTACTGGCTGGTTCCAGTTTTGGTCATCACTAATTGTGCTAGTTGGCTTATCGTTGATTGCAAGGTTCTTTGTGTATTTAGCAGGCAGGTTTAGACGGGAACATGAATAGGTAACCAAAGAAACTCGGTTTTTTCTGCAGAAGGGATTACTTTTAAATATTCGTTGGGTGTGGATAAGGGTGCAGTTTAAGGTGTAAGCATGCCAAAGCAAGAAAAAGGGAAATCCCATTCGATGCGTCCTGTCAGCAGGCGCCCTCCAAGCTGGTGCAAGTATCAGCCTGAAGAAGTTGAATCATTCATAATTAAATTGGCTAAAGAAGGACACTCACTCAGCAGTATAGGAACCATCCTGAGAGACCAATATGCCATTCCACTCGTAAAACCAATCACGGGCAAGAGCATAAGTGACACACTCAAAGCCTCAAGTCTCGCTCCAGCCATGCCAGAAGACCTCACAAACCTCATGAAAAAAGCGCAGGGTCTTGCAGTTCACATGGACAAGAACAAGAAAGACCTACATAACAAACGCAACATGCAAATCATCGAAGCCAGAATCCACAAGCTCAGCCGCTACTACAAGCGTGAAGGCATTTTAGAGAAGAAATGGAAGTACGTTCCAAAAATCGCTTCCGTAACCTAAACATTACCTTTCTTTTTAATTTTGTATTTTACCGTTTCTTGATGCGCCAGCTTTAAATCCAATTACCGCCTTTAAGCCCGAGAAGTGAGAGGCATGGCTGCACAGCAACAACAAAACATCGATGGCTTCTTAGCAGCGGCGAACGAAGCGGCAAAAGTAATTTTAGAAACGGTCAAAAAAGACGGTTTTATTTTGGTGTTTTCGCATTTAGACGCCGACGGCGTTGCTGCAGCTGGAATCATGGGCAAAATGCTCAGTCGACTCGACGCCCGGTTCCGCATAAAGGTTATGCAGTGGATGGACGATAAAATCGTCGGCGAAGTCATCATAGACAAACCCCAACTGGTAATCATGACTGATTTTGGCAGCGGCTACCTTGACCTGCTCAACGAAAAAATCCCAAACTTCAAGGTCGTAATCCTCGACCACCACCAGACCAATTCCAAGGTTGTTAACCCAAATTTTGTTCAGGTAAACCCTCATGCCTTCGGCATCGATGGGGCAACAGACGTTAGTGGTTCAGGCGTGGCTTACTTTGCAGCTAAAGCGGTGAATGCTGCGAACGTTGATTTAGCGCCCGTAGCCTTGGTTGGCGCCCTTGGGGACATGCAGGACAAACACGAGCAACGAAGCATGAGAAGCTTAAACGAGATAATAGTTAACGACGGCGTCGCCGCTGGCTTGCTTAAGGTCGAAAAAGACCTGATTTTCTTCGGCAGAGAAACAAGACCTATCTACAAGATGCTCGCTACAACTACAAATCCGTTTATTCCTGGTTTGAGTGGTCAAGAGACTGAAGCTTTGAATTTTGTTGCAAACCTGGGCATTCCCCTCAAGCAGGGTGACAAGTTGCGGGCTCTCTGCGACTTAACAGACGAAGAACGAAAACGCTTGTGCTCAGCTTTAGCAGACTACCTGTTGTCTAAGGGGTTGCATATGGAAGTCGAGAATCTAATCGGTTATGTTTACGTTTTAACCAAGGAAGAACCCAACACAGCTCTTAGGGATGGCCGCGAATTTGCAGTGGTTCTGAATTCGGCAGGACGCATGGATCGACCGAGCCTTGGCATCGCAATCTGTATGGGCGATCGAAAAGCAGCCCTTGAGGAATCCAGTAAAATCCTCGAAGACTACCGCAAAAACATCAACAAATACCTCGGCTGGGTAGCAGAAAAACCCGAACGCATGCGAGAACTCCAAAACATCTACGTTATCTACGGCGAGAACTTTATCAACGAAAAAATCATCGGGACCGTCTCCTCCATAATCGTCTCCAGCCTTGCCAACAACGAGAAACCGCTCTTAGCGTTCGCCAACATTGAGGCAGAAAAAGCTGCAAAGTTTTCTGGCAGAACAACCGAAGCTGCTTTGCGTAAAGGCGTTAATCTTGGCGATGTTATGCGGCTTGCTTCGGAAGCGAACGGTGGCAAGGGGGGAGGACATAACATCGCTGCAGGCGCCCAGGTGCCACTTGACAAAGTTATTGATTTTCTTAAAACCGCCGATGAGTTGGTGGGTCGACAGTTGAAGGGTGAGAAGCTTGCAGGCAACAGTCACGCTTGAGTACAAAGACGAAAAGACTGCAAAAGCCGTTGCAGAAGCTGTCTCGCCAGACAATTTTAAAATGCCAGTTGGCTTGCGGGTTAAAACGGTTAGGGGAAACAACAAAGTAGTAACACAAATTGAATGCGATGGCAAACTTGCTACCTTCACAGCTACCATCGATGACCTTCTCTGCAGCGCATCCACCGCAGAAAAAACGCTTTATTCCATAACAAAATAGACCAATCTATTTCGCCCTAAGTTTATTGTTGACTGTTTGGACTTTTTGGATCCTATCATATCCTATTAGGGCTTCTATGTTGAAACGATAGATGGGTAGGTTGTCTGCGCAATAAGCTATTTGGACCCCTAATAGAAACTCATTGCACAAACCTTTAGGTGATAGGTCACCGTTAAATGTTTTAAACAGTCAATAGCATGTTGAAACTAAATGGTTACGGTAGGGGCTTGTAGGTTAAGGCGATTGCGCCGCCGATTATTCCGAATCCTGCGCCGACAAAGTATCCACCCATACCAACAAAGCTAATGGTTGAAAACACTACGATAACCACACCCCAAAGGACATGTTCCTGCGGATGAACCCTCAAAACCAAAGCACTCATTACAACGATTACTCCGCATACAAGACTAACAACTGAGACTGCGGTGAAGAAACCGTTGGAGCTTCCGTAGTTGCCCATGAAGCCATGGTAGCCGCCAATCATGCTGCGTATGTAGTCGCCAAAGCCACCCCATGCAGGTGCGTTGGTACCAAACCAAACAGCATTAACCAAACTTAAAAAGAGGACAATTAAGCCTCCGATAAACGAAATTAAAAAAGGCACGAATACTCCCTGTCTAGTACTCACTATTTCACCTCCTTAGATGAATCTCCTTGGGTCAGTGTCTATGTCCACTATTGTGGGCACGGTTGCTTTGAGGGCTTTGTCAACGGCTGCTTCCAACTCGTTTGGCTCGGAAACTTTGATGCCTAAACCGCCTGCGTTCTCAGCGAAAGCTGCGAAGCTGAAATCATGAAGTTCTGTCTGCCAACTCTCGTATCTTTCCACCTTCTGTTCCTGCATAATCATTCCCAAATGCTTGTTATTTATGACGAACACTTTAACGGGCAAATTGTACTTGAGTGCTGTAAGGAAATCGCCCAGAACCATCGTTAAGCCGCCGTCGCCAGTTAAACAAACAATCTGACGTTCAGGATAAGCCAACGCCGCCGCCAAGGCTCCTGGCAAACCAAACCCCATAGTAGCTAAACCTCCGCTCATAACCATCTTCTGCGTCTTTTTCATGGCAAAGTTTCTGCCAAACCACCAGCAGTTCTCGCCAACGTCTAGTGAAATTACGGCACTGTCCGCAATTTTTTGGTTTAATATCTTGATGATGTATTGTGGTCTTATGGGTTTTAGATTTCCATCGGCTTCTTTTTCAAGCTGCTCTAGCCATTCCTGTTTCAACCCTGCAACTTCAGCGACGTAAGTGCTGTTCTCCTTTTGTTTGACTTTTTCAGTTAACTTTGGAATCAACACTGCACTGTTACCCAGCAATCCCACTTCAACGGGGTATCGGCGAGCAATCATGAGGGGGTTAATGTCAATTTGGACTATTCGTCTTTTGGGAATCTGAGATAGTTCTGAAAATGATGAGCCTATGGCTATGAGCAGATCTGTTTTTTCCATTAGTTGACCCGCTGCGGTTGAACCAACCCCGCCATGACAACCAACATAGAGCGGTTCGTTATCGTCGACGACCCCTTTAGCTCGGAAAGTTGAGATAATCGGCGCCCCAATCTTTGATGCCAACTTTAACAGTTTGTTGCCTTGTCCTCTGGTGCCAAAACCCGCCAAAATTACAGGTCTGATGGCTGAATCGATAACTTTTGCGGCCTTCTCAATCATCCAATCCTCCTGTCCATACGCAAGATTAGGCATTCTGCCTTCAAAGGGCAAAATCTGTGTTTCATACGGCAGCTTTTGTACATCGTTTGGGATCCCGATGTGAGCGACTCCCTGGTCGAGGAGTGCATGTTTAATCGCCAAAGTCGCCAGAGTTGTGGTTTGGTCTTCGGTCATTAGAGTTTTGTTGTAGACACTTATGGGTTCGAAGAATGCTTGGTGGTCGATTTCCTGCAGTGCGCCTTGTCCTATTAGTTTGCGTGGAACCATACCTGTTAGGGCTAACACTGGTGCATGGTCGAGTTGAGCATCATATAGACCTGTGGCAAGGTTGGTTGTGCCCGGACCCGAGATGCTGAGGGTAGCCGCCACGTGCCCAGTTAGTTTGCCGTAGGCAGAAGCCATAAACGCTGCGCTTTCTTCGTGGCGGACTTGGATGTACTTTACTTTGCCGTTGCTCTTTCGTATGGCATCCACCACACCCAATGTTGACGTGCCAGGTATGCCAAAAACGAACTTGACGCCCCACTCGGCAATCTGGTTGATAAGCACTTCAGAAACCGTATGTTCAACCTTCTTCTCTTCCCCACTTCCCTCCGCCAACACCACAAACGCCGATTTAGGTGCTCCACAAACGGGACAAACCCATTCTTTGGGCAAATCAGCAAACTTTACTTTTTCTTTCGCATCATCATAAACAAAATTGCAGACCGTACACCTGTATTTCGCCATAACAAACCCTTCAAAAACGATAATAAACTAAATGATTCCGCCCTTATCTGTTTATTGGAATGCCAAAAACCGAACAATTTTATAAACCGCTCCAACCAACTATTTAGCAGTAAAGAGATGCACATTTATGGAGAACTGGGATATCATAATAGTCGGCGCTGGCTCAGCTGGTTTAGCCGCTGGAATCTATGCCGTTCGAAGCGGTTTGAAAACCCTGATTTTAGATGAAAAATTTGCTGGAGGCGCAATCTCTGATGCCTCAAAAGTCGTCAATTACCCGGGGTTTGCAGAGATAAGCGGTAGCGAACTTTCAGAAAAAATGACAACACATGCTAGAACGGTAGGCGCAACTATTCATGATATAGAAGCCGTAACTGGATTAGACCTCACAGGCGAAGTAAAGACGGTGAAAACCGCGAGTGCCTCCTATCAAGCTAAAGCAATCATCTACTCTACAGGCTCACATTATAAGGAGCTGGGTGTGAAGGGTGAAGCCGAATTCAAAGGGAAAGGTGTAAGTTACTGTGGAGTTTGCGATGGCCCATTCTTTAAGGGTAAACGAGTTCTGGTTGTAGGAGGCGGAAACACCGCTTGCGTTACAACCCTTTATCTTTCAGACTTAGCGTCGCAGGTTTTTGTCATCCATAGGCGGGCGGCTTTTCGAGCGGAAGAAAGTTTGGTGGCTGATATTTCAAGCAAAAGTAATGTTAGCATAAATTGGAACACTGAAATCCAAGAGATAAAAGGCGACAAACAAGTCAAAACCGTAACATTAATGGACAACCTGACGCAAAAAACAAGCGAATTAGCCGTTGACGCAGTTTTTGTACAGATAGGGGAGGCACCGAACAGTCAATTTGCCAAAGCTGCAGGCGTAGATATAGATGAGCATGGTTACATCAAAGTCAATGTGCGTCAAGAAACCAACCTGCCTGGCGTGTTCGCTGCAGGCGACGTTACAGACCACCCAATCAAGCAGGTAGGCACGGCAGTGGGTCAAGGCATCACTGCAGCCTTAGAGGCTTATAGTTACATTCGACGACCATATTACAAAAAATAGAGAGTAAGGATTATATGATTCTAAAGTCCTTTTCATGGTTTCAATCAGCTTAAGCCATAAAGCAAAGCGGCAATAACAGAAATGCGCATGAAAAGAGGTTTGTGAATGAGTGAAAAATGTCTTGCTGTAGTAGAAATCGACCAAGACCTTTGCAGCCGATGTTATGTCTGTAAATCAATCTGCCCCTATGAAGCCATAAAGGCAGATTCAACAGGCAAAGTGGAAATTAACAGCCAGGACTGCCAAGTTTGCGGTATTTGCTACAGTGCTTGTCCATCTGCTGCGATAAAAATGCAGTATTACACTTACGATAACCTATCCGAATACCTTAAAAAGGCACAGGCAAAAGCCAAAGAAGGCGCTGAAACACTAGTTTTGATGTGCCGAGGAAACTCGCCATCCTCAGGTGAAGTTCAAGATATCCTTAACGCGCAAGGGTTGGAAGTTGGCAATTATATGGCTCTACGTTTGCCCTGTGCAGGAAGAGTTCCGACAGACTTTGTCTTTGAAGCGCTAAATTCCGGCGTAAAAAACATAGTTTCCATCCAATGTGAAGACCCATTCTGTAGATACAAAGAAGGCACAAAGATTAACACTCGAAGGCTTGTTTTAGCCCGTAATGTTCTCAAACAGTTAGGCTTCGACGAGAATGCTGTTAGAGTTGTAAAGTTTTCCCGTAAAGCAGTATATGATGTGCTGGAATGTGTGGGTTGCGGTAAATGTGTTTTCATCTGCCCATATGGCGCGATTGAATTCGAATCTTTTGCAACTCCAAAAGTTAACGAGGAGAAGTGCACTGGTTGTGGTGCGTGCCAGCTAGTTTGTCCGCACCATGCGATACAGGTGAAGGGCTTTGAATTTGAAGATGTTGTTGACCGCTACGGCAAATCGCTCGCACTGTTAAAAGATAAAAACAAAGGTCCAGCCGTCCTCGCTTTTGTCTGTCAATGGTCAGAATTCTCAGCATTAGATAACCCAAATAAAGCATTCGAAGGCAAAAACGTCTTAGCCCTTGAAGTTCCCTGCTTCAAATCTCTCGACCCAGTCCATATCATCAATGCATTAAACTGTGGTTTCGACGGCGTAATGGGCGTGGTCTGCTCATCTAATGACTGCAAGCTCCAAGAAGGTCGAGACACAGCCGAACGCAATCAGGCCGCTTTGAAGGTTGTGCTTAAAGAATTGGGTGTGCTCGACAGATTCGAACTCTACGAGGAATCCCCTAGGTGCGCTGGCGACTTTGAGGCTAAACTCGATGAATTCTACAAAAAGATTTGTGCTTTACCTAAACGTGAAGTAGCTGTGGAGGCGACTGCAAAACGTACAAAATAGTATCGAAAAAAGAACTAGTTCCCAAGATTAAACTCTTAGAGGTTGACGCTCCAGACGTTGCGGCTCAATCGCACGCTGGCCAATTCCTAATAGTAATTCACGGCAAAACAGGCGAACGCATACCATTAACCATCTGCGGATATGATACTGCGAAAGGCACAGTTTCTTTTGCCTTCCATGAAGTCGGCAAAACCACCAAAGACTTGGGTTCACTAAACCAAGGCGATTGCATCGACAACATTACTGGTCCACTAGGTAACCCTTCTGAAGTGAAGAACTTCGGCAAGGTCCTGTGTGTGGGCGGAAGCGTAATGATTGCACCCTTACTGCTGCAAGTTAAAGCTATGAAAGAAGCAGGCAACAAAGTAACCACCGTTCTTGGTGCACGAACAAAAGAGTTCATAATGATGGAAGAGGAAGCTAAACGTTACAGCGACAAAGTCATAGTAGGAACTGACGATGGCTCAAGCGGTTACAAAGGCTTAGATTTCCTAAAAGAGTTGCTGAAGACAGAAAAGTTTGACCGCTGCGTAGTTATGGGTCCAGTAATTCTCATGAAGGATGTTAGCGAAATCACCAAACCCTACAACATCCCAACAATCGTCACCCTAACCCCTATAATGATCGATGGGATGGGCATGTGCGGGGTCTGCCGAGTAACGGTTGATGGCAAAATGATGTTCGGATGCGTAGATGGACCAGAATTTGACGGTCACAAAACAAACTTTGACGAGTTAATTCTACGTCAACGAACCATGCTTCCAGAAGAAAGATTAAGTTCAGTACTATCGGAAATGAGTGGAGGTTGCAAGTGTGGCAGAAACAAAGCCTAAACCAAAGTTAAACAAAAAAGCCGTAGAGATGGCAAAGCAAGAGCCTAAAGTTCGCGCTAAAAATTTCGGTGAAGTTGCTTTAGGTTACACTGAAGCAGACGCCCAAGAAGAAGCAAGCCGATGCCTGCAATGCCCAAAACCCCAATGTGTAACAGGTTGCCCAGTGGAGGTTCCTATTCCAGCATTTATAAAATGCATCCGCGAAAAGAAGTACGCTGAAGGCATTGCAACTATAAAAACCAAGAACGCCTTGCCAGCTGTTTGCGGACGTGTTTGCCCGCAAGAAGAGCAATGCCAAAAGAAATGTGTTATCGGCAAAATGGGCGAACCGGTAAGCATCGGACGTTTAGAACGGTTCTTAGCAGACTGGGAACGCGACAATGGTTTCCAACTTCCGCCAAAAGCTCCATCAACGGGCAAAAAAGTCGCTGTTGTCGGTGCTGGTCCAGCAGGATTAACTGTTGCAGCAGACCTGGTGAAGCTGGGTCACGAAATCACGATGTTTGAAGCGTTGCATGTCGGCGGCGGAGTGCTCATGTATGGTATTCCCGAGTTCCGTTTACCTAAAGCCATTGTGCAAAACGAAGTCAACTACGTCGAGAAACTCGGCGTTGACTTGCGTCTGGGCAACTTGGTCGGTAGAATCCACACTATCCCAGAACTTATGAAGAACGGCTACGAGGCAGTATTCATCGGTAGTGGCGCAGGCTTGCCACAGTTCACGGGGTGCAAAGGAGAAAACCTCGGTGGAATCTACTCGGCAAACGAATTCCTCATCCGCGTTAACCTCATGAAAGCATACCTGTTCCCTGAGTACGATACTCCAATTCGCATCGGCAAAAAAGTAGTTGTCATCGGCGGCGGAAACGTAGCCATGGACTGCGCAAGAAGCAGTATGCGACTCGGCTCCGAAGTATGCTTACTCTACAGACGTTCAAGAAACGAGTTACCCGCAAGACACGAAGAAATCGAGAACGCAGAAGAAGAAGGCTTAGTCTGCAAATTCCTCGCAGCGCCAATGGAGTTCTACGGGGACGATAAAGGCTGGGTTAACGCCATGAAAGTCATCGCGATGGAGCTAACTGAACCCGATGCAAAAGGCAGACGAGGCGTCAAAGAAGTCCCAGGCTCAGAATTCACTATGGACGTTGACACAGTCATAATCGCCATCGGACAAACACCAAACCCAATCATCCAACGCACCACAGACGGCTTAGTAAGCGACCCAAAACGCGGAACCATATGCGTTAACGAAGTCGGCAAAACCAGCTTAGACGGGGTTTACGCAGGCGGAGACGTCGCAACCGGTGCAGCAACAGTCATTAGCGCTATGGGCGCAGGCAAACGAGCAGCAAAAGCAATGCACGAATACCTCACAAGCAAACAATAATCCTCCATAGTCCCCTTCTTTGTGGACAATTTCATTTTTTCAATTTTTTCTCTATTGACATCACCAATTATCTTTAGTTCCTCAAAAGAACAATATTTTCTGCTTACATTCATGAGTGCGGTTGCCATACGGTAATATAGCTTCAAAGCCAATGATTTGCCATATGCATAAGATTAAAGGCTCCAGCAACTACCTAAAAAACCAAGTCAGAAAAAACCTTGCCAAAGCAGCGCTTAGCGCAATAATATTTGCGGCTGTCTCCGCTCTCTTAATTTACCGAATACTATCAACGCTTCAAGTTGGCATTTTGGAGGAGACAGGTCTTGTTTTCTTGCTTGCACCAATAGTTGCCTTCTATTTTTACCTGCGTAAATACCACATCTACCAAGGTGGCTGGCAAGGGGAAAAACAAGTAGCCAAACTGTTAAGCAGCAAACTAAACGATGACTACTACCTTTTAAACGACCTGTACCTGAGCGGTGGAGGCGGAGACATCGACCACATCGTTTTGAGTCCTAACGGCGTTTTAGTTTTGGAGACCAAGAATTGGAGCGGCAGCGTATCTTGCAACGGTGACGAGTGGCAGCGAGTTGGAAAACGTAACTTTTCGGGTAGTCCAAGCCGTCAGGTTAAACGAAACGCTGCCAAAATTAAACAAATAATCGACAACAGCCCAACGTTAAAACAGGTTGGCATATGGGTCGAAGGCATTGTGGTTTTGACGAATAATCATGCCACCTTGCATTTAAATAACCCGACTGTTCCAATCCTTCCTCTTTCCAAGTTACCTAGTTACATAACCGCTTATAGAAGTGCAAGAAGCTTTTCTCGCGAACAACTAGAGGCCATAGGAAAAGAAATAGTTAAACAAAAAAACTAACTGCACTTAGGAGGGGTGATTTTTAGCCACGCCTTCCTCTTCACGCAGACCAAAGAAGTGATGGTAGTTACCGTGAGGGCTCCAATCAAGAATGAATTGTAGAATGCTCGATCAGGGTTGAGGGCTGTCACTGCCAAAACGGAACCCAAAATGTAGAGCGACGCTATCCCAGTTATCAATTGAAGTATATGCAGAACCCTTTTCGCTTCGCAAGCCTTAGATTTTACCCAGTTCAAGCTAGACTCAATTCGTTCTGACACATCGGGCAAATCATCCAACAGCAACGTTAACCCTGCCAAAACAAAAAAGCGCCCAACATTAACCGCTATGTCACTTGAATTCAAAAGAAAAAGGTAAACAAGAGAGATAGATGTGAAGAACACCACAAACAATGAAGCGAATAGAAGAACTAAAAAGCCGTAGACATAGTGATGAAAGAGGAATCTTCCCGTATGCAAAGCGCGGCCTACGCAGGCTGCTGGAAAAATGTTGATCACTGAAGCTGCGATTGCAAACCAAAGCAGGTTTCCATCGATTAGGTAGGGGTAGAAGGGAAGCCAGTATGGGTAAGCTTTGTAGAAGCCAAATAAAAGTCCAGAAACGACCCCCAACGTGATGAGTGCGTTGAAAATCAATGCCAGACTGAATATTTTCTTCAAGATTACTCTTACGGATCCAGCCATTTTACGCCAAGCCCTAAGATAAGCCCTCAACGCAGTTTCATACAACACTTGCAGCTCAATCTTTTATAAGTAACGCAAATAAAACCCAAAAACAATGAGTATCGATCTCAACTGTTGTACGAATGAGATTTAGAGGCCGCCGAAGAGAACCTTTTTATTTTTTCTCATTCTAAGCAACAATAATCGGTGAAGACTTTGGGCAGCATCGGATTAGGCGCACTTGTAGGGTTCTTAATTACAGTAATCCTGAGCGTAATTTATCCGAGTTTCGGGTTTGTTGTCGGCGCTTTCTTTGGAGGAATAATCGCTGGGTTCATTGCGCGAGGTATACTGGGTGGAGCAATGGCTGGTTTCCTTTCAGGATTCGCTAGCGCCGTCGTGTTAGCAATATTGTCATTTCTCCATGTTATTGTCGTTGAAACTGTTAGGCATGGGATTTTGGGTTTTCTGTTCGGCGGCTTGGCAGGGTTAGTTCTAGGCGTGTTAGTTCTGATTTTGGTTACGGTGGTGTCTGTAATAGCCGGAGTCATCGGCGGCATAATCACAAGATATTGACCGATGGATTTTTTGTAATTGCGCCTTTACACCAACAAAACATTATCTGAAGAGTATCTCCTAACTAATTAAGTAACTGAGTATTCTGTGCAGTGGTGAATGGATTGGGTAGTATATGGATAGGTGCCTTTGTGGGTTTCTTGGTTGTTTTGGTCCTTGGTTTTCTGTTTCCAGGTCTCGGACACTTAGTGGGCGGCTTTGTAGGTGGCATTGTAGCCGGATTAATTGCTAGAGGTGCAGGCAGAGGATTACTTGCGGGCTTCTTGGCAGGAGTATTTGGTGGCATAATAATTGCAGTTCTTGCGATAATAGGATTGGCGATTGCGGGAGGAGTCACTGCGGGAATTGGAGGCGCATTATTCGGCGGCTTAGGCAGCTTAGCAATTGGCTTAGCTGCGATTGTACTAGCAGCTTTTGCAGCTATAATTTCGGCAATAGGCGGCTTAATCGGCGGAGCAATCGCGCATTAAATGGATTTACCTGTCGAGCATGAACGTTTTCTCATGTGACGCTTGCTCTGGGATTCTGTCCAGAATCATTTTTTCCTCCGGTTTCTTGCTTAGCACAATCGGTGACAGTTGTCCTGCAAGATCCAATGCGGAAGACAATTTGGTTTTTCTCTCTGCATAAATTTCGAATAATACACCATTTTTATGCACGTTGTCGCCTAACTTTGCATGCAAAACAACGCCTGCACCCTTCTCTTTGGGTGCTCCAGCTTCACGAGCAATCCGCACGATGTCGTCAGTGCTTAACCAAAGAACTTTACCAGCCTCCTTTGAACGCACCACTATCGATTCCGGTCCCACAGGCAAATCTTCAGGCTTAACCGTTGGGTTGCCCCCTTGAGCCACAATGATTTCTCGCATCTTCTTCTCGGCTTTTCCTGAGTTAATCATTTCATCGGCCAAGCCGCGCGGGTTTTCAACGCCTACCATTTCAAAGAGCATGCTGGCTAAGCCAACTGCTTTTTCCCGTAAGTCAGGAGGGCCGCCACCCATCAGAGTCGTCAACGCTTCCCGCGCTTCTAAAGCTGGTCCGATGCCGCAGCCTAAAGGTTGCTCACCAAAAGTAAGGGCACACTGGATGTTTAATCCTAAACGTTTCCCCATATCGACAAAATCGGATGCTAAAGAATAGGCTTCTGTTCGGGTTTTGATTTTTGCACCCATGCCTGTTGGGATGTCTATGGCAACGTGTGTGGCACCGACGGCTTTTTTCTTGCTCAGAATTGATGGCAAAAGCATTGGGTCAATTCCCAATGGGTATTCGACTTGGATGAAGAGGTCGTCGGCTGGCGCAAGTTCAAGTGAGCCGCCCCAGACGAGGCATCCGTTGGTTTTTGCCACTACTTCTTTGATTTCTTTTATTGAGAGGTTGACTGGGCAGAGTGTTTCCATGCGGTCTGCCGTTCCTGCAGGAGATGTGATTGCTCGCGAGGAGGTTTTGGGGATGGTGAATCCGGCAGCTGCAACGATGGGCACGACAAGCATGCTGGTTTTGTCGCCCGGGATGCCGCCGACACTGTGTTTGTCAAGGATGGGTCCCGATCCGAAATCGAGTGTTTTGCCTGTAGAAATCATTGCCCTAGACAACGCTTCGGTTTCGCCTGTGCTAAGTCCATGGATGCTCAGGGCCGTAAGAAACGCGGCGATTTCAACGGTGCTCAAATGCCGCTCAACGACATCCTTTACGATGGCGACGAGGTCTTTCTCGCGTAAGCGTTCTCCATGCAGTTTGGCGCGTATGTTGAAGAGAGATTCAGGCAGCGGAGCTAACTGCACATTAACAATTTCCGCTTCCTTGACCCCGAGTGCAGCAACGGTTTCCCGGTAGAGTCCGATACGGTTTGAGGGAAAATAATCAGCGATGTTAGCAATAGCTATCATTTCTTGGTTTTTGCAAGTAATTTTTATTCTGTCTGAACTGTGCACGCCCAGCATGTTGGCGGTTTGTTCGCTGAGCAAGGCAATTCTGCTGCCGCCTGTAGCAATCATCAAGACTTCAACGCTAAGTTCCATCTGAAACACTCAGTACCAAGTAGGCTGGGAAATAGTTAAAGATTTTAAGGCAAAGCCAATTGGTCTAGCATACGAGGATTGCTCTTGAAGTACCTTGACTTTATAGATTTATCTTATGAACCTAAAGAAACTGATTTAGTCTGCACTTTTCATGTTGAGCCTGAAGGTATAAGCCTGAAAGAGGCGGCGGGCGGGGTAGCAGCGGAAAGCTCTGTTGGAACCTGGACTGAACTAACGACCGAGAAGCCCTACGTCAAACGGTTAGCCGCACGCGTCTTCAGCATAGAAGGCAGAACGGTCAAAATTGCCTATCCTGTCGAGCTCTTTGAACCAGCCAACATGCCCAACATCCTGAGCAGTGTAGCTGGGAACGTCTTTGGGCTAAAAGCACTAAAAAACCTGCGTTTGCTTGACATAGAATTTCCAAGACAACTCCTGAGCAACTTTAAAGGTCCCGCTTTTGGCATCTCGGGAATCCGTAAACTCCTCAAAATCCCAAAACGCCCCCTCATCGGTACAATCATCAAACCCAAACTCGGATTAGAAACCAAAGACCACGCCAAAGTTGCTTACGACGCATGGCTTGGCGGATGCGACGTAGTAAAAGACGACGAAAATCTGAGCAGCCAAAGCTTCAACCCCTTCGAAGAGCGCTTAACACAGACTCTGGAGAGCCGAGATAAAGCCCAAGAGGAGACGGGTGAACGCAAAGTCTACATGATAAACATCACAGCAGAAACCCAAACAATGCTCAAACGCGCTCAAGCCGTCGTTGACCAAGGCGGTGAATACGTCATGGTGGATATCTTGACCTGTGGCTGGTCAGCTTTGCAGACGTTGCGTGACCAAGACTTCAGACTCGTTATCCACGCACACCGTGCCGGACACGCAGCCTTCACTAAGAATCAGCTGCACGGCATCGCCATGAAATCAATAGCCAGGGTTGCAAGAATAATTGGAATTGACCAATTGCATGTGGGAACGGTTGTTGGCAAAATGTCAGAAACCAGATTCGAAGTAACCGAAAACATCGCTGCCTGCAAATCCGAAATGGGTCTCCTCAAACCCGTTTTGCCCGTTGCAAGTGGAGGACTGCACCCTCGACTCGTTCCCGCACTCATGGAGACGTTCGGCAGCGACTTTGTTATCCAAGCAGGCGGTGGCATCCACGGCCACCCAGAAGGCACTGTCTGTGGCGCCAAAGCCATGCGCCAAGCAGTTGACGCTACCCTTTATGGAAAAACCCTTGAAGAATACGCCAAAACTCATCAAGAACTCGCCTCAGCCCTAAAACAATGGAAATCCTAGCAAGCTCTCAACACACAGTTTAAGTCAAAAACTACGGTTTTTTTGCTGTTTTTCTTAATGCCTCTGGTGTCTGACCCGCCGTTTTAGCCATTATTGGGTAAAATTGGCTGTTTTTTTAGTTGTCAGTACCCTCTTTCCAATCATGAATATAAAGGATTGATGTGATAAAACCTGCGATTAGGCAAATCATTGTTTTAACAGAACATACTTTGCCTAATAAAACAAAAAAGAAAAAATGCTAAGAGGAAAGGAAATGAATTCAAAGAAAATATTTGCAATTCTAATAATTGCAGCATTCATTGCATCAGCAATGACAGTTATGTCAACCACACAAGTTGAAGCACAAACGACTCCCACATTGAAAACCTACCCCATCATCGACGCCATACCCAACCCAATAGGTGTTGGACAAGTAACACTGTTAAAAACTGGAATTCTGCAGCAAATTGCCGGTTCTCTCAACGGTTGGACTGGTATAACCATAACCGTAACCAAACCAGACGGCACAAAAGAAACACTTGGACCATTCAAAACAGACTCCACAGGATCAACCTTCACATCGTACACACCTGACCAAATCGGTACATACATGTTAACGACAAACTTCCCCGAACAAACCAATCCAGTCACTTTCTATAACAATGAAGGCGGTAACACAATTGAAGCAGGCACAATAATGCTTGCAAGCACCGCAACAATTAACATGACCGTACAACAAGATCCTTTGCCATTCTACCCAGGTCACGCTCTTCCAACAGAATACTGGAACCGCCCAATCGACCCACAATTAAGAGAATGGTACTCCATCTCAGGCAACTGGGTACAGAGACCAGACAACTCACTAGCACTCTACAACGACGATGCACCAGAAACCGCACACGTACTATGGGCACACCCAATAACTACCGGAGGCTTAATGGGCGGTCTATGGGGCGACGGACAAGTTCCATCAAGCGCTGAAGCAGGCGACGCATATGAAGGCAAATTCCCCGGATCAGTGATACTCAACGGAATACTCTACTACCAAAGAACAGATACCCGAAGAGAAACTGCACCAGCAATCATCGCAGTTGATCTACACACTGGCGAAGAATGGATGTTCAAGAACAACACAGTCCTATCATTTGGTCAAATCTTCTACTTCAACAGCTACAACTATGACGGCACATTCTCATACATCTGGTCAGTATCTGGTAGCACCTACACTGCGTACGACCCATTCACTGGCAACCAACAAATACAAATAACCAATGTTCCATCAGGCACACGCTTCTTTGGACCTAGCGGCGAAATTTTGATTCTACAAATCGATTATAACCGCGGCTGGATGGCACTATGGAACGAAACCGACTGTGGACTACAGAATGCAGTTATCGGCACACCTGACTACGGCAGCTGGGGTAACACAGCCCATGGGAACGCTTTAGGACCCGGATTGAATGGAACTAACCCACGATGCTACACATGGAACGTAACAATCCCGCGGGGCTTAGGTGCCACTAGCGGAATTGGCGGAGCAGCACTGAAAATCTACGTTGAAGACAGAATAGTTGGCATGATGTTCAACCGAACAAACGTCAACATCTGGTCACTTGACATCTCACCAGGGCATGAAGGCGCAGTCATATTCAACAAGAACTGGACACCACCATCAGAATGGAATGAAGGCTCCAACACCTTAGCTTACACCGGCGCAACCAACTACGTTAAAGATGACACATATGGAAACGGCGTAATCGCAATATGGGACAAAGAAATAACAACACACTACGGATTTAGCGTACAAACCGGAGATTTCCTATGGCAAACAGGCGGTGAAATCTACTTAGACTCTTACGGCTGGGGCAACGCAGAACACACATGGTACTTTGCATACGGCAAACTCTACTCTGTCGGCGTCGGAGGCATACTATACGCTTACGATTTAGCCACAGGCAAAACCGACTGGACATACACTCTCTCAGACCCATACAAAGAACCAGTCACAGGCGAAAACTGGTGGGGCTGGATCGACCTAATCACTGACGGCAAAATCTACATCGGCACACTCGAACACTCTGCAGAACAGCCAGTACCAAGAGGCGGACCATACGCAGCAATAAACGCAACCGACGGCAGTGTCATCTGGCGTGTTAACGGCATGTTCCGTGAAACCCGCTGGGGTGGTAACGGAATCATCGGCGACAGCATCATAGCTACCATGGACACCTACGACCAACAAGTCTGGGCAATCGGCAAAGGACCAACAGCAGTTACAATGTCCGCTTCACCAAAAGTTTCAGTGCAAGGCAGCAGCGTCCTAATTGAAGGAAGCATAACTGATACATCACCAGGAACAAACGACTACACAATGAAGGCTCGATTCCCCGACGGCGTCCCTGCAGTCTCTGACGAAAGCCAGAGCGAATGGATGCTGTACGTCTACAAGCAATTCGAAAAACCAACCAACGCAACCGGAGTTGCACTATCAGTAGATGTCATTGACGCAAACGGCAACCTAAGAAACATCGGCACAACCACAAGCGACTCCACCGGCGCATATAGCCTCAGCTGGATGCCAGACATTCCAGGAAAATACACGGTCCTTGTTAACTTTGCTGGTTCAAAAGCTTACTGGGGTTCATCTGCTGAAAGCGCATTCGTAGTTGACGCAGCACCCGAAGCAACAGCGGCACCCGATGTCTCGCAATCAAATTCCGCAGCTGATCTGTACTTTGTACCAGCGGTCATTGGCTTATTGATAGCCATAGTGGCTGTTGGTTTAATGACAGTACTATTGCTTAGGAAACGACCATAAAATCGATAAAGACAAAAAATAATCTCCCTTTTTATTTTTTTCAACTTTTCAATTAAATGAAAATAGCAACGTTTTACAGGTTATTGCGAACAGTTAGAAAACCCATGGATATCTTAGACGCATTACTTCAACGATGGATTGAGGTGCGATTATGCCTTCTTCGCATATTAAGCCGTGGATGTAGCGGTTCGGGGTGACATCGAAAGCAGGGTTGCAAACGTTTAGCTTTGCAGGTGCTTCACTCCAAACTTCTGCTGGGTTTCGTTGTTCAATCTTTTCGCATTCACCTTGAAGGGTTGCTGGGTCGAATTTTAGCAGTTCCGAAACCACGTAGAAGGGCACTCGGGCTTCATGGGATAAGACCGCTATACCGCTTGACCCAATCTTGTTAACCACATTGCCCTCTGAAGTAATTGCGTCAGCTCCCACGATTACAATATCAACCTCTCCCATGAAAGTCCGCGCGGCAGAGTCAACAATAAAAGTGGTTTCGATGCCTAGCTCGACAAGTTCTTTGGCAGTTATTCTTCCCTGAAACGCTGGGCGCGTCTCGGTGCATATTACCTTAAAGTTTTTGCCACCTGCCTTGGCTTTGGCTAGCAGGCGAGTTACGGTTGAGGAGTGGCAATGAGTTAAAACTATGGAGCCATTACGGATTCGTTTGGCTCCAATTTCCGCTATATGCTCTTTTGACGTCTCTAAATCTTTGAGGAATTGGTTTGCGCTTGCAACTAAGTTTTGGTTTAGTGTCTTAACTTTCTCAGTTTCGGCGGCTTGGGCTTGGGTGATTAGCCAGCGGATGGCGTTGCTCATCAATGGCTCAGTTTCTCTTGAGGCGGCGAAGATAGTTTGGGCTTCTTTGAGTTCCTCAATGAATTGGGTTTTGGTTTTTGCTTTTGTATGTTCTGCTTGAGTTTGAATGGCTTTGATGGCAGCTATGGCGACGTTTCTGGCGCCTTGAACTTGGAGTTTTCGGATTTTTTCGGCTGTTGCGTGGATTGTTACGGCCATGATTCTCAACCTAAGCGTACATGTTTTCCAGTTTTAGTTTATTTGTGGAGAAGCATATAAGCAAAACCATAACAAAGGGTTAATGAGCATTATGTTGCCTGACGAAGATAGCATCAACAGTATTCTGAGACCGTACATTCAGCCTTGGTATGACTCAATAGAGAACCCGCAGAAGGCGCAGGAGCATGTGCTGGCTGATTTGGTGGTGAAATACGGTGCCACAGATTATGGCACAAGCCACAACGCTTCTCAAGTCAAAGGCATATTGGATTTCCGGGCTAATTTTCCCATAATCGACTATTCAAAGATTATTCCATACCTCGTTCAGGTAAAAGAGAAAAACTACAAGACGTTTTTATCTGAACAACCCCAAACTTGGGTTATGACCCGAGGCTCGACAGGAACATCTAAAGTCCTTCCAGCAACCCAAACACACCTAAAACAAATCTACAGTTGCGGCGCACGCGGACTCATAAACTACGCTGTACAAAAAAAGAATTATGAGGTTTTTTTGGGCGTTATTTTGAACTTGAATTTTCCCTCCAACGTCCACACTATGTGTGTCAAAGGGAAACAAGTAACTTACGGGTACAGTTCAGGTACCTATGCACGTCTTAACCCGATGTTTGACAGGGTAAGCCTTCTGCCTCGCCAAGAAGAAATCGACGCATTAGGCAGCGGCGTTAGTAGAAAAGATTGGGAAAAACGCTTTGACCTCGCCTACCAGATGGCGCTAAACCAAAACGTAACCGCCGCCATGGGTGTAACCCCAGTAATCCTTTCTTTCGCCCGATACGTTAGACGTAAATATGGAAAAAAGCCTGTCGATATATGGAAAACCCAAGCATTATTCTGTACCAGCGTACCCAAAATCCAATTCAAGTACGGGCCAATTCTCAAACGGTACTTCGGCGATGTACCTATCGTTGAGATGTATACTGCCACAGAAGGCGTCTTTGGACAGCAATTAGACGATTACCCATACATAACCCCAAACTACGACACCTACCTCTTTGAAGTTGCCACAGGCAAAAGAGTTAAAATGTTGCATGAACTCAAACGTGGCGAATGGGGCAGACTAATCGTTTCCACATGCATGTTCCCACGCTATGACATCGGAGACCTGATTGAAGCGGCAGGCAAAAACCATTACCGGGTATTTGGAAGAAAGAAAACCCTAACACTTCTTGAACATAGGCTCTACCGGTCGTTTTTAGGCTGGATGCTTTAGACTGGTTGTGGCGAGCGTCTTCGTGCAACCATGGCAACGTAAATGGCGCCGACGATGATGATTATGCCGATTATTAGCAGCATTATCGCCCAGCTTTGTCCAGGATCCGTGAAATAGTTACTTAATTGTAGTACGGCGAACAAGCCCAGCGTGATGAGGATTAAACCACCTATCAAATAGCCGATAAAGCCCGATTCGCCCTTTTCTTGCTTTTCGGTTCTTTGAGGATGCTCATTTTTTTCTTGCTTTTCTTGTTTCTCGTTTTTTTCTGATTTTTCGTTTCTCCCATAATAGGGTTGCGCAGGCGGTGGTGCAGGTTGACCAGCCGAAACAGCCTTCAATGATGCTCCGCAGCGAGGGCAGAAAGCCATCGTGTCTTCAACTTTATTGCCGCATTTTGGACAATACGACATGAATTCCCATCCAATTATCCTTTATCAGGTCTTGATATTTAAAACATGCACTTCCTCCTCTAAAGAGAAAGATATATGTTCCAACTAATGCATTTTCGAATGGTGAAAAACTCTTTGAAGATTACCTTGAGCCTGCAGGGATTATCAGAAAAGAAACAAGAAAACCTGTTAACGGCTATTTATGTTGGGGGATTCTTCATAATTTTAGCTTTAATTTATTCTATTAATCCTGGTCTTTGGGATAATTTGGTAAATTTTTTCTCATCTCTCACTCTTGCACCGGTTCCCGCCACAGGTATTTCCTTGCCTGCCCCTGCAAACCCAGCCAATTACACAAGCCTCTATTTGGCTGGATTTCAACTTGCCCTAGCCATAGGCATCTTAGAAATTGTAATTCTATTCCTCAGAGTTGGATTGCATTCGTCTGTGACGCGTAAGGCTGAAACCATCGAAAACATCGTTTTCTGGCTCGGCTCAAGCTATCTGATAATCTCTTACCTGGTTAACATGACTATTTCGAGCGAGTGGTTTGTTTTCTGGGCTGGAATAATTCTAGTCTTCGGGTTGGCTTTGGTTGCCCGGGCATTTGTGTTATTAGCTAAAAAGTAGCTACTGTTTTTTTATTTTCAGTTTCCACCAAAGCGACATTATTTGTCTAAACATGTTCCAGGAATCTTTGAGCAAGTTAACTTTGGTGTCTCTGCCGCTTTTCCATTCCACCGCAATCTCTTTTATCTTAAACCCTGCAAAGTGAGCTCTAACGAGGATTTCGGTGTCCCAAAACCAATGAGTCGCCTCAACATTATCGATTAAGCCCATCAAGGGTTCTCTCTTGAAAGCTTTGAAGCCACACTGGTGATCATGAAGTTCAGAGCCAAGCATATGCCTGACCAGAAAATTATATGTTTTTGAGCTTATTCCCCTGCTGAAGGTGCGTTTAGCCTTGCTTTCAGCCAGCATTCTAGATCCAGTCGAAAAATCGTAATTTTCAACCTCGATAGCTTCAACAAGAGGTTTTAGGTACTTGAGGTCTGTGGCTAAGTCTAAATCCATGTACGCTAAAACCTCGCCGTTGCTATGCTTAAATGCGTTGTTGAGCGCTGTTCCTCTTCCAAGTCGCTTTTCACGGTGAATATGCCTGACATGTGGGGTTTTTTGTGCGAGTTCTTCGGCGCGTTCAGCGGTGCCGTCGGTGCTGCCGTCTTCAGCGATTATGACCTCGTAGGATTGGGTGAACTGGCTTAGGGTCTGGATAGTTTTCTCTACAGCTGGCTGGAGGTTGTCGACTTCGTTGTAGGCTGGAAGTACTACTGAAATCTGGACTTGTTTTGTCGCTGCCATTAAACGAACGCTCCCCAGCTTGGGAACCACCTGAGATAATTATTGATAAATGAGGTTGAAACTGAGGCGCCTGAAATTACTGGATAAAAGAGGAGAAACATCGCCACTGTAGCCGCGAATATTGCTATTGCAGCAACTTTACCCAGTCGGGTATTCCAGTACTTGTTGATAAAGTACGTTGTTGCTAGGCAAATCAGAGGTACGCTGAGGTAGTAGTGATAGATGTAGGTAGCTCTGCCGATGAATACATAGGGTAGCCAAGAGAAAGCGTATACCACCACTATGTATATCGCTTGTACATCCCAACCTTTACCTCGAATATTGACCTGCTTGCTTACAGAGGATTTAGAAATTCGGCTCCAAAGGTTCGCTACTAACTGTCTGCCGTGGATTGCTCTCTCGGCAAGCACAAGCATGAGCGCAAAACCAACCCACCAAACAACGGGGTTGCCCAAAACTGAAATTGTAGAAACCGTATTGTTGGGCAGGTAAGTAATGTCAAACCATCTTGGAACCGTGCCTGTGCCCACCATTAAGGGCCAAGACCACCAAGGAGAAGAAGATGGATCAACCACTGAGCCTCCATGGAAGCTAAGCATGGCTGACTGCAAGTTAACAATCTTTGTGAACGAGTCACCCAGAAGCATGTCTGGAATATAGGTTGCGAAGTAAATGAGCGCTACCAGACCGATGCTGGCTACCAGAAGCAGAAACGGATGGTCAAAGAAACCCACGTACTTGTCAGCTAAGCTGCCCTTTTGCTTCCAGAGGTCCCTTAAACGAACTGCCACAAGCAACGCAAGCAGTCCTAACGCGGGAAAAAGCGGGAACCCGAACTTTGTGGAAAACCCAAGTGCAAAGAAAACCACCGCCAACATCAGCGGCCAAACCGCAGTTTTCTTCCACCCATCTTTAAGCATTTTCATAAAGTAGACTAAGAAGAACAACTGAGAAAGCAACGAGAAAAATATCAGGTAAGTATCGACTGTGCCGATTCGCGCCATGGTAAAGTGCATAAAATCGAAAGTCATCAAAAACGCTGCGGAGAACCCGCCAATCCAGGTGCCGAACAGTTTCTTACCTAAAAGGAACATAACCACAACTATTAAGGCACCAAATATGACTCCCATTATGCGCCAAGCAAACGGCGTTGCACCAAGGGCTGCTACTCCAACCGCCTGGATAAGTTTTCCAAGGTCTGGGTGGGTTCTTTCATCAGGTATTTGGTGGTTAACAAATTGTATAGCGGATCTGGCAAAGTAAACTTCGTCAAAGTACATTTTGGACATGTATGTTGGTGGAATCTGAAGCGCACCTTGTTCATCAATCAGTTTAGAAAGCGTTGCGTCTGTGTTGTTTTCGCCTGTTATGCCTTTGATGGGGATTTGTTGGTTGTTTTGGTTTGATATGCCTATTTCGGAGATTTCTATGAAGGGTGAGGGTGTTTGGTCAGTTGGGTTGGGGACTGACCAGTAAAAGTCTGGTCTTGAATCGTAGGTTTCGGCTGTAACGTTGAACTCGAGATATTGGGTGTTTACGTTGACGGGTGTGTCTACTTGGACCATGTAGTCTGTGGCTCTGCTCTGAAGATTTTGGGCACGTACGAAACTCCAGTTTCCAGGTGAACCGGAGGACACATCGACTGAGGCGTTTCCGCTTGGAACCCAGAAATAAACCGTCTGAACCTGCTGCGTAGAACCCAAATCAACGTAAAACCTCTGTTGTGAGGTACTCTGCCAGTTTGTAAGCGGTGCTTTGACTTCGCCAACGTTCCAAGTGGCGATGCCAAAAAAGATGATTGCTAACAGAATCATTGTTATGACGTCTTTTTTTGTGAGTCTTAATTCGAAGTTCATGTTGGCTCAACTCTCGCTTGAATTTGGCTTGATGGCTCCAGAGTCAGGTTCCGCTTTGAGCCATCCGTGTCCTTTTAGCTCATGCCACAACAGTATGGAAGCATAAGCAAGCATTAATAAATTAATAGCGCTAACAGCCAAGATTACGGGGTCCCAAGGAAAATCAGAAGGATACCCAGTATTGAGCCAATTGAGAACCACAGCTTGATTGAGAAAAAGCGTTACAGTTAATGTGGCATAAATTAAGCGCGTTTTTTTAATAAGTGGAAACATTAAAGCTAACATGCTTATCGCTGGAAACATGTAGCGCTCATGAATCCGTGTGGGCAACATAAAAAAGCAGAACAGCAGCATGAACGCTGCGAAAATCGCCAAATAATCGCCTGAAACGTGAAAACGCTTGTGCACAACATACAGCGTGAAGGCTGCTAATGCCCCAAACAAAACCCAACCTACAACATAGAGACTGCCGTCATGCACCCATGATAAACCAAGCAAACCCCACAAGTTAAAAGCATTAACTGAACCATAGTTATAATAGGTGTAGCCAGAGGAGTAAATATTCGTTAGAAAAGAAATTGATACGCCTTCAAAGGGCAAAACAACAACAAAAACCGTTGCTGCGAATGCAAGCACAGAAAACAATAGTTTTCTCACCCCATTCTTCTTGTAAATCAACAGGACAATCAGTGGGAGCAGTGCGATACCCTGTGGTTTAGTTAAAAGCCCTATCGCAAACACAACTGCAGAGGGTACTGGTTTAGATTTCAATGCAAGCATAACTGACAGCACAAGGAAGAAGGTATAGACTGCGTCAAATTGCCCCCAAACCGCTGCGTTATAGATTACTGCAGGGTTAAACGTGTAGAGCGCTGTGGATACAAGGGCTACTTTAAAGGATGCCTGTTTTCTAGCAAAAACGAAAATTAGCAGTGCCGTCGCTAAATCAAAAAGGTTTGGAACAACCTTAACCATCGCTGCCATGTTCAGGTTAAAAGCGTTGGCAAGTGAGCCGAACGCCCAGAAGATGTAAACGTTAAAGGGAGGGTAATCGGCGAAGCCTGCTACGGAATAGAACGGTCTTATACCATGCTGAGAGGCAGTTGTAAACCAAGAGATAAAATCTCCTGTGTCAGTTGGAAATCCTTGCATGGGAAACAGTAGAGCCCTGACTAAGGCGGAAATAGCAAGCACCACAGCTAAAATAACAGCTTCGCGCCTGGCAAACGAGAAGTTAACCACGGTTCCCCTCTCGGAGAAATACTCACTGCCAAAGCATAAGAAGCTTTTTCCAAAATCCATCTTTAGATTATATTGATGCCGATAGTTTGTAGAAGCCCTTATTTTTTTACCACGAGCATGAAGATTTTTGAAGTTGTTGTTGTTAAGCAATGCAGCAGCATTTCAGCCCTTCACTACTCGGTGCCCGAAGCGCTCGCTACTAACATGAGCCAAGAACTCAATTCAAACATTCTTTAAATTAATCCCTTTCTCAATAAAAATGAGCCGCTTAAACAAATATCATTAATTAAAATAGCTTTATTTGAGTGGGGATTCAATTTGATTTCCCACATAAAACACCCAAGGATTGGAGTTCCACTCCTGTCAAAATCATATAACAGTAACTAATTAGATTTCGTCCCAAGTGTTTGCTTATTTCCAAGCCTTTTCTATATATTCACTTAACATTCTTTTAGTGTTATAATAAGAAGCCAGCGAAATAGAATTTTTTTGCATTTCTACCCATTTTTCGTGGTTACTGTAAAATGTGGGCATTACCTTTTGTTCTAATACGTTGTATAAGCCGAGAGCATTTTGAAAATCTGTTTCATGTTGGTAACCAAAAGCCCAGCCTATTTTGCCTTCTTTTGTTTTGAATTCTTCATCTATCCATCCGTCCCAAGAACTAACATTTATAACTCCGTTTGGAAGGGCTTTCATTCCGCTAGTTCCTGAGGCTTCATTGGGCGGTCGTGGAGTATTCAATAGAACATCAACACCCGCGATCAACGTGGGGCTGATTTCCATCCCGTAGTTTTCAATAAAAATGGTTGGGATCGCTCCATTAATTATTCGGCTCTCTTCATGAATCTTTGTTATTGCCTCTTTGCCATAGCCATCTCTCGGATGGGCTTTTCCAGCCATTAGAATTTGGATTTTTCCCGATCCAATAAGTTTAAGCCTTTCTCTCTCGGTGAAAATCAATGTTGGTCTTTTATATTCAGCTATTCTTCTAAACCAACCTAGAGTCAGTTTGTTCCTATCCAAATCTATTCCATATTCATCTTCAATGAAGTCCAATAAAATTATCTTGTTTTCTAAGTGAGCTTTCCATACTTCGTCATTGGGTAATCTCAGGGCATCTTTTAATTTTTCTGGGTTCTCTTCCCAACCAGGAAAATGCCTATCAAATAACCCTTTAAAACTACCACTGGTCCATGTCCCAAGATGTACAGCATTGGTAATATAATCTATATTTTTATTAGGAAACATATCTCGGGCTGCTTCAGCATTTTTTTTAGAAACACCGTTCTGATAATCGCTTAAACTCATGGCAAGTTTTGTCATGTTTAAACAGTTTGCCTGTTCACCGTATTCTTTAATTTTGTCTAATGGAAAAGAATCTTTTAGAATGCGCTCAACCAATCTCATAGGAAATATTTCGTGTCCCGCGGGAACTAAAGTATGAGTTGTGAAGCTAAATTTTTTCTTTGTTTTATCCTCATCCCAATTGTATTTATTTGCAAGTTCTAATGTTGCAAGCGCCGTATGACCTTCGTTCATGTGGTACTTTCGTATATTGTACCCTAGCTTTTCTAAAAATCTAACTCCACCGATTCCAAGGACTACTTCTTGTTTGAATCTATGGCTTTGGTGTTCGTCGTATGTAGTGGATTTGCCCTTCCAATAGCAATTCTCACTGATTTCTTTATCTTCTGTAGCATTCTCACTTAATCTAGTGTCAAGAAAATATATCAAGACTTTATTGTTATGTCCATTTTTAATGACATACTCTTCTGCACCAATTGTAACGTCTCTATCTTCAATTTTTACCTTGACCTTTTCATCCCTTTTTCTCAACACACCGAAGGGATTTGACCTTTTTAGCACTTCTTTTTGCTGGTAATTTTCAATTTTTTGTTCAAAATACCCTTTATGATGTCTTAATGACACACCCACTAACGGAAAATTTAGTTCAGCTGCACCTTTTATTGTATCTCCCGCTAAAACACCAAGCCCTCCACAACAGGTGGGAAGGCGAGCGTTTACGCCGATTTCCATTGAAAGATAAGCGACACTATCCGTATATGACATAGATAGGGATGTAATTACTACAAAAATAATAAAGCTTTACACGCAAAAGCATAATCCTGTTATTTTTTGTGAACCTGAAGTTTATTCTTAGATTATAACCTCAACAGTAAGTTTACAATACATTACTTTCTGTAACCATTACTCACCAGTTTCTTCTTTATGTGACTTGACGTAAGGTCGTTGGCGGGATTAGTAACAGAATGCTGTAACAAGTTAAGGAATTTAGTCACCACAAAAAGGGCGCAGATAAAACCCCTTCAATGAATTAGGAGCAGATTTGGAGCCTTCGGCGGGTATTCTAGCTACAGAAACACAGTCTTATGCTGTGTTAAGAAGTACCATTACTTGCTTAAGGCAGATAGCAATCTTAGAGAATTAGAGCTACGCAGCAATGATGTTAAGAGTAGTATTGCTAAGTCTCTGTTGTTATTCTCAAAGTTTAACGGTTGCTACTCACAGTTTAAGGCAAGGCTATCTGAGTATGGGATAAATCTGTACAGACCTGACAGTCTGAATGCTTTTCTAAGAATACTTGGCGCCACCAACTCAAACATCTTAGAGTATTATAATGAAGTTACTCCATTGCTTAGAGATAATGAGCAGTTATTTGCAAAGTTTCTCTTGCAAAGTGGCTTGAGGGTTAGTGAGGGAATTGAGAGCTTTAACCTGATAATTCAGCTAGCACGTAACAATAAGCTATTAGACTATTATGATGAGAACTTAAGCTGTTTAATGCACTTCAAATATCCAACGCTCTTCATCAGACACACTAAGAATGCATTTATCACCTTCATCAGCAAAGATTTCTTGGAGCAAATAGCAGAGAGCCAGCCAGTTACTTACTTTAGCATTAGAAAGAGGTTAGAGAGAAACAAGAAGCCTTTGAGGCTCAATGAGTTTAGAGACTACTTTGGAACAACCTTAGTCAATAATGGAATCTTAGACCGAACAGAACTTAGTCTGCGGAAGAATACCAATTAGCATATTTTCAGCAGACACTATTGGAGCCCTAAGCTCAAAGAATTGGGAGAAAGAATCTTTGCTGCTACTTCTAAAATAGGCGTAACAGTAACTTGCTAAAACCATTCTAAGTCTTGACCATGCCAATCATTGTCCTCTGATTTTATAGGCTAAGTTACCTGTTCAAAATGCTTGATGTCTAAGACGAAAAAGTATCATAAACAGATATTGAGACGTCAGACCTGATTTTAGATAGAAGCTTAAGTTAGAATCGAACTGCTTTTATTTCATAAATGAGTCTGCAGAATTAATTTGCCTTAATTCGTGCTCCAAACAATCAGTAAGAGTGGAATCTTGTTTTATAAGGATAATAATTTTCTCCTTAAACTGGAAGGTATGTGCTTCAACATTTTTGTTGTCAAAACCTGCTCCATTTTTTTCAACTCTAGTGTTTATCATATTAGGAGTTGTCTGCAACAAATTCGCCATACGCAAAAAGTCTCTATCATCAAATGTGAAGGCATAAATTTCTGGCATTGGTTTATCTGAAATCTTTTTCCAAACACTTTCAAGAATTCTATCAGAAACTGGATTGGTAGATGGAAGTTGAGGTAATTGCAAATTGATACCCTCGCATTTATTGCTAGAGTATGCTTATAAACCAATTGTTTAAGGTGTTACGGATCGTAACTAGTACATTAACTGGAGGTTGGAGAGATTAACAACTGCTTTCTTCCGACTAGATTTTTTCATCTATGGTAATCTGATGAATTTTGCCCAGTTTCTTCTCTATGGTTATGCCAATGTTTCTTCCAATATAAGGTGCAAAGATTTCCTCAACGGATAAAACATCTTCTAATGGAAATGGCGGTATTGCACTTTCAGGTTTATGTGGCATGTCAAGAGCTATATATGACTTGCCATTTACGTTAAGCTCTGTAACTTTACCGTTATAAACAATTTTTTCCCTGCTTAAACCGTTTCTATACTTTGGAGACAAAGAAAATCTAGTTCTATGCTTTGCAGACATAATTAGCCTATTTCTATGCTGTGCAGATTTAAGACTTGTTAATTATTCAACAAAAATCCTTTCTGTTCAGTTCTTGCGCTTTTGCATCACTCTAAACTTAGACTTAGAATAGATTCTTAGCACTATTCTATTCTACTGGAACAATCAGGTATTAACAAACTAGAGTATGATAAAAAAAGTGAAAGCGGCTATCTTATTTGGGAGGATGAAGATACATATGTAACTGAGCTTTTGAAACTTGAACTTCAACTCTATCCTTAGATGTGCTCTTAGAAGCTGGCGCAACAGCTGAAATTGCCAGAGTATTATAGAACGATTTCTCTGCACCAAGCAACTCTTTAGTCGCTTCTTTAGTCATTTTTATTGCAAGATGAGTTATTTTCCACTCTTCTGGATCTAAAATGATATCCGTGATAATGCCCAGTTTTAGATTTTCACAATAGACCTCTTTATAGAGCAATTCATAACGAAATTTCATAAAATAAACCACGCTCTTAATAGATATATACTCTATTTTCTTTATAAGATTTGCGAAATTGTGAAAAACTTGGCTAATTATGATTGATCTGAACAAACCATGATGCTTGTGGACACTTTATTGGGTGGATTCAAACACTGCCCAAAATGCCACATTTACCTCTGTGGTCTATGCTCATATCAACTGATGAGTATACAAAGTAAATTTCCAATAGAGTGCCTAATGTGCAGAGGAATACTAAGTTAAGCAATTTGCCATTTGCTTTAGTTCGTAACTTTTTGATTCTATACATTTAATGCCTTGATTAGCTCTTCCCTTGTTTCAGGCAATCTAGATTTGATGATGCTTGAGACGTAAGACCTGCTTTAGATAGAAAATAAAAACTGGAGCAATGGCTAAGATTCCCACTTCTATGAGTATTTCTTTGTATGTCATTTCAACTTGCATGAATGGTTGACTGAATAGTCTTGTAATAGGCTTCTTCACCTATTGTTTCCTTAATAATCTTCTTCTCTATTTTCTTCTCTTCCACTAATTTATCTAAAGCTGTCCTTACTTGTGCAGCAAGCTCATAACTCTTTGCCTCTTTTGTGACTTCGTACCCCAAACCATTCATTATGCTCACAAGACTAAAAGCAACATTCACGCCATCTTTTTTGTTCAGAAAAGACATTATTCTATCTTCAAGTGGACGTACTTTTCCAGAATCCCATTCATCATTATCAATAGGCATTTTTCAACCCAATTCTATTTCTAGCCATTATGCAGATTTAAGATTTACCTTTATGAAAATTGCTTGGCTGAGATTATCCAGTTAAGAGTCAGCACTTAAAAGGTTAAGCCAAAAGTTATCTTGGATTCCTTTTTAGCACTAACGCACTAATTGAGCCTGTTACAATTAGGGCTATTATGATTATCAACGATGGAAACTCTGGAACTGTTGGAGTTGGAGAAGAGGTGCTAATTTGCTGGTTGTGTTTCTTTTAAAAACTTTTCTAGTAAAAGAGTTATTGTCGTAACTATTAGTGTCTATCATATTAATTGATGTTAATAGTTGTTATTTACATAAGTGGTTGGTGTATTTACTGTGTTTATTAGACTTAGTATTAAATAGTGTGATTAACATATATTTAGTGTGAATTATATGGTAGATTTGAATAACTCTAAAAAGAAGTTAGCAGTGAAAGCTACGCCAGTAAAGGAAGTTCCAGAGGGCAAAAAGATAGCTAGAAGACCAGAGTATGATGAAGCATTCAAAAAGGTTATGGACAGCCCAGAGAAGATTTTCAAGATTGAAGTGGAAGGCAGGACAGTAAAAACAATGTATGCACCATTTGCTTCTAGAGTAAAGAGATACAATAAACAATCTGACAGAAAATTCAATGCACAGCTTAAAGTAAGAAGTAAGGAAATCTATATTGTCAAATTAGATAAGTCAGACTAGAATACTACAGAATATTTTCTTTTGTCCGCTCTTTTCTTTTCACTTCATTTTTCAGCAGAGTTTTCTTTACGCTCCAAAATTAGTTCTTAATGGTTGGAAGCTGTCATAGGTGTATTGCAGGTTTAGCGCATATTACTTTGGCTTAGGGCGCTATTGGTTTTTTGAAGTTTAATTTTGCCATGAAAAACATGGTATGAAAAAATAGCAATTATTAAACCTGCAATGCTCATAATAGAGCCAATTAGTAGTTTAGGATAAGTTATAATCACTCCATTGTTTAAGGTATGAATTTCAGTAGTTGAAAGGGCATTTAAGATTCCACTTACAACCAAAACAACACCAAACAACAGAAGCAAAGGTACAACTATTCCTCTAATAAAATCAATCAAATTAAATGAAGAATAAGTTGACATAACTCTCGATGATAATTTAGGTTAATACTCTTAAATATTTTTCTAAGAGTATTCATACGCTCCAAATTTGTTCTTTAATGGTCACTAAATAGCTCCTCTTGCACTCTGCCCCGCTCCTGTCTCGAGATAGGCACGGATTAGTCGGAACCTGCCCGAACACAATGTATCAAGGCAACGGTCATATGAATTCTGGATGCATAAGGCTTATGAAAAGTGTATCCTTAGGCTGATTGGGCGGGTTCAGAGGGAACTGCTGGCTCACGCACTTCCACAAACTCTCAACCTCCCCCTTCTTTAAGGCCTTCCGAAATCTAGGGGACATAGTAGAAAAGGCTTATCTGAATTTAGCTTATCATCAGAACATAAAAAAAAATAAATAATATTATTTTGATTTCTCTTTCTCTATACGGGTCAATTTGTTAAAGGCCTTGGTTAAGCTTTCCTTTTCGCTTTGCCTACTTCTTCCTGGACCTTGCCTTCTACTTCTTCAACTTTGCCTTTAATCTGTTCAGTTTTGTCGCCAGTAATTTTACCTAAGCCTTCGCGGACTTTGCCCTTGAAGCCTACCCTGATCGTCGCCTGCTTCGGACTGAGAAATTAGCCCTTAGTTAAAAAAAACTAAACTGTAACTTGAGCCTTTTTGCTCTACATGCACTGAAGAGGCGTGCTTGCGGAGATTTTCGGTTTATGTCCTTGATTTAGGAGTTCTAGTGCCTCATCGTTTGTTATTCCGAAGGGAAGAATATCTTTGTGAAAATTTTCAACATGTGACCGTACAATGGATATGGCTTCACATATGCTGCCTAAGATTTCAAAACTATAACCGCAGGGACATTGACCTTTTAGCTTCCTTCTCAAATCGCTCTCCTCAATCAACTCAAAGATGTATTTAAAATAAAAAATGAGATATTAACTTCTGTGACTGCACAAGCGCAATCACAACATTATCATTTAGAAAGTTAGTCCAAGCCAACCAAGGCCTTCCAAAATCTGGGCCCCATAGTAGAAGAGGCTTTTCAGGTTTTATCTTATCATCACAACATATAAAAAATAAATATAGAATATCGATCTGGCTCTATCTATCCCCCTCAATTTGGTGAAGGCCTTCATTTACATGAAAAATCAGGCGCGTCTGAGCATGCAGGGCTACCTTAGCGCCCCTCTAAAATAGAAACAGCCGGCGGGCAGCAGCACGCGTTCGAGATCCGCCTCAAGAAGAAGTTTGAATGGTTCCACAGCACCGAATTCAAGAGCCTCTGGCGGCAGCAGATTCAGTACCAAGAAGTAGCATATCCGGTCAGTCACCTTCGCCCGGGCGAGGCATTGATTGAGCGCTTTGACACGTGGGACATCGACGAAAGGCCTGCAGCAAACCAGGGGGCATAAGGTAAGTGCATTCTATTTTTCTTTATTTTTTTTAATGTTCTGATGATTAGCTGTTTTGCCCCAAACCTCTCTTCTACTATACCCCCAGAAAATTGCAGGCCTTGTGAGTATCCCGCTACCGCACGATAGAAGAAATGCGCTTGCTGGAAAATGCCGAATTAATTGCACCAGAATTTGCACGAACGGTTGCTCCGATTTTCATAGGAAATAACCGAACTCGACCGATTCCGATGCCGCAGTTACGCCGTTCCTACGGGCTTTCGTTTTGATCGCCCGTATCTGAAATAGTAACCAATGAGCATGAGGCCAATTGTAACAGCGATTACTATAATTGCCGTATCAGTAGTCGTGTTGTTTCCCCTCTATCCATGCGTTGTTTAACATCTAATAGCCCTACCTGCACGTTTAAAGTATGCAATGTCACGCTTATATGGCACGCTGTTCTTAGAGCGCAACAAATTGAAGGCCTTTAGCTATCGCAAGAAAACCTGTAGAGGCGATTAAATATCGCTCAAGGAAAATTTTTTTATGCTCAGCAAAACGGAACAGGAATTTCTTCGGGACCCATCAAGTTTTAACTCGAATTATCAGCGTTCATTGCGTTGCCGCCTTAAAGTCAAAGCCGAAAAAATGCGCGGGGAACTTTCTTTGCTTAACGCTACGGAAAACTGTAGCGGCGTTGCTGAATTCTGCAGCGAAAATAAACGTCTAAATCAAGACCATTCAATGAATCAGGGGCAGAAATGGAGCCTTCGGCGGGATTTGGACCCGCGACCATTACCTTACCAAGGTAACGCCCCACCGGGCTAGGCTACGAAGGCAAATTTGTGTTCTTCTCTCAAACAACATGCAGTTCTAAATAAAGAGCTTACGGTTACCCAGCCCAATCCAACGATGGAAACCAGCAAAATAACGCTGAAACACCAGACTTTAGGGGGCAAATAAATATTAAAGGAGGCTAAACGTATTGTCACACAGTTCAACGTGTGCAGGGGTCTCCAAGCCAGGTCAACGGAGTAGGGCTTAGGACCCTATCGCGTAGGCGTTCGTGGGTTCGAATCCCACCCCCTGCACCATATATAAATAAACTGCAGTGGATTTATCCTGGCGATGTATACCTGTTTTTTCTTGGTTTTTCATATTTTAAATATTCCTTTTTCTAAAGAACTTGAGCCCTTCAAAGTCGGTGATGTACTCAAAGCCTTCTTCTTTCCAACAAGCGTAGGACTGTCACTTAACTAAAAGAAGACGACAACATTCCTGTACACAGCGCTGTCTTCTGTCGACTTAAAGCTGATTCCCAACGCAAGCCATCAGTTACCGGGTAGAAGAAGCGTCCGTGCAGCAATCTTCTTCTTCTCTTAAAGTAGACTACCGACGAACAAATAACCTTGTGCAGGACCTTAACTGGACTTAATAATATTTCTTCAACGGGTTTTGCGGGTCCGTCGCTAACTTCACAGACGACGGAATTATGACGTTGCGCCAATCCGGTTCGAATGTTCTTGCTTCAATACCAGAAACATTAACTCGGTGGATGTGGAGAGCATATTCCATCGCTTGGTCCTGAGGGTTCTCAAGCTCAAGCATCTGCTTTAGGCTTAAGTGTTCAAAGACTCTTCTAATCGGGCGCATCGAGTTGCCATGGCACGAGATAGCCACATTACAAGGATTCTGTCGAAGCCAACTTTCAAGTTGCACAATAAAGGGCAAGGTGCGGCTTTCAACCATTTTGAGGCTTTCGCCGTCTGGAGGCGCAAAATCGTAGCCTCGATGAACTTTGGCAAACCACTCAGGTTTTTCGGCTGCTACCTCAACCTTGCTTTTGCCCTGCAACGTACCATAACAACGTTCTATCAGGCGGTCGTCTACGAAAACAGGAACGTTGAGGTGCGGTTTGAGGACAATCTCAAGGGTTCTTTTGGCTCTCAACAGATGTGATGTAAATGCATAGTCAATTTTTTCTTGTTCCAACTGTTGAGCAATTTCTTGTGCCTGTAAAAGTCCTTTTGCAGTTAAGTCTGGGTCACGCCAGCCCGAGAATATTCGGTTGCTATTATCAGTGGTCTCAGCGTGTCTAAAAACGAACAGATTACAAATCATAAATTAGCTTCACCAAATGTCGAGTAAACTGGGGCTATCGCAAATTGTCTTAACTCTTTTATTTACATATCTCAATTGAGTTACTGGCATGTTCCAAAGCGGTTCTCACATCCTCGGTGAACAGAACATTTCTTCATCTTAACCGTACGCATTTCATAAAGTCTGTTTGCAACTGTTAATAATCTGTCTTTTTCTTCACGGTAGTTTATCACCAAAACCGTGTTGCTTACAGAAACATAAACAACATTTTGAATCTCAATTTCTTCTGAATTAGACCCTCCTTTCTCTTTTTATTTTTCTTTATTTAATTTGCAAAAAAGGCACTATAATTGTTCAATTTCAATTGCAACCTCGTTTCTGCGCAAAAATCCCGGAATAAATGGCGGATTGTAAAGCATTGTGAACACTTCACCTTTTGTTTTGATTTTCGCCGCTGTTAATTCGTGCAATAGTTCTTGCGTCTCTTTTTCAAAATGAGCTTCTGACCACCCGCCTGAGAAACAAAGGGCAGCAACAGTTCTCTCAGGAATTTCAGATATTTTCACCTTATCATCCAAAGGTTCAGGAGTGGTCTCAAGCGTGTATTCTGCAGGCATCACAAAGGCCATAGCACCAGTCTCCGAGATAACGGGTGAAGTCATCGAGATTTTTTGAGAAACCACTGGCGCAGTCATTTTCACTTTTGATTGTTGCTTATTTTGGCCCGTTATGAACTTGTAAAGAAGACTAAACGCATCTACTGTTGGATCTTCGACCTTTGCAATAACGGTCTTTGGGTATCGACGAATCTCAACTTTTCCTATCTCTCGAATTACTTCATATTTTAATGTCTCAACCATTTTTTCCACTTCCAAGTTTTTAGGAGATTTTGCGTCTAAACAACAGAATACTGGCACCCAAACTAAGAACGCCCACGATAAATATTGCAATCAATGCGTACCAAATATCTTGCCAGACGAAGCCCTTGATTATTAATGACTGAAAGGCGCCAGCAACATAGGTGAAGGGGTTGACCTTCGCGACTTGTTGAACCCAATCAGGTAACAGACCAAGCGGCATTACAGCAGCGGAGAGAAACAAAAGCGGAAAAGTAGTTAAAAGACCAATTGAAAGGGTAGTTTCAGCATTCTTGGTGTTTAAAGCCACAAACAAGGAAATTCCTGACCAAGCAATTCCGAAAAGGGCGGCTAACACGAAAATCAATAAAACTCCGAGAACACCCGAGGCTATGTTTACACCTAAAACTAAACCAATCGCAAGTATAATTGCAACCTGAATAACTGTAGTCAATGCGCTACTGAAAAGTCTCCCAAAGAGAATTGATGATTTATTGATTGGAGCAACTCGCATTTTGTCCATAAAGCCGCTGTCAAAATCGTTCACTATTCCAATCCCTGTATTCAACGCTGAGGAGGCAATTGTTTGTATTACGACTGCGGCAGTGAAGAACGTAATGTAGCTGCTTGTTCCAGTGAGCAGTCGGAAGGTTGGTATGTTTCCAATTGCCGAGAAAGCTTGAGTGAAAAGCAAAAACCAAACTAGCGGTTGAATGAGATTGAAGAAAATTAAAATTGGCTGGCGCAACAGTTTTTTGTTCCAGCGCATAAAAATAGCTGCAACTTCCGAGAGCATTTCCATCATTTTTAACGTCTCCTTCTTTTTTGAGCACCAATTGCTTCTTTGCGTTCTACAACGTTGAGGGTTTTTCCTGTTAGTTTAAGGAAGACTTCATCAAGAGTGGGCGCTGAAAGGTTAAGTTGTTCAATGTCAATACCAGCATTATCCAATTCTCGTACTATTTGCGTAATAACTGTTGGGCCATTTTTTGCTGTTATCGTCAAGCCGTTCTCGGAGATTAAGCCGTCGTTGCATTTGCCGACTTCTTGAATCCCGGGCAACGTAGAGATTAATTCTTTAGCCTTATCACACGCTGAGGAATCGGCTATTTTGAATCGGAGTTTGATTTTGTCTGAGCCTATTTGCTCCTTTAGTTCATTTGGTGAGCCTTCCGCAACAATTTTACCTTGATCGATGATACATAATCTTCCGGCTAAAAGGTCAGCTTCTTCCATATACTGTGTGGTTAAGAAGATTGTCATTCCTTGACGGTTGAGCTTTGTTATGTAACTCCAAATATCTTGACGGCTCTGTGGGTCTAAACCTGTTGTTGGTTCATCTAAGAATAGAATTTTAGGTTCAGAAACTAATGCTGACGCTAAGTCGAGCCTCTTTCTCATTCCACCTGAAAAAGTCTTTAATCTACGGTCAGCTGCCTCAGCAAGCCTGATTGTTTGTAGGAGTTCGTTAACTTTTGCTTTCGCTTTTTCTTTTGCAATATGATGAAAGCTGCATTGCAACATTAGGTTCTCACGTGCAGTGAGGTCATCATCGACTCCGACTTCCTGTGACGAGTATCCTATTATGCGTCTTACCTTGGCTTGGTCAGCATCAACGTCTAATCCATCGATTGTGACTTCTCCAGAACTTTTTTCTAAAAGTGTTGTTAGGATTTTAATTGTTGTACTTTTTCCTGCTCCGTTCGGACCTAGAAAACCGAAAATTTCGCCTTTTTTCACAGTGAAAGATATGTCATTTACTGCAACAATGTTTTTGCCGTAAGTTTTGTTTAGATTTTTTACTTCTACAATATTTTCTGCCATCTTTTTCTCACTGCAGTTAAAAACTAGGGGTAATTCCTACACTTAACCTATTTCTAAGGGTGTAATAACCTTATCGTTGAGTTCTTTAACAACTTGTTTCTCAGGATTATTATTTATAATTAAAATCTTGTTTTTCTTCTCTAAAATACAAAGAAAAAGGGGAAAGTAACTGCACAGAAGCAAATCAAACGATAGATGCATCCCCACAAGTACCCTCGGCCCAATTACCTCTTGGCCATTAAGGGTTCGAGGCAACGGCTGCTCAAACTACCAGGGGATTAAAACACAACCTACTGCAGGCGAATTCTTTCGATACCACAAATCGTACTTCAACTCAAAAGCCCATCCCCAGCACTATGGTTAAGATTCAGTATATAGAAAGAATTTTTGGGCAAAGAGTACTTTCATTGGGCAAAGAGGACTTTCAATGAACTATAACAAAGCAAATTTAGCTGTAACTACATAAATGAACTTTAAGATGAGGGTTTGAAGTGCAAATTTGGTTCCTGCTTTCCTTATTAGGCTTCATCGCAGTAATACCAATTTATTTCTTATCAATTGAGCACTCAAAACTCAAACAAAAATATGGTGAACAAAAAGGAAAAAGGATCGGAGAAATATTAGGTATAGTTTCTGGTTGGGGATTTTTTCTTTTTTGGTTCGGAATCTGGTTTTCTCCGCAAGACAGATTTGCTACTCCATTTCTTGAGGATTTGTCAATTCAAATTCCATACATCAACTTCACACTCAATGTCGCCAATCTAATTGTTTTTCTGCCGTTTTTCATAGCTGGTGCATGGTTTGGAGTCAAAGGCGTTCTAGAAACATCTCTTAAGGTTGCAGAAACTCACAGAGCAGAAAAAATCACCTCCACAGGCGTTTACTCAATTATGCGTCACCCACAATATTTTGGCGGAATACTAGCACACATCGGTTTTTCCATTCTACTATCAGCAACTTTTTCTCTTCTCGTTACTCCTTTGGTAGTGGCTGAAATCTACTTGATTTCACTAAAGGAAGAAAGCGAACTATCCAAAGAATTTGAAAAAGAATATGAAGACTACAAAACGAAAGTTCCGATGTTGTTTCCCAGGAAATTGAGAAGGTAGAAAATGCATGTTTTTCAAACCTTGGTTCTTTGTTGCAGGTGCTATGTTGGCGAACACGATTTTGTACTTGTCGTCCCAGCGTGATAGATGAGTTGAGGTCAACCCTATCCTGAAAGCCTAATAGGGCAGATGAGAAATTCCTTTTGGGGTGTAGTAAGTGAAGAATGGCGAATGCACGATTTACATTATGAAAGGTGAGAAATGTATCAATAAGTTTAGGAGAGCAAAGGATGGTTGGAGTTTAACCATTGCGAGCGGTCGTGTGTTTTCTTGTACCTGTGAACAGATGGTTTCTCATTTACTACCCGCTTTAGCATTTGGGAGCAAGAAGGGCATAGCGGTTAAGGTCATCCCCGACAAAGAATTGTTGACAAAATCGCCAACTAATAGCTGAACAAACCCCTCTTAAGATAAAAGAGGGATGTGCGGGTGACATCTCCACGGGTAGAGGGTTCAAATCCCACCTGCACAACAATCGGACCACATCGCAACGCCATTGCTCCGATAAACGGCTTTTTGAGCTGCTAAAGAACTTCTGTTGCCTAGAGCGCTCAAAGAAGAAAAAGATGGTGCAGCAATCAAACTACTCAATAACCCATAAGGAAAACAAAACAGACAACTAAGATGCCCACCCCTCTTAGGATTCTCCCGATTAAGCGCTTGTTGCTTTAAACCTGCAGCGGAGTGCAAAGGCATTGGGTTTGCCTAAATGCTTGTACACTCACGTCCACACTGCTCTGCATGGGTTCTATGTTGAGCTGTGTGGGCAAACGCTCTTCCCACACTAAAACCGCATAAGGCAAAAAGCCTAAACCAAGAAAGCAGACGTTTGCAAAGCCCACAGTGTAGTGTTGAATCTTTAGAGCCCCACACTCACACAAAGAAAAAAGAAATGAACCTCTTTCATGGCTAAAGCGATTAGGGTCTGAGCGTTAAATTTAGACGTGGTTTAAATCTAACCCCTGCGCCAGTTTAAGCAAAACGTATGAGGGTACGTTCGGGTATAATTCCGCTAAAGTTTACATTCTCTAAAGATTCTGGCGCCACCAAATTCTGTGACCTACTCAAAGCCTGATTCTACAAAGCTACAGATTTCTTTTTCCGTTTTAGCAACTTTTGAGTTGTAGCTTGTTTTGCCTTGGAATAATGCTTCTTCAAGCTGGACGCAAAAAGGAAAGTTTTGGACTTCTATGCGAAGCTAACAAATTTTTTCGGTTCATTACTCGTTGCAAAAGTCCAGAAGTGAGCTGTGCATTTAATGATTCTAAAGAGAATCAGCCCTGGATTTTCCGGTGTTAATCCTGCCTTCTTTAGGAAGGGCCTGGCGTCAAGAAGCTTCTTTTTCATTTCTATATCATCAATGAATTCAACCGTGCCGGCTACCCTCATTTGCTGCATGTCTTTGCTTTTACTGTTAAAGAAGCACACTTCAACCTTAGGTGTAGCTTTCAACTGCTTATAGACATCTTTTCCAGCGGCAGAGCTGTAATATAGACCTGACTTGTCAGCGTACCAAAGTTGAAATCCTCTGACCCGCGGTTGTCCACTATCTACGGTTGCTAAGAAGCCTATTGGATTTTCATTTACAAACTTGATATACTCTTCTAATGTAGATGGTTGACTCATGTTGTTTTTCACTGAAAGATACTTTGGCAACAGTATATTTATTGTTATTAAATTATGAAAGTTAATCTCTCAAAAAAGATTATTCTTTCAAAATAGGGAAGTGCGGGAACATCTCCACCGGCTTGAGGGTTTGAATCCCATCCCTGCACCATTTTCGAACACTATCACATGACTTAGAAACCAAGCAGTCAATAATGACTGCCAGAACCCTGACGAACCCATTCAAAGGCTGGGTTCTTCCAAACGCCTAAATGCTGGATAGGGCTTAACCATCTATTCCAGAGATTTGGTGTACCCAACTCTATTTATTTCGTCAAGAGTCAGCTAACGTTGTACAAATCGATAAAGCAACAATCAAAACGGTAAACTTCAATGGACAATTAGTCCATACAAACTAAATTGCAACCCAAATTTTCTTCTTTATTCATTATCAAATAAGATTCGTTTGGTCTTGACACCCTCTATGTGTAAGTTTCCCGTTTACTACGTTTGAGGCGTCAATATCGTTGTTCGTTGCGTTTTGAAGAATTAAGTTGTAGATGTTCCCTCCGATTTGGTTAGTTCTAAACGTGTTCCCTGTGGAGTCCTGGAGGAAAACTCCAACATAGTTGCCGGTAATACTGTTGCCGATTACTGTGCAGTTATGGGCGTTTTCAAGCAATAGTCCAGTGCCCAAACTATCTGAGGGGTAACCGCTGTTTGTTATGGTAAATCCACTTACTGTAATGTTGTCAGTAACTATTGTTAATGCAGTGCCATTATCTACGCCTGAAATCACGGTTGTTTCGTTGTTACCACTGAACAATTCCACAGACTTATTTAAAATAATATTTTCTTGATAGGTACCTGGATTAACCTGAATGATGTCTCCTTTGTAGGTTGCAAAGGAGTAGATTGCCTCTTGAATAGCGTTGTATCCTAAGCCATTATTTACGTCAGTAACTGAGTAGTTAACTCCTGATTCAAAATCCTGCGGCCAAACAAGAATTCTGCCGTATAGACTCTGAGTCTGATTGTCGAATTGTGGATCATTGTAAACGATGTCAAAACTTGAGTTATACTGATTAAGCAGTTCTGCTATGTCGCTGTAGAGTTTTTTGGTCCAACTCGATGCTGTATGGTATTGCCAAACTGAATCATCAGGACTCCTGAACCCAAATCCGTAATCATCTGGAAGCACGACAGCCGTGTTTGCTTTGAGGTAACCCTGTTTGTAAGGATTATTTTTTACGTAGCTCCAGAAGTCTTTGAGTGCATCAAAATGACTTTGGTTTAGGGTAGTGCTTGTGTAGTTTTGGCTTGAATCATAAACTGCTATGTATGTTGCGCCTGAATTGTAAGCTAAAACCATGTCACTGTACATTTGGGGACCGGATTCAAGGTAGGGCGCTTGATTGTATGTCCAAGTTATGATAGCACCCCAGGTTTTATCTTGCACTTGCGCAGAGCCCCTCAGCTGGCTGATTTGCAATTGCCTACTATTGTTCCAGCCAAATTGAGCTAAAATCGTATCGTATCCCAGTTCATAATCAAACCAGTAGAGCGCATAATCTGAAGTGAATAGTAAAGAATCTAGGCTGTGGGTAAAGTTGGCGGCTACTGGTACACCTTGACCCTGAGTCCATATGTGGAAGTACCAATTAGCGTAGTCCAGATAACTAGTAGGTTGGCTTGTCACGTTGTAAATGCTGTTAGACGTTAAGTTGACAGTTTCATCCAGCTGAATACCTCCAGGTTCATCGTAAAAATAGATTCCGAGCAACCGATTACCAAACTGTTCTTTTGCCGAGACAAACCAAGCTTCTGGAGTGTAACCGATGTATCCAGGGCTATTTAGGTCTTGGTAGTAGGCGGGCATAAAATACATACCTGCGTTGTAAGCGTAGTCACAAGTTTGGTTGAGCAATGTCTCGTTGCTTAAAATGTAGGGTGAAGCAATAATGAATAGGTTAGTGTAGTCTTTGACTTTGTCGATTAGGGCTTTACAGTCTGCAACTGTACTGTTCCACCCCGTCTCAATTCCCACATAGAAAGTCTTAGATTCACCCGGGGTTTGTCTTGATGGGGTACGCAGAGTGTATGCTAAAATAAAAGACAAAAGCACTAACGCAACCAGCAGTGCTGCAGTAACAGTTCTTTTATGTTTCAAGATAACCTTTGATTAATTATTAAGCCATCTTTTAAGTTAGTGTTAAAAAATAATTAATTAGAGCTTGATTAAACGTTCAAGTTAAGTACAACTTCAGAGATGCCGCTTGCATACTCTTCTGTCCGCCTAGAACTTCCAGTAATCAATACCATTGTATGTTATCCACCTTTAGACATATGCGCAAAGAAAAGAGGGAGTTTGGCGAGTGATACCTCGGCGCCTTGAGGGATTCGAATCCCGCTATCCACTATCGAGGAACCTTAGCTGTCGACACTTTTCACTTCTTGCTCTGAAGACCAAAAACGTTCAATGGATAATTCACGCTTAAAAGATGCAGCTAAAACATTTTTATTCAATAGTTTTTTAAGGCGACACAACAATAACTTCTCATTCACTACGGGTACTGCCTACGGTCGGAAGTTAACAACTTGCCCTATATAGGATGAGAAAACCATGAAAAAACAATTGCTTTCAGCTATTCTTATCGCATTTTTCTTTGTTTCAGTTGCAGCCATTTCCCAAATATCCCCCTGCCAAACAGTGGCGCCGGGAACAACAGCAACTCCAACGCCAACAGAAGCACCAGCACAAGGAAGTGCCCCTGACTTTTTACTCATAGTTGGAACCATAACTGTTGTGGTAGTAGCTATCGGAGGCACGTCTGCATTTTTGGTTGTTAAGAGGAGGCGGGTGAATGAAAAAAGCTTGAGGCGATTTTCATCCAGTGACTTCCAAGAATGGGTTATCAAAAAATTCAATGGTAAACCAAGTGATTCCTCTTCGGGCGTAAATGGTTTTACCCAGGGAGGTCAACCACTTTTGGTTAAACAATCTGACCATGTCAGCTTGGCTGAGGTTGAAGACTTTGTCAAAACACTAGTGAAGGGAAAGGCGCAAAAGGGCACAATTGTAGCTTTCAACTTTGACAACGATACCATTGAAGGAAAAGTAACGGCTATGGATAACGGAATTGAGCTTCAAATGTTGCGCATAACTGAACTAGTGAATAAACGCTTCTCTCGCAGAATTGAAAGCCTTGCTCGTTCGCAGGTCACCTTCGATGCCCCAGCCACATACATACCAGCGGAAGCCCGTGGGGGGGAAACACAAAAACAAACTTTTGAGAAAATACCAACAATGCTCCCTAAGGATGGTGTGGGCAAACCTAAGGTATTCGTATCTAATAGTAACACGAAGGTAGCTGACCAAGTAAAGAAAATGCTGGATTTTCTTCATTATGACTATGTCATAGGTGACAAAGAAGAAACGTCTGTCCCAATTCCTGAGAGCAAATTTGGTCTTATGCAAAGCTGTGATTGCGCAATAATTAACATCGCTGCTGCTGAACAAGAGAGAAGGTACAGCGGACTTTACGTCCTTAATTCTAATATTATCTCAGAAATCAATGCAGCCTATCTGAAATATAATACGCAAGTTATCTTGTTGTTGGAGAGAAAGATAGACCTCCCTACAAATCTTAAAGGGCTAAAAAGAATTGAATACGACAGCGATGATCTGTCTTTCAATGCAGCAATGGATCTGGAGAAAGCTTTGGCAGATTTCAAAGAAATATAATATTTTGAATTCCTGTCTCTAGCAAAACCTTCTTTAGCTGGGGTTCGGGAAAGAAAATCTGAGTGCGGTTCGAATCCGACTCCTGGACAACCAAATTAATACATGCAAAATATATCTTTGCGATGTCCCGTTTGTTTTAATCAAAAGTTGATTTAAGGGTTTTTTTGTTGTAGTCAACGACATAGCCCTTTGTCGTAACCGGGCATATACTAGCATTTTAATATCATAAATCCATGCCCTATGGATAAGTGAAAAATTCGATGTTAGTAAAAGTTGAAATGAAAGATTTGATCGGTGAGACCGAGAGCCTTGTCAACTTTTTAACCAAGCACTACAAATTACATCCATCTTTAAACCGTAACGGTTTGGAGTTAACTGAGGAGGTTGTTTCAACTTTTGGGGTTGTGCGGATGGTAAACAAGTTTCTTGGTAGCAAGAAACTAAACAGTACTTACTGGGCTAGTGTGCAAGGTAACGCAGTTTTGATCAACAGGTTTAACCGGAAAAAGAACGAAAAGAAAAACAAGCATCCGACTGCTCCACACATGATTAGTCATGGTTGGTAGCATAAGCTTCTATATCTAAGGAAAGTCTAAATTCCAATTTAGGACTATTTGCAGGGTCCAAAATTTGGAAAATAATTTGTAGATAGAAAAGACCTAATTGTTTGTGCCGTTATAAGGGTTTGAATCTCCCTTCTGCACCATTGTTATCAAAACGTTAAAGTGTTCCAAATGCCGTTTATTTTGGTAGAAAAACTTATCTTTAACATAGAATACAAAGCAGTCAAAAAAAAGATAGGTCTTGCTTGAGTAGGATGTAAACAATGTCTGAACATAAACCTGTATGGCCTGAATCGGGTGACCTCGTGATCGCTACGATAGAAAGCGTTATGGATTACGGAGCATATGCTAACCTAGATGAGTACAGCCGAAGAGGTTTCCTTCACATCTCCGAGATCTCCAGCGCCCGTATAAGAAACGTCCGAGACTTTGTTCGTGAAAACCAAAAAATGGTCCTCAAAGTCCTTCGCGTAGATATCGAAAAAGGTCACATCGACCTATCACTACGAAGAGTAACTAAACGTGAAAGAATCGAAAAAATCAAATCTTGGAAAAAAGACCGCAAAGGCGACGCCCTCCTGCATGCAGTAGCAGAAAAAACTGGGTTACCCATACATGAGGTCTACCAGAAAGCCGGTGTACTTCTTGAAGAAAAATACGGCTTATATGACGGCTTCGAAAAAGTCGTGAAAGAAGGCACAGATGTCTTAACTAAACTCAACATTCCTGAAGACCTTGCCAAAGTTATCGCTCAAGTTGCTGAAGAACGAATAAAAATCAAAACCGTGAAAGTGCGAGGCGTTATCGAGGTTCGTTGCATGAAGCCCAACGGTGTTCGATGTATCCAAGAAGCATTTGGCAAAGCTAAGAAAACACAAGAAGTAAAAGATGCCCAAATAGAATTTGCAGTAATCGCAGCCCCAAAATACAGCGTAGAAGTCTCCGCTGATAATTGGAAACGCGCCGAAGAAGTGCTAGATAAAGTAAGCGAAAGCGTAGTTGCCAACATAACTAACGCAGGCGGACACGGCTCTTTTAAGAGAGAAAAATAGGGTGAGAAATTGAGAGAACCCTCAGTCAAAATAGAATGGGGTCAAGTGGAGAAGATAGGAAAGGGAACCAAGGCAAACTATGATTCAAAGAAGCTGGCGCTGACTTTCTGCTTTAAGCGGGGACCTGATATGTCGAGCGAGCTTCTGAGGGCATCTCGGGAACTTTTGATGAAAGAACTCAAAGAGCTAGGTTATACGAGTCGCATGAAGTACAATGGAGAAGTTGTTGTTGATAATGTCCAGGAGAGCAATGTAGTTTTGGTCAAGAAAAACCATAAACTTGTGATTCGCTTGAACAAGAAGCAAACTGAAGAAGAACTCAATTTGTCTTCAGAGACGCTCGATTCTAAGAGTGATAGCCAGAGTAACATAAAGTTCTCTTAAAATCAATCCCCACTTAGTTTTTCTCGGGGTAGGCTATTTTAGCTCTGAATTTTAGGATCGATTTTAATTGGGTTTTTGGGAAAACAACTAAATACTTGATTTAGGAAATGTTAGAGCTATGGCTATTCCAAGAAAACGCTCCAAAAAGAACCTGTACATTGCCTTGCTTCTTATTGTTATTCTGAGTGTTTCCGTTGCGGCAGCAGCATATGCGTTTTGGCCCCGCGCTGTGGTGGGAAAGGCGGGTGTCCATGTTGGTGATAGCTTTACCTACAGCATTACTGGATCAGTGTCTTTACAAAGTCCAGACGCAACGGTAGCTCCCGGATTCGAGCAATATAACCAAACAGACTATTACAAGGTTTCAGTGACAGATGTAAACGGTCCCATGGTCTCTCTTGATACTCTATGGGCCTTCAAAAACGGAACACAAGTAACTGGGCAACAAACGATTAATTTGACCGATGGAAGTCAAAGTGTCGATAACGGGTTCTGGGCTATTTACTCAGCTAACCTAAATGTAGGTGACCGACTTCGTCCAACTGACAATAGGTACATCGTTAATGCTACTGACACTCAACCCTATGCTGATAGCACCAGACAAAGAAACTTTTGGTTTATAGAAAACGAGTTCTATGATGTTAACGACCCAACACAAAGCACACTACGCGATGTCTACAACGGTATCTACTTCGACAAACAAACAGGGATGCTCCTAACATTGAACAGCATATCCTACTACAACAATCCATTAAGGACAGAAGTCATCACTTGGCAACTGGTCAACTGCACAGTTTGGGCTGTCTGAGCTTTCTCAATTTTGTTAACTGAAATCAACTTTTACTCCATTGCCAAGGCAGAAAAAGAGCAATTCATTTTTGTTTTGCCTTTATAGCAGCCAGTTTTCCGCCTGCCTTAACTATGCTCTTCTCCAAATCACTAAGGCTCAAAGCAACCTCAAAAGTTGTGCTCTTAGTCAGGTTCTTCACGCACAGGCGCTCCTCTAAGTTCTTAACATCTAAATCCAAAATGTCGCCCTGAGCTATGCCCAAATAATCCTGCTTGTCAGCAAAGGTTAAGGGCAGAATTCCAAAGTTTACCAGGTTTGCCATGTGTATTCGAGCGAAGGATTTGGCGATTATGGCTTTTACGCCGAGGTATTTTGGTGCAAGCGCTGCGTGTTCGCGTGAGGAGCCTTGCCCGTAGTTTTCGCCGCCTACGATGAAACCGCCATTTTTCTCCAGTGCTCGATTGGCGAAGGTTTTATCGATGTGGATGAAGATGTACTTGCTTATTTCTGGGATGTTGCTTCTAAGCGACATAATTTCGGAGCCGCCTGGGAGAATGTCGTCGGTTGAGATGTTGTCACCAAGTTTAAGCAAAACTTCCCCCGTCAACTTCTGCGGGGTTGGCGTGAAGGTTGGTAGGGGTTTAATGTTGGGTCCCATTACAACATTGCCTTGGAATTCTGCTGTGGGGTAGATGAACATTGCGTCGCTTAACATAAACCACTGTGGCATTGTGATTTCGGGGTATTTGCCGAGTTTGCGCGGGTCGGTGATTTTGCCTGTGAGTGCTGCTGCAACCGCTGTTTCAGGGCTTACAAGGTAGACTTTGGCGTCTTGGGTTCCGCTACGCCCTTTGAAGTTGCGGTTAAAAGTCCGAAGCGACACGCCCTCACTTGTTGGGGCTTGCCCGATTCCGATGCAGGGTCCACAGGAGTTTTCAAGGATTCGTGCGCCTGACTGGATTAAGGGTTCAAGTTCACCGGTGGCGGCGAGGTTTTGCATGGCTTGTCTTGAGCCTGCTGAAACGGTTAGGCTTGTGTTTTCGTTGACTTTTTTGCCCTTTAGAAGTGCTGAGACGATTTTTAGGTCCCGCAAAGACGAGTTGGTGCAGCTTCCAATGCAGACTTGGTCGACTGGGGTGCCTTCGAGTTCAGATATTGCTTTTACATTGTCTGGGCTGTGTGGTAAGGCAATTAACGGCTCAACCTTAGAAAGGTCAACGTATAGGGTTTCAGCGTATTTTGCGTCATCGTCAGCTTTGAGTTCTGACCATTGGTCTTCTCGACCCTGTGCACATAGAAAATCTTTGGTAACTTTATCTGAGGGGAAAATGGATGTGGTGGCGCCTGTTTCAGTACCCATATTCGTTATGGTGCCCCGTTCGGGAACGGTTAGGGTTTTGACGCCTGGACCAGAGTATTCGAGGATTTTGTTTACTCCACCCTTAACTGATAATTCTTTAAGAATTTGGAGTATGACATCTTTGGCGCTAACGAACGGTGCGAGTTTTCCAGTTAATTCTATTCCTGTGATTGAGGGCATTTCGAGGTAGAATGGTTCTCCAGCCATGGCGGCGGCGACGTCTAAGCCTCCCGCGCCAATCGAAATCATACTCATGCCACCTGCAGTTGGCGTATGGCTGTCACTGCCCAACAAGGTTGCGCCTGGCTTGGCGAATCGTTCGAGGTAGAGTTGGTGGCAGATGCCATTTCCTGGGCGGGAGAAGATGATGCCGTATTTTGCGGCGACTCCTTGCAGGTAGCGGTGGTCGTCGGCGTTGCGGAAATCGTTCTGCAACATGTTGTGGTCGACAAAGCTTAGGCTTAGTTGGGTTTTGACTTTGGGGATGCCCATGGCTTCAAACTCAAGGTAAGCCAATGTGCCTGTGGAGTCTTGGGTGAGTGTGTGGTCGATTTTTAGAGCTATCTCTTCGCCTGCAGCCATTTTTCCCTGGGCTAAGTGTTTGGCGATGACTTTTTCTGCGATTGTCTGTTTCACTTTTCATACCTCAAGGTTGTAATGCTCAAATATCTTATTACATGCCAAATTGAAAGGCGGGAAATTTTAAGTTTCGCATGTAACTTGAAGGATTAAATGCCCGTTTAACGGAAAAAATGAAATAGTCAAGCACTAACACCTATAGTGAGAGGCAAAGCAATGTCGTTTAAGACTAACATGCATGAAGCAGCAAAAAGCAAGGATTCGCGCCTTGTTTTAGCATTGGATTTTCCATTCGAAGCTGCCGAGAACCGTGATAAAATTTTGGCTAAAGCGCAAAAGGTTCTCAAAGCTGTTCATCCCTACATATGTGCGGTTAAGATTAATCATCATTTGACTCTTCCACTTGGTACATTTGAAGGTGTGGCGCAGCTTGTTGAGCAGATTCGAGGGGAAGGTATGCTTGCAATCATGGATGCGAAAGTTAACGACATCGGCAACACCAACCAAATAATCGCTGAGTATTATTTTGCCGCAGGATTTGACGCGATAATCGCTAATCCATTTGTCGGTTGGGATGAAGGTTTAAAGCCTCTCTTTGACGTTTCAAAACGACTCAACCGAGGAGTAATATTGCTTACATACATGAGCCATAAAGGTGCGGTTGAAGGCTACGGACAAACGGTCATCGACCCTGAAACAGGTCTACAAACCCCACAATACTTTTTGTTTACTAGAAAAGCGTTGAAGTGGGGTGCAGATGGAGTGGTGGTTGGAGCAACAGTTCCAGGCAAGATTGCTGAAGTTAAGCAAATTCTCGGCGAAAAAGTTCCGATTTACTCTCCTGGAGTGGGTGCACAGGGTGGTGCTGCGGAAACAGCCGTCAAAGTAGGTGCCAATTACCTAATTGTCGGACGAGAAATAACTAAATCTGATGATCCAGCGAAAGCTGCACGCTTGCTTCGTGATTCGATAAAAGGGATTTAGCCGCAGTTTACCTGCGTTTGTTTTCCCAGAGTTCTTTTTTGAGCAAATCACGCACTGAAGAGCGAATTACGCTGCTTCTGCTGGGGTACATGTTGGCTCGGACTAATTCGTCTAATCCTTCTAGGTAGGCTTCTGGTAGTAAGACTGTTACAAGTTTCAATTTGTTTTATCCTCCTCAAACTATATCATGGATATAACATGTGGCAAATATAAGAGTTAGCGTAGCAAACCCTAACTAGTCACAATTGCCGAAGCTGATTTAAAGTTCCCAAAAAAGTGCCATCTAAAAGGTAAAGCTCAGCCTCATCCACATCTACCGCATCCGAACGCAACACAGGTCCAATCAACGCTTCACTACCGATTTCTTTTCGAGGTCGAGTTTCGTTTACTGGTCTGCCGCCCAAAAAATCGTTAAAGCTGGGCATGATAAAAATCTCCTTTGCCTTCGCTCTGATGTTATAGTATTTCTTTAGGGTTTCAGCTATGGATCCTTCGATTTTCAAGCCGCTTTTCTGCAGCAGAATTTTCGTTAAGGCTCCAGTGTCGCATTTTGCCTTCATCCACACTTGCCTTATAATTTTGCAGCCTGTTGGGTCACGAAAAACCACTACGGGATGCAGATGACCCATAACCAATGTCTTACATCCCAAAAGAGCAGGTGAAGGCCATTTGTGTCCGTGAAAAACTCCCACATCACCAATTACTGCTCCGGTCGCTGGCAAAAACTCTACATTCTCAGGAAGTAGCGGCTCCAAGTTAGCATCATGGTTACCACGAACTACCGCAATACTCTTAATGCAGCTTTCGAGTTTTTTAAAAAAATCCGGGATGTCCCGCCATTCGCCAAATTCATGTGAAACAACCGTGTACTTTACATCGCCAAGAATGACTAATCGATCGGGTTTGTTCTCGCAGATAATAGTAGTTAATTTGTTTAGTATTTTTGAGGTTTGGCTGGGTACATGGATTCCTTTTTCTTGAAGTTGCATCTCCCAGCCAAGGTGTGGGTCAGCAATTAGGAGCGTTTTGGTTTTTTCTGTCTTAACAAGGGCTGCTGGGTGGGGCAAGAGCAAATTTAGCATTATGCTTTAACCAAACTCAAGATTTTTTGGTGGATTTCTATGTTACCTGACGTTATGAAGCTTAACTTTTGTTTTGGGTCCAACTTTACGTTTATTTGCTGGTTTTCTTGGTTGGTTACGATTCCGCCCGCTTCTTTAATTATGAGGAATCCTGCGGCGACATCGGTTGTGCGAATTTTGTTTCGCAAATCTATGAATGCATCCGTTAATCCTGCTGCAACTTGACAGACTTCCAGTGCATTCGCACCGAAGTGACGTGTGTGCCTGATGTTTTCGATTAACGCTGCTGCAACAGTCATGTCCAATTTTGCTTTGTAAGCATTTAAATCCAAACCTACGATCGCTTCATAGAGCGACTGGGTTTTTGACGTGTGTATTCGCTCTTTGTTGCGGTATGCGCCTTCACCTTTCAGTGCAATGTAGGTTTCATCGTGGACTAAGTCAGTAACCATGCCAGCGTAGACGTCGGCGAGTTCGGGTTTATCGGAAACAGCGATGGAGGAGCAGTAAAAGGGTAAGCCATGCGTCAGGTTAGTTGTTCCATCTATGGGGTCTACACACAAATAACACTTGTTGGGTAAAGCGCCGTATTCTTTGATGCCTGATTCTTCGCTGATAAGCGTGAAGGAAACACCGTGCTGCTGGAGGGTTTCCACAATTGCAGTTTCAGCCGCTAAATCCACTGGTTTCATGGCGTCTCCGCCAGCACCCATGCCTAATTCGGGTTGGGGCTCCTTTAGGGTTTTGAGACACGGCTGGATGGTTTTTTGTACGTTGTTTTTGCACTCGATCAGGATTTGTTGCCAGTCAATTTGAGTTTTCATTGCTTAACCTTCAGTTCTATATTGCGTACCCAGTTGATAAAGCCCTTACTCCTGGCATCGGACACGGATATCAAAAATAAATATCATAAATGAAGTATTGTCTGAAAATGCAGGTGCTGATTCAAACTGTTAAAGAATTAAAAACTTAGGCTTTGATTTTTCTAACTCTCTCAGAAGAAGCGATGTAGCTTTGGCCTTTAATGGTGACAACGTATTTGCCGTTGTTTTGGACAAGCATGCTTTGCCTTGTGAGAACTGTCAGATGGGATTCTGCTTGCACGTCGTTTAAACCTAGCCAGCTCATGATTCTGCCCTTATCTTTCGGTGTTTCGCAGAAACGGATAATTCCTATCCTCTCACTAAAAGCCATATTAAATCACAATATACATACCCATTGAACAGCAAATAAGCCTGCGTGATTGTTGGGCAACTACAACAAACGACTCATCGATTTTTCAGTAGAGAAACTCATCAGCAACAAATAAGAATCGGCAAAACGATATTTCAACATGTGATTCATCTTGGGAAAAAAAATCCATATACCTCAACTGGCGAAAAACGCAGTAGAACAAATCTTCACTAAACCAGCGACATCCACCTACCCCTTCGATAAATTAAAGTTAGCAGATAATTTTCGCGGTCAACCAATATTTGATTTTTCGACCTGCATTGGTTGCGGCATGTGTAGCAGAGATTGCCCAGCAAAAGCGATACAGATGGTTTCGGTTGATGGGAAAAAGCGTCCGGAACTTGACCTTTCTAAATGTGTGTTCTGTTATCAATGTGCTGAGACTTGCCCCAAAAAATCCATAAAAAGCTCCTGCAACTACGAGTTAGCCACAACCGACAAATCAACTCTGGTTAAGATTCCACAGGCAGACGGAGAAACTTGATTATTTTCTTTTTCGCGAATTACTCAGTCTGTTGCCATTGTGCAGCAGTTTCTTTTAGTCGACTTAAATTACCATGAGATAATTGGAAGTTGCCGAGTTGAAACGTTAAAAATTATGAAAACTCTTAAATTATACAATTCCCAACAGAACTGGCAAGGTCCCGTTTATGTCATCAAACACTACTAGGCTTCAAATCGAAGGCTACGACGAAAATGAAAAAATGTTCCTCGTGAAATCGCCTTCAGGCAATATTGTGAAGGTTCAGGATACTTTTGCAGAAATGTTCGCGCTGTGGGCAGGAAGAGTTTTAATTACTGCGCAAAACGAGAAATGGGCACAAATCGCTGCAAGTTTAACCACTGGTTTTGCGACGAGTGTAATTGAAGCGACTGCAGAAGCAGCAATCGAACGTGCGGTTCCAGCTGACCAAACACCTGACAAACGGCCCGGCGTGCTTATTCAAATTTACAATCGAGACCGTTTTGAACTAAAGCATCAACTGATGGAACGTATCGGTCAATGCACCCTGACTTGCCCAACAACCGCAGCTTTCAACGGTTTAACTGGAAAACGCACTCTTAACGTCGGCAGCAGCCTACGGTACTTCGGCGATGGCTTCCAGAAAAAAGCCATGGTCGGAGGTAGAAAATGCTGGAAGATTCCAGTTATGGAGGGCAACTTCATAGTGGAAGACGGTTTTGGCGCGATGGAGGGGGTTGCAGGCGGCAACTTTATGATTTTTGCAGCAGACCAGCCTTCGGGACTTAAGGCGGCTGAAGCAGCAGCAGATGCCATCCGTGCAAACGCTCCGGACGTAATTATGCAGTTTCCAGGAGGCGTTTGCCGTGCAGGAAGCAAAGCTGGCTCATTAAAATACAAACTGAAAGCATCAACTAACCACCCATATTGCCCAACACTGCGTACGCTTGTGCCCGACACTGTTGTTCCTGAAGGTGTAACATGCGTCTATGAAATTGTCATGAACGGTTTATCGTTAGATGCAGTTAAAAATGGCATAAAAGTCGGCGTAACAGCAGCTGTCGCAGTGCCCGGTGTTGTAAAGATTTCGTCAGGCAACTATGGTGGAAAACTTGGTCCATTCAAGGCTTATCTCAGAGACGCTATAGGTGTACCTGCTCCCGAACCAGCGCAGACCCCGTCGGCTAAACCAAAAGCCTAACTTCCATTTTTTATGTCGGAACTTTTATTTGATTCCTTTTAACGTTAGTTATCAAGTTAAAGATATTTAGTGAAGTTATTTGAGTACCGCAAAAAAATCATCCCTCGAACTATTCAAGCTCAGAAAAACCCTCAACTCCCTAGCAAACAAAGAGGGTAGCCACACCGAACTCATCACAGTCTACGTTCCGCCAGGCAAACAAATCAGCGACGCCCTCAACCTGCTCCGCAACGAATATGGCACAGCTAGCAACATCAAATCCAATGTTACACGCAAAAACGTGCTCGATGCCATCGTCAAAGCACAACAAAAACTCAAGCTCTTCAAAGATCCAGGAGAAAAAGGCATCGTGGTCTTTACTGGTGCATTGTTGCCCGAGGGTGCGGCACCGGGAACGGAACGTATGGAAGCCTACGTGATTGTTCCGCCTGAACCTATCAAGATTTTCCTCTACCGCTGCGATAGCCGTTTTCACACTGAGCACTTGCAAGAGATGCTGCGGGAAAAAGAGACCTACGGCATTTTGCTAGTAGATGCTTCCAACGCTACGATTGCAACCCTGCAGGGTAAACGCTTGCAGATTGTGCGGGAGATGCATTCGGGAGTTGCTGGGAAGACTCGAGCTGGTGGTCAGTCTGCGAGACGTTACGAACGTTTACGGGATATGCAGCTCAACGAGTACTTCACCCGTATTGGGCAACATGCAAACGAAATATTCTTGCCCATCGATACACTCAAGGGTTTAATTATAGGTGGACCTGGACCAACAAAATACGACTTCGAAAAAGGCGACTACCTAAACTACCAGCTAAAAAACAAAATCTTGGACACCGTAGACACCGCCTATGTTGAAGAACAAGGCGTTAAAGAAGTAGTTGAAAAAGCCCCTGAAATCATGCGTAAAGTCCGCTACATCGAAGAGAAAGAAATCATGCAGAAATTCCTCTACGAAGTCGGACACGACACTGGATTGATAACTTATGGTGAAGGCGAAGTGCGGCGTTTGCTACAGAATGGCGCTGTGCGAACATTGCTCATGTCTGAAGAATTGGATTTAGTCCGCGTGACCATAAAATGTGGTGCCTGCGGCTTTGAAGAACAACACACCGTTAAAGGTAAGGACGTGGCTGATTTCGAGAAGGGTTTAGTTGGGCAGCCCTGTGCATCTTGTAAAGCGCCTTCGTTTACGATAGTGGATAAGAAGGATGTTGTGGACGATTTGGGGGAACTGGCTGAGCTCTCAAACACTGAGGTTGAGGTTATTTCGGCTGAAACCGAAGAGGGCCAAATGCTAAAGAACGCTTTCGGCGGTATCGCGGCAATTCTAAGGTTCAAGATGCAGGGTTAAATTCCTAATCTTCAATTGTTATGGCTCCTGAAAACGCATTACAGCAGGTCCCTTATAGGGTTTTAGAAAATTGCCTCGCCAAATAAAACCGCATAGCAATTGTTCATAAAAAAACAAAGATGGATGGGGGTAAGGTGAGGGGTTAGTCCCTCTCTCCATCGTTCTCTAATAAATACCTGAATTTTTTGCTTTATAAGGCATATTTCAATTCCGGAATATTCCTCATCGATAATTGGGCTTTAGTTGCAAAAGTTCCTCTGCTTGCTGCTTTCCCATGCCTGCAACAAAAAGCTGTTTTTCTTTAGACGTTAGCCCTGAGGCAAGCTCTACTTTTGTATGCAAAAGCTTGGTGAATTCCTTTATTATTTCCTTGTTTACTTTGCCCTTAACTGGTTCTTCGGTAGAATAAACTACAATGTCAGTGCCGTCGAGCTCTATTTTGAATTTTGGAGAATTGGGTTTAACAAAAATGGTGAGGATTACCCCACCGTTTGCCTCGTTGATGCTCATGCAGGTATGCACTCAGAATCGCAGGACAATTGTGCTTTGCCAGATTGCAGTGCCCAGCTGAATTTGTTACGTAGCGTTGTGGGGTAGAATTTTTCTATGTCGAACTTGACTTTTTTTGCCCACTTAACATAAGCGGTTGGGTCAATGTATGATTTGAGCGATGTGCCAAGGTTGTATTCTTTTGTGAGCTTTGTTAGTTGGATGTCAAGTTTGGCTCTTTCGATTCGGGTTTCAAGCGACTCAGTCTTTTTGCCAGCGACTTTCTTTACTCTCAGTTGTGCTTGCAGGTTTTTGAGGTTCTCTTCTTTCTTGGCTACGCGGTCATCAAAGGTTGGAGGCACCTTGCGTTTGTGGTTAGCTACTTCTGCTACCTTAAAGTTTGCCATTTTTGCTGCAAACCGCTTCTTGTAGTCTGGGGTATCTTTGGTTACGCCGCTTTTTTGCAGCTCTTCTTTGACGGTTTTTGTGCATCTCCAAGTGCGGAAGACTTTAGCGGTTAGTTTTGGCATTTTTTCAGAGAGGAAGCGGCTGACTTTTTTGCTGTCGATTCCTTGGAAAAGGTACTCCATTTTTGGGTCTGCTTCTTGAGCGGCTTTAAATTCCTTTATGTTTCGGATAACTGCAGGCGGCGCCTTGTAATCTTTTACCCAACGTACACTGTCTTTGCCGAGGAAGTCAAAATGGATTGTGTCACCGTTAATTGTGATGTGCTCAGAGCGCAGGGTAATGGCGCCTACCGTGTCGGCTTCATCTGGGTCTTTTTCGTCACCAACCCTCATGTTGGGAACAAGGATGAGCCATGAAACCGTCGCAACCTTGCGTCTTTCGATATCTTTGGATTCGAGGTTTTTGAGGATGTGAGCCTCAATTTGTTTGATTTGTTTACCTAAGGTTTCGGCTTTTTGGAATTTCTCTTTCTCACGGTTCTGCTTGAGAAAAGCAGTATCAGAGAACCAGACATACTTCATCTTGCCAGTTAGCTTGTCTTCCCATTTTGCCACATACATCTTGTTGGGTTCCCACACCGCATCTTTCCAACCTTCTTTTTTTGCTTCTTCCCGATCTTTTTCATCCGAGAGATTAAGGATAATGTCGCTTTTGTTTGGTCCTTCTTTCCATTTTCCACGTTGTGGATGGTCACCGCGTCCAGCGAAAAGGCAGGATGGCTCAGAGGTCCAATTGGCAATTTCCAGTTTTTGCCCGTCAACGTTCGCGTAACCAAACTTTTCTTTGAATTCCAGCCTTTTGACTTTGCGTTCTTCTGCCAGTTGTTTTTTAACTTCTTTAGTTAAAGATTCCTTTGTGGCTTTTTCTTGTATTATGAAATTTTTTGGTTGCGTGAAATCTATTTCTCGGGTTAACTCTGGGTTATCTACATTGGACAGATATTTTGTGCAGAATAGATCAAGAAAGTTTGCTTGAGGATTCTCTTTCCTGAGTTGCCCCAAAAACTCCTTCATAAAGTTCTTCGTAAAAACCGGGTCTGGTGGAGCCAAGGTGGCGGATAGAATTCTGCGGCACCATGCAACTGCCATGGGTTCAGTTTTTTCTGAAAGTTTGATAGTTTGCCCCTGTATTTTAACGCTAAACCCCTTGTAATCGTAAGGGGGGACGAATATGCCGTTGTGCTTTAGCCTTTTCATGACATGTTTCATTAATTAAACACCGTTTTTTGGCAAAGTTTCTGTCTTGCACACTATTAGCTTAAAGAGGCTTTTTTTATCTTTCTATTTTAAAAACGCAACTTTCCAATAACTGAACTTCGCAACTTAAGAACTTATGACAAAAAAACACGCAAAAATCAGGGAAAAAGCGTTTTTTGACGTTTTGCTGCCCTGTCATTTTGCAGCTTCTTGTAAACTTGCTCAACATTTTTACGTTCAACAAAGCCCTTGTGGGGACGGAAACCGCCCGAGAACCCTCCTGGAATATGCATGAGTTCATGAATCAGGGTTCTCTCCTTATCCTCGGGGCTCATTCGGTCAAAAATCTCGGAAATAACCTCAATAGTGTAAGAGGGTGGAAGGTTCAAAACGCCCTGCCAAATCTTACCTAACCCATGAATTCGAGCTATGGTGCGGCGTGCCTTGGAGCCCCTGCTTCGAACACAAAACACGAATTGAGGAACCACATGGTAGAACTCACATTCTTCTGCTAACTGGTCAACTTGTTTTTTGATCTCAGGGGCCTCAAAATATTTGATTGGCAATTCAAACCCTCTCTGGTTATCATTGTGATATGTTGTTTAGGTTAAAAAGCTAAGTGCTTTTCCGCAGAATTTTCGCAACTTCCATCCAGAAGGTAGCAACAAAGGGCACACCTATTACAAGGACCCAATCCTGAGCATGTAAGCCTGTAATCTGGAGGGCTGCCTGTAGAGGCGGCAGTGAGGTTGCTGCGATCAAGGTTGCAAAAGCAAGCAATGCCCACAGCAGCATTACTTTGTTTGAAAATAGTCCTTCTTTTATTAGGGGCTCGTTTTCTGAGCGGAAGTTCAAGGCAAGGAAGATGTGTCCAAACATCCAAGTTGCGAAAGCTATAGTTCTCGCGTAGGTAATGTCAGAGGTTGTGTACCATGCAAACAGGAAGGTTGCGGTGACCGCTAGGAAGAGGCTGAAAGCGCCTAAGGCAAGGCTTCTAAGCATGGGGTTGCTTAAGAATTTCTCTTTTGGGTTTGTAGGCGGTTTTTGCATGTTTCCTGCTTCTGCGGGTTCAGCTACAAAGGTGGCTGAGGCAGCCAAATCCATGAAGAGTTCAAGAACTATAATTTGGATTGGCGCAAATGGCAGTTTAACGCCCAAGAATATTGGAACAATGAAAATCGACACCAAAGCTACCTTGCAAGCTAAGTAGTACCTGACGCCTTTGCGGAGGTTGCCAAACAGTTTGCGCCCCTCTTTAACCGCAGTTTCTATCGTAGCAAAGTTGTCATCTGTCAAAATCATACTCGCAGCTTCTTTGGCAACATCTGTCCCACGAATACCCATAGCAATTCCGATGTGGGCTTCTTTGAGCGCAGGAGCATCATTAATGCCGTCGCCCGTCACAGCCACAACCTCCCCGTTTTCTCTAAGTAGCCTAACCAAGTGCAACTTATCTTCAGGAGTTACCCTAGCAAAAACGAACGTGCTTTTCAACGCGGCTTTTAAATCTGCATCAGTCATCTTTGTGATTTCATTCCCTGTCAACACGTTTGCGCTATTTATTCCGACTTGGCTGGCGATTGTTTTGGCTGTTTCCGGGTGGTCGCCCGTAATCATAATTACTTTAATTCCTGCTTCTTGACAGGTTTTAATGGCGCCCTTGACTTCTTTTCGGGGTGGGTCGATGAAGCCTATGATGCCCACAAAGACGATTTCCTGTTCTACACTTTCCTTGTCGGCAATGGCGTCTGCTAATAGTCGGTGGTATCCAAAGGCTAAGAGTCGTTCGCCGCCTTGAGCCATCTGTGCTATAGTGCTGAAAACTTCAACTCGTCTGGCGTCGTTGAGTTCAGCTTCTTCCCCCCCAAGTAGAATTCGATTGGAGTTTGCTAAGATTTTTTCTGGTGCACCGCTTGAGAGAACCACTTGTGAGCTGCCATATTGGTATATGTAGCTGGCGAGTTTGCGCTTAACATCAAAGCTCAGTTCGTCTTTAAGGATCCAATCTTTTGAGAAATCAGCGACATCTACGCCGTCTTGCTTTAATCGCTCCAGAATTGCTTGAGCCATCGGATTGCTCAGTGTAGCGGTTATCGTAGGGTCGCGGATGGCGTCGCTTGCCAAAAGTGCAGTTCTCAATGCTGCCTTCTCGTTACCTCCAAACTGGGAACTTGAGCGTACGGCACCGTCAAAATACATGTGTTCTACCCTCATCTTATTCTCAGTAATGGTGCCCGTCTTGTCTGAAGCTATTACGGTTACAGTTCCAAGAGTTTCAGCTGCACGCAGACGCTTCACGATGGCGCCTTTTCTGGACAGTGCATAGCTGCCGACGCCTAAAACCATAGTGATTATGATGGGAAGTTCTTCTGGGATAACGACAAATGCCAAAGACAGTCCATACAGCACGGCTTCTGCTGGGCTTGGCTGTAAACCCCTGATGTAGCTAAGGACTGGTATGAGGATGGCGAATAAGAGTGCCACCCATACCAACGTTTTCGAAAGCTGCTTCATAGCCAATTGCAACTGAGTTTTGGGTTCTTTGGCTGCTTTAGTTATGCCTGCGACTCTTCCAAGTTCAGTCTTAACACCTGTTGCAGTTACAAGCGCTTTTGCTCTTCCTCGGGTGACAACGGTTCCGGTGAAGAGCATGTTAGTTTGGTCAGTTATCCGAGTTTCACGGGTTAGTATGGCAATGGCGTCTTTGGCTGCCGGAAACGACTCGCCAGTTAAAGAGGATTCATCAACTTCTAAACCGTACGCTTCAAGGATTCGGGCGTCAGCTGGGATGCGCTGACCAATTTTAATAAGCAAGACGTCGCCTGGAACCAAAAATGCTGTCTGCACTTCCATAGGTTGTCCGTTCCGAAGAACCAACGCGGTTGGCGGCGCCAGTTGACGAAGTGCAGAAATAGAACGTTTAGCTCTGTACTCGTTCCAAACCTCGGCCAAGACAAGAATGATGATTATGACAATTATTGTAAAGGCGTCGGTTAGGCTGCCCAAGATGCTGTATAGAACTCCAACGGTGATTAGTAGCAGAATCATTGGTTCGGTGATTTCTTCCCGTAAAATCCCCAAGAAACGGATTTCACGTTCTTCTACCAAGCTGTTTTTGCCGTATTGGTTTAGGCGCTGTGCTGCCTGTTGGTCTGTTAAGCCCTTCTCAGGGTCGGTGCCTAACGCCGAAACGACCTCTTGCGGCTGTTGCGTGTGCGGTTGACTCATCTGCAGCACCTGAACATAATTTTGGATTATTGTTAATTTGCGAAAGGCACACTCCCTAAAAAGATTGCGCAGACAATAACTAAAATTTAGTGAGCGCAGACTTTGCCATTTTCACTGTTCTTGTAAAGGTGCAACAACAAGTTTCCTTAACTAGGTGTGTAAGCAACCGTTTGACTGCAAATTATGATTTTGAAAATTCTGCAATGCTTATTATGCAAAACTTTATAACCGCGCCGAACGTTTTGTGTCTAAAAAGGTAGAATCAAGATGAAATTCGGCACATACATGTTTGAAGCAAAGAAAGTTCCAGGCTTCGACTATGACCTTTTCCGAGTAAAACCAGAAGTAGGCAGACGAATGCCGCCCAAAGCTGACATGCACAGCAACATCGCGATCTTTGGAGACAATGTGACCGCCCGCCTTCACCCCGACTGGATCAGCCAATCCGACTTAGGTCCCGCATGGAGAACCAACGACAACTTTAACGTTCGCTGGGAAGTACTCTGCGCAACACAACCCGAACACAGAGCAGAACAACTCGACTACATCGAAGACGTTGCACGCAAAAGCGAAGGCATCTGGCTAAACAGCATCCACTTTGCAGAACACGGCCACTGCACATGCCCACGATGCAAAGACCTATGGAAGAAAAGCGGCTTAAGCTGGTATGAATGGAGACGCAAAGAAATCACAGGCTACATGGCACAAGTAAGCGACCGCGTACGCAACAAAGCAAAGAAAAAATTCGTAATCGGTGTCCTTCCAGACCCAGTTACAAACTATGAACGCTTCGGCGTAAACTTCGACGATTTAGCACCCCTAACCGATGAATTCCTCGTTGTTATGTTCAGCAAAAACTACGCTACACCATGGTATTGGGAAATGCTCACACGCAACTTCAAGAAACTCTTCAAAGACGTCAAACTAAACATTGCACTATACGTTATCGGGCCCGGCGACGATCCAAAAGAAACTCCAACCCCAAGCGAACTCTTAACAGTCTCAGTTCGTATGGCAAGAGCAGGAGTAGACGGAATCCTATACTTAACCGACAAAGCAGCACAGATGCAAGAATTCCAGAAAGCAGCAATCGCACAGAAAGACACACGCGAACGCCTAGTAAGCTACGGCGGAAAGCAAGGTCAAGAAGTTCTCGACTTAGTCACAAGTTGGGAAAAGCTCTTCTAAAATAAACCAAACCGTTGCAGGCAGAAACAACCTGTGTGGTACAAACCACCAAGGCTGCCCTTTTTATTTAATTTAAAAAAAAGATTTATTGTATGTATCCCAAGTTTTTGTTCTGGGTTTCGCTTATTTCCTTCATCGATTCGTAGTGGGCTTCGATTAGGATTTTGAGGGCTTCAATATTCTTTTTAATGTCCTCTACCTCGCCGCTCTTCTGCAAAACCCCCGACTTTATTAGCTGTTCATTTATCTTACTGACCGAAACCTCGATCACTTTAACTTTGAACGCAAAAATCTGCAGCGTATAGAGCAAGCTAAGCTGAGAATTCAAACGTTCTAAACGGTCTAACTCAAGAGTTTTTCCGATAAATGCTTTTAATTTTTGTTCCTGAGATGCTAGCGGTGAAACCAAAAGTCCCTCATAAACAGCTGTCTGTTTTGCAGTGGCTTCTTTTGTTTCATCCACAACTTTCTGAACCCGCTTAGCGGTTTTATCCAACATTTCTAAGACTTCATCCATTCCGATGTTACCCCAAAGTATCAGTAAATTTAACTTTCATCAAACTGTATAACCCCATGTATATATAATTTAAACTCAGCAAATCAGTTTTTTAATAGTTAAGCTTTTAGGCAAATCTACACATAATAACTAACCAGAATCAACTAAGAGGAATAATATGCCATCTCTAGCAAAAAAGAACGCTGCAAAAAAGAAGAAACACGAAGAAAAAACCGGAAAGAAGTAGCTTTTCTTTTTTGAACGCTACTTAACCGAAAAACTACTCATACCTTTTCTCTTTATTACAAACCAGAATAGCAGTCCTGTTTTTTCCCTTTCACTCCAGAACTCTTACACAACTATATTTTTCATCACACGGTTTTACAAAGATACCGAGAAATGGCGGATACAAAAGGTTTACTTGCCAGTTAAGTTGAGGTTTAATTTTCTTAACTGGCACCTGTAGTGGTCCGAGTTTATATACTATTGTATACTGTTTGATATACAATTGGCGATGTCCAAAAAACCTAAAACGGATTAACCAACTTCAGAATAATTACGTAATGGATGTCGGTAGAGTCCCAGTAAACCCAGTGGCAATTTCTTCTTTTTATTTTTGTGCAGCAAGGAGGAGTGTTAAATTGAATTATGCTGCGTGGCGAAGCGGTTTTTTCGAACTTTATTTCTGCCTGATTTGGGATTAAATTGGGGTATTCTTGGGCTTAATGTTGAAAAATCATTTAATAAGCGTTTGAACAACGTTGTTTTGAGCAACGAAGCCAAAGAGATGAACTGAGAACTATTCGGTCGATGCGACAAGCTTAAGGTTTTTTGCATTTTTCTCCTAAGCTTGTTTAGGAAGCCTCAGTCTCTCTTTCTTCATTGCGATTTTCTCTAACAGTAAGAAATTAAAGCACTACCAGCCTATCTGCCCTATTACAGGATGAACACCGCTTGGTAGCCTTCGTAACTAAAGCAGACGGCACAAAACAGCCATTTGACAGAGAAAAGATAGTTCAAACTTGCCAAAGAATGGGCGCAAACCGCGACGTTGCCATTCAAGTAGCCCAAGAAGTAGAAAAAAATCTCTACTCCGACATAACCACAAAGAAGATCCTTCAAATAATCTTTACCCAGATGAGCAAACACAAACCCGCTGTAAAACACCTCTTCGACCTCAAATACGGTATAAGCCTAATGGAGCCAAAACCCGAATTCGAAGCCTTTGTCCGAGTTGTCTTAGCTCACGGTGGCTTCATAGTTAAGCCCAACATGATTCTTAAGGGAATGTGCGGGGAACATGAAGTGGATGCTATAGCTACCAAAGAAGGCTTAACTTATCTTGTGGAAGCAAAACATCACCTAAGCTACCATTCACTGACTGGACTTGATGAAACTCGCATAGCTCGAGCAATCATAGAAGACGTCACAGAAAGTTACACAAATGGCGAAACAAAAATCAAGATTGACCGCGCAATGATAGTTACAAACACCCGTTACTCAGACCATGCAGTAATGTATGGGGGTTGCCGCGGCATTTTGCAGGTCGGATGGGCTTCTCCTAAAGGTTTCGGGTTAAAAGATCTTGTTGAGAAACACAGGTTGTATCCCTTGAGTTGCTTGCGTGGAGTTAGCACAGAAACACGACTGCGCCTTGTTGAGGAGGGAATAGTACTCATAAAACAGCTACTCGAACAAGACAGTCACTACATTGAAAGAAAAATTGGGCTGCCCCAACGAACCGTCTTGTCCATAATGGAAAAAGCCCGACACACAACAGAAACACTATGGCTTTAGTCAAAACTAACCGAATTCGAGTCAGTCAAACTTTCTTGACTAACCTCCTTTTCAGCTTAGTCAAAGTTTCTTGACGAAAAACGTCTTAAGGAGAAAGCATCAAGGCTCTATCGATGTGAAATGAAAGCATTTACCGCCCTGATTTTGGTAGGCCTGATACTTTCTGTCTTAACTACATCGTCGCTGACTTATGCTAATGCTGGGTATTCTGTGGGTGTTAAAGAGGGCGATTGGATGGAATACGACGTCAACGTCAAGGACACTCCCCCGCCAATACATAATGTTACATGGATGAGACTTGAAGTCCTTCAGGTTGAAGGAGCAGCGTTCCCAGCGAACCTAACTGTAAGGTTTCAAAACGGGACATTCTACAGTTCCATCTGGCAGTTTAACTTCACAGAAGGCAACCTTGAAGGCTGGATAATAATACCCTCAAACCTCAGTCCAGGAGACACATTCTATGATAACTATTCCAAAACGGACAAAAACATAGCAATACAAAGTCAAACCCAAAAAACGGTGTTAGCGGCAAGCCGAATAGTAACTTACGGAAGTGATTCCTACAGAACCAAGGAATGGGACAAAACAACGGGCGTCATTGTGCATTCTTCAGAGATTCTGAAGAACTGGAGTGTTAACGTCGATATGATTGCCACTAACCTGTGGGGTCCTCAGACTCTGGGACTAAGTAAAACGGCATTCTACACTATTGTTGGGGTAGGTGTCGGAATAGCAGTGTCGATAGGGTCTTCAGCAATTTTTGTTGTAAAAAGAAAGAGGCGGAAACTTGTATGAGTGTAGCAGAAATTAACCTGATCGTGCAAACCTTTTGGACAACTTTGATTTTGGTAAGTATGTGGTTTAGAAACAAAGGCAACTATCTCATACATGGTATACTAATGGCGATAGTAGTCGTTGCAACGTTGGTTAGTTTTTCTTTTGTGCTGCTCATGACTCCTCCCAGCGGTAGTTCCATGCAAGTATATTTCGGTTCGCCTCTAAAAATGGCGGAATTCGTTTCGCATGCCATTCTTTCGATTCCAGCAATATTCTTTGGAGTTTGGCTTGTAGCACTTTGGCGTCCCAACTCAATAACATTTCCAGCAAAGAGCAAAAGGATAGCCCAAATTACCGCAACCCTGTGGGTTCTATCATATGTAGCGGGCGTTCTGGGTTTTCTAGCAGACTACGTTCTATTTAGATAAGCAAAGTCTGGAGAGCGATTACATCGAACTCTGTTGAGCCAATTTAAGTGACTTTGCAAATTCGATAATGTCTATGCAGTTTTCTTTTTTGCATAGAAATTTAGTCAAACGTTAAATAACAAAACTGAGCTGACTTGGAGGAGATCTGAAATTGTAGCTTGAGTGCTGTGAGGCATTCATATCATGCGGCGATTTAAGGATCTATCAGTTGCAGTTCAGATATTCTTTTCTCTACCGTTTCGGCCAACTGTTGACTTAACTGTTCATCAGGCGTTGTCTTGTCTATCTTTTCTATTCTTCGGGCGAGCTCATCATCGCCGATTGCGCCTCTTAGCCACTTTTGGAAGTCTCCGCGTTCAAAGTGGAACCTGATTGATTGACTATCCATGCGTTCTAGGTCTTTTAAGAAAGTGCAAAGAGAAGTGGCTGTTTCACCTGAATAATGTCCGTCTGGCATGAAGAAGTGGAAGCCTTTCTCGTAAGGAACTGGGCTGAGTATTTTCTGTACGGTTTCGGCGCTCATTTTCAAGATGGCAACATCCTTGATGTATATTTGGATGAGATGTTAAAACGGTTTTGGCGTTGTTTTTCCAAAATTTGGGCTCATGTCGGGAAAGTGGTCTTTCGCAATTAATTTATCGTCAGAACATATAAAATAGCAATCTATGCGTCCGATTCTTGGAAGTCTTAGAGTTTTTTCCGCGCTAAAACAAAGACATGTATGTTCATTAAAGCGAAACCGAACATCCAAAATTCAATCGCATAGAGCATAGAATGGAAATAGGCAGGGACACATCCTGAGCTAAGAAATATCAGAGCAAGAATGCCTAAGATTTTTTCGTTGATACGCAAGTTGCTTCAGTATTCTTCTGCTGTTTCTTCGAAAATAAGGCTTATGAATTGAGAATATTGATACTAAATAGACTAGTTGCATTGATTTGTGTAGAGCTTCTGCTTTAATGCATTAAGAAGCGCAAAGTCTTCAAAGTTTGTCAGTTCTATCGGACTTTGTTACGTGTTAGTTCGATTGCAAAACGACGTAGAATTAGTGAAAAAGATGTTGGAGTGGACTGGGGGTATTTGAACTCCTCGTAAAGTGGAGATATGACCCGCGATCCCCCTTTTTTCTTGTTACGCCATATTTTTAGGCTAATTTGTTTCATTATCCAGTTTTTGTGCATAACCGGTTTACTTAATCTGTTGGCTTCTTATTGAGCAAATACTTATGGATAGCCTGCGCGGCCCTCTTTCCTGAACCCATAGCGTTGATGACTGTGGCTTCCCCTGTCATGATATCTCCACCCGTGAAAACACCGGGTAGTTTGGTTTCTCCAGTTTCTGGGTCGGCGACAATAGTGCCTTGTTTTGTTGTTTGGAGACCTTTGGTGACAGTCTGAATTACTGGATTGGGAGTTCGTCCAATGGCCACGATGACTGTATCTGCTTTAGTGATATTTTCTGAGCCTTTGATTGGGACTGGTCTTCGCCTGCCTGAAGCATCTGGTTCTCCGAGTTCCATATTTACCAGTTCAATAGCGGCTACCCTGCCTTGCTCGTCGCCTATAAATCTGGTTGGAGTGGAAAGGAACTTGAAGTTAATGCCTTCTTCTTCGGCGTTAAGTAACTCTTCTTGCCTGGCAGGTATCTCTTCTTTTGATCTTCGATAGATTATGTTCACTTCATCTGCACCGCTTCTTATGGCACAGCGCGCTGCGTCCATCGCTACGTTTCCCCCGCCGATGACTGCCACTTTTTTTCCTACTTTAATGGGTGTATCATAAAGTGGAAATTGGTATGCTTTCATGAGGTTTACTCGTATTAGAAACTCGTTAGCTGAGTAGATGCCTGCCAAGTTTTCGCCAGGAATATTTAGAAAGAGTGGTAGCCCCGCACCGGATCCAATGAAGACTGCTTCGAATCCTTTTTTGAATAGTTCTTCAATCGTAAATGTTCTCCCCGCCAGGATGTCCGTGTGAAGTTCAACGCCTAATTTTTTAATGTAATCAACTTCTGCCTGGACAATTCTTTTCGGCAACCTGAACTCAGGGATGCCGTAGATTAGAACACCGCCAGCATTGTGAAGTGCCTCGAAAACTACCACTTTGTGACCCAGTTTTGCTAGTTCAGCTGCCACTGTCAAGCCAGCTGGTCCTGAACCTATGACTGCAACTTTTCCTTCTAATGGTTTTGGTAAGGCAGGCATTTCCACGCCTCTTTCCAATTCGAAGTCAGCGACGAACCTTTCAAGCCTACCGATCGAAACAGCTTGGTCTTTTTTTCTCAATATACAGAATTTTTGACATTGCTCTTCTTGGGGACAGACCCTACCACATATGGCTGGAAGAGTATTTTTCTCTTTAATCTTTTGGCTGCCTTCGTTAAACTTTTTTTCTTTAATGAGCTTGATAAAGGCTGGAATGTCTACGCCTACAGGACAGCCTTTTACGCATTGCGGTTTTGGACAACTAAGGCATCTATTTGCTTCCCGCGATGCTTCTGCTTCTGAATATCCAATTGCGACTTCGTCGAAGCTCTGTATTCGGGTTTTTGGAGGTTGTTTGCGCATTGGAACAGCGTTTTTGTTGGGTTGAGCTGGTGTTTTGTCTTTCAAGTTTTCTTGCATTCACAAGTAGCTCCTTCACCTTTTTCACGGAAGGCTAAAGCTGAATGCTCCTCCTCGGGATATTCCCTTAATCGACCCATTAGTTCTTTGAAGTCCGTTTTGTGTGCATCAAACTCGGGTCCGTCAATGCAGGCAAACTTGGTTTTACCACCAACGGTTACTCTACATGAGCCGCACATGCCCATCCCATCAACCATTATTGGGTTTAAGCTGACTATTGTTTTAATGCCGTAAGGTCGTGTGACCTCTGCTGTTGCCCTCATCATAGGCACTGGACCTATAGCGTATACTATGCCAAACGAGTAGTTCCTCTCAATAAGTGATCTTAGAACATCAGTAACAAACCCTTTCTGTCCTTTTGACCCATCATCTGTTGAGATGTAGAATTTATCAGAAACTGCTTTCATTTCATCCTCAAGAATTAGAAGTTCTTTGTTCCTTGCTCCGAGAATAGAAACAACTTTGTTTCCTGCAGCTTTAAGGGCCTTTGCAATAGGGTGAGCCGCAGCAGTGCCTACTCCTCCGCAAACGACCGCGACCACACCATAATTCTGTATGCAGCTGGGATTCCCTAATGGACCAGCAACGTTCAAGATTTCATCTCCGACGTTTAGAGCAGCTAGCTTTTTGGTTGATACCCCCAGGTGTTGGAAAATCAAAGTAATCGTTCCAGAACTGCCTTGTGCACTTTTCCATTGGAAGAGTGTAAGAGGGATTCTTTCTCCTTCTTCATCTATCCTAAGTATTACAAACTGGCCTGCTTGGGCTTTCTCAGCTATTTCTGGCGCAACTAACGTAATTTCTGTAACTTGGGGATTAAGGGTGCGTTTGCGTATTATGGGATGTCCTTTCCTGTCCAGTGGAAATGAATTCCTTGATTCAATATTTTGAATCGTAGGCGTGTCTTCAACCTTCTATTCTTTTATCTTTTTGTTTTTGAGCATTTATGTTTCGCTCTAAGAAAGGATGTGGGGAAATAATTTTTTGTGTAATCTTTAATTTGAATCAGGTGTGGACTGCTACTTCGGTTCGAATTACAGCATTGATTTGGCTAACAGCCTCGCGGATGCGCCTTAAATCATCAAGGTCTTTTGCTTCTGCATAGAGTATTACGTCATATGATCCCATTACTGAATGGGTAATTTTGACGCCTTCAATTTTTTGGGTTTCTTGTACAGTGAGAAAAGCCTGTCCTTTCTTGGTTCGAATAAGCATATAAAAAGGAACGACCACTGATTTTCTCCTCAGAAATAATTATAAATAAACTAAAATGTAAAGTTTGTTGTTTGCACCCCGCAAGTAGCTGAGGAAAAAGCGAGAAATCTCAGTGTTGTGGAACTAATAGAATTCCCATTTTCTCTATTCTTATCTACATAAACCACCTAAGACTTTCTGAATTTAGAAGTATATTATAATCATAGTAAAAAGCACCATTTCTACTGCGACTTCACCAGCAAAACCCCTTCTTTTTCTAATTAAAAAAACTCTGAACAAGAGGCTTGCCACCTTATAGAATCCGGTTTTGAGTTTGTTTGTGATTTTGGTGATAACCGGCTCTTTAGAAAGCGGAAATAAAGGTGTTTTCATAAGGACCGGGGTGTATCAAAAAGTATGTTTAAGTGGACTGGGAGGATTTGAATCCCTCGTAAAGTGGAGATGTCACTAGCAGAATTCCTTTATTTTCTCTTTGTGTGGGTGTGGGACCTAAAAACTGCACACTACACTGGAAGCTTTGGGAATGGTTCCTTTTTCAGTTTGGGTCGTTTTCCTATTGTTGTTTGAGTGTGGGAAGAGGGTTTAGCCCACACATTCAACATGGATGCTATGTTGGAGTGTGTGGGTGTGAGTGTGGTTGTATGTTGGCGACTCTATTCCTGTATCCTGTGCCTGTTTTTCTTTCTGACCTAAACTACGGTTTTGTAAGTTCATTTAGCGATCAAACAATCGGGGGATCAAACTGTGACTAATCGCAGAAAGATGAACTGTCCACTTGGAGGCGAAGCATAAAGCGATAGTCGAAAGTAATGCAAATGTCGAGCAGATTGCCTCTAAACTTCAGAAGACGCCTTTGAGTTGTGATAGTGAAATGTCAACGCTTAGGCTTGTAGTAATAGCGATGGGTCGGCGGGGCTGGGATTCGACCCCTCTACCAATGGAGATATCACCCGCATTCTCACTTTTTTTCAAGGTTTTTTTCCGCTGTCTTTTCCGCTAATCGTTTACGGAAATTACTTAGCTGGCAAGAGGCTTCTTTTTTTCGCAAAAAGCTTGCATTATTTTTTAGAATGTTGACTATTCTGCATTTGTTTGTTTTATTTGTCACATGTTTTTGTTGGTTTATAGCAAGTTTTAAGTTAACTTCGTTATAGATGTGGTCGGCAGAAAGAAAATGGAGAAAAAAACAAATGAAAATTTCTGGAAAAAAAAATGCGACAATAGTGATCGTAATATTATTGGCTTTTTCAATCACAGCGTCAATGACATTGATATCAAGTGTTAACGCACATTACCCCCCGATGAATATTCCAACGTTCTCTTTCATTAGCGTTTCACCAGATCCAATAGGCATAGGACAAACAGCTCGCGTTAACTTCTGGCTCGGTCAACCTCCACCAACAGCAAATGGACAATACGGTGATAGATGGACAAATATGACTGTGAAAGTTACGCATCCTGGTGGAACAACTGAGACTTTAGGACCTTTTACTTCCGATGATACAGGAGGAGCCCACACAAGTTATACGCCTATTGTACTGGGAAATTATACTTTCCAGTTCATCTTTGGTGGACAAACATTGGCAGGCAACAATCTTGCTCCTGGAGCTCCCTCGTCTGGACCTGGCTCTAACATAAATATCGGCGATTATTTCCAACCCAGCTCAAGCAACGTATTTACACTAACAGTACAACAGGAAGCAATCCAATATCCAACGGAAGCTCCACTTCCAACAGGCTACTGGACACGCCCAATTTATGCTGAAAACAACAACTGGTACTCAATTGCCGGGAACTGGCTTGGTTTTGGTCAGACATCATTTGCTAACACTGGAATGTACAGTGTTGACGTAAACTATAATCCGTATACAACCGCGCCCAACACTGCTCATATTTTATGGACGAAACCTGAAGCTTTCGGTGGTACAATCGGTGGAGAATTCGGCGGCAGCGAGCAAGGCAACTTCTTTTCAACTTCGCAGTACGAGCCAAAGTTTGCGCCAATAATCATGAATGGTATTCTCTACTATACCCAGTACCCAGGAAGTGCTGCTAATCCAGCAGGATGGGTAGCCGCAGACTTACACACAGGACAAACATTATGGACAAAGAACACAACTGAACTTTTAAGATGCGGTCAAATACTCCAAATGACTACACCCAATCAATACGGAGCCCTCGCATACCTCTGGAGCCAGCCGTTGGGTCCTAGGGTTGTAAACGAAAACTTCGGCGCAAGCGTCGGCGGATCTTTAGAGATGTGGGATGCAATGACTGGAAACTACATATTAAAGATAACTGGCGTTCCTATTGCAGTAAATGGCCCTGGTACTGGCATAGTACTTTCAAAAGATGATCGTGGCGATTTAATAGGTTATTATGTGGATTCGAGCAACCCGTTCGCACCAAAGCTGAACATGTGGAACTCGACACGATGCATTAACCTAGCCGTTCCGAACTCTTACGGTGGACCAAATGTTGCAGATAATTGGTATTGGAGACCTCCTCAAAACGCAGAAATAAACTTCACCTTAGGAATACAATGGTCGGCTCCAATCGCTACAAGTGTTTCAGGCTCGCCAATCGTAGATTTCGCTAATGGCCTCTACGGTCTCGGAATTACTTATGTCAGCAGCGGAGTAGTGTATATGTCAGAATACACTATGGGCGGAGGACTATTCTACCAACCCGGATGGACTATTGAAGCAGGCTACAGCGCAACAGACGGCTCACAACTGTGGATAACTAACCGAACTCAAATACCCTACACTCTCATATCTGCGGGTGCCGGTACCTATTTCGCCGGCGACGGATATTACGTACAATTCACCCAGAATGCATTGTCCATCTCATGCTTCAGCCTAACAACAGGAAACAAAGTATGGGGACCAACTACACTTCCAAACGCTAGTCCTTTTGATTCTCTTGGAGGCAACTCAGTCATCGCCAACGGCACAATTTACCTATGGGCTTACGGAGGAGACGTTTACGCATACAACCTTGCCGATGGAACTCTCAAATGGCATTACAGCACACCAAGCGGCGGCTTAGAGTCTCCCTATGGTGTCGAGCCATTATGGACTTTCACGGTAGGTACCGTTGCTGACGGCAAACTCTTCGTTCCTGAAGGCCATATGTACAGTCCACCACTTTTCCACCAAGCACAGCAGCTCGCCCTCAATATTACTGACGGCAGTGTGGTTTGGAGTATTGATGCTTTCGACGTTACTAGCGGTCCAGCTATTGTAGATGGCATTATGACAACGTTAAACGCTTACGACAACCAAATATATGCCTGGGGTAAAGGACCAACCGTTACCACTGTTTCAGCGCCAAACATTGGGGTTACAACTGCCACACCAATTACGATAAGCGGAACTGTTATCGACATCTCTGCAGGTACAAAACAACAAGCGCAAGCAGCAAACTTCCCCAAGGGTGTTCCTGCGGTTTCTGACGCAAGCCAAAGTGGCTGGATGGAATATGTTTATATGCAGCAACCTTGCCCAGCAAACGTAACCGGCGTTCCAGTTTCTCTCGAAGTTCTTGATTCAAACGGCAACTATAGACAAATCGGCTCTACATCAAGTGATGGCAGCGGCGCATTCCGCTTCACGTGGACACCTGATATAATAGGCGATTACACGATCGTTGCGAACTTTGCAGGTTCTGAATCGTACTATCCTTCCTCTGCAGAAGCATTCTTTACTGCCAGCGAACCAGCGTCGACATCAGCACCAACCGTTGCACCTGTAACAGACATAGCAACAATGTCAGGCCTAACTATTGGAATCGCTGCAGCAACAATTGCCATAATCATCGCTATAGCAATAGTCGGGATTCTTCTACTCAAAAAAAAGCCATAAAACCAAAAAAATATTTTCCCCTTTTTTAGTTTTTAAAAATAACAATGCTTGAGAAAAGAAGGGGCTGAGCCTGCTGTGACAACTATTCATGAAATAGCTGTAGATTAAAAGAAGATTTTTGCATTTTCCCTCTTTCTCCTATTTCGGTTCAGGAGCCTCAGCAAACCCAACTTCATTCTTGCAAAATAGTTGGCTTGTTTTCATTTACCTCCCAGTCCTAAATTGGACCAGGCTTGATTTGAACCCTTGTCATATCCGTGACTTCACTCGCATATTCCTTTTTTTAATCAAGTGTAATTGGTTCGAAACACATAATCTAAAAAAGCAGAAAGCAATAAACTTATAATCCAAGTCAAACCAATAAAAGCCGAAGTAAGTGGATGAAATGGACAGAAAATTAAAAACTATACCCGAACCGAAAAAGGGAACGCGCACCGTTTTTGTTTCTAAAACGTTGCCAGTAATAAAAAGCAAGGGCGGTAATACTACTTATCTATGTGGTAATTGTGGAGCAAAGCTAGGCGAGACTATAATCGAAGGAAAATTCAAGAATGTTGTGTTAAAGTGTCCAACTTGTAACCTCTACAACGACATATAGTTTAGGTGACGATTTTCACAAAGAGAAGAATTCTGCTCAAGTGACAGAGACTTAACTGACCCGCCGAAAAGACTTTGTAACCGCTGCGCCTTCATGGTTCCAACTTCTCTGCTGGAACAGGGAACATAGGCAATTCTACTTTTCCATCTTTGTTCCCACTAGTTAATTCCAATTGTTTAACTGCTCACCCATTTCCTCTCTTAAATGCTGAGTTTTAATTTTATCCATCGTTATCTAACACGATAGGGAAAAAACCAGCTATTCAGGGCCAATAAAGAGCTAGCTATTTTACTTAAATCGGTGCAGGGGCGGGATTCGAACCCTCTGTAAATGGAGAAATCACCCGCACAACCCCTTTTTCTTTAAACTAGACGAAAAATAGCAGGGAAATGAAAACATGTTGGAAGAAAAAACAGTAAAATGCCCCGTATGCGGCAGTCAGAAGTCATACAAGGACGGCATAAGGTACACTCATTCAAAGGAAATTCAGTGTTACCAATGCCGTGAATGCAGCCACAGGTTCTCATAACGGTGGGGAGCGATTTGGACTATGATTGGGTGAAGATGTCGCCTCTAACCCATTTTTTCATTATTTAATGAAGAGGCTTTCGGCGTCTTCTATAAAGCATTAAACCCACACTTATTCCGAAAACTACTGAGATGATAGAAACAACAGCTATGACGGAAAAAGACGAAGAAGGCTGTGGTTTTTCTATTAGCTTTTCGGTTGAAAATGTAACTGTTGCATTACTATGGGAATTATCATGGGTATTAGCATAAACGGTCAATGTATGATTACCGAAAGGAATCTGTTGAAACGTTGCGCTAATTGAGGCGTTTAATGAGTTTACATACTGCGTCTGATGACCAAAAAGCTGGTGAATACCGTCTTGCCAATCCGCCTGGTAATAAACACTATCAATTGTCCAAAAATACGAAGCCACATCTACTGCCAATGTAAAGTTGCTTGCTTGAATTACGGTTTGGTTTTCTGGCGTTATGATTTCAACAATTGGTGAAACATGTGCTTCACGGATTGCAGGCGGTTGAATAACAGGTGAACTTGTATCCCATTGAGTAAACGAAACAATGGGTTCTATTTGGCTTTTGACTGTTGAAAACGAAGCCGTGCTTGAAAGGCAAAGAATACAAAGAATTGTTACGGATAGAAGCTTAGCTTTCTTCATGTTTATCATAGAACTTTAAGGTAGAGTTGCTAATTACTCTCCCCAAAGAACAGCATGTTCCTCTAAAAGAACAGCAAAAGTTTCTTGTCTATCCTGGAATGATGCATTCTGCAGGATATAGAAGCTACACCCCCTGGCGTTTTGAGCAGTCGTTACATCGAACCCTCCACTCGATGGAGATGTCACCCGCGTTCCCCTCTTTTCTTTTTTGTTGAAAATGACCGAGGTGAGGTAGCTTGTTTGGAGCAGATGTCGCCAACATAAACTCTTTGCCATTCTAGATGCTGATACTCATAGTGAACCAGCGAGTTTCGTTCCTGTGTGCAATACTTCACTCACCAGAATCTCAAAGTCTTCACGTCGACTTCGATGATTTGTGTTAGCCACTCTAAGAACATACTTCCCATTTATGACGGTTCCAGTTAAAACGGCGATGCCGCGTTCCTGTAAATCAATAGCAATTTCCTTGTTAACTTCATCGAGTAACATATCAGTCAAATCAGATGAGACAAAACGGAAGCAAACTACGTTTAGCGAAATCGGCGCCGAAAGTTCCAGTCCCGGAGAAGCTTTGATAAGTTCGCCCAAATAGAAAGCCTGATCGATGTTCTGTTGAATTATCCTTGCATATTTCTTTGTGCCGTGCTCCTTAATAGAAATCCATGCCTTAAGCGCACGAAATCCCCGAGAAAGCTCATAACTGTAATCGCTAAACCATGGCAAATCGCCGCCGGCAACACCGTGTTCTTCTTTTCCGTGAGCAAGGTATTTAGGAGTTAAACAGAAAGCCTTTCGATGCTGCTTTTCTTCCCTCACTAAAATGCATCCAATTTCGTAAGGCATATACATCCACTTATGCAAGTCTAATGCCAACGAGTCAGCCAACTCCATTCCCGCAACAGTTTTTTCCGCTTTGGGCGACAGGCGAGCCCAGGCGCCAAATGCGCCGTCAACATGGAACCAAAGTTTTTCTCTTCGGCATATATTAGCCAGAGCCTTAAGATCGTCCACGCTTCCAGTGTTCGTTGTGCCGGCAGCTCCAATAATGCAGAATGGAGAAAAACCGCTTTCGCGGTCTCTTGTGATAGCTGCTTCAAGTTTTGCGATATCAATTTGGAACTGATTATTAACTGGCAAAAATCGCAGTGCCTCACTTCCCAGTCCAAGCAGCTCCACAGCTTTCTGAATTGAACTGTGGGCTTCTTCGCTAGCGTAGAGCACCATATTCTTAGGTGCCATTTGAAGTCCCTTCCTGCGGAGGTCAAAACCTGCTTTCGTGTTGCGGGCAACTGTTAGTCCGATTAGGTTAGAGGCTGAGCAACCGCTGGTTAATACTCCGCTCGCTGAGGCTGGAAACTGGAGCATTTCCTTAATCCAGTCGAGAACTTGCTTTTCAACGTGTACAGCAATGTGGTCTCCCCCTCCATTGTTTGTGTTCATTGTAGCCGCCAAAAGTTCAGAATAAGCCCCCATGATGGTTCCAGTTCCAAGTATCCAACCCCAGAAGCGCGGGTGGATGTTTCCCATCGGGTACGGAAGCACTTTTTCAGTAAATTCCTTGTAGACCTCTTCGGGTCGTTCAGGATTTACAGGCACAGGTGCTGTGAACTGAGCTTTTACTTGTTCAGGAATATTTTGCCAGACAGGACGCTCTCGAACTGATTTCAAGTAATCTACCACGTCATCAAGCATCTTGTGACCAAGCTTTCGCATTGATTCCCAATTATCAGGGTCCAGCGTTTCTTCAGACACTGCATTATTGATTTCTGTTTTCACTCTGAATGCCTCTCATGAATCCTATCGAATACTTGATTTATTTATTGCTATAAAATTGCGAATTGATGCTGATAAACTGAAGTGACTGTTCTAAGACAGAAATTTCTGACAAACCTTATATTATTTTGATGTTGAAGTGGACTGGGGGGATTTGAACCCAGGACAGCAATGAGGATTCACTCGCAAAATTCCTCTTTTTTGTGTGTACTTGGCATAGGTGAACAAACATGGAACGCAAAATCATAAATTGCCCGCATTGCGGCAAAACTA
>CAVTBV010000010.1:0-85357 GCA_963733095.1 Candidatus Bathyarchaeota archaeon
CAAGAACTTTCGTTATTTTCGAGAGGGTATTTTCTTCAGAAATAAAGGTAGCTGTAACTTCAGTATTCTTCTTTGATTTTGCCAAGTTAAAATCTGCATCTTCCAACAACTTCGATGCTTTCTCAGGTTCTTCAGTAATCAATCGAACCAAACCAAACTCACCCTTATCTGCAATCGAGAGGGCAAAAACTCTAATCTTGTTCTTATCCAACTGCGACATCGTTTCGAACAAAGAACCAGGATGATTATCAAGAAACACACTAACTTGCGTAATAGGCAAACAGTACACCTACAGTCCAATAGTTTCAGTTAATATTTAACTTTAACCAAACTTTTGAGGAAAAACGTTTTCCACCAACATTTATATTTCAACATGAATAATTCCTTGCTATTCGGAGAATGCAGAGTTTGCTAAAATGCACCGAGGTTTCCAAGCGTTTTGGGGGACTTCAAGCATTAAAAAACGTCGACTTCACTATAGGCGACGGCGAGATAGCAGGGCTTGTGGGACCCAACGGTTCAGGCAAATCGACGCTTCTAAACCTCATCAGCGGCGTGTACAAGCCTGACTCAGGACAAATCCTCTTCATGAACGAAGACATCGCCAAGTTACCGCCCTACAAAATCTGCGCCAAAGGTATAACTAAAACAGCACAAACCGTCCAGTCCTTCCCAGAAATGACCGCAACCGAAAACGTCCTGACAAGCGTGCTGTTCAACGAAAAAAAATACACGGGCAAAACAGATGCCTTACCGAGAGCCCAGGAGCTTTTGGGGTTCGTGGGGTTGAGCAAAGAAAAATTTGACTTGCCAGCAAAAAAATTAAACGTCGTGGAATTGCGCCGAATTCAGCTTGCAAAAGCGTTGGCAACAAACCCTAAATTTCTCTTGCTCGATGAGATGCTCACAGGCTTAACTCCAAAAGAATCTGACGAAGCCATAGAAATAATTAAGCAAATCAACAAGCAAGGAGTCACCGTACTAATGGTAGAGCACGTCATGCGGGTAATTATGGGGTTATGTAGCCACGTGATAGTCCTGAATCATGGTGAAAAAATCTGTGAAGGAAGCCCCAAACAAGTGGTTTGTGACGAGAACGTTGTGAATGTTTACCTGGGCAAGCGGTTTACTTTTGGTGAGGAAGAGTAATGCTGGAAATCTCAAATTTATCTGCTGCATATGGAATGGTGCAGATTCTCTATGACGTATACTTTAAGGTGGAACAAGGCGAAATCATAAGCATTATTGGTCCAAACGGGGCAGGAAAAACTACCCTTGTAAAGACCATAATGGGTTTTTTGCATCCAAAAACAGGTTCAATAAAGTTTAAGGACGAAAACATCGAAAAACTATCAACTTACGAGATAGTCAAAAAAGGATTAACCATGATTCCTGAAGGCAGAGAAATCTTTCCCCGCATGAGTGTTGAAGAAAACCTCCAACTGGGCGCCTACAGCATAAAAGACAAATCCAAAGTTAAAGAAACCAAAGAGAAAGCATTCAACATTTTTCCAGTGCTAAAGAAGAAGGAAAAAGCTCTGGCTCAAACTCTAAGCGGCGGCGAGCAACAGATGCTTGTTATCTGCCGAAGCCTCATGTCAAACCCCCAACTGCTAATTCTTGATGAACCTTCGCTCGGGTTGGCACCAATAATCGTTGAGAAAGTTCTCGACACCGTACGCACCATAAACGAGGAAGGCGTAACTGTGCTTTTGGTCGAGCAGAACATTCATGATAGCCTTAATGTCGCCGACAGAGGATACGTTCTTGAGGAAGGCAAGATAATATTGGAAGGGAAGAGTAGGGAACTTTTATCTAATACCCATATAAAAGAAGTGTATCTAGGCCTTTAAAGCAGAGAGGGGCAAAGAACTTGGCGGATGGCAAATACTGGAACGAAAAAATAGAAACGATGCCTGCTGAAGAAATAAAAAAGCATCAGCTCCAAAAGCTCAAAGCACAAGTCAAACATAGCTATGAGAACAGCGGTTTTTACAGAAAAAGATTTGATAGTGTGGGATTGAAACCCGAAGATATTCGTTCTCTTGATGATTTGCAAAAGATTCCTTTTACGGTTAAGAGTGATTTGAGGGATAATTACCCGTTTGGGATGGTTGCCGCTAAATCAGATGAGATAGTTGAGATTCATGCTTCCAGCGGAACAACAGGAAACCCGATTATAGGCGCTTACACGAGAAGCGACATGGATATGTGGCAGGAACTTATGGCGCGTTCTATCTACGCTGTCGGCGGCAGACGCCAAGACGTCATCCACATCGCTTACGGCTACGGCTTGTTTACGGGCGGTTTAGGCTTCCATTACGGCGCTCAAAAAGTTGGAGCTAAAATTGTTCCGGCAAGCGGCGGCATGACTCAACGGCAAATCAAACTCATGAAAGACCTAGAGGTAACCATCTTAGCCTGTACGCCCAGCTTTGCAGTTTATTTAGCTGAGACAATGGCTCAGGAAGGTGTAGTTCCACAAAAAGACCTAAAACTCAGACTCGGCATGTTCGGCGCCGAACCATGGTCACATAAAATCCGCGAAAGAATCGAAAAAGAGATGAACATAGAAGCCTTTGACGTTTATGGGTTAACAGAACTTTGCGGTCCAGGCGTATCCATCGAGTGCTCCGAGCACAATGGTTTGCATATTTGGGAAGACCACTTCATCGTAGAAACAATAAACCCTGACACAGGCGAAGTGTTGCCGCAGGGAGAAGAAGGAGAACTTGTCTTCACAGCACTCAGCAAAACAGGTTTGCCCATTTTACGTTACAGGACAAGAGATATCTCAAAAATCAACACAGAAAAATGTGCATGTGGAAGAACGCATGCAAGAATGGAAAGAGTAACGGGTAGATCCGACGATATGCTCATTATCCGCGGAGTAAACGTGTTCCCATCACAAATCGAGTACGCGGTGATGTGTTTCTCTGAACTTGCAACCCAGTACCTCATCGTTCTTGACCGTCCCGGCGCTTTGGATACTTTTGTCGTTAAGGTTGAGTTGTCTGAGCAAGCCTCCAAAAATCCACAGCTCGACAAGAAAGCCTTGATAAGTGACATCCAGAAGAGAATTCACATCGTAACCGGTATATCGGCTGATGTGGAAATCGTGAAGCCAGGCGAACTTCCACGAACTGAGGGCAAAGCAAAAAGAGTATTGGATTTGCGTAAGGGCAAAATGTAAGGATAAAGTTATGACTTCCAAGATTGCGGCAGGTAAGCCGGGCAGTTTTGCCTTGCTTAACGGTGATGAAGCGGTTGCACGTGGGGCAGTGGAAGCCACCGTTAAAGTTGCCGCTTCATATCCAGGGACACCTGCTACGGAAATATTGGAAACCATTGCTGATGTAGCCAAAGAATTTGGCATTTACGCTGAATGGAGCATTAACGAGATTGTCGCTGCTGAGGTTGCAGCGGGCGCTTCCATGACGGGAGTGCGATCCATTGTTTCTATGAAGCATGTTGGCTTGAACGTTGCTGCGGACGCAGTTATGACGTTGGCTTACACAGGCGTCGAAGGCGGCATGGTAATCGCTGTCTGCGATGACCCCGCATTGCACAGTAGTCAAAACGAGCAAGACACACGTTATTTCGCAGTTCACTCAAAGCTGCCGCTGCTGGATGCAGGCAGCCCACAAGAAGCCCTCGACATGGCAAAAGAAGCGTTCGAAATAAGCGAAAAAATCCACCTGCCCGTAATCCTGAGACTAACAACTCGGGTTGCACACGGAAAAGCAAAAGTGAAACTCGGCGAATTTCAGAAAATTACCCGCAATTCCGAATTTGATAAGAACGGCTCCAAATGGGTTATGGTTCCCTCGAACGCTATTCGGCAGCACCGCGTTTTGGAGGGCAGACTGATGGATGCAAGAAAGATCGCGAACGATTCAAAGTTCAATTCGGTTGAGGATAATGGTAGTGAAATAGGCATTATAGGCAGTGGAGTAGGCTACTATTATGCACGGTCGGTTTTAGATACCAAAAGGTTTTCTTGGTTAAAACTGGGGTTTGTTCATCCTTTTCCAGCAGAAACAGTGAAGTCTTTTGCTTCCAAAGTGAAAAAGTTGATAGTTGTTGAAGAACTTAGACCTTACATCGAAGAGAACCTTCAACGTCTAAACCTTGAGGTTTCCGGAAAAGCCGAATTGGGTTTGGAAGAAATTGGCGAATTTACCCCTGACAACGTGCGCCAAGCCTTCGCCAAACTATGCTTAACTTCGATGGCGGAAACACCAGAACTTTATGCTTTACCGCCAAGACCGCCAGCCCTCTGCCCTGGATGTCCCCACCGCGCATTCTACTACGCCTTAAACATGCTCAACCAACACGTTGAATGCGACACCGAAAAATGTGTAGGCTGCGACATATGTGAGTATGCATGCTCGTTTGAGAAAGAACGAGTCTTCAATCCCCTCAAATCGAGAATCCGCTCGGTCAGGATTGGACAAACATTCAACACTGCAGTTACTTGCAAAGGCTGCCTCGACGCCCCCTGCATTCGCGCATGCTCTGAAAATGCGATAAGTCAAGCTAAAGAGAGCGGCTCAATAATCGTTGACGAAACCAAATGCAAGGGCTGCGACTGGTGCATCGATGCCTGCAAATACGGCGCCATAACACTTCATCCCACAAGTCACAAAGCCATCATCTGCGACACATGTGGAGGCAACCCCAAATGCATTCCAGCCTGCCCTGAGAGCGCCCTAAGTTTAACAGGAAAATCAAACGACAAAATCGTCACCGGCGACATCGGTTGCTACACGCTGGGTGTTTTGCCTCCTGTTAATGCGGTTCAATCGTGCCTTTGCATGGGCGGCGGGATTTCTCAGGCTGCAGGAATGGTTCATGCGGGCGTAAAAGAAAAGGTGTTTGCGGTTATAGGCGATTCAACCTTTTTCCACGGAGGCATGCCTGGGCTGCTTAACATTGTTTACAACAAGGCCAACGTATGTGTAATCGTAATGGATAACAGTGTAGTTGCCATGACGGGGCATCAACCTACTCCAGGTTCAGGAAAAACCGCCATGGGCACAGATGCTAAAGTCATCCGAATCCAAGACATCGCCAAAGCAGTCGGCATAGAAAAGGTCGACGTTATCGACCCATACGACCTAAAAGCTGCAACCGCTACAGTCAGACAGACCTTAAACTACCATGGGCCTTCCGTCATCATCTCTCAAAGACCCTGTCCCCTGCTAATTGAACGCGGCAACCCTCGCGAAGTCAAAGAAGAATGCAACGCCTGCGGAGTCTGCGTAAAATCCTTCGGGTGCCCAGCCATCAGCCTAAAAAGCGAAAAAGCAGTAATAGATCCTGACTTATGCTACGGATGCGGCGTCTGCGAAACGGTCTGTCCCTTTGAAGCGATAGGGAGGAGACAAAGTTGAACCTCGACATAGTCTTTAGTGGCGTGGGCGGACAAGGAGTCGTAGTTTTAAGTGACATTTATTGCGAAGCTGCCATGCTGGAGAGTTTCGACGTTGCGAAGGCTGAGATTCATGGGATGGCTCAACGCGGCGGCTCAATTGTTGCCTATGCAAGAATCGGCAGCAAAGTTGAATCCCCCCTGATTGAGACGGGAAAAGCCGATGCAATTGTGGGGTTTGAAATACTTGAAACAGCAAGAGCCTTGCCGATGCTCAAAAAAAATGGCACAGTAATAGTAAACATGAAGTACATTCCGCCCAACTGCACTGGCGCAGGAGTTAAACCCAAAAAGACTGAGGATTTAATGGATATGCTGAGGGCAAAGGCCTCGGTTCATGAAGTAGATGGTGTCGGCATAGCTGAAAAATTGGGCAACATGCTCGTCGTAAACACAATTCTTCTTGGAGCCTTATCTGCGCTTCCAGAGATACCAGTTAAAGTGGAGTCTTTCCAGCGTGCAATAGCGAGCAGACTTAAAGAAAAATACATCAATCTAAACCTTAAAGCCTTCCAACTAGGCCGAGATAGCGTATTATGAGATAATTTTATTAAGCATTTACTTGGATATAGCAAAGAAAAAACAGAGGATAATTAAAATGCAAAAGAAAATACTCGCTATATTAGTTGTCATAATAATTGCTGTCTCAGCTGTCGCAGCTTTACAGTTATCACCAAAAACACCTTCAGCCGACGCTCGAAACATCAAAATAGGCTTAGTTGCGCCTGTATCGGGCTCACCAGTAGGCCAAGATATGGAACGCGCCGCAAGAATGGCTGTTGATGAAATAAACAACGCAGGCGGCATCTACGTTTCTGAATGGAACACCAAAGTCAACATCACATTAATAGTTGCTGACACAGTAAATGACGCCCCGGGCAACGCAGTGACACCGGTAACTCAAGCAGTTGAGTCAAGCCAAGTTGACCTTCTCATAGGCGGATACGGAAGCGCAGGAACCTTAGCAGACCAAGTGGTCGCAATCAACGACAAAGTCCCATTCATAATCACTGGAGCATCAAACCAACTTGTTACCCGAAGAGGACCACAAGGCGATTATGGCGGCTTCGGCGCAAACGGAGCCAACAGTATATCTGACGCAGAAGGCATGAGTTACATGTTCCACTACTGCACCACAACCTACGACTACAGCAAAACAGTCGTTGACTTCTTCGCATCAGAGATGAAACCTTTAGTTGCACCTGACCGAGACTTCAGCCTCGCCATACTTTACCGCAACGATGCTTTCGGACAAGGAGTTGAACAAGCAACAAAATATTGGATAGAGAACGAAAGCTTACCTATCAACATTGTAGCTGACAGAAACTATGACCCTGCGACAACAAACTACCAAACTGACCTAACAGCAGTCGCTGCTTCACATCCAGACGCAGTGTTCGTCGTTGATAACCCCGATAAAACACCACTCATAATAAAGCAAGGATGGGACGACGTTGGATTAAAAACCGTTTACATAGCTGTTGAAAACAACCAAGACCCCACATTCTATTCGCTCCTCGGAAGCAGCGGTGATGGACAACTTCTCGAATCAAAACTAGACCCATTCATGGTTCCCTCGTATCTACCAGCAGTCCAGACATACTCAGAAAAATTCAACCAGCTCTACGGTGTAGTGCCAGGAATGATGGGTGCTGACACTTATGACGCCTTCTACATCGCAAAGAACGCAATCGAAAGCGCTGGAACAGTAGATAAAGCAGCAGTACGACAGGCAATAGAAGACACCAACATGAACCAGATGCTCATAATAACCCAGACGGGTAAAATACAATTCAGCACAGGAATCAACTACCATGAAATCAGCCCCGTAACCTTCGTCGAGCAACTCAAATGGGATGCAACAGCCAATAAGCTAACATCACAAATCGTTTGGGACCCAACAGGCCACAGCGACCTAGAACAAACCAGCTTTACACTACCAACAGGCTATCAACCCGGACAATAAAAACAATTCAAACCCTTCTTTTCTTTTGTTTCTCGCATATTTTAAATAGTTAACCTGAGAAATTATGTCAACCGCTTAATCTAAAAGAGGATAGAGTTCACAATGGATATAACGACACCAACAATCATTCTAACGCTAATATGGGGTGTCGCTGTTGGTTGCATATACATTCTTTTGGCAACAGGATTGAACATAATCTTTGGCGTTATGAAACTCGTGAACTTTGCACACGGACAATTACTCATGATAGGTGCTTTCTTAACTTGGACAATCTCAGTTTCAGTTGGCATAAATGCTTACGTGGCAATCCTAATTTCTATGGTAGTGGTTGCCGTTTTAGGAGTGAGTGTTGAAAGACTTACTTTTCGCCGAGTTTTGGGCACAGACAAACTTAACGAGATTTTTGTTAGCTTAGGTTTGATTTACATTTTTGAGAACGCAGCTATGCTTCTTTGGGGACCCAATTCAAAGCAGGTAACAAGTCCCTTCGCGGGGTTAAGTTTGAGTTTGCCAAGCATATCTATAACGTATGACCGGATAGTCGCCGTAATCGTGGTGATTGCTGCACTGGTAACTTTTGGTTTGTTGATTCAGAAAACAAAGCTCGGTTTAGCCATGCGGGCAACAAGCCAAAGAAGCACAACAGCGATGCTTATGGGCATAAATATAGAGAAAATTTACATGTTCACATTCGCCCTCGGCGCAGCTTTAGCCGCCTTAGCCGGGGGACTCTACGGTATTATTTTCTCTTTTGATTATCAAGTGGGCGCCATGCCTACAATCATTGCCTTCGCCATTATAATCCTCGGAGGCTTAGGCAGCATAAAAGGCGCAATCATCGGCGGATTACTCTACGGCGTCGCAGAGCAACTTGCAACTCTGTTTTTAGGAGGAATCTGGGGAAGCGCTGTCGCATTCGCCATGCTAATAGTAGTCCTCATAATAAGACCCAGTGGGATATTCGGTGAAAAAGGAGAATAGAATGAATATAAAACAAGCAATCACCGCATTCCTGCATTCAAAAAACTTCCAACTTTTACTAGTCACCTTCGCAATCTTAGCGGTATTACCCATATTTGTGAACGACAGCTTTTTCCTCTACATCCTGACACTCATCTTTGTCTTCGCAATTTATGCAGCGAGCTGGAATTTTCTGGCAAATTCAGGGCAAGGCTCCCTTGGACATGCGGTTTTCTTGGGCATCGGCGGGTTTTCGTCAGCAATAGTTGGGGGCAAAATCTCAGCGTCGTTGATTGGATTGATGGGTGTAACTCAAATGCCGATAGGCGCCGTTTCCATTTCGATTCAGGTTGTGGTGCTTCTTGTCGGCGGCTTGGTTTCAGCTGGAATCGGTCTTCTGATAGGTTTGGCGTGCGTTAGGTTGAAGGCCTGGTACTTGGCTATGGTGACGTTTGGCTTCTCTGTGATAGCAGCTACTCTCTCAAGCCAATTTGACTCATTCACTAACGGCATAAACGGATTCGCGCCAGTCACACTTGTCCCAAAAGGTTACCCATTCTACATCCTCGTAGTTTCTTTCGCTGTAGCATCCATCACGGTTATGTACTTGATTATGAAGTCGCGCATGGGATTAGCTTTCAAAGCCATCCATGGAAACGAAGCAGAAGCAAGAATGATTGGAATTAACACAGCCAAGTATAAACTGATAGCGTTTGTCATCAGCACATTCTTTGCCGGCATTGCAGGCGGATTGTACTCGTACTTTTTGAGGTTCGTGGATAACTCCATTTTCTCCCCAGCAAACTCTTTCATGCCCCTTATAATGACCGTCATAGGAGGGTTGGGAACCGTTGCGGGACCAATCATCGGCGCCATCTTCCTTGTTTCTGTTCAGCAGACCCTTGCGCTTCCAGGAGTGGTCGATTACCTTCGCACATCCCTCGGCTCATATTTCCCATCAGTGAGCAACGTTGGACCACCCTTGAGTCTGTTGTTCATCGGCGTAATTCTGTTGTTGATTGTTATCTTTGCTCCCAAAGGGCTCTCATCGTTTTTTAGAAAGTTCTACGTTTACCTAAAAACTCCTGAAAAGAAAAAGGAAGAAAAAGTCAAATGAAAGGAAAAGACCATTTTGCAGAAGCTTTAGGCATCAAGGTTCTTGAGGCAAAGGACGGTTACTCCAAAGTTACGATGAAAATTGAAAAGATCCATACTAACGCGTTGGGATTCACGCATGGGGGAGCAATTTTTTCGTTGGCAGATTATGCCTTTGCTCAAGCATGTAACTTCGGAGATAATGTGGCTGTGGCGGTTCAAGTTAGCATAAATTTCCTGAAACCCTCAGTTGAAACAGACACCTTAACTGCTGAAGCAACAAGGGTTTCCGATGGCAAAACTACAGGGTTATATCAGGTTACGGTTCGCAAAGAAGACAAAACCGTAGCTTTATTCAACGGGTTAGCGTTCAAAAAATAGCCGCCCTCAACCAAGCGCTGTACAGACATAATAGAAAACCCAAGAAACCAACAATATATTTATGTCACACAAAGTTCTAGATTCTTGTGCTGGGGTGGCCGAACGGTTCAGGCGGTAGCCTGCAGAGCTGCTCTATATGGGTTCAACTCCCATCCCCAGCTCTTTGTCCTAACCTTATGCTCTCGTGTGGTTTTATTTGCGTTTTCTGAAAAGTTTTGTGTCCTCGATTGCGCAGATGTGCCATGCATGATAGTCGCGTGCGGTTTTTCCATCAAACATAACGGAGTTATAAGTCTGCCGCGGACGGAGAGGTATAGAGAGCGTCAGATTGATATTTTGTTGTTTTATATGTTCTGATGATAAGGTAAAATCAGGCAACCTTCCGCTATAGGGTCCAGATTTTGGAAGGCCTTGGTACCGCCTTTTTGTTTTATAACAGCGTACATTGCAGAGTCCATGGACATTTTATACACTTAAACACATACACTTATAAGCATGTATACACTTATATACTAATGTGAATAAGCGGGAACAAAACATGACAAACAGAAAAATCAAAAACAAAAATTGGCCACTCGCTTACTTCAACAACATCTAACCAGCAAAAACAAATGAAGAAAACTGGGCCGCAACAACATTGACACCCCAGACAACTCAGAAAAACCGCAGAACAATTCGGAGGCAAAAAAGGCGACTTACCCAAAGCGGCCCAACAAACAATAAAAACATGACTCAACAAAGACACGCCTCCAAAAACCCAATAACTAAATTATAAGAAGCCTAGGTAAAAGGCCAGGGCAAACCAGCTAGCCTGGAACACCTCACATGAGGATTATGGGCAATCTAGCTGCAAAAACCCTTTTTAGAAAAGTTTTCCAAGCAAAAAACACTGTACTGGGCAAAGGTCTTCCGAAAAAAAGGCAGTATAGAGACAAACAGCTTGAATATTATTATTTATTTTTTTGTAGGTTCTATGATAAGATAAAACCTGAAAGACCTTATTCCCTCTATGCCCCCAAATTTTTGGAAGACATTAGACCTACCTCCAATATAGTGTGCATTGCAGGGTGGATGGACCCATAGCGTGCAAGCAACAGTCCGAAAAGCGGAACAAATCCCAAAATACCGGTGCAAATCTGCAAACGAAAAAATGTTATTCCCGAACCAGGTTTAGGCCAGTTTAGTCAGCTTTTTTGCTTTAGCACATTTTAAATATTCAACTCTCTTAACTATTATTGGGGAAGTAGTGTTGCAAGTACAACGTTCGTGCTTCAATGAGTTCCCCGATCAATGCGCAGGATGCCCAGATTACAGCGAAACAAAGGCAGAATCTTTAAGCCAATATACGTGGCTAGCTGGGATGGTTACGATGTACCCGCCGCGGCACGTGAGTAAAGTGGTTAAAGAATGCAAGCGGTACCACAAACGGAAAGTTGAATATCTAAAATAACAACTAACCAACATAACTTTACATGAGCACCAAAGCCAAGAAAAAGTTAACTGAGGAACTAAATTATCGGGGAAAACTATCGATTTATACGTGACTCCTTGGATTGTAAAAAGGAGGCAACACCTCGAATGACAAATGAAAATTCTTCCGATGGATGCAGAGCCACCGTCAGAAAAATCTAAAACCGTCCGAAAAAGGTCCATCAAGACAGAAATGTTATCCCAAACCAAGAACTTGCTTAGCATATTGACGCTTTTAGAAATTGCCGAAAAAAAATATATAATGCTAGCAAAGAGTGCAATGAAACTGGATAATTACAAATTTCTTAAGAAAATGGGGAAGTTGAGTATTTAGCGGAATATTTTTAGCATTGGAATCCAAAATTTCTTGAATCTATCCATTCGGCATTGTACAAAGTCCACCAATCGGCAGATAGCCCTGTTAGCACATAATCATAGGGCATCCACAGATACCCACTCATACCACCCCACGCCGTTCCCCAAGAGTTTCTTATAAGCAAAGCACCCGTAGTTTTAGGGCTTCCAGTTCTTGTATTCTGGATCTGTATTGAATCATCGTAACCCACCGCACAGACGGCGTGGCCGCCTACAGCCCTGTCACCAGTAACGGGCAAAGGTATTTTTCCTGTTGAGTAAGCTTGAGACATCGAATCGTACACAGTAAATCCGAACATAGACGCCCAGCCAGCAGCTAACCAAGCCTTAATGTTAGTCAACAAGTTGGCAGCAGTTACGCCCGCAACATCGTACCTGAAGTAGCTAAGAGCCTGATAATTCTGAGCATAAGAATATACAAATGCTCCTGGCTCTTCATCAAACCAGTGAATTGGCGTTGAGACTGGACCAGGGCTTTTTGCATCCGTATAAGGCCAAAACTTTTCCGGCGGAGCGCCGAATAGAACCAGAGCTCCCATCGTAGTTCTGGGATAGGCACCAGTGTCACCCCACCAACCCAAAAGGTTACGCGTCGTCTTGTAGACAAAAAGGCGAGATGCATCAATCCATGTTCCTTTTGCTCTTTTCTCAAAGTACTCGAGTATTCCTACGGCAGCCTGTGCTGTACACGAACCTAGGCTTTTTTGGTCTTCGATCGGAGAACACCATGCTCTCAGATCAACTGAAACAGGCGGAGTGTCAATTGCCTTGGCGATGTTCAGATCCTCGGCAGCAGCCAATATGCCGACTTTGCCAGCTTCAACAGTCTTTCCTCGACTGAGCCTATCCACAGTCTGCTTGGCCGTTAGAGTGTCAGTTTTGATTGTAAAATCTCGGAAGTCCGGATAATCGGGTATCCAACCCATTCCATGAAAATTAGAATCTTCATCCATCTTTTTCACCTCCTCTTCAATTCAAACAGACTATGACAATGAGGAGTTGTATGCCCTGAATTGCTTGCAGTAAATGTTAGTACTTAATACAAAATATAGTACGTGTTAATATTTAATACTATTTAGTCTCAAATTTGTCAAAATTTCAAAATTAAATATTGCCTTTTAATTTTAAGTTGACATTTTAAATAAAATAATAAAATCTCAAGACCGCGCATACAATGTCCATCCATTTTTGCACCATTGTTAAAGAAAATTTAACGACAGAATATTAAAAATTGCTACTTTGTTGCTTGGACGCTATCACGCCATAACAATTAGAAATATTACAAGCTTTTCTCGATTTTTAACGTTTGGCGATAACTCTCAATCCGATACCCTATTTTTGTTCAGATAATATTGGTTAGCGAATTGTTAAGAAACAGGAGTACGCTTTATCTACATCCTAACTTGAATAAGCAGAAATTACCCAGAATAGACTGCGCAAAGATAAATCAACCCAAAAATTATTTTGTTGCATTTTATTAGTTGTGATGATTAGATTTTTCTGGAAACCTCTACCCTACTAATTCCCAGTTCTTGGATGACTTAGAGTGCACATCCTACTCGACAAAGGTCTATAAGCCACATTGCTGGCAAATATAAGATCTCGCAGGGATGAACATGTTTGTTTTGACATTATACCCTTGCTTTCTTTAAGCACTTCCACTACAGCCGTCAACTCGTTTGCCCTAATCATTGAGTAATTCCTTTTTAGGCAGTTGGAACAAGGTTAACGAACACTCATTTATCCTTTAAGCAAACTCGGTAGTTTATTGAATCCTAATGTTGAATCTCCTGTATATTTGCACTATTAATAAGCAATATTGTGCATCAATTCATAATATTTAAATGATAGATTTTATCAATAGCCATTGTCACCCCCATTACATTCAATAATAAAAATAAAGGCACTTGAAAATCATGGTAACACAAATAAAAGAATATGACTCAACTCAAGCAATAGCAGAGGGCTTAGATAGACAATTATCTGAAACTAAAAGCGTTCTAGGCGAAAACCTAAGGCGGCTCGATGAAATTCGAACTTTAGCAGAAAAATCCAGAAAAATCCGTGAAGTTGTTTTGAAACTTTCGGGCAAAAAGGCCACAACGGAAAACCAGAACGAAATCATGGTTGGCACATTAAACATAGTCTTGGATGCTAACCCATTCCACGAGTTGACAGCTATAGAAGCAGTGGTTCGCAGTCACCAAGAGCGACTAAACGTCTTGCAAAAAGTGCGTGAATCTTTAAAATGGCTTGACCAACTCGGCGACACCGAAGGACTCAATTTTACAGTAGTGGAAAACGAAGGAATCCCAGAAAAAATCCTATTCAAACTATCCTAAAACTTTCAGAAAAGAAGAAAAATCCCAAAAACATAACCTTACGCCGATCTTTCTAAACTAAAAGGTTTGGAATAGACCACAAAATTAAGAATAGAGCAAACATCAACTTTTCTTTTTATTGTTTAAGCTTTTTTGTGAAATTGTTACAAAAGTCTGTTAGATTCCTTCTCTACAGATTTGATTATAATTCTCCTTTATCCGTTGAGGGACAATGACAAAAAAAGATAAAAATGCAGCCACCCCTTCAATCTCTATTGAACTGCTTGTGCATTTGGCGCAGATTGTCTTTTTGTTTTCCATTTTAGACTATACCCGCGACATTTGGATCTTTGACATCGAATCTTAAGCGCACCAGAATATTTTATTTTAATTCTATCTTTTCGAATTACCTATTGATAAGTCGCAGGTGAGAACTCCTTTGAGATAATTTTGCCGAAGCGAGGATGATTTATGATTTTGGTGTGTTCCAGAAGTTTTCGCATTTCGATAACAAGCGCAAATAAAAAGATGTGTTTCGCGAGTGAAATCACGAGCCGAAAAGGGTTCAACTCTCAATCCCAGCTTATTTTCCGAACCCTATGCTTTCGAGATATTATTTCCGTTTTCCGAATAACTTTGTGTCGTCAATTGCGCAGTATGTTCTGATGATTGAATATTTGACGGAAGGCGTCTTTCCTTCTATGGGACCCAAATTTTTGAAAGCCTTAGTGTGAATTGTACCACTGATCGATTATTCGCGCCAAACGTTCAGAGTACCCGGCATCAATTAACAACTGTTTGAATTCTTGTTCGCTCATACACAGTTCCCCAGCGGATATGAAGTATTAAATTATAATAAGCATGCTTTCGGTTTTGCGAGCATATCATAAAACGGAATATTCGTTGCGGGATTGATGTACAGGAACCGACAAATCGTTATGGCGATTGCATCTTCCGAAATCTGGGGCATCAGGTAAACCTCAATTCAGCCTGCAATGCCGGACGACCTTGACTTGAGTTTAACACCAGTACTTAACAAAAGAACAACAGCACGTCATTTTTTGCAACTGTTGTTGTTATATCATTTAATTGAAAGCCAGCTGGCTAAATGCCGAAGATGAACTTTTAGGTTAAGCTAACGCCTTTACGCTTGGCAATCTGACTTCTTGAAACAAGCTCAATGTTATGATCACCGTTAAATTTTTCTTTTTTGTGGCATTGCAAACAGTTGCTCAGATTGTTTTTTAGACTTTCCAAAAAAGTTATGTTCTAGCAAGATTGCACTCTAGAATTGGTTATTGACTTGTCAGGTCTGTCAACCAATCAACGGTTGAAAACCGCGTTAGGAGGATTCGTTTCTTTCACAGGATTCGTAGTTTTAGCTATCGTGATTTTGACGGCCACGGGCACGGCAGACATGAACAGCGTGTTCCAAAGCGGAGTTATGGTTGGTGCGGTTGCTTTTCTGGGTTTTTTGGATGTGCTCTGCGGAGTTCTTTTGGTTTTTAGAGAAAAAAGACTAAAAGGTCTATTCGCGTCCCAGAAAAAGAAACCCCACAACGATGTTAAGTAACGCCACAAACCCCCAAGCCACAAGAATTAGCGAACCGCTTCCAGACGATAACAGTAACCCGCTTGTTTGCCCCGAAGCAGCCATGTAAACAAAAAGCAAAACAAGCAAAACACCCGTAGCGACCACCGCCATTCCCATGTATCTGCTGATTTTTTTGGGAAATTCAAGCACGCTGAACCGTTCTTCCTCTAAAGCTTTTTGGGCTATTACTTCAGCTTTTTTCTCAGAAGAGTCGGCGGGTTTTGAAGGCGCTTTAACGGTTATTTCCTTATTCTCTTCGTCGGACGACATAGAAACGTTCTCCTTTGTGGTTCACCTAGAAGTACTCGCTTTGTAGGTTAAAACTTTTGTTTAATCGTTCCAAATCGAAGAACAATAAACAGTAGCAAATCTTAAATGGTCTCTGCCCTCCAATATTCATTTAGCATGACGGTTGATTGATTTGCAAAAATCAGTTGAGAAAACCATTTTGCCCTTCGCAGTTTCTCAGGCGAACGGAGTTTTCAATGGGGATGCTGAAAAAGCAGCAGTTTTCTGTACCACAGAATTGAACAGGCAAAAAGGCGGAGGCTTCTTTAGGAAGCAGGACGCTGAGAGGATAGTTTTTTCTTCAAAGGTCCTCTACCCGTTTTGGATAGTGCCTTTTGGGGAGTCAACTCTTCTTATAGATGGATTAAACTTGGCATCTCAAACAATAACGTATCCTGCCTTGCCAGACCTCAAAGCGGTTATAGAGAACCTAAGAGCGCGGGAAATGACGCGACAAGTACATTTTAACTTTCTTGCTGGTAATCAAAATTATTTCCAAACTCCAAGTAACGAACAAAAACTGGTCATAGAAGGCCTTTTAAACGATGCTGAATTTACCAAAGAATTCTTGGAATATGTTAAGCAGGCGACGACAACAGATTTACCGGTAATCGAAGCCGTCTTGGTTACGCCATCTCTGCATGGAGAAGGCGTTTTAAAACTGCTCCAAAACATTGAAAACACCAAACAAAAACTCTCAGAGGAGCGCACCGAACTAAACGAAGTTATCAAACTCCTAAATTCTAAGAGCCTTGAATCTCAAGCTAGCTTGCGAGAAGAAATCAAAGCCACAGAAAAAGAATATAGCGTTAAAATCCAAAAAGCCAAATCCATCTCGGATAGGAAAGTTTCTGAAATTAATAAGACATATTCTGATAAAGTGACTGAGGTCTCAAACAAGTTCGAACAAAAAATAACAGGGCTGCAGAAAGATGCTGTAAAGTTCGAGAAGGAAAAAGAGGCTTTGGATACAGAAATCGAACACACAGAATCGGAAATAAAAACTTGTGCAATCAACAAAGATGAATCCGCCGAGCAAAAATGGAAAGAGAAACGTAACCTGTTAAAGGAACAGCGCCCAGAAATCGCTTCGAAACTAAAGAAAAAGCAAAACCAGATTGATGAAGAGGAAGAAGGAAAAAAAACCAGTCTGTTTCAACTCAAACAAGATAATGAAGCTAAAATCAAGGAAGCCAGAAAGGATTTGTTAGAGCTTGAAGCTTCCCGAGATGCCAAAATCAAGGTTTTCAAGAATGAAATCGAGAAGATTGAAGGGTCAACGTCAAGCATTATCGAGAAAGTTAATGAATTAGCAAAGAATAGAGAAGAAAAAATTCATGAATTTGAACAGTTGGGCGTTAGGCAGAAAAGAACAGATCACGTGATGGTTTACATGCCTTTTTACTTGTCATGTTACCAATCTAAATCTGCTAAACGCTACACATACTTGGCACCATCAGCTGTAAGCGACGGCGGCTTAAGCACTCGACTAAAATCTTTGGGAAAAACAAGAATCGGCCAGCTCTTACAACCAAGGTACAAGAAGATAACTTTAATCCTAAATGGCTTCATCGGTTTAATGGATGAGAACATAGCTTTCAACTGCGAAATAACCGAAGCCTGCTTAAAAGCTAGCATACTGCAGAAAGAGAAAGAGCAAGAGTCAGTTAAGAATGGGTTGAACAAATTAAAAGAGCAAGGTTGGTTATCAGACAGCGAGTTTGAAGAGTTTAATCAAGCACTCAAATAGACCCCTTCTGGTTAATTATCTGTTGCTCAGCTTCCGGTGGCGGAGGAGGCAGCTTTTTCTTGGCACCTGCTCTGAGATTGAAGAAACCCGTCACTAAAAAGACGACACATATGAAAACCTGAATGTAGCTAGGAAGGAAAGGCAAGATGTCTATGCCTGACCCTGACAGGGCGAGAAGTGAAGAGAACGCAATTGAGATGCCCACACCGACACCTATGCCGCCTAACGCTATCTGCGCTCTATAGCGACCTGCCATTCTGAGGTAGTAGCTTGCTAACACTATTCCAGTTATCCCGATACTTGAAGTTAAAGCGTCAATAGCGTTTCCATCGCCTATCAGCACGGGAATAAATAGCAGCGCCACTGAAAGAATGACGCCCAAAGCTGGTATGAACGGGTATAGAGGCGTTTTGAACGGTCGATTCATGTAGGGTTTTGTTTTCCTCAACCGCATAAGCGAGAGGTTAACGACGGCGAAGACCAAAAGTGAACCAAAGCTCGCCGCATAACCTAGAAAGGGTACAGCGCCCAAAGTGCTCAAAAGCATAATGAAGACTGTACCGACGATGGCAGCGACATGGAAGGTTCCGTATTTGGAATAGGTTGAAAGCAGGATCTTGGGGAAGTAGCCGTCTCTGCTCATGCCACGGGATATGCTGGATTGAATAGAGAGAGATGTGCCCAGTGCAGAGAGGCAAGCCGCCATACCCGCCAAGGAAAAAACAATACTGCCGTAGCTCCCGAAAACTCTGCCTGCTGCAAAACTTAGAAGCGGAAGCTGCTCCAATGCTTCTGTAGAAGTTACTGTACCGACGGCAACAAACGCGAGGAGAACGTATACGGGAATTATTATCAACGCGGATATTATCAGCCCACGAGAGATATCTTTGTCTGGTCTTTTAGATTCAGAGGCGGCAGCCACTATTGCTCTGGTTCCGATGAACATTGGAAACACGTAAACTACAGCTGCAAAAATGCCGGAAACTCCTGTGGAGAGAGTGGGTGGTCTCAGATTTACTGGACCAATGCCGTGGATGAAGCCGCCGACGATAAAGCCTATGAACAGCAAGATGAATGCTATTACAACCATGTTTCCAACTTGCCTAACTCCTCGAACCTCAATTATGCCCATGACAAGGACCAAAACAAGAGCTATTAACCACCCTAAATTTAGAACGCCATTTTGGATTTCGGGAGAAATTCCCGAGAAGAGATAAGAAAACTGCAAAACAAAAGCAACCGCTGCTAATGCGGCAGCGAAAATACTGGAGAGCCATCGGAAGACCCCGAATATAAAGCTGATGTAGCCTCCATAAGCTGTTTTTATGTAGGTGTATTCGCCTCCGACTTTAGGCATGGATGTGGCTAATTCACTGTAGCTGAGCATTATCATGAAGTTGATGGCGCCACCAAGAACCAGCGCAATAAGCATGTCGGGTCCTGCTAAGTGAAAGTAAGCGTAGTTGAGGAGCACAAAGATTTCAAAACCGATAGCTCCGCTAAGCCCAGCCATCACGATGTCGAATAGGCCGAACCCCTTGGATTTTTTGGGTGAATTCAAAAAATTCAACGGTTTTCCCACCACTCGTATACAAGAAAAAGCCCGCTCATCAGGAAAGTGACGCCGAATATTAAGAGCATGACGACGTAGAAGTTGAGGGCAGCATCAGGTATGTTCAGGGTTGATTGTGTGTTGAGGAATTTGAAGTTTAATAGCGCTGCCAGAATCAGTGCTGAAATAGCAAGTAGACTTTGGGTTGCTGCGAACAGGAATTTAACAGTGATTTTCCCTATCACAATCTTCCCTACTAATTCTGGGAAATTGAGTATTTAATTGATTCGGCGGTTGGTATCTACTGACTATTTGAGACTTTATAGTCGAAGCTTATCTATCGAGGTCAACGTCCATCTCCAGTCAATTCACAAATTCAGTACTAGATAAACATCTAAAAAAGATGCACACAAACCAAAACACACATAGGCAAAACCTGCAACTGATTTATGCAAAGGAAGAAATTGCCTTGTCAGATCTAGCCAATAGTTGTGAATACATAACAAGTGAGAAGTTATGTCTAGCCGTTTCTGAAAGCCTAAAAGCAAAGGCAGCCAGACAAGTTCGATGCAAAAACGAGGAAAAAATGACGTGTTGCTACCTGTGCATGTTTGTAATGGATTGTGCGACACCCTGCCAATTTTTAGGGAGCACTGAAAAAGGTTCCCCCTCACTTGAGGTCAAAAAAACAAGTGTCGAAAACACCTCGGTCGATGACAACAAAACTGAAGACCAAATGAAAAGCAACCCAGTTCCTTGTTGCTCTTTTTGCAATGTGGAGATGTCCCAAACTCGAACTAAGCTTAGAATTGACGGGTGGAAAGGAACCCAAAAACCCGCTGATGACAAATCAGAGGAAGCGCTGCCTGTAATTGTTTATCTTTGTCCAAAATGTGGCAAAATCGAATTTAAAGCTGATAAAAATTAAACAAAACCTAAAAATTTTTTAATGTTGAGGTTAAGGTTTTTCTTTGGTTACAGACAGAACTTTACCACACTCGGTGCATTCCCAACAAGTTAGCGTCTTGGTTTTGTCATATACAGGATTCATTTCTTCTTCGCATTCAGGGCATATTTTTTCTAGTTGATTACTTTTTGACATCTAATTTCAGGCGTGAATGCCCGTTATGAAATAAAAACCTGCTGGTATTACTTGACTGCTTTAGCCAAGGACTTGGATAAACAGTCATTAGGCATCAATAAGCGTCTTTTAGTGCAACTTGGATAAAATTGCCCCTTATATGTGACGCCAAAGTTGATTTATAATTCGTAAGCTTCGTAATTGAGAACTGCAGTTTTGCATTATTAAAAAATGCAGGGTAAAGGCAGTATCACCAACTTACTTCAACACGTAATTTAGGGACAAAGCGGCGCCCCGATTGCACAAGGCACTCCAAAATTTTACCCCTTTGGCTCCTACAACAGGGGTAAGTTACCGTTTTCCGTTTTAGCTCTCCAAAGCATGTCCATTTGTTTATTGCTTCTCTGAGGTATTGAAAATCAGGGAATCATGAAAAGGACAAAGGCTAATTCGTCAAAAATAATGTGTGAGACCATGACTGGAAAAAGATTTTTACCAATCTTGTTAAACGTGAAGCTCCAAGCTAAGCCGACAATAAATGCCACTAACATAAGTGACGGGTTAAACGTTGGCAAATGTATCATTGTATACAGAAAGCTGGTCAGAACAGCCGCAGCCCAGGGCTTAAACCGCATGTCAAGGTGCTTAAGGATGAAGCCCTGCCAATACGTCGCCTCACCAAGACCTATCGGGAACAACAAAAGCCCTGCGATTGCCCAGAGAGGGAAATTTCCGCGAAAGGAGTAAACCGATGACACTTGAGAGGGAAACCCGGGTATAGAGTTAGCGATTTGGGCACCAAAATAGAAGAGCGCAAAAAGGGCAAGACCCAAAGCGGCTCCGATGACAAAACCACGTATTGTCGGTTGGAACTTGATTTTACGAATTCTAGGCACAGAGACGACTAAGAGTATTCCAGTTGAGAGGGCTAGCGTTGGCCAAAAACCGAAAGGCGGCTCAGTAAAAGTGATTACCCACAATATGAATGGCAGAGGAAGAGTCAACAGTTCGTAGTTGTGCCTTATTCTGTCGAAAGTTGAAGTTGCATGATTTTCAGGTGAGACATTGCATTTCGTTGGTTTTTCGGTCGTCGTCATTGTTTCCATCACGTGAAAGAAGCTTAACCTAGGTTTAATGAGGTTTCTTACCGTAAGCGATTTTCTTGAATAGTAAGAAAGTCAAAACTGTGCAGATGACCACTGAGGATAGAACCCCGATGAACCCGATAGTTAAGGGAGCAAAAACGCTCAACACGTACCCCAGCACCAGCAAGATGCCTGTAAATAGATGCACAACTATTGTAAGGGCGTTGGAGAGAGCAAGCTGTAAAGAACTTGAATGGAACTGCCTTGCGTTCGAGATCGATTTCACTGACAAAGGTAACGTTACCAAGGCAATCAGGGTGTAAGCAGGAATAATCTGCAACAAGACAGCTACCAAGATAGCGATGTAAGTGGCATACATCATGCCTGCATAAACAACAGAAGCTTTTTCTCTACCGAGCCTGACAACCCACGTATTCTTTCCCACAGCTTTATCAGAACTGTAGTCCTGAAAAGCGTTTATGTACAGAATAGCGGTTATCAGAAGAGCAACTGGAACTGCTGCGACCAAAGGTTCGATTGATAAAGTTCCAGTTTGAACATAAAAAGCTCCAAGGGTCATGAGTAACCCAAAGTTTAATCCGACGATCGGTTCCCCTACGCCTCTCCCTGCAAGATTGAAGGGGCGACCAGTGTAGAAATAGGCTGAAAATAAACCAATAGCAGCCAGAACCAGCATAAAGTATCCGACTACCAACGTAAAGTACAAACCTATCATGCCTGCTAGAGTGAAAAGGACCATCGCGCCCAAGAAAACTTCTCTTGGAGTGAGCAAACCTGAGGGAATAGCTCGACTTCCACCTGTGAACGGGCGTACAAACTCCTTATTTAAGGTGTCATTGCCACTCTTGTAATCGAAGTAATCGTTAACTACGTTAGCGCCTAGGTGGACAAATATACCGCCCATTAGGGCAAGGACAAAAAAGATCGGATTGAAAGCGCTGTTTCTCACCCACGAGATGACTGTACCCAAAACAATGGGAGTAATGGATCCAGTTAGAAAGGGAGCCCGCAACTCGCTAAGCCAGACTTTCACTTTGTTCATACCATTTTTAAGGATGTACAGCTAAAATTAAGCCTTTTGCCAAATTTTTATTTAAATTCTCGGATTAAATTAAAAAGATACAGCGTATGACATGTTTAAACGAGAAAAATTTGCGCATATGCTTTTGAAGATCTGTTTGACGCCAAAGCGTCCAATTGAAGCTGAACTGTTTCCTTTGCTCACGTGAGAGTAAAATCTTCCAAAGCTTCATTAGGAATTGGCTTTCTTCCGAGCGTCGACACTTTTTTCTATTATTTCTTTCACAGAAGAGATCCGTTGACCAATTTTGGGAACAGTTAGAAAACTACTATGGTTTATTCAAAAAAGCACACAACTCAATTGGATGAAAATTTAAAACAAAATCAATCTCGCAACAAAATTCTAAACGGAGAAAAGCACGTTGGAAAAAAGAGAGGCGTACCAAGGATTAAGCATTTGAAAAAGTCTACATACTATCATAAAAATAGTATTTATAACGACAATGTTTTTAAAGAGTTGGAATACTTTATTGCTCTCCGCGCCCCTAACGTCTTTAAGTCGGTTAAGATGCTATTAATGATGAAAAGTAAGAGGAAAGGCAAGATGAAACAACAATACTATGCCGAAACCGGCGTAGAAAGTTCATTTGTGAAATATTTTTCTAAAATAAAAAAAGAAGTTGAATCTGAACTATCGAAATTTGTCTTTTCTATACCACAAAAGAGCCTCAAGTCAAAAATAGAGTATACCGTTTTGTCTGGGGGCAAACGGTTCCGCCCATTTCTCGTTATTTTATCGGCAAAGAGCGTCGGCGGAAACCCAAGAACTGTAATGCCTCTTGCAATAGCCTTCGAGCTAATGCATACATCCACCTTAATCCATGATGATATAATCGACCAAGACGAAATGCGCAGGGGTCAACCCTCACTGTACAAAAAAACGTCCATCAGCGAAGCTATACTCGCCGGAGATGCTCTAATAGCCCTTTCAGTAAGTCTAGCATCATCATTCGGCGAGACTATACTGAAAGACGTAGCGCAAAGTGCCCTCGACCTCTGCGATGGAGAACACATGGACTTAGTAGACTCCTTAAAAACTACAACCGAACAAGTTTATTTTGAAAAAATCAGGAAAAAATCAGCTTCTCTTTGTAAATCTGCAACATATTGTGGAGCGATAGCTGGGAAGGGATCACTTGCCGAGCAATTGGCACTCGCTAGTTTTGGAGAGAGCTTAGGAATAGCTTATCAACTCAGAGATGACATGCTGGATTTTTCTGTAAATCACGACCTAAACTTGAAAGATCTTAGTAATGGAAGAGTCACTTTACCCCTCATCTATTGTTATGAACACAGCACTCCAGATGAGAGAAAGAAAATTGAAAAACTTCAAGCCCTCATAGGAAAAGATCCATCAAGCGCTAGCGAGAAATCAAGTGAGATAGTGCAGATTGCGCACAACAAGGGTGCATTTGAGTACTGTGAAAAGAAGGTAGATGAATATCTAACCCAAGCTATCACAAGCGTTTCGGTACTGAAAGATACACGGTACAAAGCTTATTTAATGGAAATTGCTAGAACGCTAAGAACCTGGGAAACTGCGTAAAAAGCAAACATAAGGGCTTTCTTATTGCTATAGGAGCACCAGTCCCGACTGCAATAATTGTTTCTGTTTGTTTAGGGACGGCAATCGCATGAACTAGAGCCAATTCTTGCACATAGTGGTTGTTTTATCCTTGCCTTGGCTGAAAGTGGGTTTCTCCACATAGGTGAAAATTTTTTTTATTTTCTTACCATCAGTTTGATTTTCTGCAGGATATCTACTCTACAAATTTTAAGGAACGTCTATTGTATATTTTCCTTTAATTGCTATCGTCATCGTATTCACTTTCCTGACAATTTAGTTTTTATATAAAACTAAAAAGCCGCCAACGCTAAATAATGCTGAACACCAAGGATTAAAATAAAATTTTAAAGTTGTGGTTTTAAACACAATATTTGGGAGATTTATACTATAACTTTATAAGAAATATACTATTTTAACCAAAGATGTGGGTGATGCTTATTGCCAAAAATAGAGGTCCTTCGGGCACTTTCTAACGACGTTAGGCTCGAGATCCTGAAACTCCTGTATCAAAAACCTAGGGACGTTGAAGATCTCGCAAAAAATTATTTAAAATTGCAGCCTATAACGGTACGTCATCACATTCAATGTTTGCAAGAAGCAGGTCTTTTGGAATCTTATCAGGGAAGAACTGGTTCGGCAGGCAGACCTAAAACATATTACAAATTAGCTAAAAGCCTACCCATGATTACTTTTCCAGAAAGGCGCTACTTTGACTTATCCAAAGCAATGCTTAATAGCATTTTAATTAATGTAGGAGAAAAGAAAACTGTTAAGATACTAAGCGACGTCGGCATCAAGATGGGGAAAGAAACAGTAAAGTATCTTGCAGAAATGAACAATATAAAGCGATGGACACCTAAGGAATTTGCAGAAATTTTTGTTGGAAAATACCTCGAAGAAATCGGCACTGAACCTGAAATTATCGAAAAAAGTAGCAACTCAGTAGTCTATAAAACGCATAACTGTCTTTTCTTTGAATTGGCTCAGGAAAACCCAAGTTTGATGTGTGATGTACTCCATAACAGCTTCCACCACGCTCTTATAAAAGCTATGAGTGATAATCTTGAAGATACTCAGACAAGTTGCATGGGGCACGGCAACAATTGTTGTGAACATACCGTTGAATGGGTTCTAATAAATAAAAAACCGATAGAAAATGATAATAAAGTAAAATCTTAGTTGCGTAAATATTCATAAGTCTGACTGCATTCAGGAGCTTCATTAAAGAAATGGCTCTTTCCAAAGATGCCTCCTTCAGTTTGTATCTTGAGCTACATAGCTCAAAAAATGTTGATATATTTTTTTCTAATTACCTAAATTATATCAGTTATAACCTTTTTTTGGTCTTGACTCATTATTGGCAACGCATATATGATCGCTAACTCAAAAATTGGGGAAGACCACAATTTTATTTTGAGATGCTTCTGTTTACGCGCGCTTATGAAAGCATCAGCATACGTAAAACCACGCAAGCTCTTGACGGATTCGCAGTATAGCGCAGCAAATATAAGGGAAACCCCATTGAAGGGTGGAATGTTAGCTTATTCCTTATCGAAGAATCAAAGTAAAGGAGTCAGGGCATTCTTAGAATTTATAGGAAATTTTGTAGTCATTGCCTTCAAAAATTCAAGAGAGCGTATAGGAAACATGCTGCTGTGGAGCGGGATTTCAGCAAGCTCAAGAATCTGGCAGACCTCACGCAGCGTAATTTGAGAGGATTAGCTAAAGTAACATTTCATTCTCAGCTCTGCGTTCTAATTATGCTTTTGACAGCCCAAGCAGCCGTTAACACGCACAAATTAAGCAACTAGAAACATCAGATATTTTGCGAACTGATTTGGGAACAACCACGCATTCTAGCAAATAATAAGTTTATTATCGTTTTTATCAAATAAACACAAATTATAAATATTCAAAGCATAATTAGTCAACAATAGAGGAGATAAAAAAACATGGTAGTACCATATGACAATTTAGACAGTATGATGTGGACTGTTGGATTAAGCGCTGCAATAATTGGGATTTTGCTGTTGAAAATTCGCTATGACTCAAAAACACAAACAATCGAAGACTCTACTGTTAGGGACCGAATAGGCTACATACTGACCTTAGGCGGAGGCGGACTATATCTCTTAGTGTCTGGGCTTTACATATATTTCACATGGCCTTTTGGAAGCCCGTATGGGTCGCAGTTTACAACTGGTTACGTTGGAGGCTACAACAACGTGCTCTTTGGAGGAGTTGCAACAATGGGCGGTCTGCTGCTTATCATGGTTGCTTTGGCATTGTACTTCAATGGAGGCTTCAAGATGATATCTTACTTCGGTGTCGGTGTGGGGTTCTACGCATTAGCTGGAGCTGCTGCAATCTTGGTTAACATGTATGGAAAAACACCCATACCATCTGCATTAGGCTACATCGGTTTAGCTGCTGCCGCGTTCTTCATTGTACCCGTTGCCCACTCGAATAACAAAAATTTCCGTTACCTCGCTGCACTCTTCGCATTCCTGTTTGCTGCTGTCTGGTTATTCGAAGGATTCAATACCACAATGTCACATCTGGGCGCACCAGTAATGTAATAAAAGGCAAATAAAGAAACTGAATATCGACTCCGCCTAATTAGCGGAACACCTATCTTTTTATTTTTTGTATACAAATTAAGAAGTTTCAACTCGTAAGTTGCCGCCCAAATTCATTTTAAAGCCGCAATATATACGAACATATTTACAGATTGAAATACCAGATCGCTTCCGTTAGAAAGGTAGATCGTGGAAGAAAAGAATTCGTATCAAACTCTGTCAAGTAAATCACATCTCGATATTCTGAAGCTCTTTTACAAGAAAGATCAGAGTATTGAGCAGATTGCAGAAACACTTAATCTACAACCGATTAATATTAGTCATCACTTGAAGTCCTTGGAAGAAGCTGGGCTCATCGAAAAAAAGATGAACATCAAGTTTAGCTGGAAGACCAAAAACTCTTTACTGAATAGTTAAAAGGAAAAAGATAGTAGGGTTCCCAAAGAAACGCTATCTTACCCTACTAAGCTTCTTAATTAGCACTTTAGAATTTACCGCTGGAGCAAAAAACGCAAAAAAGTTGCTTAGCCGCGTTGGAAAAGTTATAGGAAAAGACGTCATAAAAGATCTAGAAACGAGAAATGAAATCAAACAATGGGCATAAGAATACGTACAGTTTTTCATCAAAAACTATCTGGAGGAATCTGTAGCCGAGCCAGAGATTATCGAAGTCGCAGACAAAAAATTGTTTACCGGCTACACAATTGCTTATTCTTCGAGTTAGCACTCAAAATGCCTGACATGATGTGCGACGTAATACATGACACATTCCACAACTGAGTCCAAGATGCCATGTCAAAAAATATCAAAACCACGAGAATTACCTGCATGAGGAAGGCGACGATTATTGCGAATATGTCTGGAGTGGGTCAATCCAGAGTCTTCAACTTAATTTCAATCTAACAACCATTTTAGTGCGTGCCAAAAATTGTCTAAATAACTCAAAAAGACCCTTTCCATTCCTTAATAAGGAAAAACGACAAACAAACAATAAAGCAAATTTAAATCCGTTTTCTAAAGAGCAATAGCAATGAATCCTATCGTTTTTTCTCAGCGAAGACTTTTTCACCGCGAATTTTTTTTCTCATAGCCATTTCAATTACTTTTTTCAAAGCATCTTCGGTGTCAGTTTCTTCTAAGTAACCTTGGCGGATGGCCAGATTTATCAGTCTTTGAGCTACTTGACTTCGAACCAGCATGGTTGTGTAGCCTTCAGGGGAACCTATGCCGCCAACAGATATGTCTGCACTGTAATTGGAGAAGTCAGTGCACGCTAAGCATGAAGGACGTACGATGGGACCAAGGGCATCTAAATCTACATGTTCAACTTTCCCATTCGTCAGTTTAACGATAAAGTCTTCCTTAAGGTTGATTTTTTCAATCTGATCCAAGCTTGCCCCGATCTTCCTCGCCAGAAACTTTGCCCCATCTTCATTCATAAAGAAATTCTCAAAACAAAACAGTCCCATTGTAAAGGCGACAATGTGACTTGGGACAATGTGAAGCAGCTGCATCTTCCGTATAGTGGATATTTGACAAGGAGTCCCCACCACGGCAAGCTTCGTGACATCTAATTCGTCGGATTTTTTGAGGGCGCGGAACACTGAAGCGTACGTTGTCAAATCGCCTAGGTCTCTGATACTTTTAGACTGAGCAAGACTTGAGCCAGCGCACTTGAGTAGGTCGCCGAAGTCCATTGCTATCATAGGTTCGTTGTTCCACGAGCTCTCCTTTTTCGAGAGAACTGCACCGTCGATTTTGCGGGAATCCAGCATGAATTCAAGAAGACCTGTAACTGCACCGCCATCGCAGCAGACTTGGGCAATTTCGCTGTTTGTCGTGCGGAGGCTTCGGATAGCGACATAGGAGCCAATGGGTTCTTCATACTGGTATTTTGTTTTCAGCGCCTTGTCTAAGTCAGATGTTCGGGGGCAGATAAGATAGCAGATACCGTCATCTAGGCAGTTTCCTTCGTCACAGTAGACGGGCTTTTCATTTTCAATCGAGAGAACGTTTAGCTCGTTTGCTGTGCAGAAGCTTACGCATCCGTAGCATGCGGCGCAGATGCCTGGTTCAATCACTTCTTTTCGAAGGGTACGAAAGGACAGCCTTTCATGGGTCATTTACTAACAATCTCTTTAGCCTGCGGTAAGATAGCCACAGGAGAAACAATATTTCTCTCTATCCCCAGCTCCTTATTATCTATTCCGAAAGCTAAACCGATCAACTGAGTAAAGTACAGTATTGGCAACCCGATCCTCATACTGAAGGCGGCTTCTATGTCTACCTGCTTCGCATCAAGGTTAAACTGGCAAAGCGGGCAAGCAGTCACCATAACGTTAGCACCAGCATTCTTTGCGTCCAACAGGATTTTCTTTGAAAGCTCCAGCATTACTTTTTCGTCAGTTACCGCCATTGAAGCGCCGCAGCATTTGGTTTTGCTGTAATAGTCTACTCTTGAGGCCCCAAGGGCTTCAGCTAGCTCATCCATCTTGTTGGGGTGCTCTGGGTTATCGAAGTTTGTTAGGTCAACAGGTCTGACAAGAAGGCAGCCATAATAGGATGCGACATTCAGTGCTTTCAGGGGGTATTTGACTTGTGCTTTTATTTTTTCCAAGCCAACGTCTGTAAGAACAACTTCGAGAAGGTGTCTAACCCTAACGTTGCCACTATAGCTTAATCCGACTGCTTTGAGGGCTTCAGTTATTTTGCTTCGGACTTCGTCGTTCTCTTTTAGAATCTTATTAGTTCGTGCAAGCGTAAAGTAGCATGCACTGCATACCGTTACGATGTCAGTTTGCATCTTTTCGGCTAACGCGAGGTTTCGGGCTGCAAGTGCAACCGAATAATCGGGTTCAACAGAAGAGACTGCGTCGATGGCACCGCAGCAGTTCCAGTCGGGAATTTCAACAAGCTCTATGCCTAAGGCTTGGCAAACTGCTTTTGCCGAGGAACCGTATTCTTTTGCGGATGCCGAGTGAGCGGCACATCCGGGGTAGTAGGCATATTTCATTGTTTTTTGTCCCCTTTCATTTTTTCATGAATAGTTTGTAAGTCTGAAGCTGCCTTGCTGACTTTCTCGGGTCTTAGGGCGATTTTGTGTTTCTTTGCCAGTCGCATGCCTAAGGAGGCGGTGTGTCTGAGTGCTTTGAAGTCTGTCTTCTTCATCGTTCTTGCAAGCAGTGCAGCTTCGCTTAACCTTCCGTTTTTCGTCACTATATCGGCGAATCCGTTGTGGAATTTCACTTTCATCTCGCTTTTCGCCTTGCCTTCTTTCAAGGAGAGGCTTTTGAGCGACTGCATAAGAGTTGTAATCTCGATACCTCTTGGGCACCGGGTTGCACAGGTGTAGCAACTGCTGCATTTCCAAATGGTGTAGCCATGAAGAACTTCGTCTCGCATACCCAAGGTTATCATCTTGATAATTTGGGTGGGTGAGTAATCCATAGAGTCCCTTGTTGGGCAGCCGCCAGAGCAGACTCCACATTGTATGCATTCGAGGATTTTATCCCCTCCCGGCAGTTTCTCGACTTCATGAACAAAGTCAAGTCTGCTCCGTTTGGGAGTTTCAGTTTCTGGTACAGTTTTTCTCTCGTTACATTCAGTCGTTTGGTTACTTTGCAATTATTTCACCTGCTATTTGTTTTTTGAGTGCTTCTCGCTTTTCTGGTTTTATAGGTCCCATCTTTTTGATGCGTTCAACAAAGGAGTCGAACAGGGCAAAAATTTTCTCATACTGTGGGAGAGTGGTGGTGATTGACTGTATCCTAAGAGATTCAACTCCAGCTTTGGTGAGTTCCTTTTTCATCTGGATGACACGTTCTCGCAATTTGTCTTCTTTGAATAGGCTGTCGTCGCCCTCTATGAGGAGCACACCGTCCGCGCCATTGGCAAAAGCATGAAGCAGATGTTTCGAGCCTAAACGCCCTGCACTTGGAACGCCTATAAGTCGCATTTCAGTGGGGTAAGGTCGCCTGTTTTGTCCACCTAAGTCTGCAGCACCATAAGCTGTCTTTTTCTCGATAAATGCAACAATCTTTGGAGAAGATTCACCTTCAGAGCTAACCGCATCTATTTGAGCTATCAGTTGGGATTCAGTGGTATTCTTAAGGTCTATAGCGCCCTTCGGGCAGCCGGGAACGCAGACACCGCATCCTACACAGGATATCGGGTCAATAACCAGTTTGTCCTTTTCAATTTTTATAGCTTTAATCGGACACTGGTCTACGCAAACTCCGCAGAGATCGCATTTTTCGGGAATCACATAAGCAACTTCAGGAGAAACTGAAATTTCACCTCTTCCCAAGAATGTGGCGATTTTGGATGCTGTAGCCATAGATTCCATTGTAGTTTCTCGAATGTCTTTTGGACCCTGAGCTGTACCAGCGATAAAGATTCCTTCACGCTTGGTTTCAACACCTCTTAGTTTATGGTGAACTTCCAAGAAGAAGTTGTCAGGTCCAAGGTCAATACCAAGCATCTCACTTAGCTCTTTTGTTCCAGTGGGTGGAATTAATGCTGGACTTAGAACTACTAAGTCGAAGTTTTCTTCGATTTGTTTTCCGAGAATTGTGTCTTCTGCTCTAACTGTTAGTTGATTGCCGTTTGGGATTACTTCAGCTACTCGTCCTCTGACGAAAACCACGTTGTGCTCTCGGGCTTTGGCGTAGAATTCTTCGTAGCCTTTGCCATGCGCTCGCAAATCTGTGTAGAAAATCCATGATTCTGCGCCTGGAATTGACTTGTCAACCAGCAAAGAATGCTTTACGGCGTTCATGCATCCTATCTTACAGCAGTAGGGGACTCCGTTTTCGGTTGTTTGGCGGCTTCCAACACATAGTAGGAAAGCCACTTTCTTTGGCACTTCGCCGTTTGACGGCTTGTGGAGACCTTGCAGCATGAGCCTTTCAAACTGGATGCTCGTTACAACATCTGGATGGAGACCGTAGCTGTAGTTGCTGAATACTTTGGGGTCAACCATGTTGTAACCCGTGCTGACAACCATGCTGCCGACTTTGAGGTCTATGAATTCATCTTTTTGATTAAAGTCGATTGCGTTGCCTTTACAGAATTTTTCGCAAATACGGCATACTCCGCGGGTATGGTAGAGGCAGTATTCTTTGTCGATGACGTATGCGTTGGGGATAGCTTGCTTGAATGGGATGTAAATGGCTTTCTCCTGCAGCAACCCTTCTTCGTATTTGCTTGGTTTCTTAACTGGACATTTATTAGCACATTCTCCGCAAGCTGTGCATTTTCCAAGAATTACGTTCCGCGGGGCGATCTTGATTTTTACTTCATAATTTCCAGGTGTACCCTTTAAACCGACAACTTGAGCGTTAGTGTACACTTTGATGTTAGGATGTTGAGCTACGGACACCATTTTCGGCGTCAAAATACATGCGGAACAGTCGAATGTTGGAAAAGTCTTGCTAAGTTGAGACATTCGACCACCGATACTTGGGTTTCTCTCTACAAGGTAAACTTTATAGCCTTTATCCGCGAGTTCCAACGCAGAGTAGATTCCAGCGATGCCGCCGCCGATTACCAGAGCGCTTTCATTAACCTTCATACTTTTAGGAGTTAGGGGCTCTAGGTGTTTTGCTCGAGCCACGGCACCCTCTACGAGGGCTATGGCTTTGCTTGTAGCTTTTTCTTTATCGTTGTGAACCCAACTGCAGTGCTCCCTGAGGTTTACCATGTCAAGGAGATATGGGTTGAGTCCAACTGACTTTACCGCCTGTCTAAAAGTGTCCAAATGCATTCTTGGGGAACAAGAAGCCACGATTACGCGGTTAAGTTTATGTTCCTTTATCGCGTTTTTTATGGTGTCTTGGCCAGGATTACTGCAAACGTACTCTAATGTCTCAGCAACTTGAGTGTCATCAAGAGACTTTACGGCTTGTTTGACACGAGCAACATCAACGGTATCGCTGATGTTTCCTCCACAATGACAAATGAATACGCCAATTCGAGGCTTTTCTGACATTTCTGCACCCATGAATTGATTTATTTTGGAGAATCACTGATTGGTCAAAATACATTTAGCTACTTAAAAAGATTACTTGGATAATTATCATTTTTAACATATTTATTGGAGCATCATAAACACTAAAGATAGACGCGCGCACTAAATGCACGGAGTGAATTCTTTTGTCATACAGTTAGGTATACTAAGATGTGGCGATGTTTCTTAATTTGGCGGAAGTTCAAGAAATAGAGCCAAAACTTTTTCTGCAACAAAGGCAATTCTTCTCTGGCGTCTTGAATGGCTAAATGGGCACATGAAATAATTCTTGAAAACATACCCCCATTTAGTTGGTTACCCAGAGGTTATAATGTTCTCCTGCAACTGATTCTGATGGAGATAGGGGGCACTTTACTAGCGCTCTTTCTGAATTTGCCTACACAATCCATTATTTTCGGTTCATTGGCTATATTTATAGTATCCATCTGGAGTTTTCTGATTTACCACATAGGCGTAACCATACACAAAATGGAACCACCTTCCGCGCCTTTAGAAAAGAAAGTGGTCAAAAACTACCAAGAGACTCTTTTTAACCCCCGTCACTATGAATTGTATCTTGGATTTGCCGTTTTTGGTTTTCTTATCTTCTACCTTGTCTTCTTTGGTCAGCACCTTGTTAGTTATTGGCTAGGTGGAAAAGTTTCGCCAGCGCCCCTATTACTGATAGGCCTTGTCCTTTGGGATTTGTCATATCGTTTGGGTGTGGGCTTGTGGTCTGCCGCAATCGCTTTTAGACGCTCAATAAATTTTTTATTTGTTTATGAAACTCGCCCGAAAATGCGTTACACAGCCTATAGAGAACTGAACATTCTCAAAAAAATGGATAAAATAAATTTTGTCTTCGGACTTGTTACTCTATTACTGTATCCTTTATTCAGTTTCGACTTACTCCTCTTCACAATACTCTTAATCTATTCAGGGGGGATCCTGTTTTTTTCAGCCGCGTCCCTGACGGCGATGGAACGTATTCACGGATTTCCACGAGAAGCCATTTGGCTTTTGGAGGAAGGTAAAGTGGCTTATATTGGAACATCCGATAAGAAGATGCAACCTCAATTAACGCCAGTAATCTTCGTTTTCGTTGGCAACTCACTATTCTTCATAACATCAAAAATTTCAAAGAAACTAAAAAATATACATGAAAACGACAAAATCGCGTTCCTCGTTGATTTCCGCGACGAGAAGAATTTATACAATAACCGTGCAGTCTTGTTTACGGGAAAAGCAAAAGTCTACGGGATTTTCGACGCGGTGGTAAATGTCATTAAGTTAGTAAGGACTAGAAGGGCTTTTTTTGACAAATATCCCGAGTATATGAATGAATACAAGAAGGAGGAGCGCAATCTACCTCTTGCTTGGAGAACTACCTTATTTGTAAGCCGAATACTCGTAGAGATGCAAACGGAAAAAATCGTGTATTGGCGGGAAGCAAGAGCAATGAAGCTTCCTTTGGGTGAATGACATGGAAAAATCAAAGCTCCCCCCTGAAATGATTGATGTCCTTACAACCAGTCAATTTGCTTATATATGCACAACCGACCAAGAAAACCAACCGCATATTACCCCGATGTTCTTTGTTTTCGACAACAAAACCAACGATATCTTTATCACGGCTTCATCTAACTCGAAGAAAATGCGCAACATCAGGTTTAATCCAAAAATCGCCCTGACGATAGATATCAGAGACCCAGTGAACCCCTTCAACAACCAGGGAGTGATGGTTCAGGGCGAAGCTATTATTGAAAAAACTGAGGTAGCAACTGATAAAGAAATACCTTATGTCTCCATGTACTTTGGGTACAAACCGTTTGTTGAAACTGAGCTTAGAACTGAAGACGAGAAATTTTCTCAAGCATCTAAAGCCTTCTTGGAGAAATACCCTGTTCTCCAAGAAGCCCAATCTCCTGTGATTGTTGAAGCAAAAAAGTTTTCCGAGAACCTGATAAGAATTGTGCCGAAAAAGATTGTATTCTGGAGGGGCCCAAACTTCGTAACGGTCAATTTCAATAAACAGAAAAAACCTCCGCCTAGTTTTACTTAACAAATGACCTCTGTATTTACGCCTAAATAAAAAAAGGTTTTCGAACAGTTGATTAATACATTTTTTAAACCGTCAATGCTTGAGCGATAATAGGAGCAACACCAAGACCGAGAATTATTGTTAATGAAACTGCGATTATTATAGCGATTATTTCTAGGTCTTTAATGCTTTCTTTCGCGGGTATGTTCTCATTTTGAGTCCCAGTAAGGAATATTGATCTTATTATTTGACCATAGTAGCCAACTGATATTCCAGTGTTGATAATTGCTATGAGCGTGAGCCAAGGTGCAATTTGTATTGTGGAAATAAAGAGGTAGAGGAACTTGCTCCAGAAACCCAGCAATGGAGGCATACCGATCAAGCTGAGAAGAAGAATAGTTATGCCAATGGATAAAACTGGCATTTTTCTCCAAAGTCCGCCAATACTATTCAGGTCTGTTTGCATTCCTTTTCCCGATATATAAGCTAATGCAATGAAAATTCCGGAAGTAGCTAAAACATACATAGTGAGGTGGAGAGCTATTCCTTGAACACCGATTGCTGCTCCCGCCCCGCTTGTTGCTGCTGTGAAGCCAACTAAAATGTAGCCAATTTGTGCTATACTACTGTAAGCCATTATTCTTTGAACGTTTCGTTGGATTAGCGCTGCTATATTGCCAAATGTCATAGTAACTATTGAGAGAATAGAAAAGAGAATGAGCCATTTATCGCCTAAGGCTAATGCGAAGGGATAAAGAATACGGAAAAGCGCCAGTACGCCAGCCACTTTTAATACAGTTGAAACAAAAGAAATAGTGATAGAGTTTACGCCGCCGTAGACATCAGGCAGCCAGCCGTGGAAGGGCACGATCCCAATTTTGAAGCCTATACCCACTATTATCATAATAATAGCAATTATGGTTAAGGGTAAGTTTGCAGAAGTAGCTACTTGAGCCATGGTAGCAAGGTCGGTTGTGGTACCTGTTAACCCGATTAGGAGGAAGACACCGAACATCAGAAAAACTGAAGCTGTTACCCCCATAAGCGCATATTTGCTCGCTCCTTCAAGCGCTGCTTCATCCTTCTTTATTGCGACAAGTGCATAAGCACCAACAGAGATGAGAGCCCAGCCTGCCAAAAGGAGGACCAAGTCGTTTACTGAGATTATATAGTAAACGCCCGCCGTTATTATTAGCAGTAATGAGAAGAAGCTGGGAGCTGTCGTCCAACCTTTGGTTTGCGTAAAAGAAGCGAGATTAACTATGAAGGATACAACACTTACTACAAGGAAGAGGAAGGCGCCGTAACTGTCAATTTTGAGTGCGCCGTTATAGATGAGTGATGAGCCTTGGTTTAGAGTTAAATACAGCAAGATAGCAGAAAGAATAATAGCTACCAGTGTTGCTGCTATGCTAGCATATTTGCTGAGTTTTACTTTTAATCCATAGTCTATGGTTGGAACTACTAATCCAACTCCGATTAACGTAACTCCAAGAAAATCGACAATAGCTTCGATGGCAGTCATTGGCATCTAAAGTATCCCCCACAAAAATATAATTAGTAATATCACGAAACCGATTACCAAAGACAGAAGGTAATGGTTGATTTTTCCTGACTGGATTTTTCTGAAAGAGTTAGAAAGTTTTAGTGCCACTGTTACTGTAGCTTGGTTGTAGAAGCGGTCTATTCCGCCTGTTTCGAAGAATTTGAAGGTTCCTTGATATAGCTTACTTCCGCCGTTGACAAATATTTTGTAGTAGATCGCTTGGATATACCAACGGTCGTATAAGAAGCCATGAATCGCCTTGAATCCTTTGTTGACTGATAGCTGTTTTGCTATGACGGTTTGATAGTTTGGTTTGCCGTATAGTAGATAAGCTAATCCCAAGCCCAGCGCAAGGAGTGATAAGGATAAGCCGGTGCTTAACGGGTCAAGGGTTACCGTGAACGATGACGATATATTCGTCAAGCCGAGTACGCTTCTGGTTAGTGCTGAGTAGAAGTCGCCTCCAATAAATACCCAAAAGAGGCCTAAAACTACGGTAGCTATTGTTAGAATGAAGTATGGAGCAAGCATCCTCATGGTTGTCTTATGTAACTTATGGTTTCCTGCCAATTCGGTTACATTCGCAGAGGGCTGGGTTTGGAAAGTTCGAAATACCATTCGAGCTGAATAGAAAGCTGTTATTGCTACAGTAGACACTGCGAGAGCTATTGGAATGACAAGGCCAGTCTGGAAAACACTTACAATCACACTGTCTTTAGTCCAGAAACCCAGTAGGGGTGGTAAACCAGCCAAGCTAAGAGCTGAGATTAACATGGCAATAAACGTGTACTTCATGTATTTTGACAAGCCACCCATGTCAGTTATGAATCTTGAGCCTACACCATGAATAACTGCTCCAGCGGCGAGAAAGAGAGCTGCCTTAAAGATTGCATGGCTCATAAGTTGGTTAAAACTCGCTATGAAGCCAGTTGTAAAGTTAGGGATAAGCCCTGCAGCGCCAATTGCCACGAACATGTATCCAAGCTGGGAGGCTGTTGAAAAAGCCAGAATCAGCTTTAACTCTTTTGCCACGATTGCTTGTGTTGCCATCAAGAAGGCAGTGAAAGCACCAATGTAAACAACTATTGTGAAGAATATGATAACGCTTGAAGCTGAGAGAGGCATGGTGGCATTTAATATTTGAAAGACGATGAAGAAGATAGGCATGAATCTAAGCATAAAGAAAACCCCTGCTTTGACCATTGTCGCTGCATGAATTAAAGCACTAACAGGTGTTGGACCAGTCATGGCTGTTACAAGCCACTCATGGAATGGAAACTGTGCACTCTTAGCAAAAGCTCCTAAACTAAAGAACATTAAAAATGGTAGCAGAAAACCACGCAAAGCCATAGTTGTGCCCCATGCAGCTGCGTTAGTGGCCATATCTGGAATGCTCAGGGAGTGCGTAAGAGCATATATTAGGGCTATTCCAGCAATGAACCCGACATCGCCTATGCGAGTAAAGATTAACGCTCGAACACCGCTGTGGCTTGGTGCGAACTCCATTGAAGTGCCCATTGCTTTTCGGCCCGGGTCACCTACCCAATCTTTCTTTTTGTCGGTAAACCAGTGTCCAATTAGCGCATAAGAAGCAAAACCAGTGCCTTCCCAGCCGATGAATGTTAGCAATAAGTTGCTTGACATTACGATAAGTAACATGCTGCCTGTGAAGAAAGTGAAGAAGAGCCAATACCTGCTTAATCCTGAATCATCTTGCATGTATTTGGTGCTGTAAACGGAAATCAAGAAGCACAGCCAACTTACAAGGACTGCCATGAAGGCAGCCAGACTGTCAATATACAATCCGAAGTTAACACCTATCGCAGGAATCCAAGGAACGGAGAACTGGACAATACCGCTACTGCTCTGCAAGACAAGTACTAGTAGAACCGTTGAGGCAATCGCTGATACAAAAAGCGAACCAACGGATACCAGATTTCTTAGCTTATTTTTGTTCAGTATTAGTGACAGGAAAAGTATGATGGCGGTCCCTACGAAAGGTGCTGCCCACGTTGCGTTAGCCGCTATTTCGTTTAAGCTCATTTTAGATCAATCCTTGAAAGTTGCTGAAGAACTTTGTTAGAGGGTCGATGAAGATGCCTGGGAAGAAGAACAGCAAGACACCGACCACAGCAATTATTACGATCGGTATCAAGATTGCCTTATCAATTTTAAAATTATGAATTTCTGGTTGATCAGGTGATGGTTGACCGAAGAAGATGCGTCTCATTGTGACAAAGGCATATCCAGTTGATAGCCCGATAGCAACTATCAAGCCAATAACCAGAAGTATGAAACTGACTGACCCCAGGGCTTGGGCTCTGTTTACCGCACCGAAGACAATCATGACTTCACTCCAAAATCCAAGCGACGGAGGAATACCCGTTATCTGCATGAAGCCTAGAAGCGCCAAAGCCCCTGCTATGGGTAGTTTGACTGCCAAACCCCCCATCTTGCTGATGCTTCGCAAGCCGTTGAACTTGATAATGAGAAGCCCAGCTACGGAGAATAAAATTGCCTTGCCTACTGCATGGGTTACGTACTGAAGCATGGCTCCGGACATGCCAATGGTAGTCATGCTGGCAACGCCTAAAAGTAGGTAACCCATTTGAGAGATGCTGGAGTATGCGAGCATTCTCTTAAAGTCATCCTGAGCTAGAGACATAAGACCGCCATAGATCATGGTGATTAAAGCAAGAACCATGAGATAAACGGAAGCATCTGAGAGAACACTTGGAAACATGATAAAGACGACTCTGACAAGTGCGTATCCTCCGATTCCTATTAGACAAGGGGACAGAAGGGCTGAAACAGGTGTCGGAGATTCAGCATGGGCATAAGGTAGCCAGATGTGAACTCCAAAGACAGCCATCTTGATGAACAGCCCAATCATTATGGCTAGAGCTGCAAAGATTAGAATGGAGCTTGGCAACATAGTCCACAGAGACGTGTTAAACGTTAAGGTTTGTACGTTAAATATGTCAAAAGTCCCTGTATAGTAACCGAAAGTTAAAGATCCAATTAGGAAGAGCAGAGCACCGACGTGAGTCCAAATGAAGTACATGAAGGCAATTCTTTCGCGTTTTCCATACCCATAAAACATGATTAACAAAAAACTTGGAACCAAAGTTAGCTCCAAGAAGATGTAGAATTCAAGCAGATTTGTGGATAGTGTTATGCCTAGCATCGCCGCTGAGAACATTACATACAGCATGTAGTAGGTACCCCAGGAGGGTTCCTTGGAATTTTCCTTTTCCATTTCTTCAAAGCGATGCTTCATGTAAGGTACCGAGTAAAGAGAGATCATAGTAGTTACCAGAGCGATTGAAAAAGCGATAGGACCACTTAGAGCATCAAGTAACATCGAAAATGAGCCAATGCGAGCGCTACTGAAGTAGACGGGATCTATTACGCCCACACCTAATCCTGGAGCGAATAGAGAAATGGTAACTATAACTAGCGGATAAGCAAGCAGAAGAGTGCTTATAGTTGCCAGTGTTTTCGGCGCAACTTTTCGCCCAATTACAGGTAAGAGAAAAGCCGCTACAAGAGGAATGATAACAGCTGAAAGCAAGATTGGCTGACTTAACTCAATCATTTTAGCCTTTAGACTCCTTTAGTTCATAAACATCTGAACGTCTCTTGATACGATACATCAGCAGTGCAATGGAAACTAGAATTCCTACGTCAGCAACTGCGATTCCTGTAGCGATAACGGCAACAACTTCACCAGTAGCTGGCGAAGTTGATTGAGAAGCAAGTGCAACTAGTGCTAACATTGCAGCGTTGAAGTTGATCTCTGCGGCTAGCAACATTCGCAGCATGGTTCTTTTTGATATAATCCCGTACATGCCGATAGCGAATAAGATTGCAGATAATGTTAAGAAAAGAACAATTATGTCCATTATTGGTCCTCCTCCTTGCGGGCTATTGTTATAGCTTCAATCAAAGTTGTAATTAGAGCCAAAGCGGCTATTAGCAGGGCGAAACCATATTTTTGAGTCAACAAGCTAGCGAGGTCCCTGAAACTAGTATACGAAAGCTGAAGCCCACTAGAAAAATGTAAGCCAAACCCTAGGGCGAGCAAGACTGCAACAAGTATTACAGAAACTAACGCAACTATGCGGACAGGAGTTTCAACTTTGGGAGCTTCCTCAAACATTGTCACTGAAAAGAGTATGAAAGTTACAGCTGCCCCGATGTAAACTGAGACAAAAAATAGTGCGATGAAGGTAAAACCAAGTAACACGAAAAGCGCTGCATTTGCCATGCCCAATATGGCTAAGAAAACGACTGAGTATGTGAGTGATTTGTGCTCAACGACTAATATTGCGGAAATGACAGCAACAGCTGCAAGGAGAAGAAATAGTACGGTACCTGCATTAATGACAAGGGCAATATCAAGTGCTATCATATTTTAACCCTCTCTTTTCATCAAACACAGGCTTCACCTTTCTTGGTTCTTCCTCAACAGGCGGGCCTTTTACGAATTCCTGCGGCTTCTGCAGTTGTTCATTAAGGCTATAGTAAGCTTTGTCGTGAATTGGGCTGAGTTCCAAGGCATTAACAGGGCAAATGTCTCGGCAGAAACCGCAGAAAATACACCTTTGATAATTTATTCCAGGATATTTTTTAGAATCAGATTTATACATTTTTATGGCTCCAGACGGGCAAATGCGGGCGCACATAGTGCAGCTTATGCATCGGTCATCATACCATTTGAGCATTCCACGGTAGTTGCAACCCAAGTCTTGGGATACTTCTGGAAACATCAGGGTTGCCCGAGGAAAGAATAGGTACTTTATTCCCATCCACGTGGCTTCAAGGTAACCAATAACGTCCATTCCTAACAGTTTCCGACGGTTTTTAGGTTTGGCCATTTAGAGCACCCCCAGTCCGACTAAGACAAGAGAAAGAATCACTGATAGTATAGACAGCACAAAAAGTCTATGCCATCCAAGTTTCAATGCCTGGTCAATGCGGAACCTGCCAAAAACAGTTCTCATGAAAACAGCTAAAGCCATAACTACCCCAGCTTTAATCAACACAACGAGTCCGGACAATATCGGGCTAGCATTTATTGGCCAAATTAGAGGGTTCCAACCGCCTAAAAACACTTCAGAGAAGAATAAGCTATACACATAGAGTTTGATGTAAGGTGCACCTAAACAGAATATGAAGAATATTCCGCTATATTCAGTGTAGGGACCAACTACAATTTCGCTTTCTGCTTCAGAAATATCAAAAGGAAAACGTGACGAAGTCATGAGCAAAGCGCCAAAGAATACAACTGCCGCCAAGGGATTTATAATGAACCCCCACTCAATGCCGGTCTGCTGTTGCACAATTTGAATCAAGCTTAAGCTATTATACGCAACAGCCATAGCAAGAACAGATAGGAACATTGGAATTTCATAGCTCATAACCAAGTATCCTTCTCGCAGACTGCCTATGAATGAATACTTGTTGTTACTTGACCAACCGATAATAATGACCACAAGGGGAGCCAGCGTTGCTAACGTAGGTACCAAGAGCATTGTTAGGTCGCTATGAACTGCCGCGTAGGTGCTGCTGATAGGTATAGCCACAACGGGCAACAATGTTAAAGTAAAGAGCATAATTGGAGCAATAACGAAGACTTTCTTGTCAGAAGCTCTTGGAATGATGAACTCTTGAAAGAGATACCTAATCAGATCAGCCATCAGCTGTATGACCCCGCCTAAAGGTTTCAAGATATAGTAGGGACCATAACGCATCTGGACTTTCGCTGTAAGTTTCCTTTCAAACCATATCAACCCTAGAAGAACTATCAATACCGTTATCAAACCAGGGAAAATAAGTGGAATAAAAAATGCCGGTGAAATAATGAAATGCCATATAGTTAGAATTATTTGCCAAATAGTTGCAATTGGATCCATTTACCTGTCAGCCTCCGGTGGGAAATAGTCCAGACTACCATAGACCGCAGGTGCGTCAGCCAGTCTTTGACCTATGAGCGCCGCCTTGTAACCCGCGACATTTTTAAATGAAGGGGTGATCATACGCAACCGGTAAGGTTGAGGGCTTCCATCACTGACAATGTAATAGAAAAGCTCGCCGCGGCTTGCTTCAACTCGGGAAATTGCTGTTCCTTTTGCAGGTTTTAAAGCCGTAAACAATGCAGGGAATCTGAGAATACCTGTTTGGTCAACAAGTTCCTTCATCTTTGGATTAATAGTTTTCATGTATTTATCAGCGAAGTATGGACCATCAGGAATTTTGTCAAGGATTTGCCTTACAATTCTGATGCTTTGTTTCATTTCTTCTCGTCTAACAAGAAGCCGAGCGTAACAGTCTCCTGCCTCTTCGGTAATAAGATCAAAGTCTATTTCGTTGTAGGCGCAGTAAGGCTCTATTTTTCTGACATCATAAGGAACGCCTGAACCTCTCAGGTTGGGACCTACAATACCGATTTTTGCTGCTTCAGTTTTGGAGATAACTCCTACTCCTTTTAGACGGGCAATGGTAACTGGATTATTAACAAAGAGTTTATCGTAGTCTATCAGGCGCTTTTCGAAGTAACTGAAAACTTTAAGCACGTTGTTTTTAAAATCAGCAGGGAAATTTCGCCTTACACCTCCTGGAACAATGTAAGCATATGTTAATCTGGCACCTGTCAATTGCTGTGACAGTTCCAAAAAGGGCTCTCTATCCTGAAAAGCCCATTCAAACATGGTTGAAGAGCCGATCATGTTTCCGAAAATGCCAAGACCGTAAAGGTGACTATGGATTCTATTAAGTTCACACAATAACATCCGCAGGTATTGAGCTCTAGGAGGAACTTCAACATCCAACAATTTCTCCAAAGCTAAAATATAACCTAAGTTATGGTTTGACGAATCTGCCAGTGCAGGCCTTTCTACAAGCGGAATTATTTGCAGGTAAGTTTTTGTTTCAGCTATTTTTTCAACTGCGCGATGAACATAACCTATGTTAGGTTCAAACCTTATGATAATGTCGCCGTCCACTTCAGCAATGAGCCTCATGTGACCCGAGCCAGGGTGCTGCGGACCAATTAAGAGTTCAACTGTTTCGCCACCACTCAAGCGTCGATCCCCTCTGTTTTTAGTTTAAAGTCTTTCCTTAGCGGAGGGCCCCCTTCGAAGTTGTCCATAAGAAAAAGCCGTCCTTTTAGAGGCAATCCCTCGAACGTAACCCCCATTAGATCTAATGTTTCTCGCTCAGGGTATTCAGCGCTAGGCCAGATGTCAATCACTGACGCTATTTTTGGGTCTTGGCGATCAATAGATGCCCTTAGCTCAAAAATAAACGTGACTAGTTCAGCGTTCAAAAATGACGAAATGTGGTAAACGATATCTATCTTCTTTTCTTGTGGTAGGTCGATAGCAGTTACTGACTTAACATGATCAAACCCTATAGAATCCAATTTATTTGCAACTTCCAGAATTTTTAAACGATCTACAGTTGCCGATAGACAGGTTGGAGACAATACGTTTATTTCGCTAACAAGGCCGTTAAGCTCAACAGACATCTTAGTTACTAATTCATCAATTTCCAGGATAAGGTGTCCCTCTTTTCCGTATTTTACGCTGGGTCATAATTATTCCCCGCAGAACACCTTCAGGTCTTGGGGGGCAACCTATAATGAAAGTATCTACTGGTAAAATTTCATGGGATCTAACTATATTGTAGCTGTTCCAGAAGATACCGCCGTCAATAGCACATGCGCCCATGGCAATAACGAACTTTGGCTCTGGCATCTGTTGATAGACAACTTTGGCTGCTTCACCCATCTTCTTTGTTAATGTTCCTTCTATGAATATTACGTTACATTGTCGTGTGCCAACAAACGGAAGAGCCCCGAATCTTTCAGCGTCGTATCTAGGTGCGAAGGCTGCTGCGAATTCCGCTCCACAACATGCAGTCGTGAAATGAACTGGCCAAAGAGAGTAAGATATACCCCAGTTTCGAATGGAGCTAAATGGCTTTCGCTCCATAAGCTTCCGCAAGGCTTTTTCGAAGGACAGTATAGGTGTTTTTATTTTTTGGTTTCTCTCCTCATTGTCCATAATCCAACCTTCCTCGCTGAGTCGAGGCCAAAGATAATTGGCGGAACAAGCATCGCTAAAATGGCGCCGAACAACTCTACTGTTGGCGCGAACGCTTGATGAGCATCCATGAGCAGCAGAAACCAGTAGATAAAAATTGGCTCTACGGTTAAAAAGACAACTAGGTAAGCATAATACTGCATAGCAAGGTGGCCTCTTTCATAGGAAGTAGAAGGCTTGTTACCACAGTCAAACTGCTCATTTTTGAGGGGCAACGATTTAGGCGGTGCCACAGTGCGGCTTATAGCGAAGCCGATAGCACCGAAGCCGATACCCCCAGCCAGCGCCAAAATAAAGGCGATTAGAGTACTCGGATCAACTACAAGTGTTGACATTGTTAATACCTCCACATATTAAGCTACATGCTAAACCTATCGAAAGCACGATGAATACATAGTCATTAAAGGCTTTGACCCCAGTCAACCCTTCTCATCCCCTTATCTGAAACTTAATTAGCTATTAAATTTCGCCCTACCAGCCTAATATGTATTTTGGATTATTATTATGAATATTTTAGTAAAAAACATAGTTATTTTTAACGCATTAATTTTAATTTCTGTCTTTAAACGAGACTTAAAAGTGCCGATGACCCCAAAAAAAATGTTATTTCCCAAAATTATGCCAAAATGCTTTCATTTCTGAGCCCGAAACCTTTTTTGTCACCTCATTGTCATATTTTAAAGAAATGCAAATTTCCCACCATTCGGTGAACAACACAAGATGACCGCAGTCGAAAATCAGCAAGCTATTTCTCGTTACCGTTGGACAGTGTTGTTAGCTTCTCTGTTTGCTTTTATAATGTATGCGTATTCTCTTCAATCTGTGCCGCCTCTGCTACAGCAATTTCAAGGTATTTTCGGTATAAATGCTGCGACGGCTGGGCTCTTGATGTCTATGGCCGTTATTCCAGGGATTGTTTTAGCATTGCCAGCAGGAATACTAATTGGCAAGTACAGCTTCCGAAAAATAGGATTCTTGTCAACTTTGACGATTGGCATTGGCAGCTTGATCATGGCGCTTTCATCAAGCTTTCCAGTGGCCCTGTTGGGACGATTCACAATAGGCTTAGGAGGCGGCTTGCTTTCGGTTGGGACGCCGTCGATTGTTCCGCAATGGTTTGAGCACAAGGAAATGGGAAGAGCTATGAGTGTTTATGCAGTAGGAATGCCTGTAGGAACGGTAGCGGCATTTTTCACCACGCCAATCATAGCTCAAAGTTTTGGTTGGCAATCTCTGTTCTATGTGGGAGCTTTAGTTTCAACACTATCTGCCATATTTTTCTGGGCAATTGTGAGAGATGGCCCACTAAAAGGCGATTCAACAGCTAAACTTTCAGATGCTTGGCAAACGCTGACCAAACGTGAAGTCTGGAAAGCGAGCCTCATTTGGATGTTCTTTAACATGGTTGCAATTGGGTTTCTAACATGGGCACCTGATCTTTTCGTTACGTTCAAGAGCCTCACACTGGTGAACGCAAGCATTTTTTCGAGTCTAATAATGATTTCAATCTTCTTTTTTATTCCCATTTTCGGGTACGCTTCAGATAGGTCGGGAAGACGTAAACCCTTCATAGTCGCCAGTATGACGCTTATGGCGCTAAGTCTCTACGCTACCACTTATTTGAATGGCGTATCTCTGGCGGCTTCTATCATAATTCTTGGCGCAGTAGCCGCAGGTGTACCACCTCTTGTTATGGCAGTAACAGCTCAGACTCTACCTCCAAGATTGGCTGGTATGGGCTTTGGTACCGTAACGTTCTGGCAAAACGTAGGAATAGCGCTGATAGCTCCGATAGTGGGATACCTTCTAGAAATCACGCGTTCTTTGTCATTGACTTTTCTGGGACTGTCTATTTTTGCGTTGATTGGTGCTATAGTAGCTTTAACGCTTCGCTCGAGATAAAATGCTCTTTGTTTGAAGTTCCTTACTGTATCTTTGCATAGCTGGCCTTGAGGTTCGTTTGAAAGGCAGACAAAAAATTATTTCAAAAGATAAAATTTTTGGAGGTTTCTGTAATGCTTAGGGTCAAAATATTGTTGTAAAGTTCTGCTGCTATTTTGTAGCCATGTATAATCCAACAATTCCAAAAGAAAGCGGTTTAAAAGCCTCATCAGTAAAACCTGCGCTCTTGAACATCGACAAAATGTCTTTGGGGACGGGAAAGTTAGCTGCCGATTTTCCAAGATATTTGTAGGCTGGCTTCCCTCCAGATACCCATCCTCCAACAAGAGGAACGATTCTTAAGCAATAGAAACGGAATAAGCTTCTAATAAGACGGTTTTTTGGCTGACTAGTTTCAACGCACGTGAACTTTCCATGCCTTTTAAGCGTTCTCGTTACCTCTTTCAAGTATGCGATAGCCTTAGGATTCCTGTAAATGAGGTTCCGAAAAGAAAAGGAAATTTTTACGGTATCTACAGATTCATTTTTCAATGGCAAATAAGCGGCATCCGCAATGACAAACGCAAAATTATCCCTGCCTGCCCATTTGCTCTTGGATTTCTTAGCGATTGCTTTTGACAACATTTCTTTGCTAAAGTCAAGACCTAATAAGAATGAATCATCATCGAGGTTCTGCATAAGGCTGAAAGAGAGATCGCCCGTCCCACAGCAAAGGTCAACTACAAAATGTCCATCGGCAGATTCTTTGGCGCAAGCTTTGCGCCAACGCTTATCTAAACCGAATGTCAAAACCTTATTGGATAAATCGTAAGTTTCTGCCACTGTGGAGAACATGGGTTTAAGCATAACACTATGCATCTCGGACTTTCTTGTGAAACAGTTGGTTTTCCGATAATTTTAGCTAATTCAAGGATATAAATTGTAAGGCTTTTTTATGATAAAATTCATGTAAATTTTTCCTAGAAGTAGACGACAAATCGCCAACGGTTCAACAAAATACAGAGGTAAAAAAAAGTACACAAGTATTTTAATAGCGGCAAACACTAAAAACTTACAAAGTTGAATTTAATTATCGAAACCACGCCCCACAGATTAACTAGCAAGCTTAGAATTATCAGGCTCTTTTCTTCCCAGCCCAAGTTTTCTCTCATGCCCTTGGCTGCCAGCAACATAAGAAAGGGTGTGAAGTCGAGGCTGAATCGGTAGCCGAACTGGGTGAAACCTACGGTGCCGTGGGTAATGAGGATGGGCAGGATGCAGACGACGGCTAATGCGGCGTATTTGCTGAGTCTGTTCCAGGGTCCTTTGAAGATGTAGATGAAGGCTGGAGTGGTAAAGAATAAGCCTAGTCCCATCCAATTGGGTTCGAAGTACGGGAAGTTGCTCAGGAGGATTGGTCCTTGGAAGAGGATGGCGTAGATGTGGCGTGGGATATAGCTGATGTTAAAGATGCCCTGTTGGAAATATGGGTCTTGCTGGATGCCCGGGATAAGGGTGTAGCCCAAGTCCGAGAAGACACCCCAGCGACCAAAATTGTAAAGCTCATAGACGCCTAAAAGTAGGCCTAAGCCTACAAGAAAAAAAGCAACTCGCTTTAACCTGGGTTTCCAAGTGCTGTTTTGCTCGTAGATTATAAGCAGAAAAAAGGGAAAGGAGAGAACCACGGGGAGCCGTGACAGAAAAGCGAAGCCTAAGAGCAAGCCAGATAGGAAGGGGCTTTTTTTGTAGAGAGTAAGAATTAAGGCTAAAGTAAGAAAGAGAACAGCGGATACGTGCTCGATGTACCATGAAGAACCCACTGACGCCGTGAACCAGAAACATGTTCCAAAACCAAACAACGCCGTCAGCCACAACGCTTTGCTTCCGTTAGCACCAGTCTTCTTGAGCATGAACCATGTTGCGGCGACGCAAAGAGATGCGAGAAATATGGACATTAAACCTTGGTCAAAGCTGGTGCCGAAGAGTGCCACGAAGGGCAAGAGCAAAACCGCAGGCATCGGCGGATAAACCACAAAGTAGTTGCCGTCAAAAGGCACGATTTCGGCAAGTCCTGTTCCTCCACCTGAAACACCTAATCTGCCATGGAGGAAAGCGTCAGCTAAATAGATAAAGTGGTTCTGCCCAGGAGGCGGACCCTTCGAGAGGGCAAAAACAAGCAAGGCAACAAGCGCAATGATGAGGAGTTTCCAGCGAAGCCGGAAAGAACTTAATCGAGCCCAAATCTGCGAGATTGCCAGATTAATCTTAGCCATCATTGAAACTGTTACCTTTAGAATTTGGAATCTCAGAAACTAATTAAAGTTTGCAGTTTCCAAATTGTATGGCAAGTTTTTTAAAACACACTGCCTATTATTAATTAGAGGATATCTTGATGGCAACTCTTGAATGCCCATTTTGTAATGAAATCCTCGAAGTGGAACCGCCCGACCGACTTCATACAGCATTTTCTATTTCTAAACCGCTACCGAAAAGTCTTCATGAGAAAGTCGTTAAAAAAAACTACAAGTGCCAAAAACCCAACTGCAAAAAACCAATCACTATCTTCTGGTATGCACCGCTTGAATACTTCAACAGACTATAAATTTCATGCGGAAGCAAGAAGCTTAAAAAGTGAATCGCCCAATAATGCTTTGAGGCTGGTTGCATATGGATGAAAACGTTCTCGTTACGATTACAGTTAGCCGAAAAAAAGATGAAATCGTCTACAAAGTCGACTGCGCTAAAGAAGTTAAGAGCGAAGAATTAGCACACTATTTAGATGAGATAATCGAGGGCATCTGCACTTGGAAACCGGAAGTCTGTGAAGAAACCATGCAGACAATCGTTGGAACCATCAGAGAAGCGCCCAAGAAAAAATAATTCCATTCAAATAAGCCTGCGCCGACTTGACTTTGGGAAAATAATTTAACGCTAACTCTTACATTTCAGATTTGCAAGAATTAAAATGTCCAGCAAATCCATAGTAATAATCGGGGCAGGGCTCGCAGGTTTAGCCATGGGTTGCTACTCTCAAATGAGCGGGAGAGTTTGCTTTTCGTTCAAAAGTTGGGAAGATAACTAATAAAGATGGTACTACTGTTGGCGTTGTGCTTGAGGATGGCAGTGAGCATTTGGGGGATGTAGTTATTTCTGCAGCGGATGGTTATTCCACGATTTTTGGAATGCTGGAAGGAAAATACGTCCACAACAAAATCAATGCATACTACAATGATTAACCGAAAAATCAACCTTTCGGACTTGAAGTCTGGTACGGACTTAACATGAAACTCTCAGGTGAACCTCATGCGATAGTGCGTTTCCTCGACAAACCCGTAACCATAGAAGGAACCGAACGGGATAGGCTCGACATAGAAGTTTTCAACTTTGACCAATCACTTGCGCCCAAGGCAAAACAGTAATAAAAGTCGTGATGGATTCAAACAATGAATATTGGAAACCGTTATCTCTTGATGCTGAAAAATACCGTGCTGAAAAACAGAAAGTTGCCGACCAAATCGCGGAACGGCTGGAAGAGAGGTTTCCAGGATTCCAAAGTCTAATAGAAACCACAGACGTAGCTACGCCAATCTCTGCTGAGCATTGGACCCAGCGTACCGCGGTTGCCAAGCCTACGGTGCCCCAAAAGAATACCTAAAAGAAGTAACCAAAAACGGCGTGAGCAAAACATTGCCGGGGCTACAGAATTTCTACATGGTTGGGCAGTGGGCTGGCGGCATAATCGGATTGAACACCGTGTGTTTGATGGGTCGCAATCTCGTTAGGGATCTTTGCAAAAAAGAAGGAAAGAAATTTAAAACGAGCACCACGGAATAAATCAGCGTTACTTCGGGGCTCTCTTGAAGTATTCCTTTAAGGGTTCCCAGTAGAATTCAGTCCAACCCTCAGCAGTCTCAGCTTCTCGGTCCTTAGGAACATTCGAATGCACCATCACGATTTCCGTTCCCTTGGGCACTGCACAGAAATTCAACTCCAGCCTTGAAGGAGAAGCGCCCTCTGGAAAATCCGTCGATGTCCACTCCTGAACCACCTTTTTTCCTTCTTCAAGCTCTAGAAACTTTCCCGATATGTATCCGTCCCATGCAGTGAATTTGCCGCCGACGACTGGTTCGCCAGTGGCTGGACTGTCTGTGAATTCGCTTTGTTTTTCAGGATCTACGTAGGCTTCGTAGACTTCTTTGGGAGTAACTTTTGGTATGATAACTTTTTGTTTTATTGTCGCTAATTCGGACTTGTTCAAACCTTCCACGACCACTAGACTTTAGGTTGGAAGAGCTTTTAACTCTGATGCTACTATTTGCCATAGCCAGCAACCGATAAAAGAAGGCACTTAAGATGGCAACTGTTGATATAACTAAAAAATACTCGAATTTCTTTGCCCCAAGAACACAAATCTATGTAAACCAAGAAGACATACAAGAGAAATACGGGATAACAGCGTCTTTTGTAACCGTTGAAGAAGAGGCGGGTTCTAAAAGCAAATTTTCATTTTTCATAAATGACCCACAATGTGCGTGGATAAAAACTGGTTTGTTTGAACTAAAAAAGACGGTTCAAGTAAGAATGGGTTATGGAAACACACTCGAAACAGTTGCAACAGGAGAAATTACTTCTGTCAAATCGATTTTTCCAGCGAACGGTTCTCCGCAAATTGAAATTGCGGGTGAAGCAAACGACACCATTGACAGCCCATTACCCGCAAGCAATTCACCTATGTACCCACTCTCTTACGGCGGGACATTGTACAGTTTTACTGCCCTAACTACAGCAACAGAACAAAACGGCACTGGAAAAATCTCAGCCACACAAGCGTCTACAGGCAAAATACAATGTACCGCTGAATGTATCGGATTGCCAGACATTAAAGTTGGAGGAATCGTTGCTTTAACTGGGCTAGCTACCAAGTTCAACCAGACCTACATCGTTGAAAAAGCACGTCATTCAATTGATAACTCGCTGGGGTTTAGAACCAAGTTTGAGGCGCGCTTGCAGCTGGAAAAAGTGTTGTTTCAACCGAAAATCGGAAGAGTTTTTTAACTTTAACGTTCAGTATTTGGTGAGCAAAAATGGGAAGATGCACCGCTACAAGAGGAGAACGCAGGATTGGTAGAACCATCTACAAACTTGGAAACAGCGTTGAGTTAAGCAACAAAGAATGCAAAGCAAAGTTGTCGGAGCAGAAGTACAAGCAAAAAACACAGGCATCTAAGAGCATTGCGGATGACTCGCCAATCCAGAACTTACGTGATGCTTCAAAATGGAAAAAAGAATAGGCAAAACTTAATGCGGCATATTTGGAATCCTATTAGAAATCATAGCAGAAAACTACAGAGGGTAGGTCGCGATTGGCATTTTGCGACCAAACATGATGAGGGCGTGCGTTGTGGTTGTTTGAAGGTAACCACACAGGCTTAATTGCTTAATCGCTCAGATTAGTATTGGTGAATATTTTTGTTGACTGAAAACACGTTTGACCCCTTAGAGGTTGCAGGCAACGTTTACAAGTTAAAAATGGAGAACGACCGAGTTCGAGTGTTTGATGTTACCTTCAATATCGGTGAAAAAGCCGCAAGCCACAATCATCCTGACCACGTTGTTTACGTTCTTGAGGGTGGAAAAATGAAGCTGACTTCTGAGGGTAAAACCGAGGTTTTAGATCTCATAGATGGCGACGTAATCTTTCTAAAGGCGCAGTCCCATGAAGCAGAAAACATTGGGCAATCAACCATCGAACTGTTGGTAGTTGAGCTAAAAAAATAGCATAAAATAGCCAGTAAACTAATTATTTTTTTAGGGATTTTATTTGGCAGCACCATTGAATCAGGAAAACGATTGGAACTATCGAAAAATAGACCAACGATTAATTGTGATTAAGACAAAAAACGTGAACATCCGCAAGACGGCAGTTCTCGATGTTTTAACTAACTTATCATTCGGCGTGGAGGTGCCCGAAGACATTTCCATGGATGAGTTGCAGCCTGAAAAAGAATATTTAGCGCATCTAAAAGTTTACACATCAAAGAGCCTTGCAGGAGTCGATAAAGATTTCGCTAATTTCTTCGACTCCATAGACGTGGACCAAGCTACGGAAGATTTCATTAAGGCTTACTGGGTATACCCAAGCAAAATACGCTTCGAACTATCCGACCTCGAAGAGCCCTAAGCAACGTTTGGAGGATTAGCTGTAAACGTTACAGTTCCAGTAATGCCAGCCAATGCTCCGGCAGATAACTCATAAACCATTACATATTGGTCTGGAATCGCAGGCACATGTTTAACTCCAAAGAGTACAGATGACATAAAACCGAATCTGCCATAAAATTCGGGGTCTCCGACCACAAAGACATTTGTATACCCCAAACTTTTTGCTAACTCAAAACTTGCCCTAACTAATTCAGATCCAATTCCTCGTTTACGATGATCTAATGCGACAGAAAGAGGCGCCAACAAAAGAGATTCAACTTTTAAGTTATTATCCGTTGTAATGTAGGTTTTAGTCAGCATAATATGGCCGATAATTTTTGAGTCTTCCTCCGTTACCAATGCAAGTTCAGGAAGATAGTTAACGGTGGCACGAAGTTTGCCTACATATTCTTGCTCATTTCCATCAGCCACTTTGGCCGTTTGAAAAGCAACTTTAACCAAATTATAGATGCTTTGAAAATCGGAGAGCTTTTCTTGTCTAATAATCAAATCTTAAACCTCGCAAAAGAAAAAAAGAAATGGCTGATTTATCTCAGCACCATGTTGACGAATTTTTCTGGGTTAAACAGCTCTAGGTCCTTGTAGGTTTGTCCGACACCGATGAACAGGATTGGTTTTTGCGTCACGAAGGTTACGCTTAGGGCTGAGCCACCTTTTACGTCGGCATCCACTTTGGTGAGTATTGTTGCGTCGACACCGATGGCTTTGTTGAATTCTTCCGCCTGCATAACCGCGTCGTTTCCAATTAGTGAATCCACCACAAAAACCGTCAAGTCAGGACGCACCACCCGTTTAACCTTGACGAGTTCATTCATCAGGTTCTGGTTAGTCTGCATTCTACCCGCCGTATCGATTAAAACTATGTTGGTTCCGTGTGCTTTTGCGTGGCTCACAGCGTCGAAAGCGACTGCTGCAGGGTCACCGCCATAAATGCTTCTAACCACACGCATACCTAACCGTTTACCATGTTCCTCTAACTGTTCAATGGAGCCAGCACGGTAAGTGTCTGCGGCAGCGAGCAAAACCGAGTAGCTCTTGTCCCGCAGAAACTGCGCCACTTTGGCAATGGTTGTGGTTTTTCCTGTACCGTTAATGCCTACAAACATTAGAACGAATGGCTCTTTCTTTTTGCGTTTCTCATCTGCCAACTTTAGCAAATCGATTCTAGCATTCGTTAACATGACATCCAAAAGAACCTGCCGAAGGTTATCTTCAACAATTTTTTTTCGGTCATCGAGACGTTTAACTTGAACACCTGCCAAACGCTTTTCCAATTCATCACAGATTTTATCCGCCACAGGAAAAGCAACATCGTTCTCGGCAAGACTCATCTTAAAATCAGATAAAATAGGAGATAGATTTTCGGTTTTAAGCTCAGTTGTGGTTACCTTATTTACTAAACCTTTGAACCCAGACTTGAGCTTGTCAAACATCTAGTTACTGATTCCCTTGTCGTGCGCTTGCAAGCAGGTTTTCAAGTCTGCTTCTGCCAGTGTTGATGCGTTCGGCTACTTGACTAAACTGCTGCTGTGCGGCGTGCATGGTTTTCTCGAGTTCGTCTAAGCGTTCTTTGAGGGTTGCCTTTGCTTCTGGAAGGGTTTTCTCGACTGACACACCTGAACCCATACCTATGATTACTTTGTTTGTGTCTGCAAGCTTAACTTTAACGTAAGAGCTTCCGCCGATTGGTATGAGCATCTCAGAGTTTTCTTGTTCTTTTTCCATACCGTCTAAGGTCATGTTCGCATAGTTTATGTCTGTTAGTGCAGCGTTTACCATGCTGATGCGTTGCTGTAGAGCTTCAGCGGTTTGTTCTAGATAACGCATTTCCATGCTGAGTCTTCGAAGTTCCTCTTCAGCTTGAGCTCTTTGCGCCAAGTACTATGCCTCGCTTACAATTTTTTTCAAGATTGGATTTTGGATTTCATCCACTGAAATTTCAGTTGAGCTTATGATTTTGATATGGTGCCTTTTTACGCGGTGTCTGCTGCCTATTTCAGCATAGACTTTTTCGACGGCGTGTTCGCTTTTGTCGGCTAAGAGTTCTTTAACGAACGGAGTGGATAGTCGTGGCTTGTTGATTTGGCCAGTTACTTTGAAAGCTTTCATTTTTCTTCGTCCTGCACAACATCCAGTGCGTTCCCAATTATAAACGTATTCACCCAAAAAAGCACTCTGTTTTGGTGTTATATAATTTTAGCAAACTATTCTTCTCTTTATGTGAAAAGTGAAAATATGAAAAACAATTAACTACTACTGCACCAGTTGACGGTTCGTAATTGCTTAATTTTTTTCCGTCATTATTTACAAACAGAAAAACGGTAGGTCTGGCTAAGAGCGTAACCTTAAAGAACAAAGCAATGGGGAGAATCTAAAATGGCACAGAAGCATTAAATTAACCTTTAGAAAAATAAACTCTACAAGTTAGCGGTGGTTAATGCCGAAAAAAGCTTTAAATAAAATACAAATTACAACGCTTTCTCTGGCTGTTCTCTTGATTCTCAGTTGTTTTGTTGGCCCCAACTTTGCAGGGTCACAAACAACTAATTTTTCAAGTCAATCAACTGGTTCTGCATCTATCATTGAGGCTTTAATAAACAGCGTTAATGCCCATGGCGGTTGGAACAGTAGCCTCCAAACGATTTATGATGGAATTACGTTAGGTCAAACTACGGTTACCCAGCTTCAAAATGCTGTAGACTCAATTAACATAACATCTACGTCGGCGGCTGAAACAGTGTTTTACTGGTATCTTCAGCTAAACAAACTCGGCGTTAGCATCAATGAGACAACAATAGAGACTGCGTTAGATAAGGTAACGATGCTACCAGATGTCGGCGGATTACTCTTCGATTACTCTAACTCTGGAATAGCCTCTTTTCTGGTCTACAACCGCTACGATTTATATGCATACGAATGGGCTCACCAACTTGGCTTTGAAATAGCTAAGTGGAACTTGTCATTAGCATATTCAGTGTTTAACAATAGTGTGGCTGCTTATGGTAAACCGGTTCTTTGCGTTGGGTCTAACCAAGTTGGCTGGGGCATAGGGTATGGACCCAGATACTACGATGAGACCGCCGAGACGATTGATATGTACCTGACCTTTTGGTTACTGGGCATAGATGATGGGTTGACGCAAGCCGAGTACTGGTGGAATTGGGAGAACGCCAATCTTTGGGTGAACTCGGACAATTCAAGTGGAGGATACTACAAATATGCTATTAATTGGACCACCTTTGAATGTGAGGCGGGTGGATTTGACCAGATTGTTTGGAAACTCCATTATTTCGACCCATCAATAACCAACGTGACCAATTTGCTTACTGATGTGGAAACCAGAGCCCTCAGCCAAGGCTGGGATAGCCCACAATGGGCTGACTACGTTGTTGTGCATGCAACAGAAAACTCGCAACAGCGGCTCGAGAACACTATAATGTCGTGGGGCGCCATGCTTGGACTCTACAGTAACATGAACAGCACGATGCAAAGTCAAGTACAGGCCTTTTTAGATGGCTCAGCGGGTTCAGCTCCAGCTTGGAATTTAACGTTACAGAGTAAATTGTATGATAATTCCACAGGAATGTTCAGGATACATTCTGATGGTTCAGATAGTACAGAAGCCACTGCGGACGGTGCTGTCTTGTTAATGATGCTATCCACTGTTCCTGTGACGGGTTCCTTAGCTGTGCCCCTAGGAGACTGCGTTTATCAAGATATTAACAACGTAATCGACGGCGATATCAGCCACATAAACTTGACAAATAAAACAGTAACAATAAGCGTTGCTGTACCAGGAACATTCCTCTCGATGTTTGGAACCAACATTTTCGAGTACACTTTAGACAGCCCAGGGGTTTGGCAGATAATATTTGATGGTGACTGGAACAGCATCACTTCTAAAACTCTTATCTCTGAATTGCCTAGTTCAAGAATTTATCTTGGGATGGTAAATTCAACAGAACTTAACCCTACCCCGACGCCAACTTTGACAGCTTCTCCCACACCTACATCATCGCCTTCACCAACTCCAAGCCCAACACCAACATCTACTCCATCACCCACACCCACTCTTGATCCGATCATTAACCAAATACCAAGAATCCCAACACCACCAATAAGTTATACAGAACCATCCCCAACGCCCAAACTTATCTCAACAACAACACCCACAAGCACAATAACAACCACCCCAACGCAACCAACAACTCCAACCGCCACAAGCGCACCCACTCATAACCCCGTAGCTTTTCCTTCAACCACTATTGCATTAGCAACAATTTTAGTAGTTACAATATTAGCAGTATCGGCATACATTAAGAAACGCATTAAATAGAAAACAAAGTTTGACGTGTGGGCAACAAGGAAAAAACACTTTAGTTTCTTGTTGTCCGCAGCGGCATCTAACTTATTGAGTGCCTAAAGCATTCTCAATTATGAACATCTCAGGTCCAGTTGTCATAGAACCTGCAACGGCTGCATGACTATTCGCTAACAGGCCTGTGCCAACATATGGAACTCCACAGTTTACGGTTCCTACGTCAACGGGGACTTTGAACATGTTTTCCAAGATTTTTCGCTCCTCATCCTTCAGCAACGGGTGAGCAAGTACGCCTTTGTTTGTGGCTACAGCTAAAGAGCCAACGTAGGGCAACCCAGCGATTTCGGCAGGCACTACTTCTACGCCTAAGGCCGCTGAGATTTTTTTGATTTCGGTTTCTTTGAACCGTGGGTCAACAACTGCACCTTTGTCGTTTGTTAAAATTAGGTTGCCGTAAGCTGTTTTCTTGGAATCCATAATGGTGATGTTGCCTTCGAAAACCAATCGTAGCGCTGCCAATTCTTCCTCCCGAATTGCATGCGAAACTAACATACCGTGGGAGTTTGCACACACTAATGATCCAGCCAAAACTGAGCCCGAAATAGAGGTGTAGGCAAGCTTCACTTTTAGCCAATCTGCGAACTCTTGGGCTTTATCTAGGGGCACCATCCGAGGAATCAAGACTAAGTTCTCGGTTGCCAGCGAATACACGCCTATGCTTGCGCTTCCAACTATGCTTGATAAGTAAACGGTCAAGAATTAAATCTCCTGATGAATGTTGTGTTAGCGAAAGTTTCATGCGATACTCCTTTTTTTAGATTGCGGTTAATAAAGCATTAAAATGTTTTAGAAGGATCAGGGAAGAGCCTCTTGAAATTCTTATGGGGAATCCCGTATTGACGGTTTTCTGAGACATTAATTTGTTGAGAATTAGTGCGTAAGCAGAGAATTCTCTTTGCATAGAATAAAACAAAATAAAAGATAAAGAAACAGCTATTGTGTTTCTGCGAGGTAGACGGTTACGTTGCCGTCTTTGTCTTTGGTCACGCGGGTTTTGATCTTGCGTGGAGGCTTCTCGATTCCTCTGTCCCAAACCTTCTCGTTTACTTCTTTGCTGATGATCAGTTGAGGCAGTTCTTCTTCTTCCTCTTCTTCAGAAACCTTCATGGCAAGTTTCATGTGTTTGGTTACAAAGATTTTTATGAGTTGCATAGCGCGTGGGGCACGTTTCTTTGGTGGACGCACCAAAGCTCTTGATAGGGGGATGGTGTAGAATCTTTCTTCGACGATTTCTTCTTCTTTCTTCTTTTTCTTGGGCTTTTCTTCTGCTACAGCCTCTTCTTCTGCTGGCACAGCTTCAGGTTGAGCCTGCTCTTTTGTAACGACTTCAGTGCCAGGTTCCTCTTCTGGTAGAGCTAACTCTTCTAATTCTTCTTCTTTTGGTACTTGCTTAACTTTAGTTTCATTCGCCATGGCTTCCTAATTCTCCTATGCTCTTATCTTTCTGGTTCTCCAGTTGCGTCTCTGCTTAGGGTTATTCCTAACTTTACCGTCAGTTCTGGCGATTACCCATGTTGGAACAGACTGTGATTCTTTGCCAGCTTTGGCTAATCTGAGTTTTTTTGCTGTTGGTTTAACTCTTGCCATCTTCTATATCCTTCTGATTTTTGTCTCTCGCTTCCGTGATTGAAGCTGAACTAGGATTTGTTTGAGCTGTGCATCTGACAGTGGAATGGGCAACTTTCCTGTCTGCGCCATCTCAATCAGTTGCATCTCAATGTTCTCAGCAAATTCTTTTTTAACCATTTTCAGGTTATTTAGCCTTTGCCGAGCTTCAGGCGCTAATATCTTAGCCATTAACGCCTGTTTTTGATCTTCCATCTGTTGTTCTGCTTGAGCTTGTCTTTGCTCGTCGCTCATGCGACGGTTCTGCATCGACAAAAGTTTTCGTTTACGGATCTGGTCAAGCTCGTCATCTGACATTGTCACTATTCGCCTTGATACTTCTTGAGCTCAGGGACAGTTTTAATTATTTCCTTTGACAGGTCTCCAGCTACTTCTTGGAGAAGCTTGCGTCCTTTTGGAGTCATGACTCTTCCTTTGGGCTTTGAAATCTGGATTAAACCTGCAGTTTCAAGCTGTTGGAGTGTCTTACGGATGCCGCTTCCACCTGCTTTTTTGACGCGGTCTGGTTTGCTGCCTCTGTTCTTTCTACCGCCGTATTCAGCGCGTAGTTTTTCGAGTCCGACTGGACCGTAAATGTATACTTTTCGGAGAATCGATGCGCTTCTGGTGTACCACCAGTCAGGGTTCTGTGGTGGCTTCTCAACCTGCATGCCTGTTTTAGCGAAGGCTGCCCATGGAAGAGGCTGAACTTCGTCAACGTTTTCCCTAAGGTACTTTGCTAAACGATCGATAAATTTTGAAGCTGGAACGTCATGAGGAGTTGTCAAAGAGTCTCTATCCTTTGGTTTTTCCTTGCAGTTAAACAATGAAGCCTAATATAAATATTCTCTGAACAACTAGTGCTCGCAAAGACAATATTCCCGCGTATTTGCAGCCTTGAAGTCTGTAGAGAGCCAGCTTTTTTTCCATTGTAACGCTGACCGAAAGCAAAGTTAACAGAGGTTTGGACGCATATTAATTGTTTTTCTATGCTTCTCGACTGGAATGACTTCAAAATATTTCTTCATCATATCCACCTTAGGCTTTGCCGTTTCTCTGCCTTCTCGTTTGAGCGCAAGTCTATAAATTTCATGGATTACTATGGCCGAGGTAAATCGTTTCCTGGACTTTTGCCCAAGTATCCTCTTATGCAAGGATTAATCCGTAGAGTAGAACAGGTCTGCAAAAAACCGCTTATCAATAAATTGCCTTATTCATCTTCATGCCTTAGTTGGGCTATCTCTTTTTTTACTTCTTCAGGAGTCCAAACTGCGAATATGCCCCAGCATATCCCATATCGATTTTATAGGCTTCAACAATATGCCCTCAGCTGTTACCTTGACCTCAAGCTGTGTTCCTTCTTCTATTTTGAGCTTCTTGCGAATTCCGACTTTATAGTAGTCTGACCTTTCTTTTACGATTATTTCATTTTCCATCTTTATCTCAAGTACCACTATTTGGAAGAATTTTCATTTAAGCATGCCATCGATTCATTAAATCTTAGATCTGGAAGATGCATTATGAAAACAAAGTTCCACATATTCCAAACCTACGCAAAACAAAAAGTAAAACCAAAACAACTGCCAATTAATCTTTTTTTTCTTTGCGGGTGCGAAGGTTGCAGCGGCGTCTTTTTTTATAGTCTCAGAAAAGTCATTAATTTTTCGATGATGCTCAATACCTTATTAACTATTCTCCCAAGGACACCTAACCCGCCAACCATAAACCGCAAATTAGCCACATCAGGCCTTGTGATTGCCCGCGTAAACAGCAACGCTGGAACCAGAACCACAAAGAAGATTGAGGCTCCAATCAAAAGCCGAATCCAACTAGCAAACCCTAACTCGAAAATCAAGCCGTACGTTACTGCGGCGCTAACAGCGGATGAGAGAAGAATCCTAGCTGAAGAACCCCAATCGACCGTCACATCAAAAGTTCTCCGAACAAAACGTAACCCCAAAATCAAGCTCGGTACACTCGCCACCAAAGTTGTTGCAATAAGGCCTAAGACACCAAAGTTCATAACCAAAATATACCCCAAAGGAAAACCAATGAAACCAGTCAACACAGCCATTCTTAAGACGAAGTTTGTTTGACCTTGCCCGTTCAAGAGTGCAGACAAACTTAGGTTTCCAAACGCCGTATACAAGTATTGGATTACAAAAAGGGCAAGAAAGAGCGCAGCGGTGTTGTAGGTGCTTCCGAAAAGGGTTTCTACTGCTGGCTCCGATAAGCATATTACCAAAGCGGTTATGGGCACGACAAGGAGGGATCCATATTTTACTGAGAACTGGAAAATGTTTCTGAGGGAATTTTTGTCTTTTTGAGGGTCTAATTTGGAGAAAGCGGGAAACATCATTGTGGAGATCGGCATTACAAAGAAGGCGACAAGAACAGATAAAATTCACAGCCACGCCATAGTTGCCAATCGGGATATTGTCGCTGATGTAGTGGATGGGCAACAGGAAAGCGTAGAACTGGGGCAGAAGGCTCGTAATAATTGTTGCGAAAGATAATGGTAGACAATAAGTCAGCATAGTTTTCAAATATGCCTTGAGTTCACGCTTATGCGAGACGGGCTTAGGAAGCTGCCTATAGATAACGCCGATTAATGCTACGCCGATTAAGCCTGCGATGAACGTACCAACCGTAAAGCCTATTGTGGCTCCAGCTGTACCTAAACCTATGACAACCAGTGCGATTATGATTCCGGTTTTAAAGAAGCTTTGGCAGATGAGCATTACGCTGTTTAGTTCTAGCCGTTCATATCCCGTGAAGGCGGCTGTTGCTGCAGAGACCAGCCCTCCGGCGAAGATAGATAAAGATATAATTTGAATCAGAGGAGCTATTTCCGGTCGGTTGAAGACGCTGGTTGCTAGAAAACCTGCGAAGAAAAATGAGAAAATGGAAAGCGCCAAGCCAACTATAACTTCGAACAATAAACCGGTTAAGTATACACTTCGGATTTCATCGATTCTGCCTTCTGCACGGTATTGCGCGGTAAACTTTATCATGGCAAAGTTTATGCCCCAGTCTCGGAAGATTTGAATTATAGCTGGAACCGTCAAGACTACTGTGTATAATCCGTAGAGGTCTGAGCCCAAAAGCCTAGCAATGAATATTGTGCCGACTGAAGCAATGATTGTTGAGACAACCAAGCCCCAGAGTACGTGAAAGCTACCCTTCGCTGAAACCTTTGCAATGTCGCCAGCTTTACTCATTAGCAATTCCCAAGTTGTAAGCTAAGTGATTGTTAATGAGCGGTTTATCGTTTATGGTATGCGGTAATAGTGCAGACTATTTTCGATTTTCAAGGTAAAGAAACAATGATATCAAAAAACCAGAATTAACCTGTAAAAAACTTGCAGTTTAGGGTTAAATCTGATTGTTGTTGCAACCGGTGTGCAGAATGCAGTTGCAGCAACAACAACAACTTCTCTGGGTTCAATCGTGGATTCTGCTGGGGTTGAAGAAGAAATTTTGGATATCGCAGCACATTATGCTGATAGCTTAGGACAAAAATAAAAAGGGGTTAGTTAGAACGGAAGAGGTTGGCTATTTTACCAGCCCATGCAGGAGCCATAACCATAGCCGTATCCGTTGCCGTAGTAGCCGCCTTGATAGGGTTCATAGGACTGGTAGGGTGCTGGCGCTGGAACAGAACTGTTAGCTACTGCCGGCGGAGCCACATATGGACTGCCATAATAGGGTTGGGCCGTTCTTAAGCCAAAGCAACTGCCTATCCAGCCCCAGAAACCAGGATTAGGAACACCAGTGCTCGGGTCTGTGCTGGTTCCTGTGTAGGTTTGGTTAGCGGCTATCTGGGCTGAAGCCAACCCAACGGCAACCAAGGTCAACGCCGCAACAGCGACCAAGGCAATTACGGTTTTTGTCGTGTTCATTTGTCTATCACCATATCATAATATGTGCATGGAGGCTTATGATAGTTGACTGAAACAAACCCTGAAACAGTTTGAAACAGTTTTAGTTCCCATCAATGATGTTCTTCGACTAATTTTTTCAAGGAACTGCAGAAACAAATTAATTTAAAAACTAACACCCCACCATCTCTACGAATGGTCTGGATTAAGAAATTATTTATCAGACAAATAAAGAAACAAAATCTATTGAATGGCAGAACTGAATGGGATAGTCTACCATCCCCCCCATCATTCCACCATATCCGCCGCCATAGCCATAGCCTCCGCCCATCATACCGCCTCCATAACCGCCATAACCGTTAGGGGCTTGACCGTATGAATTTTGTCCACCATAACCACTGTATGGTGCATAGCCGCCAGAGGTTCCAGTGTTGTAGTTTGATCTTGATGCTGCATAAGCTGCGGATGCCAGTGCAACAGCCGCCAACACGATAACCATCACCACTAACGCTGCCATTGCGACTTTTATTTTAGATTCCATTCATTTCACCTCTACAATGCTATAACAGCTGAGAATGGTATAGAAGTTGAGTGAAACAACCTTGAAACAGATTTAAACAATCATTTTGTCGTCCCACCAAAAGAAAAAACGTAAAATTTGACTGCATTATGGTTTATCAGTCTGATGATTCGACAAAAGGCACTATTTAAAAAATCAACTGTTCAATTTACGTTATTAGAATTACTGCGGTGAACGGTTCGGCCGTTTGGTTTGGCGTCAGGAGGGCTCAACAATGCCGACTGCGCCGTTGGGGTGAGTTACCGCATACCAAAGCAGAAGAGCGCTTATGAAGTAGGTTCTGCCACTTTGCTGACACCAACGTGCAGCAGTAAACTGGTTATTGTAGATGTTGTCTATGTTTTTTTGATGCGTTCCAGTATTGGATAGAGCTCGTTTAAATCGTTTGAGATTTCATTTACAAGCCCTTTGGTGATGTAGGTGAAGTCTTCGGGTCTTCGGTTAATCACTTTTCCAACTAGATACTTGTTTGCTGTCAGGGGGGTTGTTTCAAGTTGCTTTGTCTCCTCAATGGCTCTTTCTATAGCAATCTTGGTGCCGCCATACAGAGTAAGACACCATTGAAGAGATTGAACATTCCTTATATGATAGTACCAAAAAGTATCACAGAGACAGTACCCTTTGTCCTTACGATTGAGTAAGTCAAACTCGTCTGTCAATTCGCCATTCAAAAGCAATTCATAATACCTTATTCTATCACTGTGAGCCCGATTTCCAAAATTCAAGCCTATCCTAATATCGATGGGCGTGAAAGTTACTCCAATGCTTGCCCCATCAACATGGCCCATGTTACCAGGTGTCTCATGTGTCACAAAAGGCAGCCATATTCCACCAGTATTAGGGGTGAAACCGGATATTGGCGCTCGCTTAATTGGTGTTGTTAATTTCTTTTCTATTTCCTGCTGGATGGAGGGACATTTCTTGTGGAGTTTGTCGAGATCATCAAAATCAGATTCAACAATCTCGCAGTTCGTCTCTTCTTCAGCACAATGGCTTGTTTTTAGAGTTGCAATTTCCTCGAATGTTCTATTTTTGAGTTCTTCGTTTTGATCTATGCCCGCTTCTGTGCAGAGGAACTGCAGGATTTCTTGAGCTTTAGAATCAGCCTTTTCAGGGGTCGTTTGAGGTCCGACTCGCATTAGGGAGTCATGAAAATCCACGTATTCGCCGAGTTTATTGGCTATTGTAGGGCTTATCAGGTTATTCTTGTTTAAGAAACGGACGATGTCATACATCCGCATTTCTCGCGGATTTTCTTTCTGAAACTTGGGGTATTTTAACCCAGTCTGAATCAGCACTCTCTTGAAAGATAATGCACAAAGGTACTCGTTTAGACCGGATGGTCCAACTGAATACTCCTCAAAACGTTGGATTGCTAGGATATAGCGAATCATACCTAAAGTATCATCGTCAAACACAAGAACCGACATACATACTTCTCCTGAGGAACCTTTTTCAAGGTTAATAGATACCTCATGCTTCTTTTAATTTTGGGTTAATGTAAGACAGAGACATGCGCGAGAATCAAAGTATACATAAGTTTCTTTACAATTAGGCAGTCGAGTGAAGTTTCGGTACTTGAATCCTTTTGAAATCTTTATTTCTACGCCTTGGTTGATACCCGCTTGGGATGATTTAACATTGCTTGAAAATCTTGAAACAGGTATAAAGAAAATTCAGAAAGAACTAACGGGGATCAACAATGATTTTTTGAGCTAAAAAAGGGGGAAAGAGATGGTTTTGTTAGGTTTTTATGGTCGTTTCTTTAACGTTAAGAATAGCACTGCAAAGCCTACGATGATGACAGCGATTATTGCGATGACTGCTGGAATGAAGTAGGTTTCAACCATTGTTTCCGGTGCAGAGGTTGGTTGAGTTGTAGGTGATGTTTGGCTGACAAAGAAGGCGTTTTGAGCTGATGATCCCCAATATCCGTTGGTGCCGGCAAAGTTTGCGTAGACAGTGTAGTCTCCTGCTATGTCAGGTGTCCATCTGAAACTGAATGTGCCATCTGATGTTGTTGTTGCTGTGCCTATGTTTCTGTAGTTGCCGTTGGAGTCTAGAACATCTATTGTTACCTGAACACCGGCGAAGTTTGTTGGAGCTGGGAATTGATCGTAGACGTGGCTCATCCATGAACCCATGATTGCGTCAGAGGCAACTGGAACTCCGTTTGGATAGTCTGCTTTCACGGTTGCTTGCTGTGTGCCTGCGGAAACATCGATCACTGTGCCTTTAATTACTAAGGGTGTTCCGAGGGGTACTGCGAGGTCGGGTGCCGAAACTGTGGTTGCGGTGGGTCCTCTACCGACACTGTACATTTGTCCGTCGTATTCGTTGAAGAAGGTCAGGTAACCTTCGGCGACTGCGCCTATTTGGGAGTAAAAGCTTGTCGAGACAGGCCAAGCGTTTAGCGCCCAAATTTGCTCTCCAGTGGTAATGTTTACACAACGGATCATTTCGCCTTGTTCTGGTGGTTCAATCGGTGAGTGCTCGCTGTTAAAGAGTATGGCTGTGCCGCCGACGACTGCACCTATGAAGGTTGGGTAGTTGCCGTAGGGTGCTATTGTGCCGCTGTTTGTGCTGTTGTCAGAGCCTATGGGTCCGTTGCCGTAGGTCCACAGTAGTTTTCCGGTTGTATCGTCAACTCCGTATGTGACTCCGCCCCAGCCAGTGGTGACGAGTATTCCGTTAGTTGCAACTCCTTGATTAGTTAAGGCTGCTTGGAATAGTTGCCAGTTTGTTCCTTGATCCATGGTGAATGGACCCCAAACCTGTTCGCCTGTAAGTAGGCTGTAGCCGAAGATTTGGAAGGTTTCTTTGTCATACATCATGAATATGTTGGTGGAAGCATCAAGCCCATAGTACAGCCGTGTAATGTTGCTGGGTATTCCAGGGTAGTTTTTGGTCCACAGTACCTGACCTAAAGTATCTGGTGCTAAGCTAATTGCTGAAACATTGTATGGCAAGGTTTCGCCGTAAGCGAGGGGTGTGTTGCTAACTCCGCGGGAACCTGCTGAGGTTGACGTAGAGACAAGTACCAAGTCGCCTGGGACAGCATCGATAATCGTGGATCCTGGAGTAACTGGTGTAGATAATGTTTTGTTCCATGAGTATGCAGCGCGCATATCGATGACTTTTCCAACGGTTCTCCACTGAAGGGCGTTGGCTCCTTCGCCTGTCGCTAAGAATTCACCGACTTGGTTTACATTTGTTCCGTTGTAGTATCCTGCGGTGTTATTCCAGTCAGCTAACCATGTTCCTTTAGAGTCCAAGATATATTTCACTATCTCTCCTGTCGTGCCGTATCTTAGAGTGCCGCTGGGAACGTTGGTTAGGTTAAACAGCCAGTTGCCAGTCATGCCGTCGTATGCGGTCCATGTGCTGCCGCTTACTGCCCATAGCCAGCCGTTTGGAAGTACTCCGTGTTGGTTGATGCTGTCGTATCCGTACAGTTGCCCAAAGGTTGGGTTAACTGCGTAGTTCTGTTTCCATAATTGTTCTCCAGTTCGTAGGTCCACGCAGACGTAGCCTCCTCCTGTTGCTTGGTGGCTTAGAGGTAGCTCGTAGTAGAGGTATCCGCCCATTATGATTGGACTGATGTTTCGTTCTTCATAGGACATGCCTTCGTAGAATGTGTATGCTCCACCTTGGTATGAACCGAATTTCGTTGCGCCGCTGGTGTAGTCTCCTCCTACGATTCCTCCGAATTGAATGGGTTGCGTCCACATGATGTGTGAGGTAAGTGGTCCAGGTCCGATTGGCTGCAAGTTATTAACGACTGCGGGAGGGGTATATAGCCAGTTTGATAGCAGTGCACCCCATGAAGACAATTGCGAGTTTACTGGACGAGTCCAATAGTCTGTTGGAAGCGGATAAATTGTTTGTCCGGGGATGGGATCGGTCTGGACAACGAAAGTTGTAGAGGCGCTGCTGGGCAAATAGTAGTCGCCGACGTAGGGGTCATTTGTTCCTTCTAGTCCGTTTACTGGATTAGCTAATTTCGCAGTTTGGCCGCCGAAGTTAAAGTCTACAGTGTAGGTGCCAAGTTGGTCTGGTACAAACGGGTAGTCGGTTGCTGATGTAGGTCCAGCAGTGAAGGGTCCAAGTGATTGTATGGTTCCATCAGGTGCTGTAATTTGTAGTGTGTAGTTTTGCCATCTGTCGCCTGTAATGCCGGTCGCAGAGGGATTCAGGTTCTCAATCCACATTACAATGAGGGCTTGTTGGCCGATACCTACTGGGTTTGGTGAAACGTTGACATAAGCAACTGTTGCGATGTTCCATGGTGGAGTATGTGCGTTGGTTTTTGGTAGTGTTATTGAAGCTGATATCGATATAGCTAAGAGCGCAATAATCGCTATCGCTATTGTTTTATTTTTTAAATTTTGCATTTTACTTTTCTTCCTTTAATTTCTTACTGAACAAGAACAAAATAAGTAAGTTTTTTGCCCTTGCCCAATAATCCGCCTTTATCTATTGAAATTTCTTTATAAGGTTTGGGAAAGTACCGCTTACGATAACTCTACAAGAGTGAAGCAAAAAAGATTAATTATTTATTTGAAGAAAGCGTTTAAAGGCGCCCACATCTGTTAAGCGGAGTAAATGCTTAGAGTTTAAGAGTCCTTTCACTTAGCTTTCCGCTCCTCTCAAAGGTCGTTTTAACACATGCCTCTTAAATCATCATCAGCTTAATTGCAAATTATGCTTGATTTATTCAGACCTTGTGATGCTTGCGGAAAGATGATTGGAGGAGGATTCCATTGTTGTTCGAAATGCAACATATACTTCTGTTTCTTCTGTTCAAATCAACTTTGAGGTCTGTATGAGTACCCAGTGGTAGAATGCCCAATGTGTGGCGGAAAAATTCAGTAGAAAAAGGAAAGCGGGCTTTCTTTTTAATCCTGACACAAACCATGCTTAGATGGGAAGGTTACCCCTTGTGAGGTGAGGATCAACCAAGCCCGCTAAAAAATATTGGTTGTTTAAAGAAGATAAATAGTCGTGAGTGGCTAATGTCAGCAACAAAAAAGAAACATATTGGATTTTCATTTTGTCTTCTTGTTAATCAATCACTTCGATTGGTTATGCAGCCTTTCTAGAAAGCCACACCAAACAAAATAGCCAACACAACTCTACCAAGTACAAGAAGATCAGTTTAATGAGGTCTCAATAGAAGTAGTCGGCGCATAGGTCTTAGCGACTACTACTTCTCAGCATTTTCTGTAGGATTGGCAACTTGGTATATTCAGCTTAATTTTGGCTATTGAAAGATGGTTTGCTGAGGCTCTGGCTATTAAAGGAGAAAGAGCGAAATGCAAAACGCTCTTAAACTATGGCTATTTGTTAATTGACGCCAGAGCCTTCTCAGCCCAGATTTTTCGCCTTGCATTTATGGACTAAAAAAGGGGAAGATTTGTTTTGTTTGCAGTTTTTTAAGGTCGCTTTCTAATCATCATTACCGCTACTAGAGCGAGTACAACGATGATCAATACGAATAGTCCTGCGATTGCTGGTATGAAGTATTGATCGGCTACAGATGATGTTGTGTTAGGAACTGGGGTTGCAGTTGCCGCTGCGTCCATTATGTTGAATGTGGTTTCGGAGGATGATGGCCAGTAGCCGTTGGTGCCTGCGAAAGTGGCTATAACAGTGTAGTCGCCTGGAATGTCGGGGGTCCATGTGAGACTGTACATGCCAGTTGCATCAGTGGTTGCAGTGCCGATGTTTCTGAAGTTGCCGTTGGAGTCAAAGACTTCTAGGGTTACTTGAACGCCTTCAAAGTTCGTTGGAAAAGCTTTTTGCTGGTAGACATATCCCATCCAGTCTTTCATTATAGAGTCAGATGCTACTGGAACTCCGTTGGGGAAGTCAGCTGCTTGCTGGTTTTGTTCTGTGCCTGCTGAAATGTCTATTACGGTGCCTCTTATGACCACGTTACTGTTTAGTGTGGAGACTGCCGGTGAAGCTGTGATTGTTGTGGTACTTGGTCCTCTGCCTATGCTGTAGATGTTGTTGTCAAGACCGTTCATGCATGTTAAGTAGCCGTCTGCAACAGCCCAAGCACTACCGGGGCTAGACCACTCACTGGGATAACCAGAAAGCTGCCAAATCAACTCACCAGTAGTCGCGTTAAGAGCAGTATACGTACAGCCCTTGTATAGCGGATTAGGTATCGTGTGCTCATTAGTCGCCAAATAGATCACGCCGCCAGCAATCGACTGAATAAACGTCGGATAATGCCCATACGAAAGAGACAAGCCAGCATTAGTACTGTTGCCCTCACCATCATTACCCCAAGTCCACTTCAACTGTCCAGTTACAATATCGTAGGCATAGCATGTACCAGAAAATCCACTGGTATAGAGGTTGCCGTAAGCAGGAACACTAAGCATAGTATTGCCAACACCATAGTAGTCAAAGTCAGATTGACGCGGAGTCGTGTACAAAAGACTGCCAGAATCCAAACTGTACGCTACCCAATTGAGTGTTTCCTCATAGTTAAAGTAGAAGACACGGTTCTGGAAGTCAGTTGCTCCATTCGCATAAGTAATGTTGCCTGGTACGGGATCATATGTCTTCATCCAAAGAATCGAACCAACAGCTCCGCGAGATGCGTTGAGGTTGACAGTGAACAGTGTGTAAGGATTTTGTATGCCGCCGTTGCTGCTTCCTTTGAAGCCAACAGGTAGGGAGCCGTTTCTGCAAAGCATCACATCGCCGTAGCTAGCTCGAAATCACCGATACTGGATTTGTTCCAGCTCGTGGAATTGATACTTCTCCTGTAGTTGTACTGTAAGTTGGAGCCAAAGGCATAGTGTTGAGCCATGGGAGTGAAATGTTCCAGTCATAAGTTGTTATGCCCTGACCTGCAACACCGACTCCGCCGCGTTGTCCACCGATGGTGCTGATGTTGATGGGGATGTTTGCATCGACTGTTATTGTGGAGCCGTAAGGTACTGATACGGTTGATCCACTGGGTGAAGTGCCTGTAGTGCCTAGATTTGGATTAGATGGAATGGTTGAAATTATGACTAGGTTGCTTGCGTTGATAACGGATGGGTTAAAACTTCCACGTCCGGTGTATGGGTTAACGTCGTATTGCCAAAGCTTGCTTGAGTTCCATTCAGCCAAATACCACTGTGGATTCGCATTCGTGCCTGCATTCGCAAAGACATACCGTATTTGCTCGCCGGTTGGACCCGCAACAGATGTGCCAGAAGGAACACCAGTTACGTTAAACAACTGCTCGCCTGTGTACGCATCATAAGCCCTGCCAAAGTTGGAAGTGAACAGTATTGGCGGAAAAGTCCCATGCTGATCGCCGTTCCAAAGGTTGTATATGTAGCCAAACGAAAGCGGTGCAACATCAGTGCGAGACCAAAGAACCTGCCCTGTGCGAAGGTCAACGGCGGTGACTGGTCCACTGCTTGGACCTGTAAAGGATATTGTTTCTGTGTAGAAGAGGGTCCCGCTGATTATTATGGGGTTGCTGAATCTTGGTTCGTATGAACTACCCTCAAAGTATTGAACTCCTTGAACTGCGCCGTTGGGGTTTGTGCCTCCTTCAACGAAGGGATTGCCGCCCACTACTCCTCCGAATTGAAGCGGTCTTGTCCACATAACGTGAGAAGTCAAAGGTCCAACACCATCGGGCACGTAGAGTCTGTTGCTAGTATAGCCGCCTAGAACTGGGGACCCTGAACCTAGCCAGTTGGATGAGATTATCCACCAGTCTGTGCCTTCACCGTAAATTGGGTGCGTCCAGTATTGCGTTGGAAGCGGAGAGCTGCCTATCGCCGCTGGTATTGGTTCTTGCTGTACAGTAAGGGTTGTAGATGCGGAGCTGCCTAAATATGAGTCGCCGATCAGTACCGATTTTTCGTAACCGTTGCCATTCTCACCGTAGACCTGTCCTGGGTAAGTAAAGTTGAAAATGTAGGTGCCGACTTGGTCTGGCGCAAATTTATAAAATTGCGATGATGTGGTGTCTGTTATAGTGGCAAAAGTCTGATGTGTAACTGTTCCATCAGGTGCAGTAATGTCAAGTTGGTAGTTGTGGAATCTATAGAAGTTCGCTGTCAAGGCTGCACTGGTCGTAGAAGCGTTAGTCCCAACTTCGGTAGTACTGCCTCCAGCTGCGCCGTAAACAGCGTCAAGCCACATGTAAACGTGTACGTCTTGACCGATACCTACAGGGTCAGGTGCCGCAACAATGTAAGCATATGTTGGAATTTCCCAACCAGGCGTATGTGCATTGGCATTAGGTATCAATGATATTGAGGCTGTCATTGAAATTGTCAAGATTGCTGCAATCAAAATAGCTGCATTTTTATTTTTCATTTTTAACATTTTTTTCCTTTCCTTTTTTCGGTGCTAACTACTTACGTCAGTTTTGTTTAAAAGAAATTGTAACAAGTAGTACTTGTGACAAAATACTTATAAGGCAATTTTGCCATTATTCTCGTTTTTTAGAAATACTAAATTTAAATCTTAAAAGGCACCCAATTTTTTAAAAATCACTTTTTCTCTGATTATTTCTTTTTCTCTCACTATCAGAATTACCTTGCTTAAGAACGCAAGTATATGACTTTTTGCTGCGCAGGACATTAAATCGACGTGAAGCGTTGAATAGAGAGGTCAGGAAAAAGACTATTGCAATTCTTAGGAACAGAGTAGCAAGGAAAAACTTTGATAATGACAAGTCTTAAATCTGCAAAGCACAGAATGCTAAGACGACTAATATGACTGAAAGCAAAGTGATTGGTTATACCGAGTTTTTTGGTAAAGTGAACGCCATAGTAGTTAGAAACGGAGAAGTTGAACTTCAAGAAACAAAAATAAATAGAACCGACTGCTGCTGGAAAGATTAAAACAAACAAAACGAAAAAATACTCAATTGCAGAACACTGCTCAATCAATGAAAAATATTGTAGTTTTTGTGTAGGATGAAAAGGGAATAGTATAATAAAGAATGGCCAACTGAAGCAAATATAATTTCAAATGTGGGTCATGTTATTCTAATCTAAAAATTATTGCTAATTTTTTCTTGTTTAAATCGTTGCGAATTCTAACCCATTCAGCAGGCATGTCATCTTTTTCTTCTTCCGTTAATTTTCTAGCAGTTAAATCATTGTTGACATGAAAAGGACGCTTACATGATTGACAGATATCAAATGGAAACAGTTCGTCCAGTGGCTTTTCTATTTTCTGAATTACACCACAATAGGGGCAAAATGTGTCTTTTGACATCGTTTTTACCTCATTTTCTTTTACCATTATTTCTAAATTATCTTCTAACTCTTCCCAAGAAGGATAAATCCGACGAAGAGGGGAGTCTCCTTTCCTCCACATAACTCGAAGCATATTCAATAACTCTTTTTTTTCACTCAAAGAAGCTTACCTCCTTTCAGCACTTGACTTGTTTTCTCTTCTCAATGCTTCCAATTCTCTAGATACGCAATCATAGGTAAAAGTATAGCTGACAATCTATAGAGGTTTCAGAAATCTCCGTGAATACATCCATGTTATTGTAATTGTCTTTTTTGATTTTAGAAACATTTTAAAGAAGAGCCGCGCGCGCTTAAAAAAATTAAGTAAACCCTGATTTTTACAGGCAATAATATAATTTTTTAGGTTTGGTTAAGGTTGGTTTTAAGGGCATGCTAAGAAGCAGTCCATATCAAAGTTGACCCAAAAACCGTATTCAAAAATTCGATGCCTAATATTCTAAAGCTAAAAACATTTTAAATGTTGTAGTCTTGATTTTCCCCTTGACCGCTCTCTTCTTTGTTCATCAACTACTTCGATTTTTATGTAACCTTTCTTGAAGGCTAAAGCAAACAACGGCAACCAACACAACCACAGCGGTAGCGAGTATGCCACATTTTGTGTTGTTAACAGATTTGTTTCTGGCGAAGTTGTTGGGGATGGGGTTGGGGTTTGTGAGTTGGAGTTGACGGTTGGGGCTGTGGTTTGAAGTTGTCGCTGTTGGAGCTTGCGGTGGAACTCGCCACGAGGCGCTGGCGAAGGCGTAACCGTAGATGTATCATTAGTTGTAGTGATAGTGTAGATTCCAGAATCACCCCACAAACCCAAAGAATTATTAGCAAACTCCCGAAAACCAACAACAGCCCCAACCTTACTGTTCAGGGTCAACGTGGCATTGCCCCAGCATGGAGTAGAAGAGAAAGCCACCCAAGACGCATTAACCCACTGCCCAGAATTATTCGTACTAAAAACGTATCCACCACCCGACAAACTATAGTCATCACTCCATAAAGAAGAGAATGTGACTGTTTTGCCCACAATTGTGGAGGATAGGATAAGTTTGAAGCAGAAGGAGGTTGCGGTTCCAATCTAATTCTCCATGAACAAGACGCGAACTGCGATTAAGGGTAAACTTGACAATTATAATTAAATCTGAAAGTTGTTGCAACCGGTGTGCAGAATGCAGTTGCAGCAACAACAACACAACTTCTCTTGGGTCAATCGTCGATTACCCAGGGTTTGTTGATCCAGCTTCATGGACCAATCCTGATTCAGTCGAAGAGGTTGAAGCTTCCTATGCCCTCATTCACTCTCAACCCACTTTGAAGAAGAAACTTTGCAAATAACTGCTCATTATCTCTGAGTTCCCAAAAAAACAATTAATTCTCGAATATATATGGGAAATCGAATTTTGAAGAAGTCCATTTTCATTATGAAAACAAATCCTAATATTTGGATATGGCATTCTCAGACTTATCTTGCAGCGAAAATAGCTATCACGGATATCCAGACACGTTAGCCTTTAATATAATCGAGGATTGATTTTCAAACCAGTTACATACATATATGACCATTAAGTGGAGAATAGCATGCATAAAATTGTAGTCGTTGGTATGGGGTATGTCGGGATACCTGTCGCTTCTCTCTTGGCAGATGTAGAGGGTTTCAGTGTTATTGGAGTTCAACGTACGGTCTAAACGGTCAGGTTGGAAGATAGATTGGCTAAATAACGGTAAGAATCCGATTGGTGGCGACGAACCAGGCCTCTCTGAACTTATAACTCGAGTAGTTAAGAAAGGAACTTTTAGGGTAGACGAGAACCTTGAGGTATGTAAGGATGCCGAGGCTATCCTAATAGATGTTCAAACTCCGACTGATGAGAGCCGAATCCAAGGTATGAGTCACTTAGAGAAGTTAGTGAAGCTGTAGGCAGATGCATAAGCCCAGGCACACTTGTAGTCATTGAATCCACAGTTGCTCCTGGAACTACAGAGAACATAGTGAAACCAATACTCGAAAAGTCGTCTGGAATGAAAGTCGGCAAAGACATCTTTCTGGCGTTTTGTTACGAAAGAGTAATGGTAGGTCGTTTGCTAAAGAACATAACTGAACTACCCAGAATCATCGGTGGAGTAGACCCTCAGAGCACTCAGAGGGCAATGGTTATTTACAAACACATTGTTAAAGCAAAGCTTTGCCCCACAAACGTTCTAACAGCAGAAGTTGCCAAAACGGTCGAAAACGCCTACAGAGATGTCAACATTGCTTTCGCCAATTGAAGTCGCCTTATCTGTGAAAGCCTCGGAATAGATGCTTTTGAGGTCCGAGAATTGGTAAACACTTTACCGAATGATCCAACGAATCCAGCGTCAAACCCCTATAGAAACATGCATTATCCCGGCTGTGGCGTAGGTGGTCATTGCCTTCCAAAGGACTCCTGGTTGCTAAAATATGGCTTAGATGAATACGGTAAAACAAAATTCTTCCCCAAGCTATTGACGGCTAGCAGAGAACTAAACGATGCTATGCCAATTCATATGGCGGATCTTTTGGAGCAAGCATTAGCTGAAATAGGAAAGAGCTTGAAAAACTCAAAAGTAGCAATTTTAGGAGTAGCTTTTCTCGAAAAACCAGATGATACAAGAAACACTCCTACAACTACGCTGTAAAAGCTTTCCTAAGTTAAGCGAGGAGCCAAACCTGTTTGCATGATCCAATTGTTCGTGATTTTGATATTGTTTTTTCAAATAATTTGGAAGAGACAATCAAGAACGCAGTCGGAGTGCTTCTAATGACAAAGCATAATGAGTACTTGAAAATAGATCTAAATGACATGAGAAGTAAAGTTGCTACGCCTATACTAATCGATGGAAGAAACGTTTTCAATGCCGAGACTGCGATTAAAGCTGGGTTCATTTATAAGGGAATAGGAAAAGGTAGAACGGTTAAAGGAAAGCTAATTGTTTTAGCTAACTTTTCGCTCATCTTCGCAGGCTTTCAACTACTTTTTCGATAACATCTACAGGATTCTCTAATTCCGCAAGCTTACTCTGAACATCAAATCGCTTGCCCAAAAACTTCTTTGCGTAACCAAGAACACCTTGCTCAGTAGTTATGAAAAGCGGAAAGCCCTTCTTGGCAACATACTGGTTCACATAAGTCTTAGCCATATCAGAGATTGCAATGCTTGGAACACCTAGTAATGCAGCCTCACGAGCAATCGTACCCCCGTAACTAACAACCAAATCGGAATTAGCAACTAAATTAGCGGAATCCTCAAAGCCAGCCTTTACCCCGAAGGTTTTGCCTTCCTCGTTATATCTTGTATAAAGTGCACGTTCCCTAATACAGACAGCTGTTTTGCGATAACACCTGCTAAATCGGGTTTTCCCTGAGCATAAACCGCTCTTGCCTCTATTTGCCTGACAACTATCAACGGTCGCTTCACTCCATAGATTTTTGAAGGCTTGAAGCCCTTCAATCCAAGCAACCTCATCTACCCCTTTAAACTGTTTTACATTTTTGATACAATAAGGTCTCGTAAAGCTCTTGGGTAACGCCTCTGAGACTACAACAGTATGAGCGAAAGGCATGCATCGTAAGCCTATTGACTGCAAGAGCGTATGGTGTATCAGCAGTCAGAATAATGGGAATCCCTAAGCCAAAAGCTGTTGAACAAAGCTCGACTGACTGATGAGCTATAGCAATATCAGGTGGGTTGTCTTCAAAGAGTTTGGAGAATTTAATTATGCGCTCAGCACTCTCTTCAAGTCGCGAAGTTAGCGTAGATGGGCTGTATTTGCGAATAATTATTGGATTCTCTCCAAGAATCTTTGCAAGCGGTATAGTATCTCTGGATGTTCCCGAGTTGTAAAAACAAAGTCATGCGCCTCTCTTCAAGCGCTTTGCTATTGCGATTGCATACCTAACCTGCTTGCCGGTGCAAGCGTCAATACCATATCTTCATGTTTCTTCACCTAATGGTTAGCAAAAAGCTCCAAGTAAGTTCCAAATAACCGATGACATGTTTTGCATTTTGCATAGCTTGTCCTTTCCTGTTTCAACCTTAAAAAGTTTAATATTGGCATTAATGTTAAAGGTAAGCAACTGGTTGAGAAACTGTTTGACAGGTAAACAAGATTAGTCAAGGCTTAACCTGAAAGACAATTCGAGTTATGGATTTAACGAATGGATTGCAACATAGAAAAGTAAAAGAGAAGAGTTCATATACTCGCAGGCTCCCGGAAAAGGACGCTTGTAAAAGTATGAAGAAACTTGGTGTAGCAGTAATCGGAACAGGGCAATGGGGTAAAAACCACGCCCGAGTCTATAAAGAGCTTCAATCATCTGAACTCATAGCAGTTTGCGATGTTAACTCTGAAAGAGCTAAAGCCATGGCAAACCAGTATGGAGTAAAAGCCTACTCAGATAGCAAAGAAATGCTAAAAGACAAAAATATCGAAGCCGTCAACATTTGCACATGGTCTACGATACTTGCCCAAGAAGCACTCAAAGCACTAAACGCTGGCAAGCACGTACTGGTGGAGAAGCCCATGGCGACAAACCCTGACAAGCCGAGAAACTTGTACAAACAGCAAAGGAAAACGGACTCCACTTAACCGTGGGCTTTCTCATGAGATTCATACCAGGTCTACAAAACATTCGCCAATTGGCCGGACAAGAAAATTGGAGACTTAGTATGCGCAACCGCAAAACGTGTTTCGCAATGGCCAGAGCGAGTCGGCGGCATGGCTGGTACATCGTCAAAGATACAGCCATACACGATATTGATGTCATGCACTTTATTTCAGGGGAGCAACCGACATCGGTTTATGCAAAGGTAGGGAGCATGAGAATCAAAAAGTTCGAAGACTACGCGCATATAATGCTTACTTACAAGGATGGCAAAAGCGCATCTACGAATCCAACTGGCTCACGCCCTACAAGACACGAACCTTAACGGTGACTGGAAGCGCCGCCATAATGCGACTCGACTACAATACACAGGATTTGTGGATTGAACAGCAAACCGAAACCGTGCAACCTCGCCTTCCATTCCAAGAACCCCTAAAAGTGGAGCTTCAGCACTTCATCGATTGCATCACAGAGAAAAAGAAGCCTTTGGTAACAGGCGAAGACGGCGTCAAAGCGCTAGAAGTTGCTATTGCAGCATTACAATCGTCGGTAAAAAACAGGATAATACAACTAAAAAGATAGAAATAATTTCAGATAACAGCTTGCCTTCCGAGCTGATCTTGCAGGCACTATCCAACCCATTTTCTTTTAAAAAAAATCAAGTTATCCGCTTCTTTTCGGCAACAGGCTCAAGGTTATCACCGATAAGTTGAAATACGTTTTCTAATCAACAGCATGCTTAATTGAGGCAACACTATGATTCCGATTAACCTTCCAAAGATAGGCGACGAAGAAATACAAGCTGTAGTCGAAGTTATGAAGAGTGGTATACTAACCAGTGGGTTAGGCGCTGGATTAAAAGTCAAGGAGTTTGAAAAAAACTATTCCGAGTTTGCAGGGGTAAAACATGCCATAGCAGTTAATACAGGCACTGCGGCCTCCATTCAGCGTTGATGGCGGTTGGAATTAAGGCTGGTGACGAGATTATTTTGCCTAGCTTCACATTTGTGGCGACCGCAGAAGCGGTAGTGTTGGCGGGCGGTAAACCAGTTTCGCTGACATTGACCCCGAAACGTATACGCTCTCGCCAGAGGCTACTAAAAAAGCTATAACAAAGAAAACGAAAGCAATAGTTCCTGTTGACCTCTATGGTTTACCTGCAGATACTAAACCGATAAGAGAAATATCTGCGGAGTCTAACATTGCAATTGTTGAGGACTGCGCTCAATCACATGGAGCGACCTATGAAGGAAAGCCCGCTGGTACTTGCGCTGATTTAGCATGCTGGAGCCTCTATGCAGCTAAAAACATAGGCACAGGCGAAGGCGGAATGGTGACAACAAACAATGATGAACTAGCCGAAAAAACTAAGATGGTAAGGACCCATGGCGAAAGAACAAAATATAACTCACTTATGCTGGGCACTAACTACCGCATGACTGAAATCCAAGCAGCCATCGGAATAGTTCAACTTCAACCGCCTTCCGAATTTCTTTGAAAAAAGATCCAAAAACGCTCAAAGATTAACCAAAATGTTGGAAGGTGTAGACAAACTAACTTTGCCTCCAAAACTTAAGGAACGAAAACACAGTTGGTATCTCTACACAGTCAGAATTAATGGCGCTACAGAAGCGAAAAGAAACAGCATCATCCAGCGAGATGCATGACAAAGGCATAGGCGCCGAGGCATACTACCCCATACCTATCAACCAAATGCCCTACTACAAAGAAAACTTTGGAACCTACAACCTGCCAGAAACCGAAAAGGCTGCAAAACAAGTTATTTCATTGCCAATTCACCCGATTGTGACAGAAGAACAAATTGATCTAATCGCAGAGACTTTTCTTAAACTCCTTTAATGCTTTTAGATATGGATTCTGTCAACAAAACAAAAAATATTCTATTGCTTCTTTTAGTGGTCCATATTTTTTGATGCTTTCACTTTGCAATTAATTTTGAATGCAAACCTTTCTTTTACTTAATCAGGGATGTACAAGGATCAAATCCAAAGACCAAACCAGCTTATGACCTGATGGATAACAAAACACTGATTTTCAATAATTTTTTTGATTCACGTTTCTTTCTAAAGCTCTCACCATTCAGCCAAGCTATTTCATCGAAGTATTTATGGTATAATAATAGCCATTCCAATGGTGTTTTGATCATTGTGTTCGCTTACTTGACAACTATTGGGCTTTGAATTGGTTTTGCTTAAAAACATTTTGTTCTCGAAATGAAGCCATTCAAACCTGTGAAAAATTTAGCTCAAAATAGTGAATATCTGAGTAATAAAATACAAATTCAATAATTTACTCTTTCCAGCCTGACGATTACATTTAACAAGTATGGAAATAAGAAAAAGAGCATCTTATGCAAGACAAAAGTCGCACAACTCCATGCTATTCGTCAACAACATCAATAGTAACATACCCTTTCTTGAAAGCTAAAACAAAAAAAGCCGATAAAATGACTGCAATCGCAATAACTAATATCGAGCCAAGGGTATCTGTGAAAATTGCTCTGACGATGTTTGTGCAGATTCTGGAGTTTCGATTTCGAGTTGGTAAAACAGTCGGTTGCAATGAAGGAGATACACTTGGCGATGGAGATGCACAAGGTGTTGAACCAGGTATAGACTCGTTCTTATTAAAAGAAACCGTTGTTTTGACAGTATAAAGTTCAGAACTGACCCAAGTGCCTAATGAGTTATTGGCAAATTCTCGGAAACCTATAGTTGCACCGATATTACTGTTTAAAGTTAAAGTAACGTTACCCCAGCTTGGGCTGTTATTAAACGGTGTCCAAGTAGAATTAATCCACTGACCAGTATTATTTGTGCTGAAGATATAGCCGCACAGATAAACTACGGTTATCACTCCAGAGAGCCGAAAAAACCGTGATGTTGCCGGCATTGCTTGTCGAAGTTGAAAGATCAGAAGCAGAAAGAGGTATAATTGAATTCCAATCAAGTTCTCCAATAGAGCCGTTATCGAGCGATAAAGTTACTGTATAGTTTTCGATGTTCCAAGCTCCAGATGTAAACATGGGCTTTCCAAGGTTGGTCCAAATGTTTAGGATTACAGTGTTGTTAGCTTGGAAGAGTAACTTGTTATCCATGAAAAAGTTGGTACATTTTATCTCGGTATTATCAGAAATGTTCACGTTTGCCCTATCGGCATAAACCAACATGGAATTGTTCGTTGAATTATCTACGAAATAGTAATGATTAGAGAAGTAGAACGGGTTGGGTTCGAGTTAAGATATAACGAGTTTACTTCATGTGCATTTAGTGAACGGTTGTAAATTCGAACATCATCAATCACTCCGTTAAAGGAACTATTTAGGAACCATGAATCGTAACCTATCTGCAGGGTTCTATTAGTTAAATCCATTGGTCCACTTATAGCTAAAGGATAACCACTTACCTTTCCATTCACATAGATCACCATATTTGTGCCATTGTAAACTGCAGCAACATGTGTCCATGTGTCGTTTTGAACAGCATCAGATAGAGATTGGCTGATTTTCCATGAACCACCTTGTTGCCAAAGGAAAACCACTTGCCCAGCAGGCGTCAAACGCAAAACATACTCAGGAGCTTTACCAATAATATAATCCATCTGACTTAAGCAAGGTTTAATCCAAGCTGATAAAGTAATTTCATTTTGTGTTTGAAAATTTGTTGAATTTTTTATAACCACGTTCGAATTTCGCCGTTGAAGAAATAATCCATCCCCGTACTTTCCATCACACCATGAGGCACCTGTCATTGTGCCATTGGAGCCGCTTATACCGCTATCGTTAATTGCTGAACCAGAGCTTTCATCAAGTCGGCGGATAAGCCAACTAGAGCAGTATCTTTCGGTATTCCTTGATGGGGATCCACAGTAAAATTCACGGGTTTACTAAAGTCAATGTAGTTGGAATTATGGAAATCCCAGTAAGATGATTCCGAGTAATTGAAGCAAGAAACAAAGCTAACAATACTAAAAATGATTAAGCTGACCAAAAGGCAAATGCTAAGTCGTCTATTTGTTGGCAACCGTTTTAACTCCCTCAAAATCTCTACAGTAGCACTGAGGTATCCCTAACTCTGTTGAGGCTAATCTGCATTTCAGGATATCTTGGTATATGATTAAACAGGAATAATCGATGATCTGTCAGGTATGCTTTCATATTTCTATTCAAACAGATTTCCTTCAACAAATATTGTCAGATTTATGACAAAGGATACTGAATTGAAGAAAGCCCTTGGAAGTTAAACTGGCAATCTGCATTAGCATCAGTTTTTATTCCGATAAATACCTTCAGCATGATTAGCATTGAAATTCCCCGAAGTTGAACATTGATTAAGGTCCACTATAACATTTTCTTTACCGTCTAATAGTTTTTCAGTATATGAGTAGTTGGTTGTTCGATTATTAATATCGCTGAATGCCCTAAATGTGAATGCGGCTTGCTTTTCGCTTTCCACGGAAAATTGGAAAACATTTGGCAGTGAAAGGGACGCGTTGAAAGTTAGCATGACTGTAAAACGACCACTCGCTTCACTGAAACCATTAAATTGAAAACCGCTCGAGTTCTCTGAATCAAAAATGTAATTTCTTGAGGAATTATAATTCCAAGGTTGAGCTTGTGAAAAAGTAATCGGCTCAGTAGTATAATTATCATAAAACCGGTATAATGTAGCATAATTGAATGTTTGCAAATCATAAAATTTTGGGTTATTTTCAAATATTTCGCCAAATACACTGCTATTTCCTAGCTTTTCGTAAAGTGGATAAAAAGCAGTGCCTTTCAATAGGTATCAATAAGTATTTGACATTTAATTGTTCGAATTTGGAAAGCAACGCACTTTCATTTAAGTGTCCGATGACGAATAGAGGGGCGACCCATAAATTGGATCGTTAAGGTCAATGATTGTTCTATTAGCAAAAGTTCAACTAGGTCGTGGCGAAGAAACCGACTGTAACTCCGTTATCACGTATATTTTGGTTATAGTAATCGGTCACTGCGGGTAGTAATACCAACCACTCATATACTGAAATCGATCTTGGTAACCATTTCTTTCTGCATCCAAAATAATAGGGCTACAGAAGCTTACGAGCAAAATTATGTTTAAGAATACGACAACCACCATGATTAAACGACAGCTGGCAGGCTTGAACTTTGCTGCAAGACTATTTGATTTCGTACTTAGCTGTTTAATAAGGGATTCAGAGGGTAAGAAAATCAACAAAAAGGCAACGGCACAAAAGGCTGTAAATTGTAGGTCAAATAATGGGTCATATAGAGTGCTATAGTATGTTGTTAACCCGTTGATTTCCTGAATTCCAATTTTTAGCAAAGTAAATATTACAATCAAACTTAGATAAATGGAAACTCGTAATGCAAAAGCTTTAGAGTCATAAGATTTACGGATAACCAACAGGCGATGCCCCGCTAAAAGGGCTATGAAAGGCGCAAAATAATAGAGATGCCTTGGTTAGAGTCACACAAAAGTGCAGTTGACCAGATCATAAAAAGGCAAACAAAAAACAATAAAATGGGAACATAGCCAGAGTTGAAGGTAAAGCGTTTTCTCAAACGGTAGATTGAGGAAGACAGGGAGATTAAAATAGGAATCAAAAAGGGTGTTGTGAACCACCAGACAGAGATGAAATTTCCCCACTGGAGTTGCGAAATCCACGATCCAGAGGTTGAACTTGAAATACTGTTATAGAAGAGTATCGAAGTCAGAAGGCTTAAGTTAGATGTTGGCAAACTTGGAACAATGAAGCCTAGAACAAAAATATTTCTAAATAGATACATTAGAAAGGGCAGGATAAAAAGCAATGCAAGGATAATTGATTTCTTTAGGAGTTTTTGAGGCAGGGTTTCGGCGGTCGGTTTTAGTTTCATCGCTAAGAGGACAATGAGGACAACCGCCGACAATAGTATTATTGGGAAAAGCCTCTGAATGTAAAGTAACCATGAAGAAGCATCCAGAAGAATATTCCTGCCCTCCCTAACATAGAAGAGAAAGCCAATAACTAATGCTCAGAGCGGAATCCAGTATCTCACATGTAAACTAAACAAAATTAAACCGATAGCTACTGGAAGCAAAAATAAACCTAATTCAATCCGTGTAAAGCAAGCTAGACTCAAACTCATGGCAAAAAAACTCCAATCGTATTTTGCCCTACTTGGGATGGGTTTAGCAATGCATATGGCAAAATAAATTGCCGAAAATGGAAAGAATGTAAATGGCAGATCAAGGTATAACGAGTGGGAACTAATCATTATTAGTACCGTGGGTATGGACATAAAAACTAATACTGGAACAACGACCGCCCTGCCTGGAAAGAGCTTGTGTGCAATAGAAAAAGTGTTACCAAGGTTAGGACAAAGTAAATTATTGGTAAAGCGAATAGAGAAGCATTGTCTAAAAAGTTCAAGACAAATGCATAACTAATAGGCGTTGCAGGGCTAACATCAAAGAAGTTCAGTGAGACATATGGTTGTGAAGTTAGTCCATGAGAAGTTATAATTCCTTTAGCAGCAGGAATGTAATATGAAATTACATCCCATTCGTTGTAGAAATTATGGAAGTACAGCATAAGGAAAGATAGTATTAACAGAAAACAGAAAATTGCAATATATGGCAGATAAGAAACTCTGAATCTCACTTCCCCCTACAGGTTTCTTAGAGCACTTTAAAATTAAAATTGCAGAAAATAAGGGAAAATATGGATAATAACACGAAAATATTGAAGTAAGCAACTATTTCATTGCTGGCTAACCCTATGATGATTGACAAAACAATAAAAAAATAATTCCACAATATACTTCCGAAAAGGATTTTCTCTATAAGACTTGCTTTATGCTCTAAAAAAGAATCATTGAAATGAATATTCCAGGAACAAACAGATAGGGCGCTTAATAAAAAGTCAAGCAAACGGTTATGAACCTATGATCTTCTGATGTTTTCCATCAATTCTCATCTATCTGGTTGACCCTGTGGCTCCAAGAGTATTCTTGATTTATAACATCGTGTAATTGCTTGGATTTTTTTTCCCATTCATACAGTTTCTTCAAGGAATTTTGAAATGCAATGCTCAGCTGTTGGTGTTATCAGGGTTTACTATAATTCCCTCATCCAGATCACGTATTATCTCAGTCCCCAAGATTGAAGTTGAAACGACCGGTTTTCCACAAGATAGGTACTCATAGAGTTTGAGAGGGGAAACACCAATTTTGCCATTTCTCCAAGAGGTAAAGGGGCTATGCAAATATCGCATGCATTGATAATCATAGGAATTTTTGCATGATAAATGAATTACTGAGGAAAAGCAGCTTATTACTTATTTGTAACTCACTTGCCAAGCGCTCTAAGCCTTTGCCCTAAATTGACCTTCCGCCCACAATTACTAACCTGACCTCTTGCTTGTTTGATTTAACAACGGCCGAGAAAGCTGGCAACGCATAGCTTAACCCTTGCCATGGCGCAAGATTGCCGACAAAACAGAAGTCAGACTTCTGTAAAACCCAAGTTCAAAGCTTTTCTGCATTCAATTTTATTGAGAGGTTTAAATATCTCGGAATTTACGCCATTTGGTACAACGGTTACGATTCCTTCGTTGACGCCTAAGGGTCAAGAATCATATTTGTCCTCGGGACGGAATGATGATGGAAGAAGCCATCCTATAACTTCCTACCATCACCATGGCTAGTTTTCCAACGGCGCTATTTTTAAGGGAATATTCTAGGGCAGATCGCCATTAATTTCCAAAAAAACAGGAATATGAAACAATCTACCAATAAAGACACCCATGTGTTAATACCGTTATCCCTTTCATAGATTATATCTGGTTTCTTAATCAGGACTTCTATTCCAAAAAAGAGACTACAAATAATATATAGGAAAAAGGAAAAAGGAAATGGAAAATCTGGCAGTTGAAAAGTTTTGGCATTATTCTTCAGAAACGTGGGGCTTTTTTTCCCACGAATAAAAACAGTAACTTCGTGGTCTTTTTTCGTCAACACTTCCAAAAAGTCCAACACATGGATTAGGTCGCCGGCTTTAGATTTAAGAGAAACGCATTCGGCAAGATAGAATATTTTTAGTTTTTTACTATACATGACTTAATTTTACCAGTCAATGCCAAGCTTGTTGAGTATACGAATCTTCTTTGCTAAGAGCAAAATGCCACTAACATCCAGCCAGAAAGAGGTTACAACACCATAAAGTATTGAAAAGATAACGAATGCACCCGATTTAGAGATGCTGTGGGAAATAGTTAACCCCAAAAAAAACAGGGACACTAAACAGAATATTATTGCGTAGAGAGTCTGTAGAGGAAACAAGACTAAACCAGTAATAGGACAGGCAGCCACAAAAATCTTAAAAAGTTGCGGATAAACAATTTGACTTTTGTGTTGCATAAAGATGATTGAAGCTCGGATACCATCTCTAACGAAGCTTTTGGATAAACTATGGAAATCTTGTGGACCCTTGTGATAAACCATGTTGTCTGATAATGTGATGATTGAGAATCCTGCTTTAGTTATTTTCCACAAGGCATCCACATCTTCTATAACTTCACCTTCAGAGAGATAAT
>CAVTBV010000011.1:0-47295 GCA_963733095.1 Candidatus Bathyarchaeota archaeon
AGAGCTGGGGATGGGAGTTGAACCCATATAGAGCAGCTCTGCAGGCTACCGCCTGAACCGTTCGGCCACCCCAGCACAAGAATCTAGAACTTTGTGTGACATAAATATATTGTTGGTTTCTTGGGTTTTCTATTATGTCTGTACAGCGCTTGGTTGAGGGCGGCTATTTTTTGAACGCTAACCCGTTGAATAAAGCTACGGTTTTGTCTTCTTTGCGAACCGTAACCTGATATAACCCTGTAGTTTTGCCATCGGAAACCCTTGTTGCTTCAGCAGTTAAGGTGTCTGTTTCAACTGAGGGTTTCAGGAAATTTATGCTAACTTGAACCGCCACAGCCACATTATCTCCGAAGTTACATGCTTGAGCAAAGGCATAATCTGCCAACGAAAAAATTGCTCCCCCATGCGTGAATCCCAACGCGTTAGTATGGATCTTTTCAATTTTCATCGTAACTTTGGAGTAACCGTCCTTTGCCTCAAGAACCTTGATGCCTAAAGCTTCTGCAAAATGGTCTTTTCCTTTCATTTGACTTTTTCTTCCTTTTTCTTTTCAGGAGTTTTTAGGTAAACGTAGAACTTTCTAAAAAACGATGAGAGCCCTTTGGGAGCAAAGATAACAATCAACAACAGGATTACGCCGATGAACAACAGACTCAAGGGTGGTCCAACGTTGCTCACTGATGGGAAATATGAGCCGAGGGATGTGCGAAGGTAATCGACCACTCCTGGAAGCGCAAGGGTCTGCTGAACAGAAACAAGGAAGATGGCGCCGATGATTGGTCCCGCAACGGTTCCCAACCCTCCTATGACGGTCATTATAAGGGGCATGAAAGAGTTTGCTGGGGAGAAAATGGAGTTATCCACGAACCTCAAAAAGTACGAGTACAATCCGCCTGCAATGCCGGCAAAGAATGTGCTGATGACAAACGCTATCAGTTTATACTTGGCTGTGTTAATTCCAATCATTCTTGCTTCTGCTTCGTTTCCATGGATGGCTTTGAAAGCTAATCCCATGCGCGACTTCATAATCAAGTACATAACCGTGATGGATGCTACAGCGAAAGAAACTACGAGGATGTAGAATGGGTAACCTTTTGGGACAAGTGTGACTGGCGCGAATCCGTTTATGCCGTTAGTGAATGAGTCAAATTGGCTTGAGAGAGTAGCTGCTATCACAGAGAAGCCAAACGTCACCATAGCCAAGTACCAGGCCTTCAACCTAACGCACGCCAAACCTATCAGAAGACCGATTCCAGCTGAAACCAAGCCGCCGACAAGAAGCACCACAACCTGAATCGAAATGGAAACGGCGCCTATCGGCATTTGAGTTACACCCATCAATCCAATCAACGACGCTGAGATTTTGCCCCCAACTATTGCTGACGAAAACCCGCCGATGCCCAAGAAAACCGCATGTCCAAGGGAGCCTTGCCCTGAATTTGCCAGAAAATTCCAGCTCGCTGCATAAATTGCGAAGACAAAGATGAGTGTCAGGATGTAGAGGAAAAAGCTGTCGTTCACAAATATGGGTAATACCGCTAAGATTGCGAAGGTGACTAGTAAAAGTTGGAAGTTTTTTGAATGCAGGAATGCGGTGATTGCTTGTTTTATATTCATTCTATTCTCCTTTTTCACCGAATATCCCACTGGGTCTTATTATGAGGACTACTATTAGCATGGCGAATGCGACAGCGCTTCCCCAGATTCCTCCTAAAAACAGAGTTGCAAGTTGCTCTGCGACGCCGTAGAGTAATCCGCCGATGATTGCGCCTTTTATGCTGCCTAAGCCTCCGAGGATTATAATGGCGAAGGCAATGATTGTAGGCATGGCGCCCACTTGATAATCAAAAGAGAAAATAATACCGTAGAGTCCCCCGGCTAAGGCGGCTAAAGCTGCGCCGAGGGCGAATGTGAACATGTAAATTTTCTCTATATTTATGCCCATAAGCATCGCTGTTGTGCTTCTTTGGCTTGTTGCCCGCATGGCTAAACCGAGCTTTGTTTTCTGAATCAACAAACCAAAAGTTACCAGTGCAGCAATCACCACGATTACGGCGACTATCCGGTCATACGTTATAGATATGCTTGGCAAACTCAAACTTAACCCCGCGAAGGGACTTGTTACCTGCTTTGAATTGGGTCCCCAAAGAAGCATAGCTGCGTTCTCAAAAATGTAAATCAAACCTAAGCTAACAAAAATCTCGTTAAGTTTGTCTGTGCCCAAAACTCGGCGAAAAGTAAGTCTTTCAACACCCACTCCTAAAACGGCAACCACTACCATAGAAATTAGGATTGCCACGTAAGCATTTATGCCAACTGAAACTGAGATTGTCCAAGTTAAGAAAGCACCTATCATGAGTAATTGTCCGTGTGCAAAGTTCACGAGTTTCATAACGCCAAAGATTATGTTCAATCCTGTTGCCAAAAGAATGTATATGCAACCAACAGCGACACCCCATATTAGCGTTAGAATGATTGTTGGTGTCGTTATATCCATTGTGAACTCTATCCTCTTTTAGATTAAGCGGTTGACATAATTTCTCAGGTTAACTATTTAAAATATGCGAGAAACAAAAGAAAAGAAGGGTTTGAATTGTTTTTATTGTCCGGGTTGATAGCCTGTTGGTAGTGTAAAGCTGGTTTGTTCTAGGTCGCTGTGGCCTGTTGGGTCCCAAACGATTTGTGATGTTAGCTTATTGGCTGTTGCATCCCATTTGAGTTGCTCGACGAAGGTTACGGGGCTGATTTCATGGTAGTTGATTCCTGTGCTGAATTGTATTTTACCCGTCTGGGTTATTATGAGCATCTGGTTCATGTTGGTGTCTTCTATTGCCTGTCGTACTGCTGCTTTATCTACTGTTCCAGCGCTTTCGATTGCGTTCTTTGCGATGTAGAAGGCGTCATAAGTGTCAGCACCCATCATTCCTGGCACTACACCGTAGAGCTGGTTGAATTTTTCTGAGTATGTCTGGACTGCTGGTAGATACGAGGGAACCATGAATGGGTCTAGTTTTGATTCGAGAAGTTGTCCATCACCGCTGCTTCCGAGGAGCGAATAGAATGTGGGGTCTTGGTTGTTTTCAACAGCTATGTAAACGGTTTTTAATCCAACGTCGTCCCATCCTTGCTTTATTATGAGTGGTGTTTTATCGGGGTTATCAACGACGAACACTGCGTCTGGATGTGAAGCAGCGACTGCTGTTAGGTCAGTTTGGTAGTTTGTTGTCGCAGGGTCATAGTTTCTGTCAGCTACAATGTTGATAGGTAAGCTTTCGTTCTCTATCCAATATTTTGTTGCTTGTTCAACTCCTTGTCCGAAAGCATCGTTGCGGTAAAGTATGGCGAGGCTGAAGTCTCGGTCAGGTGCAACTAAAGGTTTCATCTCTGATGCGAAGAAGTCAACGACTGTTTTGCTGTAGTCGTAGGTTGTGGTGCAGTAGTGGAACATGTAACTCATGCCTTCTGCGTCAGATATACTGTTGGCTCCGTTTGCGCCGAAGCCGCCATAATCGCCTTGTGGTCCTCTTCGGGTAACAAGTTGGTTTGATGCTCCAGTGATTATGAATGGGACTTTGTCGTTGATTGCGACCACTTGGTCTGCTAAGGTTCCTGCGCTTCCGTATCCGCCTATGAGAAGGTCAACTTGGCTTGACTCAACTGCTTGAGTTACCGGTGTCACTGCGTTGCCCGGGGCGTCATTTACTGTGTCAGCAACTATTAATGTGATGTTGACTTTGGTGTTCCATTCAGAAACGTAGATGCCGCCTGCGTTGTTTATTTCATCAACAGCCATTCTTGCGGCGCGTTCCATATCTTGGCCTACTGGTGAGCCCGATACAGGCGCAACTAAGCCTATTTTGATGTTTCGAGCGTCGGCTGAAGGTGTTTTTGGTGATAACTGTAAAGCTGCGACAGCTGAGACAGCAATTATTATGACAACTAATATAGCGAGTATTTTCTTTTGCATTTTAATTATCCTCTGTTTTTTCTTTGCTATATCCAAGTAAATGCTTAATAAAATTATCTCATAATACGCTATCTCGGCCTAGTTGGAAGGCTTTAAGGTTTAGATTGATGTATTTTTCTTTAAGTCTGCTCGCTATTGCACGCTGGAAAGACTCCACTTTAACTGGTATCTCTGGAAGCGCAGATAAGGCTCCAAGAAGAATTGTGTTTACGACGAGCATGTTGCCCAATTTTTCAGCTATGCCGACACCATCTACTTCATGAACCGAGGCCTTTGCCCTCAGCATATCCATTAAATCCTCAGTCTTTTTGGGTTTAACTCCTGCGCCAGTGCAGTTGGGCGGAATGTACTTCATGTTTACTATTACTGTGCCATTTTTTTTGAGCATCGGCAAGGCTCTTGCTGTTTCAAGTATTTCAAACCCCACAATTGCATCGGCTTTTCCCGTCTCAATCAGGGGGGATTCAACTTTGCTGCCGATTCTTGCATAGGCAACAATTGAGCCGCCGCGTTGAGCCATCCCATGAATCTCAGCCTTCGCAACGTCGAAACTCTCCAGCATGGCAGCTTCGCAATAAATGTCACTTAAAACTACGACTCCTTGTCCGCCCACGCCACTAAAGACTATGTCGAGGTTCAACTTTGTCTCCTCCCTATCGCTTCAAAGGGACAGACCGTTTCGCAGACGCCGCATCCGTAGCATAAGTCAGGATCTATTACTGCTTTTTCGCTTTTTAGGCTGATGGCTGGGCACCCGAAGGATTTTACGCAGACTCCGCAGGCGTTGCATTCTTCTTTGACTTCGCGAGGGTTGCCGCGTTCAATTAGCAGGGGACAGGGTCTTTGAGAGATGATGACGGAAGGCCCATGGTAGTTTAAGGTCTGTCTGACTGTAGCGGTTGCAGCTTTTAGGTCGTATGGGTCGATAACGTCGACCTTTTCTATGCCGACTGCTTTGGCGATGTCTTGGATTCGGATGACTTTAGCATCTGTGCCCATGGCGGTTTTTCCTGAACCTGGAGTAGGTTGATGCCCCGTCATGGCAACTACACTGTTATCCATTACGATTACACATACGTTGGCCTTGTTGTAAACAATGTTAAGCAGCCCAGGCATGCCTCCGTGGAAAAAGGTTGAATCGCCTATAACCGCAAACACCTTTTCTTTTACGCCCGCATGAACCATTCCTGCAGCCTGAGAAATCCCGCCGCCCATGCAAAGGCACGATTGAACCGCATTAACAGGAGGCAAAACACCCAGCGTGTAGCAACCGATGTCGCCGGTGACGATTTTGTCGTTTGATTTTCCTGTTAAACTTAGGGCGCTCTCAGGGCAGGCTGGAATGCATTTGGGGTTGCCTCCACATGTGTCGCAGATGATGGCTTTGTGACTTGTGGGATGAAGTGTTATGGCGCCGTATTTGCAGGCATCGATGCACCAGTCGCAGCCCTTGCATTTGGTTTCGTCAACGATTATTGAGCCGCTCTCTTTAGCTTGACTTATCGCATTTTCAGAGCATGCGCGAATGCAGGGGGCGTCGAGGCAGCCTTTGCAAGTAACTGCAGTGTTGAATGTTTGTCCAATCCTGACCGAGCGGATTCTCGATTTGAGGGGATTGAAGACTCGTTCTTTCTCAAACGAGCATGCATACTCACATATGTCGCAGCCTACACATTTTTCGGTGTCGCATTCAACGTGTTGGTTGAGCATGTTTAAGGCGTAGTAGAATGCGCGGTGGGGACATCCAGGGCAGAGGGCTGGCGGTCTTGGCGGTAAAGCATAAAGTTCTGGTGTTTCCGCCATCGAAGTTAAGCATAGTTTGGCGAAGGCTTGGCGCACGTTGTCAGGGGTAAATTCGCCAATTTCTTCCAAACCCAATTCGGCTTTTCCGGAAACCTCAAGGTTTAGACGTTGAAGGTTCTCTTCGATGTAAGGTCTAAGTTCTTCAACAACTATCAACTTTTTCACTTTGGAAGCAAAAGACTTCACTGTTTCTGCTGGAAAAGGATGAACAAACCCCAGTTTTAACCAAGAAAACCTTTTGGTATCTAAAACCGACCGTGCATAATAGTAGCCTACTCCACTGCCTATAATGCCTATTTCACTACCATTATCCTCAACCGAATTGAACTTTGAATCGTTCGCGATCTTTCTTGCATCCATCAGTCTGCCCTCCAAAACGCGGTGCTGCCGAATAGCGTTCGAGGGAACCATAACCCATTTGGAGCCGTTCTTATCAAATTCGGAATTGCGGGTAATTTTCTGAAATTCGCCGAGTTTCACTTTTGCTTTTCCGTGTGCAACCCGAGTTGTTAGTCTCAGGATTACGGGCAGGTGGATTTTTTCGCTTATTTCGAACGCTTCTTTTGCCATGTCGAGGGCTTCTTGTGGGCTGCCTGCATCCAGCAGCGGCAGCTTTGAGTGAACTGCGAAATAACGTGTGTCTTGCTCGTTTTGACTACTGTGCAATGCGGGGTCATCGCAGACAGCGATTACCATGCCGCCTTCGACGCCTGTGTAAGCCAACGTCATAACTGCGTCCGCAGCAACGTTCAAGCCAACATGCTTCATAGAAACAATGGATCGCACTCCCGTCATGGAAGCGCCCGCTGCAACCTCAGCAGCGACAATCTCGTTAATGCTCCATTCAGCGTAAATGCCAAATTCTTTGGCTACATCAGCAATGGTTTCCAATATTTCCGTAGCAGGTGTCCCTGGATATGAAGCGGCAACTTTAACGGTGGCTTCCACTGCCCCACGTGCAACCGCTTCATCACCGTTAAGCAAGGCAAAACTGCCCGGCTTACCTGCCGCAATCTTGGAAGTCATAACTTTATCCTTACATTTTGCCCTTACGCAAATCCAATACTCTTTTTGCTTTGCCCTCAGTTCGTGGAAGTTCGCCTGGCTTCACGATTTCCACATCAGCCGATATACCGGTTACGATGTGAATTCTCTTCTGGATGTCACTTATCAAGGCTTTCTTGTCGAGCTGTGGATTTTTGGAGGCTTGCTCAGACAACTCAACCTTAACGACAAAAGTATCCAAAGCGCCGGGACGGTCAAGAACGATGAGGTACTGGGTTGCAAGTTCAGAGAAACACATCACCGCGTACTCGATTTGTGATGGGAACACGTTTACTCCGCGGATAATGAGCATATCGTCGGATCTACCCGTTACTCTTTCCATTCTTGCATGCGTTCTTCCACATGCACATTTTTCTGTGTTGATTTTTGAGATATCTCTTGTCCTGTAACGTAAAATGGGCAAACCTGTTTTGCTGAGTGCTGTGAAGACAAGTTCTCCTTCTTCTCCCTGCGGCAACACTTCGCCTGTGTCAGGGTTTATTGTTTCTACGATGAAGTGGTCTTCCCAAATATGCAAACCATTGTGCTCGGAGCACTCGATGGATACGCCTGGACCGCAAAGTTCTGTTAACCCATAAACGTCAAAGGCTTCTATGTTCATCTCTTTTTCGATTCTTTCGCGGATTTTATGTGACCATGGTTCGGCGCCGAACATGCCGAGTCTGAGTTTTAGGTCTTTTTGTGGAACTACACCTTCCTGAGCCATTGTCTCAGCTAAATAAACTGCAAAGCTGGGCGTACAGGCTAAGATGGTTACCTCTAGGTCTTTCATGAGTTTGATTTGCCGTTGAGTCATGCCGCCGCTTGCCGGAACAATTTTAGCTCCAACTTTTTGAGCGCCGTAATGGAAGCCTAAACCGCCCGTAAACAAGCCGTAGCCGTAAGCGATGTGGATGACGTCTTGGCGTCTGCCGCCGACAGCGTAGATAGAACGCGCCATAAGTTCCTGCCACATATCCATGTCGCTTCTCGTGTAAGCGCCTATAATCGGGTTTCCTGTTGTTCCGCTGGAAGCATGAATCTCAACTATCTCATCTGATTTAGCGGCAACCATCCCAAACGGGTAATTATCCCTCAAATCACTCTTAACCGTAAAAGGAATCTTTTGCAAATCATCAAGAGAACGAATATCTTCGGGTTTCAATCCCACACTATCAAATCTTTTTCTGTAAAAACCGCTGTTCTCATAGCTATGTTTGACTTGTGCTTTGAGCTTTTGGAGCTGATGCTTTTTTATTTCTTCAGCAGGCATCGTTTCTATTTTTTCGTTCCAGTATTTGCCATCCGCCAAGTTCTTTGCCCCTCTCTGCTTTAAAGGCCTAGATACACTTCTTTTATATGGGTATTAGATAAAAGTTCCCTACTCTTCCCTTCCAATATTATCTTGCCTTCCTCAAGAACGTATCCTCTGTCGGCGACATTAAGGCTATCATGAATGTTCTGCTCGACCAAAAGCACAGTTACGCCTTCCTCGTTTATGGTGCGTACGGTGTCGAGAACTTTCTCAACGATTATTGGTGCCAACCCGAGCGAAGGTTCATCAAGAATTAGCAGTTGGGGGTTTGACATGAGGCTTCGGCAGATAACAAGCATCTGTTGCTCGCCGCCGCTTAGAGTTTGAGCCAGAGCTTTTTCCTTCTTCTTTAGCACTGGAAAAATGTTGAATGCTTTCTCTTTGGTTTCTTTAACTTTGGATTTGTCTTTTATGCTGTAGGCGCCCAGTTGGAGGTTTTCTTCAACACTCATGCGGGGAAAGATTTCTCTGCCTTCAGGAATCATGGTTAATCCTTTTTTGACTATCTCGTAAGTTGATAGTTTTTCGATGTTTTCGTCCTTAAACTTTATTGAACCTGTTTTTGGATGCAAAAAACCCATTATGGTCTTTACAAGGGTAGTTTTTCCTGCCCCGTTAGGACCAATAATGCTTATGATTTCGCCTTGTTCCACCTTAAAGTATACGTCATAGAGAATCTGCACCATTCCATATGCAGCAGATAAATTTGAGATTTCCAGCATTACTCTTCCTCACCAAAAGTAAACCGCTTGCCCAGGTAAACATTCACAACGTTCTCGTCACAAACCACTTGTTTGGGGCTTCCTTCACAGATTTTTTCACCATGATTCAGGACTATCACGTGGCTACATAACCCCATAATTACCCGCATGACGTGCTCTACCATTAGTACGGTGACTCCTTGCTTGTTGATTTGCTTAATTATTTCTATGGCTTCGTCAGATTCTTTTGGAGTTAAGCCTGTGAGCATCTCATCGAGCAAGAGAAATTTAGGGTTTGTTGCCAACGCTTTTGCAAGCTGAATTCGGCGCAATTCCACGACGTTTAATTTTTTTGCTGGCAAGTCAAATTTTTCTTTGCTCAACCCCACGAACCCCAAAAGCTCCTGGGCTCTCGGTAAGGCATCAGTTTTGCCCGTGTATTTTTTTTCGTTGAACAGCACGCTTGTCAGGACGTTTTCGGTTGCGGTCATTTCTGGGAAGGACTGGACGGTTTGTGCTGTTTTAGTTATACCTTTGGCGCAGATTTTGTAGGGCGGTAACTTGGCGATGTCTTCGTTCATGAAGAGGATTTGTCCTGAGTCAGGCTTGTACACGCCGCTGATGAGGTTTAGAAGCGTCGATTTGCCTGAACCGTTGGGTCCCACAAGCCCTGCTATCTCGCCGTCGCCTATAGTGAAGTCGACGTTTTTTAATGCTTGAAGTCCCCCAAAACGCTTGGAAACCTCGGTGCATTTTAGCAAACTCTGCATTCTCCGAATAGCAAGGAATTATTCATGTTGAAATATAAATGTTGGTGGAAAACGTTTTTCCTCAAAAGTTTGGTTAAAGTTAAATATTAACTGAAACTATTGGACTGTAGGTGTACTGTTTGCCTATTACGCAAGTTAGTGTGTTTCTTGATAATCATCCGGGTTCTTTGTTCGAAACGATGTCGCAGTTGGATAAGAACAAGATTAGAGTTTTTGCCCTCTCGATTGCAGATAAGGGTGAGTTTGGTTTGGTTCGATTGATTACTGAAGAACCTGAGAAAGCATCGAAGTTGTTGGAAGATGCAGATTTTAACTTGGCAAAATCAAAGAAGAATACTGAAGTTACAGCTACCTTTATTTCTGAAGAAAATACCCTCTCGAAAATAACGAAAGTTCTTGGGGATGGCGGAATAAACATAGAGTACGCTTATTCCTCAGCGGTGCATGTGGATGGGAAAGTTGCATTGATTTTGCGTCCCAGTGACGTTGAGAAGGCAGAGGAAATGTTAGCAGCTAACAAATTGGCAGTTTTATCGCTTGAGGAAATCAAAAAATACTTCCAGTGATTGCTGGTTTGTTTGCAACATTTTTTGTTTATAAAGCCGTTATATTCAGAAAATAGCGATTCTTGAACAATAAACTTTAATTCATGCCCATTACACGACCCTAACCAGAGGCAAAGAGAATGGTTACCACAAATCTTGACAAGATTTTCAATCCTCAAAATGTAGCAATCATCGGCGCCAGTGACGCAGAAGGCTCAGTTGGCTATGCCATAGTTAAAAATTTTACTAAGATGGGTTACTCTGGGAAAGTTTACTTTGTTAACATTCGAAAGCCTGAGATTTTAGGCGTTAAAACCTATCCCTCAGTCGACCAGATTCCTGAACCCATCGATTTAGCCATAATTGCCACTCCAGCCAAAACCGTTCCAGACGTTATGGAAGAATGCGGCAAAGCACAGGTTAAAGGAGTCATCATCGTTTCCGCGGGTTTCAAGGAAACAGGTCCCGCGGGCAAAGCTTTAGAAGAAAAAATATCTGAAGCCTCAAAGAAATACGGAATCAGAGTTATCGGACCAAACTGTATCGGCATAATTCGTCCGAGAAACAATCTCAACGCGACATTTTTAGATAAAATGCCTAAACCCGGCAACGTAGCTTTCCTATCTCAAAGCGGCGCCTTAGGTTCCGCAATCCTTGACTGGGCACTTCACGAAAATATCGGCTTTAGTAACTTTGTTTCGGTTGGATCAATGATTGACGTGGACTTTGGTGATTTAATCGATTATTTTGGTTCTGACCCGAAAACAAAAAGCATCCTCATGTATGTGGAAGGCATAACTGAAGCCCGCAAGTTCATGAGCGCTGCAAGACACTTCGCCAGAACCAAACCAATCATAGTTGTTAAATCGGGCAAATTCTCTGAAAGCGCAAAAGCGGCTGCATCCCACACGGGTTCGCTTTCTGGGGAAGACAGCATTTATGATGCAGCTTTCAAGCGTGCTGGTATAGTTCGTGTTAATGAAATAGCTGACTTGTTTAATGCGGCTGAGGTTTTAGGAACTCAACCTTTGCCCAAAGGACCAAGACTTGCCATAATAACCAATGCTGGTGGACCCGGCGTAATGGCGACGGACTCTTTGATTGCTCAAGGCGGCAAATTAGCCAAGTTAAGCCAGAAAACCCTCGATTCCCTCAACGCTGTTTTGCCTCCATTCTGGAGCCATGGCAACCCAATCGATGTTTTAGGAGACGCTAAATCTGAGCGGTATAAAGCTGCAGTTGAAGCCTGCCTAAACGATGACAACATCGATGGTATCATGATTGTTTTCACTCAGCAGGCAGTTTCAGAGTCTGTCGAAATCGCCAAAAACATAATTGAACTCGTCCGCAATAAATCGTTCCAGAACAAAACAATCCTCACGTCCTTCATGGGTTACGGAGCCGTTCAAGAAGCAAACAACATCCTAAACGCAAACAACATCCCCACCTACTCAACCCCTGAACAAGCAATCAGAACCTACATGTACATGTACAACTACCAACGCAACGTTGACCTGCTCTACGAAACACCCGAGGAACTCCCCGTTGATGCAGCACCACCAAAACGTCCCATCATGGCAATTCTCAGAAATGCCGCGTTCGAAGACCGCGAAGTCTTAACTGAAGATGAAGCCAAAAAAATCCTAAAGTACTACAATTTCCCGGTTGTGAAAACCGCGGTTGCCAACAACGTTGATGAGGCAGTTGCGTTCTCGCAGGAAATGGGGTTCCCAGTGGTTCTAAAGATTCTCTCGCCCCAAATTATACATAAAAGCGATGCTGGCGGAGTCATCCTCAACGTCAACTCGCCAAGCCAAGTCCGAGAAGCCTTCGAAATTCTTATCCAAAGAGCAACCGCCTACAACCCGAACGCCCAAATCATCGGTGTCACTGTTCAACCAATGATCGAAAAGAAAGGGCACGAAATCATCATCGGCGGAAAAACCGACCCCGTATTCGGTCCAGTTATCCTCTTCGGTATGGGCGGCGTCGGTGTAGAACTCTTCAAAGACTACTCTATCGGTCTGCCACCACTCAACACAACCCTCATTCATCGTATGATGGATGAAACCAAAGTTTACAGCTTACTCAAAGGCTGGAGAAACGCACCACCAGTTGACCTAAAAAAACTCGATGAAACTATACTTATGTTCTCTCAGCTGCTGGTTGATTTTCCACAGATAAAAGAGATCGACATAAACCCCCTGTTAATCAACGAAAAAGACGCCACTGTTCTTGATGCCCGCATAGTTGTCGACAAAGAAAAAGTCTGCAAAAAATTCGAACCACACGAACACATGGTTATCAGCCCGTACCCAAAAAAATACGAGGTGCTGTGGCTACTCAAGAACGGTCAAGAAGTTCTACTGCGCCCCATAAAACCCGAAGATGAACCCATGTGGCTGGAGATGTTCCAGAGCTTCTCAGAAGAATCCATCCGCTACCGCTTCTTCCAAATGCTAAAAGACACTCCACATGAAGTCCGAGTCCGCTACTGCAACATAGACTACGACCGAGAAATCGCCATTGTCGCTGAAATGGTGGAAAACGGCAAAAGAAAACTCCTCGGCGTAACCCGCCTCAGCTTTGAACCCGACGAAAAAAGCAGCGAAATGGCCTTCATCGTTAGCGACTACTGGCAAGGTTTAGGTTTGGGCACTAAAATGGTTGATTACGTGCTTGACATTGCAAAAGAAAAAGGCATGGAAAGCGTTCACGCCATCATTCTGCAGGATAACTACCGCGCCTTGAGTTTGTCAAAAAAGATGGGGTTCAAACTTGAATACTTAACCGACGGCACAGTTAAAGCAAAGTTGAACCTAAAAGAAGAAGACATCGACTTCCGCTGTGTGCAACTAAAACTGCCAGAGCCACCACAAACAAAACAGGAAAAGCAACCACAAGAAGTACCCGTTTCCGAAGGCAAAAAAGCAATCCGTAACCAGCAAGAAGCAACACCCGCCTAATCTTTTCTTTTTTATTTTTTGCATTTTCTGGATAGTTTTAAATTTTCAACGCGCCACTTTAATCTGGTGGACGCATGAGGAAGCTCATCTGGCTAGCATTGCTTGTCGCAACCTTGGTGACCAGCATGTTTCTGGTTGTTAACGTGTATGCCGCCACCTCTGTTTCTGGACAAATCAATTCTAACACAACTTGGACCTTGGCTGGCAGCCCCTATAAGTTGACTGGAACAGTCTTTGTAAGTCCTGGCGTTACTTTAACCATCGAGCCTGGAGTAAACGTCGACTTCAATATGTATTTCCTTCAGATTAACGGCGGCACATTCATTGCCCAAGGTACAAACGATAACAAGATGGTATTCTACTCCTCGTACACTTACAATTCCGTATCAATTGCCTTCGCTTCATGTACAAGTTGGAATGAATCCACAGGTATCGGGAGCATAATTGAAAATGCGGTCTTCAATTCTGCATACGTCTCAATATATAGTTGCTCACCCAAGATAAGCAACAACTATTTTACGAATAACCGCTATACTTCACTTAACTTATCCAACAGCTCTTCGCTGGTCCTGAACAATTCCTTCGATACCCAATCAACCGGCATCTACGTTTCAAGCATCGTTTCGGGCTCCCCAACAATCTCCAATAACTTTGTTAAATGCACCAGCATGGGTGGTTATGGAATCAACGTTCTGAGCAACAATGCTTACGTCTCAAACAACAACGTCACCGGGTGCTACCTGGGAGTTTACGCCACTGGCAACGCAACCATCACAAATAACCTAATCCGAAACAATACTTACGGGATTTATTTTTCAGGCAACGCGACAAATGCAGCTTTGGTTGCGGGAAACATTGTCTCTAATAACAGCATCGGGATACTTATTGGAGGGGGGTCAATTAGGGATAACACCATCGGCAACAACCAGATAGGCTTGATTGTATCAACTGCATCTGCTCACATTTCGCAGAATAACATCTTTGGCAACCCACAGTACAACTTGGGAATGTCGACACCAAACGCAGTGGATGCAAGCTATAACTGGTGGGGAACCACAGACACTTCAGCGATTAACCAGACAATTTATGACAACAAAAACTCCACTTCCTTGGGCAAAGTCAACTTTGCACCCTTTTTGAACAATTCAAACCCAGCCGCGCCTGCCGTTGATACCCTGAACTATCTCCCAAACCCCACCCCAACCGCTATTCCCTCACCAGTGCCTGCCCCCAGCCCAACCTATGTTCCACTACCAACAAACATCACCTTGGGTCCTATCGTTACGGCAACTCCTACGCCTATTCCAACAGAAACACCAACTCCCTCCCCAACATCAGTGCCTACTCCAAGCCCTACGCCTAAAATCATGCCTGGATCACCCCTATCTTTGGGAGGCTCAACATTCGCTGAAGCCATATCTCAATTCGACATCACGAACTTAGCTGAACTGGTGCTTATTGCTTTGGGGATTATATGGGTAATAGTAATCTTGTTTTATGTTGGCCGAGAATTCGTCCATAAAGACCACAAAAAGTAAGATAACAGGGAGTTATCACCAAAAAATTAGTTCAGCTTTGAAGTTGAGCATAACGAAAGCAATACACTAAATGGTCGTTTACCAGCCCTGCCGCCTGCATGAAGGCATAGCAAATTGTGGGTCCAACAAACTTGAAGCCCCTTGCTTTGAGTTCCCGACTCATCGTTTTGGACTGTTCTGTCTCAGCGGGCATTTCAGAGAAATCCTTGAAAGCATTCTGAACTGTTTTCCCGTTTACAAACTGCCAGATAAATTTATCAAATGAGCCGAATTCTTTTGGACTTTGAGGAATTGCTGCGAGTTTGTTATTGTTGCACAGATTTTGGCTCGATTCTTAACCACGCCAGGCGCCTTCATTAGGCGCTCAACATCTTTGGCAGTGTATTTTACTATTTTTGCGGGGGCGAAACTGTCAAATGCTGCCCTAAATGCTTCTCTCCGCTCCAAAATCAGCCACCACGACAACCCAGCTTGAAAACCATCTAAAACCAAAAACTCAAACAGTTTCTGGTCATCGTGGACAGGGATTCCCCATTCTTCATCGTGGTATTTGATGTAGAGGGGCTTGTCAACGTTCCAGCATCTTTTCAGAGGTGAAGTCATGGCTTGTTGTTCCCCAAGGTTGTCGCTAACTTGCTTTGTCTGGTTGGTTATTTGTTGAGTTCTTTTCCAATTTTCCAAGCCTTAGCTAATTTTCCACCCATGCTGTAGTAGCTTTGGTTGTTCATTACGAACAGTATTGGCTGGACTTTTTCGATATCTACTTCGCCGTTGGTAAGGGTGTTCTTGTCGCAGTATGTGTTGACTATTTTGCCTATGAAAACGTCGTGGTTTGGGAAATCTACGGTTTTTATGAGTTCGCATTCCATGTTGATGCTGCATTGCTCAATTATAGGGGCGGTTTTGAGTGTTCCATAGAATGTTTTGAAGAGGTCTGCTTTGTTTTTGTCTTTCCCTGAATTTAAGCCACAATAGTCGGTTTCTTTAATCATCGTCGTTGATGGGACGTTGATGCTGAAGGTTTTGGCTGCTTTTATGCCTTGGTTGGTATAGTGGCGTTTGTTCATGCCCAGCGAAACCGATTCAAGCTCCATTATGCCAACGTGTGCTATTGTGATGTAGTTGGGTTTTCCATTAACCAGTGCACCAACCAACACAGTGGGCATGGGGTACAAACAGTTTTTTGCTCCAAGCTCAGTCTTCATTTCTAAATCCCCCAAAAAACAAATTTTCTTCAATTGAAAATGTGTTGTTTTAAGTATTTTAAGGAAGCGACGACTAATGCTATTCCTTTTCTCAATTTGTTGAGAAAGATGCCATAACTACTGAGATGTTTTCTGGGGTTTTTGGGTTTATCTTGGGCTGCTAGCACAACCAGTCTACAACCCCTGCTAACTCTGAACGCAAAAACACTAAAAAAGGCTAATAAAGCCCTATATTCCGTTTCCAACAGAAAAGAACCTGCTGAAAAACAGGAATAATCAACTTCTGTATCCTTGAAACTCTTATATATGCCAGTTGATAATTCTCTGATGAGTGTCATGGCTGAAGTTTGTTCAACATGTGGACTACCTAAGGACCTGTGCGTTTGTGGAGAAATAGAGAAAGAGCAACAGCGCATTCGTATACGTCTTGAAACCCGAAAATTCGGCAAAGCAACTACCATAATCGACGGTATGGATGATAAAAACTCGAATTTAACAAGCATCGCTCAAAAACTCAAAACATACTGTGCATGCGGCGGAACACACAAAAACGGGCAAATAATGCTTCAAGGCGACCACCGCGACCGAGTACGCGATTTTCTCGTAAAGATGGGTTATCCACAAGAAAACATCGAACTACAATAACCTCTCCGCGTAGTCTCAAGCAAGGTGAATCTTCTCTTTATGAAAAAGACAGATGGCATCCGCGACGTTTTCAAACACGCTAAACGCCGCAAACCAACCCAAATCTACTGTCCACGATGCGCCAGCCCAAAAATCGCCTTATCCAGCAGTTTATCAATATGGTTAACCCCCCAAGAATACTACTGTGAAAACTGCGGATACCTTGGAATAATCGTTATGGAACTTGAAAAAGAAGACGAAGAAGAAAAAGAAGAAACCTAATCTTTGATAGACTAAAGAAAATGGCCCTTAGTCGGGCAATTCAAGGTTTAGTTGTTTTTTAAGGGTTTTATAGCGGTTGCGTACAGTTACTTCGGTTACGCCAGCGGCTTCAGCTATGTCTTTTTGTGTTTTCTTCTCATTGTTTTGCAGACATGCAATGTAGAGGGCAGCAGCAGCTAAACCCATAGGGTCTTTTCCTGCAGCAGCGCGCTTCCGTCTTGCTTCTCTTAGAATTTGGATGGCTGCCCCTTGAGTTTTTCCTGAGATACCTGTTTTTTCAGCGATTTTTGATACGTAAGTTAATGGGTCAGCAATGGGCATGTGGACATCGAGTTCTCGCAACAGAAGCCTGTAGCATCTTGCAACATCTTTTTTGTCAACTAGGCTTGCCTCAGCGATTTCTCTTAGCGTACGTGGAGTTCCACTTCCGCGGCAAGCAGCATACAAGGCAGCAGCGGCGATGGCGGCTATTGACCTGCCCCGAACTAAGCCTTTGTCGAGTGCTTTTCTGTAGACGACGGCGGCTTTCTCTTTGATTGGTGGTGGAATGTAGACTTTGTCTGATAAGCGGTCGAGCTCGGCCATGGCTTGAGCAAGGTTCCGGTCGATGGACGAGTGAACTCTGCTTCGAATTTGCCATTTTCGAAGACGCCACATCTGCAGTCTGGTGGATAGTGGGAGTTTTCTTCCAAACGCATCTCGGTCCACTTGGCTGATGGCTGTGGATAAGCCTTTGTCATGAACGGAATAGGAAGTAGGAACACCAACACGGCTTCTGGACGCTTTCTCTTCTTGGGTGAATGCACGCCATTCGGGTCCTTTATCCATCATTTGCTCGTAAACAACTAGCCCGCAATCGCCGCATACGGTTTCTCCTGTATCGTAATCGTGAACTAAATTCTCGCTACCGCACTCTGGGCACTTGTCTACCAAGCGCTGTGCTGTTCTAGGTTTATCTTTTGTGCTCACTGTCTTACCTCGATTTTGATGTGCGTAGAACCGTCACCATAGGCCATTCTGGCTAGAAAATAGTACATTCGGCCCTCGCAAACTAAGCAAAGGAAACGATTTAATATTTAAGGTTTGTGGTTTATTAAACCTATTGCACATAATTGCTTAGAATTGCCAAACATAAGGCTATTCTGCCTATGGAAAATAACATAGAAAAATGTAAAAAAGGGCAAATTTGCGCGGCAGAAAATCATACTTTATTCATAGTTTTAACAAACAAAAAACAAAACCAATGGGTTTTCAAAATCCGCCGGGAGAACGCTTAATAACAAAAAAGCTAACCATTAAACCTCTAACAATAAATAAAACTAGTGTCATTTGAAACCGTGCAGCCCGGTGGTGTAGTGGTCAAGCATAGAGGGCTTTGGACCCTCCGACGAGAGTTCGAATCTCTCCCGGGCTACCATCCTCTAGAGTTAATTTTATACAAATCTGAATGGCGAAGGGGCTCGCCATTATTTTAGTATTTGGGGCTTGATTTGCGTTTGGATTTATGTTACTTAGTCAGTAATGCCGCAGCTATTTTCTGCAACACTCAATCAGCGCCCTTAAGCGGCAAACCCGATTCTCCCGATTAAGCGCTTGTTGCTTTAAACCTGCCGCGGAGTGCAAAGGCATTGGGTTTGCTTACATGCTTGTACACTCACGTCCACACTTCTCTGCATGGGTTCTATGTAGAGCGGTGTGGGTAGACATTCTTCCCACACTAAAACCGAATTAGGAAAAAAGCCTAAACAAGAAAAGCAAACGTTTCCAAAGCCCACAGTGTAGTGTGCAATTTAAAGGGCGCCACACCCACACAAAGAAAAAAAGAAACACAGGCAATAGAGCTTCTAACCAAAAAGGTGTTGGCTGAAGGTGGAATCACCCAAGAAGAATAGGCAAACTTCGAAAGCCATCAGCTCCCAGTGATAGGCAGCCAATAATTCAGCAAGCGGAAACAGGATAAATTCATCTCAAGACTGTTGAACCCCAGCGGACCAACATACACGTTCTACCATTCAGAAAAAAAGGTTTTCAGGATGCAGTTTATATAATAATTTAGAGTAAATACACAAAATGGGGTTAATTTAAATGGCGGACTTGAAAGGTTGTCCTTTTGGACAAGATATACAAGATGATTGCAAAAACTGCGATTACTCAAAAAGCAACCACTATGATTTGGCTTCCGGGAAATGTGTAAAAAGGTAACGCACCTGACATTATTTGAGCATACCCTGAAAATTTGGACTTTAGCCTGATTCTTAAAGGATGTTACTTTTTTTCAAAATCTACTGTGGCAGTGGCTTTTAGGGTTTACCGTTTGTCCGTTTGGCATTGCTTGCGATGATTTGGTAACCGACTATAGCTGAATAGAAGGCGTATGACAGAAGAAGAATTGGGCGGTGTACAGCGTACTTTAGGTCGCTGACCATGAATTCTACGTGTTTTCGCATGGTCCACACATTTTCGGGTCTAAAATGGATGCAATAGGGCTCATAGACCCCCAGTACCTTGAAGCCTTTTTTCTCTATCCAATCTTTGATGTATCCATCCTCGTAGGTGTGCAGTTTAAACGGTATTTTGATATCTTCGACTGTAGTTCGTCGAATTAGGGTGTCGTGGGTTCCACCTCTTTTTTCGAATATTTTAAGTGTAACCCTCTCAAAGAGGTTTAGGATTTTCCATCCTCTCAAAACTGACCAAATCTCGATCCCCCAAACTGCACCAACGTTATCATCCACAAGTTTTTGCGCCTCAACAAACCAGTTCTTTGACAAAATCACGTCGCTGTCGACGAACATGAACCATTCACTCTTAACCCTCCTAATTGCTGTCTGCCTAGCGCTGCCTCTTGTTCCTTTTTCCTGAACAAAGATAACGTTTCCATATTTTTCTTGGAACTCCTGAATTATTTCGACTGTGTTGTCAGTTGAGTAGCCGTCAACAACAATCAGGTTTTTAACTGGTACATTTTCATAAATAGAGTTAATACATTCCCTGAGCATACGTTCACTGTTCATGGTAAGAATTGCAACATCTATGGCCCCTATTTTATTCGAAGAAGAAGTTTTTGATCGTTTGCCGTCATCTTTTTTTGGCTGAGTCGGTGATTGCTTGTCGGGCAAATGTATTCTCTCTCCTTAGGCAACAGTCGTTTTTAGTACCCCATTAAGCCGCAGCATCGAGAACATATTGGGAAAACTCCGTTGTCACAGCTTCTTAGGGCTTGTCTGAATTTGCGGTGTTTTTCGCCGTTGTATATTTCAAGTATACTTGATTCTTGGATGTTTCCTGTAACGAAATCTGGGAAATCTCGGCATGTAACAGTGTCTCCGTTTGGCATTACATCTAATTGGAACCAGGGTGAAACACATTTTTTGTAACCGAAAAAGTTTTCGGGTTCAGTGTAGTAGGTTTTTATTTGTTCGGGGTTTAGGTTAGGCACGAATAGGATGGGCGTTTTGAATTTTTCTGATTTTATCTTTTTCACTTGTTCAGTGATTTTTTGTATGTCCAATATTGAGGTGTCACGGACATAGCCTTTCCATGCGAAGGGTGTTATGCCTAACTTTTCTTCCGCAATTTTCGTGTGTTTCTGCCCAATAGATTCTTTAGTGAACCAAGAATAGTAAATAATCATGCCATCAGGGCGCAGTTTTTCTGCTTCTTTGGCTGTCTCGTATAGATATGCTTCGTTGTTTTTTGAGATTGTCGTGAGGACATATATGCCCGGCTTCTTAGTCTTTTGCTCTTTCTTTAGCTTCTGAATAGCTACTATTCCCTTGGTCGCCGTTTCAAGTGCACCAGGCGTTCCTCGGCATTTATCATGAATTTCTTTGGGTCCATCAAATGAGACGCAAATCATGTCCCAGCCGTTGTCCACAATGGTTTGTGCATTTTTTTCCAAGCCAACGCCATTTGTAACGATTTGAACGGTTAATCCTTTTTCTTTCATGTAGTTAACAAGAGGAACCAGCGGTTCGTAGAGGAAGGGTTCTCCACCAGTAATGTAAACATGAACTTTTTTGGGAGCAACCTCATCGATTACTTTTTTGTAAACTTCAACTGGGACTTCGCCTGTAACTTTTGGTGTATCTTCCCTAGCATTATAACCGCTGTTTCCCCATTGAGCGCATATAGCACATCTGTGGTTGCAACGATGAGTAATTCTTAAGCTCAACAGCCAAAGAGAAGAGCTGCTTCCATCTTCATGCTTATAATCCATTCTAGACTTAACAAATTGCCTGTATGAACCTCGGGCAAAACTCTTTACGAGTTGGGGATTTTTGCATACTGGACCGAACAGCTGCGTTGGAATGCGTCTCATGAGTACTACCGTTTGTTATGTGCCTTAAGCTAGAGTAGAATTTAAATTTGCTCCAAGTTAACAGGCTATATTGACGGTTCTGACTCGAAACAAATTGCTTGAATAGCCATTAGCTAAAAAAAGCAAAATAGTAGTTGGTACCCCCAAAACATGTAAGTTGATTATTCATCAAGTTCCTCAGGTTAATATTTGATGTTGGGTTTAGAAGCATCTATTACTTAACCTATTTAACAAAAGTTAAAGTGATGTTAGCTAGGAAGTTATTTAATGAATTCTCGTCACTTCATGTTTAGCACGGAACATGTTTTTTTAGAAAACTAATTCTCGAAGAGAGCAGCGGCAAGAGTTTCTCTACGGCAACAAATGCTATGGTAGCGTAGGCAATTCCTCCTAAAACATCTACTACGTAATGTTCGCCAAGGTAGACTGCGCTAAACCACGTTCCAACGGGAATTATTGCAACTGGAAGACTCTTCCACTTCCAAATTTTAAATGCAAAAAGGAAAACTAGCCAAGGCATAGCTGAATGCATGCTTGGAAAAGCGGCGAATAAGTTTCCGCCTAAGAAGTCAAACAATGTTTTGTAGACTGGAAGTCCAAGGTTTACATCAACCGAACTAACAAGCACTCTTTGTACTACTGGACCGGCATAGGACGAAGTGAAGGCAGAGTTGAACTCGTACCATGGAGGCGCTACGGGGAAAAAGAGGAAGGTTATCAGTGCAGCATAGGTTAATACGCCAAAGGCAACTATGTATTTCCAGTAGTTCATAGGGCTTTTTTTCCAGATAACAAACGCGAATATGGTTGGTACGAAGAAGTATATTCCGTAGAAGACAGCTCCCATATAATCTAAGAATGGAAATCTAAAATTTTGCTGTAGAATCAGGCTTGGAAGCTGACCAAATAACTGCATGTCAAAGATGCGTGGTGCGGAATGAAGATTGTAGAGAGATATGGTTCCTACGAAACTGTACATGATTTCGTAGGACATAAACACCGTTACGAACGGGAGCCAATCTTTTAGGGCTCTCCATGTTTTTTTATTGTAAGAAGCGTAAAAGAGGATGCCTAAAACAAGGAATTCTGGTCCGGGAATAACGTTGTATTGCACACAGAAGATTGTTATGGCTATGACGTAAATACCCATAAAAAGAAGAGAGAAGAACCGTGAAGAATGATAGTCGAAACCTAACTCGAGTTTCAACTTTTCAAGATTGAGTTTTTTGCTCTCCTCTTCCTTCTTCACCATTATTTGATTACCCAGCTTCCAATTACTTTATCCTTTTTTAAATGCCTTTTCCCAATTCACTGGAAAATTATTTATTAAATCCGTGGACGATTGAAATTTAGGGGAAATATCTCTAACTTATTTTAGACAAAACCTTTAGAAATAACGTAAACCTACCGTACCTGTGAAAAAATGGAGAAAGTTTGGGAGGAGCTAAAAAAAATCGATGCGCAAGCCGAGCAAATTCGCAGCGAAGCCCAAACTGACGCTAAAGAAATAGTCAATCTCGCCCAAAAAGAATCAGAAGAACTCCTTGTAAACAGCAAAAAATATGCTCAACAAGAAGCCCAACAGCTTTATGAGGAAACCGTTGAGGAAGCCAACCGCCGAGGCGATCAACAGTTAGAAGCAAACCGAAAGGCAACAGAACACCTCAGCGAGCGAGGGCAAAAACGAATGGAAAAAGCCTCTTCAACGATTGTGTCTGCAGTGATTGGGGAAACATAGTTGGCTCAGACTACCCTTTACTCGGGCGTTCTTGCTAAAATTGGTGCAGAAAGAAGCCAGCTCATAAACGAAACTAAACTTAGAACTTTAACCGAAACCAAAAACTTTACAGAACTCACAGCGCAGCTTCGAGAAACCAGCCACCAACAGCAAATCGCCAAAATATCCCCGCCGCTTACCAGCCGAAAACTGGAACGTGCATTCAATGAAAACCTCATTGAAACCTACATCAAAATGATTAAGAATGTGCCCAAAAATATCTCAACTTTTCTTCGACTATTCCTTTTGAGAGTTGAGGTTGAGAACATCAAATTGCTAATTAAAGCTGCCAATGCTAACCTGAGTTCGGAGCAGAAACTGGATCGAATCTACTTTTCAGCCGAGAACTACCTAAAGCGTCGTGGTACCCTTGAGGAGACCGGAAAAGCTCCCGATTTAAGACGAACTGTAAGTTCGCTTAAGAGTACCGAGTACGCTTTGGCGTTAAAAGAGGGTATGGTTAGTTATGAGGAGGAAGGCTCAACGGCATGTTTTGATGTTCTCTTGGATAAGCACTTCTACGAGAAACTGTTCGATGCATACCAACAGCTTCCGGGAAAAGAGAAGTCCCATGCATACCCATACGTGAGCTTAGAGAATGACGGGTTTGTGTTGCTGACACTTCTTCGTGGCAAAAACCTGCAATATGACCCAAACTGGCTGCGTCTAGCAGTACCGGCAAAAAAATTCAATTTGTCTAACGAAGCAGTTGAGGCTATTGCTGTGGCAACAGATTTCGATTCAGCCATCAAAATCACACTTGAAAGCCACTACGGCCATTTTTTTGCAAAGGGGTCTCCTGAAGAGACTTTGGCTAACGCGGCGAAAGCCTTCAATAAAGCCTTGCTTTTGCATGCGAAAGAAAGTCGCTTTACCGAGATTTTTAACATCGGCGCAGTTCTAGCTTTTTTAACTCAGAAGCAAACTGAGGTGCAAAACCTAATAGCCATAAGTTTGGGTGTAGAAGCGGGTTTGAAGCCTGAGGACATTCAGCAGAAGCTATTGTTCTAAGCCTTGTTTTTGGTTAATTCAACTTCGGTGTAGACCGATTTTTGTTTGAAAGGAGTAAACGGTGTTCCCGTGCCTAAGTAGAATTTGCTAAACCACTCATAGAAGTGTAGTCTCATGGTGTGGATGAAGACTATTAGTCCTTCGAGAGCAAGGACGAAGATGTTGCCTGCAACTATTATTATTCCGCTTAAAATTACAGTTAAAATCGACGCCGAACCAATCAAGCCTGCAACCGTGTAAACCACAAGAATCAGTGCCCAATGTGCCATAAGAAGAGCCAGAATTCGAGTATAGGAAATGGTGTTGCTGAGGAGTCGTGTCACTAAGTCTCCGCTTTCAAAGAGTCTTTCCCCAAAAGAGGTTTGCTCGCTTGGGATTTCAATGGAGTTCCATGTGAGTCTTTTCGCCACTGAAAATATGGGCTTCCCAAAGACTAAAACGGCAAAAGGAACAATCGCCAATAATATTGGACCGCTAAACCAAGCGCCAAAATCCAACTGGTAGAGTGCAACAAGAGAAACTGAGCCAAGGTAGAACGCAATTTTCGGCACAGAAGTCAACACCACATCGACCACGTTATGTTTAAACAGAAAATCAACCATCTCCAAAACCAACCCGCTGACTATTTGTATGACTCCAACGAATAGGCTAAAAATCAGAAACATGAGCACATTATCGAACGGGCTAAACCATATTGGCGCAAACACCTCGATTCCGAAAAACTCGCCAAACAAAATACCTGCAATAATAGCACCGACTCCGCAGGTAGCTAAAATCCAACAGACATTCTTGATTGCCTGCCCCTTCTTTATTAATGTTCCAAGCGTTGCTCCGCCGATTAGCAGCAGTAAACCATGTCCTATGTCGCCAAACATTAACCCAAAGATCAAAGGGAATGTAATTGCGATGATGGGTGTAGGGTCCAGTTCGTTGTAGTGGGGTACGCCGTAGAGTTTGGTGATTTCTTCAAATGGTTTAACGAAGCGGTTGTGGCTAACCATTGTAGGCGGGTCTGCGTCTGGAATGTGCTCGTTTTCAAGCACCAAAGCTTTTCCATTCAAATTTTCACTGATTTTTTTTGCTAATGTATCGAACTTTTTCTGGGGCACAAAACCTTTGATGCTCGCCAGCCTTCCTGACTGCAAAATTTTTCTTTCCGCCTGCAACAAGGTAAATATGTTTTCGATGGTTTCTTTCCATGATTTAAGCGTGTTGTGTTTTTCTTTGCCGAGTTTTTTGAGTTTAGATAAAACCTGTTTTTCTTGATGTGATATTTTCTTTAATTGGTTGTTTACTTCTTTTAGTGCTAAAGTTATGTCGTGGGGGAGTTCCTCGGGGATTTGGAAGATTTCGCTATGGTGTGTCTTTAGGATTCGTTCGATGTCTGTTTGGTGTTTTGTGGGCATGGCAAAACACATGAAGTCGATTTCTTTGGTTAGGTAGCATCGGTGTATGATAACTGGAAAGTCTGCGAGAGCGACTTCAAGAAGGGGGAGATTCTTATGTGGTACGCTTGCGATTTCAATATGAATTAGCTTGAGTTCTTCCGTGGCCACAAGATCTGCACCCATCTTATCCATAGTTGTAAGCATATTTTTGATGTGGACGAGCTGTTCGGTTTTGTCCTGCAGACCTGATGTGGAAGCGATGAGTTCGTCAACCTCTTTTTTTAGCGCCGAAATTTGTTGCATTGTGGTTTCTTGGAGGGTTTGCCAATTCTCCGAAGTAACTCGAGCCTTAATTGGCTGCTCCAACCTAAAAATGTCCGTGAACCCTGGGGGTTGGGTAATTAACTGTTTTGATAAGTCATTGACTTCTACAAGTGCTTCTTCAACCCGTTGGATATTCTGGTTGAATTGCTCAACACTTACGCTTTCAGCGCTTTGCTCCACGTGGAATTCGCCAAAGCCGCTTAGCACTTCCAGTACCAACTCAACATCTCTTCCTACACAGAATATCGAAGCAGAAGTCATTCTTTCTGGACGAAGCATGCTTGCCTAACAAAATGTTGATTAACCAAAGAATTAAACTTTCATTTGGAGAGCTCGAATGCTTGGTTTAGTTATTGGCGATAGCGACATGGTTACAGGTTTCAGGCTTGTCGGCGTCCAAGGAATAGAAGCAACTTCGACTCAAATGGCGCAGGAAGCATTGGAAAAGGCTCTGGCACGCAACGACTTAGCAATTGTAATTGTTAGCGAAGAATTCTCAGTTCAACCTCAAATGCACGAAGTAATCGATAGGTTGCGCCGAGAACGCATCAGTCCTCTAATTGTTGAGTTGCCAGGAAGCAGAGGAAAACCAAGCGAAATTCGCGTGTCAGAGTTAATCAGTAAAACTTTAGGGGTTAGAGTGTAGGCGAACATACCGATGGATGTTAAGGCTGGTCTTGTGACGATTGCTGGGGAGGTTTTAGGGGATGTGCAGAAGGAAGCGGAAGCCCTAATATTAGCGGCTGAAAAAGAAGCAAAAAAAACACTGCAGGCGGCTAAAACGCAGGCAGATCAAGACTACCTCATACTCATAGGTCAAACGAAGGTTAACGCTGAGGTGGAACAGCGTAGAATTGCCTCTTTAACTGAAGTGGAAATTAGGAATCGGCTGCTTCATGCAAAAGAAAAATTGGTCGACAAAGCTTTTGAAACAGCGCTGGGTAAACTTGAGGCTTTTGTGGAAACCCCCGCCTATCGTGATTACCTTTTCAGGCTCATCGTGGACGCAGCTAGAAGAATCAGCTCAAAAACCCTCATCCTTCAAGTTAACGACAAAGACAAAGCTTGGCTGGCTCAAGAAACCCTCCAAGACTTATCCAAAAAACTAAATGCCAATCTAAAACTGTCCGGCCAGACACAAATTTGCATAGGAGGCTGCAAAATCCAAACAGAAGACGGCAAAGTCACCTACGACAACACAATAGACAGTCGGTTCCTAGAACTCAAACAAACCTTACGTACTGAAGTTGCAAGAATTCTATTCGAGGAGGAAGCTTGATTATGACGGCTAAGGGTAGGATTATCCGCGTTGCAGGACCCGTAGTGGAAGCCAAGGGCATGGCAGAAGCTGTCATGCATGAACTCGTTGAAGTGGGCGATGAGAACTTAATTGGTGAAATCATACGTTTAGAGGGTGAACGTGCAATCATCCAAGTTTACCAAAACACATCTGGACTAAAACTCGGCGAGGAAGTTTTAGGTACGGGGAACCCGCTTTCAGTGGAGTTGGCTCCTGGTTTGGTGGGGACAGTTTTTGACGGTATACAAAGACCTCTTGAAGTTTTAAAGGCAACAACTGGACCCTTCATTAAACATTGCTCAATAAAAGCCCTTTCACGCGACAAGAAATGGTCTTTTACCCCCAAAGGAAAAGTTGGCGTACAATTGGCTAGCGGCGTCACTATTGGAACAGTCTCAGAAACTGACCTTATCGAACATCACATACTCTTACCGCCTAACATTGCAGGAAAACTAATTCAAATCGCCCCTCAAGGCGAATACACAATAACCGAACCAGTTGCCACCATAGAGGCAAACGGAGTCAAATCTGAAGTCTCGATGCTGCAGAAGTGGCCGGTCAGAAAGCCCCGTCCCTACAGTCGAAGACTTCCTCCCACTTCTCCTCTGATTACAGGTCAAAGGGTCATTGACACTTTGTTTCCTATTGCGAAAGGAGGAAGCGCAGCCATCCCTGGAGGCTTCGGCACGGGAAAAACCATCACCCAACAGCAACTTGCCAAATGGTCCGACGCAAACCTTGTAATCTACGTTGGCTGCGGTGAACGGGGCAATGAGATGGTGGATGTGTTGACGAGTTTTCCCAAGTTAACAGACCCAACCTCTGGGCGCCCACTTATGGAGCGAACAATCCTTATCGCAAACACTAGTAACATGCCTGTTTCCGCCCGAGAAGCCAGCATCTACACAGGCATAACCATAGCTGAATACTACCGCGACATGGGCTACGCGGTGGCGTTGATGGCGGATTCCACAAGCAGATGGGCAGAAGCCCTCCGAGAAGTTTCAGGGCGGCTCGAAGAAATGCCCGCCGAAGAAGGCTTCCCAAGCTACCTGCCCTCTAGGCTCGCGGAGTTTTATGAGCGCACCGGAGTTATAGAAACTTTGGGTACAGAGAAACGGGTCGGCTCAATTTGTGCCATTGGCGCGGTTTCTCCTCCAGGAGGCGACTTCTCTGAGCCAGTCACCCAACACACCAAACGTTTCACTCGAGTTTTCTGGGCGCTTGACCCTGAACTCGCGGATGCAAGGCATTATCCTGCGATCAATTGGATGCAGAGCTACAGCGGCTATATTCCGGAACTTGAAGATTGGTGGAGCAAACAAGTAGAAAAAGATTGGAACAGCTACCGGGAACAAACTATGCAGATACTTCAAGTTGAGGATGACCTCAAAAACATCGTTAAACTAGTTGGTCCAGAAGCTCTGCCCAATCGCCAACGCTTGATTCTGGAAACAGCAAGAATCATTCGCACCGCTTTTCTGCAGCAAAACGCCTTAGACCCGGTGGATACTTACTGTTCCCCCGAAAAACAATTCAAAATGCTCAAGATAATTGTTGACTTCCATCATTTAGCCGAACGTATAGTTAGCAAAGGAGCACCAATCTTCAAAATAACTGAGCTGCCCCTTACGGAGGAAATTTTACGCATGAAAACCGTAGTGCCCAACGACAAAGTCAGTCTTCTTGACGATTTAGAGAAACGTATGCTTCAACGTTTTGAAGAGTTAGAGGAAAGTTTGAGGTAAAATTATGGTTGCAGGCTTAGAATATAGAGGCGTCAGCTTCATTTCGGGTCCGATAATCATTGTAGAAAATGTGCGAGATGTTGGGTTTGATGAGCTTGTCAGTGTTAAGGTGCAGACTGGCGAAATCCGTCTGGGCAGAGTTATAGAGGTAACGCAGAAGAGTGTAACGGTTCAGGTTTTTGAGGGAACCACCGGTTTGTCGCCTTCCGAGACTCGTACACGTTTTCTGGGTAAATCCTTGGAAGTTCCTGTTTCAACAGAGATGCTTGGGAGGGTTATGGATAGTTTCGGTGAGCCAATCGACGGGCATCCACGCTTCTTCACTGAAGAAAAACGTGACGTGAACGGCTACCCAATTAATCCGACGGCCAGAGAATACCCCAGAGACTTCATCCAAACAGGCATCTCGGCAATCGACGGCTTAACCAGCCTTGTGCGGGGCCAGAAGCTTCCAGTGTTCAGCGGTCCAGGGTTATCCCACAATCAACTGGCGGCTCAGGTGGTAAGGCAAGCGCAGATTCGAGGCGGCAGCGAAGAATTCTACGTTGTTTTCATCGCTATGGGTTTGGAGCATGATGATGCCACTTTTTTCCGCAGAAGCTTTGAAGAAACGGGCGCGATAAAGAACGTGGCGATGTTTCTTAATTTGGCAGAGGATCCGCCTGTGGAACGGATTATTACGCCTCGGGCTGGTTTGACTTTGGCAGAGTACTTGGCGTTTGATCAGGGTTCCCATGTGCTTGTGGTCTTAACTGATATGACGAATTACTGTGAGGCATTGCGTGAGGTCAGCGCTTCGATGGAGGAGGTTCCCAGCAGGAAAGGTTACCCCGGCTACATGTACAGTGACCTTGCAAGCCTCTACGAACGCGCAGGCAGAATCACAGGCAAAAAAGGCTCAATTACCCAAATGCCGATTTTAACCATGCCAAATGACGATATCACCCACCCCATCCCCGACCTAACCGGCTACATCACTGAAGGACAAATCGTATTGTCTCGTTCACTGGAAAAACAAGGCATCTACCCCCCCATCAATATTTCCACTAGTCTCTCAAGGCTAATGAAAGACGGCATAGGAAAAGACCACACACGCGAAGACCACGCAGACATCGCAAGCCAACTGTACTCAGCCTACGCCCAGTACTCCTCCGTTAAATCTCTAGCAACAATCATCGGCGAAGAAGGATTAGGAAGCAGAGACAAAGAGTTCATGCGTTTTGGGGAACGTTTTGAGCGTAGCTTGATTAGTCAGGGAAGAGATGAGAACCGATCCATCGAGCAAACGCTCTCTATTGCATGGGATACTATCTCAGTTCTGCCAGAAGAAGAACTAACCAGTATTCACCCTGAATTTATCAAGAAATACTCTTCAAAGCCCTCAAACGAGGTTCAGCTGTAATGTCTCTTGAAAACATCAGCGCCACAAGAATCAACCTCATTCAAACAAAGAAGACACTCGGTCTGGCAGAGTCAGGGCGCGACATACTGGAACGCAAACGCGACATCCTTCTGCGGGAGCTAAGGACCAGCATTTATGAGGCGGAGCGCGCCAGAGACGAATTGTCAGAAGCACTATCAAAGGCTTATCGAAATCTAAAAGAGGCGGATATGGCTAAGGGTTCAGAATCTGTAGCGAGTGTGGCTTTGGGTTCAAATTACAAAGCCGATTTCCTTTTGGATTACCACAGCATCATGGGCGTAACCGTTCCAATCGTTGAATTTAAAAGCGAAACAGAAGTAAAACCCGACTATGGCTTTGCAAACACCAGTGTTGAACTGGACATGGCCTTTAAACAGTTCTATGCGCTCTTGAGCTTTATTGCTGAATTGGCGCGTGCCGAAGGTACAGTTTTCCAAATCGCCAACGACGTGCACAGAACCCAGCGACGCGTAAATGCGCTAAACTATGTTCTAATCCCAAAGTACCGAGGCACTGTGAAGCGAATAGAGCAGGTTTTAGAAGAGAAAGAACGAGAAGAGTTTGTTCGAACAAAACGAATAAAACATATGATCAAAAGGAGATGAAACTTTGAGTTTAGATTTTGCTAATATCAAAAAAATCTTAATTCCCATTGATGGGTCAGACCACAGCACCCGTGCCGCGGAGCTTGGAGTAAGCGTGGCTAAACTGGTCGGAGCCCAAGTTATGATCTTTTACGTTATTGACACCGTTGTTTTGGATCAGATAGCAAAAGGTAGCGAACGCGAAGACGTTGAACGAGAACTAAAACAAGATGGAGAACGCTACATAAATTACGTTCTAAAGTTAGCGGAAAAACAAAACGTTAAGGCTGATTCTTTGCTTGGTAAAGGACGCCCGTTTGAACAAGTGGTGAATTTGGCGAAGAGATTGGATATGGATCTAATCGTTATGGGTACTTATGGGCGACGGGGTTCAGATCGCATTCTTATCGGTAGCGTGGCAGAACGAGTAATCGAGTACGCGTCATGCCCTGTTTTGGTAGCAAAGTAGAGGGAAGAAAAAGCATGTCGAGAAAGTCAAAGATAGAAGAAGACTTCGACGAATACAATGCGGCCATCGAACGCAAAACTCAAGAAGAAATAAAAAAAATTAAAAACAAAATTGAGCAAGTCGAAGAAGAAGCGGAAAAAGTAGGAAAAAACTTAAAGCCCAAAGCTACTAAATCCCAATCTAAAGGAGAAGAAAAAAGTTAATACCAAGCATACCTCTGTTTTAACGGAGACAAGGCTTTGAAACCAAGATACCTCATCCTCTTCTTGTTGCTTCCATTAGCTCTTTTGCCCATCATGGGTATAACTGCCGCCTTTACCGTTACGACTGTGCAAGCCCAAACCGCGACCACAGGACTATATGACCGATTGGGCCTAGCAATTAGTGCAGGACTGGCTGTGGGCTTGGCTGCATTGGGCGCAGGTCTTGCAATCTCTGCGGTAGGGAGCGCTGCAATAAGTGCTTTGGCCGAGAAGCCTGACACATTCTTTAGGGCTTTCTTGGTTGTCGCATTGGCTGAGGCGCTGGCGATTTACGGTTTAATCATGGGTATATTGCTCTGGCTAAAAATATAAGCTCGGTCTCCCGAACCTTTTATCCTAACCCTTATAGGGCACCTGCTACTAGCCAGATATTGACGAAACTTGCCGCATTCAACAACTAACTTTCGTGCTCGAAGCATCCTAATATTATTCTGCCTGGCGTTGTTTTGGGTAGTCATTGGAGGTTTTCTGTTTGCTCCAGAAAATTCAGTTGCCGCTGTGCCTACTGCGTCCGAGTCCACTGGCGGCCCGGTTTTGGTCGTGGATTTTAATGTTCCCGTGGATCCAGGGTCTGCGACGTTTATGTCCCGTGTCGTTACTACCGCCCAGAGCCAGCATGCAACAGCCATCATTATAGAGATGAATACGCCCGGCGGTTTGCTGAGCGACATGATTTCAATCGTAAACTCTATTACAACGGCTAATCAGTCGGGTATCCCAACCTACACATTTATTGAGCCTAACGGTTTAGGTGCCTCCGCAGGCAGCTACATCGCAATGGCAACTAACCAGATATTGATGGCGCCTGGCAGCGAGATTGGTCCAAGCACCCCCATCGTAGTTGGGGGATCTGCGTTGGAGCAAAATCACACTCAAGCTGCCATGCTTGACTACATGACCAGTCTAGCTGAGAGATGGGGACGAAACACCACGGCAGTCTACGATATGGTTCAATATGACCAGGCGTTCTCAGCGAATCAGGCAGTTGCAGTTCATGTAGCCGATGGAACAGCCGATTCATTTTCTGCTGTCCTTGCTCAACTAGGCTTGTCGAATAATCCTCAGGAAAAGCTCGGAGAAAACCTGTACGAACAGATAATTAGTGCATTAAGCAATAGTATCCTTGACGGCATCCTCATCCTGTTGGGCGTTATAGCCATTGTGCTTGACATTTATCATCCAACGATTGTGTTAACGGTTGTTGGCGTAATAGCTATCGTTGCCGGGTTAATCGGCGCTGAAGTAATTGATGCATCGGCGCTGGGGCTTGTAATTCTGGTGCTAGCAGCAGCTTTGATTATTGTGGAGTTAAAGCTCGGTCACGGTTTCGCGTTGATGGCCGGCGTGGTCCTGGGAGCATTAGGAATCTATTATCTATCCTTTGGTCTGCAATACTCTCCTTCACCAATAACGGGTCTAGTGGAAATAGAGCTAGGCATACTTGTCGTTTTCGGGGTCCTAATCGGATTGTATATTCGATGGATCGTTGGGCCTCTTAGGCGACGAAAAAGACTCACTGGTTCAGAAGCCATGATGGGAAAAACAGGTATTGCACTCACCGACCTTACTCCCAAAGGCGAAGTTCGAGTTCAAGGGGAAATCTGGCGAGCCGAATCCGTTTCAGGCAACATTCAGAAAAATGAACAAGTCACCGTTAAAGCCCTAAGGGGGCTTGTTATAATAGTTGAAAAAGCCCAGGTTTCCAAGGAAAAAACGCAAACAACTACGACAATTTAACGATTGATGTTAGGCAGCATGAGGTTTTTTTAGGCTCTTAGTCGCTATTACAACTGCTATGCTACAACAATAGCCTTAAAAGCTCTTTTAATTCTAGTAAAGATGTTTTTGTGCCAATTTCTAGACGTGAATTTATTAAAATTGGCGCCGCGGCTGCTATCGGTGCTGGAGTTGCCAGTGCAATTGAAATTCCAATTCTTGAAAACTCAATAAATAACGATAATATCGAAGGTAAGTAACTCCAAACCCAGATAACTCAGAGCCAAGCCTTCTTAACCTTAAACCCCGCTGAGCAAGTGACAGTTGAGGCTTTAGCTGAATCCATAATCCCAACCTGCAGCACTAGTCCAGGTGCCAAAGAGGCTGGCATCGTCTAACTCTATTGACTAAATTATAGCAGGAAATATGGTAAAGGCGGTAACATGTTTCTTCAGGGGACATTCGTAACTCCGCATTTTGGGTCAGTTACAATTATGGGGGCAGTTTACCCCAGCCAAACAAAGACCACCATTACTTATTCAGGCGGGATCATAACGCTAGTGTTACAGGCTGGTTTAGCTTACCACTACGTTTTTAATCCAAGAGAGTTCTGACGACGCGGCCTCGTAGCCCTTGAAGACTACTGTACGGCGGCAAAAGGTGGAAAGTTTGAAACTCTTTCCTCAGCAATGCGAACGACGGTGCTACAAGAAATGTACGATAACGCTGCTTTACAGACTTCTTTTCAATGTCCAAATATTGCAGAATTCTTCAACGAAGTCTAAGACATCATCGTTGCAGGCTTCAGGGCAAATCCAATCTACGGTTGAACAACGTATGGTAGGTTGGGTTCTGATAGCTTTCAACGCCAATTACTGGGGCGACGACATGGCTTGGGCGCGATGAAGTTGATGATTGCAAGTTCACCTACAAGGTTGCCTCCGAAAAGTCTTTGGCAGCTTCAAAAAGAAGGCGGAGGTCTATAGAATGTCAAGTCCAATAAATCATCCTCAGATAGACGTTGTCGTTTTCAGATTAGGTCACACGGGAGGTCCGATAGCAACGGAACTAACCCCGCAGGATACAACGTTGTAGGCAATAGAGAAAGGTCCATTTTGGGAAGTACATCAAGACAATAGCTAAATAACAGAGTTAATTTTTTGCAGACAACGAACCTATTTGGAGCCTATTTAGCAAATCTATGCAGAAACGATAGAGGGGTTAGGTCACTAAGAAGAGAACCCTGAGAGGGTTAGTTCGTATTGGTGTTTTCAGTCGTCATTAACATGTTGAAAACACATAGTTATGAATTTAAGAAATGGGTTTGATAAGTTCATTTACCCTTAACTAGTCAAAGTTAATATTGACCCAGAAATCATTTGTTTGAACGGGGACTTCTGCATTGAAGAGTTTCAAAGGTATCTTGGTGGTTGGTGAGAGAAACATTTTCAGCGAATTATCCCAAATTATCACCGTTGCAGTGGAAGCCAACACCATCCTAAAAGTCATGTTCAAAGACTGCTGTAATAGTAAGGCGTTAACCGAGAATATGCATGTTGTCCGTGATTTAGAGAAGAAATCAGATGTAATCGCCTTTAAACTTAACGAAGATATCACGGCTGGAGCAATCAGCCCCAACCTAATCGATGACCTTATCGAAAGTACACACTTGGCCGACAACATAGTAGATATTATCTTTTATTTGAGCCGAGAACTTAGCCGTATGGCTAAAGTCAACATGACAGACTCTTCGGCAGAACGTCAGGAGGTTGAATGGGCTGATGTTTACTTGAAGATACTTGCCCTCGTTGACCAATCACTGCCTAAACTGCAACTAATGCTATCCAGCAATAATGTTCCAAAAATCTTGCAGCTACGCATGGAAATTGAGGTCCTCGAAGAACAGGGCGACGACATAAAGGATGCTGGGTTTGACACGCTCTATTCCAAGGCAGCAGGAATGAATTATCTGCAATTTTACAATTACAGTGAAATGCTCCATAAATCCGACGATATATTGGACACTTGCGAGGACCTCTCCGATGTACTCGTTTCGATAGTTACCTCAATTCTCAAGTGACCGAAGAATGCTTTTGTTGTCTGTTGCGCTTTTAATCTTGGTTTTTGTAGCAGTTGTGCTAGTTGCAGGCAACAACCTGTCCGCTTGTGTGGGGCCGGCTATAGGTTCAAGAATTGTCACCAAACGATTCGGTATACTTGTGGGTGCCGCCGGTTTTTCTGCTGGTTTGCTGGTTCAAGGCTCAATCATGACGCAGTCAGTTAGCACTTTACTCCCTAATGCATCGCCTGCACTTAGGGCAGAGGCTCTGCTGGTTGCGATTGTTGTCTTCGCAATTGCTTTCAAGATGCGGGTGCCTATGTCGCTGAACATGGCGTTGGTGGGGCTTTTGGCTGGTCTCTCAATTGCTGGAAATGCGCCCGCTAATGGATTATATTTGGGTGAAGTAGTTTTAACGTGGATTCTTGTGCCGTTAATAGCGTTTGGAGTGGCTTTTGGTCTTATCCGCGTGCTAAATAGGAGTTGGCCAAAAAACCTTTGGCATCGTCTTCAGGCCTACAAGGTTGTGCTTATTGTGGCGTCATTCACAACTGCCTACGTGACCGGTGCAAACACTTTAGGTATGATCGTTGCCACAGAAGGATTTGACTTAGCCTCTGTTTTAGCTGCAGTTGTCGCAATTTTTGTGGGATGCTTTTTCCTCAGTGAAGGCGCGATAAGAAGAGTTTCGCAAGAACTCTTCCTAATGCGTTACGCAAACGCCGCTGTGACGCTGGTGACTTCAACAGTTCTGGTGGAAGTCGCCACAATCTTCAACATTCCACTATCCATCACTCAAACAACATCCACAGCAGTCTTAGGTGCAGGGTTATCTTACCGAACAAAATTTGTGTCAACAAAACCTTTTCTAAAAGTTGCTGCCGGATGGATAATTGCGCCTTTGTTGAGCTTTGCCATCGGTTTACTCATCGGTTAATCGTCGAGAACTTCGTTCATGGGTTTGCCGCAGCACCACGGCGCCTTTTCCACATTACGTTTAGCGTCGCCTGTGCAGGAAACTTCAAATTCTTCACGCTTTTTGTGGCCGCAAACGGTACATTCAAACACTGGCAAGTTCAAATCCTCAAACCATGTAAAAGAAAACCCGAAATAATAAACAATTCTAAACCGTCTTCATTTACAAAAAAATTTCGGGAAAACAGAGGACAGACAGTGTTTGACCATAAAAAGGGCGGTTTGATCCAAGTTACCGCCATAACGGCAGTAAATCAAGCCAAAAAGCCATTGTCACTATGTTTTTATTTGATCAGACTATAAAATTTTATGAGGGTTTGCGAAGAAAGAGGGTTAACTTAAACGCAAGCGAATTAAGGAAGAGAGAGGGGGGAACACTTCGCCTGCATTTAAGCCAACCCTTTCCTTGATTGTTAATGCGTGTTTGAACAATAAATAATCTTGTGATTGTGCTAGCACAGTAACAATTTGGGGCAGTCGATAATTAACAGACCTATTGTAGAATTGCTTTTTTTTTGGGGGGGGGAACCCGGCTCCTTTGACGCGCTATGGCTTTCCAAAACTCATTGGACCAACTTCCTGAAATATTCCGCTGGCTTCTTTGGTTGATGTTAACCAACCATTTAGATCCTATTAGAAAATTATTAAACAACCTGATAGAGGAGTCAAAGAGCCCTTAAGTGAGGTATTGGTGCGGGATTTGTCCCTTTTAACATGTGATTAGTTTTGGTTTGCCTTGGCAATATTGGTTTTTTTGGAAAATTTTAGATTTAACTTGTTAAATTTGTGCTGACTTGTTCTTGTGGTTGTTTTTGTGTTCCTTTGAAGCAACGGATTTGTCAGGGACAATGCGTTCAAAAATGGTGCCTAAAATGGTTTGTAACAGCAAATTCCTGTTTGATTCAGCCAAGAAAGTTTTAGGCGTGTGGCTGAGATAGTTGTTTTGTGATTTTCAGATAATGTTGACGAGAACAAAGTCTTGCTGAGCAGGCAAAAAAGCGATGGAAAATTCACCTTCTCAATCCTGCTTAAAACTTCAACCACCTGTGGTGAAAAACAATTAATCACAACCAAAATAACGTGAAAATATCAGAAAAACGTTAAAAGCTGCTAATTTGTGTTTTTAATGCCTCACGGCTACTCTTTGTTCCATTTAACAGTCTTTGTGTAGGCTGAAAAGAAACGTTTATATCAGTTGACTAGGCTTCTGTTAGAATTCAGCTATAATTGCTAGCCCCGCAATTTTCACATGGCGGCGGCTCAACCCCTACCGAAACGGCGATTACGCCTTGCAGGAATGACGGAGTTGGCCTCCAATTGCGGGGACAAAAATAGGAAATGTGGACCTGACTAATTGCTCAGTTAGGTCTGAATTGGGCTTTGACGTATAATTTGTGGAGAATGTTTCTCCCTCCAAATCCAGTTAGGCATAGATATGCGAATAGTGCAGAACGTACCACACAAAAAACAAGATAGTAAAGATCCGCAGAAATCATTACGGAGTGTCACAACTCCGGTTGATCCTGCCGGACCCCACTGCTATCGGGATAGGGCTAAGACATGCTAGTTGAGCGCTTCCAGCCAACACGGGAGCGCAGCGCACAGCTCAGTAACACGTGGCTAATCTGCCCTTGGGACCGGAATACCCCCGGGAAACTGGGGCTAATTCTCGATAGGTGAAGAACTCTGGAATGAGTCTTTGCCTAAAAGACGTTTACGTTATGCTCGTAGGCGTCGCCCAAGGATGAGGCCGCGACCGATCAGGTTGTTGGTGAGGTAATGGCTCACCAAGCCTTTTACCGGTGCGGGCCGTGAGAGCGGGAGCCCGGAGATGGGCACTGAGACAAGGGCCCAGGCCCTACGGGGCGCAGCAGTCGCGAAAACTTTGCAATACACGAAAGTGTGACAGGGCTATCCCGAGTGCCATCCGCTGAGGAAGGCTTTTACCCAGTCTAGAACGCTGGGGGAATAAGGAGAGGGCAAGTCTGGTGTCAGCCGCCGCGGTAATACCAGCTCTCCGAGTGGTGTGGATGTTTATTGGGCCTAAAGCATCCGTAGCTGGCTAAGTTAGTCCCTTGTTAAATCCACCGAATTAATCGTTGGATTGCGGGGGATACTGCTTGGCTAGGGGACGAGAGAGGCAGACGGTATTTCCGGGGTAGGGGTGAAATCCTATAATCCCGGGAAGACCACCAGTGGCGAAGGCTGTCTGCTAGAACGCGCCCGACGGTGAGGGATGAAAGCTGGGGGAGCGAACCGGATTAGATACCCGGGTAGTCCCAGCTGTAAACGATGCAGGCTAGGTGTTTGGACGGCCACGTGCCGTTCTAGTGCCGCAGGGAAGCTGTTAAGCCTGCCGCCTGGGGAGTACGATCGCAAGATTGAAACTTAAAGGAATTGGCGGGGGAGCACCACAAGGGGTGAAGCTTGCGGTTTAATTGGAGTCAACGCCGGAAATCTCACCGGGAGCGACAGCAGTATGAAGGCCAGATTAAAGGTCTTGCTAGACGAGCTGAGAGGAGGTGCATGGCCGTCGCCAGTTCGTGCCGTGAGGTGTCCTGTTAAGTCAGGCAACGATCGAGACCCGCGTCCTCTGTTGCAACTAGCCTTGAGCTGGGCACACTGAGGAGACCGCCACTGATAAAGTGGAGGAAGGAGCGGGCCACGGCAGGTCAGTATGCCCCGAATCTCCCGGGCCACACGCGAGCTGCAATGGCAGGTACAATGGGTTCCGACCTCGAAAGGGGAAGGCAATCTCGAAAGCCTGCCGTAGTTGGGATCGAGGGCTGAAACCCGCCCTCGTGAACATGGAATCCCTAGTAATCGCGTGTCATTAGCGCGCGGTGAATACGTCCCTGCTCCTTGCACACACCGCCCGTCGTTCCATCCGAGCGACTCTTGGGTGAGGCTCCGTCTTTCATGGCGGTGTCGAATCTAAGTTTCGTAAGGAGGGAAAAGTCGTAACAAGGTGGCCGTAGGGGAACCTGCGGCCGGATCACCTCCTAAGTAAAAAGCATGTATATGCTTGATTGGAGGAGCAAGGAGAACATTAGAGCAGGCCACAAAGGACACGTCAAAGCCCAGTAACATTAGCAATATAGCTGCAAATCGGGTTTCAACAAATTCTTTCTTCTCTTTACGAATTTATCCTCTAATTGGTGCAACTCTTAATTTGCTGCATACCCCTCTTAGGTTTGTGCAATGAGTTTCTAAAAGGGGTCCACACAGACTCGTTTAACCCGCTGGCAGATTTGGGATAAAACTTATATTCCCTCTGTAGCTCCGTTGCTTTAAGGAGAATCGAGTTTTGCAGCAACCAAACCCTCCACCAGCCACTTATAGTCATCATCGAGCAACCTTAGGCTTAGCGTTTTCCATTGCTGGCGCCGTCTTGATTTTGCTACGGGGATTAGTGCGAATTGTCGCAGGCGACGTTATCACCTTCGCTGGTTCAGATGTAGTTCGCCATAGGTTTCTAGCTGGGTTAGCGTTAAATATCATTGGTGGAATCGCTATTGCCTTCGCTGTTCTAATCATAGTCGGTGCCTACCTGATTTATAATGGCATGGAAGCTGCTGGAGGCGTGTTGGTTTTGGTCTTTTCAGTGTTAAGTATTTTCGTTGGCAGCGGCTGGTTCATCGGCTTAATCCTTGGCGTAATAGGCGGCATCCTTGCGCTGATAAAAAAGTAGTTTGGACTGATGGTGCATGTTTAATCGACGCGAAGAAATCCGCAAACAACTAACCGATTTGATAGCAAAATTCAAAGAAAAAGGCGCTACCGCCCCAGAAAAAGCAATGACCGCCCAAGAGTTGGGGCTACCCCCACGATTTCAGGGAGCGATGCAGAGGCGTTTAGGCAAGAGCGGAATCTTTGTTGAAGTCAACGGAAAATATTGCTTGTCAGAAGAGCGGCTTAAAGAGGTTCAGGTAAGACTTTCTTCTCGGCGATTTTAATTTTTTATTTGTTGTTTATTTTTGCATTTTTTGATAACCCTCTTTTTTCACTTATTTTAAAGCACAATTGACCGGGCTGGACAACTTTTGCTTGAACGCTTTTTCGCTTTAGAATACTAAAACTTAAAGATAACATGCGTTATTGCATCCCAGCGTAGCTTGGGATAAATAATCATTCAAGACGACAGTATCTCTGACAAAAAACACGGCAGTTTTCCTATTTCAGTAGACCTCATCCGCGTCGTTGCCATCATAATGGTTATAATGTTTCATGCAGTCAACGAACCCTACTCCGCGCTACACCTAACTTCAACCCAGTACTTTGTTTTTTGGTGGAGCTCAACTATTTATCTGGCACTAGTCATCATGGGTGTTCCCCTTTTCATAATGTTGAGCGGTTCTCTGTTGCTTCAGCCCTCTAAGGTTGATGAGCCAATCAGGGTTTTTCTTAAAAAGCGTCTCAGCCGAATAGGCATCGCTTTCGTGTTCTGGAGTATCATCTACTTCGCCTGGAGCTACTACGTCAATCACGCAGCGCTCACACTTAACTCCGTGATTCAATCTTTTCTAAGCGGAGGCGCCTACAAACAGTTCTGGTTCATTTACCTAATAATGGGCCTCTACCTAATTACTCCTATACTGCGAATCGTAGTAGCTCACGCTGACAAAAAGATCCTTCGCTACACAATCATGCTTTGGTTTATAGGGACAACTTTGCTTCCGCTTTTTCACCTAATCACCGGGTTTGAGGTGGATAACAACCTTTTCGCGTTTACCGGCTTTATCGGCTATTTTGTCCTGGGCACATACCTAGTCGGGATTGAAGTTAAAGCCAAGACGTTAAAAAAACTCCTTGTTGCCGCTATAATCTCGACGATAATTGGGTTATACCTCATGGCTTTCCCCTTCCATTCTGCGGGACAGTATTTCTTCTTCACCTACATAACTTCTGCAAATGTTGTGTTAGCCTCAATCGCAACCTACATGCTCTTAGCCAAATATCCCAAAGATTGGCCCAAAAATAGTCACCCCAAACTCAGCCGATTAACAAAAGCAATAAGCGCAAACACCCTGCCCATCTTCTTCTTCCATGTCATTGTTTTGGAAACGTTCAACCAAGGTTTGCTGGGCTTTAGGATTAGCATGTTACAAATGTCACCTGTAATAGAGATTCCTTTAGTCACCGCTGTCACGCTCTTCATAACGTTAGGTTTGGTTCTATTGGTGAAAAAAGTACCGATTCTTAAAACCCTCATAGGATAATATGTTTTTTCTCCTTGTGCATGAAAAACCTTTTTTCTTGCAATAACAACGAATACTCAATAAGGCGTTAATTACTGATGGAAAGAAAAGATTACCTCAAAGAACCCGTAACACACATAAAAATAAACGGCGCCCTAACAGTCGACGAACTGATGCAGCAATTCAAGAATTCCGGTTCGTTGGGCGCTGGGCGGTTAGCGTCTGCATGCGACATTTACGAGAAGATGCTTCGCGAAAAGGATTGTACAGTTTTCTTGGCTTTGTCGGGTGCGGTGGTTCCCGCAGGAATGCGTACCATAGTTGCCGATTTGATACGCAACCACCTTGTGGATGTGATTGTAAGCACAGGTGCTTGCATGGTCCACGACGCCATCGAAGCCGTCGGCGGACACCACTACAAAGGCGGCTGGTCAGTCAACGACGTAGAACTCTACAAGTTCCATCTCTTCCGCATCTACGACATCTTTGTTCCCGAAGAAGACTATGTCCAATTAGACTTCAAACTCTCAGAAATGTACGCAGAAATCGCCAAAGAACACAAAGGCAACGGCTTAGCCTCAAACGAGTTCACCTACGAAATAGGTAAACGCTTAACCGACAAAAACTCCATCCTCCGCGCAGCCTACGAAGAAAACGTACCCATCTTTCTTCCGTCAGTGCGCGACTCAGAATTCGGCTTCATCCACTGGCTTCATGCCTCACAGAAAGACCAGAAAAACGTTCTGTTAGTTGATGCCTTCAAGGATGTTCCAACAATTTGCAATATATGCTCTCAATCGCCCAAAAATGGCATGATAGTTATCGGCGGCGGAGTTCCACGCAACACGATCCAGTCGTCTGCGCTTGCATCAAAGAAAGGCTTGGACTATGCGGTGGTCATCACTTTGGATCGTCCCGAAACCGGGGGCTTGTCGGGTTCAACGCTTGAGGAAACCGTGAGTTGGGGCAAAATGAAGGGTTCAGCCGACCACGTAACTGTTATAGGCGAAGCATTAATGGTTTTTCCGTTCCTGGTGGCTTCGGCAACTGAACGGTTAGGTCCAGATTTTAAACGTAACTCATTTTTGCAGAGGGAAAAACTTGCAGGCAGGGAAATCTAAAATGCAAACCAACAATGGAGAGTACTGCGGCAACTGCGACAGCCACAACTCATACCGGTACCCAACCAAAGTTTTCTGTTCCACACGCTACTGGCACCATGAAAACCCCATCGTAGACACACTTTGGCACTGCGACAGCTACAACAGAGTGAGCCAAGAATGCTACTGCGTACGCGAAGCACAAAAACAACAAAACAACAGCGATGAGGCGGAAAGTTAAAGTTAATAATTGGAACCCTGTTTATTTGAAACCCTAAAGCCCGGTGGTGTAGTGGTCAAGCATAGGGGCCTCTGGAGCCCTTGACGAGAGTTCGAATCTCTCCCGGGCTATGTTCCACAACTCCCGAGTAGTTATCTAAACGTATTATTGAAACTGAAACGAGATGGCTTTTCGGAATCTACTCTAAAAGGATTCAGTAAATGGCTTAAACTGTTATCAATAAATTGTAACATTGAAAACCCAGATGCTGTAAAAAATTTCATTGCTAATCTCAATCGGAGCACTGATTATAAGCGTAACTTGGTAGCGGCTTACGACCACTTTGGTAAATATTATCAGATAAAGTGGGAAAGACCGAGGTATAAAAAGACTGGTAACCACAAAAAAGATCCCTATCTAAGATACGCTTCAAAAGATTTCCCTTTGTTCGTTTTTTGATGCTTAGCTAATAATATCATATTAATAAAAAACAACAATACAAGTACTATTAGCACGATAGCTAGGATTTCAGGGCGTTCACTGCCGTTTGACGCACGAATGCCCAATTCTATGCTATACACTCCAATAACGGCTGTTACAATTAAAGCTGCTATCAAACCTATTTTTGCGTTCAAAATGGCCTTCTCTGAATGGTTACGTTTTCTTTTTCTTATTTGCTTTTCTGAAGCGTGCTCTTTCGTTCACTCTTTAACCTAATAAGCAAACCCTGGCACATCTACCCAATCGGTGTACTGTTCGGTATGGGATTCGACACTGTGAGCGAAATTGCTTTAATTGCCTATTGTTGGAATAAGTGTTTCAATAGACATGCCGTTGTATTATGTGCTTAGCAACCAACTATCTTAGAATTCGGTTCAAGTCTCAAAGACTTTTCTAGTTGCCTAAAAAAATTAGCTTTAGACACTGGACGTTGTCTTTTGCGCTTTCAGTTCTTCAACAGTGTACTCTTTAATTATACCATTAATGCCTTTGCTTATTATCCACATGAAGATATATGATAATACAAAGACTGTGATGATAACTACTGGAATAGCTAGCAATTGAAGCCCAAGTTGATGCAAAGCAGTCATCCCGCCCCCGAAAAATATACCGTTTGAAAGACCAAACCCACCTCCGAAATCTGCAAATGACTTCTGCGTGAAAAACGCAACCATAATGAAACCAAATATGCCGCCTAAAAAGTGCCCTGGAAACAGACCAACTGGATCAGTAAACCATTTAGCTCGCTGGAGAAGTTTCTCGCCTAAAATAAATAAAATTGACCCCAATATTCCCAGAATAACTGCGCTCTGAGGACCTACGTATCCAGCAACTGGGGTGATAACGATTAAACCTATGAGAATACCATTTGCCGCATACATTATGCTGGGCATTTTTTTTATCTCAAGGTACTTGAAAAACATTGTAAACAAAAAGCCGGTCGCTGCAGCAAGAAAAGTTATTAGAACTACAATGTAGGATTGGATATTTAGTGCTAAGGTGCTTCCTGGGTTGAAACCAAACCATCCGAGCCAAAGAAGAAGAATTGACAGCACTAGCCAAGGAGTGTTTGGCTTAGGTTTTATTTGTGGGCTTTCCTGGAATCCTTTCTTTTTTTCTTCCTGCCAAACTCTAAGGACAATGGCTAAGCCTGCTGCTCCCGCTGCTCCATGGACAACTAATCCGCCTGCAAAGTCTCTTACGCCCAATACGTACAGCCACCCTTGTGGGTTCCATATCCATGCAGCAGGCAATGCCCAAATGAGGATGAAGTAGGGAATTGAATAAAGAAAGAACGCTTCCAGTTTCATTTTTCTTAGAACAACTACACCGACCAACGCCAGGGTTACCGTAGCGAATGCTGTTTCAAAGAAAAAATAAGAAGGAAGAGTAACTGAATTGTTAAAATATTGTGGACCCATTGACCACCAAGCTTGCGTGAATATATCTGCAGAATTATTATTGAAACTGCCCATGAAAGGAAAATTATAGAGTGGATTGCCCATCAAACCATTGCCGATTGTGGGGGCGAAAGCAACGCTAAACCCAAGAAATGCCATGAAAAAGAAGCCTGAACAGGAAATCATAATATTCTTCATTAAGGCTCTGTCGGCGCCTCTGCCAAGTTCTCCTCTCTCAGTATTCCAACTGAAATAGTCATGATGAAAACAAGAACTCCGCATATCAAAACCCAAAGATTATTGAAAAGATTTTCTGCAGGTAGAGCTGACATATTGGCATCCATCCATAACGCTATTTAGGCACTAAAGTAGCACCAATGCAAAATGATGCATAAACTGCATAAGCACTGGAGCACCGCCGGTTGTTAAAATGACTATTTGTGCTGGAGCTATTGAAGGAAAAACGTGTGCGCCCAACTCTATAAGCCAAGCAGTGAACACAAACGGGCCTGTTAGGGTGGGCAGGTTGAAACGTCCTGTTATTGTTCCCATGAAAGCGGTCACTACAGTCGAGAAAGCCGTCGCGAAAAGCATGACTAAGAAGTTAATTGGTGCACCATTGAAGGGACTTATTGGCCAGAGGAATCCAACAAAGACACCCATTACTGCCAAGGCTGTTAAGGTTCCGTTAAAACCGTATAGCCCAATTAGGACAGATGATCTGTCAGCTTTGAATGCAATCGCGGCTAATGTTGCAGAAAGAGTGCCTATGAACGCTGTGATTCCAGCAAAGTATATTGGATATTGCACTGGGAACCCATAGGGGTTTAATGGAATGGTGGCGACAGTTAACCCGATGAAAATTAAAACTCCTGTCTTCCAGTTTTCCTGAAAGAATACTTGAGCGATACCCGTGAAGACTAGTTTTACAAATCCACCAGCGGTGAATTCACTTAATCGCAAGGGCTCTTTTTTCTCTGTATCTTGAGGATTTTTGAGTAATGTGCTTCTTTGTTTTGGTGCAGGTGGAGGGCCAGCCAATTTCACGGCGGAAAACTTTTTGGCTGCAAAAAGGAAAATCCAAGTTGTTAATACAAACGCTGAAGTTTCCACTGGAAGACCAAACATTTTAGTGAACCAAATTAATGAAGCAGTAATAAAACCCGTTATAAGAGCGCCTACAATTGCTGCGGTTGTTGCTGATCTTCCTTTTTCAAGGAACGTATCGCCCAATGCAATAGCTGTTAAAACAGAGTTAAACCCAAAGATTCCGTAAGTTAGCGCATTGTCGGGTGAAGACAAAGAAGCAGGTACCAATTCTATACCTAAAGCTAAACCCACCAAGCTGCCAGCTATTGACCCTATGACAGCAAAGGCAGCTGCCCTTTTTGAGTTAATGGCAAGAGCAATTACAAAGATAATTCCAACTAAAGGTGAGCCCATGAAGAAAACTTGAGCAACACCATTAAGAACAAAATTTATAGTTCCCGAAATTGGATCCATAAAAATCACTCTTTATTAAAGAGATTTAGCTAGCGCTATATAGTTTTGTGGGCTTCAAGCTGTAACAACATAGCCTTAAACCGACCTTTGAAACTCCTAATATTGTTTCTTTTAAAACTAAAAAGGTGAATAAAATGAAACTAATTCCACGCGAAACAGAAAAGATGATGATTTTTACTGCTGCACAAATGGCAGAGCGAAGACTTAAAAACGGGCTAAAACTGAACTATCCTGAAGCTGTAGCAATCATTGCTGATTTTGTTCAAGAAGGCGCTAGACGAGGCGTAGATGTAGCTAAAATAGCTCAAAGATGCTAGGCACGTTTTGACGATGGCTGACGTAATGCCCAACGTAGCGGAAATGATAACTCTGGTGCAGGTAGAGGCAACTTTTCCAGACGGCACCAAATTAGTAAGTGTGCACAATCCAATCCAGCCAAAGGAGGAAAACAAAAAATGACCCCAAACACGGTAGGCCAAATAACCCTTGGGCAAGGAGACATAGAAGCATTCCAAAATAGAAAAACAATTACATTAAAAGTAAAAAACACTGGTGACAGAGGAATCCAAGTAGGTTCGCACTTCCACTTCTTTGAAGCGAATAGAGCATTAGAATTCGAAAGAGAAAAAGCATATGGCATGAAACTTGCAATCCCAGCAGGCACAAGCGTAAGATTTGAACCAGGCCAAGAAAAAGAAGTCACGCTTGTCGAATACGGAGGCAAAAAATACATCCACGGATTCAACAACCTCGTCGACGGTAGCGTACGAACAATATACCGAAAAGACATGGCGCTTTCAAAAGCAAAGAAACTTAAGTTCAAAGGAGCCTGAAAAAATGAAAATTACAAGAAGACAATATTTAGACCTGTATGGCCCGACAAAAGGTGACAAAATTCAATTAGCAGACACAAACTTGATAATTGAAGTAGAAAAAGATTGTACGTCTTTTGGCGATGAGTTGGTCTTCGGTGGTGGAAAGACTGCTAGGCAAGGAATGGGCTTAGCGGCTGGAACTACACAGGCAGATGGAGCTCTTGACCATGTTATCACCAACGTTGTAGTGTTGGATGCTATACTAGGTGTTGTCAAAGCTGACATAGGCATTAGAAACGGGGTGATTGCCGGAATCGGAAAAGCTGGAAACCCAAGTACAATGGATAACGTTACTGAAAACATGGTCGTAAGCAACTCAACCGAAGTAACTGCTGGAGAAGGATTGATAGCTACTGCTGGCTTCTTCGATACACATGTAC